>NZ_LYWZ01000022.1:945000-948469 GCF_001661965.1 Croceicoccus mobilis
GTATGCGAAAATGAGGATACAGGACTTGAGTAGGGCGGGACACGTGAAATCCTGTCTGAACATGGGGGGACCACCCTCCAAGCCTAAATACTCGTACATGACCGATAGCGAACTAGTACCGTGAGGGAAAGGTGAAAAGCACCCCGATTAGGGGAGTGAAACAGTACCTGAAACCGAATGCTTACAAGCAGTTGGAGCCTCTTTAGGGGGTGACAGCGTACCTCTTGCATAATGGGTCAGTGACTTAATTTATCATGCGAGCTTAAGCCGTTAGGTGTAGGCGCAGCGAAAGCGAGTCTGAATAGGGCGACTGAGTATGATGAATTAGACCCGAAACCCGGCGATCTATGCATGACCAGGTTGAAGGTGCGGTAACACGCACTGGAGGACCGAACCGGTGAATGTTGAAAAATTCTCGGATGAGTTGTGTTTAGGGGTGAAAGGCCAATCAAGCCGGGAAATAGCTGGTTCTCCGCGAAATCTATTGAGGTAGAGCGTCAGATGTTTGCCGATGGGGGTAGAGCACTGGATGGGCTAGGGCGGCGCGAGCTGTACCAAACCTAACCAAACTCCGAATACCATCGAGTCTAGTCTGGCAGACAGACGGCGGGTGCTAAGGTCCGTCGTCAAAAGGGAAACAGCCCTAACCTACAGCTAAGGTCCCCAAGTCATCACTAAGTGGGAAAGCATGTGGGAATCCCAAAACAACCAGGAGGTTGGCTTAGAAGCAGCCATCCTTTAAAGAAAGCGTAACAGCTCACTGGTCTAAATAAGGGTTCCTGCGGCGAAGATGTAACGGGGCTAAAGTGATGCACCGAAGCTTAGGGTTCATAGTTTACTATGAGCGGTAGCGGAGCGTTCCGTAAGCGAGTGAAGCGATCTGGTAATGGGTCGTGGACGTATCGGAAGTGCGAATGCTGACATGAGTAGCGACAAACAGGGTGAGATGCCCTGTCGCCGAAAGACCAAGGGTTCCTACGCAATGCTAATCAGCGTAGGGTGAGCCGGCCCCTAAGACGAGCCCGAAGGGGGTAGTCGATGGGAACCACGTTAATATTCGTGGGCCTGGAGATGTGTGACGGATTGCGGAAGTTGTTCTCTCTTATCGGATTGAGAGGGCAGCCATGTTGTCCCAGGAAATAGCCTCTCCATATAGACCGTACCCGAAACCGACACAGGTGGTCAGGTAGAGTATACCAAGGCGCTTGAGAGAAGTATCCTGAAGGAACTCGGCAAATTGCCTCCGTACCTTCGGAAGAAGGAGGCCCTCTTTCTACGCAAGTAGTTGGAGGGGGCACAGGCCAGGGGGTAGCGACTGTTTAGCAAAAACACAGGACTCTGCTAAGTCGGCTTCAAGACGACGTATAGGGTCTGACGCCTGCCCGGTGCTGGAAGGTTAAGAGGAGGAGTGCAAGCTCCGAATTGAAGCCCCAGTAAACGGCGGCCGTAACTATAACGGTCCTAAGGTAGCGAAATTCCTTGTCGGGTAAGTTCCGACCTGCACGAATGGCGTAACGACTTCCCCACTGTCTCCAGGATATGCTCAGCGAAATTGAATTCTCCGTGAAGATGCGGAGTACCCGCGGTTAGACGGAAAGACCCCGTGCACCTTTACTGCAGCTTCAGAGTGGTATTAGGAAAGAGTTGTGTAGCATAGGTGGGAGGCTTTGAAACGTTGGCGCCAGCTGACGTGGAGCCATAGGTGAAATACCACCCTGCTGTTTTCTGATATCTAACCTCGCGCCGTTAGCCGGCGTAGGGACCCTCTGTGGCGGGTAGTTTGACTGGGGCGGTCGCCTCCTAAAGAGTAACGGAGGCGCGCGATGGTAGGCTCAGGCCGGTTGGAAACCGGCTGCAAGAGTGCAATGGCATAAGCCTGCCTGACTGCGAGACTGACGAGTCGAGCAGAGACGAAAGTCGGTCATAGTGATCCGGTGGTCCCTCGTGGAAGGGCCATCGCTCAACGGATAAAAGGTACGCCGGGGATAACAGGCTGATGATTCCCAAGAGCTCATATCGACGGAATCGTTTGGCACCTCGATGTCGGCTCATCACATCCTGGGGCTGGAGCAGGTCCCAAGGGTTTGGCTGTTCGCCAATTAAAGTGGTACGTGAGCTGGGTTCAGAACGTCGCGAGACAGTTTGGTCCCTATCTGCCGTGGGCGTCGATACTTGAAAGGAGTTGCCCCTAGTACGAGAGGACCGGGGTGAACATACCTCTGGTGTACCTGTCATCCTGCCAAGGGTGCCGCAGGGTAGCTATGTATGGACGGGATAACCGCTGAAAGCATCTAAGCGGGAAGCCTCCCTTAAGATTAGGTATCTTCGAACCGTCGTAGACCACGACGTTGATAGGCCGGGTGTGGAAGTGCGGTAACGCATGGAGCTAACCGGTCCTAATAGTTCTGTTCGCGCTTGAGAATTCCACATCATCAATGACAGTCCTGTCTTTGATGTGGACGATCCTCGACCAGATATTCACCCTCAAGGGTGCATCGATTTAAAAACGCTGCCACGCCTGCTTCATTGCTTGGTGACCATGGCGTCTGTGACCCACCCGATCCCATCTCGAACTCGGCCGTGAAACCAGACTGCGCCGATGGTACTAATGCTCAAGCATTGGAAGAGTAGGTCGTCGCCAGGCATTGAAGCCGGCGTGTCAGCGAAAAACCCATTCACATGACTTCCAAAAAGCCGCTGCCGGATATTACCGAGCGGCGGCTTTTTAGTCTCTACGCTGCCCAGCAGCACGGTGACGCGGGGTGGAGCAGTCCGGTAGCTCGTCAGGCTCATAACCTGAAGGTCGTTGGTTCAAATCCAACCCCCGCAACCACCGATATAGAACTCCTCATTGCACCTAGATCATGCGCCGGCGCCTTCGTGGCCGCCAGACCCACCACGTGTGCCGGGTCGAGTTCGACTTCCGCCTCGACATCATTGCTCTGCCACCTGAAACTTGGACCATTCAGCGTGTTGGTCTGAGCCCGAAGTTTCTACCAGTTACGAGTAGAGCCTTGGGCCGTTTTGATGCCCATCGCTGGGCGTGATGGCAACAACCGTATTGGGGGCATGCCCCCAATACGGTTTGCCGTTTGATCCGGCACCGATCTCGGCCGGAGTTCTGTTTCCGAGGCTCGAGTGGGGCCGGAAGTGGTTGTAGTCGTGTCGCCATGCCTCCAACTCCTGGCGGGCATGGGCGAGGCTGGTGAAGATCGTCTCGTTCAAGAACAGCCGCGCGTTGAAGCTCTCGATGAACCCATTCTGGTATGGCTTGCCCGGCGCAATGTAGTGCCATTCCACATTGCGCTCCTTGGACCAGCGCAGGATCGCCATGCTGGTGAGTTCTGTCCCATTGTCGCTGACAATCGTGTGGGGCCGCGCCATCCGATCAAAGACCGCTGCATCGAGCTCCCGCCCGACCCTGGCGCCGGAGATCGATGTGTCGGCGATCAGTCGGACGCACTCTCGG
>NZ_LYWZ01000023.1 GCF_001661965.1 Croceicoccus mobilis
ATGAAGATTGCCGTCATCACCGAGAACAGCCAGGCCGCGAAGAACTGCATCATTGAAGATGCGCTGAAGTCGGTTGTGGAGCCTTTGGGCCACGAGGTTTACAATTACGGGATGTACACGCCCGAGGACAAGGCGCACCTGACCTATCCGATGGTCGGTCTGCTTGCCGCCTCGATCCTCAATGCGAAGGCTGCCGATTTCGTCGTCACCGGCTGCGGCACGGGCACCGGCTCGATGCTGGCCTGCAATGCGATGCCGGGCGTGTTCTGCGGTCTGGTCATCGACCCGACCGATGCGTTCCTGTTTGCCCAGATCAACGACGGCAACGCCATCGCCATGCCCTATGCCAAGGGCTTTGGCTGGGCTGCCGAACTCAACCTGCAGGATTGCTATCGCAAGCTGTTCGAAGGCGAGAGCGGCGTCGGCTATCCCAAGGAACGCGCCGCCGTCATGGCCAAGAACCGCGGCGTGCTGGCAGACCTCAAGGCCGCGTCGTGCAAGGACATGCTGACCGTGCTCAAGAGCGTGGACCAGGACCTCCTCAAGACCGCGGTATCGGGCGAGCGTTTCGAGGAATATTTCTACGCGAACTCTCAGGACGAAGAGATCAGCGCCTATCTCAAGAGCCTCTGATCGGGGCCTGCCGGACAGATATTCCGGCAAGATGGGATGACCAGTGCCGCCGCCCCGCCATGCGCCGGGCGGCGGCAGACAGCGAGGATGCAATGACGAAGAGCCCCTTTGATCTTTCCGGCCGCGTGGCGGTCGTCACCGGCGCGAACACCGGCATCGGCCAGGGCATCGCCCTCGCGCTGGCCGAAGCGGGCGCGGATATCGCCGCGGTCGGCCGCAGCGCCGCGACCGAGACCTGCGAGAAAGTGAAGGCACTGGGCCGCCGCTGCGAGCTGATCGGCGCCGATCTTTCCAGCATCGAACCGGTGAACGAGGTCGTCGACACGGTGGTCGAGAAACTCGGATCGCTCGACATTCTGGTGAACAACGCCGGCATCATCCGCCGCGCCGACGCGCTCGATTTCTCGGAAGAGGACTGGGACGCGGTAATGGACACCAATCTCAAGACGCTGTTCTTCCTGTGCCAGGCAGCAGCGCGCCACATGACCGGCTGGTCCAGCCAGGACGGCAAGCGCGGCAAGATCGTCAATATCGCCTCGCTGCTGACCTTTCAGGGCGGCATTCGCGTGCCCAGCTATACCGCCAGCAAGTCGGGCGTGGGCGGGCTGACGAAGCTGCTCGCCAATGAATGGGCGACCAGGGGCATCAATGTGAACGCCATCGCACCCGGCTATATCGCGACGAACAACACCGCCGCGCTGCAGGCCGATCCCGAACGCAGCCGCCAGATCGTGGAACGCATCCCCGAAGGCCGCTGGGGCAAGCCCAGCGACATCGGCGGAGCCGCCGTTTTCCTTGCCAGCGACGCCGCCGATTACGTGCAGGGGCAGGTCCTTGCCGTTGACGGTGGCTGGCTGGGCCGGTGATAGAAACGATGGTCGGCCCCGTCGTCTGCTTTGGCGAGATGCTGCTGCGCCTCTCGCCGCAGGGCGCAATACCGCTGCAACAGGCGGGCGGTGTCGCCATCGATGTCGGCGGGGCCGAAGCGAATGTCGCGGCAGCCCTTGCCAGCCTTGGCGTGCCGACGCGCATGCTGACCGTCGTTCCCGACAATCCGCTGGGCCGCAAGGCAAAGGCGGCGCTGGGCGCGGCGGGCAGCGACACGCGCTTTATCGCGTCTGTCCCGGCGGGCGTGGGCGGCGGGCGTATCGGGCTCTATTGGTTCGAGCCGCCTGCTGGGCCCATCGCGGGGCGCGTCACCTATGACCGCGCGGGCAGTTCCTTTGCGCTTGCCGATCCTGCCGACCTGCCGTTTGCGCAGGCGCTGGAAGGGGCGAGCCTGCTGCACATGTCGGGCATCACCCCGGCGCTGGGGCCCGCAGGCGTGGAACTCGCGCGCGCCGCCGTCGCCGCGGCGAAGGACGCAGGTGTCCCGATCTGTTTCGACGGCAATTACCGCGCCAATCTGTGGGATGCGTGGGACAGCGATCCGCGCGCCATCCTGACCGAACTGGTCGGTGCGGCCACGCTGATGATCGGCAATCACCGCGACATCTCGCTGCTTTTGGGCAAGACATTTTCAGGCGACGGCGCGGACCGCCGCCGCGAAGCGAGCGAGGCGGCGTTCGAGGCGTTCCCGAACCTTCAGCTGATCGCCAGCACCGCGCGGCATGTAGAGGCCGCCTGCACCCACCGCCTTGCGGGCCGGATCGACCTGCGCGCCAGCCACTGGCAGACCGACGAGGTCCGGATCGAGAACATCGTCGACCGCATCGGCACCGGCGACGCCTATGCCGCGGGCGTGATCTACAGCTGGCTTGGCGGCGGCGATGCAAAGCAAATGGCAAAAACCGGATTGGCCCTGGCCGCGCTCAAACATGGCGTGCCAGGCGACATGATCCTGGCAACGGAAGAGGAACTCCATGAATTCAACCCATCGGGAGGCGATGTCCGGCGGTAGGGGCTCGACGCGTCGCACCATCTTGAAGGGCGGCCTGCTGGGTGCAGGCCTGCTGGGCGCATCGACGGCAAAGGCGAAATCACCGCCCCGCGTCGGCGGCTTTGAGGGAATCAGGCAGGCAGGCGTCGATGCCTTTCTGGGTATCCGCTATGCCACCGCCCGCAGGTTTGAGCGGGCCGTGCCCCTGCCTTTCCCCGCAGAGCCGACACCGGCAAAGAATTTCGGGCCGATCTGCCCGCAGCGCGCCGACACCGGCGAAAGGCAGAGCGAGGACTGCCTGTTCCTCAACGTCTGGACGCCCGATGCCAATCCGGCGGCTCGCCGCCCCGTCATGGTCTATTTCCATGGCGGCGCCTATAATGGCGGCACTGTCACCGATCCCGTCACGCGCGGTCAGCATCTGGCAGGTCAGGGCGATGTCGTCGTGGTCACGGTCAATCAGCGACTGAACGTTTTCGGCTATCCTTGGCTCGCCCCCTTTGGCCCCCAATTCGCCGACAGCGGCAATCTGGGTCAGCTCGACCTGATCTGTGCGCTTCAATGGGTGCGCGACCATGTCGCGAAATTCGGCGGCGACCCCGCGCGCGTCATGGTGTTCGGCCAATCGGGCGGCGGCGCGAAGATCGCGACATTGATGGCCATGCCTGCCGCCAAGGGACTGTTCCATTCGGCTGCGACGATGAGCGGCCAGCAGGTCACCGCCAGCGGCCCGACCAATGCGCTGAAACGTATCACCGCACTGTTTGAATATCTCAGCCTGCCCACAGGCGATGTCGATGCGCTCAAGTCTCTCTCGACCGAGCGACTGGTCGAGGGGCTTTCGGCCACCGATCCAGTGCTGGGGGGCAGTCTCTATTTCGGGCCGGTGCTCGACATGGTGAACCTGCCGCGCCACCCGTTCTGGCCCGATGCCGCGCCGCAATCCTTGGCGATCCCGATGATCCTGGGCAACACGACCGATGAAACGCGGGCCTTTATCGGAACGGACAGCCCCTATGTGCAGGGGCTGGACTGGTCGAACATTGCCGAGCGCGTGCGGCCCAATATCCGCATCGACCTGCGCCCCGATTACGTGGTCGCACAATATCGCCGACATTTCCCGGACTGGTCGGCGCAAGAGGTGTTTTACGCCGCAACGACCGATGGGCGCAGCTGGCCCGGCCAGCTGATCGAAGCCGACGAACGCGCGAAGGCAGGCGCAGAGAGGACATGGGTGTATCAGCTCGACCGCCCCTCCCCCATCGATCCCGATCGGGGGGCGGCGCATACCGACGACCTGCCCTATGTCTTTGGCACTCTGGACGCAAAGGGCAGCTATTCCGGCACCGGCAAGCGGGCGCGCGCGATCAGCGCGGCGATGATGCGGGCCTTTACCGGCCTTGCCCGGGACGGCACCCCCGGACTGGCAGACTGGGCGGCCTATGACCTGCCCCGCCGGGCGACATTGATGGTAGGCGAAGACGCGATCGCCATGGTCGACGATCCGCGCCAATGGCAGCGCGAGATGTGGTCGAGCGCGCCCTATATCCAGCCGGGGATCTGACATGAAGCGACCATTACTCTTCACTGCGGCAGCCGTGACGCTGCCCCTGTTCGCCGCGATGACTGCTTCGGCGCAGGCCGGGCCGCCGCAGGCGGAGATGGCGACCGAGACCAGCACGGTCGAAGGGGTGAACAAGATCATCCTCGTCGGCGATTCCACGACCGCCACCGGCAATGGCTGGGGCCCGATGTTCTGCGCCCATCACACCACCCATCCGACCGCCTGCCTCAACCTTGCGCGCAATGGGCGCAGCAGCGGTTCGTATCGCGCTGAAGGACTGTGGGACGTGGCGCTTAACGAGATGAAGGTCGCAGGCTATGGCACCGTCTTCGTGCTGATCGGTTTTGGTCATAACGACCAGCCCGGAAAGCCGGGCCGCTCGACCGACCTGAAATCCGAATTTCCCGCGAACATGCGCCGCTATGTCCGCGAAGCAAGGGAAGCGGGTGCGGTGCCGGTTCTGTTTACGCCGCTGACACGGCGTTTGTTCAGGGACGGTGAAGTGGAACGCGATCTCGACCCATGGGCCGAGGCGATCAGGCAGATTGCTGCGGAAACGGATACTCCACTGGTCGACCTCAACGGGCGTAGCACGCAGATCGTGCAGGCAATGGGCCCCTCGGTGCAAAACCTCTTGGCAGAGATTCCGGCCCCGCCGCAGGTGGCGGCCGCCGCAGCCATCGATGGTGAAACACTGCCTTCGGCGACCGGCCGCCCCACCCCTGCTCCGGTGCCAGACACGCTGCGCGTGGCAAAGATGACATGGGTCTACGACTATACCCATCTCGGCGAATTCGGGGGCAAGCTGTTTGCCGCGGTCATGGCTGACGAGCTGGCGAGCGAAGTGCCCGAGATGCGACGCCTGCTGCGGCCCTGAAGCCTTTATGCTGCACCCTTAGGCGGGTGCAGCATAATGCTATCTGGCGACAGGATAGGCGATGATGATCGACAAGGGTTCGCTTCCCGTCTGGCGGATTCCGACGACCGCGCCGTCGTAAAGATAGGCTGCTTTGCCCGGCGAAAGCGCGGCCTCTACGCCGTCGGAAATCACGATGCCCGTGCCAGCGGTGACATAGTACACCTCGTCATGCGCAATCACATGTTCCCCGATGGCCGATCCCACGTCGAGCACGCGGCGGCGAAACTCCATGGTGCGCGGCTGCGGAGCAGCGTCCGATATGCGATAGGCGGTCGACATGCCGATCGCGCCGTGCGGCGGTGCCTCGCGGACGGTGACATCGGCTTCGTCGACCACCACCATCGGCGGGGCCTCTGCCACCTTCGGCTCCTGCGCCAATGCGCATGCCGCGCAGGCCATCAGCGGGGCCGCGGTCGAAAGCCTCGCCGCCGCCCTGAAACCGGGGAGCGCCGCGATCATTTCGCCGTGGCCCGCATGGCCTTGTCGCGCGTGCTCAAAGCCTCCTGCGCCTCGACCTTCTGGCCCGGATAAACGCCGCTGAGCGGCGTCATCGACTTGAGATCCCATTTGGAGGCATCGAACTTCGCGCGGGTTTCCGGAAAGCTGGGATAGCCCCCCACTTCCTCCTGGCTGTCGATGGTGTGGCCGCGGCCTTCGGCAATATAGAACAGGACGCGGATTTCCTCATCGCTGCGATCCCACGGACGGGCTCCGGCGTTACGCAGCACATAGGTCTCGACTTCCTTGGACGGCATCAGATCATAACCGGACAGGCTGGCAAGCGGCTCGGCTTCCTCGATCAGCTTTGCGCTGGTCTGACCATAGGTTCCAAACATGGGCAGCTTTTCGCCGTGGCGGTCCACCGCGATATTGTCGCGCCCGTAATATTTCAGGTCGCCAACGCCGCCCAGCATCAGGAAAGGCAGATCCTCTGCCGTCGAATTGCCGCCACGCATGACATTGCCGACAGCGGTAATCTCTCCGGCGACATGCTGGTGATCGGTCCATTCAAGGTCCATCAGATTATAATGAACCGCGCGCAGCGCCGGATCATAGATGAAGTTGTTGACCATCAGCACCTGCGCGCCGCCCTTCACCAGCGGCGAACGTTCGACATTATGCGCCCAGATATTGCGGTCGAACACGATGCCGGTGGCATTGTCGTGGATCAGGGAACCCTTGGAATGTTCGCCCTTGGGATGGCTCGAATCGGCAAGGCCTTCGGCTGCGAAATTAAGCCGGAAGACGATGTTATGGCTGGTCGCCTTACGCCATTCGGCGACAGTGTCACCGCCGCCAAAGCGCGGCCCGCTCGCCGACATGTTTTCGTCCACCGCCCACATGAAGGTGTTGTTCTCGATCACCACGTCATGCGCGGCAGCGGTTGAAAAAGCGTCTGCTTCCCAGCCCGACATCTTTTCCTGCCCTGCATCGCCGGTCATTACGCGCAAATGGCTGATCTTGACGTCATGGGTCGTCACGTCGATCCCGCCGCGCATCAAGGTGATGCCGGGCGAAGGCGCGGTCTGCCCCGCGATGGTGACATAGGGCTGGTCGATCTTCAGGCTCGACATGCCGAGATCGATCGCGCCGCCAACCTCGAACACGATGATGCGCTTGCCCTTCATAGCCAGCGCCGCGGCAAGGCTGCCCGGACCGTCTTTCGCGAGTGTCGTGACCTTTACGATCTTGCCGCCCTGGCCGCCTTCGGTCGGGTCGCCCGGTTGCGCGCTGGCCGGAGTCATGATGGCTGCGCCAGCTGCAAGAACGGCGGAAATCTGCGAAAAGTTACGCGTTTTCAACATTCATCTTTCTCCCAATTGCTAGCTTCTTGACAGACCGGGACCGCCTCGGCAATAGGTTATGACACCGGTTACCAAAAACCGGGTGGGAGATTCGGGATGCTGAGGGCGATTTTTTTCTCCCCTCTAGGAAACCGGTGTCAAACATCCGGGACCAGGGGAGGATGAGATGAAAAAGTTCACGAAATTCAACAGCTACAAGACCGCGCTGCTTCTCGGCAGCGCATTGCTCGCGCCGCAGACCGCCTTTGCGCAGGACGCAGCCGACACCGATGCCGAGGAAGCGGCGGAACAGGCCGTGGAGCAGACCGTCGGCGCGGACGAGATCGTCGTCACCGGCTTTCGCGCGTCGCTGAACGCCGCCATTTCCGCCAAGCGCGAATCCGTCGGTCAGGTCGATGTGATCGTCGCCGAGGACATCGCCAAGTTCCCCGACACCAACCTTGCCGAATCGCTGCAGCGTATCCCCGGCGTCGCGATCGAGCGTGACGCAGGCGAAGGACGCGCGATCACCGTTCGCGGCCTGGGCGCACAGTTCACCCGCGTTCGCGTCAACGGCATGGAGACCATCGCCACCTCGACCGACGGTGCATCGTCGAACCGCGACCGCGCCTTTGACTTCAACGTCTTTGCATCGGAGCTGTTCAATTCCATCGTCGTGCACAAGACCGCTTCGGCCAGCCTCGACGAGGGATCGCTGGGCGCGGTTATCGACCTGTCGACCGGCAACCCTCTCTCCTATGGCGCGGGCAGCAAGTTCGTGGTGTCCGCACAGGGGCGCTATAACGACCTGAACGACGATCTTTCGCCCCGCCTCGCCGGCCTTGCCGCGTGGAACAACGAAGACGAAACTTTTGGCGTTTCGGCATCGGTGGCATGGTCGAAGTATGAAACTGCGGAGCTGGGCAATAATTCGGTCCGCTGGGCCAATAATGCGCAGTTCAATTCGGTCGACGGCGTAAATTGTCCGGCCAACCCCGCCGATGCCGGCTGCATGGAAGTCACCAGCGCCTTCCACCCGCGTATCCCGCGCTATGGCCTTGTAAACCACGAACGCGAACGCCTGGGCGCCACCGCCGCGGTCCAGTTCAAGCCCAGCGAAGACACCAATATCGAAATCGACGGCCTCTATTCCAAATTCAAGGAAGACCGCGACGAATATTGGGGCGAGGTGCTGCTGCGCTCGAACGAGGATGACATCGACTTGTCGAACTACGTGATCGACGGCGACAATAATGTCATCAGCGCCGATCTGACCAATGCGTGGATCCGCAACGAACGCTATCACCGCGAAAGCGAGACCGAGTTCTACCAGATCTCGGGCAAGATCGAGCAGTTCTTCACCGACACTTTCCTTGCCCGCCTGTCGGGCGGCTTCTCGAAGTCGGACGCGACGATCCCGGTCGAAACCACCATCATCTTCGACGACCGCGACGGCGAATATTCCTACGACTACACCAATATGAAGAGCCCGCTGCTGGTCTTCGGCACCGATGTGACCGATCCGACCAATTTCCAGCTGGCCGAATTCCGCGACCGCCCGAGCCAGGTGAACAACAAGTTCAAGACGATCGCGCTCGACCTCGAGTGGGAGCCGACCGATGGGCTGACCATCAAGACCGGCCCGTTCTGGCGCGAGTTCGACTTCTTCACCACCAGCGCGCGTCGTGACAGCCAGTATTGTTCGGCCTTCGACTGTGCCGATGGGGCCTATGGCGCGCCGGTCACCAGCGATCTTGCCGAACTGTTCAAGCTGGGTGATGCGGGCCAGCCATCGGGCAACACCAACCAATGGGTCGTGCCCAACCTGGGTGCCACCACCGATTTCATCGGCCTTTACGACATTCCCGCCGTCACCCGTCAGGGCGACGAGCGCGGCGTGACCGAAGAGGTCTATGGCGGCTATTTCGAAACCGGCTTCGAGATCGAGACCTTTATCCGCATGTCCGGCAATTTCGGCATGCGCTATGCGAAGACCAATCAGACCTCGAGCGGCTTTAACAACGGTCAGTACGTGACGGTGAAGCGCAGCTATGACGATCTGCTGCCGGCGGTGAACCTCAACTTCTTCCCCGCCGACAATTTCATCATCCGCGCTGCCGCTGCGAAGGTCATCACCCGCCCCAGCCTCGGCTCGCTCACGCCGGGCGGTTCGGTCGATGAATTCAACTTCGGCATCTCTTCGGGCAATCCGTATATCGATCCGTACCGGGCGTGGAATTACGACCTGTCGTTCGAATATTATTTCGCTCCGGGCGCGATCGCCTCGCTGGCGCTGTTCCGTAAGGAAGTGCAGAGCTTCCCGGTCGGCATCATCCAGGACCTGACCTATGCGCAGAGCGGTCTTCCGACCTCGCTGCTCACCAACGGCACGCCCGCCTATGACGCGATCGTCAATGGCACCGATCCCGACCGCCTGTTCACGGCGCGCACCACCACCAATGGCGAAGGCGCGACGATCCAGGGTATCGAGGTTGGCCTCAACCTGCCGTTCTCGGCCTTCAGCGATGCGCTGTCGGACTTCGGCGTGCTGGGCAATGTCACCTATGTCGATTCCGAACAGGATTTCGCTTTCGGCGACGATGTCTATGTCATCACCTTCCCGGGCGTTTCGAAATATTCGGCCAACGGTACGGTCTATTACGACAACGGCACCTTCTCGGTCCGTGTGTCGGGTGCCTATCGCGACGGTTACAACACCGGGTCGAGCGGCAACGGCAACTTCCTCGAAGGCTTCTCGAGCACGTTCAACCTCGACGCGGCGGTCCGCTACAAGCTGACCGACAACATCGAACTCATGCTCGATGGCAACAACCTGACCGACCAGTATCGCTATCGCTGGACCGATAACGATGCGCGCCGGAACTATGAGAACAATCATTTCGGCCGGATCATCATGTTCGGTGCCCGGATCGAGATGTAATCGAAAAGGGGGCGAGGAACTTGCACGACATGAAAGGCACGCGCCGCTCTGTTCTGGCAGGTCTCGCCCTCTCCACCTTGCTGACTACTCGCGGTGAGGCGCAAACAGCACCGCCGAGTGCGGGAGGCCCAACCTCTCCGGGCCTCCCGCAGCCTTCTGAAACCATAGACCTGTGGCCCGATGACGCGCCCGGAAGCCCGGCATCCCTCCCGCAGGAGATGGTGACGGAACGGTCGGAAGACCGCCTCGTCACCGATCGTGCGGTGCTGGGCATTTCGGTCCCGCGCCTGGTTGTCTTTCGCCCCGATCGTCCCAACGGGGCAGCCCTCCTCCTCTCCCCTGGAGGCGGCTACAAGCACGTGGTCGTCGACAAGGAGGGTTATGAAATCGCGCGCTGGGCCACGGCGCGCGGCTTCACCTGTTTCGTCCTGTTCTATCGCCTGCCCTATGACGGCTGGGCGGACAGGGCCAATGTTCCCCTTCAGGATGCACAGCGGGCGATGCGCGTGATCCGCAGCCGTTACCGCGACTATGCCATCGATCCCGAACGCGTAGGGATGATGGGTTTTTCAGCCGGTGGCCACCTGTGCGCAGACCTTGGCGCGCGTTTCGATGCAAAAATCTATGATCCGGTCGACGATGCAGACATGCTATCGGCAAGGCCGTTTTTCGCAGCACCGATCTATCCCGTGATTTCGATGACGCCGGGGATCGCGCATCCCGGTTCACGCGACCTGCTGCTGGGCGACAATCCGACAAAGGCGATGGAGGCGGCGCATTCACCGGACAGGAATGTGCCCGATAATCCGCCCCCGCATTTCCTCCTCCATGCCGAGGATGACGATGTCGTGCCGGTGGAAAACACGTTGCTGCTGCGCGCCGCAGTGAAAGCGAAGGGCGCGCGGGTCGAGACACATCTTTTCCAGAACGGCGGCCATGGCTTTGGCCTCAGGAAAGCGATCGGCAAGCCGGTCGAACATTGGCCCGAACTATGGCGCGCATGGGCGCAGACGATCGGTTTTGCGTAATGGCAACGGGTCGCAGGGATCTCTTTCGCGCAGTCGGCGCGGCTTCGCTGGCCGGGCTGGCATCGGGCGTGCCCGCCATTGCGGCGCCAGCCCCCGCGCCCGCCCCGCGCGCGACGAACTGGCGCCGCGACGCAGAGGGCAAGCGCATCGCCGATCTGGGCAATGGCAGCTTCCTCAATCCGCTGATCTCTGGCGACCGGCCCGACCCCGCGATCCTGAAAGATGGTGACGATTATTACGTCACCTTTTCGACCTTCGACGCCTATCCCGGCCTGTTGATCTGGCATTCGCGCGATCTGGTGAACTGGCAGCCGCTAAAGCCGGCGCTGCACCGGAACATCGGCTCTGTATGGGCGCCCAGCCTGCACAAAGACCGGGGCAAGTACCTGCTCTACATCCCGGTAAAGGCTAAGCCGCAGAACGACATTTTCGTCGCTTGGGCCGATGACATCGCCGGACCTTGGAGCGATCCTATCCCGCTGGGCCTGCCCAATCATATCGATCCCTGCCACGCCGTCGCCGAAGACGGCTCGCGCTGGCTTTTCCTGTCGGGCGGAGACCGGGTGCGGCTGTCGGACGACAATCTCTCCCTCGCCGGAAAGGTCGAGCATGTCTATGACCCGTGGCGCTACCCCTCCGACTGGATCGTCGAGGGGTTCGCCCCGGAAGGGCCGAAAATCCACCATATCGGTGATTGGTACTACATGCTGACCGCCGTTGGCGGCACTGCCGGACCGCCGACCGGCCACATGGTCATCGCCGCCCGGTCAAAATCGCTGCACGGGCCATGGGAAGACCATCCCGGCAATCCCCTTGTGCGGACGACCAGCCGTGACGAGGCCTGGTGGTCGCGCGGGCACGCCTCTCTGGTCGAAGCGCCAGACGGCAGCTGGTGGTCGCTCTATCACGGATACGAGAATGATTTCTGGACGCTGGGCCGCCAGTGCCTGATGGACCCGGTGCGTTTCCGCCCCGATGGCTGGTTCGAAATGACGGGCGGCGATCTGTCGCAGCCCATCGCCAAGCCGACAAGCGGAGAAGCGCTGCCGCATGGCATGGCGCTATCCGACGATTTTTCCGCGCCGCTGGCGCTGGGCTCCAAATGGGCCTTTTTTAAACCGACCGCCGATGAAGGGACCCGCGTTTCGGTGCGTGATGGTGTGCTCCATTTCCGCGCCAGGGGCGATGCGCCCTCCTCCGGCTCGCCGCTGCTGATCACCGCGGGCGACCGCAGTTACGTGTTCGAATGCGACATCGAGATTCCGGCCGGCGGCCGCGCCGGGCTGATCCTGTTCTATGACGACAAGCTTTATGCAGGGCTCGGTTTCGACGAGGACCGATTTGTCACCCACCAATATGGCATCGAACGCGCCCGCCCAGCCAATCCGCATGGCCGCCGGATGAAAATGCGCGTGACGAATGACCGCAATATCGTCACCTTCGACACCAGCGGCGACAATGGCAAGACATGGCTGCGGTTCGACAGGGGGATGGAAGTGTCAGGCTATCACCACAATGTGCGGGGCGGCTTCCTGATGCTGCGCCCCGGACTTTATTCCGCGCGCGCCGGTACGGCGCAGTTTCGCGATTTCACCTTCCGCGCATTCGATCCGGACAAGGCATGACCTCAGAATTTTCCCTATCGCGCCGATCCCTGATCGCAATGCTGGCCGCCGGCACGGGGCTTGGCCTTGCAGGCTGTCAGCCGCGCCTGTCAGGCCTGTTTACCAGCGCCGACACGCATCCCGGCGATTATCCCACCGTACAGGCGGTGGAATATATGGGCCGCCTGCTGGAACAGCGCAGCGGCGGGCGCCTCGGTATTCATGTCTATCCCGGTGCGCAGCTGGGGAATGAGCGTGATACGCTGGAGATCACGACCTTTGGCGGGCTCGATTTCAACCGCACCAACCTGGCGCCGCTGAACTCGGTGGAGCCGATGACGATCCCGCCATCGCTCCCCTTCATCTTCAAGTCGGTCGATCACATGCGCGCCGCGCTGGATGGCGACATCGGCGAGGAAATCCTGGAAAGCTTCACGCAACACGATCTTATCGGCCTGTGCTTCTATGATTCCGGCGCGCGCAATTTCTATAACACGCGCGGCCCCATTTTCACGCCCGATGACATGAAGGGGCTGAAGCTACGCGTCCCCTCTTCGGACCTCTACCTGGCGATGGTCAACGCCCTCGGCGCAAATGCCGTGCCCATGCCGTTCGACGAGGTTTACCAGTCGCTGGCGCAGGGCGTGATCGACGGGGCGGAGAACAACTGGCCGAGTTTCGAAAGCGCCCGCCATTACGAAGTCGCTCGCTTCATCAGCCTGACCAACCACCTCCTCACGCCCGAAGTCCTGCTGATGAGCAAGGTCAGCTGGGACAAGCTCTCTGCCGCCGATCAGCAGATGGTGCGGCAGGCCGCGCGCGACAGCGTGCCCCACATGCGCAAGCTTTGGGACGCACGCGTGGCATCGAGCCGCGAAACGATCCTCGCCTCGGGGGTGGAGGCCAATGAGGTCGACACCACCCCCTTCGCCGAAATGATGAAACCCGTGTGGGACGAATTCCTCGTCACGCCGCAGCAGCGCGACATTGCCCAGCGCATCGTCAAGCTGGGAGAGACATTATGAGCGCCGCAAGATGGATCGAGACGTTTAGTGACATCCTTGCCCGCTTGGCCGCAATTGGCCTGGTCGTGATGACCGCAGTGGTCGGATGGCAGGTATTCGGCCGCTTCATCCTCGATGCCAGCCCATCGTGGACGGAGCAGACCGCGATGCTGCTGATGATCTGGTATGTGCTGTTCGCCGCAGCGGCCGGCGTGCGCGAAGGGTTCCATATCCGCATCGCGCTGCTTGACGATCTGCTGGGTTCGGGCGGGGTAGCGATGGTGCACCGCGTCATCAACGCGCTGGTCGCCGTCTTCGGCCTTGTCATCGCGTTCTATGGCGCGGACCTGCTGTGGGCGGTGCGCGATCACGTCATCCCCTCGCTGGGTCTGAAGCGCTGGGTCGCCTATGCGCCGCTGCCGATCAGCGGCTTTCTCATGACCGTCTTTGCCATCGAAAACATGGTCAAGGCGCGCGCCAATCACGGTCTCGAAACCGAAAGCCTGACGGGGAGCCCCGACTGATGGAACTCCTCGTGCTCTTCGGTGTCCTGTTTCTGCTGCTCGCGATCGGCGTACCAGTGGCCTTCGCCCTGTTCGGCGCGGCGCTGGCCACATTTGCGGTGGTGGACATTCCGCTTGTCGTCGCCGTTCAGCGCATGGCGGCAGGGATCAGCGTCTTTACCCTGATGGCCATCCCCTTCTTCATCTTTGCCGGTGACCTGATGTACCGCGCCGGTATTGCCGAGCGACTGGTAAAGGTCGCCGATGCCGCCTTTGGCCGGGTGCGCGGCGGGCTGGGCCTTGTCGATGTCGGCGCATCCATGATGTTCGGCGCGGTATCGGGGTCGGCCATCGCCAGCGCCTCGGCCATCGGCTCGACCATGGTCCCGCTGATGCGCGACAAGGGTTATCCCGGCGATTACGCGGTGAACGTCACGGTGACGGCGGCCATTGTCGGCCTGCTGATTCCGCCATCGCACAACATGATCATCTATTCCGCGGCGTCGGGCATCGGCGTGTCCATCGGCGACCTGTTCGTGGCGGGCATCGTGCCGGGCATGCTGACCGGGCTGATGCTGATGACGACGGCATGGCTCGTCGCGAAAAAGCGCGGCCTGCCCAAAGGCGAATTCCCCGGCTGGAAAAAATTCCTCGTCGCCGCGATCTACGCCATTCCGGGGCTGCTGACTGCTGTCATCATCATGGGCGGCATATTGTCAGGCTATTTCACCGCGACCGAAAGTTCGGCGATCGCGGTAATCTATACGATCGTCATCGGCGTGTTCGTCTATCGCAGCCTTGGCTGGGCGGCTTTCTGGGATGCGGCGGGCAAGTCCGTGCGCACCGCAGCGATGGTTCTGTTCATCATCGCTGCCGCCACCGCCTTCGGCTTCGCACTCGCCCTGCTGGAAGTGCCTGCCGCACTGGCTGGGCTGATCGCAGTCATTACCGATAATCCGATCCTTACCCTTCTCATCATCAACATCATGCTTTTGATGCTGGGCACCTTCATGGACATGGCGCCGCTGATCGTGATCACCACGCCGATCTTCCTGCCGGTCGCCATGGGCATGGGCGTGGACCCGGTGCATTTCGGCGTAATCATGATGCTGAACCTTGGCATCGGCCTTGTCACCCCGCCAGTGGGTTCGGTGCTGTTCGTCGGTTCCGCCGTGGGCAAGATACCGGTGACGACCCTCGTTAAGACCATCGGCCCGTTCTACGGCACGCTGATCCTTGCGCTCGTGCTCATCACCTATATCCCGTGGCTGTCGCTGGGACTGCTCCAGATCTGGAACTGATGCCCCTTACTTCTCGTCAGCCGTCATCGCGTCCCAGTCTTTCCAGCTGATGCCGCGACCGGGATAGGCGACGTTCTGGAACGGCCATTCCGCAGCCACCCAGCCTTTGACCCAGTCATAAAGCTCGGCATCGAAGCCTGCGTCATATTCCGCCTTGGTCACCCAGTGCATGACGACCGCGTCATAGCCTTCGACCTTGCTGGGGCGGACATAAACGCTGCCGCGCTCACGGCTGCCATCGGGGGTCAGAACGCCATAGGCAAAGGACTTGCGAGCCGCGAAACGGGCCGCTTCGTTTTCCATGTCGCGCATCGCGTCTTCGTCGGAAATATCCTCGCGCGGCCAGCCGGTGCTGCGGGAGAATGTCTTCTGCAGATGTTCGATCGAGGACATGTACGCGTCGTAATCGACCTGCACGAGGTCGGGACTCAGCGGCACCAGCTTGAAGCCATCGGCCTCCACCAGAACAGGTACGTCGAAATCTGACGGGACAAACGCCGGTTCGGCCGTTTCCGGAGCCGCAGTCTCTGCCGTTTGCGCAAAGGCGGGGCAGCCAGCAAGCGTTCCCATGGCCGCGCATATTCCAGCAAGAGCAAATCCGATCTTCATTCCGCTATCCTCGCATGATTTCGCACATCGGCTTATGACCATGCGGGTCCCTGCCGTGCAAATGCAAACGGCAGCCAGAACCGGAATTACAAAGTCACGCCGCGCTTCCAGATCGAGATCACGCGCTGGCCCATTTTTTCACTGGCGGTCTTTTTCCCGCTTGCGATTGCAAGCAGCGCCGCGGCGAAATCATCGTCCACCACCCCCGTCTCTTCAGACAGCAGGCGGCCCGCGTCGAAATCGATCCAGCCCGATTTGGCCGAGGCAAGGCGCGAATTGGATGCGACCTTTACTGTCGGCACGGGGAAGCCCAGCGGCGTGCCGCGTCCGGTCGTGAACAGGATCATCGTCGCCCCCGCTGCCGCCAATGCGGTGGAGGACACCGCATCATTGCCCGGCGCTTCCAGCAGGGTGAGGCCGCTCGCATCGGCCACGCCGCCATAATCGATGACATCGACCAAGGGTGCCTTACCGCCTTTTTGCACCGCGCCCAGCGACTTCTCCTCCAGCGTGGTGATCCCGCCCGCGATATTGCCGGGTGACGGATTTTCCGAAACCGGCTGCCCCTGGTCTAGGAAATAGCGTTTGAAGCGGTTGAGGAGCGCGCTTGCCTCCTTATGGACCTCGGCCGAAACGCTGCGCGCGAACAGCGCCTTTTCAGCGCCAAAGATCTCTGGAATTTCGGTCAGCACCAGCCGCCCGTCGCTTGCCGCAACGCGATCGGAAAAACGGCCCAGCAGTGGGTTCGCCGTTACGCCCGAAAGCGCGTCCGATCCACCGCATTTCAGGCCCACCGCCAGCGCCGATGCCGGGGCTTCGCTGCGCTCCATGCCGCGCAACTGCTCGACCAGTTCGTCGATCAGTGCATTGGCGCGGTCATATTCGTCACCCGGATCCTGTGCGCGCATCACGCGCAGCTTGGCGCGGCTGCGCTCGGGGATATGCTCGATCAGCGTATCGAGCTGGTTGCTCTCACACCCAAGGCCGATCAGCACCACGCCGCCCGCATTGGGGTTGTCGCACAGTGCAGCCAGCGCGGCCTGCGTGCCCGAAAGGTCATCGCCCAGCTGCGAACAGCCATGCGGATGGCCGAAACCGATGATCGCATCCAGTCCGCCCGACGCGATAGCATCGGCATGGCGCAACTCCGCTTCGCGCGCGAGCATTTCAGCCATTGGCGCGACGCAGCCAACAGTGGGGATCAGCCAGATCTCGTTTCTTGTGCCGTAGCGGCCATCCTCGCGCAGATAGCCCTGCCAGTTGCCCAGTGTCTTCGCGCCGCTTGCCGGCTGCGGTCCAGCGAAGTCGCCATAGCTGACTTCGCCGGAAAGCGCGGTCTTCAGATTATGCGAATGGACATGATCGCCGCGCGTGATCGCCGCGCTGGCGATGCCGATCTGTTCACCATAGCGGATCACCGGCTCGCCCTTCGCATGGGCCGCCAGAGCGATCTTGTGACCCGAAGGGATGGCAGCATTGGTCGTCAGCGTTCCATCGGGCGATGGCACCGATTCGCCCGCTGCAATATCGCGCAGCGCCACCATGACCGTATCGTCGGCATGGCAGATCATTGCCGCCGGGCGGGCATCCTCAGCCAGTTCAGCATTCATCTTCGTCATCTCTTGGGTTCTTGCCAGCATTGCCCATTGAAATCGGGGCCAAGCCGGTGCATTAGCGTCAATGACACCGGTTACCATAACAGGCGCCGCGCGACAATGCTGCTCCATTCCCGCAGCCATTCCGACCCGGCCCGAAAGAGAGAGCCTCATGACCCGCCCCCTCAACCTCCATCCCGATCGCCTGCTGCCCGCAGATCCTGCGGTTCGCGCCATCGCGCGCGATCTCTATGGCTCGGTTGCGAACCTGCCCATCGTCAGCCCGCATGGCCACACCGACCCAAGCTGGTTTGCCAAGAACGAAAGCTTCGGCAATGCGACCGAACTGCTGCTGGTCCCCGACCATTACCTGTTCCGCATGCTCTATTCGCAGGGTGTGCGATTGGAAGACCTTGGAATTTCGGGGCATGAGGCAAATCCGCGCGTGGCATGGCGCATCCTGGCTGAAAACTATTATCTGTTCCGCGGCACGCCATCGCGCATGTGGCTGGATTGGGTGTTCGCAGAGGCGTTCGGCATGGACGTGCAGCTGTCAGGCGAAACCGCGGACCTGTATTACGACACCATCACCGAAAAGCTGGCCACCGATGCGTTCCGTCCCCGCGCCCTGTTCGAGAGATATAATATCGAGGCGATCGCCACGACCGAAAGCCCATTGGACACGCTGGAGCATCACGCCGCCATCCGCGAATCGGGCTGGAACGGCCGCGTCGTCACCGCCTATCGCCCAGACCCCGTGGTCGATCCGGAGTTCGAGGGTTTTGCCGCAAACCTGAAGACGTTCGGCGAAATCACGGGCGAGGACACGATGACGTGGGAAGGCTATCTAAACGCCCATAGTCAGCGCCGCGAATTCTTCAAATCGTTCGGCGCGACCAGCACCGATCACGGCCACCCCACCGCCACCACCGCGAACCTGACGGCCAGCGAAGCCGCCGCCCTGTTCGACCGGGTGAAGGACGGCAATGCCAGCGCCGCCGACGCCGAGCTGTTCCGCGGCCAGATGCTGACCGAGATGGCGGCGATGAGCTTGTCGGACGGTCTGGTCATGCAGATCCACCCAGGCTCTTTCCGCAACCATAACGGCTGGCTGTTCGAGAATTTCGGACGCGACAAGGGCGCCGACATCCCGACGCGCACCGATTACGTGCATGCGCTAAAGCCCCTGCTCGACCGGTTCGGGAATGAGAAGGACCTTTCGATCATCCTCTTCACGCTGGATGAAAGCGTCTATGCCCGCGAACTCGCGCCGCTGGCTGGCCATTATCCGGTGCTGAAGCTGGGCCCGTCCTGGTGGTTCCACGACAGCCCCGAGGGCATGCGCCGCTTCCGCCACAACACGACCGAAACGGCCGGCTTCTACAACACCGTCGGCTTCAACGACGATACCCGCGCCTTCCTCTCGATCCCCGCGCGCCATGACGTGTCGCGGCGCATCGATTGCGGTTTCCTCGCCCAGCTGGTCGCCGAACACAGGATCGAGGATTGGGAAGCAGCCGAACTGGCGCAGGACCTTGCCTATAATCTCGTCAAGAAGGCGTATCGCCTGTGAGGCTCTCGCCAACCACGCTGACCGGCCTGCCTGTTGGCATTGCGACACCCGGCTATGACCGCGATGCGCAGCCGATCGGCATCGTTCATTTCGGGATCGGCGCGTTCCACCGCGCGCATCAGGCGTGGTATACCGATCTCGCCATGAATGCAGGCGAAAGCGGCTGGGCCATTTGCGGTGTCTCCATGCGCTCGGCCAGCGTGGCCGAACAGCTCAATCCGCAGGGCGGCCTCTATTCCTTGACCGAGCGCGGTGGCGGCAGGGCCGATACCAGCATCATCGGTGCGGTGCGCGAAGTGCTGGTCGCCCCCGATACGCCGGATGCAGTCATCGCGCGCATCGCCTCTCCCGATTGCCATATCGTCAGCTTCACAGTGACTGAAAAGGGCTATGCCCGTGCCGCCGACGGGTCGCTCGACCTCATGCTTGCAGCCAAGAGCTTCTACCCGCTGCTCACCGCAGCGCTGGAGCAGCGGCAAGCGCAGGGCCTCTCCGGCTTGACGCTGATGAGTTGCGACAATCTGTCGGGCAACGGCCAGGCGCTCGCGCGGCTGATGCATGACTGGCTTGAGGCGAAGGCACCGGCGCTGATCGACTGGTTCGACGCTAATTGCGCCTGCCCCGAAACGATGATCGACCGCATCGTGCCCGCCACCACCGACGAAGACCGCATCATGCTCGAAAAAAAGCTGGGCATGCGCGACGAAGGCGCGGTGTTGACCGAAAGCTTCAGCCAATGGGTGATCGAGGACCGTTTCGCCGGTCCGCGCCCAAGGTGGGAAAACCACGGCGCGCAGCTGGTGGCAGAGGTCGCGCCTTATGAAACCGCGAAGCTGCGCATGCTTAACGGAGCGCATTCAATGCTGGCCTATTGCGGCCTCGCGCGGGGCCTTACCTATGTGCATGAAGCCGTGGCCGATGCCGAACTGAAGGCGTTGGCAACGGACCTCATGCTTAAGGAAGCCGCCCCCACCATCGATGCCGCGCCGGAACAGGACCTGCCTGCATACGCCGCCAGCCTGATCGACCGATTTGCCGAACCCTCGATCCAGCACCGTCTGGCCCAGATCGCCATGGACGGATCGCAGAAAATCCCGCAGCGTTGGCTCGAAACGGTCAAGGCGCAGCAGGAAGCGGGCAATGCCTGCCCCTCCATCACCGCGGCCTTCGAGGCATGGATCGCGCATCTGGAAGATGGCACACTGGTCAATGACCCGCATGGCGAAGAGCTGACCGCCGTTGTCCGCGACAAGGGGCGTGAAGGCTTGCTCGACCATCTCTTCAACACGAGCGGGATTTTCGCGGGGCTACCCTGCCCGGTGGCGCGCTAACGCCGTTTGCGAACCAGCGCCCAACCGATCGGCAGCAGGCAAAGGGCAAGCGCGAGATTGGCGAAACCGTCCTCCCACGTCTCCCCCGTCAGGCCCGCGAACAGGCCGACAAGGGCGATGATGGCGATGATCGCAATGGGGGCGAGCGGGCGGTTCATCGTCATGCCGCGCCTGCCGATTGAAGCCGCGTGACAGCGCGGGTGCGCGCCGGTTTCGCCAGCCGCCTGGAAAACAGGTAAAGCCCGCTGCCCAGCACCACCATCGTCACGATGTCGAGCAGCGCCCAGAGGATCTTCATGATCAGCCCGCCGTAATCGCCAAAGTGCAGCGGCTGGGCCAGCAGCAGCCCTTTCATGTACCATGGCATGGGCCCAATCCCATCGACTTCGCCGGTCTGGGCATCGATCATCACCGGGGTCAGCAGCTTTTCGGTCAGCGGTGTCGCGCCCTGCAGGAACACGGCGTAATGATCGCGGCTGGAAAAGGCGGCACCGGGGAAGGCGACGAATTGCGGCCGCATGCCGGGCGCTGCCTCCATCGCGTTGGCGACGGCCCTGCCCGCCATGCCGGTACGATAGGGCGCAACCGTCTCCCCGCCATCCTTTGTCAGCGTGGCGAGCGCATCGGCGCGCCACCATGCGGTAATCGGTTCCGAAAGCGTGTTGATCGTGCCCGTCAGCCCGACGACCAGCGCCCATGCCAGTGTCACCCCGCCGATCATATTGTGCCAGTCGAGCCAGCGAATACGCGCGGCTTTCTCCTTACGCACGCCCGCAAAGCCTGCCTTTTTGGCAAAGGGCGAATAGAGCACGACCCCCGACACCAGGGCGAGGGCAAACAGGAAACCCATGAACCCCAGGAAATACATCCCCGGATCGCCCAGCAGCAGGTCGGTATGGATCTGGAGCAGGAGATCCATGAAACCGCCCTCCTCGCCCCCGCTGGCAGGCTTTGCATCGCGCAGGTCGATGGGGTTGAACGCCATCTGCGATTCCGCGGCATCCGCCGTTGGCCCGCTGGTTATATTCACCACCGGACGATCCACGTCGAAGGACAGGTACAGCGGCACATTGCCCGGATGCTTGGCCAAAGCCGCCTCTACCGCCGTGTCGTAATCGACCAGCGTCGATGCGTCCCATTTCTCGACCTCATGGCCGCCTTCCAGCGCCTCGATCTCGTCATGGAAGATCAGCGGCAGGCCGGTCGCGCACAGGATGAACATGAAGAGCGTGCAGGCAATGCTGCTCCATGTATGGACCACGCTCCATTTGCGCAGGGTGGCGGGCTTCATTGGCCGTCTCCTGTGTCGGGTATGTCGCTCAGCCACCAGCGGGGCGGCGCATCGCCGGGGCGGCCGATGGGGGCCAGCGTGTCGCCATCGAACAGCAATCCGCCGCGCATCACCATGTCGATGGCGCGCGCGTTGCGGATGTCCTGACGCGGGTCGGCATCCAATACCAGCAGGTCGGCCAGCTTGCCCGGCGTGATCGTGCCCAGATCGTCGGGCCTGCCGATTATGACGGCATTGTCACGCGTCGCGATCTCCAGCGCCTCTTCGGGCGTGGCCCCGCCCATGACGAAGCTTTCCATTTCCCAGTGGAGGCCGAGCCCCTGCACTTCCCCATGGCTGCCCGCGCCGACAAGACCGCCTGCGCGGCGGATACGCATCGCATCGGCGGCAAATTTCGGAAAGCTCTGCAAATCGGCGGCCATCCAGTGGATGTCGTGGCGGTCGCCCTCGAACACATGGGGCGGCGTGAAGTGGCGCAGCTTTGCATCCGCGGGATCTTCGCGATTGACGATGCTGTCGACCAAAGCCGTGCCGCCGCCATAAAGCACGGTGAAGGTCGGCGTGTAGGCGATATTGCTGGCGGTGAAGAGATTGATCACATCGTCGTGGATCGGCGTGATCGGCAGATTATGTTCGTTCCCGGCAAAGCCGTCGACCGCGTGGGTCAATTCCAGCACGAAATCCGCCGCGCCCTCGGTCGTGGGCATCATGCCGAGTTCGCGCGACGCCTGCGCCACATATTGCCGCCGTGCCCGGTCGCCGACCATATAGGCCTTGAGGTTGCGGGTGCGATAATGATCGCGATAACGGGTCAGCACGTCGCGCGCGGCCTGCAGGCTGTCGATATTGGAATTCACGAACACGCCCGGCCCGGTCGAAAACAGGCGCGGCCCTGCCATCATGCCGCTATCGGCCAGATCGCCATAGGTGAAAATGTCGGGCGTGAACGCCTGCACCTCAAGCGACGACGTCACCCCATAGGCAAGGTTCGCGGCAAAGGCCCAGTGCGCCGCATCGTGCTGCCCCCGGCGCAGGCCGAAGAAATGGGCGTGCGTGTCGATGAGGCCGGGCATGATGAACTTGCCTGTCAGGTCATGGCTTTGCGCGTCTATCGGCACCGCTAGCGAACCGCGCCTGCCGATTGCGGCGATGCGGTCCCCCTTGATCAGCACATCGGCGTTTTCGACGACCTTGCCGCCGTCCATGGTGAGCACTGTCGCGCCGCGCAGCAATTGCGGATGCGCGGGCATGGCGCGCGGCACGGTCACGGCCAGCGACCCGCCTTTGGCTTCGGCTTCAGGGTCGGCGGCGGTCAGCGCGGTGGCCGTGTCGATCGAGAGCCAGTCCGCGCCAACAGTCCAGAACAGGCGCTGGCCATCGCCGGTCCACATCGCGCGGTCGGCCCCGATGCGGGTCACGCGCTGGTGCCCTGCAGGGGCTTTCTGCAGGTCGAGCGTGGCCATGTCCTCTGCCGGTTCAGGCATCGGCAGCAGGTGCAGTTCGGATGCGGCGCGGGCCAGCAAATGCCGCGCATCGGGAGACACCAGAATATCGGTCACCGGCGCGCTGCCCGGCACATATTGCCCGACCGGGCGCGCCAGCACGGCGACGCGGGGGCTGATCCCGCCCGCCGTCACCTCGGCCAGAGCGGCGGGGGTCTGCACCCAGATGCGGCCATCGGCTGTCTGCTGCAGATTGGTAAGGCCGGTGCTGTGGGCGATGACTTGCGGTTCACCGCCATCCAGCGGGATGCGGACGATATCGGTGGCATAGCCCGGCACGATCTCGGTCGGGGCGTGCATGCGGTCGTAATTATTGACCTTCAGCGCCAGCACGGCAGCGCCATCGCGGCTGGCAATCAGCTCGGGCCAATAGGCACCACGTTTCGTCACCGCCCGCACTTCACCGCCTGAGGACGGTAGCGCCATGATCTGCCCGCCCTCGGCAGCGGTCCAGCGGGTGAAGAACAGGGTCCTGCCATCCACGCTCCACGCCGGGTCAAAGGCATCGCCGGTGAACAACCGGCGCGGCGCATCCTTGCCGCGCGCGCTTTTCACATAGAGCGAGCCCAGCGCGGTGAATGCAATGCGGGTTCCATCGGCCGAAGGCACGGCCCCTTCGGCGATATGGGTGACGACGGGGCCGCTCGATACATGCTGCACGACGCGGGCATTGGGCTTCAGCGCGAGATCGACCGGAGCACGAAAGGGGATGGCGGTCATCGACCCGCTCGCAATGTCGAGCAGGTGGAATTTGCCGCCTTTCGCCAGCACGATCCCGGTACCATCGGGCGTGAATTCATATCGCGGCAAGAGGTCGTAGTAATACGCCCCCTCCTGCCCGTCGCGGTCCACAGGGAAGGCGATCCAACGATCATCGCCCGTCGTCAGGTCACGCAGGCGCAGGCCCGTTTCGGCCCCGAACCGCGCCGCATAGGCAAGCCGCTTGCCATCGGGCGAAAGCACCGGGCGCATGCCGCCCGGCACGATCGTCTCGACATGGCCGGTGGCCAGATCCAGCCGCGCAATCGACCAGTTCGGCGGATCGTCCACGGTCCAGGTATGGCCGCGTTTCGTCGCGTAATAGACCGACTTGCCATCGGGCGTGGGCGCCGCGCCAAGCGCATTGATGCGCTCGTCCCAGCCCTCGTCGCCATTGGGCTGCGCCTTGACCAGCAATTCGCCCTTCCCTCCGGAGATGGGGAAGCGCCATAATTCGAACGCCAGCACCGAATGCACCGCGCGGCTGACATAGACCGCGCTGCCATCTGCTGCCCATGCGGGCGATGTTTCCAGTACCAGTGACGTGTCATCCGACAGCATGCGCGCGTCGCTGCCATCGGGGCGGGAGACCCAAAGGTTCGTGATGCCCGAGCGGTCGGAGATAAAGGCCAGCCACTCACCATCGGGCGAGAGCACGGGATCGCGTTCCCATGCATCGCCCGTCAGCACCGGAACCGCGTCACCGCCACCTGATGGCATGCGATAAATATCGCCCAGCACGTCGAAGAAGATGCTGCGCCCATCGGGCGAAAGATCGAGATGCGACCATGTCGCCTCGCTCGCCTCGTATCGCAGTCGGGCGCCATCCTGCGATCCCGCTGCATGCGCGGCCACCGAATGCCCCGCAGATGCGGACAGGGCGAGCGCCGCCGCAAGATTTACGGCGGCGCTTCTCATCACAGGCTCCAGTCGACCCTGAGCCCCACGGTGCGCGGACGCACGATCGAACCTTGCGGCACCAGCGCGCTGGTGAAGGGGGCGTTCAAAATGCCGTATTCGTCGAACACATTATTGGCAAAGGCGAGCACGTTCACATTCTCCGTCACGGCCACGCTGGCACGAAGATCGAAGATATTGAACCCGCCGCGCGTATTGTCATTGCCGAAAGCCACAGGTGCCTTCGACAGATAGCGATGCGCGATCTCGAAGCTGGGCGCATAGGCCATGTCGGCGAATTCGAAGCGCAGCCGGTTGTTGACCGACCATTTCGACGAACCCGGCAGGGTGGATCCGGCTTCATACCCGCCGCCCACTGCAAAGGTGTCGGGCAGGAACTTGGTCAGCTCCGCATCCTGATAGGTGAAGTTGGTCGAGAACTGGGCGAATGTCGCAAGATCGGCGGTCGCTGCGAACTCGATACCCTTCACCCGCGCGCCGCCCGCGTTTGAGACATAGGAGTAATAGGAGGGAGCCGGACCGAACAGCCGGGCCTGAATATCGTGCCATTCCTCCCAGAAGGCAGTGGCGTCTATATAGAGACGGTTGTCCAGCGCATGGAATTTCACGCCGACTTCGTAATTGTCGACGCTGTCACTGTCATAAGCGGTCTGGATCGTATCGAGCAGGCCCGCATTGGGGTTGATGCCGCCGACGCGGTAACCTTCGGAATAGGTCGCAAAGGCCATCACATCCTCGTTCGGGCGGAAGGCGACGGAGACCTTCGGCGTGAAGCCGTCTTCCGATTCCTTCACCGAGCCGGCGCGGTCGACCGGGCTGTAGCCGCCTTCGTAACCGCCCAGCGCGCCTGCCTGATTGAGCACGTCGCCCGCATAGCTGTTCCAGAAATAACGACCGCCGAGGATCAGCTCGATCTCGGGAATGATCTTGATCGAGATCTCGCCGAAAATGCCGGTGTCTTCGTTGTGCAGCTGTGACAGATAGCCATAGAGCCTGTCGTTCGGCGTGAGCAGGCTGCCCGCATAGCCGCCGAAGCTGTCGGGATTGGCGTCGATGTAAGCCTCTGCGCCCAGCTGGAAGATCTGGTCATAGCTGGTCTTGTCGCTGGTCATGTGGCTGATGCCGACAAGCCAGTTGAAGACGGGGCCCGTTTCCGATGCCAGCCGCGCCTCGACCGTGCGGATATTGGCGTCGGCATCGCCGGTGCCATAGGCGGTGCCCTCGCCCGTGGTCACGCCGGTGACATACCAATAGGGATAGGAAAATACGGTGGCGTTGGTCTTGTCGACGACCGAACCCATCACAGTCAGCGTGCCGACATCGGCCAGTTCCTGATCGAGCCGCACCGAGTTCAGGAAGAAGCGCGTCTCCTGCGGCTCGGCCCGCGCGGTGTCGCGGATATAGGGGTTGGAGGTGTCGAGATAGGTCTGGTCCTCCAGATCGGTGTCCTGCCAGACCGAGATATAGGTAATCGTCGTCTCGTCCGTCGGAGTAAAGACCAGCGATCCGCGCAGGCCGCGCGTGGTGAAGTCGTTCGATCCGGTCACGCCGGTGCCGGGATTGTCGAGATAGCCCGCATCGAAACGCTGATAGGCGACGAGGCGCGCAGCGAACTTGTCTTCCACGATTGGCAGGTTGACCATCGCCTTGGCGGCATAGTTCAGTTCGCCGCTCGCGTTCTTGGTCGTACCGATCAGCCCCTGCGCCGCTGCGTCCACCTTGGTCGGGTCCGCCGTCTTGACGACATAATTGACCAGACCGCCCAGCGTGGAGGAACCGAACAGCGTGCCCTGCGGACCGCGCAGCACTTCCACGCGCTCAAGATCGAAGGTGTCGACATCGGGAATGCCGATGGGGAAGCCCGGCTCCACCAGCGGCACTTCGTTGAGGTAATAGCCGACCGTGGTCTGCCCCTGCTCGTGATAGGTGGTCGCCGCGATGCCGCGAATGACGACTTCGGACACGCCGGGCTGATAGTCGTTGAAGGTCACGCCCGGCACGCGGGTGATGTAATCGGACAGGCTCTGTGCGCCGGTTTCCTTCAGCTCCTCACCGCTGATCGCAGTGGCCGAGATCGGCACGTCGTCCAGTGTCACGGGCCGCTTGGTCGCGGTGACGATGATATCGCCTTCCTTGTCCGCATCCTGCGCGAAGGCGGGCTGCGCCAGCAGGCCGGCTGCGGCGGCCAGCGCCGAAACGCCTGCGAAACGGGCGAAAGTGGAATTCCTCATGACGTTACCCCTTACCTTTGGCCGCGATCCCATGCGGCCGGCGTTGAATTTCGGTGCGACCCGAAGATTAGGCCGCTTGTCAGCCGCCCGGCTGCAACCGATCCGCATTGAGCCGTTCCATCCATTCAGGCAGCGGCCCCGTCTCCAGCGCCGCGATAATATCCCTGACGGTAGGCAGGTCTTCCTCCTGCCCCAGCTTCATGCGCACGGTCTTGCCGATGACCTTACCGCGAAACCCGATAATGCGAGCCATTAGCAAGTCAACCCTTTCAGCATCGAGATCGAGCTTCCACGGGTCGGCCCTTCTCTCTTCCGCCGCATCGACCAGCCGGTTCACCAGCGCGGGCGTCTCCTCCTCCTCGAAGCTGATATCCAGCTCCAAGATGGCGACGGCGAAATTCCATGTCGGCAACCAGCCGGGTTTCGAGACGAAAGCGGGCGAGATGTATCCCTGCGGCCCCATGAACAGCGCGTAAGCCCGGGGGTGCTCGCGCAGTGCCGCAACCTGGGCGTTGCGTCGGCTGCAATGTCCGACCAACGAGGTCACCTCGCCCGCTTCGTCGGTTTCGGCGACCAGGGGGAGAGGCGTCGCATCGAAACCGGCCGAACCGCATGTGATCAACCAGGCGAGCGGATATGCACGTATCAGCTCGGCGAGATCTTCGGTTCGGCCCGGGGGAAACTCCATGGCGGCGAGTTTCCTATGCGAATGGCCCCGCGAAAAGTGCCAGATCCGAAATTTTCAGGGGTCCATAAATGGGACTTAAAGCCTGTGGCGGGCGGGCCACGCTTTTTGGCGCAATCTGCGCCAATCCGGCAGGTTTCAGCCGCGTGCCAGCTGTCCAAGCACTTCGATCGCCGCCACGGTTTCACTTTCGGGATGGCTGGCAAAGCCCAGCCTCAATCCATGCGGCGAGTCATGTGCGAGTCGATAGCTTTCCGACATGGCAAAGCTGATGCCCTGCGCCAGCGCCCCATGCTCGATCCGGTCCAGCGCCTGCCGGTCATGGAAATTGAGCCACATGGCAAGGCCCCCGCTGGGCAGGCGCGCGTCGGCGTAATCGCCAAGCGAGCGATGCACCGCCTGCGCGAAAGCATCGCGCCTCTCGCCATAGATGCGCGCCGCCTTGCGCGCATGGCGGCGGACCTCGCCATCCTCTAGCAATAGCGCGACCGTATCTTCGGTCAGCGTGCTGCCCATGCCATCGGTGATCGATGTCTGATGGGCCAGCGCCTCGATCACCGGTTCGGGCGCGACGATATAGCCGACGCGCAGGGCCGGCAGCAGCAGCTTTGACAGCGATCCGACATAGACCACCACATCGGGCGCATAACTGGCCATTGGCAGCAATGGCTGCAGCCCGAAATGATATTCGTGGTCGTAATCGTCCTCGATAATGGCAAAGCCGAACTGGCGCGCCACCTCGATCAGGCGCAGCCGTCGCTGCGGCGAAAGCGACACGGTCGTCGGAAACTGGTGATGCGGGGTCAGGAACAGGGCGCTGACCTGCCGGGTGCGGCACAGGCGCTCGACATCTTCGACCACGATGCCGTCCTCGTCCATCCGCACGGGCATCACCTGCTGCCCCGTGGCACGCAGCGCCGCGACCGCGGGTTCATAGGTCAGCGCCTCGGCCAATGCGACAGCGCCCGGACGCGCCAGCAATCTCGCCGCGAGCGCGATCCCCGCCTGGCTGCCCCTCGTGACGCAGATATTCTGCGGCCCCAGCACCAGCCCCCGCTCTTCACGCAGCATGGCCGCGATCTGTTCGCGCAGCGCCTCGCTGCCACGCGGATCGCGATAGCCCAGCCTGCGCCCCCGCGCCGCACTCATGGCCGCGCGGCGATAAAAGCGGGCGAGGATCTCGGTCGGGAAAAGCGTGCCGTCGGGGCTCCCTTCGTCCAGCTTGATGCGCGATCCGGTCGGCACCGCGATCGACCTTTCGGGCGCGGGATTGAAGCGGTAGACCGGCTTGCGCTGGCGCGGCTCATTGACGCTGGCAACGGGCTTCTGCCGGTCGGGCAAATTGGTTGCGACGCTGGTCCCGCGCCTGCCGTCGGCCTCCAGCCAACCCTGCGCCACCAGCTCTTCATAGGCCGTCACCACGGTCTTGCGGTTGAGGCTCAGCTCGCTTGCCAGATCGCGACTTGACGGAAGGGGCGCGCCGGGCGGCAGGCGCCCGCGCTCGATCTCGTGGATCAGCGCATGGACAAGCTGCATGTAGAGCGGCGCGGAGCGGTCGCTGGAAATGCGGCGTGACAGGGCAAGGCTGCGCGGGCGAGGCATTGGGCCCAATGGCCCCACACGCCCGCGCAAATCAAGGGGCCAAAAGACCTATGCGGAGCCAATCAGCCGACCGCGCGACCTTCCAGTTCCTGCGCGATGGCGATCAGCTCGCGATCCGTACCTGCCGCCGTCGTCAGCATGACGCCGATCGGGCCATCCTCGCATCCGCCCCAGAACGGCAGGGTAATCGATGGCAGCCCCGCGATATTCGCATGCGGGGTGTAATTGACGAAGGGCCAGAAATCCTCCCACAGCTCGTCGAAATTACGATCCGGCGCATGGCGGCCCAGCTCGATCGGCGGCTCTGGCGAAACCGGTGAGAGCAGCAGGTCATAGCGCGAGAAGAACGAGACCGCCGCCAGTTCCGACAAGGCGACTTGCCGATAGGCATTGGCCGTGGCGGCAGTGTCGATGTTCCGGCACGCCTCGGCAAGGCCAATGGTCCACGGCTCGATCAGCTGGTCCAGCGGCACGCCGGGATTGGCGGCAGCGACGAACCCTGCCAGTTCCGCCCCTTCGTGCATCCAGATCGCCTGGAATGCCCGCACCACGGCCTCGCCATGGCAGGGCATCGCCACCGGCTCGACGATGGCGCCGGCATGTTCCAGTTCCCGCGCCACGGCGCGCAAGCGGTCGGCGACCACCGGATCGGCTGCGCGCCCATCCAGCCCATCAAGCGCCAATCCGACGCGCAGGCCGCGCACCGGCGTTGCCGCAGGCGAACAGCGCGTCGTGGCGACAAGATCATAGCTGGCCGCGATGTCGCGCATGGTCCGCGCGATCAGCATGTCGGAGCACAGCAGGTCGTCGATCAGATGCGGCGCACGGGCCCGCAGATTCCCGCCCCGCGAAGGCTTCAGCCCGATCACGCCGCAATTGGCCGCCGGGATACGGATCGAACCCGCCGCATCGGACGCATGGGCAAAGGGGACAAAACCCGCCGCAACCGCCGCCGCCGATCCGCTGGACGACCCACCCGCCGAGCGCCCCGGCGCGCGCGGGTTGTTGACCGCGCCCGTCGCCAGCGGCTCACCCGTCGTCAGCAGGCCGAATTCGGGCATGCCGGTAAAGCCCATGGGGACCAGCCCTGCCTCGATCACCGCCTTGGCAAAGGGCCACATGGTGTCGCCCAGCACATTCGCCTTCGCGCGCGAGCAGCTGGTGAAAGGCCAGCCGGGATATTCGAGCGATGCCTTCAACAGCCATGGCACGCCTGCCAGCGGGCCAGCATCGCTCGCAGGCGGCGGGGCGTTGTCGGCCAGCCATGTCACCGCGTTGATCTCGCCATCGTCGGCCGCGATCACCGCGCGCGATGCGGCGACCAGTTCCGCGCTCGAAACATCGCCCTTACGCACGGCTTCACCCTGCGCGATACCATCAAGCGCGGTCAGCCCCCGCGCGTCTTCAATCTGCATAAACGGTCCTTTCGCGAGTGCTGCATAGAGCAACGGCCACGCAAAGAGCCATCCAGACCGGAAAAGCTTTCGGGACCAGAGGTTTTCACCACGCCTGCAGAGGGGCGCTCACTTTTTTGCACCGCAGCGTCGTGTTCTTGGCAATAGACCGCAACACGACCGCCGGTTAGGCAGGCAAGCGACGGGTAAGCGGCATTTGCGCGCGTGTTTCGGCATACCCCCTTCCCGGGCGTTGCACCCGCGAAGGCCAGCCGAGCCGCGCCGCGACGGGTAGCGGGCGAACATCTTGCAATTGAAGCCATTCACGGGGCAGCCACGGTTCGGGAGCATTATGCTCGCGATGAGCGCATCGATCATGGCAGGCGCGCTCTACGCCGCCTCACCCGCGGATGAAGCGGTCGATCAGCCGACGCCAGCCACCGCGACCATGGATGTCGAGCCCGAAGAGGTGCTCGATGAATATTGCTCACGCTGCCACAATGATTTCGACCTGAAGGCGAACATGTCGATCGAGGACCTGCGGTCCGAAGACGTGCACAGCGGTACCAATACCGAGCTGTGGGAGAAGATCCTTCGGCAAGTCGGCGAAGGGCACATGCCGCCATCGAGCAAACCGCAGCCCGATCCGCTGGTGCGGGCAAGCTTCGTGAAATGGCTGGGCTCCTCGCTCGACAATTACGCCGCCGCGCATCCCGATCCTGGCCGTGCCACGGTGCGGCGCCTGAACCGCGTCGAATATGCCAATGCCGTGCGCGACCTCCTCGACCTCGACGTCGATTTCAGCCGCGAGCTGCCGCAGGATAATTCGGGCTTCGGCTTCGACAATATCGCCGATGTTCTCTCTGTTTCCCCGACATTGATGGAACGCTATGTCGCGGTTGCCGGAAAGGTCGGGCGCATGGCGACGGGGCTGTCCTCGCGCCGGGAGCTGGTCACGAGCTATCAGGTGCCCAAGGACGGCTCGATCAGGAACTCCGGCGTTCCCGCCTATAACGAGCGCGCGAGCGACCTGCTGCCGCTCGGATCGCGCGGCGGCGGGGCGTTCGAATATTACGCCCGTTATGACGGGACATATGAGATCAGCGGCTGGCTCAATTCGAACACGAATAACGAGACCGACCGCGAGCTTGACGACCGCTATTCGGTGCGCGTGCCGATGAAGGCTGGCGCGCACGTGGTCAGCATGTCCTTCACCCGCCGCACCGCGCCGACCGAAACGGTACAGGTGCTGCGCAACACCACCGATTACGTGCCGCTGCCCTTGGACGACCCGAAAATGCTGGACCTTGCCGTCTGGGTCGACGGCAAGAAGGCGGCGACGATCCCCGTGCCGTCCTACCGCATGCACCAGCGCTATTCGCAGCAGAACTTCCCGCGCGACGTGCTGCAGATCGACGTCGCCGGGCCCTATGACGCGACCGGTATCGCCGATACGCCCAGCCGCCAGCGCATCTTCACCTGCCGTCCGAAACGCGCATCGCAGGAAGAAAAATGCGCGAAGACGATCCTCTCATCCCTCGCCCGCCGCGCCTATCGCCGCCCGGTGACAGAGCGGGACATGGGCCTCCTCATGAAGGTCTACGCCAGCGAAGCCGCAGCATCGGATTTCGAGCATGGGATCGAGGCCGCGGTCGAGGCGATCCTCGTCTCCCCGCATTTCCTCTTCCTGATCGAGAAAGACCCGGCGGGCGCGGCGCCCGGTTCGGTCCATTCGCTCACCGATCTCGAACTTGCCTCTCGTCTTTCGCTCTTCCTGTGGAGCAGCATTCCCGATGAGGAATTGCTGAAGACCGCCGAGACCGGGCGATTGAAGGACCCGAAGGTGATGGATGCGCAGATCACCCGCATGCTCGCCGATCCGCGCGCCGATGCGCTGACGAAGAATTTCGCAGGCCAATGGCTCTATCTGCGCAATCTCGACCAGCAGCGGCCCGATATCGATGTGTTCCCCAGCTTCGACACGCGCCTGCGCCAATCGATGGCGGCGGAGACCGAGATGTTCTTCGCCCATGTCCTCCAGACCAATCGCCCGGTGCTGGATTTCATCGCGGCGGATTACACCTTCCTCAACCAGCGGCTCGCCGATCACTATGGCATCCCCGGGGTAAAGGGCACGGCGCTCAGAAAGGTGTCGCTCGATCCCGCATGGAACCGGGGCGGCCTCTTGGGTCAGGCAAGCATCCTGACCGTCACCTCCTATGGCAATCACACCTCGGTCGTGAAGCGCGGAAAATGGGTGCTTGAAAACATCCTTGCCGCCCCGCCCCCGCCGCCGCCCGCCGATGTGCCCGCGCTGAAGACCGAACATGACGGACAGCTCCTCAACGCGCGCGAACAGCTGGAGATGCACCGCAAGGACCCGGCCTGCGCCTCCTGCCATGTGAAGATGGACCCGCTGGGTTTTGCGCTTGAGAATTTCGATGCGACCGGCGGCTGGCGCACCATGGATGCGGGCCAGCCCATCGACGCGGGCGCGGTCCTGCCCGATGGCACACAATTCTCGGGCATCGCGGGCCTTCGAGCCATCCTGCTTGACCGCAAGGACGAGTTTGCCCGCGCCTTTACCGAGCGGCTGATGACCTATGCCCTCGCCCGCGGGGTCACGGCGACGGACATGCCGCAGGTTCGCGCCATCGCCCGCGACGCCGCTGCCGACGATTACCGCATCCAGACCATCATTCGCGGCATCGCGGCAAGCCATGCCTTCACCCTCCGTAAGACGCCGGACGCCCTGGGCGAACCGACGAGCGTCGCCGATGCGAGGATCCGCCGATGAGCTTCACCCGCACTCCGCTCAACCGTCGCACCCTGCTGCGCGGAACCGGCGCCGGGATCGCGCTGCCATTCCTTGAGGCGATGATGCCATCTGCCGCCGCGGCCGAAGTCGCCGCCCGGCCCAAGCGGCTACAGGTCTTCTACACCCCCAACGGCATGACGATGGACGAGTATCGCCCCGTCGGCGCAGGCCCGCTGAAGCTGACCAAGACGCTGGAGCCGCTGGAGCCGTTCAGGAACAAGGTCTCGGTCATCACCGGACTCGGCCATCCGCAGGCCGCCGCGATGGGCGATGCGGCTGCGGGCCATGGGCGTTCGTGCCCCGCCTTCCTCACCGGCACCCATGTCCGCCAGACCGAGGGGCCGGACATCCGCGCCGGGATCTCGATGGACCAGGTCTTCGCGCAGCACCTGGGCGATGCGACGCAGCTTTCCTCTCTGGAACTCGGCATCGACCAGGCGAGCCTTCTTGGCAGCTGCGACATCAATTACAGCTGCGCCTATACCAATGGCATTTCGTGGCTCACCCCCACCGTGCCGCTGCCGGTCGACGCCAATCCGCGCACCGTGTTCGAACGGCTGTTCGGGGACGGCGACGCGCTCGATGAAAAGAGCCGTCAGGCAAGGCTGAGGAAACAGGCCTCGATCCTCGATTTCGTGATGGAGGATACGGCGCGCCTGTCGGGCCAGCTGGGTCAGGCGGATCGGCACAAGCTCGAAGAATATCTCGATGCGACGCGCGCGATCGAAAAACGGATCGAGCGCGCCAAGAGCGCCGCCCCCATCGCCAATGTAGATGACTTCACCCAGCCCGCGGGCATTCCCGACGATTTCGCCGAGCATGTGAAGCTGATGATCGATCTGCAGGTGCTCGCTATGCAGGCCGACATCACCCGCGTCGGCACCTTCATGATCGGGCGCGAAATCTCGAACCGCACCTATCCCGAAATCGGCGTGCCGGATTCGCATCACATGCTCAGCCACCATGGCAAGAGCCCCGAAAAGATGGCGCAACTGGCCAAGATCAACCGCTATCACATGGAATTCTTCGCATACTACCTGACGAAAATGCAGGAGACGAAGGACGGCGAGGGATCGCTGCTCGACCGAACATTGGTCATTCGCGGATCGGCCTTCGGCGATTCCAACGACCATGATTACATGGATCTGCCCGTCGTGCTGGCCGGCGGATTGATACAGGGCGGCGCGCATGTGGAGGTGGAGCATGGCACCTCCATGTCGAACCTGATGCTCGCGGGGCTCAATCTGCTGGACGTACCGGCGACCTCTTTCGGGGACAGCACCGGCGCGCTGAAGGAGCTGGCCCTTGCGTAAGCGCATCGCCCTGCTGGCGGCCTGCGCGCTGATGGGGGCGGCAGAGACGGCCCGCGCCGATGAAGGCGCGCTGGAACGCGCCGTCAGGGCCGACGATGTGGCGGGTGCAAAGGCGGCGCTGGCAGAGGGCGCCAATCCCGACCAGCGCCTCGCCTATGCCGCGACGCCGCTAGCGCTGGCGGTCGACCGGCAGAATGCTGCCATGGTCGAACTCCTGCTGGCAGAGGGCGCCGATCCCGACCTTTTCGATGCCGAGGGGCTGGCCCCGCTGGCACTGGCCTGCGAGCTTGGCGGCGGCGCGATCGTCGAAAAACTGCTTGGCGCCGGGGCCGATGTCCGCGCGGCAGGCGCGGATGGCACCACGCCGCTGGCGACCTGCGCCCGCTTCGCGCCGGCCGCCACGGTCGCGCAAATGCTAAAGCTTGGCGCCGATGCGCGGGCAGTGGATGCGCGCGGCCAGACACCGCTGATGTGGGCAGCGTCATCGGGCAATCTCGATGCGATGCGCATGGTGCTGAACGCGGGCGCAGACGCCAATCGCGTCACCAAAGGCGGCTTCACCCCGCTGTTTTTCGCCATCAAGAGCAAGGTGCCCGAAGCCACCGCGATCATGCTCGATGCCGGGGCAGACCCTGCCTTCATCGGGCCGGAAGATACCAGCGCGCTACAACTCGCGCTGTATCAGGAAAGCTGGGATGCGGCGGCGATGCTGCTGCGGCGCGGCCCTGCGTTCGATCTGGCCGCAACCGACCGCAACGGCCAGCAGCCGCTGCATGTCGCGGCCAAGGCCGGAGCCACCGAAGTGGTGGCCCTGCTGCTGGACAAGGGCGCTGATCCCAACGGCACCACCGGCCCTGCCCGCGTAACATGGGTGACGGAGGCTAATTTCGGCGTTCCCCCACCGCCCGTGCCACCCACTCCCCCTTTGCTGACGGCGGCTGCGCATGGACATGTCGATGTCATGCGCCTGCTGGTCGATGGCGGCGCGCGGCCCGATTTCACGGCGCAGAACGGCACCAATGTCACGCTCGCCGCGGCCAAGGGGCAGGATGCGGATGCGCTGGCCTATGCGCTGGCCCTCGCCCCCGATGCCAATGTCGCCAATTCCGGCGGCGCAACCCCGCTGCACCTGCTGCTTTATGGCGGAATGCAGCCCGCGCTGGAGCCCATGCTGAAACTGCTGCGCGATCAGGGTGCACGCACCGATATCGCCGCATCGGGCGGCCCCACCGCCGACGAGGTCGCGCAAAAAGGCCTGACCGAGGTGCGCGCCGTCTATGACCGAGTTTTCACACCCGCGCTGGCGAGTTCCGCTCATTGAGCGCCCCGCAATTTCCCAAGGATATCAGGATGAACCGCACCTCTTCCCGCACTTACTTTCGATCGGGTCTGCTTGCCCTGTCGGCTGCCGCGCTGGGCACGATCGGCACCATGGCGATTGCCGCACCATCTGCCAGCTCCGCGATCGCGCAGCGGCAAGCCGGGTTTAAAGACATGGGCCGCGCTATGAAGGTGCTGAAGGGCCAGGTCTCAGGCGGCAGCATCGACCGCGCCGCAGCGGTCGCCGCCGCCAGGACCATCGCTGCAAACGCCCGGACGCAGAAAACCCTGTTCCCCGCGGGCAGCGGCGCATCTTCGGGCATTGCGACCGACGCGCTGAACGGCATCTGGAGCGACCGCGCCGCATTCGACGCGCAAATGGCAAGGCTCGCCTCCGAAGCCGACCGGCTGGTCAGCGTTGCCGGTTCGGGCAATGCCGATGCGCTGAACACGCAGTTCCGCGCCACCGGCAAGGTGTGCAGCACCTGTCACCGCCAGTTCCGCGCCGACGATTGATCCGATGACCGGAATCGCCGCCAGGGTCGCCATCTGGGATCTTCCGATCCGCCTGTTCCACTGGCTGCTGGTCGGCCTGATGGCGTTTTCATGGTGGAGCGGCGAGGAGCATGAGCTGGAGCTGCATCGCACCTCGGGCTATTTCATCCTCGCGCTGATCGTGTTTCGCATCTTCTGGGGCTTTGCGGGCACGCGCACGGCGCGGTTCTCCACCTTCGTGAAGGGACCCGCATCGGTTGCGGCCTATACACGCAGTCTGGCTTCGCGCAGCGGCAAACCTGCTGGCGGCCACAACCCGCTCGGCGGGTGGAGCGTGATCGCGATGCTCCTCGCCATTGGCCTGATGGTCGCGGCGGGGCTGTTCGCAGTCGATGTCGACGGCTGGGAATCAGGCCCACTCGCCGATTACATCAGCTTTGATCAGGGCCGCGCCGCGGCAGATATCCACGAGGTACTGTTCAAGATCATCCTCGCGCTGGTGGCATTGCACGTGGCCGCGATAGCGTTCTATCGGATCTGGAAGAGGCAGAACCTCATCGGCCCGATGATTCTGGGAAAGGGTAAGAGCGACATCGCAAACAGCCGCGTCGTGATCTGGAAATTGCTGATCGGCATGCTGATCGCCGCGGCAACTGCCTATGCGGTTTCAACGGGCTTTCGCTTTTAACGCCCGTCCCGGCGCGTGCCGCTGACCCAACGAAAGCGCCGCTGAACGCCGCGCTTTGCCATCATGCTTTGTGAAATGGTGCCCAGAAGAGGACTCGAACCTCCACGCCCTTGCGAGCGCCGCCACCTGAAGACGGTGCGTCTACCAATTCCGCCATCTGGGCACATTGTGCTTTTGCGGCCAGAGCGCCGCTGCACGGTAGGAGCGCGCCACTAGGCCGAGGCGCGATTCGTGTCAACTGGTTCAGATACGAAAAATGCATCAGCCGACAATCTTTTATCGTTTAGCCGAGCACTTGGCTCACCGGCATATGATCGTAACCCAGCTCACGCGCCACGGCTTCATAAGTCACCTGCCCTGCATGAACATTCAGCCCCGCTGCCAGATGGGGATCGGCGCGAAGCGCATTCTTCCAGCCGCCGGGGCTATCAAAGGCATCGGCGATCCGCAGCGCGTGCGGCAGTGTCACATTGTTGAGCGCGTAGGTGCTGGTGCGCGACACCGCGCCGGGCATGTTCGCGACGCAGTAATGGACGATGCCATCGACGATGAAGGTCGGGTCGTCATGGGTGGTCGGATGGCTGGTCTCGAAACAGCCGCCCTGGTCGATCGCGACATCGACCAGCACCGCGCCTTTTTTCATGCCTTTCAGCATCGCGCGGCTTACCAGCTTGGGCGCGGCGGCGCCGGGGATCAGCACCGCGCCTATGACGAGATCGGCATCGCACACGACCTCGGCCAGGTTCGCCTTGTTCGAAAAGCGGGTCTTGGCGCGGCTCTCGAAATAAAGGCCGAGGCGTTCCAGTTGTTCGGGGCTGCGGTCGAGGATGGTGACATCCGCGCCCATGCCCACCGCCATTTGTGCCGCGTTCCAGCCGACGACCCCGCCGCCGATCACCGCGACCTTGGCCGGGGCCACACCCGGCACTCCGCCGATCAGCACCCCGCGCCCGCCATGCGCCTTTTCCAGCGCGGTGGCGCCGGCCTGAACGCTCATGCGGCCTGCGACCTGGCTCATCGGCTTTAACAGCGGCAGCGTGCCGCCCGGCCCCGTCACCGTTTCATAGGCGATCGCCGTCACGCCCGACTTGACGAGATCGGCGGTCTGTTCGGGATCGGGCGCGAGGTGGAGATAGGTGTAGAGGATCTGCCCCTCGCGCAGCATGGCGCGCTCGGCGGCCTGCGGCTCCTTGACCTTTACCACCATGTCGCACTGGGCGAATATCTCTTGCGGCCCATCAACAATGGCCGCGCCGGCTTCGACATAATCGCGGTCATGCGCGCCAATTCCTTCGCCTGCGCCGGTTTCGACCATGACCTCATGGCCATGCGCGACCAGTTCGACCACGCTTTCGGGCGTGAGGCCGACGCGATATTCATGGTTCTTGATTTCCCGTGGCGTGCCGATGCGCATGGATAGCCTCGCTCTTGATATGCTGCCGGTGCGACTTCTTTCGGAAACGGATGGCGGCGCTGGCAGGTTCCGGCGGTCCCGCAGCGACCCGAATTGGAGGACCGGATCGCCGTTCGGCAAGACAGCGGCAGATTTACCGTGGCTGCGGCGGCTTTCGGGCGTTTGGATTTTCCCCGCTTATGACCGAAACGGGGTGGTTAGCTGACGCGAGGCTCCTGAGGGGATAGCCGACTGAAAATGAGAGAGAGCGACACAGAAACGAGCATCAATCCCATTACCGAATAGATGTAACCTTCCAAGCCATCAAAACCGGAGAGCCTTAACACCATCAATGTCCCAAAACTGCCAAGGAGCAGGAGGTGGATACGCTCAATAAGTTCCTTCGCTTTTGTGACCATCCGGCTTCTCTTTTCCAATCAGTGAATGGAATGAAGACTGCCCCATCGCCGGAACGTCCGCAATTGGTCGTTTGCCGACAGTCCGCTTTAGCCAGCAATAAGCCAAAGCTGGCAAACCGCGACCTAAAGGCAGCAGCCCCCTCCTCTCAACCCGCTCGCCGGCGCAATTTCGGTTCGACCGTAATGCCGAAGCTGTCGACGTAGTCCTGCATCTCGTCCATCACCTGTTCGGGCGTCAGCTTGAATTCGGCAAGGCTGTAGCGATGCGGATGGCGTTTCAGCAGGCGTGACCGTTTCACATAGGCACGCATCGCGGGCAGCGCGGGTTCGATATCCATGCCAAGGAAGCGATAGACGCGGCGCATTGCGCCCTCCCAGTCGCGCTCCATGTCCTCGTAATGGATGTCGATCATGCGCTCTGCCGGGATCAGCTTGCGCGCGCTGCGCATGCGGTCGATCTGCAGGCGCGTCTTCCTCAGCCATTCACGGCCCAGTTCGCGCGCGTCGGCCTGATCGGAATAGATGATGGTCTGGTTCCATGCGAGCGAGGCCGCGCTGCCCACCAGCGCCAGCGGGTCGCGGTGGGTGAAGATCATCCGCGCATCGGGGAAGGTCGCGAGCAGCGCCTTGATGTCGATCATGTGCTGCGGCGTTTTCAGGATCCACGGCTTCAGGCTGGAGGATTGCTGCGACCAGCCGATCAGTTTCAAAAGGCGCGCCATCTGGGCATAGGCAGGGCGCCCATCGGCATCCTCGCACCAGCGGCCATAGGTTTTCACCATCCATTGCGCCTCGTGCTTCATCCCCCAGAAGCTGTTGACGAGCAGGCCCAGCTCCTCTTCCGTCTCATAGGGACCGGTGGGATGGATGTTGAGAGTGCGCGGATTGGCCAGCCGCGCGATGCGCTGGATGCGGCGGGCCAGCTGAGGGCGGTGATCGGTCGACGGGTCGCCCGGCACGAAACCGGGCCATGGCACAGGCGAAATCGTCTCGAACGCGCGCAGGTGGGACAGGCGATGGTCGGACGCCAGCAGCCGGTGCATGCGCGTGGTGCCCGACCGCATCGGCCCGACGATGGCAATGGGGCGCGGCAGGGCGCGGGTCAGTATCTCCGGGTTCTCGGCAAACCATTGCTGCGCCCAGAGGCGGTCCTTCAGCACCTTGTCGATCTGCTTGTCGGCGGTAAATTCGCCCGCGACATTCAGCCTTGCATCGCGATGGAGGGAATCGAGCAGGCGGTCCAGGGGCTCGACGAAACTGTCGTCGCCGAAATCGGAAAGGCCGGTGGTTTCGGCCGCCCGGTCCATCATCGCCTGCCGGGTCAGGTCGGGTTCCGCCATCAGGCCCAGCTTGCGGCCAAGGGTCAAGGAGCGGTTGAGAGCGCCGATGAAGGCGGTGCGGCGAGGAGGCTTGGTGATGGCTTTGGGCAATATCTGGTCCGCGGGTCTTTCTGTTGGCTGATGGCAGGAAGCGCGCCGCCATGCAGGGACCGCGCACCATGCCATTTGCAAATAGACCCACGGGCGGCAAGCCGGTTCCCGCGATCCGTATCAGGGCGAGGCAGGGCGCAAATCCGCATTCATCCGCCGATGCCCCGTTTTCTCCTCTGGACAGGCCCCGTCCGCTTTGGCCATAGCCCCGCGCACCATGCACGATATTCGCACCGTCCGGGACAATCCCGAAGCCTTCGACGCCGCCCTTCAAAAGCGCGGAGCCGCGCCCGCTTCCAAAAAAATACTGGAAGCAGATGATGCACTGCGCTTGATCAAAACTGGTCTGCAAGAAAAGCAGAGCATTCGAAACACTGCTTCAAAGACAATTGGCGAAGCAATGCGGATTGGCGACGCCGCTGAAGCGGAAGTAATCAAAGCGCGAGTAGCCGAACTCAAAAATGAGATTCCCGCAGCAGAAGCACAAGAAAAGCAAACTGAAGCGTATCGCGACGCGATGCTCGCCGCGCTCCCCAATCTCGCCGCCGATGGCGTGCCCGAGGGTGAGGACGAGGAAAGCAACGTAGAGGTCAGCCGCTGGGGCACGCCGCGTGAATTCGCGTTCGAGCCGAAGGAGCATGCCGATTTCGGCCCTGCTCTCGGACTCGATTTCGAAACGGCGGCGGCGATCAGCGGCGCGCGCTTCACCTTCATGCGCGGGCAGATGGCGCGGCTGAACCGGGCGCTGGGCGCCTTCATGCTCGACATGCAGGGCGAGGCCGGGTTCACCGAATGCAACCCGCCGCTGCTGGTGCGCGACGAGGCTGCGTTCGGCACCGGGCAATTGCCGAAGTTCGAGGAGGATCTGTTCAGGACCACTGACGGACGTTGGCTGATCCCCACCGCCGAGGTATCGCTCACCAATTCGGTCCTCGGCCAGATCCTTGCCGCTGACCAGCTTCCGATGAAATTGACCGCCCTCACCCCCTGCTTCCGCAGCGAGGCGGGCTCTGCCGGGCGCGATACGCGCGGCCTCATTCGCCAGCACCAGTTCGAGAAGGTCGAGCTGGTCGCCATCACCGCGCCCGAGCAATCGGAGCAGATGCACGAGGACATGACCCGCGCCGCCGAAGCCGTGCTGGAGGCGCTGGAGCTGCCCTATCGCAAGATGCTGCTGTGCGCGGGCGACATGGGCTTTTCGGCGCGCAGGACCTATGACCTTGAAGTATGGCTGCCGGGCCAGAACACCTATCGGGAGATCAGCTCGATCTCCAACTGCGGGGATTTCCAGGCGCGGCGGATGAAGGCGCGCTTCAAGCCCGAAGGATCGAAAAAGACCGAATTCGTGCATACGCTCAACGGTTCGGGCCTTGCCGTGGGCCGCACGCTGGTCGCGGTGCTCGAAAACTATCAGCAGGAGGATGGCTCCGTCACCATTCCGACTGCGCTGCTTCCCTATACCGGCGGCCTGACCAAGCTGGAGCCCGCCAACTGATGCGTATCCTTCTGACCAATGACGACGGCATCCACGCACCCGGCCTGAAAGTGCTGGAGGCGATCGCGCGCCAGCTGTCCGACGACATCTGGATCAGCGCCCCGGCAGAGGAAATGTCGGGCGCGGGTCACTCGCTAACGCTAACGCGGCCTGTCCGCCTGCGCCAGCATGACGAGCGGCGCTTCTCGGTCACCGGCACGCCGACCGATGCGGTGACCTTGGGACTGCGCAAGGTGATGACGGACGGCGCGCCCGACCTCATCCTTTCCGGCGTCAATCGCGGCGCGAACCTTGCCGACGACATCACCTATTCGGGCACGGTGTCGGCGGCATTGGAAGGGGCGCTGGCAGGCATTCCCTCCATCGCGCTGAGCCAGGTCTACAGCCACGAAGCGGCGGGCAATAATGTCTCTTTCTCCGCCGCGACCGAGTGGGGCGCGAAAGTGCTGCGCCCGCTGATCGATCTCGAATTCCCGCATCGCACGCTGATCAATGTGAACTTCCCCGCACTGCCCGCCGATCAGGTGAAGGGCATCCGCGTCGTGCGTCAGGGCTTCCACGATTACAGCCGCGGCACGCTCGTCGAGAGCGTCGATCCACGCGGCTTCCCCTATTACTGGTTCGGCCTCGAACCGATGGAACATACGCCCGGCCACGACACCGATCTTGAATCGGTCAAGGACGGCTATGTCGCCGTGACCCCGCTGCAGCTCGACCTCACCCATTATGCGTCATTGGACCGGCTGGCCGGACGCTACAACGAAACCGATGGCGGCTGAGGGCGGACGCATCAAGCGCCGCCGCGAACGGCTGCGCGTCCATCGCCCGCTACGGCGGCGGGTGAAGGTGCCTGTCTGGGCCGACGTGTTCCTGCGCCTTGGCGCGGCGCTCGCGCTGGTGTTCATGGTGGTGATGATCCACTGGTTCGACCGCTCGGGCCTTGTCGACAACGTGGACGGGGAAGTGAGCTTTCTCGACGTCGTCTATTTTACCATGATCTCGATCACCACCACCGGTTTCGGCGACATCGCGCCCGTATCGGACAAGGCGCGCATGGTCGAAGCTGTCATCGTGACGCCAATCCGTTTCGCCGTGATCTTCATCTTCGTCGGCGCCGCCTATAATTTCGTGATCAAGAGAAGCTGGGAGAAATTCCGCATGACCCGCATCCAGGAACGCCTGACCGATCATTACGTGGTGCTGGGCTTCGGCGTCTCGGGCAGCGAATCCGTGGCCGAGATGATCGCGCGCGGCACCGACCCCGAATGCATCGTCGTGATGGACACTGACGAGGAACGCCTCGAACTCGCCGAACGCATGGGCTGCAACGTGATGGAGGCGGATGCCACCCGCGACGATTCCCTGCGCGATGTCCGCATCGACGAAGCCGCGACCGTGCTGGTCAGCGCGGGGCGCGACGATGCCTCGATCCTGATCGTGCTTACCGTGCGCCATCTTGCGCCCAAGGTGCCGATCACCGTCGTCATCCGCGCGGCCGATAACGAGCTTCTGGCGAAACAGGCGGGCGCGACCAATGTGATCAACCCGGTCCGCATGACCGGCCTGCTGCTGGCGGGCTCCGCATCGGGCATGCATGTCGCCGACTATCTCGCCGATCTCGCCTCGGTCCAGGGGCGCGTGCAGCTGATCGAGCGGCAGGCGAAACCCGAGGACATCGGCAAGCCGCTCAGGCACCTTGGCACCGGCAGTATCGGCGTGCGCCTCTACCGCCATGGCCGCGCCTTCGGTTACTGGGAGCCTGAGGCCAACGCCGTGGAAGCGGGCGACATGATCGTCGTCATACGCCCCACGCCCAACATGGGCGAAGGGGTGCTGTGATCAAGCGTCACTCCTGAAACCTGAAGTAAATCAGTTCGAACCGGGCAAGTGACGCCAGAGAAATCGCAAATACCTTTCGGGTAATTCCGATTTCCCAACTTCCTCCACATCGTCGCAATTGCGCGCTTTTCTCCAGACGGGCTAGCTGGTCACTGGATCGGTCATGACGGTGTGCGGGATCGCACCGCCATGGCCAAGTCTCGCTTCGGGTCAGCGCACTGGGGGGTGCCGATGGATAATGTTTCCCTGTTCGGGTTCGATTTTACGCGCGTGCCGTATTTCGGCTATACGGTCGCCACCTTCTTCGGCGCGGCGGTCGCGCTCTATGCGTTCCAGATCATGCGCAGCGGTTCGCGCATCGGCATCAGGCAGTTTCTCGCCCATTGCTTCCCCGCTTCGGGATGGAAAACGAAATCCGCCCGGATCGACATCCTCGTCTATCTCGCCTCAAAGCTCACCTCGCGCCCGATCGCATGGGTGGGCGGGCTGATCACGATCTCAATGGCCGCCGCGGTGCAGATGGCGCTGGAAACGCATCTGTCGATATGGCCGCAGGTAGAGGCTGGCTTTCTCGAGATCGCGCTATGCTCGCTGGTGATCTTCCTCGCCATGGATTTCGCCAATTATCTCACCCACTATGTCCAGCATGTCTATCCGCTGTTCTGGGAACTGCATAAGGTTCACCATTCGGCGACGTTCCTGAACCCCGCCACCACGAAGCGCATGCACCCGCTCGGCGATCTGATCGACGCGGTGGTGTCGGCAGTCATGACCGCATTGCCGATGGGGCTGTTCGCGTTCCATTTCGGCTTCACCATCGTCGACCTGCTGGCGATGTATGCGACGGCCAATTTCCTTGGCACGGTGCTGGTGCTCGATACGCTTCGCCATTCGCATTTCCCGATCAGCTTTGGAAAGCTGGATGCGCTGATCATCAGCCCGCACATGCACCAGCTGCATCACTCCAGCCTCGAACATCACTGGGACTGGAATTTCGGCAACAAGCTGTCGATCTGGGACTGGATGTTCGGCACCGCCTACAAGCCGGCCAAGGGGGAAGAGATCGTCTATGGCCTGCCGCAGGGCGCGCATGAGGATTACGAGAGCATCTATGGCACCTATGTCGGCCCGCTGGCGAAGATGGGGGCGCTGTGCCGCCGCCATGGCGTGGTGACCGCGGTGATCGCAGGCATGCCCTTCCGCCTTGGCCGCGAAGCGCGCGCCATGGTGAACGCCAAGCCACCAGCCCCCTCCGCCCCGCCCCTTACCCCGCCCGCGGCCAATGATACGGGCGCCGCGAACGATGCGGGCATCGGCCTGACAGACCGGATCAGCGAGGCGTGAGGGCCGCGAGCGTTTCGGCTGCTATTGGGTGATCTGCGCAAAAAGCGGCATGTCGGCTAACGACCGATTGCGGACGTTGTGATTGACACTTCTCGCCTTGAAAAAGAGGGTGTAAATTCCCCGCAAGTATGCAACGCAAAACTGCCTCACTCCTCGCCGAACAAACTGGACTTCAGCTATTGTCCTTCCGGCACTTCGATTGCCTCTTGTTTCAAAGAGCGGAAGTGCTGAAGATGTTTATGCCGGAGACCAGACGTGCCATAGGTGGGTCTCCACAGGATAGATTGGTATCCGGCTACTTAATTGCCGCTTTTCAATCCGACCTGATCAAGCTTCGACCGCCCTCCAAAAGATTCGATTTATTGAATGTCATCGCGCAGATTCCCGTGATGAACTTTCCCTGGCTGGTGTCGTATTCTGCTTTTGACGGTGAAGCGGTCGATCAGCGGTTTATGGATGGCATTAGCGCACTCCTATCTGCGCTACCGAGTGATCGCATTGGATGGGAAACGCGTTTTGGCGATGACATATTCAGCGCCCGGAGCGGCGAAAGGCTCTTTTCGATCGTGCATTACTTGCGTAAGGTTGATCGACTGTGAGTGCGATCGACTATGCGTCCGCTTCCCACCCCGTTCCGGTCATTAGCTCATAAATGCCAAACGCCCGAAACCTGCCGCAGCCTCGGCAAAGCCGCGACTCTCACGTCGAACGCTCCGCCGCACGCGGTCCAGCTTTAACTGTCCTACACGCGGAATTCCTGCCAACGGTCCCTCGCGCGCGCATGCAAGCAGGCTCTTTCACAGCGTCGAGATTTTCCCTTTGCGGCCATGTGTCACCCATGGGTCGCCAAGCCCTGCTTTCCTGCGGGTTACAGGCGGGTGACGCCGGTTGTAGGAGATGTCACTTATGTCACCCTCACGTGCATAAGACAGTCGCTCAACTTCTGAGGAAGAACACCAGCCCCATGGCGAGATAGGCCAGCAGCCAGAACCCCGCATCGACAAAGGCGAATACCCGCGAATTGCGCTGGTACAGATAGTTGGTCCACAGTGCCGGGATCACGAAGAACAGCGCGATCCCGCCGCTCATCATGAAATAGAGCCACCATTTGGTCGGGTCCGACAGGCGGGCGAACATGTGGCCCAGCATGATTGCGGATAGCTGGATCAGCAGATAGGTGCCGATGATCGTGACCCATGGGCGGCGGCGCACTTCCAGACCGCCCGGCCCTGCCTTCACCGCGATGGGCCGCGCAAACAGTCTGTACCAGCCCGCAGCCACCGCCATCGCGGCCCATGCAGCTAGAAAGCACCCCAGCCAGTCCACCGGTCCCATCCAGATCCTCGTAATAAATCGCGTCCGTGGGGCCACAGTGTAACGATGGATGGTAACAAATGAAAAGGGGTCAGTTTGTCGCAGCGAAACGGGCCGATCACGCCGATGCTGGCGCAAAGCCGCGCGCAGGTGTAGGGGCGCAGCCCATGTCCGACATCATTGCCCCCGATTCTGCGCCCAAGAACATTGCGCCTGCCCCAAAGGTTGGGATGGTCAGCCTCGGCTGCCCGAAAGCGCTGGTCGATTCAGAGCGCATCCTGACGAAGCTTCGCGCCGATGGCTATGCGATGAGCCCCGATTACGCCGGGGCCGACGTCGTGCTGGTCAACACCTGCGGTTTTCTCGACAGCGCCAAGGAAGAGAGCCTTGAAGCAATCGGAGAGGCGATCGCCGAAAATGGCCGCGTGATCGTGACCGGTTGCATGGGCGAAGAGGCGGAAACGATCCGCGCCCGCTTTCCGCAAGTGCTCGCCGTTACCGGTGCGCATCAGTACGAACAGGTCGTCGATGCGGTGCACGAAGCGGCCCCTGCCGAGCGCGGCCCCTTCGTCGACCTAGTGCCGCAGCCCGATATCAAGCTGACCCCGCGCCATTACAGCTATCTCAAGATTTCCGAAGGCTGCAACCACTCCTGCGCCTTCTGCATCATCCCGCAGCTGCGCGGAAAGCTGGCCAGCCGCCGCATCGACGCCGTACTGCGCGAGGCCGAAAAGCTGGTCGCCGCTGGGACCAAGGAACTGCTGGTCATTTCGCAGGACACCTCTGCCTATGGCGTGGATGTCCGGCACGAGGCGCGCATGTGGAAGGACCGCGAGATCCGCACCCACATGACTGACCTCGCCCGCGAACTGGGCGGTTTGCGCACATCGGATGGCGTTCCGCCGTGGGTGCGCCTCCACTATGTCTATCCCTATCCGCATGTCGATGCGGTCATCCCGTTGATGGCTCAGGGGCTGATTACCCCCTATCTCGACATTCCGTTTCAGCATGCCAGCCCGTCGGTGCTTCGCGCCATGAAGCGCCCCGCGAACGAGGCGAAGGTGCTGGACCGCCTAAAATCATGGCGCGAAATTTGCCCCGACCTCACCGTGCGGTCGAGCTTCGTCGTCGGCTTTCCCGGCGAGACCGAGGACGATTTCAAATATCTCCTCGACTGGCTTGAGGAAGCGCAGCTGGACCGCGTCGGCGGGTTCCGGTTTGAGCCTGTAGAAGGCGCTGCTGCCAACAACCTGCCGAACCCGGTGCCCGAAGAGGTAAAGGAAGAACGCTACGCCCGCCTGATGGAAGTGACCGAGCGGATCAGCGCGGCGAAACTTGCCGCCAAGGTCGGCCGTATCATCCCCGTCATCATCGACGAGGTGGGCGAACCGGACGAAGACGGCGACATCGGCGCCACCGGCCGTTCACAGGCCGACGCGCCCGAGATCGACGGCAATGTCTTCATCCGCGATGTCGATGCCAGCCTGCAGGCAGGCGACATCATCGAGGTGGTGGTGGAAGAAGCCGACGCGCACGACCTCTACGCCGCGCCGTCGGCCTGAACCGGCGACTTGATTCGAATCGTCAAAGTGCCTATGCGCGCGCCTTCCCGCGAGAAATCACCGGGAAACCCTGCGGGAGGAGGCCGAAAGCGCCTCTGCCTGACCGCTTAACATGAGGGCGCTTCGAAAGAGCCGTCCGACAGTGTGATAAAGGAGTGGCCCCATGGCCAAGAAGATCGAAGGCTATATCAAGCTGCAGGTGCCTGCCGGCACCGCCAACCCGTCCCCGCCGATCGGCCCTGCGCTGGGTCAGCGCGGCGTGAACATCATGGAATTCTGCAAGGCGTTCAATGCCGCCACGCAGGAACTTGAAAAGGGCATGCCGATCCCGACGACCATCACGGTCTATGCGGATCGTTCGTTCACCTTCACGACCAAGTCGCCCCCGGCGTCGTTCCTTCTGAAGAAGGCCGCGAAGCTGAAGTCGGGTTCGAAGGAGCCGGGCAAGGTTTCGGCCGGAACCATCAAGCGCAGCGAAGTGACCGCCATCGCCGAACAGAAGATGGCCGACCTCAACGCGAACGATATCGACCAGGCAACCAAGATCATCGAAGGCTCTGCGCGTTCGATGGGCCTCGAAGTGGTGGAGGGCTGAACCAATGGCAAAGCAGACCAAGAAGCAGAAGATGCTGGCCGAGAAGCTGGACGCTGAAAAGCTGTACGGTTTCGACGAAGCGCTCGCGACCCTGCGCGACCTGCAGACCGCGAAGTTCGACCAGACCCTCGAAGTCGCGATGAACCTCGGCGTCGATCCGCGCCACGCCGACCAGCAGGTCCGTGGCATGGTTTCGCTGCCCGCAGGTACCGGCAAGACCGTCAAGGTCGCCGTGTTCGCACGTGGCGACAACGCCGAAAAGGCGCTGGAAGCAGGGGCCGACAAGGTTGGCGCCGAAGACCTGATGGAAGACATGCAGGCCGGCAACCTCGACTATGACCGCGTGATCGCGACCCCCGACATGATGGGCGTCGTCGGCCGTCTCGGTAAGGTGCTGGGCCCCAAGGGCCTGATGCCGAACCCGAAGCTGGGCACCGTGACCCCGAACGTGGCGCAGGCCGTCAAGGACGCCAAGGGCGGCCAGGTCCAGTACCGCGTCGAAAAGGCCGGTATCATCCATTCGGGCATCGGCAAGCTGTCGTTCTCGGACGCTGACCTCAAGAGCAACTTCGACGCATTCGTCGACGCTGTGATCAAGGCCAAGCCGTCGGGCGCGAAGGGCAAGTATGTGAAGAAGATCTCGGTCTCCTCCTCGATGGGCCCGGGCCTCAAGATCGACGCCACGGATATCGCCGGCGCCTGATCGCGAGAGTTTTCGCAAAGAAAAACGGGCCGGGAAGCAATCGCGCTTCCCGGCCCTTTTTCTTTGCCTGCGATCGACGGCGGGGTCAGCCCGCCATCAGCGCCTCGATCGCGTCGGGATCGCGGGGCGTTCCATCGCTCATGTGACGGGACCCGGTTTTCGTGACGAGGTAATCATCCTCGATCCGGATGCCGAAACCGCGTTCAGGCAGATAGATGCCCGGCTCTATCGTCAATGTCGTATTGGCGGGCAGAGGTGCGCGCCAGTCGCCCACGTCATGCACGTCGAGACCGATGGGATGACCAAGCCCATGCCAGAAGGCATCGCCATAACCTGCCGCATCGATCAGTTTTTCCGCGGCGCGCTGGGCGGCGGAATACGGAACGCCCGCCTTCAGCTGCGCTGCGCCCGCGTTTTGCGCGGCCAGCACGATCTCATAGACCTTGCGCTGTTCGTCGGTGAACTTGCCATTGGCCGGAAAGGCGCGCGAAATATCGGCGGAATAGCCGCCGACATGTGCGCCCACATCCAGCTGGATCATGTCGCCGTCGTGGATCACCCCGTCATTGCCGCCATAATGCAGCGCCGTGGTCGCCATGCCCGTCGACGAATTGGACGGGAAGCCCAGCCCGTCGCCGCCGGCTTCGCGAAATCCCGTTTCCATGATCGCCTTTAGCTGGCGTTCGGTCATGCCCAGCTTCACCTGCTTCATGGCCAAGGTGATGCCCGCCTCGGTCGCACGGATCGCCTTGGTGATCAGGTCGATTTCGCGCGGTTCCTTCACCAGCCGCATGTCACGGATCAGGTGCGCGGAATTGACCGTCTTCACACCCGGATTGCGCGCGGCAATCTTGCCATACAGGTCCAGCACGGGCGGCAGCGGGGCGCTGGGCGATACCACCGGACCCAGGAAATGCATTGTCCCCGCGCGCGCCGCCAATGCAGCCGTCAGCCCGGCCAGCGAGCGTGTGCGATAGACTTTCTCGAACCCGGTCCGGCTTTCGATTTCCGCCCCGCTCCACAGCCGCACGCCGAACCAGCGGTCCGTTTCGGCATTGGCCTCTGCGACCAGCAGATATTCGCGCGATCCCTCCTCCTCGTCGGGAGCGAGCAGCAGCGCGGCACCAGCTATGTCGTGCAGCCCGGTCAAATATTCGAAATCATCGGACTGCCCCGCCAGCGGGTCGAGCACGCCATCGGGCAGCGTCGTCGCGCCATAGACCAGCCCCACGCCGCCGCCCATCTTCTCCATCAGCTTTGCCCGACGTTCGCGATAGACTTCCGCCGTGAAAGGAAAGGTGCGTGACGGCGATCCATATTTCGCCGGTCCCGACAGGTCCTGCGCCAATGCTGCTGATGGAATCAATGGCAGCGCCGCGCCCGCGGTCAGCCCACCCAGAAAACGACGACGGTCGTGCATGCAAGTTCCCCCTACCTGGTTGCAGATGGAACCATGGCAGGAAGATTCATGCTAATCCAGAACTAGAAAGCGGTCAGGCGGGGCCCTGCACCGATGAAGGAAATCCCTCTAGCAAGGCGGCAGACAGGCGCGTCGCAATATCGCCCTCTTCCCAATGCTCGTCATCCTCACACGTCCAGATCTGGGCGCGCGATTCCCATATGACTTCATTCGTTTCACGGTCGCGGATGCGCAGTTCCATGCGGGTGGAAAGCAGCGCGGTCTTCGGCTTCGTCAGGTCGACATTGACCGCCATGCCATAGGCCGTGCCGCGATTCGATACGGATACTGCGGTCGATCCACTGACCGGGTTGCGCTTGCGTTCCGCCGGTTCGGCGACGGTGCGGATGATGCGGATCTCGGCAACTTGCCCGATCTCGTCGGGCGGAAGCTGGCTGTCATAGCCCGCCATGACCAGCCGGTCGATCATGGCCGCCTCATAGGTCAGGCGGTCGCGGGCATCGGGGGTGCTGTCAGGCTTGGAGGTGATGGTGATGCCGCCCTCGCCCAGCCTGCCCGCTGCGTCCTTTGCACTGAAATGCTCGGCCGTGACCTGCCCCTCACGGCTATCGGGAAGGTCGCGCACGGTGCTGCGCGGGTTCGACAGGGCAAGCGGATCACCCCATGCACCGGGGCCATCGCGCCAGGCATCCGATCCGGTGCGACCGCCCCACGGTCGCATCTGCGCTGCAGCGGGTGTCGCGGCGGCGGCAACCGCCACGCCCGCCCCGATCATGAACACGCCCAGCGCGCGTTTCGATGCAATCTTGTTCAAGGCGATCCCGCTCTTCGTCATCTCATCAGGGCGCATGCAATCCTCGACGGCAGTCGTCGATGTCCCCTGCCCTCGGGCTAGGCCTAGCCAGCTTGCAGCCAGATGAACGAACCGCATCAGTTTGTATCGGTATCGATCCGCGATGCGCGCGATCAGATTCCGCCCGGCGTGAAGGTCCGCCCCTGTTCGCCCAACCCCTCGCACAGGGCATGGACACAGCTTGCCAGCAGATCGGGATCGGTGGCGCGCACGACGAAATTGGCGCCGACCTGCCCCTCACGGAAAAAGGGATAGCTGCCGATCTGCACCCCTTCATGCGCCTGTTCACATTCGCGCAGCAGGTCGGCCACCTCGCTCTCGCCGACCCAGCAGCCGACGGTTTCCGACAGCACAGGCGCACCGCCCTCCAGCGTGCCGGTCAGCGCATCGAGCATGCCTGCGGTGATATTGGGGACGCCCGCCATCAGGAAGACATTTTCGATGCGGATACCGGGCGCACCGGAATAGCGATTGGGAATTAACGATGCGCCATCGGGCGTCCGCGCCATGCGCAAGCGCGCATCGTTCACGCCGCCGCGCGTTTCATAATATGCCTCGAGGATCGCGCGCGCTTCGGGGTGAATGATGACATCCAGCCCCATGGCGGCGGACACAGCATCGACCGTGATGTCGTCATGCGTCGGGCCGATCCCGCCCGTGGTGAAGAGATAGTCGCTCCGCGCGCGCAATATGTTCACCGCCTCGACAATGGCATCCATGTCATCGGCGACGACGCGCACTTCCTTCAGCCGGATGCCCTGCACCTGCAGCCAGCTCGCGACCTGCGCGATATTCTTGTCATGGGTGCGGCCCGACAGGATCTCGTCACCAATGACGAGAAGCGCCGCGGTCCAGATACGAGATTTGTCAGGAGCAGAATCAGGCATGGACGGTGGCTTAGCGCGCCCGCCGGACCCGCGCCACCGTCCAGTGCCGGTATTGGCTTACTTGACCAGTTCGACCTGCTCGAAGTCCAGCTCGACCGGGGTCGCGCGGCCAAAGATCGAGACCGAGACCTTGACCTTGTTCTTGTCGAAGTCGAGCTCTTCCACCACGCCGTTGAAGCTGGCGAAGGGACCGTCGAGGACCTTGACCGAATCGCCGATCTCGTAATCGACGCTGACTTCGCGCTTGGGCGCGGCGGCGGCTTCGTCGCGGGCACCGAAATAGCGGGCTGCCTCACGCTCCGAAATCGGCTGCGGCTTGTTGTTGTTGCCAAGGAAGCCGGTCACCTTGGGCGTGTTCTTCACAAGGTGATAGACATCGTCGTTCATGGCGAGCTTCGCCAGAACATAACCCGGCATGGTCTTGCGCTCGGTCTGCACCTTCTTGCCGCGCTTCACCTCGGTGATGGTCTCGGACGGCACCTCGACCTGCTCGACCAGCGCTTCCAGCCCGGTGCGCTCAGCCTCGGCGAGGATGGCTTCCTTCACCTTGTTTTCGAAACCGGAGTACGCGTGGATGATGTACCAGCGGGCCATGGGTCTTCCTTCAACTCTCTTGTGCCGCCGGACCGCGCCGGCGCGTGAATTTCGATAAGGGCCGCTCAGGCGAGCGAGAGCAGCCACTGCATGATGGCACCGAACGCGGTGTCGATGCCCAGGAAGAACAGCGACAGGATCAGCACCATGATGCCGACGAAGATCGAGGTCTGCGCAGTCTCGCCCCAGGTGGGCCAGACGACCTTCGAGCCTTCGGCCCGGACCTGATTGATGAACTCGGCGGGCGAGGTCTTCTTTTTCGCGGGCGCGCTCTTCGCAGGGGCGGCCTGCTTGGGCTCGGGCGTCTTCGCCATGAATCGATTCCTGTTCTTCAAAAGCTTTTTCGCCATCGGCTCATCGCCGCTCCAACCGGGGTCGGAGACGGCGTTTAAGTATCCCGATGACTGGAAACACCGGCGCACATAGCCCCGCACGCAGCCATGTGCAAGGGTATGCATATAGCTTCACGCTATAGCTTCACCCCGCCGCCACTCGCACGATTTGTCGCAATTCGGACGATTTGACCTGAACGCGATCTAACTTCGGTGGAAGTTGCCGCAATTGATGCTGGTCATGCGGCACTGCAGCAGGTAGCCATTGCAACCAATCTGTCATGACGGACTGGGGAACTCTTCGAATATGAGCGCAGAGATGCCGGCGACAAGCCTGCTCGATCACGTAACGAACATCTCGGATTTCATCTGGGGCGGAACATGGTACGGAGAGCAGGTCTACCTGCCTTTCGGCGTCCCGCTGCTCCCGATGACCTTCATGCTTTTGGGCGTGGGTCTGTACCTGATGATCGGCCTTCGCGGCTATCCGATCCTGAAGCTGGGCAGCGCCTTCATGGGCCTGTTCTCCAGCCGCAAGGGCAAGGGCGAGGGTGAGATCAGCCCGTTCGCCGCTCTCTCCACCGCATTGTCGGGCCAGGTCGGCACCGGCAACCTTGCAGGCGTCGCCACCGCGATCGCGCTGGGCGGTCCGGGCGCGGTGTTCTGGATGTGGATTACCGCCCTGATCGGCATGGCACTGGGCTTTGCCGAAGGTGCGCTTGCCATCCGCTACCGCGAAAAGACGGTGGAAGGCCACTGGCGCGGCGGTCCGATGAGCTACATCATGCAGGGCCTCGGCCCCAAATGGACGTGGCTTGCCATCATCTTCTGTATCGGCACGCTGTTCTCGGGCCTTGTCACCGGTAACTCGATCCAGTCGAACGAAGTGGCGAGCGGCCTGCAGGAACTGTTCGGCATCGAACGCTGGCTGGGCGGCCTGATCGTCGCCATCGCGGTGTTCGTCGTCATCATCGGCGGCATCAAGTCGATTGGCTCGATCGCCGAAAAGGTCGTGCCCTTCATGGCCGCGGCCTATATCACGATGGCGCTGATCGCGATCTTCATCAACATCGCCGACATCCCCGAAACCTTCAGCCGCATCTTCGCAGGCGCATTCAACATGCAGTCGGCCAGCGGCGGTTTCGCAGGTGCAGCGATCATCATGGCGATCCGCGCCGGCGTCGCCCGCGGCCTGTTCTCGAACGAAAGCGGGCAGGGTTCGACCCCGATCGCCCACGCCGTGGCGCAGACCGACGATCCGCAGCTTCAGGGCCGCATGGCGATGATGGGCACCTTCATCGACACCATCGTGATCTGCACCATGACGGCGCTGGTCATCCTGACCGTCGAAGGCCCCTTCTCCTTCGAAGGCGAAGCGGTGAAGCATGTCTGGCAGTCGGACCTCGGCACGACCGCCCAGTCGGGCTTCGTCACCACCAGCGCGGCCTTTGCGGCGGCCTTCCCGTTCCTGATCGGCAATGTCCCGCTGGGCACGCTGGTCGCTTCGGTGGCGCTGATGCTGTTCGTGTTCACCACGCTCCTCACCTGGAGCTATTATGGCGAGCGCGCGATCACCTTCATCTACGACCGTTTCCCGGGTTCGACCCCGGGCGGTGAAAAGATCCTGCACATCATCTGGCGCGTGCTGTGGTGCGTGGCGATCTGGTTCTCGGCCACCCAGCCTTCGCAGCTGGTCTGGCGGCTGGGCGACATCTCGAACGCGACGATGGCGCTGCCGAACCTGATTGCGCTGGCCGCATTGTCGGGCGTGGTGTTCAAGCTGGCCAAGGGCCACAAGGACGCCGGCAACGACCATGTCGACAACGCCAGCAGCTCGGAGACAAGGGCGGACTAAACGCCCGGCTCCGGCAGCAAGACTGCAAAACGCCCCGAGGCCACGCGGCTTCGGGGCGTTTTCATTGGTTGCGCCCGAATTTTATTGGCGTCGAGTCAGTCGGTTGGAGAAATTCTTCCGCCCCATCGCGAAAAAAGCGCGTCCCGCCGGGAACCGCTTCGCGATGACGAGGTTTTGGAATCCGTGACCGCACTGTCTCCCTGGCCCGGCCCGCCCGCCCGGTCAAAGAAGTGCCGGTCCCCATGAATATCTGGAACTCCCTCGACCGATCCCGATGGCGGTAGCCCACCCAGGCTGCCGCCATTAGTCTATGCGGAGCCCGCAAACGGGCCGCAGCGCGGCTGGACGCGGCTTGTCGGATCGATGCTGGAAGGAAATGGCAGGGGTGACAGGATTCGAACCCGTGGCCCTCGGTTTTGGAGACCGATGCTCTACCAGCTGAGCTACACCCCTGCAGGAAGCTGGCCCTCTATAGAGTGTTTTGCGCCCTGACAAGCCTCTCGATCCAAACGCGTGCAGCCTGTCGACGAAAGCGCGTGAAAATGGCATGATACCGCCTGAAATGAGCAATCGAAGCCGCCCCTCCGATGCGCAGGACGTGATCGACCCGGACCTGCTGATGCTCGCCTACAGGAGCGGCATCTTCCCGATGGCCGAATCGCGCGACGATCCCTCGGTCGTCTGGATCGAGCCGCGCGAGAGGGCGATCATTCCCCTCGATGGCCTCCATGTCTCGCGCAGCTTGAAGAAGGTTTTGAAGTCGGGCCGCTTCCACGTCACCTGCAACGCCGCCTTTGCCGAGGTGGTCGAGGCCTGCGCCGCCCCGCGCCGCCCGACCATGCAGGAGGACGGCATCGACGATGGCTCCGAAAGCTGGATCAGCCACCGGATCGCCGCAAGCTATCGCCTGCTCCATTCGCTGGGGCGAGCCCATTCGATCGAGGTGTGGCAGCAGGGCGATGGCGGACCCGTAATGGTGGGCGGACTATATGGCGTGGGCTTTGCGCGCGCGTTCTGCGGCGAATCGATGTTCAGCACCGCCAGCGATGCCAGCAAGGTGGCTCTATGCTATCTGGTCGCGGCCATGCGCGCCTCGCGGCTGGAGCTGCTCGACTGCCAGTTCATGACCGGCCATCTGGGCCGCATGGGTGCCGTAGCCATGCCGCAATCCGAATATCTGGAACTGTTGGCAAAGGCGATGCGCCCGTCCAGCCTCGCGCCGTTCTCAACCCTGCCCGAAGGATTTCACTCGCTGATCGAGGGCTCTTCCTCGCCGGGGAAGGTCATCGCGCAGTCCTTTACCCAGACGTCATAGATCGGATGTTCGACCACGTTGAGTGACGGGCTGTTCTTGAACAGCCAGCCCGAGAAGATCTGCTGGAACGGCGCATCGTCATCGCGTCCGGCGTCACGGATCGAAACCTGCACGAACGCACCCGTCTCGGGCTCAGGGTCCCACGGCGGGCGCCGCTCGCAAGTGGCGAGCTTGACGATGACATTATCGACCTGCGTCTGCTCTCCGGGCTTCAGCTCGATGTCGACGGTGACATTATTGCGCTTGTTGAGAAGGCCCAGCGTCGCGACGCGATCTTCAAGCGGCGTGCCCTGCGGCAAATCCTCTGCATCGGCGGCGGCTTCGTCACCTGCGGCGATGGTCTCGTTCTCGGCCTGCGCGGCGATCGCGGGAGCCTGCGTATCGACGCCATCATCGGTCGCTGCAACCTCGCCTTCGGGTGCAGCCTCCTCGCTCGGCCCGCAGGCCGACAGCGCCAGCAGGCCGCCTGCCAGCAGCCAGCCTGTCAGCGAGCGCGAGAAAATCACTGGTCCGGCGACCAGGCTTCGTAATCGCCGGTGGCACGGGCGCGCACACCGCCCTGCTCCAGCGCACCCTTGGGGCGATAGGCGGCCATGCTGCCGGTGGCATTGGGGGTGTAATCCGATTCCCAGATGCGCGGCGGCGGCAGGTTGCTTTCGGGAACGCCCTCACCCGCGCCGTGCAGCCAGCCGTGCCATTCGGCCGGCACATTGCTGGCATCGTTGGAGCCGGCATAGATCACCCAGCGGTGCTCTGCCCCTTGCGCATTGGGCTTCTTGCCCCGGAAATAGCGGTTGCCGGCAGCATCGTGGCCGACTTCCTCGCCGTTCTTCCAGCTAAAGAGGTGGGTTCCGATGGTGGCGCCGTCCCACCAGGTGAAGATCTTGGAGAGAATATTCATCGTGAAGTCCCGTTAGCCCGTGCGGGCCGCTGCTGCAATGCCGTAAAAAGGGCGTTTTGCCTCCGGTCGCGCCTTACGGCTTTTCCCATGCGATCTTGTCGCCCGGCTGCAGCCCCAGCTCTGCCGCGCGGCCGCCTGCAATTTCCAGCACGCCGATCACCGCGCCTTGGGAAGCGATGGGATCGAGCGAATAGGGCTCGGCGTTGGCGGCGATGCTCTCGATCGTCGAATCAGGGGCGATGAAGATCAGGTCGAGCGGAATGACCGTGTTCTTCATCCAGAAGCTGCGCGGCGCGGGCGGTGCGCCCGGGCTCATCACCTCGTTCGGGAAGATCATACCCTCGTTCGGCCCAAGCGACTGGCGGAACATCAGCCCCTTCATCTCGGACTTGGCGTCAGTGGTATATTCGACGTCGAAAAGAATGTCCTTGCCCCCGCTGGTGATGGTGAGGGGCACGACCGGGAGGCCGGAAACCGGGTGGATGACAGATGCCTCGGCCTCAGCCGCGCTGGTGGCGGGCGCTTCGGCCTGGGTGCAGGCGGATGCGCCAAGCCCCAGCAGCATCGAGCCGGCCACAGCCAGCGGGAAAGCACCCGTTTTCAATGAGATCACGTCCAGTATTCCTCGTCAGGCTCTTGCGGGCGCATTTCCTCGGCCCACTCCAGCGCAATTTCCTGGCTGGCGGCATTGACCAATTCGCGCGCACTGTCCAGTGCATGTCCGGCGCGCAACATGGATGCGATCTGCTTTTCGCGCAAAGCCCGCTCGGCAGGCGGCTCGCCCGATGCGGCGAATGGTCCGAAACCCTTTTTCTGCGCCATGCGAAGCGCGGCGCTGCGTGCTTCGAATTCGCCGATTTCGCGTCGGTCATCCCAATCCACGCCCGCCTGGTCGAGTGCGGCATTGATCCGCCGCTCGCCATACCCGCGGCGCAAAAGGCCGCCGGTCCTGGCCCGCGCGAACACGGCATCATTCACATAGCCATGCTCGACAAAGCGGGCGACCAGCGCGTCGATGTCCGGCAAAGCCTCACCTTCGGCCCATTCGTGTTCGCGGATTTTGCGCCGGCAATAGCGTTCCAGCGCCTTTGCCGTGGTGGCGAAACGCGCGACGTAATTCAGCGCCATCTCCTCCAACGAAGCCGAATCGAGCGGCTTTCGCCCCCTTGCGCGGCGATTTGTTCGTGGATAATGGCCCTCATCCGCTGTCATGACGCCTTAATCGTGCCACACTCCGGTAACAATGGGAACGACCCCGGAAGAATAAGCCGATAGATCGTTAATGGCGGCAATGCTTCACGGGTTGCAAAACAAGGGGAGTGAGCCAATGCCTCTCATCCTGCGCAGATCTACCCGTGGGGAGACGGACCGAAACCTGTCCTGCCCGAATGTATCGCCTCGTATTTCTTGCCGTGTCTTCACGCGGCGTTCAGCGGGCGATGGGCTAGGCAGCGCGCTTCATGGCCGGTCATGGATCGGACCGTGCACTGAAACGCATGTCTGGAATTTGGGCGGTCCCCCTGTGGATCGCCGGAACTGAAGTTTGAACGGGAAAAGCGACAGTATCATGACCGAGACCCCCCAGCGGGCCGAGGAAGCCCTCGCTGCCACCGAGATTCGGCCTACCCCCAATGCGGACGCGCTGCCGCGCCGTTTTGCCGATTTCGAGACCTTTGCCGACGCGCTCGATTATGCCGCGACCGGACAGCGTGGGCTGAATTTCCACGATGCGCGCGGCCGGCTCGTGCGCCCCTATCCCTTTTCCGAACTGCGCACCGATGCGCTGGATACGGCGCGCCGCCTGATCGACCATGGCGTAAAGCCAGGTGATCGCATCGCGCTGATCGCCGAAACCGGGACCGAATTCGCGGCCCTGTTCTGCGGCGCGGTCTATGCCGGCGCGTGGCCGGTGCCGCTGCCGCTGCCCACCAGCTTTGGCGGCAAGGAAAGCTATATCGACCAGCTCGCGGTCCAGCTTTCCAGCTCCGATCCGAAAATGCTGTTCTTCCCCGGTGAGATTTCGACGATGGCCGAAGCCGCCTGCGAACGTCAGGGCTGCGAGGCGCTGGACTGGGACGCATTTGGCGAGCGCGAAGTGTCTGATTGCGAACTGCCGAAGCTGTCGGGCGATGATATCTGCTATCTGCAGTATTCCTCCGGCTCGACCCGTTTCCCGCATGGCGTCGCGGTTACGCATACCGCGCTGCTGTCGAACCTTGCCGCGCACTCGCACGGCATGCAGCTCAAGGACCAGGACCGCTGCATCAGCTGGCTGCCTTGGTATCATGACATGGGCCTTGTCGGCTGCTTCCTGTCGCTGATCGCGAACCAGGTCTCGGGCGACTATCTCAAGACCGAGGATTTCGCCCGCCGCCCGCTCGCATGGCTCGACCTGATCAGCCGCAACGAGGGGGATTCGATCTCCTACTCGCCGACCTTCGGCTATGACATTTGCGCACGCCGCATCTCCAGCCAGTCGAACGTTTCGGAACGCTTCGACCTCGCGCGGTGGCGGCTTGCGGGCAATGGCGCAGACATGATCCGCCCCGATGTCATGCAGAATTTCGTCGACGCATTCGCCGATGCGGGTTTCAAGGCCAATGCCTTCACCCCCAGCTACGGCCTTGCCGAAGCGACGCTGGCTGTCACCATCATGCCGCCGGGCGAAGGGATCAGGGTCGAACTGGTCGAGGAAGAGCGCCTGTCGGGCGTGCCGCGCGACCTGTCGCGTCCGGCCCGCTATCGCGCCATCGTCAATTGCGGCAAGCCCGTGCGCGACATGGATGTCGAGATCCGGGGCGAGGACGGGCATGTCCTGTCCGACCACATGATCGGCAAGGTCTGGTGCGCGGGCCCCAGCGTCATGCACTCCTATTTCCGCGATCCCGAATCGACCGAGGCGTGCCTTGTCGGCGGATGGCTGGATACAGGCGACATGGGCTATATGGCCGATGGCTATCTGTTCATCGTCGGCCGTGCGAAGGACATGATCATCATCAATGGCAAGAACCATTGGCCGCAGGATATCGAGTGGGCCGTCGAACAGCTTCCCGGTTTCCACCAGGGCGACATTGCCGCCTTTGCCGTGCAGTCGGATAATGGCGAGGAAGTCCCGGCCGTGCTGGTCCATTGCCGCATTTCCGATCCGGTGGAGCGCGTGAAGCTGCACGACCAGATCCGCGACAAGGTGCGTTCGATCACCGGCATGAACTGCGTCGTCGAACTGGTCCCGCCGCGCACGCTGCCGCGCACTTCGTCGGGCAAATTGAGCCGCGCGAAGGCGAAGAAGCTCTATCTCGCAGGCGAGATCGAGCCTTACCGCATTGCTGCCTGATACTGGGCGGACTGAAACCGGGCGGCCTGAAACCGGGCTGCTTAGATCATAGCGCGACCGCTTTGCCAGCCAGTCGCCGCACCTCTTCGGGGTTGTGGCTGACATAAAGCATCGGCAGGGCAAAGCGGTCGCGTATCCGCTCTATCACCTGCAAGATCCCCTCGCGGCGGTCATCGTCCAGCGAGGCCAGCGGCTCGTCCAGCAAAAGGAACCGCGGCCCGCGCAGCAAAGCCCGCCCAATGGCGATGCGCCGCGTCTCACCACCCGACAACGCACGCGGCCGCCGCGCCAGCAAATGCGCGATGCCAAGCAGGTCCGCGCATTCCGCCAGCGTCGTCAGCGCCTCCCCTTCCGCATGGCGCAGGCCGAAGGTCAGGTTCTGTTCGACCGTCAGATGCGGAAACAGGCGGCTGTCCTGAAACACATAGCCGCAGCCGCGCTCCTCGGGTTTCAGGTCGATGCCCGATGCCCGATCGAACAAAACGCGCCCGGCGACCGCGATGCGTCCCTCCAGCGGGCGCAGCAATCCCGCGATCGCGTCCAGAACGCTGGTCTTGCCGATGCCAGACGGGCCGGTGATGGCGACCACGGATTCATCTGCCTGCAGCGACAAAGCGATCCGCCTGCCGGGCCGTTTCACCGTGATGTCGATATCGAAAACGCTCACAGCACATGGCCCTTTCGCTCACCCGCAGCGCCCCGCCGCGCCAGCCATTCCGACACCACCAGCGCGCCCAGCGACAACGCCACCGACACCAGCGCCAGCCGCGTGACCTGCGTCTCGCCGCCCGGCACTTGCAGTGCGGTGTAGATGCCCAGCGGCAGGGTGCGCGTTTCGCCCGGAATATTCGCGGCAAAGGTGATCGTCGCGCCGAACTCGCCAATGGATCGCGCGAACCCCAGCACCAGCGCGGCCAGCACTCCCGGCGCGGCCAAAGGCAGGGTCACGCGGCGAAACGCCTCCCACGGCCCTGCGCCCAATGTGCGCGCCGCGCTTTCCAGCCGCGTGTCGATCGCCTCTATCGACAAGCGGATCGCCCGCACCATCAAAGGCAGCGCCATGACCGCCGCCGCCAGCGCCGCCCCTGTCCAGTGGAACGAGAACGCCAGCCCGAAAGCATCATTCAACAGCCGCCCCACCGGTCCCCTCGGCCCGAACGAAAGCAGCAGCAGCCAGCCCGTGACCACCGGCGGCAGCACCAGCGGCAAATGCACCAGCGCATCGAGCAGCAGCATGCCGGGAAAGCGTTTCCGGGCCAGCACCCATGCCAGGGCGAACGCCAGCGGCAGCACGCAGGCGATCGCCACCACGCTGACCTTCAGCGAAAGCGCGACGATCTGCCATTCGGTCGGCGAAAGCATCAGTCGTGCGCAGCCTGCTCAGCCGGGCCGAAGCCATGGCCGGCCAGCACGGCCTGCCCGGCATCCGACAGCAGGTAATCGCGGAAATCCGCCGCCTCCGCCGCTTTCGACGTCGCCACCATGGCCACCGGATAGCGGATGGCAGGATGGCTGTGCGCCGGGAACGTGCCGACAACGCGCACCCTGGGTTCGGATGCGGCATCGGTCGCATAGGTCACGCCCAAAGGCGCGGCCCCGCGCGCGACCAGCAGCAGCGCGGCACGCACATTCTCGGCAGGAGCCAGCCTGTCTTTCACGCTGTCCCAGACACCCAGCTGGCTCAACGCAGCCTTTGCATAGCGGCCTGCGGGCACGCTCTCGGTTTCCGCCACGGCCAGTCGTCCACCATGCAGCGCATCGGCCAGATCGAACCCCGATACAGGATCGAGCGTCAACGAGCCATCGGACGGCCCGATCAGCACCAGCGCATTGGTCGCCATCACCGCGCGGCTGCCATCCCGGATGAAACCGCCCTCCTCCAACTCGTCCATCCATGCCTCGTCGGCAGACACGAACATATCCGCGGGCGCTCCCGCCTCGATCTGGCGGGCCATGGCCGAACTTGCCGCAAAGGAGAGGACGGGCCGCGCATGCCCCTGGCCTGCCCATTCATCCGCGGCCTCTTCCAGCGCGTCATGCATGGATGCTGCCGCCAGCACGACGGGCCCCCCATGTTTACCGTCATCGCTGGCACCGCCCGAACAGGCCAGCAGGGGAACCGCGAACAAAAGGGCCAGGAAGCGGCGCAACGAGAGGGAAAGGATCATGGAAAAAGCGCCTAGCCTGCCCGGCCCGTCAAGAAAAGCGCACATGCAGCGCGCCGGGGCTGGCACCACCGAATGAGAGCCGCTAGACCGCCAGCGACGACAGGCCAACAGGAGCAAAGATGCCGCAGGACGGACCGAATGTGGATGTAGAGATCGACCCCGCGCATTTCCGCGATGTGCTGGGCAATTATCCCACCGGAGTCTGCGTCATCACCGCCAGCCATGCCAGCAACGGCGCGGTGGGCATCGTCGTCGGCTCGTTCGGCTCGGTCTCGCTGGATCCGCCGCTGGTCGCGTTCTATATCGGCAAGGGTTCGGGCAGCTGGCCACAGGTGCGCGAATGCGGGCAGTTTTGCGTCAACGTATTGGGCGAGGACCAGCTGGACCTGTGCGGCCGCATCGCCAGCCGGCGTGAGGACAAGTTCCACGATGTTGCCCATCGGCTTACGGAAAACGGCATGCCGGTGCTGGATGACGTGGTCGCCTATATCGAATGCGCCATCGACGCAGAGATCGATGCGGGCGATCATTTCATCGTGCTGGGCCGCGTGATCAACCTGACGACCGAACGTGACGTCGGGCCACTGCTTTTCTTCCGCGGCGGCTATGGTCGTTTCAAAGAGCTGGATGAATAGTTCGCGCCGTTTCAAAAGCTTGCTCGGTTAATGCTTTTGCGACCTTTGTCTATGCCCTGAAATAGGCCGATTTCACCGCCTTTGGCTGGAAATATTTCGCACTTGCAGCTAAGGCAGCGGGCATGACGGCCTCGACCCAACAGCGCACGCGCCATTTTTGTGATACTTGCGCCATCCGCAATCGGGCGATTTGCGCCGATCTCGAAAATCAGGAAATCGACCTTCTCAACACCATCGGTCGCCGCCGTACGCTGGCACCGGGCGAACAGCTATTGTGGGAAGGCGATGAAGCGGTTTTGGTCGCCAATGTGATTGATGGCGTGCTCAAGCTCTCGACCCAGACGTCCGACGGGCGCGAACAGATTTTGGGTCTGACCTATCCGTCCGATTTCCTTGGCCGCCCCTTTGGCGAGACCACGCCTTATGGCGTGGAGGCGCTGACCGAGGCGCAGGTCTGCGTGTTCGAGCGCCGCGATTTCGACCGTTTCGCCCGCGAACATCCGCGGCTCGAACATCGCCTGCTCGAACGCACGCTGGCAGAGCTTGATCGCACGCGCCGCTGGATGCTGCTGCTTGGCCGCATGAACGCGGAGCAGAAGCTGGCCGCCTTCCTGCTTGAAATGGTCGACCGACTGGGCGTGAACAGTGCCACTGACAATGGCGCGGCCCTGACCCTGCCGCTCTCGCGCCAGCAGATCGCCGATGTGCTGGGCCTGACGATCGAGACGGTGAGCCGCCAGTTCACCCGTATGAAGAACGAAGGGCTGATAGACCTTCCCTCGCGCCGCGAAGTCGTGATTCTCGACCGCGGCGCGCTAGAGGACCGCGCCGCCTGACGGTGCTGACCCGCCGCGCAGCATTGGGCGCGGCCCTTGTCGGGGGCGCATTGGCGCTGCCGATCCCTGCGCTGCCGCGCGCAAATCCGGCAAAACCCCTGCCCCTAAAACCCCTGCCCCTGCGCCCCGGCGATGTGGTGGGCGTGATCGAACCGGCCAGCCATCTCGACGATCCCGCCGGGATCGAGCGGGTGCTTTACACCATTCGCGGCATGGGACTGGTGCCAAAGGTCGGCGCCAATGTGGAAGCGCGGCACGGCTATCTGGCGGGAACCGATGCGCAGCGCGCCGCCGATTACAACGCCATGGTCGCCGACCCGCAAGTACGCGCCATCTTCGCCGTGCGCGGCGGCTGGGGCAGCGCGCGCATGCTGCCGCTGGTGGATTGGGAAGCGGTGCGCGCCCATCCCAAGCTGCTGATCGGCTTTTCCGACATCACCGCCCTGCACCTTGCCATTGCGAGGCGGGCAGGATTTGCCACGCTGCACGCCCCCAATGGCGCATCGAGCTGGCCCAATCCCAGTTGGGAAAGCTTCTGGCGCCTGGCCTTTGCCGCAGAAACCCCGACCATCGCGCTAAAGCGCGAAGGAAGCGCGCCGCCTGTCACGCTGTCGCCGGGCAAGGCCCGCGGGCGACTGCTGGGCGGCAATCTGACGGTGCTATCGACATTGATGGGCACCAAATGGCTGCCCGATTTCACCGGTGCGATCCTGTTTCTGGAGGATGTGGGCGAGGACGAATACCGCATCGACCGCATGCTGACGCAGCTGGCGCTGGCAGGCGTGCTGGGGCAGGTGTCGGGCGTAATCTTTGGCCAGTGCACCAATTGCCGCGCCGATGTCGAAGGCTATACCGGCCTGACCCTGCCGCAGATCTATGCCGAACATCTGGGCAGCCTTGGCGTGCCGGTCGTGACGGGCGCGAATATCGGTCATGTCCGCGCGCAAGTGTCCCTGCCCAGCGGCGGCATGGTCGAACTGGATGCCGATGCGGCAGTCCTGCGCCTGACAGAGCCGATTACCGCTGCCCGTGAATGGTAGGCTAAGCCTCGCGCCCCGGCACGATCAGGTTCAGCACCACCGCGATCACGGCAGCGGGCAGCACTCCCGATCCCAGCAGCACGCCCCATGTCTCTCCCGCATGGGACAGCGCCGCAGGCTCAAGCTGCAAGCCCAGCGACACCGACAGCGCAATGCCGAAGATGAGCATGTTGCGCTGGCTCCAAGTCACCGATTGCAGGATCGACAGCGCCGCAGAGGCGACCATGCCGAACATCACGATGACCCCGCCGCCCAGCACCTCGATCGGGATGGTGGTAACGAGCGCGCCGATCTTCGGCACGAAGCCCGCAATGATCAGGAACACCGCGCCCACGGTGACGACATGGCGGCTCATCACCCCGGTAATCGCGATAAGGCCGACGTTCTGGCTGAAGCTGGTATTGGGCAATGCCCCGAAAATCGCGGCGAGGGCCGTGCCGAAGCCATCGGCCATGGTCGCGCCTGAAAGCTCCTTGTCAGTTGCCTCGCGCCCCGCACCGCCTTCGCAAATGCCGGAAACGTCGCCCACCGTTTCGATGGCCGAAACGACTCCCATCAGGCAGAAACCGAGGATGGCCGACGCCGAAATGGCAAAGCCGAAACGAAACGGATCGGGCAACGCCACCCAGCCGACCTGCGCCACGGGATCGAGCGACACCCGGCCAAGTAATGCCGCCACGCCATAGCCCGCGATCAACCCGATCAGCACCGCCGCCGTCGCCCAGATGCCGCGCGCGAAAAAGCACAGGCCCAGCGTCACGAAGGCCACCGTCCCTGCCAGCATCCAGCCGATCCCCGCGCCATAATCAGGCCGGTCCGCCGGCAGTCCGCCAGCAGCATATTGCACCCCCACCCGCATCAGCGAGAGGCCGATCATCAGCACCACCAACCCCGTCACCAAGGGCGGCAGCGCAAAGCGTATCTTCCCGACCACCAATGACAGCGACATGTGGAAGAGCCCGCCAAACAATGCCCCCGTAGTCAGCGCCGCCATGCCCGCCACGCCCTGCCCCGCGACAATGGGGATCATGATGGGCAGGAAGGCAAAGCTCGTCCCTTGCACGATCGGCAGGCGCGCGCCCATTGGCCCTGCGCCGATCGTCTGGAACAGCGTGGCGATCCCTGCGAACAGCATTGCCATCTGGATCATGTAGATCATCGGCGATGGATCGTCCGACCCGTACCCGAACCCTGCCGCACCCGCGACAATGATCGCAGGCGCAAGGTTTGACACGAACATCGCCAACACATGCTGGATGCCCAGCGGCACCGCGATGGCGAGGCCGGGGAAATATTCGGGATCGCGCGCCTGTTCGGGCGACATTATGCCGCGATAATCCTTGGCCGAGGGCGGGGTGCCGCCCTCCTCCAGCGTCTGGGCGAAATCGCTCATTCAGAACATCTCCATCAGGCGGGCGCGGGATCTGTTGGCGGCTTTCACAATGGCCTCTGCGTCCACCTGCGCCAGATGACCGGAGCGGACCGTCCAGCGCCCCTCCACCATGACGTCGCGCGCCTTTGGCGGCGGGCAGAGGGCGAGCGCGGCGATCGGGTCCCATGCGCCTGCCGTATCGACGCCGCCCATGTCCCAGACGGCGAGATCGGCACGCTTGCCGACCTCCAGCGATCCGCAGTCATAGCGTCCCAGAACCTGCGCCCCGCCGCGTGTCGCCAGCCACAGCGCCTCTCGCGGGTCGAAGCGGTCGGCACCATTCTCCACGCGCTGCAACAGCATGGCCTGCCGCGCCTCTTGCAGCAGATTGCCGCTGTCATTGCTGGCGCTGCCATCGACGCCTAAACCCACCGGCACACCCGCATCGCACATCGCCCGCACCGGCGCGATCCCGGAGCCAAGGCGGCAATTGGAACACGGACAATGCGCCACGCCGGTTTTCGTGCGGGCGAACAGGGCGATTTCGTCAGCGTCCAGTTGCACGCAATGGGCGTGCCAGACATCATCGCCTGTCCAGCCCAGCTCTTGGGCATATTCACCCGGACGGCAGCCGAATTTTTCAATCGAGTAGCGAACATCATCCGCGTCCTCGGCCAGATGGGTGTGCAGCATCACGCCCTTGTCACGCGCCAGCAGGGCGGATTCGCGCATCAGCTCGCGCGTCACCGAAAACGGCGAACAGGGCGCGACCGCGACGCGCAGCATGGCCCCATCGGACCCGTCGTGAAACCGGTCGATCACGCGGATCGTGTCGGCAAGGATCGCGTCCTCGTCCTCCACCACGGAATCGGGCGGCAGGCCGCCGTCGCTCTCGCCCAAGCTCATCGAACCGCGTGTGGCGTGAAAGCGCATGCCGGTCCCGGCGGCGGCATGGATCGTGTCGTCCAGCGTCACCCCGTCGGCGTAGATATAATGATGGTCGCTGCTCATCGTGCAGCCCGACAGGGCGAGTTCGGCCAGGCCCAGTTGCACGGCTGCGAACACGTCATCGGGCGTATAGGCCGCCCAGATCGGATAGAGACGCTTGAGCCAGCCGAACAGCGATGCGCTTTCGGCACCCGGCACGGCGCGCGTCAGGCTCTGGTAGAGATGGTGGTGCGTGTTGACGAGGCCGGGGGTGACGACACAGCCCGAAGCCTCGATCACCTCGTCCGCGCTCGCGATCTCTTTGGCGAAATCATCCGCGCCGCCAACGCCCGCGATCACGCCATCGCGCACCAGCAGCACGCCATCCGCGATCTCCCGGCGGGCATCGTCCATGCAGGCCAGCGTCGCCCCGCGAATGATCGTCAGCGGCACGCGGTCCCCCTCAGGGCGTGTTCTCGGCGTAATGGTCCCAATCGGAAAGGATCGTATCGACCACTTTCGAGCCGACGATATACAGGCTCTCGACCGATGCCTTCAGCCCGGCATAGCCCTCGTTTTCACCCAGCAGGTAGGTCGCGGCATCCACGCCCGGCGGGGGCATGGTGAAATTGCTGCCTGCGCGCAGCACCAGCATGCGGTCCTTGTCGGCACGGCCAACGCGATCGAGGTAAGTCATCGCGGTCATCACGCCTGTATCCTCCATCGCGGAGGTCACGAATTCACCCTTCCCTTCGGTCCAGTAATCGACCCACTCATTGGCCCAGTCGGTCATCAGCTTGCCGTGCCAGAAGGTCATGGCGGCAAGCTGCTCGCCCTCCAGCACGAAAGGCGGCTTCTGCGCATTGGGATAGCCGGTGTAGTGGGAGCGCTCTTCGGCGATGGCCTCGTCGTCGGGAAGCTCGATGTCCTTGGTCAGCTCATAGGCCCAAGCGACGAGCGAAGGGTTCACCTGGAACATCTCTCCACCCGAAGGATCGACAGGTGTGGTGCGGTCATTGGGCCCCTTGGTGTGGCGCGGGAAATAGCCGAACTTCCAGTCGGCCGGAATTTCACGCGGATCGATTTCGTGTGCGAGGTCGCCATCGACCAGATAGCGCGCCCATGCGGCGCTGCCGATGGATGCGTCTTCGGGGTCGATCCCGGCGATGCCGGCGACCAGCCAATAGCTTTGCGTCAGGTCGAAACGGTCATCGAGGCCCAGCGCCATGGTGGCGGAGGTGGAGCGCGCGGTGCCGATGCCGGTCACCATGCCCAGCACCTGCGTTTCGGGATTATAGTAGAGGTCGTGGAACGACTGCGGGAAAGGAATGCGCGTATCGAGCCCGCGGCGTTCCCGCCACAGCTGGAACTCGCCCGCGACATCGCCTTCGTCATCGCCGATCTCGAACAGCGAGACGATGACCATCTTCACCGGCAGCGGCGTTTCGCACGGGGCGGCGGGCTGGCAGGTTTCGAGCACCTTGGCCACGTCCTCTTCGGGCGTGGCATAGGCGGGCGTCGTAAGGGCGAAGAGGGCCGCGGCGGCGGCGATGGCGCGGGTAAGCCGCTTCATGAGCGCATCCTTGGGAAAGCTGGTGATGCGAAGAGCGGGCGGGCCCTTCGCATCGAAAGCGGGCGCCGAAGCCGTGATGGCCCCGGCGCCCGGATCAACATCAGAACTTGAAGACGAGCGATGCCTGATAGCTGCGGGGCTTTTCAGGCAGGGCGATCGTCGAGCCGAACAGCTCGGTGAAGTTCGCGCGGAAGTAATCCTCGTTCGTTGCGTTCTTCACGACGACGCGGAACAGCCACGGGCCGGTTTCATAGGTCGCGCCCACGTCCACCAGCGTATAGCCCGGCAGCTTCACCGCGCGCGACTGGCCCGAATAGACCGAATCGACGAAGGAAGCGGCGGCGTTCAGGGCCAGGCCGAAGTCGAACTTGTACGTGCCGGTGAGCGAGTACAGGTTCGTCGGGATACCGGCGCGGCGGCTTTCGGCCTTCGAGCTGATCGGGACGAGGCCGATCGGCTGACCGCCCAGATACAGCGTCGGATCCGACACGTTCACGAGGTCTTCGATACCGAAGAAGCTGAACAACACGCCATCGTTGAGACCGGTGAGGTTGAACACCTTGGTCCGCGTATAGGCGCCGGTCAGCAGCAGGTTGTCGGTGGGCGAGTAACGGAATTCCGCTTCGAGGCCCTTGGTCTCGACGGCCTGGTTCACCGTGATCGACTGCGAGGAGTAGTCGGTACGCTCCTGCTTGTAGACTGAGACGGCGGCATAGAGCGTGTCGCCCAGCCAGCTGCCCTTTACGCCGCCTTCATACAGCTTCGAGGCCGACAGCCAGGTACCGGCAACGAGGTTGTCGGGGTCAAGCTCTGCGCCCTGGCCCGCGATCACGACCGACTGACGCGCGGCGGTGACATAGGGGATCAGGCCGAAGGGCAGCTTGTACGACGCGCTGGCCGACCACGACCAGTCGCCGTCCTTGTCCTTGGCGCCCGCATAGCCCGGGTCCGATTCCATCTTGGGGATGTTGTAATAGGATTCCCCGTCCAGCCAGTCGTAACGCGCGCCCAGCGTGATGTTGAGCCCGAAGTCGAAATCGAAATCGGCAAGGCCGGCCAGCGCGTAATCGGTGTAATTGCCCGACACATAGCTGGTGTAATTGCAGTCGCATTCGAGCGAGAGCAGGCGATCCGACAGCGGAGTATAGCCCGTGGTCAGGTCGACGCGGTGGAAATATTCGTAGTTGAAATCCTCGCCATGCTTGAAATCCGTGTAACGGATCGAAGGCGAGAACTGGAACGAGAACGTCCCCATGTCCGTCATCAGCTTCTTCGCGACGACGAGCTTGTTTTCAAAGACATAGCTGTCGTGAAACTGCGAGAAGCCGTAGGCGTTGGTATTGTAGTTCTCGTAGCTGTCATAGAACATCTGGTTCTTGATCTCGAGGTCGGCCGGACCTTCCCAGATGAAATCGGCATAGAGCGTGGTCGAGCGGTTATCGAGCCGGTCGTCCGTGCCGGTCAGCGTGTTCCGGCGGCTGAGCTTCGTCGTGCCGGTGTCGGTCAGCGCCAGTGCCGGATAGGTCGAGGTGAAGCACTCATCGGTGAACGCGGTTGCGAACGGGCTGAAATTGCCGCAGCCAAAGCCGCCGAAGATCGACAGGCCGCCATCGATCACCGCATTGATCTCACCCTGCGAAAGCTGGCCGTCGCCATCCATGTCGATGGGCTGCGCCGAACCGGTGATATAGGTGCCGTTGTCGACGAGGTCCTGCGTCAGGCGGTTCCAGCCACCGTTCTGCTGGCCCTTGTAGTTCTGGTACATGCCGCCGAATTCAAGGCGCAGGTCAGGCGTGATGTCGGTATCGAACGAGCCCTGCAGAATGGTCTGCTTGGTGCTCATGTTGCGATAATACGAACCCGAATCCTCGACTTCAGCATAAAGGCTGTAGCCGAACTCCTGGGCGCCGATGCTGCCCGGACCGCGAAGATTGGCCGACAGGACCATCTTTTCCCAGCTGCCGGTCGTGACCGAGACTTCGCCCTCGGGGCTGGAGAGGTACGAGCCGCCCTGCGCGCGGCCCGATTTGGGCACGAAGTTCATGTAGCCGCCGGTCTTCGACGGACCGAAGATCGGCGAGGCGGGGCCGCGCACGATGTCGATGCGCTCTGCCGCGGCGATCGGGGTGGGATAGTTGCCGGGGTTGTCGAGACGACGCACGCCGCGGAAATAGACTTCGCCCGGAGTGCCGCGAATGTCGAGCGCGCCGCCGACGCCGAAGAACGAGTTGGTGAAGGTGCCGGGCGTCTGCGCCATCAGGTCATAGATGTCGGTGATGCCGAAACGCTCCATCTGCTCGGAGCTGATCGACGAGGCCGAACGCGGCGTTTCCACCAGCGTCTTGTCGAAACCGAAGACCGAGCCGACGTCCTGCACCGGAAGAGCGCCCAAAGCGCCGGTCACGACGATTTCGCCGGTTTCCTCTTCCTCTTCCGCGTCCTGCGCCATGGCCGGCACGGTCAGCGCGGTGCAGGCCAGCAATGCGCCCGCAGCTGCCAGCATGCGGCTGCCCCGACGCTTATTCCCTTCAAATTCGATCGCAGTGAAATTCATTTTGGGGTCCCCCATGAAACCGGCAGGGGGAAGTCTTTTCCCTTGCTGCCGGGCCTGATGTCCGTTGCCCGATTGTGCAGGCCCCCTCCCCGGGACGTGCTCGCACCTGCGATACATTGCCGCGATGCGTTCTCTGGTATTTCCGGCAGCCTAGTCCCCGGCCGCCTCTTTCTACTCCGACCCGGCTTCGTATGCTGCGCCGGCAAAGCGCGCAGACGACCGTTCGAATTCCTCGAATTCTTGCTCCAATGCGAGTTGAAGGCGAGCCTTCTCGCTATTTGCTAATGCTGTTTTGCACATGCGAGATACGAATGTTGCGCTGCACGCGTCGATTGGCGTCCCTACGTTGCCGTCGCGCCACAGGCTGGTACCGGGCAGGAAAGCGTATTCCAACCCATTGCGCGAAACTTGCTTCATCGCGGCATAATCGAATCCGTGTTCTGTGACCGCGCGCTCGTATTCGCCGGTGAGATCGGTGCGCAATATGCCCTGATCGTCAGTTGAAAGCGTCACCGGCACGCCAAAGCTGCGATAAAGATCGATGGGATGTTCATCCCCCTCGACCCCAAGGATGACGGCATTGCTGGTCAGGTTCACCTCGACCGCAATGCCCTCGCTCGCCATTCGGGCCAGAGTCGCGGGTGCGTCAGCCTCATAGGCGATGCCGGTGCCATGGCCGATACGCTCGGCGCCGCTGGCGATAGCCTTGGCCATATGGTCTTTCATCGCGGCAGGCGGGACCAGCCCGAACGCCAGCTCTCCGGCGTGCATGGTGACATGCACATCGGGGTAGCGTTCCTCCAGCAGGCGGAACATCGCCATGTGGAGGTCATAGTCGCGCATCGCCACGGCCCAGTCCTCGGGCATGACGATATTCACGCCAACGAAACGCGGATCGGCATCGGACAGGGCAAAGGAGAACAGCAGCGAGCGAAACACCTGCTGCGGCGGCAAGGCGCGAAGTGCACTGCCCAGATAGCGGATGGCGACATCGCAGGCCGCCTCGGCACCCTCCGTGCCGCAGCCCAGCCCCGTGCGCGTCTCCGCTTCCTCGGCATCCAGTTCGCTGCGCGCGGCGGCGATGTGGGGTGCGATTGCCGGGATCTCACGGTCGAGCCATGCCGCCAGATCCGCTTCCCCCAGCGGATCGGCGGAAGCGCCCATGACATAGGGCCCCATCACGACCGGATTATGCATCAGTTCGAGATAGGTGAGATTGTCGCCCGCCGCCGTGCGCAGCGCGACCATCATCATTGGCGCGACGTTGTCACGCGCGACCATGCCGAACAGGTCGAAGCTCTTGAAGAACTGCGTGTGCCCGGTAACCTCATCGCTATCCACCCCGGCCTGCCAGCCGCGGGTCGAAAGCCGGTCGATGAGCCGGGCATAGAGGAAGGGCCGCTCCGCCGCGATGCGCCCGATCTTGTCCGCGCCCTCGCAAGGAGCGGGGACGAGACCGAGCGTAGCGGGATCGGCGCAATAGCCTTCTGCCGCAGCCCAGCCGAGGTAGTCTTCCGCCGATGGCGTGCCGGAAAGGTGATTGTGCAGGTCCGCACCCTTGGGCATCGCCTGCAGGAACATGCGCAGCATCTGCGGTTCTTCGCGGATGGTGTCGAAGACTTTCGCCGCCTCGGCCTCGCTCGCGCTGTCGGCCATGGCGGCACTGGGCACGGCAAGCATCGCGCTGGTCATAAGGGCGGCAATGGCACGCCTCACTGCGTCTGGCCGGTCGTGTCGGAAATAAAGGATGCCGTGACCAGGGAGATCATGGAAATCGGACAAAGCGCGACTGCCGCGGGTAATACCCGCTGGCCAGCATCAGTCCCTGCTATCGCGCTCAAAGCCCGAACCCCCATGATAAGTCCCATCTGCAGCGCGTCCCCCGCTGCGAAACCTGTAATCCCTGGTCACGGCAAGCACCCGGCATCAGAGAGGGAGCGATGCCGAAGGCCGCGGCGTTCCTAGGGCACTTGACTCTACCCGCGCAAATGCAATGAATCCCACGCATCGTTGCAAAAATGAGCGCACCCCCTTTTTCGGATCGGAGCACCACCCCATGCCCGCCTTTTCCCGTTTCCTGCGCTATTTCCTCGCAGTCGGTCGCCTCGGTTCGATCCGCAAGGCAGCCGATGAGCTGAACGTCTCCGCCTCTGCCATCGACCGGCAGATCCTGAATGTCGAGGCAGAGCTTGGCACCAAGCTGTTCGAACGGCTCCCCACCGGGCTGAAGCTGACCGCGGCGGGCGAGATGATGATGCCATCGGGCATCGGCTGGCAGCAGGGGATGAGCAGCCTGCGCGCCCGGATCGAGGATCTGAAGGGCCTCAAACGCGGTCATGTCGAAATCGCGATCATCGATGCGCTGGCCAAGGGTTACATCCCTGAGACCATCCACCAGATCCAGCAGCGCTATCCCGGCGTCACCGTGGGCGTGCGGGTGCTGGGCAATGATGACGTGCGCCGCGCCATATCCGATGGCGATGTCGATTTCGGCATTTTGTTCGAACCCAATTCCTATCGCGACCTGACCGTGCGCGCCTTTGTCGACGTCGAACTGGGTTTCATCACTCCGCGCGGCCACCGTTTCGACGGATTGGCAGAGGCGCGCTTCTCCACCTGCGTCGGCGAGCCGGTGATCGCCCCGTCGCAGCCGCTGGCCGTATGGCAGCAGGTCGCCGTGCTGGAAGCGGCGACCAATGTCGCGCTGGAAAGGAAAGCCACGTCGGATAATATCCAGTTCATCACCTCCATGGTGCTTCAGGGCGCAGGCGTGGGCATATTGACGTCGCTGGATGTGATGACCGAACTTCAGCGCGGCCTCCTTGCCTTCACCCGCATTTCCGATCCGCTGCTCAGGCCGATGACATTGGCGCTGTGCACCGCCTCTGCCCGCACCCCGTCGTACGCCGGGGCGATGGTGCTGGGCGAGATCGAGAACGGGTTTAGCCGCCTCGCCTATCCGCCCGCCCCATTGCCAGAGTGAGCGATGGGCAAAACCGCAGCCCGGCAAATTGCCCCCGCCAGCCGCAGCCGATACTCTGCGAGGCGAATCTGATCACGCCGCCAGCAGGAGCGACAATCGCATGAGCGACACGTCCACAACGGAGACGGGCGAACCGCAACTCCACTACCTCGAATATTACGAGGACTTCCTCGCCAAGGTGCGCGAATTGTCGCGGCAGGTGGCAGACGGCGACTGGAAGCCCGATTTCATCATCGGCGTGGGGCGCGGCGGGCTGGTGCCTGCGGTCTATATCTCGCATCAGCTGGAACTACCGATGCTTTCCATCGACCATTCGTCGAAAGTGCCCGGTTTCGCCGACGAACTGCTGGCCAGGGTGGCGAGCATGACCGCCGAGGGCACCAAGATGCTCTTTGTCGACGACATCAACGATTCAGGCGGCACCATAGCCTATATCCGCGAGCGGCTTGGCGAAGGCGGCTGCGAGACGGCGAACATGCGCTACGCCGTGGTCATCAACAACCAGTCCTCCAGCGTAAGCGTCGACATGTGGGCGGACATGATCGACCGGGCCGAAGACAAGCGCTGGTTCGTCTTCCCGTGGGAATCGGTCGGCACGCGCGAAGCCATTATCGAGGAAGCGCAATCGGTCCCCGAACGACTTTCCTGATACCCTCCCTCCCCTCCCTCTCGCGAAAGTAATCCTCCCCATGAGAATTTGCGTCTACCTCGGCTCCTCGCCGGGCCGCCTTCCTGTGTATTCGGAAATCGCCCATGAATTCGGCACGCTGCTGGCCAAGCGCGGCATCGGGCTCGTCTATGGCGGGGGCAAGGTCGGGCTGATGGGCGTGATCGCCGATGCGGTCTGCGGTGCCGGCGGCGAAGTCATCGGCGTCATCCCCGAAGCTTTGCGCGCCCGCGAGCGCGACCACCAGGGCATCACCGAGCTGCATGTCGTGAAGACCATGCACGAGCGCAAGGCGATGATGGCGAACCTCGCCGATGGTTTCGTCACCCTGCCCGGCGGCATCGGCACGTTCGAGGAAATGTTCGAGGCATGGTGCTGGTCGCAGCTGGGCTATCACGACAAGCCGGTAGGTCTGCTGGACGTGGGCGACATCTTCGATGGCCTCAAAACACTGATCGACAAGGTGGTGGAGGAAGGCTTCCTCCAGCCCAAGCACCGTTCCATGCTGCTGGTGGAAAAGGACCCCGAAGTCCTCCTCGACCGCATCATCAGCTATATCCCGCCCGCGAACGAGCACTGGCTCGGCAAGTCGGACGTCTGACCATGGCCCGGCGCCTCGCCCTCGCGACCTTGCTGGTGCGCGATTACGACGAGGCGCTGGCCTTTTACGTCGGCACTCTGGGGTTCACGCTGGTCGAGGATACAAGGCTTTCGGCGGAGAAACGCTGGGTCGTGGTATCGCCGGGGACAGGCGCTTCGCTGCTGCTGGCACGGGCGTCGGGCGAAGAACAGGTAGCGCAAATCGGCCATCAGGCGGGCGGCCGCGTCGGCTTTTTCCTTGAGACCGACGATATCGCCCGCGACCTCGCCGACTGGCGCGCCAAGGGTTTGCGCGTGCTGCGCGAACCGGCAGAGCAACCATATGGCACGGTCGCGGTATTCGCCGATCTTTACGGCAACAAGTGGGACCTCATCCAGCCTGCGGGGTGAAACCGGCAGTAGCCAGCAACCGCCCCAGCACCGCGTCGCTCTTTGCGGACAAAGCGGCCAGCGCCGCATAGGGATCACCCTCGACCCCCAGCACCTGCGCGAATGCAGGCTCGGTCTTTGCCCCCGTCTGCCGGGTAGCCATCACCGCGGCATGAAAGCGATCACCGCCCAGTTCCAGCAATCGCTGCTCGACAGTGAAATGCAGCCAGCCTTCCTGGCTTTCCACCGGACGCGGATCGCCGAATATTTCGAAGGGCAGATCATCAATGGTGAAGCTGGCGATCACGGCCCGCGTGCCGCCTGTCCATTGCCGCATGGTGAAATCGGGGTAGCCGCTGGCAACACCCCACAACAAGCGCGCAAACGCATCGCCATCGGGCGCATGACAGAGCAGATCGATATCGCTACTCCGCAGGTCCAGACCCAGCGGGAAAGTGCCCGCCACATGCGGATCGTGATCTCGCAAGGCGTCCAGCAAAGCCGAACCGGCCAATACCGCCCGCCAGCGCATTAGCGAGCCGCCGTATTACCTTCGGCCATGGCTTCCACCATCATCGCTTCCAGCTTTTGCGCATCGATGGCGCGCACGACATGCGCCTTTTGCTCGCCCAGCCCCGGCTGGTAATGTTCGCGCCAGCTCAGCGTATCGCCATAGCCCGGCCCGAACTGGGTGTTGTAATCGACATAAAGATCGTCGCCCTCGGTCTCCAGCGACGGGTCGAGGACATAGGCGGCGGCGATCTCGTCCCACATCGGAAAGCCAGTCTCCATGCCGGAGATGAATTCGGCGACCTCTGGCGTGGCGACCTTTGCCATGCGCGCGATCAGTTCGGGCGTGAGCTGCGCGCCGGTCGACGGATCGGACGGGATCATCACCAGTTTCGGCCATGGCGCGCGTGAGACGATGCTGGCGGCCTCGGGATCGAAACGGGCGTTGAATTCGCGGCGCGGCGAATTGACGAATTCGCGCGCGAATTCATCGGCGGAGACATTGTCCAGCACCTGCCGCGGATTGAGCGAGCCGCCCATATAGACCAGCTCCTTCACCAGCGACGCGAATTCAGGGTCCAGCCTTTGCGCCAGCGCCAGATTGGTCAGCGGACCGCAAGCAACGATGGTGATCTGGTGCGGGTTTTCGCGCACCATGCGGATCAGGAAATTGGCCGCGATCTCGTCCGATTTTTTCAATTTCGCATTGCCGCCGGGCAGCTCCACCGGATCATGCGGGCCGTAATAGGCGGGCGTCGACTGCACCGTCGGCTCGACCCATTCCTTCATCCACGCGCCCTTCCAGGTGAGCTTGCCGTACAGCGCTTCCCACCGGTCGGTCATCGCCTCTGTATTGACGAGGGGGAAGGTCGCGCCTTCGGCGACGGGGATCTCTTCGTCCTGCGTGATCTCAAGGCCTTTCAGCTGCATGGCGGTGGCGCGATTGGCCCAGACATTGCCCGATACGCTGGTCAGGCCAACGACATCGACCTTGTCGCTTTCGATCAGCATCAGGTGCATCAGGGCAAAGCCCTCGTCATCGATGATGATCTTGGGCCTTTCCTGCGCCTGCGCGCCTGTGGCCATGAAGGCCAGAGCCAGAACCGCGAGGAGCCGCCGCCAGGAGCGCATCACGGCTGCGCCGCCAAATATGCGTCAAGCTTTGCGACCAGAGCCGCCGCCTTGTCCGCAGGCAGGAACGAGCCGGTAAAGCTGTTGCGCGCCAAGGCGATCACATCGTCGCGGCTCAGCCCCCGCGCATCGACGACGGCCCGGTAATTATCGCCGACATAGCCGCCGAAATAGGCCGGATCGTCGCTATTCAGTGTCGCCTTCAGCCCCGCCTCCAGCATGCGGTCGATGGGGTGGTCCTTGATATCGTCGATGACGCAAAGCTTGAGATTGGAGAGCGGACACACCGTCAGCGTCATCTGCTCCTCTCCCAGCCGCTCGGTCAGCTTTTCGTCCTCCAGCGCGCGATTGCCGTGGTCGATGCGGTCGACATGCAGCTGATCGAGCGCCTGCCAGACATATTCGGGCGGCCCTTCCTCACCCGCGTGGGCGGTGATCTTGAGCCCCTTTTCCTTTGCCGCGGCAAAAACCTGCGCGAATTTGATCGGCGGGTGCCCCACTTCCGAACTGTCGAGCCCGACGGCGGTGATATGCTCGATCCAAGGCTCGGCCATCTTCAATGTCTCGAACGCCGCCTCTTCCGAAAGGTGGCGCAGGAAGCACAGGATAAGCAGGCTCGACATGCCCAGCTCTTCCTCGGCCTGTTTCCGCGCCGACAGCAGACCCTCGATCACCTCTTCGAAGGCGATGCCGCGATCGGTGTGGGTCTGGGGGTCGAACATCAGTTCCGCATGGATCACCCCGTCAGCGGCAGCGCGGCGGAAATAGGCCATCGCCATGTCGTGGAAATCGGCGCGGGTCTGCAGCACGTTCGCGCCCGCGTAATAGATGTCGAGGAAGTCCTGCAGACGGCTGAAATCATAAGCCGCCTTCACCTCCTCCACGCTGGCATAGGGGATGTCGATCCCGTTGCGCTTCGACAGCTCGAACATCAGCTCAGGCTCAAGGCTGCCTTCGATATGGAGGTGGAGTTCGGCCTTGGGCAGCCCGCGGATGAAATCGTCGGTTACGGTCAATTTGTTCTCCGATGGTCGGAATTTTCGGGGCGGCGCCATGCGCATTCGCCCATGATATAGGTGGCCGCGATGGCGCGGTCGTCCCCCAGGATCTGGAGAGCGAAGAGCCGCTCGGCAAGGGTGGCGCCCGCGGTGCGGCGTGCGAGCAGCGGCGTTGACGCAGCGTCCAGCACGGTGAAATCCGCCTCCTGCCCCTCAGCCAACGCGCCGACGCGATCCTCGATATGCATCAGCGCGGCGCTGCCCGCCGTCGCCAGCCACAATGCGCGGAAAGGGTCGAGCCGGTCCTCCCGCATCAAGGCCGCCTGATAGGCAAGGCCGGAGGTATGGAGCATGGAAAACGACGTTCCCGCTCCGACATCGGTGCCAAGCCCCAGCCTTACCCCGTGCCGGTCCGCCTGCCCGAAATTGAAGTGGCCAGAGCCGAGGAACAGGTTCGAACTGGGGCACACCGCGATGCCCGCTCCGCTTTCATGCAGCCGCGTGCAGGCCCTGTCGTTCAGATGGATGCCATGCGCGAAGACCGATCGATCCGTGACGAGCCCGAAACGGTCATAGGCGTCGAGGTAATCGGCCGCTTCGGGAAAACGCTCGGCCACGGCGGCGCATTCGTGCAAATTCTCGGCCAGATGGGTGTGCAGCAGCGCGTCTGGATGATCGGTCAGCAATCCGGCAGTCACATGCAGCTGTTCGTCACTGGAGGTCAGGATGAAACGCGGGGTAACCGCGTATCCCAGCCGCCCGCGCCCGCGCCAGCGGCGGATCAGCGCATCGCTTTCACCCCTTGCGGTTTCGGGCGTGTCGCGCAGCCCATCGGGGCCAAGATCCATCAATACCTTGCCCGACACCATCCGCATGTTGCGTGCCAGAGCCGCTTCGAACAGCGCATCGACCGATTGTTCGTGCACCGTGGGATAGACCAGCGCGCTGGTGGTGCCGTTCCGCAGCAATTCGCCAAGGAAGAAGGCTGCGACCTCATCGCCATAGGCCCGATCGACGAAAGCCTTTTCCGCCGGAAATATGTGCCGGTCCAGCCAGTCCAGCAATTGCTCGCCATGGCTGGCGATGCGGTCGGTCTGTGGGTAATGCACATGCGCGTCGATAAAGCCGGGCACGATCAGGCCCGCGATCTCCTGCACCGGCACATCAGAGAACTGCTCCCCCAGATCGGCATAGGCCCCGCGCGCGACGATAATGCCGTCTTCGACCACCAGCAGGCCGTCATCCTCGTGCCGCACGGCCTGGGCATCGCCGCGCGGGTCGGTGCCGACCGAAAGGATCTCACCGCGAAAGGCGCGTATTTTTCCCATGACTATTGGCCCCTCAATTGCAGGAGCTGCGCAATGACGGCGATAGCGATGACATCGGGTTCCTTGCCCTTAACCCCCGGCACGCCGATGGGCGCGGTCAGGCGGGAAAGCGCCTCTTCGGGCACGCCATCGCCGATCAGGCGGGAGCGGAAGCGGGCGATCTTTGTCGACGATCCGATCAGGCCGATAAAGGCCACCGGATCACGCTGAAGCGCGGCGAGCGTGAGCGCGTAATCCAATGGATGGTCATGCGTCAGGATCAGGATCGCGGCATCTTCGGGCGCTTCGGCAATGCAGCCTGCGATTTCCTCGACCGGCATGATGGTGACACCGTCGATGTGCCCCTGTTCCTCTCGCGTGTCGAACCATGCCAATTGCAGCGGGAGGCCGGTGATGTGGCGCGCAATCGCCTGCCCGACATGGCCCGCGCCGAACAGATAGACGGGGCGCGGAACCTCACCCACCGGCTCGATAAAGCGCGCGCCTTCGCCGGGCCGGTCCCCGCGTGCGGATTGGCGGGTGGCGGTTTCGCGTTCATGGATGCGCCGGGTGACGGCATCGGCCTCCAGCACGGTTTCCAGCATGCGCCCCGGCTCGGCCTCTACCGCCCAGCCCAGCGCGGCGGGATCGACATGCTCGACCAGCAGCCGCACGCGGCCGCCGCAGCATTGGCCCAGCAGCGGCCCCAGCGGATAATCCTGCACCCGCCATGCGCCCACCGGCAGGCCAAGGATCGCGCGCGCCTGTTCGATGGCGCGAAACTCCAGCTGCCCGCCGCCGATGGTGCCCTTTTGCCCCTCCGCCGTAACCAGCATGCGCGTGCCCGCGCCGCGCGGCGCGCTGCCCTCTGCGGCCAGCACCGATATCATTGCGGTCGGCGTTTCGCCCATGCCGCGCAGCCATTGCACCCATGCGCTCATGCGTGCCCCTTGATCGCTTTCAGGATCGCCTCGGGCGTGGTGGGGGCGTTCAATGGCGGGATCGCGCGCTTTTCGGGATTGGTCGCGGCGATGGCCCGCCCGATGGCTGAAAAGACCGAGATCGCCAGCATGAAGGGCGGCTCGCCCACTGCTTTCGAGCGGTTGATGGTCGGCTCGACATTCTCGCCGTCCCACAGTTCGATAGTCATGTGTTTCGCGCGGTCTGACGCGGTCGGGATCTTGTAGGTCGCGGGGCTGTGGGTGAGGAGATGCCCGTCATCGTCCCAGACCAGCTCTTCTGTCGTCAGCCAGCCTTGCCCCTGCACGAAACCACCCTCGATCTGGCCCCGGTCGATGGCCGGGTTCAGCGAACGGCCCACGTCATGCAGGATGTCGACGGCCAGCACCTTGTGCTCTCCGGTCAGCGTGTCGATGGCGACTTCGGACACCGCTGCGCCATAGGCGAAATAATAGAAAGGCCGACCCTTATGCGCTTCACGGTCATAGGCGATGTCGGGGGTGGCATAAAAGCCGGTCGAGGACAGCGAAACCCGCCCGATATGCGCCGAGCGGGCCGCCTGTCCGAAGCTCATCAATCCGCCTGCGACCATGACGCCTTCGGGGGTGTAGCGCACCTCTTCGGGCGCGCAATCATGGCTGCGCGCAAGAAACGCGGTAAGCCTGTCGCGAATTGCCATCGCCGCTTCATGCGCCGCCATGCCGTTCAGGTCCGCACCCGAACTCGCCGCCGTGGCGCTCGTGTTGGGCACCTTGTCGGTGCGGGTCGCGGTGATGCGCACGGTTTCGATGGGTACATTGAAGACATCGGCCACGACCTGCGCGACCTTGACATAAACGCCCTGCCCCATCTCGGTCCCGCCATGGTTCAGCTGGATCGAACCGTCGGCATAGACATGCACCAATGCGCCAGCCTGATTGAGATGGGTGGTGGTGAAGCTGATGCCGAATTTCACCGGCGTCAGCGCAATGCCTTTCTTGATGACGCGGTTCTTGGCATTGAACGCGTCGACCGCTTTGCTGCGCTCGTCATAACGCGCCGTTTTGCGCAGCCGGGCGATCATTTCGGGCGCGATATTATCCGCGACCTTCATCGCATAGGGCGTAACATCGCGGCCCGGCACGTAAAGATTCGCCAGCCGCACCTCCAGCGGGTCGAGACCGAGATGCACGGCGATGTCGTCGACGATGCGTTCGATGGCCAGCATGCCCTGCGGCCCGCCGAAACCACGGAACGCGGTAGCAGAGACGGTATTGGTGCGCAGACGTTCGGAAATGATCTCTACATCGGGTAGGAAGTAGCAATTGTCCGCATGGAACATCGCACGGTCATTGATGGCGGGCGACAGGTCGACCGTCGCGCCGCAGGGCGATGACAGGAAGAGCGACAGCGCATTAAGCAGACCGGTGTCGTCAAAGCCGACCTCGTATCGCACGTCGAAGGGATGGCGCTTGCCCGTCATCACCATGTCATCGTCGCGGTCGGCGCGGAATTTGGCTGGCTTGCCGGTCTTCGCCGCGACCAATGCTGCGGCCGCGGCGAACAGGGCCGCCTGCGTTTCCTTGCCCCCGAACGCACCGCCCATGCGGCGGACCTCTACCGTCACGTCGGCGCTGGTCAGGTCGAGCATGTCGGCGACGAGGTGCTGAATTTCGGACGGGTGCTGGGTGGAGGACAATATATGGACCTGTCCATCCTCCATCGGTGTCGCCACCGCGATCTGGCCTTCCAGATAGAACTGTTCCTGTCCGCCCATCGAAAAACTGCCCGACAACCGATGCTGCGCAGCATCGAGAGCCGCCTTGGCATCGCCCCGGCGCATGTGCTGTGTCGGCTCGATCAGGTTCTGATGCTCGCGCGCAGCTTCCGCCGTGATAAAGGCGGGGAGCTTTTCATATTCCACCTTGGCCAGCCGCGCCGCCTTGCGCGCCAGCTTCTGGCTGGTCGCGGCGACAAGGAAGATCGGCTGCCCCTGGCTAACCACCACCCCATCGGCCAGCAGGCGGTCGTCCTTGGCCACGGGGCCGACATTGTTCGATGCCGGAATATCCTCCGCCGTGAAAACATGGAGCACGCCCTCGGCCTCTCGCACGGCGGAAAGGTCCATGGCGGTGATATGGGCATGCGCCTCGCTCGACTGGCCGAAAGCCAGGTGCAGCATTCCATCGGGTTCGGTCACGTCATCGGCGTAATAGGCCGCTCCGCTGACATGCAGATGCGCGCTGTCATGCGGGTGCGCGGGCTTGATCATCGCCGCCCATGCTGCGTCGCGATCAGCCATCGAGATCCTCCAGCACGGAGATTGTTTCACCCTGTTCGCGCAGCCACAAACGGCGCAGCAGGTTGCAGGCCGATGTCACGCGGTAATCGCTGCTGCCGCGCACGTCGGTCAGCGGCTCGAAGTCGCCCTCCAGCGCCCTGGCTGCCGCCTCGATGGTCGCCTCTGTGAAAGGTTGCCCCGTCAATGCCGCTTCGCAGGCGCTTGCCCGCCGCGGGGTCGCCGCCATGCCGCCGAATGCCACGCGGGCAGAGGCGATGGTGCCGCCTGCGACCTGCAGCATGAACGCTCCGCACACGGCGGAAATATCGCTGTCGAACCGGCGTGAAAGCTTGGCGATGTGGATCGCCGCATCGGGGCCGGGACGTGGCACGAAAACGCTCTCGACGAATTCGCCCGGCCTTCGATCCTGCTTGCCGTAATCGAGAAAGTAATCCTCCAGCGGCATCGACCGCGTACCCGACTTGCTGCGCAGATTGAGCGTCGCGCCCAGCGCGATCAGCACCGGCGGCCCGTCACCGATGGGCGATCCGTTGGCGATATTGCCGCCCACGGTCCCGGCATTGCGCACCTGCAGACCCGCAAACCTGCGCCAGAGTTCATCGACATCGCCATGCAGCCGCCCCAGCGCGCCATGCGCATCGGCATGACGCACGGCAGCGCCAATGGTCAGCCCCTCGGCGGTTTCCTCGATCCCCGACAGATCCGCGACATCGCCGACGAAGATCACCGTATCAAGATTCTTCAGCCCCTTCGTTACCCAGAGCCCCACATCGGTAGCGCCCGCGACCATGCGCGCATCCGGATATTGCGCCAACAGCTCGGCCAGCTCATCCGCCGTGCGCGGCGCGAACCAGCGGCGGTTTCCCCATTCGCCCGACGCGCTGCCAGCCGCCATCGCCTGCAGGGCGGCCACGGCGGCCGCATCGTCCTGCGCGATTTCAGCCACCGTCTCCCCCGCCTCGATGATCGGGCCATAGCCGGTGCAACGGCACAGGTTTCCAGCGATCACGTCTTCGACCGGCAGATCGCTGCCGGCGGCACCAATGGCGCGGCCATGCAGGCTCATCACGAAACCCGGCGTGCAGAACCCGCATTGCGAGCTGCCGTTGGCTGCCATGCATTGCTGTAATTCGTTCAGCTGGCCGCGCGGGGCGAGGCTTTCCACCGTCATCAGCGCCTTGCCATGCAGCATGGGCAGGAACATGATGCAGGCATTGACCGCTCGCCATGCGATAGCCTCACCATTCAGCGATCCCACCAGCACGGTGCACGCGCCGCAATCGCCCTCGGCGCAGCCTTCCTTGGTGCCGGTGCGGCGCAAGCGATAGCGCAGATAATCAAGCACGGTGCCGGTCGGATCGACCGCGTCCAGCGTAATCGTCTCGCCATCAAGGGTAAAGGTCACGCTCATTCGGGCGCTCCTTTCGCGATCCATGCGCCCAGCGTGGCGCGTTCTTCCTCGGTCATGCCGGTCATATTGCCCAGCGGCATGACATCGCTGTCGACCGCCATCGCCTTTACCTTGTCGCGGGCGGCGTGGACTTCGGCATAGGTCTCCAGCTTCAGCCCCAATGGCGGTTCGCTGAAAAGATCGCTGGTCGGCGCGGCGGCGTGACATTCGGTGCAGTGCTTCTGCATGATCGGCTTTATGCTCGCATAATTCAGCGTATTGGCCTGCGCGACCGGGGCAGCCGGCTTCGCACCCGCCTTCTCCATCGAAACATAGGTGACGCTGGCCAGCGCCAGCACCACGGCCAGCGCGATCCACTTGCCGGTCTTGCCGTCGTGGTGCCGAACGTTGAACACATGGCGCACCGCGATCCCCGTCGCGCCCAAAAGCGCCAGCACAAGCCATGGCCGGTCAGCGCCATAGGTCATCGGGTAATGATGGCTGATCATGATGAACAGCACCGGCAGCGTCATGTAGTTATTGTGCACCGACCGCTGCTTGCCCTCTGCCCCCAGCTTCGGGTCGATGGGCTCGCCCGCGCGCAGGGCGGCGACGACCTTTTTCTGGTTCGGGATGATGACGAAGAAGACATTGCCGACCATGGCCGTGCCGATGATCGCACCAATATGCAGATAGGCCCCGCGCGAATTGAACACGCTTTCCAGAAACGCCGCCGCGCCCACCAGATAGGCGAACCAGATCGCTCCCATCACTCGCGGATCGCGCCCCAAGGGCGATTTGCAGACGAGATGATAGAACAGCCAGCTGACGATCAGCGAACTGATGCCCAGCGCAGTCGCATCGTCGACAGCAAGATTCGCCTTCGACGGGTCGATCAGGAAGCTGCGCGCGCCGATGTAATAGACCAGCACCAGCATCGAGAAACCCGATAGCCAGGTGACATAGGCTTCCCATTTGAACCAGTGCAGGTGCTTTGGCATTTGCTCCGGCCCGACAGGGTATTTCTCATTATGGTAGAACCCGCCCCCATGGACGGACCAGAGATGGCCGGAAACGCCCGCGGCTTCCGCATCGGCGGGCGCTTTTTCAAGGCTGTTGTCGAGCCAGACGAAGTAAAAGGACGCCCCGATCCACGCGATGCCGGCTGTCAGATGCAGCCAGCGCACGGCGAGGTTCAGCCATTCAAGGAAGTCGATCTGCATCAGCTGCCCCGATAGGTCGAATAGGACCACGGCGAGACCAGCAGCGGGACATGGTAATGCCCGTCCTTGCCGTCGGTCGCGATGCCGAAATCGATGGTCACCACGTCAAGAAACGGCGGATCGGGCAATTCCACCTTGTGCGCCCGGAAATAGGCCGCGACTGCAAAGGCGAGGCTGTAATGGCCGCTTGGCAATGGGCCGGATACAAGATCGGGGCAGCGCCCGTCGCTGTTGGTGTGGCTGCGCGCGATCTCTCCATCGGGGCCGGACAGCACGACGGTCATGCCTGATGCGGGCGTGCCGTGCATCGTGTCGAGGACGTGGGTGGAAAGCGTGCTCATGAATTCATGTCCTGAAGCCGCAGGCGCACGATTTCGCCGATCTGCTCGATGGCAGTGGCGATCTCTGTCTCGCGGTCGTTGGCAAGCCGCGCCTGCATCGCGGCAAGGATGCCCGCCTTGTCGGTCAGGCGGACGCAGATGATGAAAGGAAACCCGAATTTCTCGCGATAGGCGGTATTGAGCGCATGAAACCGCGCGAACTCCGCCTCGGTCAGCCGGTCGAGGCCCGCACTCGCCTGCTCCGCCGCGCTGGCGGAGGTGAGCGTCTTGTCGACCGCAGCCTTGCCAGCAAGTTCCGGGTGCGCGCGGATCAGTGCCAGCTGCTCTTCGGGCGCAGCGTCATGCACCACCGCCATCAGATCGGCATGGCGGTCCCCGGAAGAGGCCCGCGCATCGGCACGCTCTTCCACCCATGGGCTGTGTTCGAAAATGGCTTCTGTCTGCGCCATCAGTGGGTGCTGCCCTCAAGGCTGACATGCGCGGAAACGACCTTCCAGCCGTCCGGAAACTTTACCCATGCCTGCGTCTGGCGGCCACGCCGGTCACTGTTTTCGCGGAAGAATTCGGCATCGGCGGTGGCGTATCTGTCGCCGTAAACGGTGATCGCCACCTTGCCCAACTTACGCTGCGGCGAACCGCCGCGCCCTTTGCGAAATTCGCGGATCTCCTCAATCCCGTACAGCACCTCACCCACGCCATAGCGGTTGGTGGTGGGGGCATCGTGGAACAGCTGGTCCATCGCCTCCACGTCGTCTTCCATCAGCGCGCGCTCATATTCCATGAAGGCAGCCTTCATCTCGGCGAGCAATTCGGGGTCGTCGATGGTCATGCGGCGTCTCCTGTGTAGGGATGATGCTGGATCCAGTGGCGGGCGATGTCTTCGCGGCGGGCGACCCACGCCTCTTCGCTTTCCATCACATGGTCGAGGAAGCGCGCCACCCAGCGGGCGCGCGCCGGTTTGCCGGCGATCCGGCCATGCAGGCCGATACTCATCATGCGCCCGCCCTCCTCGACCAGCTGGTCGAACGTGTCGCGCATATGGCGGAAGAACTGCTCGCCCTCGGTAAAGCCGTTCAGCGCAACGATCTTCATGTCATTGACGTCGAGCGTATAGGGCACGACCAGCTGCGGCCTGTGGTACTTATCGTCCCAATAGGGCAGATCGTCGGCATAGCTATCGGCATCATAGAGGAAGCCCCCCTCCTCTGCCACCAGCCGCGCCGTGTTGGGAGAGGTGCGCCCCTGATACCAGCCCAGCGGACGGCTGCCGGTCAGCTTCTCGTGGAGCGCGATAGCCTCTGCGATATGGGCGCGCTCGACCTCCTCGGGCACATATTGGTAATCGATCCAACGAAGGCCGTGGCTGGCGATTTCCCAGTCGGCGGCTTTCATCGCGGCGACGGCTTCGGGGTTCATCTCCATCGCCTTGGCTACGCCGAACACAGTCAGTGGCAAGCCGCGTTCGGTAAAGATCCGGTGCAGCCGCCAGAACCCGGCGCGGCTGCCATATTCATAGAGGCTCTCCATCGCCATGGCCCGGTCGGGATGGCTGCCCGCGCCGACCATTTCGGAAAGGAAAGCCTCCGACCCCTTGTCGCCATTGAGGACGGAGTTCTCGGCCCCCTCCTCGTAATTGATGACGAACTGCACGGCGACGCGCGCGCCATTGGGCCAGTTCGGCTCCGGCGGATGGGCGCCATAGCCGACGAGATCGCGGGGCTGGCTCATGCCGCATCCCACGCCTGCATCGCAGCGGGCACAGCCTCACCCAGCGGCAGCGCAAAGCCCTGCATCCGCAGGCACACTTCCAGCGCGCCCAAAGTGATCAGCACCTTGTGCTTCTGGGCATTGTAACCCATCGCGCCCAGCCGCCAGATGCGCCCGGCGAGCGGACCGAAAGCGGTGCCGATCTCGATCTCGAATTGGGTGCGCATGGCGGTGCGCACGGCTTCGCCATCGACGCCATCGGGGATGTAGACGCCCGTCACATTGGTCATGCGCGTGGCGTCGGCCCCGAACACGGTCAGCCCCATGGCGCGCAGCCCCGCCGTCATCGCGCGGCCCGCCTCGGCATGGCGCGTAAATCGCGTCTGCAGCCCCTCACCCAGAGCAACCCGCGCACATTCGCGCGCGGCATAGAGCATGGAGGTCGCCTCGGTATGGTGGTTGAGGCGCTTTTCGGACCAGTAATCCATGATCATGGCGAGATCGAAATAGTTGGAGCCAATGCGCGGACCCTGCCCGTCGGCGATATCGTCGCGCACGATCCCCTTCTCGACATGGCGGCGCGAAAAGATCAGCTCCGCCGCGCGGTCCGAAATCGTGATCGGCGCGCTGCCCGACGGCCCGCCAAGGCATTTCTGCAGACCGCCCGTCACCACGTCCACGCCCCAGCGGTCGGCGGCAATCTCCATGCCGCCGATGGTCGCGGTCGCATCGACATAGCTGTATGCACCGGCTGCGCGGCACAATTCGCCCAGCCCCTCCAGCGGCTGCGCCATGGTGGTCGAGGTATCGCCATGCACGGTGGCGACGACTTTTGCGCCGGTGCGGGCAAGGGCCTCGGCGATTGCCTCCATCGGCACGGTCTCGCCCCATGGTGCTTCCACCGTTTCGATTTTCGCGCCGATGCGCTGCAGGATCTCGATCAGGAGCAGCCCGAAACGACCGAAGTTCACCACCAGCACCGTGTCGCCCGGCGTGACGAGGCTGACAAGCGAAGCCTCGATCGCGGAACGCGCGGTGCCGTCGACCAGCATGGTCCATTTGTTCTCAGTCCCGAAAACGGGGCGATAGAGCGCCATGACCTGGTTCATGAATCCGGTCATTTCCGGGTCGAACTGGCCCAGCAGGTCCGCGCTCATCGCGCGCAGCACGCGTGGGTGCGCGTTGATCGGGCCGGGGCCCATCAACAGGCGCTGGGGCGGATCGATCTCTCCGAACAGCAGCGGATCGAGTTCAGACACAGGTCTCTCCCAGACGTTCGATAAAGCGCAACATCACGGCCAGCGCGATGGCAGTATCCTCGGCCGTGACATGTTCGGCCGGATTATGGCTGATGCCGTCGGTGCAGCGGATGAAAAGCATGGCGGTGGGGCAAATCGCGGCAAGGTTCATTGCATCGTGCCCCGCGCCCGAAACAAGGCGGCGGACAGGCTGGCCCGCATCCTCAAGCGCGGCATCCATCAGTTCCATCAACCCGGCATCGCAGGGGCTGGCGGGCAGGTCGTGGATCCGCTCGATGTCGCATTCCAGTTCGCGCGCGGCGGCGATTTCGGCCAGTCGGGCAAGAATCTCCTGCGCCACGCGGTCGCGGCGGTCTTCGTCGCCGGAACGCACGTCGACGGTAAAGCTGACCGCACCGGGAATGACATTCGCCGCGCCGGGTTTCGCCTCAAGCACGCCGACGGTGGCGACCGCATCGCCATCGTCATGCCGCGCCGCCTGCTCGACGGCCAGCACCATGGCCGCAGCGCCCGCCAACGCATCGCGGCGCAGACGCATCGCCGTGGTCCCTGCGTGTCCGGCCATGCCGCGCACCTCGATCCTGTAGCGGAGCTGGGCGGCGATCCCGGTCACCGTGCCCACGGCAAGGCCGTCGGCTTCCAGCACCGGCCCCTGCTCGATATGCGCTTCGAGATAGGCGATTAATTCTTCCGGCCTGCGCGCCGCATCCAGATAGCTTGCCGTATCGACACCGCTGTCGGCCAGCGCCACGCCTGCGCGGTCGGCTATTTCCAGCGCTTGCCGATCCAGCGTCCCTGCAACCGCCCGGCTGGTCAGCATGGCGGCGGGAAAGCGCGATCCTTCCTCGTCTCCAAAGGCATAGACCTCGATCGCGAAAGGCATGCGCTTGCCTGCGCCGTGCAGCGCTGCGACGCATTCGATGCCGAGCATGATGCCCAGCGGCCCGTCGTAATGCCCGCCATCGCGCACGCTATCGATATGACTGGCAATCATCAGTGCGGGCGCGCCGGGCGTGGTGCCCTCGTACCGCCCGACGAGATTGGCCGCGGGATCGCGGCGGACAAGCATGCCCGCTTCCTGCATCCAGCCGCCCACTTCGCGCAGCGCCGCGTCATATGCAGGCGTCAGATAGCCGCGATATAGCCCGCCCTCCATGTCGGAGAACGGTGCGACGCCGAGGAGGTCGCACCGGTCGACGGCGCGCTTGCCGCCATGCATTATCTCCGCGCTCACCATGCGATTGCCGCCCCGTCGCTGCGCGGATCGCTGGCGCCGATGAAGGTGCCGTCGGCCAGACGCACGATTGCGCCCGCATGGCCCATGGTCGCGGTCAGCGGGCCGATACGCTCGACCTCATGCCCTGCCACGGCCAGCCCGGCGTAAAGCTCGGGCGCGAAACCGTCTTCCAGCTTCAAGGATGTCGACTGCTCACCCCATGTCCGACCCAAGAGCCAGCGCGGCGCGCTGATCGCTGCCTGCAGATCCTGCCCATATCGCGCATAGCGGGTGAAGATCGCCGCCTGCGTCTGCGGCTGGCCTTCGCCGCCCATGGTGCCATAGGCCATCACGCGGCCGTCATCGAACACCGCCAGCGCCGGGTTCAGCGTATGAAACGGCTTGCGCCCCGGCTTCAGCGCGTTCCAACCGTCTGCGGCCAGCCGGAACGAACTGCCCCGGTTTTGCCAGGTGATGCCCGTTTGCGGCAGCACCAATCCCGAACCGAATTCGTGATAGGTCGACTGGATCGCGGACACCACGCGCCCCTCGCCATCGGCGGCTGCGAACCAGCATGTATCGCCCCATTGCGAAGGCTGCGGCCATGCCAGCGCCTTGGCCGGATCGATCTGCGCCGCCAGCGCATCCAGCGCTGCGGGATCATCCAGCAGCCCCTGAAAATCGTAATCGGTATGGGCAAGGTCGCCGACATGCGCGTCGCGCAACAAAAACGCCTGCTTCGTCGCCTCCACCAGCCCGTGGACATGGGCGAAGCCATCAGCCTCGTCAGCGGTCAGCCGGTCGAACAGAGCGAGGATAAGGAGCGAGGCAAAGCCCTGCGTCGGCGGTACCGAATTATAGAGCCGCGCGCCGGTGATCGGCACCGTCAGCGGCGGGCAAGTCGTGGCTTTGTGCATGGCGAGATCGGCCGCGGCGACCGGGCTACCCAGTTCCGCCAGGTCGGCAGCAATCTTCTCGGCCAGTGCGCCGGTATAGAACCCGTCCAGCCCATCCTCCGCCAGAGCGCGCAAGGTTGCGGCCAGCGCAGGCTGGCGCAGCGTATCGCCTTCGCGAAGGGGGCGGCCTTCGGGTTCGAAATTCGCGGCATAGGCACCCGGCTGGACGCGCAATTCGCCGCCCTTGCCCTCGGCGATGCCAGCGCCGCCAGCCGTCACCGTCACGCCGCTTTCGGCATGGGCGATGGCATCGCGCAAAAGGCGCGAGAGGGGCAGCGTTCCCGTGCCGCTGGCCAGCACCGCTTCCCATGCGGAAATCGTGCCAGCCACCGTGTTCGCCGCCAGCGGCCCACGGCTAGGCACCAAGTCGTGCCCGGCATAAAGCGCGAGATCCGCCGCAGCCGCCGCGCCGCCGCAGCCATTGACGGAATGGATGCGCCCATCTGGTTCGCGCACCAGCCAGAACCCGTCGCCGCCGATCCCCGTCATATGCGGATAGACCACCGCCAGCGTGGCCGCGATGGCGACGCTCGCCTCTACCGCCGTGCCGCCATCGGCCAGCACGTCGCAGCCCGCCTGCGCCGCCAGGTGATGCGGGGCGGTGCAGATGCCATGCGTGCCTTGGACGGTTTCCATCGCTTCAGCTCCTCAATCAGGCAGATCGGCAAGGAATGCGCGCACGACATGGGCGGAATTGACCGACGCCAGCGCCATGAAGGTTTCCATCTGGTTTTCGCCCTCGTCCCCGCCGGCAAGGTCGGACAGGCTGCGGAACGCGATGGTGGGCACGCGGTTCGCATAAGCGACCTGCACCACGGCTGCACTTTCCATGTCGAGCACGCGGGCATTCCACGCGGTCTGCAGATATTCGCGGAATTCCTTGTTGTCCGCAAACACGCCCGCGCTGACCCCGGTGCCGCCGACGACGATCCTGGGTTCCTCGTTCAGGCAGTCACCGTTTTCTTGGGTAGGCTTTTCAAGGCAGCGTTTGAGCGCCGTATCCGCTGCGACCTCGCGCGCCACGGCCAGCAGGTCCGGATCGACCGCCATGCGGTACTGCCGCGTCGGTGCTTCCTCGGCATTGCCCACGCGCACGCCGCGCGGGAACATCATGCCCCAGTTTGGCGGCGCGATGTCGTCAACCGGCTCGGGCACCTTCCACCCGTCCGCAGTCTGTCGCGCAAAGGACACTTCGAGATATTGCGCCCAGTCCTCGGCCACGATGACATCGCCGATGGAAAGATCGGGATCGACCCCGCCCGCGATCCCCGAAAACACGATGCGCGAAACGTTGAAACGGTCGATGACAAGCTGGGTGTTCATGGCAGCGTTCACCATGCTCACCCCGCTGGTCATCAATATGATCGGCTTGCCTTCGAGCGTGCCGGTAAGGAATTTGAGCCCGTTGATCGCATATTCGGTCGGCTCCTGCACGGCTGGGGCAAGCGCGTCCCATTCAGGAGAGAACGCGGTCATCACCACGGTTCGCGGCGTGGCATCCAGCTTTGCGCCGGCCTCGCTGGCCGCATGGTGATTTGCCAGGGCAGGCGTGGCCGTGCCAAGCGCCAGTGCCAGCGGGGCAAGCAGGGTCAAGGCGCGCATCAGGCGGCTCCCATCCAGACGAAGCGGATCACGAACAATGCGGCGAGCACCAGCAGGAACCAGTCCGTCCTGGTAATCGTGCCGCGTACCAGCTTCAGCAGCGCATGCGCCGTGATGCCAAAGGCCAGCCCGTTCGCGATCGAAAACGTCAGCGGGATCATCGCCACGGTCAGGAACGCCGGGATGGCCGAGAGCGGATCTTCCCACTCCACCTCTGCCAGCGGCAGCAGCATCAGCCCGCCCACGATGATCAGCGCAGGCGCCGTCGCCGACAGCGGAATAAGCTGCGCATAAGGCGCAACGAACATCATGGCGAGGAAGAGCACGCCCGTCACGATGGCCGTGAGCCCCGTGCGCCCGCCCGCCTGCACACCGGCGGCGCTTTCGACATAGCTGGTCACCGTGCTGGTGCCCGCCATAGAACCCACGACTGTCGCGGTCGCATCGGTAAAGAGGATGCGGTTGAGGCGCGGGATCTTGCCGTCGGGGGTCATCAGCCCGGCGCGCTTCGTCACCGCGACCAAAGTGCCGATATTGTCGAACAGGTCGACGAAGAGGAACACGAAGATGATCTCGACAATGCCCAGCCCCGCCGCGCCGTCGAAACCGAACACGCTGCCAAGGTCCAGCTGGAAGATCGTGGCGGTCATCGCTTCCAGCGAATAGGGTTCGGGGTTGATCGTCACCATGCCGAACGCCCAGCCCAATACGGTGGTGGCGACGATGCCGATCAGCATCGCGCCCTTCACGTTCCAGACCGACAGCGCCGCGATCAGCAGCAGGCCGAAAATGGCGAGCGCCGCGCCCGGTTCCTTCAGATCGCCCAGCGCCACGAAGGTCGCCGGATTGGCAACGATGATGCCTGCGTCCTTGAAGCCGATGAAGCCGATGAACAGGCCAATGCCGCCCGCGACGGCTGCGAACAGATAGTTCGGGATGGCCGAAACGATCAGCTGGCGAATGCCGGTCAGCGTCAGCAGGAAAAACGCGATACCCGAAACAAATACACAGCCCAGCGCCGTCTGCCAGGGCACGCCCATCTGCTGCACCACGGTGAAGGAGAAATAGGCGTTGAGGCCCATCCCCGGCGCCATGGCCAGCGGAGTATTGCTGGTGAAACCCATCAGGATCGAGGCGAAGGCCGCCGCAAAGCAGGTCGCCGCCGCCACCGCCGCGATGGGCATGCCCGCCGCGCCCAGAATCGCGGGATTGACCAGCACGATATAGGCCATGGTGAGGAAGGTGGTGATGCCCGCCAGCACTTCCGTGCGCACATTGGTGCCGCGTGACGCCAGCTCGAACATGCGTTCCAGTCTGCTGTCGGTTGCGGCTGCGGGCGGTGCCCCTGTCGGCATGGTCGCTTCGGTCTCGCTCACGCAGTTACCCCCTCTTGCGCCGATGTCGGCACGATTGATCCGATGATGCCCGCAGCCTCAAGCGTGCGGGCATAGGCAAACAGCAGCCCCTCCGATCCGGGCTTGCCGATAAGCTGCAGGCCCAGCGGCAGTTCGCCGGGCCGCTTCAACGGCACCGCCAGCGAAGGCCAGCCGGTGAAAGTGATGGGCTGGGTATGGATGCCCAGATCCGCCCGCGCCGCCGACATGGCGCCGTCGATCATGATGCGCGGATCGTCGACCGGCGGCGCAGTGCATGGGGTCGCGGGGGCGAGGATCACGTCGTAGTTCTCCAGCGCCTCGGCAATCTGGGCGCGGAAAGCGTCGCGATATTGATAGGCTTCGTCCAAGAGGCCCTGCGGCAGCAACGCGCCCGCGATCAGCCGGTCGCGGACCTGCGGGTCGAACTTCATCGCCTTCGATGCCAGCGCCTCGCGGTGGAGCGCCCCGCCCTCACCCGCAGTGATCAGAAACGCCGCCGAACGGGCGCGGGCGATATCGGGCAGTTCGACCAGCGGCGCATCTTTTGCCAGCGTGTCGATCGCGGCGATTTGCGCCGGGTCGACATTTTCGCGGAAGCGCCCGCCGAACCGGGCCAGACGCGGCGTAATACGCGGCTCGCCAAACGGCTCTCCCGCCAGCACGCCGCAGACCAGCGCCATGTCTTCCATGCCCAAAGTGAAAGGCCCGATGTCGTCGAAGCTTTCCGCAAAGGGGAACACGCCTGCCATCGGCAGGCCGTCATGGGTGGGTTTCAGCCCATAGATGCCAGTCAGGCTCGCCGGAACGCGGATCGATCCATTGGTGTCGGACCCCAGCGTAAAGGGCAGCAATCCCGCCGCCACCATCGCTGCGCTGCCGCCCGAAGAACCACCGGCAAGCCGGTCGGCATCGTGCGGATTGCGGGTGGTGCCGTGCTTTGCATTGATGGTCGCAAAGCCATAGGCGAACTCGTCCATGTTGAGCGTTGCCACCAGCACCGCGCCCGCCGCATTCAGCCGCCTTATCGCCTCGGCATCCTTTGCCGCACCGGGCGCATCGCAATAGATGGCCGAGCCTGCCGTGGTGGGCAGGCCCTTCACGTCGAACAAATCCTTTACCCCATAGGGCACGCCTGCCAGCGGGCCGGGATCTTCGCCTGCCGCTATCTTAGCATCGACGGCATCGGCCTCGTCGCGGGCGCGGGCAGCCAGCAGGCGCGTGATCGCCACCAGCGGATCGGCCTTGATCGTGATCGCTGCCAGCGTTTCTTCCAGCACCTCGCGCGCCTTGACGCGGCCGGCGCGGACATCGGCGGCGATCCGGGTCGCGGGGTTCACGGGCGCTCTCCCCGCAGCGTCGCGGCATGGCGGGACAGCAAGGCGAGATTGCTCTCGACCCCGGCCTCGCACTCCGCCGGAATCGCAATCCCGCGCGCCTTCGCGGCAGCGGCGATTTCGTCAGCCCCGTGCGGGATCGTGTCGCCCTTGGGAGCGTCCAACACTTCGCCCTGTTTCGCGAACCGCCCTGCCAGCCATGCGCAAACGAACAGCTGCAACTGGTGGAAGATCATCAGCGGGATCACCACCATGCCGACCTGCGCCGGGGCGAACAGCGCGCCTGCCATCGGCACGCCCGATGCCAGCGATTTCTTCGATCCGCAGAACAGGAGGACGATAAAATCCTCTCGCGGCAGGCCCGCGATGCGGGCGACCACCACATTGACCACCATGACAATGGCAAGGATCACCGCGCTGACCACCAGCAGCAACAGCAGGTCGGCGATGCCCAGCGAATTCCAGATGCCATCGACGACAGCCGCGCTGAAGGCGGAATAGACGACCATCAGGATCGACCCGCGATCGACCGGCTGCAGCATCTTCTTGTGCTTGTCGACGAAGCTGCCGATCAGCGGCCGCAGGAAATGCCCGGCAAGGAAAGGCACCAGCAATTGCAGCGTGATCGACTGCACCGCGCCCCAGTCGAAACCCTGCCCCGTCTTGCTCGACGCGATGAACAGCCCGACCAGCAGCGGCGTGATGAAAATGCCAAGAAAATTGGAGATCGAGGCCCCGCACACCGCCGCCGCGACATTGCCGCGCGCGATTGCGGTAAAGGCGACCGACGATTGCACGGTCGAAGGCAACAGGGTGAGAAACAGGACGCCTGTGACCAGCGCCGGATCCATGATCCCTTTCAGTGCCGGATCGATGGCAAGTCCCGTCAGCGGGAACAGCACATAGGTCGAAGCCAGCGCCAGCAGGTGCAGCTTGAGCTTTCCCAGACCCTGCATGATCGCCTGCCGCGACAGCTTTGCGCCCTGCAGGAAGAACAGGAGCGCGATGGCGAGATCGGCCAGCACCTCGAACACGCTGGCGAACGCGCCGCGCGCAGGCAGCAGCGATGCCGCCGTCACGACCCCGACCAGCCAGAGCAGGAACGGGTCGACGTTAGGTATGGTAAAGCCCCGCCGCATGTTTCGCCCTTTGCCTTTGCTTGCCCTATCGATCAAATGCAATGATCTGCACGGATGATTGCAAAAATTCGTACACCCTGATGCTGTGCAGCATTATCAGACCCCTGCCCCGTCAAGTCCCGGCCTCTTCCGCAGGGGCAAAACTCGGCTCGAGCGCTATCGGATCGGACAGGCGCACCCCGTCCAGCAGTTCCGCGGTGCGATCGCGAACCTGAAGCATCAATGCGCGGGTGCGGCACTCGTGCTCCTCCACGCAATTCTTGCAGCATTCATGCGCGTGTCGGCTGGCGCAGGGCACCAGCGCAAGACTGCCGCGCATGACCCGGATCAGGTCGCCATAGGTGATGTCGACCGGGGGGATCGACAGGCGATAGCCGCCCGCCTTGCCCCGCTGCGATTCCACGATGCCAAAGCGCGTCAGTTCCGACAGGATGACGGTCAGGAATTTGGGCGGAATATTCTGCTTCGCCGCGATCTCGGACAGGGGCACGGTTTGCTGGCCGTAACAATCGGCCAGGTGCTGCATGGCGCGGATCGCGTAGCGGGTCTTTTGTGAAAGCACCCCCGATCATTGCCGCAAGCGCGAGCGGCCCGCAAGACGGGCTGCAGGCCATCGACAGTCATGTTCGCACCGCGCCTGCGTCAGGCGATCTGCTCGGCAATCGCCGTCACATGGCGCAGGTCACCACCACAGCAGGCGCCAAAAACATTTAGCCATGGCATCGCCTGCTTCAGCTGCGCATATTGTTCGCCCAGTTCTACCGGATCGCCGGGGTCGAGATCGGGCGCCTCGTCCAGCTCGGCATGACTACGACGCGAGGCATTGGCCCTGATGCCGCGAATTCTGCGCCGCCAGTCCCCGCCCTGCAGCACGCCGGCGAAATGATCGGGGTGCGCGCAATTGACCATGAAATAGGCCGGACCGCCATCGGTGCCCGCATCGACCTGCGCGATCGCATCCTCCAGCGGCTGACCAGTGGGCATACGGCCATCTGTTTCCAGCGTAAAGGAAATCACGCAGGGAAATCCTGCGTCCTGCGCGGCCCGGACCAGCCCTTCAGCCTCTGATGCCTGCGTGAACGTCAGCCCGGTCACCATGTCGAGCGGCGTTTCGGCCAGCCAGCCGAGCTGCTCGGCATAATAGGCGGCCGCATCGTCGGCGCCGATCAGGTCCTCTGGCGCATAGGCATCGCCGCGCGGGCCGATGGGCGCGTTCAGCACGATGGGCCGGTCATTCGCCGCCCTGTCGCGCAGACTGCGAATAAGCTCGACCGCATCGATATTGGCGCGACGCAGATATTCGATGCTCTCGCCCAGATCCGCCGCCCAATGACGATGCGCCTTCCACGTCACCGTATCCAGGATCAGCCCGGCCCCACGACGACCGGCCAGATCGATGAACCCCTGGAAATAATCTTCCAGCGCCCGCCGCCCCTCAGGCTCGGGCAGCAGGGTATGCGCGGCGAATTCCCTGATTTCGATGCCATGGTTGAAGATCAGATCGGTTTCGATTCCTGCGTCGGTCAGGAATATGCTGCCATCAAGTTGCGGCAGGCTTCCACGGTATTTCTGCATGGCCACATCCCCCTGTGTCGGCGACCTTGTGAACTCCGTCCTGTCGGGCGATCATATCCCAAATTCCGGCCCGCGGGTTCATTTGAATGGGCAGCCTGCCGCAAGTTCGGAACATGTTGGCCGCACGAACATGCGCCGGGAACTGCGACGTGCGCCATTCGTCAGGCTCTCGAGAACTTCAAACGAGAGAAACTGAAACATGAGCTATTACATCGCCAAGACAATCGACCTGCCGATGGACGCCGCAATCGATGCGGTGACCGAAGCCCTGAAGACCGAAGGCTTTGGCGTGCTGACCCGCATCGACATCGCCGCCACGCTCAAGGAAAAGATCGGCGTCGATTTCCATCCCTACACGATCCTTGGCGCCTGCAATCCCAAACTCGCGCATGAAGCGCTGGAGCTTGAGGACAAGGCTGGCCTGATGCTGCCGTGCAATGTCGTCGTGCAGGAAACTGGCGAAGGACACAGCGAGGTCGCCGCGATCGACCCGGTCGCGTCGATGAAGGCGATCGACAACCCCGCCCTGCACAGCGCAGCGGCCGAAGTGCGCCAGAAGCTGACGCGGGTTATCGAGGCGCTTTGAAGAGGTTGGAGCGGGTAAGGGGAATCGAACCCCTCTAGCTAGCTTGGAAGGCTAGAGCATTACCACTATGCTATACCCGCCCATTCGCATCGGGCCCCAAGGCACACGATCAGGCGAAGTGGCCCATTGCCACCAGTTGGCCCTTCCCGTCAATCTCGTATCGCACCGTGCCCACTGCAATAGGGGCAAGAAAAAAGGCCGCCCCGGATTATCCGAAGCGGCCTTTTCATGTCTGGTCGCGTGAACCGGGCCTTGCGGCTCAGTGCTTCACGTTCCGCCACACGTTGCGATAGGCAAGGAATGCCAGCACCGAGGCGAAGATCAGGAACAATACCACCGGGAAGCCGGTCGCGTGACGCTTCTGCAGCGTCGGTTCCGCCGTCCACACCAGGAATGCCGCGACGTCCTTCGCCATCTGGTCCAGCGAAGCCTCGGTTCCGTCGGCATAGGTCACCTGACCATCCGAAAGCGGTGCCGCCATCGCGAGATTGAGGTTCGGGAAATACGGATTGAAATTGAGACCCGTGGGCGTCGTGAAGTCGGGGAATTCCTCCTTCAGCGACTTTCCGTCATGCGTGTAGGTTTCGGGATCGGCATAGCCGGTCAGCAGCGAATACACATAATTGCCACCGTCATGACGCGCCTTGGTGATCAGCGAAAGATCGGGCGGCACGGCATTGTTGTTCGCGGCAGCCGCGGCAACGGCGTTCGGATAGGGCGACGGGAAGTAATCGGTGGGCGAACCCTCGATCAGCGTGCTTTCGCCGGTGTTGGGGTCGATGCCCGGGACCATCCAGCTCGAAGCTTCGGCCTTCACCTCTGCTTCGGAATAGCCCAGCTCGCCCAGGTTGCGGATCGCAACATGGCGCAGCGAGTGACAGGCCGAGCAGACTTCCTTGTAGACCTGGTAGCCGCGCTGAACCTGCTGGTAGTCGAACGTGCCGGTCCAACCCGCGCTCTGCAGGTGGGCGTCGCGCGGGGTCAGGTGGAACTCGTGCTCCGCGGTCACCTCTGCCTTTTCGGTGGCGGCGGTATAGGCGCCGACCGCAAAGGTGTAGAGCAGCACCACGACGAAGCCGAGGCCGACGATGATTGAAATAAGGCGTGCCATCTTACGCGTCTTTCTCTTTTCTCGTCTGCGTCAGGCCGAAGCCGGTGCATCGTTGGTAGTTGCAAGCGGCACCGCATCGTGCCCGCCCGTCTTGTCGCCCAGCACCGCTTCGGTGATCGAACCGGGCAGCGGCTTCGGCGTTTCGAACGACGAGACCAGCGGCAGGATGATGAGGAAGTGCGCGAAGTAATACATCGCGGCGATCTGGCTCAGCATCACATAGGGTTCCTCTGCCGGAGCGCCGCCGCACCAGAACAGGACCGCCATGGCCACGAGCAGCGCATAGAAGAACTTGCGGAACACGGGGCGATAGAGACCTGAACGAACCGGCGAACGGTCGAGCCAGGGGAGGAAGAACCAGACCAGGATCGATGCGAACATCGCGATCACGCCCATCAGCTTTGCGGGAATGAACAGGAAGTCCTGGGTAAAGGCGCGCAGGATCGCGTAGAACGGCCAGAAGTACCATTCGGGAACGATATGCGCCGGCGTCGAGAGCGGGTTTGCCGGGATATAGTTATCCGGGTGACCCAGCGAATTCGGCATGAAGAACACGAAGAGCGTGTAGATCACGAGGAACACGCCAAGGCCGAAACCGTCCTTCGCGGTGTAATAGGGATGGAACGGCACCGTGTCCGATTCCGACTTCACTTCCACGCCGGTCGGGTTCGACGAACCCGGAATATGCAGCGCCCAGATGTGGAGGATGACCACGCCCAGGATCACGAAGGGCAGCAGGAAGTGCAGCGAGAAGAAGCGATTGAGCGCGGCGTTATCCGGCGCATAACCGCCCAGCAGCCAGATCTGCAGCGGTTCGCCCACCAGCGGGATCGCACCGAACAGACCGGTGATCACCTTCGCGCCCCAGAAGCTCATCTGCCCCCAGGGAAGGACATAGCCCATGAAAGCGGTTGCCATCATGAGGAGGAAGATCACGACGCCCAGCAGCCAGATCATCTCGCGCGGGGCCTTGTACGAGCTGAAGAACAGCCCGCGGAAGATGTGGACATAGACGACCACGAAGAAGAAGCTTGCGCCATTGGCATGGCCGTAACGCAGCATCCAGCCCCAGTTGACGTCGCGCATGATGTGCTCGGTCGAATCGAAGGCGACAAGCGCGTTCGGCGCATAGTGCATCGCGAGGATGACGCCGGTGACGATCTGGATGACGAGGCAGAAGCCCGCCAGGACACCGAAGTTCCAGAAATAGTTGAGGTTGCGCGGGACCGGATAGCCGGCGCCGACCGCATTATAGACGAAACGCGGAAGCGGAAGCTTCTCGTCGAGAAACTTCATCAAAGGAAGCTTCGGCTCGTACTGCTTTGCCCAGGGGAAGCTCATGTCTGTCTACCTCAGCCGATCTGCACGGTGGTGTCGGAGGTGAATTCATACTCCGGCACTTCCAGGTTGAGAGGGGCCGGACCCTTACGGATGCGGGCAGCGGTATCGTAGTGCGAACCGTGGCAGGGGCAGAAATAGCCGCCGAACTCGCCCTTGTTCTCACCCTCGCCCGCGCCCAGCGGCACGCAGCCCAGATGGGTGCACACGCCCATGGTGATCAGCCAGTTTTCGTAGCCTTCCTTGGTGCGTTCAGCGAGCGACTGCGGATCGCGCAGGCTGCCGGTCGGCACCGCATTGGCGGCCTCGATCTCTGCCGGGGTCAGGTTGCGCACGAAGACGGGCTGCTTGCGGAATACCGCCTTGATCGCCTGTCCCGGTTCGATCGCGGAAACGTCGACTTCGGTCGTCGATTCGGCGAGAACGTCCTTGGACGGGGCCATCTGGCTGATCAGCGGATAAAGCACCGCAAGGCCGCCGACGCCAGCGGCGCTGACCGCCGCTATTTCGAGGAAATCGCGGCGACGCACTTCGCCCCCGCCTTCACCTTCGACCGTATCATGCGTGTCGATGGTCGTCTCTGCCATGCCACATCCCTGATTGACCGCTCGTCCGGCAGGATGCCGCACGTGCTTGCTTCGAATTATTCACGAGAGTTGCGACGAAGTATAAGTCCCCATCCAGCCCCCGCCTTGATCCATGCCAAACGGGCACGAAACATGGCCAGGGCAAACCTCGCTCCGGGGACCCCATAAACAGCCGAACGCAATTTTCCAACAGCGATTTTGCGGCAGGCTTGTGGATTGACGGGTCAGGCCGTGAAATAGGCCCCTTGCGGCCAGCCGGTCGAATGCCCAGCAAGCACCTTGAAAAGCGACCCCATGCGGGTTGGCGAAACAAGCCGGTCGAGCGCCTCACCCAGCGATTTTGCCTGCGCCGGATTGGCCTTTGCCAGCATGGATGCGCGTTGTGCGATGCCCAATGCGAGGAGAAATTCGCCCTGTGTCGCCATTGCGATGGCGATCCCCTGCGCCTTGGCCGTATCGGCCAATGCCGAAAAATCGACATGCGCCGTCAGATCCGCCTCTCCCGCATGGGCGAAGGGATCGACTTTTTCATGGGCGCGCACGGCTTGCAGGCTCGATCCGGTGAACGGCTTCAGGTGCCCATAATCGAAACACAGGATCGCCCCGCCCTGTTTTTCGATCCGCGCGGCCAGATCGGCCATGATGGCAGAGGCCGCGGGACAGGCCTCGATGATTGTTTCTTCGGGCAGGTCGCGCCGGGATTCGGGTACGGCTGCGTCCATCGGCCTGTCACCGGGCACCGGGTGGAACGCACCGCTCGCGTGCCCGACCACGATTTCGCGCCAGCCTTCGCCGGTCTTGACCAGCTGGCGGATCGGCAGCGCGTCGAAGAATTCATTGGCGAGAACCAGCAGCGGGCGATCTTCGGGCAGGGATCCGGTGTCATCGTGAAAAACGACCTCACGCCCGGCCAGCGTCTTTTCCTGCGCACCGCGCAGCACGGGCGACCCTTCCACCAGATGCACGCCCGACACGGGGCCGGCGCGGTCCAGCACCCGCAGCGCGTCCTTTGCCAGAGTGCCGCGCCCCGGACCCAGTTCGACATAGGCGGCATCGGCAGCGCCCGGCACGCCTGCCGCCATGGCGCGGGCACGAATGTCGGCGAGCCAGCCGCCCGCCATCTCGCCGAACATCTGGCTGATTTCGGGCGCGGTGGTGAAATCGCCGGTGGTGCCCAGCGGATCACGGCTGGCGTAATAATGCGCGTTCGATTCCGCCATGAACTGCGCCAGCGGCATGGGCCCCAGATGGCCGATCGTGCGCGCCAGCTTCGCGGCGAATTCGGTCCCGCTCATCCTGTCGGCTCAGGCCGCCGGGGCGGTCGCCCGCGTCGCGTGCTGCGGCGGACGCTTCAACGCGACCGCGATCAGCACCAGCCCGATCAGGATCATCGGCATGGTCAGCCACTGCCCCATGGAAAAGCCGGTCTGCGCCGCGAACTCCTCCAGCTGGGCATCGGGCTCGCGGAAAAACTCCACGGTGAAGCGCGCCAGCCCATAGCCCAGCGTGAATACGCCCACGAGCAGGCCCGGACGCCAGCGCGCCCGCGTCTTCCAGAACAGGATGAGCAGAATGGCGAGAAGAACCACGCCTTCGAGCAACGCTTCATAAAGCTGGCTGGGGTGGCGGGCCAGCGGGCCTGCTGTGGGGAATACCATCGCCCATGGCACGCCCTCGCCCGCCGGGCGGCCCCACAGCTCGCCATTGATGAAATTGGCAACGCGCCCCAGCGCAAGCCCTGCCGGCACGTTGACCGCGACATAGTCGCACACCCGAATGAAATTGAGCTTGCCGCGCCACGACACCCACGCGATCGCCAGCAACACGCCGATCAGCCCGCCGTGAAAGCTCATGCCGCCATCCCAAAGGCGCAAAAGGTCCCAGCTCACGGTTTCCGTATCGGTCCAGCCGGTCCAAAGCGAAGGCTCGTAAAAGGTCGCATAGCCCAGACGCCCGCCGATGATGATGCCCAGCGTACACCAGAAGAAAAGGTCCTCGGCATGGCGCTGCGCCAACGGGGCGCCCGGCGCCTTGATCATGCGCGACAGGTGCCAATAGCCAAAGATGATGCCGGTAAGATACGCCAGCGAATACCAGCGCAGCGTGAAGAAGCCGAGCTCGATCCCCGGCCTGAGGCCGAGATTTTCCCAATAGATCGGCTGATTGCTGGCCGCGATGGCGGTTTCGAGAAGCACGTGCTGGCTTTCCTTGGACTTGAGGGCGTGTATGGCCTGACGGCGCATTCGCGCGGCTCTTTGGCACAGTGGATGCCGCGATGCCAGTGCGCCGCGCATGCGTGGGAACGCAGGCGATAAGACATGCGTGGTTTTGCGAGCCCTTCAATTCGGGCTATGGCTGCCGATATTGGGTCGATACCCTGATCTGTCGCAATATTTCCGAAAGCCCCCGCCGCATGTCCCAGACCCGCATCCCCAATCAGCGCGCCATCGTCGACCGCAGGAAGGTTTCCGCCGCGGTCGATGCGCTGATCGAAGAAGCGGAAGGCAAGGTCCCGCGCATGAAGATCGTGGGGCTTTTGAAGGACACGCTGGCCGAAGGGCGCGAGGAAGTGGCGCGCCGTTTGGAAGCGGAACCTGCCGCCGGGCACAAGGTGGCAGCGGCGCAGGCCTTCCTGATCGACCAGCTGATCCGCGTGATCCACGATCATGTCATCACCCATGTCTATCCTGTCAGCAACCGGTCCAAGGGCGAGCGCCTGCTGCTGATGGCGGTGGGCGGATACGGGCGCGGCGAAATGGCGCCGCAATCCGATGTCGACATCGCCTTCATCACGCCGATCAAGAACACGCCATGGTGCGAACAGGTGATCGAGGCGATGCTCTATTACCTGTGGGATCTGGGGCTGAAGGTGGGCCATTCCAGCCGCAGCCTCGACGATATGGTCAAGATGGCGAAGCAGGACCTGACCATCCGCACCGCTTTGCTGGAGGGGCGGTTCCTGTGGGGCGATCAGGATCTTTACGAACAGGCGCGCGTGCGTTTCTGGAACGATGTCGTCGCAGGCAGCGAAAAGCAGTTCGTGGCCGAAAAGCTGATGGAGCGCGAGCAGAGGCACAAGCGCATGGGCGATTCGCGCTATGTCGTCGAACCCAATGTGAAAGAGGGCAAGGGCGGGCTGCGCGACCTGCACACGCTTTATTGGATCGGCAAATATATTCATAAGGTCCGCACCGCATCCGAACTGGTCGATGCGGGGCTTTTGACCCGCGCCGAATATCGCGCCTTCCGCCGGGCGGAGAATTTCTTCTGGGCGGTGCGCTGCCATTTGCACACCATCACGGGACGCGAAGAGGATCGCCTCACATTCGACCTCCAGCGCGAGGTTTCCCAGCGGATGAATTTCGTCGACCGCCCCGGCAAAAGCGCGGTCGAGCGGTTCATGCGCTTTTACTTCCTGCAGGTAAAACGGGTCGGCTCGCTGACCGGCGTGTTCCTGGCAGAACTGGACGAGCAATTCGCCAAGACCAAGCGCAATTCGCTGATGAGCCGCCTGCGCGAGCGCGCCCGCACGGTTCGCGGGTTCGAAATCGCGGGCGGGCGCATCAATGTGCCCAGCGACAATTTCTTTCAGAAGGACCCGGTCCGCCTGATCGAGATCTTCACCCTTGCGAACCGCGAGGGGCTGGAGGTGCATCCCAATGCCATGCGGCTGGCCGACCGCGACAATGCGCTGATCGACAACAAGATCCGCCGCGACAAGCGCGCCAATGCGCTGTTCCTTGATCTGCTTGCCAGCCACGACAATCCCGAACTGGCGCTGCGCTGGATGAACGAAGCAGGCGTTTTCGGGCGCATCGTTCCGGAATTCGGCCGCGTCGTCGCCCAGATGCAGTTCGACATGTATCACCATTACACGGTCGACGAACACACGATCCGCGCCATCGGCCTCTTGGCGAAGATCGAGGCTGGCGAGATGGCCGATACGCACCCCACCGCTGCCGAGCTGATCGGCAAGATCAAGCATCGCCGCGCGCTCTATGTCGCGGTGCTGATGCATGACATCGCCAAGGGGCGCGGCGGCGATCATTCGGTGCTGGGTGCGGAAGATGCGCTGAAAGTCGGCCCGCGCCTCGGCCTCGATGACGAGGAGACCGAGTTCGTGTCATGGCTGGTGCGCCAGCACCTGTTGATGAGCGCCACCGCCTTCAAGCGCGACCTCGCCGATCCCAAGACGATCAGCGATTTCGTGACCGAGGTGCAATCGCTCGACCGGCTGCGCGCGTTATTGGTGCTGACCGTGGTCGATATCGGGGCCGTCGGGCCCGGCACGTGGAACAGCTGGAAGAGCCAGCTGCTGAACGACCTCTACTACGCCGCGGAAGAGCGCATCCGCCTTGGCCACAAGGCCTATGGCCGCGAACAGGGCGTGGAGGCGAAGAAGGCCCGCGTGGCCGAGATCCTGGGCGGCGATGCCGCGCTGATCGACACCGCGGGCGGCGCGATGCAGACATCCTACTGGATCGCCGAAACGCCCGAGGTGATCGCGCAGAATCTCAGGCAGGTCGATGCAATGCACGGGCATCGCAACCTGTCGATCGAGACCCATTATTCCGAGACGCGCGGCGCCACGCTTGTCACCGTGATGGCGGGTGACCACCCCGGCCTGTTCAGCCGCATCGCGGGCGGCATCCATCTGGCCGGCGGCAATATCATCGATGCGCGCATCCACACCAACCGCAATGGCATGGCGATCGACAATCTGCTGGTGCAGGACCCGCTGGGCCGCCCCTTCCGCGAGGAAACGCAGATCGCCCGGCTGAAGCAGGGGATCGAGGATTCGCTGGCCCATCGCGGCGAGCTTGTCCCGCAGCTGGCCGCCCGCCCGACCCCGCGCCCGCGCGCCGATGCATTCGAAGTGCGCCCGCGGATCGAGTTCGACAATGACGCATCCAGCCGTTTCACCGTGATCGAGGTGAATGCCCGCGACCGTCCGGCGCTGCTCAATCGCCTTGCCCGCGCCTTGTTCGAAACACGGCTGATGATCCAGTCCGCCCATGTCACGCTTTATGGCGAACGGGCGGCGGATACGTTCTATGTCACGGATTTGCTGGGCGACAAGATCACGTCCAAATCGCGGATGAAGGCGATTGAGGCGAAACTGCTGGAGGCCGTCCGCGCGACCGAAGACGCTGCGGCCTAGGCGTCGAGCAGGATGGCGATAGCCGCTTCCAGCTCAGCATCGCCGAGATTCAGCGCCGCGCTGCCGATCGTGATTTCGGTGCGTGCGCCCATGTCGGCTTCATCGCCCGGCATTTCGACCGCCCTCAGATGGCCGAACAGCCAGATTCCCGTCTCACGCGCCGCGCGGTCGCGTGCGGCCAGCAGCTCGTCCACTTCGCCGCGAAGCGTCAGGTGGAACATATTGGTATGCGGCGGGTCGGGCAGCACCTGCGCGCGCGGCACCTGCGCGAACATGGCCGCCACTTTCCTCGCCCGCGTGATCCTGCGCGGCATCTGATCGATGCACGCGCCCAGCCGCATGCGCGCCGAGACGATATTGCCCATGGCCGTGAACAAGGTGCCGCCCTGCCGCCGCTGCCAGATTGCCGCTTCGTCGATGAAATCCGCAGGCCCGATCAGCATGGCACCGGGCAGCGCGCCGATATCCTTGTAGAAAGAGACATAGATCGAATCGAACAGGGCACCGATTTCGGCAAGGCTGCGGCCATAGGCGGGCGCGGCCTGCCAGATGCGGGCGCCATCGAGATGCAGGCGGATGCCACGCTCCCGGCATAATTCGCACAGCGCGACCAGTTCGTCCCAACTCGGCAATTGGCCGCCGATCTCGCGGGCAGGAAGCTCTAGCAACAGGCTGGCCAACGGCTTTTCTCCCGCCGCGCTCAGCGCGTGCAGGTCATCCGCAACGATCGGCCTGTCCGCTTCGCCGATCAGCCGCGCCTGCAGCCCGTGCAGGGCGCGATAGCCATGCTCTTCATGCAGTTCGAGATGGGAGGTCGGGTGAAAACCCGTCGTCATGTTGCCGGCCCGATCGGCCCAGACCCGCAGGGCGATAGGCTGCGCCATGCAGCCCGACGGCATGAAGCGCGCAGCAGGCTTGCCGAACATTTCGGCCAGCTCGCGCTCGAAATCCTCGACCAGCGGGCCGTTGCCGTACATGTCCGGCTGAATTTCGCGATCGCGCAGCCACGCGGCGACCGCTTCGAATTCCTCGGCAGAGTGCCGCACCCCGTCTCCGGCAAGCGGGCGTGAATCGAGACGCAGCTTCAGCCGCTGTGCTGCAAGGGAATCGGTATCGCTCATAAGCGCGGGATGCGCAGATGCCGCGCTTCCCGCAAGCCCTGCCCGTCAAGGCGGGGCATCGCCGTGGACAAGGCAGCGATTGCGGGAAGCGTTGCGCGACCTACAGCGCGAGGCCGATGACGCCTTTGCCGGTGTAGCCACTCGAAGGATCGCCGGTCAGTTCCAGCGTCATCGCCGCAATGCGTTCATCGCCATTATCGCCGAACACATTGTCAGTGGAGATGTCCTTCATCTTTTCCCACACCGGCTGGCTGTCGGCATAGGCATCGGTCGCATAAGTCGCGGCGCAATCCTCGGCGGGCAGCGCCAGCTGCGAGATGAGCGAGGCATATTTGCCGCCCGTCGCCTTTTCCTCGCTGGAAAACACCTCGAAATGGATGTGCGGATAGCGGCCCATGTAACAGCCGGGGAAGATCGTGGTGAACTTAAGCGTACCGCTATTGTCGCTGACCTGCAGCCCGCGCAGCCATGTTTCCTGCGGCAGGTCGTAAAGCGAATAATTGCCATCGGCATCGCAGTGCCAGATATAGATCGCATAACCGGCCAGCGCCTTGCAGTCGGCGTTGACGTCGACCAGCGTCAGTTCCAGCTCCAGCGGAATGCCGGGCGCGGTGTCGCTGGTCCCGATGGAAGTGCGCACATCCGATCGCATGATGCCGTCATCGGTCAGGATGTTCGACGTCGCACCCTTGGACTGGTTGGTGCCGTCTGCGGGATAGGGGCCATTGGTCTCGGTGGTGTAGGCAGTGCAGACTTCGCCATTGGTAGAGGTGCCGGTGACGACTGGTCCATTATCGACCTGCGGCGGCGGTCCCGGCGGGCCATTGCCCATCGACCCGCCCGCGCCTGACTGTTCGGTCGTGCCGCTTTGCGAACCGCAGCCGACCAGCAGCGCCGCGCCACCCAGCGCGCCAAAGGAAAGGAGTTTGCGGCGACCGAGGCCGCGTTCTTCCATGGCCTCCAGATCGCGTAGCAGGCCTTCGCCGCTGTGATCGTGTTTTGTGACGCTTTCGTCATGCATAATTGATCGTCCCTTCGCAGCACCCATTCACAATGGGCTATATGCAAAGAGAACAGCGATCACGCAGGTTTTATCCGCGCCTGTCGGTCGCATTTTGTAACGGGGCTGATACGTCCCGCGGTCAGCCAGCCGCCTTCTGCAACCTTTCGACTGCCCGGTCCGGCCCGATCAGCGGCAGAAGCGCATTCATATCGGGCCCGTGGTCCATGCCCGTCAGCGCCAGCCGCAGCGGCAGGAACAATGCCTTGCCCTTGCGCCCTGTGTCAGCCTTGAGCGCATTGGTCAGCGCCTTCCACGCGCCGCCTTCCGCCTGCCAATCGATGGTGGCGGCCGCCTGCGCGGCCTGCGCGGCGAAGGCGCGGTCCTCATCGGAAAGCTCGGGCGTGGCGACGGGGCCAGTGACGACCTGCCACCATTCATGCGCCTCGGTCACTTTTTCAAGGTTCGGGCGAATGGCAAGCCATGCCGCCTCGTCCATGCCTTCAGGCAGCAGTCCGGCGACATCGGCGTAAGCCATCGCATGCACCAGCGCCGCATTCAGGCGCAGCATTTCGGCTTCGTCAAATCGCGCGGGCGCGCGGCCAAAGCTCGACAGGTCGAAACCCTGCGCCAGCGCCGCCATGTCATGCTGCGCCTCCACCGGCTGCGAAGTGCCAATGCGCGCCAGCAGCGAATTCACCGCCATCGGTTCCAGCCCCTGTGCGCGGAAATCCTCCACCCCCGTGGAGCCGAGGCGCTTCGACAGCTTGCCTTCCACACCGACCAGCAGCGCCTCATGCGCGAATGCCGGGGGCTGGGTGCCCAGTGCAGTAAACATCTGAATCTGCACGGCAGTATTGGACACATGATCCTCACCACGCAGCACCTGCGTGACGCCCATGTCAATATCATCGACGCAGCTTGGCAGCATGTAGAGCCACGATCCGTCGGCACGGCGCACCACCGGATCGGATAGCAGCGCGGGATCGAAATGCTGCGGCCCGCGAACGCCGTCTTCCCATGTGATCGGCTCTTCATGATCAAGCTTGAAACGCCAATGCGGGGCGATGCCTTCCGCAGCGAAACGCTTATGATCTTCCTCTGTCAGATCCAGCGCAGCGCGGTCATAGATCGGCGGCAGCTTGCGCCCCAGCAGGATCTTCCTTTTCAGCTCCAGTTCCTGCGCGGTTTCGTAAGCGGCATAGACCCGCCCCTCGGTCTTCAGCCGTTCAAACGCGGCGTCATAAAGCGCAAGGCGCAGCGATTGGCGCTCCTCGCCATCGGGCGCGATGCCCAGCCATTGAAGATCGGCGCGGATCGCATCGACATGCTCCTCCCGGCTGCGCTCTGCATCGGTGTCGTCGATGCGCAGCATGAAGCGCCCGCCGGCTTTCTTCGCCAGCAGGTAATTATGCAGCGCCGTGCGGATGTTGCCGACATGCAGACGGCCCGTGGGCGAGGGAGCGAAACGCGTAATAATCATGCCCCGCCCTATAGCGCCAATCAGCCCGAACGGAAGCTATGCGTGATCGGATAGCGCCGGTCGCGCCCGAAATTGCGCGACCCCAGCTTCACGCCCGGAGGCGCCTGCCGCCGCTTGTATTCGGAAAGGTGCAGGAGTCGCTCGATCCGGGTCACGGTTTCGCGCTCGAACCCCTCGCCCACCAGCTGGTCGACGCTCTTCTCATGCTCCACCAGCCCGTGAAGGATGCCATCCAGCACGGCATAGGGCGGGAGCGAATCCTCGTCCTTCTGGTCGGGGCGCAGTTCGGCACTGGGCGGCTTGGCGATGATGTTGGCCGGGATCACTTCGCCCGCAGGTCCCTTGCCGATCTTGGGCCGGGCGCGATTGCGCCAGTCGGCCAGCTCGAACACCGTGGTCTTGTAGGCATCCTTCAGCGGGTTGTAGCCGCCCGCCATGTCGCCATAGATCGTGGCGTAGCCGACGCTCATCTCGCTCTTGTTGCCGGTGGTGACCAGCATCGGGCCAAACTTGTTCGACAGCGCCATCAGCGTCACGCCGCGAATGCGCGACTGGATGTTCTCCTCGGTGATGTCGACGTCCTTATCGGCGAAATCATCCTCCAGCATCTGGTCGAAACCGGTCACGGCAGGCTGGATCGGAATGGTCGAGAGGCGAACGCCCAGCGCCTTGGCGCAGGCCTCGGCATCGTCGAGGCTTTCCTGGCTGGTATAGCGGCTCGGCAGCATGACGCACCACACCCGGTCTGCACCCAGCGCATCGACCGCAACGGCAGCGCATAGCGCGGAATCGATGCCGCCCGACAGGCCGATCAGGACGCCCGGAAAGCCATTGTGGTCGACATAGTCGCGAAGGCCGGTGACCATCGCGCAATAGATGTCTTCGGGATGGTCCGACAGCCGGTGCAGCGCGCCCGGAACGCACGACCAACCCTGCTTGCCGCGCACCCAGCGGGTCGCGATCTCGACCTCTTCCCAGTCGGGCATCTGCGCGGCCAGAGTGCCATCGGCGTTGATAACGAAGCTTGCCCCGTCGAAGGCCAGCTCGTCCTGTCCGCCGACGCGGTTCAGATAGGCAAGCGGGACGCCGGTATCGATTGCCCGGCGTTTCGCCACGCCGTCGATGCGCAAAACGTCCTTGTCGATCTCGTAAGGGCTGCCGTTGATGCAGATGAAGATTTGCGCACCCATATCGGCCAGGTGACGGCACACGTCCTGGTGCCAGATATCCTCGCAGATCGGCAGGCCCAGCATCGCCCCGCGGAAAAGCACCGGATCCGGCAGGCCGCCGGGCGTGAACAGGCGCGCCTCGTCAAACGTGCCATAGTTGGGCAGCTCATGCTTGAAACGGGTGGCGGTGATGCGCCCGCCGTCCAGCAGCGCCACGCCATTATGCAGCGCGCCATCGCGCACGAACACGGAGCCGACCAGCATGCCCGGCCCGTCGCTCGCGGTCGCCTTGGCCAGCTTCTCCAGTTCCTCCGCCGCGCGTTCGATCAGCGCGGGCTTCAGCACCAGATCCTCGGGCGGATAGCCGATCAGGTGCATTTCGGGAAAAACGATGAGGTCGCTGCCTGCCTTCCGTGCCCTCTCGCGGGCCTCCAGCATGGATGCGGCATTGCCGGCGATGTCGCCGACCTTTTGATTGTGCTGTGCGAAAGTGATCGTGAGCGTATCGGCCATTCGCTTCGTCTAGGAAGCGGCGGGCGAACCGACAACTGCTAATTCGCGCCCGTTGCCACCAGAGGGTGCGAAAGCGGGGTCAGGCCGCATTGGTGAGGCGCCGCGTGCCGCGCCGCCAGTCGTCGTCGCGCTTGCCCTCGAACGGGCGACCATCGCTCAATTCCTCCACGTTGAAGGGGTAGGAGATGTAGAAACCCTGCACTTCGGTCACGCCCGCACCCTGCAGCCAGTTGAGCTGCTCCTCGCGCTCGATCCCCTCGGCCACCGTATCTATGCCCAGCGTCCCTGCGAGCGAGGTGACGGCACGGATGATCGCCTGACAATCCTCGCGCCGTTCGAGATCGTTCACGAAGCACTTGTCGATCTTGATCTTGTCGAAAGGAAAGCTGCGCAGGTAATTCAGCGAGGAATAGCCCGTCCCGAAATCGTCAAGCGAGATGCGCACGCCAAGGTCGCGGATCTTGTGCAGGGTCGCGATATTGACCTCCGAATCCTGCATCAGCACATTCTCGGTGATCTCCAGTTCGATCCGCGAAGGATCCATGCCCGTTTCCGCGATGGAATTGATCAGCATGGGCAAGAGACGCGCGCTCCTCAGCTGGATCGGCGAAAGATTGATCGCAACGCGCTGACCGTCGCGCCAGCCTGCTGCCTGTTTGATCGCATTGCGCATGATCCATTCGCCCAATGGGATGATCAGGCCCGTATCCTCGGCAATGGGGATGAATTCGCCGGGCATGACAACGCCGAAACGCGGATGTTCCCAGCGGACCAGCGCCTCGAAACCTGCGATCCTGCCATTTTCGATTTTGATCAACGGCTGGAAATGGAGCGCGAATTGCCCTTCCTGTATCGCTGTGCGCAGGTCCGCCTCAAGCGCGGCACGTTCGCGTTCCTTTTCCTCCATCCACGGCTCGAACTGCGCAAAACAGGAACGCCCCCGCGCCTTTGCGGCATAAAGCGCAAGGTCGGCCTGGCGAAGCAGGTCGTCGGCCTTGCCGCCCTGCCCCTTGAAAAAGGCGACGCCGACGCTGGTCGAGATATTGAGTTTCTGGCCTTCGATCCGGAAAGGCTCGACGATCGCGGCGACGATGCGCTCGGCCACGTTCAATGCCTCTTCCCGGTCACGGAACCGGGTCAGCAACACTGCGAATTCGTCACCGCCGAGCCGCGCGACGAGATCATGGCCTTTGACCTTGCTTGAAATCCGGCGCGCCGCCTCTGTCAGCAAGAGATCGCCGCAGCTGTGACCAAGCGTGTCGTTGATCGACTTGAAATGATCGAGGTCGAGATAGAGCAGCGCACAGATATCGCCGCTGCGCTGCCGGGCAAGCTGGCCTGAGAGGGTCTCCCCGAAGAGGAAGCGGTTCGCAAGCCCTGTCAGTCCGTCGTGATGCGCCATGAAAGCGACGCGCTGTTCGGTCCGGCGGCTGGCCGTCACATCACGGGCGACCCCGCGGATCGTGCCGTCGTCACGCGGCGTTGCCGACAGCGTCCACCAACGGCCATTGTCAAAGCCGTCAAGCTCCAGCGTGATATCGCGGAATGGTTCGCGCCGCAGCAGGCGGGAGGCAAGCTGCTCACGCTGCATCCCGGCGCGGAACAGCCCCACAATTTCGCGACCCTCGATCTCGCTCTTGGGCCGGCAGGCGGCTTCGCTGAAGCGGTCGGATACATCGATGAGACAGCCCGAACCATCCACCTGCCAGAGCCAGTCGGCGCTCTGTGCCTCATAGTCGTGCAGCAGCATGCGGATCGTTTCGGTGTTTTCGCCGACAGTGAATTCGGCTTTGAAGCGGGCCTCGTAATCGGCGGCATCGACGCGGATGCAGTGAAGCACGACCAGCGCATAAAACACGAGGACCGACATGGCGGCGAGATCCGCATGCCCGCCGCGCAGCAGCCCCGCCACGCATCCGCCAGCGGCAAGCGAAACGGTAAGCGCGATGCCCACCGTGGGCATGGACCTGAGATTAACCGTCGAGGCCGTCAACATACCGGCCAGCAGAACGCAGATCGTGACCAGCGCGGCAAGGTCGAGCATCGTCCCGATGAAGCCTAGTCCCAGCCCCCAGAACAGCGCATCGGCAAAGGCCAGCACATGGGCAAGCCCTACCTGTTTGCGGATATAGCCGAAATCGATCGTGTCATGCTGGATGCGCCCGGCCTGCCACACCCGCGCCACGCTGATTACCCCGATGATCGCCGGCCACAGCGCACACAGCCCATGCCAGAGCGAATGCGTCTGCATCGGAGCGATGGCGCAGGCGATCATCGCCGAAAGGCCGCTCAACATGGCCGCTATGGGTGCGCGCGTGGCATAATCCGCCAATCGCCGCGCAAGCAGCAATTCGTCGCGGCTGAAAACCGCTTCCTGCTTTGCCCCCATTATCCGCCCAATCATGCTGCGTTCGTCGGTTAGGAGGACAGGCTAACCGTGAATGGTAAAACCGCCGTAAAATGGCGAAAACCCAATTCTTCCAGACGATTGGCAAAAGGCTGCTTTGAAATTTACATAAAGAAATCCCCGCAATCGGATCGGTTTGATCACAATTGCGGGGATTTTCATATTCTGTGCAGGGACCGTCCCGTGGGAAGGCCCCTGTCAGGATTTGGCTATCAAGCGTTCTCGTCGCCGTCGGCCGCTTCCGGGTTCAGGTAATCGCCTGCATCCGCATCGGTGCCGTGGGTTTCACCCTCGACCGCCGCCAGCGGATCGTCACCGATCGCCGCTTCAGGGCCTTGGGCCAGTTCGGCCTCATGCTCTTCGGCGGCAGTCTCTGCTGCGACCAGCGCTTCCTGCATCTTGCGATACTGGGCGCGCAGCGCGGCGTCGCGGCTGGAGGCGGCAACGCGGACCCGGTTCATGCCCGCGCCGGTACCGGCGGGGATGAGGCGGCCCACGATCACGTTTTCCTTCAGACCGATCAGCGAATCGCGCTTGCCCTCGACCGCGGCCTGCGTGAGCACGCGCGTGGTTTCCTGAAACGAAGCGGCCGAGATGAAGCTGCGGGTCTGCAGCGACGCCTTGGTGATGCCCAGCAGGATCGGCTTGCCTTCGGCCGGTTCCTTGCCCTTGCCCAGCTTCGAGTTCGTCTCGAGCATTTCCTCGAGGTCGACCTGTTCGCCCGGCAGCAGGGTAGTATCGCCACCGTTGGTGATCTCGACCTTCTGCAGCATCTGACGAACGATCGTCTCGATGTGCTTGTCGTTGATCTTCACGCCCTGCAAGCGATAGACTTCCTGGATCTCGTTCACGAGATATTCGGCCAGAGCCTCGATCCCCAGAACTTCCAGAATGTCGTGCGGATCGGGCGAACCGGAGATCAGGTTGTCGCCCTTCTTGACGAAGTCGCCTTCCTGAACGTCGATCACCTTCGACTTCGGGATCAGGTACTCGACCGGATCACCCTCTTCCGGGATGATCGCAATCTTGCGCTTGGCCTTGTAGTCGCGGACGAATTCGACACGGCCCGACACCTTGGCGATGACCGCGTTGTCCTTGGGCTTGCGTGCCTCGAACAGCTCGGCAACGCGCGGCAGACCGCCGGTGATGTCGCGGGTCTTGGCAGCTTCACGGCTGGCACGGGCCAGAATGTCACCGGCCTGCACTTCCGCACCGTCCTCGACCGAAAGCGTCGTGCCCGGGGCGAGCATGTAACGTGCCGCCTCGGTTTCGTCCCCGGCCTGACCCAGCAGGGTCATGCGCGGACGCAGGTCTTCCTTCTTCGAACGACCCTGCGCACGATATTCGGTGATGACGCGCTGGGCGATGCCCGTCGCTTCGTCGACCTGCTCGGTCATGGTCTTGCCGTCGAGGATGTCCTGGAACTTCACGACACCCGACTGCTCGGTGATGATCGGCAGGGTGAACGGATCCCATTCTGCCATGCGATCGCCCTGCTTCACCTGCGCGCCGTCCTCGAAAAGGATGACGGTACCGTAGGGGACGCGGTGCATTTCGCGCTCACGACCCTCGGCGTCGATGACCAGGATCTCACCACTGCGGGCCATCGACAGACGGCGACCGCGCTTGTCGGTGATGGTCGGCATGTCGCGATAGACGATCTTGCCGTCCGACACCGCCTCGAGGTGCGAGGTTTCGTTGAGCTGCGCCGCACCGCCGATGTGGAACGTACGCATGGTCAGCTGCGTGCCCGGCTCACCGATCGACTGCGCGGCGATGACGCCGACAGCTTCACCGATGTTGACCGGCGTACCGCGCGCGAGGTCACGGCCATAGCACTTGCCGCAAACGCCCTGCTGCGCTTCGCAGACCAGCGGAGAGCGGATCTTGGCAACCTGCGTTTCGGCTTCCTCGATCACCTTGATCGCGGCCTCGTCCAGCAGCTGGCCCTTGGTGGCCAGAACTTCGCCGGTCTTGGCGTGGACGATGTCCTCGGCCAGCGTACGGCCCAGGATGCGCTCGCCCAGCGATGCGATGGTCGAACCGCCCTGGATAATCGCGCGCATTTCCAGCGCACGCTCGGTGCCGCAATCTTCCTCGACGATGACGCAGTCCTGCGACACATCGACCAGACGACGGGTCAGGTAACCCGAGTTCGCCGTCTTGAGCGCGGTGTCGGCCAGACCCTTACGAGCGCCGTGGGTCGAGTTGAAGTATTCAAGAACGGTCAGACCTTCCTTGAAGTTCGAGATGATCGGCGTTTCGATGATCTCGCCCGACGGCTTCGCCATCAGGCCGCGCATGCCGGCCAGCTGCTTCATCTGGGCCGGGCTACCACGCGCGCCGGAGTGGCTCATCATGTAGATCGAGTTGATCGGCTTCAGACGGCCGGTATCCTCGTCACGCGGCTGGGCCTTGATCTCGTCCATCATGGCGGCCGCGACCTGGTCGCCGCAACGGCTCCATGCGTCGATCGCCTTGTTGTACTTCTCCTGCCAGGTGATCAGGCCTTCCTGATACTGCTGCTCGTACTCGGCGACCTGCGCCTTGGTCTCCTCGACCAGCCCTTCCTTGGCGTCGGGGATGATCATGTCGTCCTTGCCGAAGGAGATGCCCGCACGGCATGCGTGGCGGAAGCCCAGCACCATGATGGCATCGGCAAACAGCACCGTGTCCTTCTGGCCGGTGTGACGATAGACCTGGTCGATGACGTCGCCGATGTCCTTCTTCGTCAGAAGGCGGTTGACGACCTCGAAGGGAACCGTGTGGCTCTTGGGCAGGCATTCGCCGATCAGCATGCGGCCCGGAGTGGTCTCCACGCGCTTGAGATAGGTGTTGCCGTCCTCGTCCGACTGCGGGACGCGGGTGTGGATCTTGGAGTGGAGCGTCACAGCGCCCACTTCGAGAGCCTGGTGCACCTCGGCCATGTCGGTGAGGATGCTGCCCTCGCCCGGTTCGCCGTCGAGATCCATCGACAGGTAATACAGGCCCAGCACCATGTCCTGCGAAGGCACGATGATCGGCTTGCCGTTCGCAGGGCTGAGGATGTTGTTGGTCGACATCATCAGCACGCGCGCTTCCAGCTGCGCCTCAAGGCTCAGCGGAACGTGAACGGCCATCTGGTCACCGTCGAAGTCGGCGTTGAAGGCCGAGCAGACCAGCGGGTGCAGCTGGATCGCCTTGCCCTCGATCAGCACGGGTTCGAACGCCTGGATGCCAAGACGGTGCAGCGTCGGTGCGCGGTTCAGCATCACCGGATGTTCGCGGATCACCTCGTCAAGGATGTCCCAGACTTCCTTGCGCTCCTTCTCGACCCACTTCTTCGCCTGCTTGAGGGTCATGGACAGACCCTTGGCGTCGAGACGGGCGTAGATGAACGGCTTGAACAGCTCCAGAGCCATCTTCTTGGGCAGGCCGCACTGGTGCAGCTTGAGTTCGGGACCGGTCACGATGACCGAACGGCCCGAATAGTCGACGCGCTTACCGAGAAGGTTCTGACGGAAGCGGCCCTGCTTGCCCTTGAGCATGTCGGACAGCGACTTCAGCGGACGCTTGTTGGCGCCGGTGATGACGCGGCCGCGGCGGCCGTTGTCGAACAGGGCATCGACGGCTTCCTGCAGCATGCGCTTTTCGTTGCGGACGATGATGTCCGGCGCACGCAGCTCCATCAGGCGCTTCAGGCGGTTGTTACGGTTGATCACGCGGCGATAGAGATCGTTGAGATCCGAGGTCGCGAAACGGCCACCGTCGAGCGGCACCAGCGGGCGCAGTTCGGGCGGAATGACCGGCACGACTTCGAGGATCATCCATTCCGGGCGGTTGCCGGATTCGATGAAGCTCTCCACGACCTTCAGACGCTTGATGATCTTCTTGGGCTTCAGCGCAGACTTGGTCTCGGCCAGCTCCTGCAGAAGATCTTCCTTCTCCTGCTCGAGGTCGAGATCCATCAGCATGGTCTTGACCGCGGACGCACCGATGTCGGCGCTGAATGCGTCTTCGCCATATTCGTCCTGCGCGTCGAGGAGTTCGTCCTCGGTCAGCAGCTGGAACTTTTCGAGCGGGGTCAGGCCCGGCTCGGTCACGATGTAGCTCTCGAAGTAAAGCACGCGCTCAAGCTGCTTCAGCTGCATGTCGAGCAGCAGGCCGATGCGCGAGGGCAGCGACTTCAGGAACCAGATGTGGGCGACGGGCGCTGCCAGTTCGATGTGGCCCATGCGCTCGCGGCGCACCTTGGTCACGGTGACTTCGACGCCGCACTTCTCGCAGACGACGCCCTTGTACTTCATGCGCTTGTACTTGCCGCAAAGGCACTCGTAGTCCTTTACCGGGCCGAAGATGCGCGCGCAGAACAGGCCGTCACGCTCGGGCTTGAACGTGCGGTAGTTGATGGTCTCGGGCTTCTTGATCTCGCCAAAGGACCAGCTGCGGATACGCTCGGGCGATGCCAGACCGATCTGGATCTGGTCAAAGGTCTCGGGCTTTGCGACCGGGTTTGCGAATTTCGTCAGTTCGTTCATTTTTCAAATCCCTATGAGGGGAAAATCGTCTAGGTGGCGGGGGAAGGCGGCGGTCAGTCGACCGCCGCCTGTATCCCTTATTCCGCCGCCTCGGGCAGGGCCGGACCGTCTTCGTCGCTGTCGTCGGTCAGCGACGAAAGCTCGACGTTGAGACCCAGCGAGCGCATTTCCTTGACGAGCACGTTGAAGCTCTCAGGGATGCCGGCCTCGAAGGTGTCGTCGCCCTTGACGATCGCTTCGTAAACCTTGGTGCGGCCGACAACGTCGTCGGACTTCACCGTCAGCATTTCCTGCAGAGTGTACGCAGCGCCGTATGCCTGAAGCGCCCACACCTCCATCTCGCCGAAGCGCTGGCCGCCGAACTGCGCCTTACCGCCCAGCGGCTGCTGGGTGACAAGCGAGTAGGGACCGATGGAACGTGCGTGGATCTTGTCGTCGACAAGGTGGTGCAGCTTGAGCATGTAGATGATGCCCACGGTCACCTTGCGGTCGAACGCCTCACCCGTACGGCCGTCATACAGCACCGACTGGCCCGAGCTGTCATAACCTGCCTTTTCAAGCATGGTCGTGACATCGCCCTCACGCGCGCCGTCGAACACCGGGGTGCCCATCGGAACGCCGCGACGCAGGTTATGCGCCAGTTCGGCCACTTCCTCGCTCGTCCGGCTGTTGATGTCATCGGCGTAGTTGTCACCATAGACATCGTTCAGCTTGTCCATCAGCGCGGCGGGCGGCGGGCCTGCCATCGCGTCGGGGTTGTTCGCACGCCATTCGTCGAGCTGCTCACCGATCTGCATGCCAAGGCCGCGCGCCGCGAAGCCGAGATGCGTTTCGAAGATCTGACCGACGTTCATGCGCGAAGGCACGCCCAGCGGGTTCAGCACGAGATCGACGGGGGTGCCGTCTTCAAGGAAGGGCATGTCCTCGGCGGGAAGGATGCGCGAAATCACACCCTTGTTACCGTGGCGGCCTGCCATCTTGTCGCCCGGCTGCAGCTTGCGCTTCACCGCGACGAAGACCTTGACCATCTTCAGAACGCCCGGAGCCAGTTCGTCACCGCGCTCGAGCTTCTCCTTGCGGTCCTCGAACTTGGCGTTGATCGACTTGACGCTCTCGTCATACTGGCTCTTCACCGCTTCGAGCTGCGACTGGCGCGCATCGTCGGCGACGGTGAACTTGAACCATTCGTGACGCTCGACCTCGTCCAGCAGGGTCTCGTCGATCTCGACGCCCTTCTTCACGCCCTTGGGCGCCGAAGCGGCGGTCTGACCCATCAGCATGTCGCGCAGACGGTTGTAGGTCGCACGGTTCAGAATGGCGCGCTCGTCCTCACGGTCCTTGGCGAGGCGTTCGATTTCCTCGTTCTGGATGGCGCGGGTACGGTCGTCCACCTCGATGCCGTGGCGGTTGAAGACGCGCACGTCGACGATGGTGCCGGCAACGCCCGGCGGCAGGCGAAGCGAGGTGTCGCGCACGTCGCTGGCCTTTTCGCCAAAGATGGCGCGCAGAAGCTTTTCTTCCGGCGTCATCGGGCTTTCGCCCTTGGGCGTGATCTTGCCGACCAGGATGTCGCCCGGATGCACTTCGGCGCCGATATAGACGATGCCCGCTTCGTCGAGGTTGCGAAGGGCTTCCTCGCCGACATTCGGGATGTCGCGAGTGATGTCTTCGGGACCCAGCTTGGTGTCGCGGGCCATCACCTCGAACTCGTCGATGTGGATCGAGGTGAACACGTCGTCCTTCACGATGCGTTCGCTGATCAGGATCGAGTCCTCGTAGTTGTAGCCGTTCCACGGCATGAACGCGACGAGGCTGTTACGGCCCAGAGCCAGCTCACCCAGATCGGTCGACGGGCCGTCGGCGATGATGTCGCCAGCCTCGATGACCTCGCCCACCTTCACCAGCGGGCGCTGGTTGATGCAGGTCGACTGGTTTGAACGCTCGAACTTCTGCAGGCGATAGATGTCGACGCCCGACTGGCCGGCTTCGACATCTCCCTGCGCGCGGATCACGATACGGGTCGCGTCGACCTGATCGACGATGCCGCCGCGCTTGGCCGAAATGGCGGCGCCGGAATCGCGGGCCACGGTTTCTTCCATGCCGGTGCCGACCCAGGGCGCTTCCGCCTGGACCAGCGGCACGGCCTGACGCTGCATGTTCGAGCCCATCAGTGCGCGGTTGGCGTCATCGTTTTCCAGGAACGGAATAAGCGAAGCCGCGACCGAGACGAGCTGCTTGGGCGAAACGTCCATCAGCGTGACCTGATCGGAGGGGCTCATCACGAACTCGCCGTTCTGGCGGGCCGAGACGAGATCCTCGACGAACTTGCCGTCGGCGTCGGTATCGGCCGAAGCCTGCGCGACGGTGTTCTTCTGCTCTTCCATTGCGGACAGATACTGGACGTCGCCAGTCACCTGACCGTCGATGACTCTCCGGTACGGCGTTTCGATGAAGCCGTACTTGTTGACGCGCGCAAAGGTCGAGAGCGAGTTGATCAGACCGATGTTCGGGCCTTCGGGCGTTTCAATCGGGCAGATACGGCCATAGTGCGTCGGGTGAACGTCGCGGACTTCGAAGCCTGCGCGCTCACGGGTAAGACCACCGGGCCCAAGCGCCGAAACGCGGCGCTTGTGGGTGACTTCCGACAGCGGGTTGGTCTGGTCCATGAACTGCGAGAGCTGCGAGGAGCCGAAGAATTCACGAACGGCGGCCACGGCGGGCTTCGCGTTGATGAGGTCGTTCGGCATCACGGTCGACACGTCGACCGAGCTCATGCGCTCCTTGACCGCACGCTCCATGCGCAGGAGGCCGACGCGGTACTGGTTTTCAAGCAGCTCGCCCACCGAACGCACGCGGCGGTTGGCGAGGTTGTCGATGTCGTCGACTTCGCCCTTGCCGTCCTTGAGGTCGACCAGTTCCTTGACCACGGCAAGGATGTCTTCCTTGCGCAGCGTGGTGATCGTGTCCTCGGCATCGACGCCCAGACGCATGTTCAGCTTCACGCGGCCCACGGCCGAGAGGTCATAGCGTTCGGCATCGAAGAACAGGCCTTCGAACAGCGCCTCGGCGGTTTCCTTCGTCGGCGGCTCGCCCGGACGCATCACCTTGTAGATGGCTTCCAGACCCATGTCGCGGTTCTCGGCCTTGTCGGCCTTCATGGTGTTGCGGATCCACGGGCCGGTGTTGACGTGGTCGATGTCGAGCAGTTCAAGCTGGTCGACGCCGGCACCGTCCAGCACTTCGAGGTTTTCCGGCGAAACTTCGTCGCCAGCCTCGATCCAGATGCGGCCGGTGCTTTCGTCGATCATGTCCTTGGCGGCATAGCGGCCAAAGATTTCCTCGGTCGGGATCAGCAGTTCGGACAGGCCGTCCTTGCCGGCCTTGTTGGCGGCACGCGGGGAAATCTTCTGCCCTGCGGGGAACACGACTTCGCCCGACGACGCATCGACGATGTCGAAAGCGGGCTTCTGGCCGCGCCATGCCTCGGCGGTGAACGGGATCTTCCAGCCGCCCTCGCCGCGCTGCCAGGTCACGGTGTTGTAGAAATGGTCGAGGATACCCTCGCTATCGAGGCCCAGCGCGTAAAGCAGCGCGGTGACCGGCAGCTTGCGCTTGCGGTCGATACGCACGTTCACGATGTCCTTGGCGTCGAATTCGAAATCGAGCCACGAACCGCGATAGGGGATCACGCGCGCAAGGAAGAGATACTTGCCCGAGGAGTGCGTCTTGCCGCGGTCATGGTCGAACAGCACGCCCGGCGAACGGTGCATCTGCGACACGATCACGCGTTCGGTGCCATTGACGATGAAGGTGCCGTTCGAGGTCATGAGCGGCATGTCGCCCATGTACACGTCCTGCTCCTTGATATCGAGGACCGAGCGCGCTTCGGTATCGGGGTCGATTTCGAACACGATCAGACGCAGCGTCACCTTCATCGGGGCCGCATAGGTGATGCCGCGCTGGCGGCATTCGGTCGTGTCGTACTTGGGCTCTTCCAGCTCGTAATGCACGAAGTCCAGCTCGGCGGTGCCGGCGAAATCGCGGATCGGGAAGACCGAGCGCAGCGTCTTTTCAAGACCCGAGACATAGCCGGTCGCCGGATCGGAGCGCAGGAACTGCTCGTAGCTTTCGCGCTGCACTTCGATCAGGTTCGGCATCTGCACGACTTCGTGGATGTCGCCGAAGATCTTGCGGATACGCTTTTTCTTCGAGCCGACCTGGCGTGCGTTATCGTCGATCTGGGTTGCCATAAGAGAGAGAGCCTCTTTGCCTTAAAGATTGCGGACCGGGCGCATGCGATTCGCCGGGGGTGAGTCGCACGGCCTTGAATTTCGTCTCGCGTGTGAGTTCCCAACGACAAAAGGCCGCATCGCGCACGAAATCCCGCCGAAATCGGCGAGTCGTGGCCAGCAGCCGTCGCGTCGTTGTGGATCGTCCCGCTTCCATTCCTCGGCATGCCTACGCGCAAAGGCCGCCTTGCTCGAAACTGTCGGACAGGCGGCGATATAGGAGCACGTCCGCCCGCTGTCAAAGGGTTGCCGCGGCGCTTTTCGCGCATCGATTCGGCAATTTGCACCGGTCGCGCTGCCAGATGCATCGGATTTTTCGTAAAACAATCAGCGCCATATCGTTTTTCGATATTTATCGATTGACGATATGGCGGCTATGACTTATTGAATATCGATATTGATATTATCGGAGAACGACAATGAGCACCGCACTTCACCAATCCATCGCCGCCGCTGCCGCGCTTCTCATGGCACTTACCATCTGGGTCCCGACCGTGGCGCCGGCCCCTGCAGGCACGATGCTGGCAGTGGCCGCAGCACCGGCCCTGGCCTGAAAGCCATCCCTGAATACACTGGCCTGAAGGCCGGCCCTGAATACAGAAGGGGGAGAATATCCATGACCCAATTCCGCAACGACCCGCTGCTCGCCATCGCGCGCTTCCTGCTGACCTTCGGGCTGGCGGTGACAGTCATCGCGCTTGCCGCCATCGCGATCACCATTCCGGCCATCGGCATCTTTTACAGCCAGGTGTCGGCGGAGCTGGTCGCCAATGACGCGCCTTCATCGGCCTATTGGGTGATCCTGCTGATGCTGATGCTGGTGGCGGGCCTCTTGGTCATGGCCTTTTTCTTCATCCGCCACCTGCGCCGCATCGTCGATACCGTGGCGCAAGGCGATCCCTTCGTGCCGATCAACGCCACGCGGCTGACCAGCATGGCATGGCTTTCGCTGGGCATGTTCCTGATCGCCATCCCGATCGAGGCAAGTGGCGCATGGCTGTCAGGCGCGGTCGAACATGCCGAGATGCAAGGGCAAGTCGGTGTCGAGGGCAGCTCGCTTTTCCTCATCCTCACCCTGTTCATCCTGGCCCGCGTTTTCCGCAAGGGCGCCGAGATGCGCGAAGAGCTGGAAGGAACCGTGTGATGGCGCCCAAGTCGAACAGCGAAACGGAAGGACATGGTATCGTGGTGAAACTGGATGACCTTCTTTACGAACGCCGCATGACCCTGACCGAACTGGCGGAACGAGTCGGCCTCACTCTCGCCAATCTGTCGATCCTGAAAACCGGCAAGGCCAAGGCAATCCGCTTCTCCACACTGGAGGCGATCTGCCGGGAACTGGACTGCCAGCCGGGTGACCTGCTCGGGTATGAAGCGGCAGCAGAATAAGCCCCTTACATCATCCAAAGCGACCGGGCAGGGCAATCTGCCCGGTCGAGCCTTTCAGGAGAGGCTTGTGATCGCCCAGTCGAAACACCCCATGGCCGCGATCCGCTTGACTTTCCCGCGTCCACACGCCAAAGGCCCGCCCGACCGATGACGCATTGCGCGGATTCGGTCATCCGTCCGAGACAGTTGGTGACCGGAATATGCCGGTCTTAATTTCCAGCCTAGACGGGGAAACGAGATTTTCGCGGCCCCGATTGCTTCATGCGATCACTGCCGCACTCCGCGCCTTTCAGCGCACTCCTTCCCTGATCGTACGGACTCGCCTGCGCCGACCGGCAGCAATGCCGCACGCGTGGACACAATGAGCCGATCATGCGCGCCCCGGCGGGCATGATCATATGTGAAGGAGTAAGCATGGATCGTTCGCAGAAAGCCGACTCGGTCGCAGAGCTGAACGCCATCTTCAACGAGGTGGGCGTGGTGGTCGTCACCCGCAACCTCGGACTTTCGGTCGCTCAGTCGACCGAACTGCGTCAGAAGATGCGTGAAGCAGGCGCGACCTACAAGGTTGCGAAGAACCGTCTTGCCAAGCGGGCTGTCGAAGGCACCGATTATACCGGTATCTCCGACTACCTGACCGGCCCCACCGCGATCGCCACCTCGGTCGATCCCGTGGCCGCCGCAAAGGTTGCCATCGATTTCGCGAAGACGACCGACAAGATCGAGATCGTCGGCGGTTCGATGGGTTCGCAGGTCCTCGATGCCGATGGCGTGAAGGCTCTTGCCTCGATGCCCTCGCTCGACGAACTGCGCGCAAAGCTCGTGGGTCTCGTCAATGCTCCGGCGACCAAGATCGCCCAGCTGTCGACGGCACCTGCCGCAAAGCTCGCTCGCGTTTTCGGCGCATATGCCGCCAAGGACGCCGCGTAAGCGGACAAGACGTAATTCGACCCAGATCACGGGCCGCCTGATTGACCGGCGCCCGAACCGAATTGGAGTGTATTGAAATGGCTGATATCCAGAAGATTGTTGAAGAGCTCTCGCAGCTGACCGTTCTCGAAGCCGCTGAACTTGCAACCGCGCTTGAAGAAGCATGGGGCGTTTCGGCTGCTGCTGCTGTTGCAGTTGCTGCACCGGCTGGTGGCGGCGACGCTGGCGCCGCTGCTGAAGAGAAGGACGAATTCGACGTCATTCTCACCGGCGACGGTGGCAAGAAGATCCAGGTCATCAAGGAAGTCCGCGCCATCACCGGCCTGGGCCTCGCAGATGCCAAGGCTCTCGTCGAAGGCGCGCCCAAGGCCGTCAAGGAAGGCGCAAGCAAGGCAGAAGCCGAAGAGATCAAGGGCAAGATCGAAGCAGCTGGCGGCACCGTCGAACTCAAGTAATTGGGTTCGCCGCCCCCGGTGCATCGCCGGCGCGGCACTGCTCGCTCTTCGAAGCGATCAAAGGAAGGGCGGCTCCCATGCGGGGGCCGCCCTTTTCTGTTGCCTCAGGGCCGCCGGGTCACAGCGCGATGCCCACCGTGGCATGGCCCGTGTAACCCGCGTCGCGATTGCCGGTAACATCCAGCGTCATCGCCGCGATCCGTTCCGGGCCATTATCGCCGAACACCATGTCCCGGTCGATCACGCCCATCTGCGGCCACAAACGCTTGCTCTGCGCATAGGAAGGCAGCGCATAGACATCGCTGCAGATCGCGGTCGGCAGCGCCAGCTGCGACACCAGCCGCGCGAAACGCCCGCCTGTCGCATTCTCGTGGCTGGAAAACACTTCGAAATGGATATGCGGGTAGCGGCCCATATAGCAGCCGGGAAACACGGTGGTGAACCGCACCCGCCCCGCCTCATCGGCGACCTGCAATCCGCGCAGCCATGTTTCGCCCGGCACGTTATAGAGCGAATACTGCCCATCCACCCCGCAATGCCAGACATAGACCGCATAACCCGCCAGCGGCGCGCATGACGCGTTGACGTCAAACAGCGTCAGATCAAGGGTCAGCGGCACGCCCGGCACCAGCGCGTCCGCCCCGATCGAGCTGCGGATGTCCGACCGCTCGATCCCGCTTTCCTGCAATATGTTGGATGTTGCGCCGCGCGACTGGTTGGTGCCATCCGCCGGGAAAGGGCCGTTCGTCTCGGTGGTGTAAGCCGTACAGACCCGCCCCTGAGCATCCATTCCGGTCAGGACCGGCCCGTTGTTCAACTGGGGCGGCATTCCCGTACCACCTGGACCTCCGGGACCACCCGGGCCGCCGGGAGGGCGACCACCGGGCGGCGGACCGAAGCCTCCGCCCATACCGCCACCCATTCCGCCGGGCGGCGGCCCGCCAAAACCGCCGCCACTTGCCCCGCTGCCATATCCGCCCTGGCCATATCCCTGCCCTGTGCTGGCGCAGCCGGCCAGCAGGCCCGCGCCGCCCAATGCGCCCAGCGACAGGAAACGCCTGCGCGAAGCCGCCTGCCGTTCCATCGCGGCAAGGTCCTGCGCCAGACCCTCATCCGCGTCATCATGCCCGACCAGGGCCGGAAACTCGTCAATTCGCATCGTGATCGATCCCCTGAACCGGCCCACTGCGGGCCACGGCAGCAGGGATGAACACGAAGGCGGGCCCGAATCCCGCCGCAACTGGTGTCATTTGGTAACAGCGCCGCCCTTCCCGGCCACGCCCCCATGTACCGCGCTTTCCAAGCCGGCGTCACTCGCCTAGGGGCCTTGCGATGGAACCGCATGCCGCCTCCCTCGACCCGCTGGTCGACGCACCTGCCGCCGCCGACATGGCGCATGCGGGCGCGCATCTGCATGCCGTGTCGCTTAAGGGCGAGTTCGTCGCGATGCTGCGCCTCGGCGTGCCCCTGGCAGCGGCGAACCTGTTGCAGATGGCGGTCTATGCCATTGACGTGATCTTCGTCGCACAGCTTGGCACCAAGCAGCTGGCCGCGATCACGCTGGCGACATCGGTCTATGGCATCTCGATCTTCTGCTCGCTGGGCCTGATCGGCGCGGTCGCGCCCATGGCGGCGACGGCACTGGGGCGCGGACGGCATGCCTTGCGCGAAATGCGCCGATCCTTCCGCATGGGGCTGTGGATGAGCGCGTTCGCAGGCATTTTCGTCATGATCGTGGCGCTCGGCGGCGAACCGCTGATGCACGCGACCGGGCAAGACCCGGAAGTCGCGAACATGGCGGGCGATTACCTTCAGATCCTGTCGATCGCGGCGATCCCGGTGGTCGCGTCAAACGTGCTGCGCATCTTTGTGTCCACGCTCGACAAGGCGGTCATCGCGACATGGGTGACGGTGCTGGCTTTGGTGGTGAACAGCTTTGGCAACTGGGTTCTGATCTTCGGCAATCTCGGCGCTCCGGCGCTGGGGCTGCGCGGGGCCGCTCTCGCCAGCCTGATCACGGGGCTTGCCGTGCTTGCCGCCTATATCGCTATCATCCAGGCAGACCGGCACATGCGCCGTCATTACCTGTTCGGCCGGTTGTGGAAGCCCGACTGGCCGCGCCTCGCCGAAATCTGGCGCATCGGCCTCCCCATCGCGGCGTTGACGCTGGCAGAGGGCGGGCTGTTCGGCGCGGCCGCATTCCTGACCGGCGCATTGGGCGCGTTACAGCTGGCCGCGCATACGGTGGCTTTGCAGCTTGCCGCGCTCGCCTTTCAGGTGCCGTTCGGCTTCGGTCAGGCCGCGACGATCCGGGTCGGCCTGCACAATGGCGCGGGATCGCACAGGGGCGTGCATCTGGCGGGCATCGCGATCGTGACGCTGACGCTTGGCCTTGCCATCGTCTTTGCGTTGGCCATGGTGCTGATCCCGCATACGCTGCTCTCGATCTATATCGACATCGACGATACCAGCAGCGCGGAACTGCTATCGATCGCCACCGCGCTCATGCTGATCGCGGCAGGCTTCCAGCTGTTTGACGGCGCGCAGGCGGTACTGGCGGGGCTGCTGCGCGGCCTTGCCGATACGCGCATCCCGTTCGTCTTTGCCGTGATCGGCTATTGGGTCTGTGGCTTCGTCACCGCATGGTATCTCGCCTTCCATACCGATCTGGGAGCGAAGGGCGTGTGGATCGGTCTTGCCACGGGGCTGTTCGTCACATCATTGCTGATGGGCTGGCGCTGGCATCGACGCGAACGTCTCGGTCTTGTAACCGGCACGATCTAAGCCGCCTGCGCAACAGGCTCGTGCCGCTGTGAAACGGGCACGGCAGAACGCAAAAAAACTTGCTCTCCATTACTTGACGGCCAGATGAACGCGGACCATATCCGCGCCGCTGGCACTCTTTGGGTGAGAGTGCCAAAACGCAATTCATCAGTCACCTGACAACACCAATTGGAAGAGGTCATCATTATGGCATTCCGTCCGCTGCACGACCGGGTTCTGGTCCGTCGCATCGAAGCCGAGGAAAAGACCGCCGGCGGCATCATCATTCCCGACAGCGCCAAGGAAAAGCCGAGCGAAGGCGAAATCGTCTCCGTCGGTTCGGGCGCCCGTTCCGAGAACGGCACCGTCACTCCGCTCGACGTCAAGGCTGGCGATCGCGTGCTTTTCGGCAAGTGGTCCGGCACCGAAGTCAAGGTCGATGGCGAAGACCTGCTCATCATGAAGGAAAGCGACCTGCTCGGCGTCATGGCCTGAGCTGAACGCGTTTTCCAATCCACACATTCCTGACAAGGAGAGAAAGAAATGGCTGCAAAGGACGTGAAGTTTTCGCGTGACGCACGCGAACGCATCCTCAAGGGCGTCGACACGCTCGCCAACGCCGTCAAGGTGACGCTGGGGCCGAAGGGCCGCAATGTCGTCATCGACAAGAGCTTTGGCGCACCGCGCATCACCAAGGACGGTGTTTCGGTCGCCAAGGAAATCGAGCTTAAGGACAAGTTCGAGAACATGGGCGCGCAGATGCTGCGCGAAGTGGCCTCGAAGGCGAACGACGCGGCCGGCGACGGCACCACCACCGCGACCGTGCTGGCCCAGGCCATCGTGCGCGAGGGCATGAAGTCGGTTGCCGCCGGCATGAACCCGATGGATCTCAAGCGCGGCATCGACCTCGCCGTCGCCAAGGTCGTCGCAGACCTCAAGGCGCGTTCGAAGGACGTGTCGGGCACGGGTGAAATCGCACAGGTCGGCGTGATCTCGGCCAATGGCGACAAGGAAGTCGGCGAGAAGATCGCCGAAGCCATGGAAAAGGTCGGCAAGGAAGGCGTGATCACCGTCGAAGAGGCGAAGGGTCTCGAATTCGAGCTCGACGTCGTCGAAGGCATGCAGTTCGACCGCGGCTATCTGTCGCCCTATTTCGTGACCAATCCGGAAAAGATGACCGTCGAACTCGACGATCCCTACATCCTGATCCACGAAAAGAAGCTGTCGAACCTGCAGTCGATGCTGCCGATCCTCGAAGCGGTCGTCCAGTCGGGTCGCCCGCTGCTGATCATCGCCGAGGACATCGAGGGTGAAGCTCTTGCAACGCTCGTCGTCAACAAGCTGCGTGGCGGCCTGAAGATCGCTGCCGTCAAGGCTCCGGGCTTCGGCGATCGCCGCAAGGCGATGCTGCAGGACATCTCGATCCTGACCAATGGCGAGATGATCAGCGAAGACCTCGGCATCAAGCTCGAGAACGTCTCGCTGCCGATGCTGGGCCAGGCCAAGCGCGTCACCATCGACAAGGACAACACCACCATCGTCGACGGCGCTGGCGACCAGGAAGCCATCAAGGCCCGTGTCGAGCAGATCCGCGCGCAGATCGAGTCCACCACCTCGGACTACGACCGCGAGAAGCTGCAGGAACGTCTTGCCAAGCTGGCTGGCGGCGTAGCCGTCATCAAGGTCGGCGGCGCTTCGGAAGTCGAAGTGAAGGAGCGCAAGGATCGCGTCGATGACGCCCTCCACGCAACCCGCGCAGCAGTCGAAGAGGGCATCGTCCCCGGCGGCGGCACGGCCCTTCTCTACGCCACCAAGGCTCTCGACGGCCTCAAGGGCGAGAACGACGACCAGACCCGCGGCGTCGACATCATCCGCCAGGCCATCATGGCCCCGGTTCGCCAGATCGCGACCAACGCCGGCTTCGACGGTGCGGTCGTTTCGGGCAACCTGCTGCGCGAAGGTGACGAAACGCAGGGCTTCAACGCTGCAACCGACGTTTACGAAAACCTCGTCGCTGCCGGCGTGATCGACCCGACCAAGGTCGTTCGCACCGCGCTGCAGGACGCGGCTTCGGTTTCGGGCCTGCTGATCACCACCGAAGCGGCGATCAGCGAAATCCCCGAAGACAAGTCGGCCCCCGCAATGCCCGACATGGGCGGAATGGGCGGCATGGGCGGTATGGGCGGCTTCTAAGCCTCCCCTTATTACCCTACCGGACAAAGAGAGGGGCGCTCCTTGCGGGGCGCCCCTTTTCTTATGCGTGAAGCGGCGGCAAACTATGATTCTGAGCCATGGCCGCGCACTGCCCCTGCGCGAAGAAGATAAATTCCAGAACACGGGCACAAACTGGCTACCGGGGCGTTTGGATAATTACGTGCCCTCGCGGGCGCACACCCGGACTGAGAGGATACTCCATGCGACTTCCGCACAAAGCCCATCTCGCCATCGTCGACGGCGAGCGTTTCGTGCTCATGATCAACAACGGTTCGCCCGACGAACCCTCGCTGTCGGAAGTCGCCAAGCCCGAACTTTCGGGACAGAACTACAGCGCCGGTGTGCGTCATCAGGACGATATCGGGCAGCAAAAGGGCAACACCGACCTTGATGAGCTCGCCCATGCCGCGGCGGCGGCCGAATATCTCAACCGCATGGCGATGGACGGGAAGTTCGAGCGCCTTGCCATCGTCGCCGATCCCAAATCGCTGGGAGAGATGCGCCGGCATTATCACAAGACGCTGAAGGACGTGCTGATCGAGGAAGAGGCCAAGACCGTCGGCGGTGAGAGCATTTCGCGTATCGAAGAAAAGCTGCTTGCGACCTGATCGCAGGCCAAAGGGATCTTGATGACCATGCCATTGGCCGCAAGGCCAACCTATCGGACGGCGTCAGACGCCTCTTCGACGCCCTCGCTTGCCGAGGGCGCTTCGGCGTCTGCGGCATCGCCTGACGCCGGATCGACGGCACGCTTTTTCCTGCGCGAAAGAACCCGCCAGCAGCATGAGGCGACCGAAGAGGCATTCGCCCCCTTCGACCTTGGCGATCCGGCGCATTATCGTGCCTTTCTGACCGCGCATGCCATGGTGCTTCCGCGGATCGAGCTGGCCGTTACCGGTCGCGGCTGGCCGCGCTTTCACCCGCGCTTGCCGCGCGTCGCCGACGATCTGGCCGCGATGGGCGCATGGCTGCCCGTTCCCATGATCGCCCCCACGATTTCCGAAGCGGGAATCTGGGGCGTGCAATATGTGCTCGAAGGCTCGAAGCTGGGCGGCCGCGTGCTGGCCTCCCGTCTGGCCGAGGGCAGCCCGGCGCGCTATCTCACGCCCGATCCCGACATGTCGGCCAGCTGGCAGGATTTCTGCGCCGCTTTCGATGCGGCCGCAAATGACGCCACGCTCGACTGGCTGGATGAAGCTGCAAGCGCGGCTGTCGAGACCTTTCAATGTTTCCGCCGGGCTGCCAATGCCATGGCCGAGGACCTCAAGTGAACTACCAGGATACGGGCATGGACGCCGTCAATCTTACAAACTGCGACCGGGAACCGATCCATATCCCCGGTACCATTCAATCCTTCGGTTTTCTCATCGCGATGAGCGCGGACTGGCTGGTCCAGCGCGCCGCCAATACCGAACAGTTCATCGACAGCCCGCCCTCCTCCCTCTTGGGCAAGCCGCTGCATGACCTGTTCCTGCCGCATGCGATCCGCACCCTGCGCGACCGCATCGCCATGCTGCGCGGCGACGACGCGGTGGAACGCGTGTTCTCGGTCCGGCTGATCGCGGAAAAGCCGCCCTTCGATGTCGCCCTGCATTTTTCAGGCAAGTCGATCATCATCGAATGCGAACCCGCGCGCGGTGACGAGATCGAGGTATCCTCCCTCATCCGCGGGATGGTCAGCAGACTTGGCAGTACAGATGGCACGTTGCCGCTGCTGCGCGAAGGCGCGCGCCAGATGCGCCTGCTGACCGGATTCGACCGCGTGATGGTCTATCGCTTCGCACCAGACGGCAGCGGCGAAGTGGTCGCCGAGGCGCTGGAGACCGGGATCGACAGCTTCCTCGGCCTGCACTTTCCGGCAAGCGACATTCCGAAACAGGCACGCTCGCTGTATATGCGTAACCTGTTCCGCATCATTGCCGATGTGGGCGACACGCCCGCGCCGGTAGAACCGGTAACGGATCGCGATCCGCTCGACCTGTCGATGTCGCTGTTCCGCGCGGTGTCGCCGATCCACATCGAATATCTCAGGAACATGGGCGTTGGTGCGTCACTATCCGTGTCCATCATCGTCGACGGCAAGTTCTGGGGCCTGTTCGCCTGCCACCATTATTCGCCGCGCCTGCCCAGCTTTGCCGAACGCAGCGCGGCCGAACTGTTCGGCCAGATGTTCTCCCTCCTCCTCGGCACATCGGTGAGGAAGGAAATGTCGGTCTATGAAACCCGCGCGCGCAAGGTGGCGGACCGCATGCTGGCCGCCGCCGCGCAGGATTCCGAACGGCTGAACGATGCGCAATGGATCGGCGATCTCGTGCTTGACGCGATCCCCGCCGATGGCGTCGGGGTCTATATCGACGGCGAGGTTTCGATGGTCGGGCTCACGCCCAGCCGCGAACAGTTCGAACGCCTTGTGCGCGAACTGAACCGGCGCGAGGCCAGTCAGGTCTTTAGCACCGCCCGGATTTCCGACATGCTGCCCGAAGCAAGTGATTATTCGCAAAGGGCTGCTGGCCTGCTCGCCATTCCGGTTTCGCGCCGCCCGCGTGATTTCGTCGTGCTGTTTCGCGAAGAACAGCTGCGATCGGTGCGCTGGGCGGGTAACCAGGAAAAGGAAATCGAGTACGGCCCCAATGGCGCACGCCTCACTCCGCGCAAAAGCTTCGAGGAATGGTCCGATCTCGTGCGGGGCGAGGCCAAGGCATTTGAGGATGCCGAGATGCGCGTAGCCGAACAGCTCAGAAGCACGCTGCTGGAAGTCGTGCTGCGCCTGACCGAAGCCGCGAGCGAGGAACGCCGCCGGGCCGGGGAACAGCAAAAGCTGCTGATCGCCGAGCTTAATCACCGCGTGCGCAACATTCTCGCCCTGATCCGCGCGCTGATGGGGCAGAGCGGGCGCGAGGCGAACAGCGTTGCCGAATTCGTCAAGACATTGGACAGCCGCGTCCAGTCGCTTGCCCGCGCGCATGACCAGCTGACGACTGATCAATGGGGCCCCGCCCGGCTGACCGACCTCATCTCGACCGAGGCCTCGGCCTATCTCAGCGGTGAGACGCAGCGCCTTGTCTGCACCGGTCCCGAAGTCACGATCACGCCCAATGCCTTTACCGTGCTGGCGCTGGTGATCCACGAGCTGATGACCAATGCGGCGAAATACGGCGCCTTGTCCGACAGCGGCACGGTCAAGGTCGACTGGCACCTCGACGACAGGGAGGACCTGGTCATCAATTGGAGCGAAAGCGGTGGTCCGGCAGTCCTGCCCCCTACCCGGAAGGGGTTCGGGACCACCGTCATTCAGGATTCGATCCCGCACGAACTGGATGGCGAGGCTCAGATATCTTACAAGACCGCAGGTCTTTCCGCGCGTTTTGTCATTCCCGGCCGTTACGTGGCCGATGTTCTTGAAGGCGGCAAAATGACGACCGAGAATTCATCCGATCTCAAGTTCAGCGGCGCCGCCATCGAGGGCAAGCACGTGCTGCTCGTCGAAGACAGCGCGCTGATCGCCCTGGATGCCGAAGACAAGCTGCGCGAACTGGGCGCGGCGGAAGTATCCCTGGCCGCCAGCAATGGCGCCGCCGCGCGCGCGCTCGATGGAGGCGATATCGAATTCGCCATGCTCGACTTCAACCTGGGCCGCGAAAACTCGACGCCGACGGCGGAGAAGCTGGCCCGGATGGGCATCCCCTTCGTCTTCGCATCGGGCTATGGCGGGGACGACACCATCCCCGAACAATTCGCGGACGTGCCGGTCATCCTCAAGCCCTATGCCGTGCAGCAGATCGCACAGGCGCTGGCAAAGCTGACGGACGAGGCATAGCTCGCCACCTGATCAGGCCGAAGGCATTTGCTGGCTAGCGCAGTGGAACCCGCCTCCGCCAGCCAGAACCGCATCGGCGGGCAGCCCCTTTACGACGCGGTCGGGGAACAGCTCCTTGACCGTCGCAACCGCCGCCTCGTCATGGTCGCTGCCGAAAATCGGCACCGCGACCATATGGGTGGTTATGGTGAAGTTCATGTAAGAGGCCGGTTCCGCCTCATCGCCTGCGCTGACAAGGCCGGGCGACGGCATCAATGCCACTTCCAGCCCGGCATCGCGGGCACGGCGCGCGGCATCGGCGTATATCGCCGCATTGGGGTCATCCGCCCCCGTCCCGCGCGGGATGGCGATCCGCCCCGGTCCCACAAAGCGAGCGAGATTGTCGACATGGCCATCGGTATGATCGCCCAGCAGCCCGTCGCCCAGCCACACGACACGCCCGAAGCCGAGATCGCGGCACAGGCGCATTTCGATATCCTCACGCGAGAGCGACGGATTGCGATTGGGGTTCAAAAGGCATTGTTCGGTCGTGACGACAGTGCCGGTCCCATCGCCGTCGATCGCGCCGCCTTCGAGGATCCAGTCGGCGGTCTCGATCTCAAGCCCCGCATCGCGTGCGATCTCGGCGCCGATGGTCTGGTCGCCCTCCATCTCGAACTTGCCGCCCCAGCCGTTGAAGCCAAAGCGCATCGCCTTGCGCCCGCCCGCCCCGTCGGTCAGCACCAGCGGTCCGGTGTCGCGCAGCCAGACATCGCCATAGGTCCGGCGCTCAAGCCGGACCGCGGCGCTGGCGAGCTGGCGCGCGCGCGCCTCGTTCGCGGCGTCGCGCACGATCAGGCGCACTTCCTGCCCCGTCTCGGCAACGGCGCTGGCGAATGCGGCGATCTGCTCCTGCGCGCGCGGCAGGGCTTCGGGCCATTCCACCGGATCATGCGGAAACCCGATCCACAGCCAGTCCTGCGCGGCCCATTCGGGCGGCATGCGCCAATTCGCCAAGTTCACACCTCTTCACTGCCATGCGCGGCGCCGTCGCCCGCGCCTCGCTTCCTTGCCGGCAGGCTGCTAGAACACGCGCCATGATCGCGAAAGCCCTCTTTGCACGCCGCGCCCTTGCCATGCTCGCCTGCGCGTCCTTCGTATCGGCCTGTTCCGCACCGACCGGAACCGGCGAAGCGGACAATGCCGGCACGGATGCGCAAAGCGAAGAACCGGCCATGATGGAGGAGAGCGCCGAGCAGGCGGCACCAGTCGATTCCGCGATCCCAGCCCATTTTCGCGCATTGGGGACAGAGCCGTTCTGGGCCGTTACCAATGGCAGCGCGGGCCTGCGATACATGACGCCCGAAAACAGCGAAGGCGTTGCCGTTACCGTGACGGGCGAGGACGAGCAGGAAAATTCGCGAAACGTGACGGGCACGCTGGAGGACAATATCTTCACCATCGAGATCGCCGTTGCAACCTGCTCGGATGGGATGAGCGACCGGATATATCCGTTTACCGCTACGCTGAAGCTCGGCGAAGAGGAACGACGCGGCTGCGCCCGACCCTTGGACAGCTGATGGTGCAGTGCAGCGAATTCATCGCCTGCGGTGGGCTGATGCCGGTCACACCTATTATTGAGGATAGGTGAACGGGCTGATTTCCGCCATTGCCGCCCTTCAGTTGCGGCAAATGCAACAAACTTCGCTCTTTTCGCATTTGCGCAACTGCCGCGCCTGACCTAGCTAGGAGGGGCCTTATAGGCATCCTCTCCCAAAACTTTCCGGCCCGGTTGGCTTCCAACCGGGCCATTTTTTTGCCCTGATTCGTGGGCATTTCACAGGCGATTCGCCGGTAATGTTTCGGACCGGTTTGCATCGGGCGGAACCCATCCCCATTTCGGTCTTTCAGATCAGGCCCCCTTCGCGGGTCGGACGAGATCGAGGAATATTTGATGGCGGATGCGGAAGCGGCGGTGAACGCGCGCGAGGTAAAATTGCAGGTGGCTGCGGCCCGGCAGGAGGAATCGGGCCACGGCATCGCCCGCATCCCTCGTGAGGCCATGGGTCAGCTTGGCATTACCGAAGGGGATATCATCGAGGTCGAAGGCAAGCGCCTTACTCCTGCCCGCGCCCTGCTCCCCTATCAGGAGGACGAAGGCCTGTCGGTCATCCGCCTCGACGGTCTGGAACGCGGCAATGCCGAGGTTGGTTCGGGCGAGCATGTCATCGTGCGCAAGGCCGAATCGCGCCCCGCCACCCGCGTCGTCTTCGCCCCTGCCCAGCGGGAAATGCGGCTGCAGGGCCCGGCGCAGGCGCTGAAGAAGAATTTCTTCGGACGCCCGCTGACGCAGGGCGATCTTGTCGCGACGCGCGGCCAGCAGCGCGTGCAGGATATGCCGCCCGAAGTTGCGCGCATGTTCAATGCGCCTGCCTTCGCCCTCACCCAGATCCGCCTCTCCGTCGTTTCGACGAGCCCCAAGGGCATCGTCCACATCGACGAGAATACCGAGGTCGAGCTGAAGGCCGAGTTCGAGGAACCGCGCGATGCGCGCGCATCGGTCAATTACGACGATGTCGGCGGCATGGAAGAGACCATCAAGCAATTGCGCGAGATGGTCGAACTGCCGCTGCGTTATCCCGAACTCTTCACCCGACTTGGCGTCGATCCGCCCAAGGGCGTGCTGCTGCACGGCCCGCCGGGCACCGGCAAGACGCGGCTGGCGCAGGCCGTCGCCAATGAATCGGATGCAAATTTCTTCCTGATCAACGGGCCGGAAATCATGGGCTCCGCCTATGGGGAATCCGAAAAACGTCTGCGTGAAATCTTCGAGGAAGCGGAAAAGGCGTCGCCCGCCATCGTCTTCATCGACGAAATCGATTCCATCGCGCCCAAGCGCCAGAATGTTCAGGGCGAGACCGAAAAGCGCCTTGTCGCGCAGCTTCTGACCCTGATGGACGGGCTGCATTCACGCGCCAATCTGGTGGTGATCGCCGCGACCAATCGCCCCGACGCGATTGACGAGGCATTGCGCCGTCCGGGCCGGTTCGACCGCGAAATCATCGTTGGCGTGCCGGACGAGAACGGGCGCAAGGAGATCCTTGCCATCCATACCCGCGGCATGCCGCTGGGCGAGGATGTGGACCTCAAGGAACTCGCCCGCACGACCCACGGCTTCGTCGGCGCCGATCTTGCCGCCCTCACGCGTGAGGCCGCGATCGAGGCGGTGCGGCGGATCATGCCCGAACTCGACCTCGACGCACGCACCGTGCCGAACGAGGTGCTCGACCGGCTGCATGTCGGGCGCAAGGACTTCATGGAGGCGCTGAAGGGCATCCAGCCCAGCGCCATGCGCGAAGTCATGGTGCAGGCCCCCACCGTCGGCTGGTCCGACCTTGGCGGTCTGGACGAAGCGGTCGAGAAATTGCGCGAAGGCGTCGAGCTACCGCTGAAAAACCCCGAGGCGTTCAAGCGGCTCGGCATCCGTCCGGCCAAGGGCTTCCTACTCTATGGCCCGCCCGGAACCGGCAAGACGCTGCTGGCAAAGGCGGTCGCCAAGGAAGCGGAGGCGAATTTCATCTCGATGAAATCGTCCGACCTGCTGTCCAAATGGTATGGCGAAAGCGAGCAGCAGATATCCAAGCTCTTCGCCCGAGCGCGACAGGTCGCGCCCTGCGTGATCTTCATCGACGAGATCGACTCCCTTGTCCCCGCTCGCGGTACGGGCGCTGGCGAGCCGCAGGTAACGGCGCGCGTCGTCAACACCATCCTTGCCGAAATGGACGGGCTGGAAGAGCTGCAATCGACCGTGGTGATCGGCGCGACCAATCGCCCGACATTGGTCGATCCAGCGCTGCTGCGTCCCGGTCGTTTCGACGAGCTGGTCTATGTCGGCGCTCCGGATGAAGCGGGCCGCCTCCATATCCTGAAGATCCATACCGAGAAGATGCCGCTGGCCAGCGACGTTAATCTGGCCGCCATCGCCGAACAGACCGAACGCTTCACCGGCGCGGATCTGGAGGACGTGGTGCGGCGCGCAGGCCTTAACGCCATCCGGCGCGAAGGGTCTGCCGCAGTCACGGTCAACGGGGCGGATTTCGCCGATGCGCTGGAGGATTCACGCGCCACCGTCACGGCCAAGATGGAAGCGGAATACGCCCAGATGCGCGGAGAGCTGAAGCGCCGCGCGGCGGAAACCAATCCCATCGGCTTCATCGCACCGGGCATGCTGACCAGCACGCGCGACAGCAAGCATGGGGATGCGGAGGATTAAGCCCCTCCCCCACCGATAGGAAAAGGGCGCGAAGGTCATGACCCTCGCGCCCTTTTTCGCGTCAGCCCTGCGGTCCGGCCTGCGGCGTGCCGCCCATGGCGGTGCCGCCGGGACTACCGATCTGGGGACCGCCGCTTTCGATGCGTAGAGGTTCGGGCGTGAGGATACGCTGACGCGGGATCGCTTCGGGCATTTCGGTGGCGATCCACTGGATCAGCGCCTCACGCACATCGCAGCGCAGGTCGAAGAGCGTGGGCGAATCCTTGGCCGTCATCAGGAAGCGAACCTCGATCGCGTCGCGGGTCAGCTCGGTGATCTGCATATGCTTCACCCGCTTGTCCCAGCGCGCATTGCTTTCGACCAGCTCGAAGAATTTCTCGCGGATCGGGTCGAGCTTCGTCAACGGATCGACATAGAACATGACCGTGCCCAGAAGCTGCGAGGTCGTCTTCGTCCAGTTCTGGAAAATCTCGTCGAGGAATTTCGAGGTCGGCACCACCAGTCGCCGCTCATCCCAGACCTTTACGACGACATAGGTCATGCGGATCTCCTCGATCCAGCCCCATTCGCCGCCGATGATGACGGCATCGCCAATGCTGATCGGTTCGGTCATCGCCAGCTGGAACCCGCCGATCAGCGACTTCAGCGCAGGCTGCGCCGCCGCGCCGACCGCCAGGCCGGCAAGGCCCGCCGACGCCATCAACGTGACGCCGATGTCGCGCACTCCGGGTATCGAAAGCAGCATCAGACCGATCGTCAGGAAGATGATGATGAAGGTGCCGATGCGCGAAAAGATCGTCAGACGCGTACGTTGGCGCCGGGCGCGGAGGTTGTCTTCATGCGAGATGTCGGCCCGCATGATCATCGTGTTGATCAGCGCATGGAACAGCGAAATCGCGATCCAGCCGATCAGCGCGGGCATCACGAAGCCCGCTATTTTCTCCCAGACCTCCTGCAAAGCTTCCACTTCGCGCGCGATCAGCACCAGTGCCAGCGCGATCAACGCATAGCGGGTCGGCCGCGCGATCTTCCTCAACACGAGATCATCGGATTCGCTGTCGCTCCTACTGGCAAGACGGCGCAGCAGGCGAAAGGCAATCTGGTGGACGAAAAGGGCGACGATGACGGCAATCGCGCCCCCGACTGCCGCGAAGATCCATTCGGAGGCCACGCCGGTTTCGGCGCGGACCCAGCTGATCACGGATTGGATGTTCATGACGACAAGCTAGGTCGAGCCATGCTGCAATGCAACATGAGTTGTCGTTCAAACGGTCTCAGCTGTCGCCGGACCGCTGCGGCAAAGCGGATCAGGCTTCTTTCGGGAAGCGCATTTCCATGATCATGCAGCCCGGTTCGAACCGACGCTCGATCGTTCCGCCCAGTTGGCGGGCCGAACTGCGCATGAGAAGCGTGCCAAAACCCTCGCGCCCCTCGCCATCGGGTTCGGCAATGCAGGGTGCGCTTTCCCGCCAGCACAGCGTGATCATCTCTTGGCTCGCGTCATCCTCCAGCGTCCAGCCGATGTCGATGCGCCCGCTATCGACCGACCATGCACCATATTTCACCGCATTGGTCGCCAGCTCGTGCAGCACCAACCCCACGGGCGTCGCCTGCTTTTCGGATAGCGCGACAGCTTCGCCGGTGATTTCGGCGCTATGGTTGTCGTTCTTATAGGGAGCGAGCACCTTTCCGATCAGCAGTGCCATATCGGCCCCGCCGCCCGGATTATCGCGATCATGGCCCTGCGTCGCTTCATGCGCGTCGAGCAGCGCATGGATGCGGGATGCGATATTATCGACGACCGGAGCCGCCGCCTCGCTGCCGCGCCCGCTCATCCTGACGATAGCAAGGATGACCGCAAACAGGTTCTTGACCCGGTGATTAAGTTCGCGCGCCAGAAGGTCGGCGCGGTCACGGGCGGCTTCGATCTCGACAGCTCGCGCAGCAGCTTCCTCGGCCCGTGCCGCCCGCATGGCGAGCGCGAAACCCAGCCCCAGCGCCGCCGCCATCAGCGCCATGGTCAGCGCCAGCAGAGGAAGCACGCGTTTCTCGGCATCGAAGGCATCCTGCGAAGCTTCGGCCTGCATGGCCCGCTCCACCACTTCAAGCCGCGCCAGCGCATCGCCCAGCCGCTCCATCTCCACGCGCCCCTCATTGCTGAGGATGCGTTGCTGCGCGCCCTGGATGTCACCGCGTTCGATCATCGCCACGATCTGCGCCAGTTCGGCGAACTTGGCATTGCCGGCGGTCTCGATCTCTCCCACCAGCGAGGTGATCTGAGCATCGTCGCTTTCCGCCGAAAGATGCTTCAGCTTCGCAAGCGCGCGGGGATAGAGGTCGCTGCCGAATTCGTAGGAAGCGAGATAGCGCCGATCCAGCGTGATGAAATATCCGCGCTGCCCCGTTTCGGCATTGAGCGCCGCGCGGTTGATGTCGCGCAGCGCCGATACCACGGCGGCATAGCGCACCGTCTGGCGTCGTTCGGCCCGTTCGCTGGAAATGGTCGACCACACCAGCATGACCGCGAACAAGATGCCCGCCGCCATCGCCGCCAGCATGACAAGCGCCGACAGCCGCCGGCGGCGGCTGCGCGCAGGCCGTGTCCGCTGCCCGGCCTCGTCCCCGGCGTCATGTGGCTGCAAGTGAAGCTCCCGTCAGATTATCGGGGCATCAGGAAAATTCACCCCGCCGCAAGCTTCTAGCGTGATGATGGCGGAAACGGAAAGATGCTTTATCGGCAAAAGCCATTCCGTTTCCGCCATGTCGTGGCGTCTTTGGGGACGATCCGTTTTTAAAGCGTGTCGACCCAGGCCGAGAGGCCTTCACGCTGGCGCGCGGTATTGGCGAGGCTGTATTTCTCCTGTGCGATCGCCTTGTCGATCACGCCATGATCGCTCGCCGGAACATTGGCGCGCAGCTCTTCCAGCTGAGCGATGGCCTGTTCGGGCGCGCCCTTGGCGGCCTGCCGGGCGAGATAGGCGTTGCGGCCCGAAGGATCGACCAGCTCGGCCACCGCATCGCGGTTCGCCTTGACAAAGGCATAGCCCATTTCCGGATGCCCGCTGACGGCGACCGAGATGATATTGGCCGCAACCGTCTTGCTCGGCTCATCGGTAAGCGCCAGTTCCAGCGCCTGCTTCGCCAGCGCCTCGTCCTTGGCCGCGCCCAATGCGGTGAAATAGCTGTCGCTTTCCACTGCGCTCGTCGTTTCATTGGCGAGGCGGCGCAGCATGTTCCACTGATCCGCATCGGCGTTGCGCGCGATCACGGCCAGCCAGGTCTGCTTGAGCGGACCGTCGAGCGCCGTGGGGTCATTCGCGAGCGCAGCAGCAAGGCGGTCAGCCTCTGCCAGCACCGATGGATCGCCCATCGCGCCAAGATTGCGGATCAGCGAATCGCGCAGTTCGGCATTGACGACGGAATCGTCGGCCTTCGCCTCAAAGCCCAGCTCCATCAGGCGCGGCTGCCAGTGCTTTGTCGCATAGGCGGCGAGCTTGGCCTTGGCGGCATCGTCTTCCAGGAACTCATAGAATTCGTAAAGGCGATTGGTCGTGCTTTCGGCCAGCACGCCCTCTGCCGAGGTTGGCACCGCTGCCAGCACGTCGAGGCCCTCGCCCATCGGCTGATAACCCGCGAACGACAGCGCCAGATTGTCGCGCATCAGCCCGTACTGGTCCATCGGCGCCAGCGTCGGAAAAGCCGCGATGATCTTGTCGAGCATTTCAGGCGTATAAAGCGTGCGGAAATAACCGAGCTGGCCGCCATTGACGACCACCGCGCCGCAACCCGGCACGGTGTAGCTCGCCGTGCCTTCCAGCAGTTCGCGCATGCCCCCGTCGGCACCGGTGCGCAGCAGCAGCGGTACGCGCCAGCTCTGCGGATCGGCGGTCACCTCGGCCTTGCGATCAAGGCTGAATTCACCCTGCTTCAGGCTGATGGTCGTGTTCCCACCTTCGCAGGTCGCGCCGGTCACGGTGACCAGCGGAACGCCCGGCTTGGTGGTGAAGTCATAGGCCACTTCGCTGACACCGGTGCCGCCCGCCTGTTCGATCGCAGACCACAGATCGGCGCTCTTGGTGTTCGAATAGGCGTGTTTTTTCATATAGATGCGCAGGCCATCGCGCCAGGTATCCTCACCCGCATAGGCCTCCAGCATCGAGATCACCGCCTCGCCTTTCTGGTAGGCGATGGCGTCGAAGGCCTGCTCAACGGCGGAAACGTCCTCGATCTCCTGCACGATGGGGTGGGTGGTGGCAAAAGCATCCATGCCCATCGCAGCTTCGCGCCCGCCGATACGCTGCATCAGCTGGTCCCATTCGGGATGGAAATGATCGGTGGACTTGGTCTGCATCCAGCTGGCGAAACCTTCGTTCAGCCACAGATCGTCCCACCAGCCCATGGTGACGAGATCGCCGAACCATTGGTGCGCGGTCTCATGCGACTGCACGTCATAGATCGCGCGGCGGGTGGCAGCGCTGGTGATCTTGGGATCGTCGAGCAGCAGGCGCTCGAACGTAAAGATCGCGCCCCAGTTCTCCATGGCAGAGAAGAACTGCGAGGAGCCGGGCCCGGCGATATTGTCGAGCTTCGGCAGCGGGTAATCGACGCCGAAGTAATCGTTGTAATAGGGGACGATCTGGGCAAGCCCCTCAAGCGCGAAACGCGCCTGCTCGCCGCTGCCTGCGGGCGAGACGATGCCGACCTCGGTGCCGTCCGATGCCTTCATCGCCATGCGTTCGAAATCGCCGAGGCCGAAATAGAGGAGATAGGAGCTCATCTTCGGCGTGGTGTCGAAACGCACCAGCTTGGTGCCATCGCCCTGCTCTTCGCTCGAGACGACGGGCATGTTCGACACCGCCATCAGGTCGGCCGGGACCACGGCGGCAAGGTCGAAGGTCGCCTTGTAGGAAGGTTCGTCGAAGCTCGGCACGAAGCGGCGCGCATCGGGCGCTTCGAACTGGGTGAAGAGGGCGCGCACATCCTCGCCCGTACGCTTGTCGGGATAGTCGAGCGCGAAGAGGCCCGAAGCCTGCGTGTTGATCTCACCCGCATAGGCGATTTCCATGCGGTAATCGCCGGGCTCGATGGTCTGCGCGGCGTTGAACGGCACGGTCAGGTTATCGGCGATGCTACCCGGCGTCAGCGCGATGGTGCTGCCGTCAGCGGCCACCAGCTTCGCGCTGGAGAAGGTAAGATTATTGGCGTTCAAGGTGATCGCCTGCGTCGGCTCGAACACGGTGAGGTCGATCGCGACATTGCCGGTAAACGCCATCGCATCCATGTCGGGATTGACGATGATCGAATAATGCCTGGGCGTTGCGACACGCGGCAGTTCGGTCACCACATCGCTGCGCAGCGGCGTTACCGCATCGGCAGCCGGGGCGGGCGCGGCGGCGACGGTGGTTTCCGCAGGGACACTCGCACAGGCCGAGAGGGAAGCGGCCGCAAGTGCGATGATGGCGCAGCGAGGGGTGAGATTGCGCATGAGGTTTCCTTTGTAACTGTCTTGCGCGCGCCCTAGCGCACGCGCGCGCGCCACGCAAAGTTCGGTGCCGACGAAGGGGCGATTCACATCGACAAACGTCATGGCGGGTCAAAAGCTCCGCATGGCTTGACCTTTGGCCGCGGGGAACGGCAATCAGGCGGCAGTTGCATAGCGGCCGGCGCTTGACCGACAGGTGAACGCGGGTCGCCGAACAAAGGGACGCAAAGAGCAGCGATGGCCGATGACACCAGCACGATCTTCCTCGGCCTTGGCGCCAATGGAGAGCGCCAGTCTCTCGCCCTGTCGCGCGCCAATCGCCACGGTCTGATCGCAGGCGCGACCGGGACGGGCAAAACCGTCACCCTGCAGGGCTTGGCAGAGAGCTTTTCGGCCGATGGCGTTCCGGTCTTCGTCGCAGACGTAAAGGGCGATCTGTCGGGCATTTCCATGCCGGGTTCGCCCACGTTCAAGCACGCCGACAAGCTGGAAGGCCGGGCGCAGGAACTGGGCATGAAAGACTATGCCTATTCCGATAATCCGGCCGTGTTCTGGGATCTTTACGGTGAACAGGGCCACCCGATCCGCACCACGATTTCGGAAATGGGGCCCTTGCTGCTCGCCCGTCTGATGGATCTGAACGACACGCAGGAGGGCGTGCTCAACATCGCCTTCCATTACGCCGATGAACAAGGCCTGCTGCTGCTCGATCTCGACGATCTGCAATCCATGCTGGCCCATTGCGCCGAGAATGCGAGCGAGCTTTCCGCGAAATACGGCAATGTGTCGAAAGCCAGCGTCGGCGCGATCCAGCGCTCGCTCCTGTCGCTTCGCACGCAGGGCGGCGACATGTTCTTTGGCGAACCGGCGCTGGAAATCGACGATTTCCTTTGCGTGGACGAACAGGGCCGCGGCCTGATCAACGTGCTCGCCGCCGACAAGCTCATGCGCAGCCCAAAGCTTTACGCCACCTTCCTGCTGTGGCTGCTGTCAGAGCTGTTCGAAACCCTGCCCGAAGTGGGCGACCCCGATAAGCCGAAACTCGTCTTCTTCTTCGACGAGGCGCATCTCCTTTTCGACGATGCGCCCAAGGCGCTGGAGGAGAAGATCGAACAGGTGGTGCGCCTGATCCGGTCAAAGGGCGTGGGCGTGTTTTTCGTGACGCAGAACCCCATCGACATTCCCGAAGACGTGGCGGGCCAGCTGGGCAACCGGGTGCAGCACGCGCTGCGCGCCTTCACCCCCCGCGATCAGCGCGCCATCAAGGCGGCGGCGGAAACGTTTCGCATCAACCCCGATCTCGACGTAGCGACCGCCATCACCGAATTGAAAGTGGGCGAGGCGCTGGTCTCCACGCTGATGGAGGATGGCGCGCCATCAATCGTGCAGCGCACTTTGATCAAGCCGCCGCGTTCGCGCCTTGGCCCGATCACGGCAAAGGAACGCGCGATCATCCGCTCGATCAGCCCGGTGGAGGGGAAATACGACACCGCCATCGACCGGAAAAGCGCCGAGGAAGTGCTGCTGGCGAAAGCCGCCGATGCCGCCGCCACCGCCGAAGAAGTCGAGGAAAAGGGCAAGGAGGAAGTCGCCAGGCGTCCGCGCAAGACGACCAGCCTATGGGAAAAGGCGGGCAAGGCAGCCGCAGGCGCGGTCGCCAGCAGCGCCGCCACGGTCATCGCGGCCAAAGTGACGGGGCGTAAGACCAGTTCAAACCCCATGCGCAATGCCGCAACGGCAGCGGCAGGCACGATCGCGACCAGCATCGGCGGCGCTGTGGCGGGACGGTTCGTGCGCAACCTTATCGGCGGCCTGATGCGCTAACCGCGCCCGCGCGGTTTTTCCTTCGGCTCCAGCGGAAGGGCGATTTCGGCGATCAGCCCGGTTTTCCCGTCAGTCCGGTTGGACAGGGTCAGCGTGCCGCCATGCTGTTCGGCGATGGCGCGCGCCAGCGTAAGGCCGATGCCCGCCCCGCCCGTCCCGCGATTGCGCGAGGGATCGCCGCGCTGGAACGGCTCCATCATGAAGGCGATCTCGTTTTCGGGAATGCCAGGCCCCTCGTCCTCGACGCGCACGATGGCCTGATTGTCGCGCTTGGCCGTGCAGACATAGGCCCCGCCCGCATAGCGGACCGCATTGCTGACGAGATTGCGCATCGCGCGGCGCACCCATGTCGCGCGCAGCGGCAGCACCACGCGCTGCGTATCGCCCAGTTCGACATTCTCGCCCATGTCCTCGTATTCCTCGACCACCCCGATCACCAGGGCGGATAGCTCGGTCGTCTCCACCGGATCGGAAGGGCGGCCCACGCGGGCGAGCGAGAGGATGTCATCGAGTGTATTGGTGATGTCGGAAATGGTGCGCACCAGCGCCTCGCGCTCGGCATCATCCTCCACCGATTCGATGCGCACACGCAGCGCCGCCAGCGGCGTTTTCAGGTCGTGCCCGATCGCGCCAAGCATCACGTCCTTTTCATCGAGCAGCGCCCCGATGCGCGATTCCATGCGGTTATGCGCATTGATCAGCCGGCGCGTATCCAGCGGCCCCTGCGGCGCGACCTGCCCGTCGGGCGGCAGCGTCGGATCGCGCGCGAATTGCTCCACCCGGCGGGTCAGCGCGCTCATCGGCCCGGTGATGCGGCGCAGCAGCAGCGCGACCGCGCCTACCAGCAGCACATAGATCAGTATGGTCTGCAATATAAGGCTGCCGCCCAGCCCGCGATCGCGGGGCGGATCAAAGGTGCGGGCAATCAGCCAGCCGTCGCCGGCTTCCAGCCGTGCAGCGGCGACGATCACCGTGCGGGGCGGACCGGGGTCACCGATATCGCGCTCCAGCCGCCGTGCGACGGAACGCGCTGCGACGGGGTCTTCCTTTACCGGACGGCGAAATACTTCCAGCTCGGCGATCTCCACGCTCTGTGCCGCAAGGATCTCGGCCAGTCGCTCTTCAAGATCTGCATCGCGCTCGTCATCGATACGCCCGCTGTCCTCGCCGCGAACAAGCCGCATCGGGTGCGGTCCCTCGTCGCCGCGGCGCAGGGCCCGCAACACGCGGCGCGCATCGCGCCGGTCCATGTCCATGCCTTCGGATCTCAGTGCTCCGCCGATGATGCGGAACGCCAGCGCATGCGCGATCGAGCTTTCGGACCGCTCCACCTGCGCGCGCCACACCAACGCCGCTCCGATCGACTGCGCGACCAGCAGCGCCAACGCGATGGCCAGCAGCATCTGCCCCTGCAGGCTGCGGGGCCAGAAACGGAAGGAGCGCACGGACCCGCGCCCTATTCGGCGGCTTCCGCCGGCACCGGGTCGAGACGGGTAACGTCTGCAGCCAGCATATAGCCGCCGCCGCGTACCGTCAGGATCAGCTGGGGGTCCGACCGGTCGTCCTCCACCTTGCGGCGCAGGCGCGAAATCGCGTTGTCGACGCTGCGGTCGAACAGATGCGCCTCGCGCCCCTGCACCATGTCGAGCAGGCGATCGCGGTCAAGCACTTGCCGCGGATGGTCGAGGAAAGCCTTGAGCAACCGGAATTCTGCCGAGGAGATCGCGACAATGGCGCCCGCCGGATCAGTCAGGCGGCGCTTCAACGGGTCGAGCCGCCAGTTTTCGAAACCGTAATCCTGCTCCAGCGCGGGCGCGGTTTCGGCGCGGGCCGAACGGCGCAGCACGGAACGGATGCGGGCGACCAGTTCGCGCGGTTCGAAAGGCTTCACGACATAATCGTCGGCGCCGATTTCCAGCCCGACAATGCGGTCCGTCGCCTCGCCGCGTGCGGTAAGCAGGATGACCGGCGTACCCTTGGCCTCGACCAGATGGCGGCACAGCGACAGCCCGTCCTCGCCCGGCATCATGATGTCGAGCAGCACGAGGTCCGCCGGTTCGGACCGCAGCATCGAGCGCGCCATCGCGGCGCTCTCGGCTTCGCGCACGGCGAAACCCTGCTTGGTCAGATAGGCAGCCAGCGGCTCGCGCAGCGCCTTTTCGTCATCGACGAGGAGGACGCGATCAGGCCCGTTCGAACCAGCGGATGAAGGCGCGGCAGCCATTAGCTGCCGCGCCCCATGTCATCCGAGCTTTTGATTTCAGCTCTGAGCACTTGCTTCTTTCTTGGCACGGAACTGCTCACGCATCTTTTCATGCGCGGACTTGCGTTCCTCGGGGGTCACGGTGCCATCACCATTTGCATCCATTTCACTGAAATGCTTGGTGAAGGCGGCGTCGAATTCGGCCTTGGTGACGGTGCCGTCGTTGTTGGCGTCGGCCATCTTGCCCATCATCATCATACCGCCGTGACCGCGCATGCCGCCACGCTTGCCGTGATGACCGCGCTCACCGCCGCGCTGGCCGTGCATGGCCATGCGATCGCCGCGCTTTCCTTCGCCGCGCATGCGCTCGCCGCGTTCCGGGCGTTCCGGACGGGTCGAGAATTCCTCGAGGCTGAGCGAGCCATTGCCATCGGCATCGAGCTTGGCGAAATGTTCGGCGACCTTTGCCTGACGGTCGGCCTGGTTGATTTGGCCGTCATTATTGACGTCCATCTTTGCAAACATCGCATCCGCCTTCGCCTTGGCATCGGCCATGGTCACGGGCTGGTTACGATCGAACTTGCCGCCAGTTTCATCCGGAGCCGCCGCATAAGCGACACCACTGATGGCAAGGATAGCAGCGCTTGCTGCCAGAATGGTCTTTTTCATGTGATTAAGCCTCTCTCAAAATCACGGTTGGAACAAGGCCCCAAAAGGGGCGAAGTCGCGGATCAAAAGACCATCGGGCTTGGGGGAGGGGACATCAGGGACAAACCCGGTTGCGGTCTTCATCCCCGCGACTTCTGTTGACCCTTCTAAGCCTGTCATGTCGCAGCATTATGCCCGGTGCAGGCGAAATTGTCGCAAGGTGTATCACCTGCACCGGGCCGTTCATCTCCGTTCAAGAAAAATGCCGAAAACCTTAACAAAGCGTCAGGAAAGCGGGGCAGTCTGCGCCTCCACCCAGCCGAGCGTATCCCCCGAAACCTGCGGTGCGATGATCTCCCGGCACCTGGCGTGATAGGCGTCCATCCATGCGCGTTCGTCATCGGTCAACATGGACACGTCGATCAGGGCTCGATCGATCGGCACATGGGTCAGCGTGGTAAAGCCCATCACCTCGCGCTCCGCGCCCTCGATCTCTCGGGTCTCGACCAGCACGAGGTTCTCGATCCGGATGCCGTATTCGCCGGCCTTGTAATAGCCCGGCTCGTTCGAACAGATCATGCCCGGCATCAGCGGCTGCGGCACGGCACGGGTCGAGATGTTCTGCGGGCCTTCGTGCACGCCGAGGAAGCTGCCCACGCCGTGCCCGGTGCCATGCGCGTAATCGACGCCAGCCTGCCACAGGAACTGGCGTGCGAACGCGTCGAGCTGGTGCCCGGTGGTCCCCTTGGGGAACAGCGCGCGGTCCAGCGCGATATGGCCTTTCAGCACGCGGGTATAGCGATCCTTGATCGATTGCGGCGCTTCATCGGGGCCGACCCAGACGGTGCGAGTGATGTCGGTGGTGCCATCCGAATATTGCCCGCCCGAATCGACGAGATAGACGCTGTTGGGCGCAAGCGTGCGATTGCTGTCCTCATTCACGCTGTAATGCGGGCTGGCGCCATTGGGGCCAGCGCCCGAGATCGTGTCGAAGGAGAGGTCCTTCAAAACGCCCGTATCCTCGCGGCATCCCTGCAGCTTGGCAGCGGCGGAGAGTTCGGTCACTTCCCCCTTGGGCGCGGTTTCGGACAGCCAGTGAAGGAAGCTGGAGACGGCGGCGGCATCGCGGTGCTGCGCCGCCTTGTGGCCCTCGACTTCGGCGGTGTTCTTGCAGGCCTTGGGGAGGACGACCGGATCGGTCGCCTTGATCACCCTCGCCCCGCCCGCCAGCAGCGCGACGAAGATCGCGGCAACCGCACGGGTCGGATCGACCGCGACGGTCTTGCCGTCATATTCGCCCAGCGCCGCTTCAAAATCGGCGCGGTCGCGGATGGAGACACGGTTGCCGAGATGAGCGGGCAGGTCCTCGCTCACCTTTTCGGGCGCGATGAAAAGCTCGGCGCTGCCGTCTTTCTTCACCACGGCGAATGACAGCGCGACGGGCGTGCGCTTCACGTCAGACCCGCGAATATTGAACAGCCATGCGATGGAATCGAGCGCGGTGATGACGACCGCATCGGCACCGTTTTCATTGAGCCACTCGGCCACGGCCTCGCGCTTTGAACTGCTGGCCTCACCGGCAAATTCATCGGGGTGCGGCACCGCCTTGGCGGCAGAGGGTTCGGGCTGGTCCTGCCAGACGCTGTCAATCGGGTTCTCCTCGACCGCGACCAGTTCCGCGCCCTTCTTCTCGACCGCCTTCTTCAGCTGCTCGAACTGGCCGAAGGCGTGGAGCCACGGGTCGAAGCCAATCTTCTGCCCGGCCTTCACGTTCTTCGTCAGCCACTGCGCGGGCGAGGTTTCGGGCACGCTCTCGTAATCCCACAGCTTGCCATCGACCTGTTCGCGCACCTGCAGCGTGTAGCGCCCGTCGACGAAGATCGCGGCACCGTTCCCGCTGCCCTTCTCCGTCATCAGCGCGGCCGACCCTGCCGAACCGCCAAACCCCGTCAGCCAGCCAAGGCGCTGGGCGTAGGCGCCGACATATTCGCTCATATGCTCGTCACACAAAGGCACGATAAACCCGTCGAGGCCGCGCCGCTTCAGCTCTTCGCGAAGGGCGGAGAGTCGGGCTTCGTGGGTCTGCATCAACATGGAAATATCCTGAAATTCGTGTGGCTCGCCTTGCGGCATCTATGGGGGGAACATAGTTTCCCTTGAGCCGAAGTTCCAGCCGCAGGCCCAAGGCCTGCCGCGTTCGACAGAATACAAGAGAAAGCGAGCCCCGCGTGAACGATACTGCCACCACGACTGCCATTCCCGCACCCCCGGTTGCGGAGAAGAAGCCGCACAGCTTCACCCATCACGGCATCACGGTGGAGGATCACTACGCCTGGCTGCGCGATCCCGGCTATCCCAAGGTCGACGACGAAGAGATCCTGACCCACCTGAAGGCCGAGAATGCCTGGTTCGAACACCGCATGAAGGACCAGGAGGCACTGACCGACAAGCTGTTTGCCGAGATGCGGGCGCGCATCAAGGAGGACGACAGTTCCGTCCCGCAGAAGGATGGCGACTGGTATTACTGGGTCGAGTTCGAAAAGGGCGCGCAGTACAAGCAGTGGTGGCGCAAACCGGCCAGCAGCGGCCGCGACGGGACCGAGGGCAAGGTCCTCCTCCTCGACGAGGCGAAGCTGGCCGAGGGTCTCGATTATTTCCGCCTCGGCAGCTTCTCCGTGTCGAAGGATGGAATGAAGCTCGCCTATTCGACCGACACTGACGGGTCGGAACGGTTCGAGGCCAAGTTCATGGACCTTGCCACTGGCGAAATGCTGGAGGACACCATTCCCGGCACTCTGGGCGGGCTGGCATGGGTGGCGGGCGACACCATGGTCGCCTATTCGCTGGCGAACGAGCAGTGGCGCACAGATAATGTGCGCCTCCACACGCTGGGCACGCCGCTTTCGGACGATGTCGAGATCTTCCACGAGGACGACGAAGGCTTCCGCTGCGGCGCGGGCATTTCCTCGAACGAGGAATGGCTGTTCATCGAAACTTCGGACCATGAGACGAGCGAGGTCCGCATCGTTCCCATCGACGATCCCAAGGGTGAGCAGATCCTGCTGAAACCCCGCGCAAAGGGCGTGGAGTATGAGGCTGATATCAAGGGCGACACGCTCTATATCCTGACCAACGACGATCATGTGAACTTCCGCGTCGCCACCGCGAAGCTGGACAATCCCGGCGAGTGGACCACGTTGATCGAGGGATCGGACGAGTTCTACATCACCAGCGTCGACCTGTTCGAGAAGTTCTATGTGATCGAGGGTCGCCGCGCTGGCCTCGACCAGATCGAGATCCGCGATTACGCCGATCCGGCGAAGATCACGCCGGTCGATTTTCCCGAAGAGAGCTATGTCGCGTCATTGGGCACCAATCCCGAATGGGACATGGACGTTCTGCGCATCGGCTACAATTCGATGGTCACGCCGGGCACCGTCTATGATTACGACGTTGCGACCGGCGGTCTCGAAGTGCTCAAGGTGCAGGAAATCCCCTCGGGCTATGACGCGGCGAAATACCGGACCGAGCGCGTGGTCATCACCGCCCGCGACGGGACGGAAGTGCCGGTTTCGCTGATGATGAAGGCCGAAACGCCGATGGACGGCAGCGCCCCGCTGCATCTTTACGGCTATGGCGCCTATGGTATCGCCATGCCGCCCTATTTCTCGACCGCGCGGCTTTCCCTCGTTGATCGCGGTTTCATCTATGCCATCGCGCATATCCGCGGCGGCGACGATCTGGGGCGCCAGTGGTATCTCGACGGCAAGCTGACCAAGCGCACCAATGCCTTCAACGACTTCGTCGATGTCGCAAAGGGGCTGATCGCCAAGGGCTATACATCCAAGGGCCGCGTCACCGCATCGGGCGGATCGGCAGGCGGAGAGCTGATGGGCGCGATCATCAATTCCGATCCCGATCTGTGGGGCGCGGTCGTCGCGCATGTGCCGTTCGTCGATGTATTGAACACGATGCTCGACGCGACGCTCCCCCTCACCCCCGGCGAATGGCCGGAATGGGGCAACCCGATCGAGGATCCGGACGCCTTTACCCTGATCCACAGCTACAGCCCATACGATCAGGTCACGGCCAAGGCCTATCCGCCGCTGCTCGTCACCGCGGGCCTCAACGACCCGCGCGTCACCTATTGGGAGCCAGCCAAGTGGGTGGCCAAGCTGCGCGAGGTGAAGACCAACGACAATGAGCTGCTTTTGAAGGTCAATATGGGCGCAGGCCATGGCGGCAAGTCGGGCCGTTTCGATTCGCTGAAGGAAACAGCCGAGGAATTCGCCTTCATCCTCTGGCAGATGGGCATGACCGAAGAATGAGGAAGTTTCTGGGTCTGCTGCTCATCGCCTGTGTGGCGGTGGGCGGCTGGTATTTCGGGTCGCAATATTATGCGCTGCACGATCTGCGTCAGGCGGCGCGGGCGGGCGACGAGCAGGCGCTGCGAGAGCGGATCGACTTCCCGGCCCTGCGCATATCACTGGAGGAGCAGGTGAAGGCCGATCTCCAGCGCCGTTCTTCCGAAAGCGACGATGTGTTGGGCCGCCTTGGCAATGCCATCGCCGGGCGGCTTTCGGGCGCGGCGATCAATCTGCTGGTCACGCCCGAGACCATGGCCGCCATCGTCGAGAAGGGACGCGCCAGCGGCATTACGATCACGCGGGAGGAAAAGCCCGAATGGGACATTGAGCGCACCGGTCTCAACAGCTTCCGCCTGACCACGGATGAGAGCAAGGGCGCGCTCGTGTTCGAAAGGCGCGGGCTTGGCTGGCGGATGACAGGGCTGGAGCTGGCGGATGGCTGACGCACCTGTTTCCAGCTATCGCATCACGATCACCACCACGGCAGAGCACATCGATTTCATGGGCCATGTCAATAACACGGTATGGCTTGAATGGGTGCAGGATGTCGCCACCGCCCACTGGGAGGCCGTGGCGCCCAAGGAACATCTCGACGCGTATCTTTGGGTCGTGACCCGGCATGAAATCGACTATCGCGGCAATGTCGCCGAAGGCGCCGAGGTGATCGCCGAAACGCGGATCGAGCAGCCGCCGCGCGGTGCGCGTTTCGAACGGAAGGTAGATTTCTTCAGGGCTGAAAATGGCGAGCCGGTCGGCAAGCCCATCGTCTCCGTCCGGTCTGACTGGGCGATGATCGACCGGAAGACGAACAGATTACTGCGCATCCCGGCAGATGTCGCCGCCCCCTTCGTGCCAAAGGGCGCGAACGACGACCTTTAGTGCGCCGCGCCCGCTGCGCGGCGCTCGCCCGTCCGGCGGTCTTCGCCCTTGCGCCGTATGGGCGCATCGAACAGCTGGATACGCTCGCTCAGCATGCGGTTGCGGCCCGAATTCTTCGCTTCGTAAAGCAGGCGATCGGCATGTGCATAGACACGGCGCAGCGTCGTGGCGACGCCGGGCGTGGTATCGACCAGCCCCATGCTGGCGGTGACGGGAGTGTCGATCCCCTCGATCTCGTTCGCGACCCGGATCGAGATGGCGCGGCGCATCTGTTCGGCGCGGCGCTGCAGATCGGTGCCGCGCATCAGCATCAGGAATTCCTCACCCCCGATACGATAGCCGATGATGTCGGCATCGCTCGACAAGGTCGCTGCGACTTCCTGCAATACGCGGTCGCCCATGGCGTGACCGAACTGGTCGTTGATGCGTTTGAAATGGTCGATGTCGATGATCGCCAGCGCGCTGAACCCATCGGCGCGCAGGTCCGGATAGCGCGTTTCCAGAGCACGGCGATTGAACAGGCCCGTCAACGCATCGCGGTCGACCAGCGTGGAAAGCGCATCGATCCGCGCCTCCGCCTTGTCGCGGTCGGCGCGCAGCACGTCAAAGCGGTCGACGACGCCCAGTGCGGTCAGCACGATCTCGAAGGCAAGGGTCAGATAGATCGCCTGGTCGAGCCAGACCGGCGCCGCATAAAGCCCGAGCCCGCGAATGATCCGCTCTATCCCGACCAGCAGGATCGGGGTCCAGCCATAGATCTGGAACCAGACTGCCCGGCTGCGCCGCCGCGCCGCGCAATACATGCCCGCGACAAAAATCGCGATCAGCGGGACATAGGACAGATAATAGACCGTGGTGCCAAAGGGCCGCATCCAGTCGAACGGCAGGCTCGCGTAGATGCCGACGAACAAAGTGAAGAGCCCCGCCCCCAGCGTCCAGTCGCGCATGCGCTTGCTCATCGCGAACGGCTCGATGAAATGGGTGCAAAAGGCCGCGCCCGCCGCTGTCGGGAACAGGAATGCGACCTGGTTTATGAAGGCCGCGACCGGAAGCGACACATCGACGAAACGCAAATAGATGCCGCTGGTCGTCCCGAGAAAGAAGGTCATCCCCAGCACCATCGCGATATGCCACAGGATGAACCGTTCACGCAGGACAAGGAAGAAAGCGTAATTATAGACCAGCGGCGCGATCAGCAGGCCCATCAGGATCGCCAGCATGGTTGTCATCTGCGTGGTCCAGCCCAGCGGAGCCCCGGTCGTGGCCTGCTGCAGCACGCCTTCTGCCGCGATTGCGGTCCCCCAGGGCTTCGAGATGCGCACGACAACGGCGGTCATGTCCTCGATGATCGGCATGGCCAGCGCCATGTTGGGGCCTGCGGCATAGCCTTCGACATCGTCCGGACCATAGCGCGCATGAGTGACCGCGCCGCCGCGGCCGAATGCCGTGATCTCGATCCGGTCGAAGCGCGATATCTGCGTCACGAAATGACTGGCGCCGCCCGCCTCTTGAATATCGTCGCCGCTGAACATCAGCCAGGCGTTGTCCTCCGACGCGCGGTAATCGCCGTTGCGGCAGATCCAGTCGATGCGCGACAGGTCCGCTGCGTTTTGAAGCGTCGGGAGGTCCTGGTCGGAATGGGCGTGGCAGACCGGACGCACGGACGTTTCAGCCCGTGCGGTGCCTGCCATCATGGCCGCGATGAACAGTAACAAGACTGCCGCGATTCTGCAGGTCCCACTCCGCATGGCCGGTTAAGTGCCACACCGCCGACTTAAACCGGGTTAATAACGCCGGGAATAATTATCGCGCCGGCAATGCTCCCTACAAAAGTTAGCGCAACCAATCCAAAGTCTTGGAGATGCATTGTTTCACAGGCTCAAGTTTCGGCGGATCGTCTGGAAACAAACCGCTGCGAGAGCTATTCCGAAGCCATGAAATATGAATTTTCGAACATGGCTCCGGCGGAACGTTACCGCCTTTTGGTCAATACGGTCACGCCGCGCCCGATCGCCTGGGTGGTGAGTCGCAATGAAGACGGCCTCCTCAATTGCGCGCCCTACAGCTTCTTCAATGTGCTGGGCTCCGACCCGCCTTTATGCGTGCTGGGCATCGGCCAGCGGGCAGAGGGCGACCCCAAGGATACCGCGCGCAACATTCTCGCCACGGGCGAATATACGATCAACCTCGTCAAGAGCGCCGATGCACGTGCCATGGTCGACAGCGGTGTCGATGCCCCCCGCGATGTAAGCGAGCTGGACGTGCTGGGGATCGAGACGAAGCCCGCCGACCATGTCTCGGTACCGCTGATCGCCTCGGCCCCGGTGTCGCTGGAATGCAGATTATGGAAAGCCATCGATACCGGCGGCAATTTCCACATCATGCTGGGTGAGATCGTCGCGATCCATATCGACGACGAATTCCTGTCCGGTCCGCCCGAGCGCCCGCGCATCGATGGGGCGGCGCTGGACCTGATCGGTCGCAGCCATGGCAGCGCCAATTTCCTGCGCGGCACCGACCTGTTCGAGGAACCGCGCGTAACCTGGCCCCTGCCCGACCGCACGCTGAAGAAGGACTGAGCACCCGCTGGGCGGGCGCGTTACAGCGCCTGCCCGTCGCGGTCGCGGTAGATTTCGCGCCGACCGACATGGTTGGCCGGGCCGACCAGCCCGTCCTTTTCCATGCGCTCGATCCACTTCGACGCGGTGTTGTAACCCACGCCCATTTGCCGCTGGATCCAGCTAGCCGATGCCTTCTGGTTTTCGAACACCATCTGGCAGACCTGCATGTATTTGCGGTCGTCGGGATTGTCCGATGCACCGTCCAGATCGTCGAACGCGAAACCGCCGCCGTCTTCCGGCTCTTCGGTGACGGAGTCGACATAGGCGGGTTCGCCTTGGCTGCGCCAGAATTCGGCTACCGCCTCCACTTCCTCGTCCGATACGAACGGGCCGTGGACGCGGGTGATCGGGCGGCTCGACGCCTTGAACAGCATGTCGCCCTTGCCCAGCAATTGCTCCGCGCCCTGTTCGCCAAGAATGGTACGGCTGTCGATGCGGCTGGTGACGTGGAAGGAAATGCGCGTCGGCATGTTCGCCTTGATGACGCCGGTGATGACATCGACCGACGGCCGCTGCGTCGCCATGATGAGGTGGATGCCCGCCGCACGCGATTTCTGGGACAGGCGCTGGATCAGCACCTCGATCTCCTTGCCGACCGTGATCATGAGGTCGGCAAGCTCGTCCACCACCAGCACGATCTGGGGCAGCACTTCGTAATCGAGCTGTTCTTCCTCGAACATCTCCTCCCCCGTTTCGGGGTCGAAGCCGGTCTGCACGCGGCGGCCCAGCGGCTTGCCCTTGGCGGCGGCGGTGCGGACGCGTTCGTTGAAGGAAACGAGATTGCGCGCGCCGATGCTCGACATCATGCGATAGCGGCGCTCCATCTCCTCGACCGCCCATTTCAGGGCGCGCACCGATTTGGGCGGCTCGGTCACCACGGGCGATAGCAGGTGCGGGATATCGTCGTAACTCTTCAGCTCCAGCACCTTGGGATCGATCAGGATCAGGCGCACTTCCTCGGGCGTGAAGTGATAGAGGAGCGAGAGCAGGATGCAGTTCAGGCCGACCGACTTACCCGAACCGGTGGTGCCCGCGACCAGCAGATGCGGCATGGCGGCAAGGTCGGCGACGATGGGCTCGCCCGCGATGTCCTTGCCCAGGATGATCGGCAGCATGCCCTTGTGATCGACGAAGGCCTCGCTGGTGATCAGCTCACGCAGGGCCACGGTCTGGCGGTCGGCGTTGGGCAGTTCGATGCCCATCACCGTCTTGCCGGGAATGGCCGAAACGCGGGCGCTGATCGCGCTCATGTTGCGGGCGATATCTTCGGCAAGGCCGATCACGCGCGCAGCCTTGATGCCGGGGGCCGGTTCCAGCTCGTACATGGTGACGACAGGGCCGGTGCGGACCGCGGTGATCTCACCCTTGACGTTGAAATCTTCGAGCACGGTTTCGAGGAGGCGCGCATTCGCCTCAAGCGATGCCTTGTCCAGCACCTTGGCCGATTGCTCCGGCGGTTCGGCGAGCAGTTCGGCGGATGGCAGCTCGAACTTCTGGTCGAACAACTCGCGCTGCTTGGGCTTTTTCGGGCTGGCCGCGGGTTTGGGCGCGGCGCTGGGGTCGGCGATTTGCGGCGCGCGGCGTGCGGGCGGTTCGGGGTTGGCGGCTTCTTCCGGTGCGTCGAAATCATCCTCGTCATCGAAATCGTCGATGGCGGCGCTACGCACCTTGCGCTCAGGCTTTTCCGCCTTGGGCCTGGCCGGGCGGTCGGCGCGGCGTTCCGCCCGCGAACGATGCAGCGCAACCGGCAGCGTCAACAGCCCCGCCCAGTCGATCGCGAACACCCGGCCCGCAAGGCCAAGCCCCGCCGCCAGCGCCACCACGGCAAGCCCCAGTACCAGCCATTCATCCCATGCGCCCGCCAGAGCGCCGACCGCATGCACGACTTTCGCGCCAAGCAGACCCGACAATCCGCCCATCCCGGCTGGCAGGCCGAACATCGCGTCTTCGAACAACAGGGACAGCACGGTCGAAAGCAGCAGCATCGCCGCCACGAGCATCAGCAGCGGGCGCACCCAGCGCTGGCCGGGTGCGACGGGCTCGTCCTCTGCCAGCTGCCACAAGCGGCGAGCGAAGACATAGAGCAGCGGCAGCAGCAGCACCGCCATCCCGCCGAACAGCATGTAAAGCAAATCCGCGGCATAGGCGCCGGGCGCGCCCATCCAGTTCTCGACCGCATTGCCCGCCGCCGTCGAAAGCGAGGGGTCCGTCTGCGAATAGCTGGCAAGCGACAGCGCGAGGAAGATGGCGAAGGCGATAAGCATGGCCGCGCCGAACAATTCGGCGGAACGGTTGATGCTGGCCCTAAGCGCTGCGCGCCAGTCGGGCGCCTGTTTTGCGCGTGTCGCCATTATGGCTTCCTTTGCGGTGTGCGGATGAATGGGCGCTGATTATCGGACAGCGTGGAATCCGGGTCAATCGCGCGGGCGCGCGTGGGCGCGGCCTGTGGATTACCTGTTGGCAGGGCTGTGCGTGATCATGTGGACAGCCCGTCGATTGCGGCCCAGCCATGGGCATGTGGCACGCCGCGAAAACCGCGGAAACGCCGCGCATTCATCCCGCCCAGCAATATCGCCGGGCAGCCAGCCTCCCGCGCCAGCATAAGCGCGCGGACGGGACCCAGTACCGCATCGCCGGGATGCGACCGGGTCGGGAAAACGGGCGAGACCAGCACGGCATCCGCCCCGGCCCGGCGTGCCTCGCCCAGCTCTCGCAGCGAATGCACCGTCGCCAGCCGCATCAGGCCATTTGCGCCCCGCATTGCCTCTGGCGGCCCATAGATCGCATCGGCGCCCCACTGCCTTGCCTGCAGTGCCGTGCCCGACAGCGCCACGACATGGCCGCGCCCCCGCGCGATCCGCGCCAGCCGGTCGAACCGCAGGCGGCGCTGCGCAGGGGGCAGGTGATAATGCCGGAACACCAGCCCGCTCCCCCTTGGCAATCGGCGCAGGGCGCGTTCCAGCATCGCATCATTGCGGGCATCGGAAATCAGCCACAGGCGGGGCAGCTTTGTATCTATGGGCTGGAACATCGTCACGCCCTCGCTATAGCAGCGCGCCATGACCGTGCCAGCACCTCACCCAGCCCTTTCCGAGATCAACGACGCGATCCGCCATGCGGCCAAGATCGCGCGCCGCAAGGCGAACGACGTTTCGCTCATCGCGATTTCCAAGACGCACCCCGCCGATGCGATCCGGCCGCTGCTGGAAGCAGGCCACCGCCTGTTCGGCGAAAACCGCGTGCAGGAAGCGCAAGACAAATGGCCCGCACTGATCGAGGCGTTTCCCGATACGAAGTTGCATCTTGTCGGCCAGTTGCAATCGAACAAGGCCGAAGATGCGCTGGCGCTGTTCGACGCGATCCATTCGCTGGACCGGCAAAGCCTCGTCAAGGCAATCGGCAAGGCGCAGGACAAGACGGGCAAGCGTGTCCCCTGCTTCATTCAGGTCAATATCGGCGAGGAAGAGCAGAAGGGCGGCTGCGCGATTGCCGAAACCCCCGCCCTGATTGCGCAGGCGCGCGATGCGGATATCGAGATTGCGGGTCTGATGTGCGTGCCGCCTCTGAACGTCGAACCGGCGCCCTATTTCGCGCTGCTGGCCAAAATGGCCGCGGACAATGGCCTGACCGGCCTGTCGATGGGGATGAGCGGCGATTTCGAAACCGCGGTCCAGCTGGGCGCCACCCATGTGCGCGTCGGCTCCGCCCTGTTCGGCGCAAGAGGATAGCTGCGGAACCCGCCCGCGCGCCATCGGTTGCCCCTTGAAAGGAGCATCCATGAGCGAACTGAAGATCACCCGCGATGACGGGGAAACAGGCGGCGAATATCGCGCCCACCCCGAAGACACGAATCATATCGGCCGCCTTACCTATAAGAAGAGGGGCGATGTGCTGATTGCCGAACACACGCTGGTCCCGCCCGCGATCGGCGGGCGCGGCATCGCGGCGCGGCTGGTCGAACGGCTGGTTGAGGATGCACGGGCCGAAGGCAAGACCATCGTGCCGCAATGCAGCTATGTCGATGCCGCGTTTCGCAAACATCCCGAGTGGGCCGATCTGAAAGCGGCCTGATACCGGCCGGATGCTGTAACGCGCAGATAAACAGTCGGCCCGGGTTGCTGAAACCCGGGCCGCCCTGATTCTCGACCCTGGAGAATTTTGCGCGGCAGCGGCGTCCGTCCGTGCCTATTTGTTCTTGCCGTTCCCGTTCCCGCCTGAATTACCATTTCCGCCGCTATTGCCCGGCCCGGTGGAAGTATCGGATCCGCCCGTGTCGCCGCTGCCGGTATCGGAGCCTCCGGTATCGGGAATGCTCGTCTCGGTAGTTCCGCCACTGCCATTGCCATTGCCATTGCCGCCGCCAGATCCGCCACCAGTGCCCGACCCGGCATAGACCGGATCGAAATCAGCGACCTTGCCATCCACCGAGGCACCGACATTATTGCCGAGCACGAGCATGGCCGCGCCGACTCCGACGCCCACGACGCCAAGTATCAGCGCATATTCGGCAGAACTCGCCCCATGCTCGTCATCGAGCAGGGCACGCATCGACAGCTTGTTCCGAACCGACTGCAACATAAGCGGTGTTCCGACCTTCCTCACCCGCGGCGAAATGGCGCGAGTCGATCGTCCTCTCGTGCCATGGCCGGTGTTTCGATCACGTTAAGTCGGTGCTTCGGCAGCCCGCAAAAGCATTTAGGAAGGTGACGGCAGATGTAACGTTTCTAACGCCTTATGCGTGACCTATTGGCCTGAAACGGCACAGCCATGTGCTGTGCCCAAGCCCTGCATGGGGCACCATCGTCAGCGATCTAAAGGGATAATGGTGCTGCTGGGGAGGATTGAACTCCCGACCTCACCCTTACCAAGGGTGCGCTCTACCACTGAGCTACAGCAGCAAGATTGCGGGGCGTCGCCGTGTGGCGCGACCGCCTTGCAGGGGCGCGCTATTGGCTGGGCATGGATGCAATGTCAAGCGGTGTGAACGCCTTCTTGCGAAACAGCCCTGCTGCTGCGATGGAAAGCCTATGTCAGAGCGATCCAAATCACCTCCCCCAACCCGCGAGGAACGGCTGGCCGCGCAGCTTCGCGCCAATCTGCGCAGGCGCAAGGCGCAGGCCCGCGAAATGACCGGACAGGCTGCGGCGAATAATGGCGGTTCCGACGAATCCTTGACCGAATCGAAGCCTGCACCGGGATCCGGGAATTAGTTTTCACCGCGATTTATGCACGGCTTGAGGAATTGGCCCGGATCGTTCATTCTTGGCGAACCGGGATATTGCTAGGTCTTCGTGCATGAAGGGACTGCAAATGCACAAAACACGCCGCACCGGCGACCTGTTTCGCCGTTTCCGTGCCGGGCTCGCGGGCCTGGGGCTTTCGCTCGCCGTTCTGGCTGCGCCATCCGCGCAGGCGCAGAGCTTTGAGGAATTCCTGAACGGACCGGAAGGTTCGATCCTCGACGCGCATAAGCAGAACGAGAATGTCCCCGAACAATTCCGACAGCAGCTGTTCGCCGCCGCGCCGCAGGGCAGTGGCCGTATTGGCGTGGCCGCGCTTGACCTGACCACGGGCGAAACCGTTTCGATCCTGGGCGATGAACCCTTCCCCATGGCCAGCACGTCGAAGATCGCGGTCGCCGCGACTTTCCTTGCGGGCGTGGACGCGGGCAAATACTCGCTGTTCCACCAGTACCCGCTGGAAGTGCCGGTCGCATCGAAGCCGTTTTCCAGCAATGTCGCCCCGACCAAGCCCGGCCAGATGATGAGCGCGCAAACCCTGATCGAGCGCATGATCACCCGGTCCGACAATGCCGCGACCGATGCGCTGCTGAAAGCCGTGGGCGGCCCCAAGGCGGTGACGCAATGGGTGCACAAGAATACCGGCCTCACGGGTTTTCGCATCGACCGCGACATCGCGACGCTGGTGCGCGATCGCTGGGAGTATGACCTTTCGCGCCATGTCGACGTGCGTGACAGCACGCCGCCCGACCAGATGGTGAAGCTGATTGCTGGCCTGCATGAAGGCAAATGGCTTTCCGCCTCCAGCCGCGGCCTGCTGCTGGGCGCGATGACGCGCACGATTACCGGTCGCACCCGGATCAAGGCCGGCCTGCCCAGCGGCACGGTCTTCGGCCATAAGACCGGCACGCTGAACAAGACCGCCAGCGATGTCGGTTTTGTCGAGATGCCCGACGGGCGCATCGTGGTGATGGCGATCTATGTCACCGGACAGGGTGGCCCCGCCGCCCGCTCGGCCAAGATCGCGGAGATCACCCGCACGCTTTATGCCGGCTTTTCCTCGCCGCGCCATGCGGCGAACGACAATGCCGCGCGCGGCGTTGCCCAGAACTGAGTTCGCGCAGAATTGATTTAGCGGCGCCTGAGTTTCGGCGCAGAATCGGGCTTTCCGCCTGTATTGCGCTGCTTGCAGCGCAAGCGGCGGCATTCTGGCTGAGCGTCACCGAGCTACCCAGCATTTCAGTGTTTTGCACAGGAGGCGCTACCGGCATGCCGGCCCGCCTCTTTGGCTGGCTGCATCTCGCGCAGATCGGCGTGTTTGCGCTTGGGCTTGCGGCGCTTTTCGCCCCGCGCCTGCGCGCGGCCTATGCGCTGCTCGCCTGCCTCGGGCTGATGGCCCTCCCGGTAGAGGCGCAGCTGGTGCATGCTGGCACCTTGACCTGCGACATGCCCTGACTTTCCGGATGGCAGACAAAGAAAAAGGCGCGGCAGGATAAACCCGCCGCGCCCTTTTTCCGTTCGCCCTTCCCGTTACCGGGAAGAAACGAGACCAGCGTGACTATTAGTCAGCTTCGGCTTCAGCCGGGGTCTCGTCCTGAACTTCAGCTTCGACTTCAGCAGCTGCTTCGTCGGTCGCTTCAACAGCGTCGGTAGCAGCTTCTTCGGTGGCTTCGCCCATGGCGTCCATGTTCTCTGCGGTGTCTTCAGCAGCCGCGTCCATGGTTGCTTCAGCCGAATCCTCGGTCGATTCCGAGCAAGCAGCGAGCGAGAGAGCGGCGCCGGCAACGGCAGCAGCGAGAATGATCTTGCGCATGAATATGCATCCTTGTTCCGAATGAACGTGAAGAGTGAATAAGTGTGGCTTCACGCAAGGCCCGGATCTCCCCGGAACCTCTGGGTGCATATTTAGACGGAAGAAAAAGGGGATGCAAGCGCCAACACGCTTCTCCACATCGTCTTTTATGAAAGACGAATATGGCCAGATTAGGGCGCAATCCGGATTTTTTGCGGCAATCGGCGCTTTTCCTGCCGACAGCCGCATAGATGGGGCATGATTTCCGCAGCCGCGCTTGCTACCTGAAAACCATCATGACCGCGCCTTCAGACACCGCCGCTGCCGATAAACCGGCGACTCACCCCGACCGTAAGCCGCATCTCTATCTGGTGGATGGCTCCGCCTATATCTTCCGCGCCTATCACCGCCTGCCGCCCCTCACCAATCCAGAGGGTACGCCCGTGGGCGCGGTCTATGGCTATACGACGATGCTGTGGAAGCTGGCGCAGGACCTGGATGATGCCGAGGGGCCGACTCACCTTGCCGTGATTCTCGACAAGGCGTCGCAGTCGTTCCGGCACGATCTCTATCCCGAGTACAAGGCGAACCGCCCGCCCCCGCCCGAGGATCTGCGCCCGCAGTTTCCGCTGATCCGCGACGCGACCCGCGCCTTCTCCCTTCCCGTGATCGAGGAGGAGATGCTGGAGGCCGACGATCTGATCGCCAGCTATGCCCGCGCCGCGACTCGCAAGGGCTGGGACGTGACCATCGTCTCGTCGGACAAGGACCTGATGCAACTGGTCGGGACGTGCACCGATCCGGACGATGGCGTCGAGCCGGGCTGCGTCGACATGCTCGACACGATGAAGAACGCGCGGATCGAAATTCCCGAAGTGGTCGAGAAGTTCGGCGTGCCGCCCGAAAAGCTGGGCGACGTGCTCGCGCTGATGGGCGATTCGGTCGATAATATCCCCGGCGTGCGCGGCATTGGGCCGAAAACGGCGGAAAAGCTGATCAACGAATATGGCGATCTCGAAAGCGTGCTGAACGCCGCGCCCGAGATGAAGAAATCGAAGATGCGCGAGAATCTGATCGAGCATGCCGAGATGGCCCGCCTTTCACGCCAGCTGGTGCAGCTGAAGGAGGATTGCGATCTTCCGATGCCGCTGGAGAAATTCGCACTGGACGGCATCCCCAAGGAGCCGCTCGCTGATTTCCTCTCGACCCATGGCTTCACCAGCCTGCTGAAGCGCCTGGGTGCTGGCGCGGGCAGTCCGTCGCGGCCCAACGACCTGAACCCGGCGAAACCGCAGAACGCCGCCGCCGACGCGGGCACGCGCCAGTCTCTGCCAGAATGGCCGGCGGTCGATCTCGATTCCTACGAATGCGTCACCACGCTCGACCGGCTGGATGCATGGATCGAGCGCGCCTTTGCCGCCCATGCGGTGGCTGTGGATACGGAGACCAGCTCGCTCGATTCGATGCAGGCGGAGATGGCCGGGATCAGCCTTGCGCTGGGGCCGAACGATGCGTGCTATATCCCGCTTGCCCATGGCAGCGACGACATGTTCGCCGAAAAGCCCGAGCAAGTGCCGGTTGCCGAAGCGCTCGCCCGGCTCAAACCGCTTTTCGAAAGCGATGCGGTGCTGAAGATCGGGCAGAACATCAAATATGACCTGACCGTGCTAAATCGTGTCGGCATCACGGTCGCGCCGGTGGAGGACACGATGATCCTCTCTTTCGACCTCGACGCAGGGCGCGGTGGCGGCGGCATCGGGCAGGCGCATGGCATGGATTCGCTGGCCGAAACGCATCTTGGTCACACGACCATGACCTTCAAGGACATCTGCGGAACCGGCAAGAAAGCGATCCCCTTCAGCGCCGTGCCGCTGGACAAGGCGACGCAATATGCCGCCGAAGATGCCGATGTCACATGGCGCCTCTGGAAGATCCTGCGCCAGCGTCTGGCCGACGAGGGCGGCACGCGCATTTACGAAAACGTCGACCGCCCGCTGATCCCCGTGATCGCAATGATGGAAAGGAACGGCATCAAGGTCGACCGCGAGCACCTTGCCCGCCTCTCCGCCGAATTCGCCGAACAGATCGCGTCGCTTGAAGCCGAAGTGCATGAGATGGCGGGCGAGACTTTCTCCATCGGCAGCCCCAAGCAGCTGGGCGACATCCTTTTCGACAAGATGGGGCTGAAGGGCGGGAAGAAGGGCAAGAGCGGCCAGTTCTCGACCGACCAGACCGTGCTGGAAAAGCTGGCGGGCGAAGGCGTGCCCATGGCGAACAAGGTGCTCGAATGGCGCGGGCTTTCCAAACTGCGCTCCACCTATACCGAGGCTTTGCAGCAGGCGATCAACCCGGAAACGGGGCGCGTGCACACCAGCTACAGCCTTGTCGGCGCGCAGACGGGGCGTCTGTCATCGACCGATCCCAATCTGCAGAACATCCCGATCCGCACCGAAACCGGCCGCCAGATCCGTGAGGCTTTCGTGGCCGAACCCGGCAATGTGCTGCTGGCTGCCGACTATTCGCAGATCGAGCTGCGTCTTGCCGCGCACATGGCCGACGTGCCGCCGCTGAAGGAAGCCTTCGCCAATGGCGAGGACATCCACGCCCGCACCGCGCAGGAAATGTATGGCGAGGTCACCCGCGACACCCGCGCGCAGGCCAAGACGATCAATTTTGCGATCCTTTACGGCATTTCGCGCTGGGGTCTGGCGGGCCGTCTGGGCACCGATGCGGATGAGGCGCAGGCCGTGATCGACCGCTATTTCGAACGCTTCCCCGGCATTCAGAAATATATCGTCCACACCTTGGAAAAGGTGCGCGAGACCGGATATTCGGAGACCCTGTTCGGGCGGAAGACCCATTTCCGCAACATCAATTCGAAGAACCCCAACGAACGGCAGGGCGCCGAGCGCGCCGCAATCAACGCGCCGATCCAGGGGACCAGCGCCGATATCATCAAGCGCGCCATGGTGCGCATGATGCCCGCGCTGCACGAGGCGGGGCTCGATAATGTGAAGATGCTGCTGCAGGTGCACGACGAACTCGTCTTCGAACTCCCTGAAGGCGATGTGGACGCCGCGCGGCCCGTGATCGAACGCGTCATGGCCGAAGCCGCGCTGCCATCCGTCGAACTCAGCGTTCCGCTGGGGATCGAGATCGGGACCGGCCACAGCTGGGGCGCAGCGCATTGAACGCGCCCACCCCGGCCCCTGTCCCGCCTGCCAATAGCGGCGCAAACGGGATCGCGCCGGACGCGGTGCTTTTCGAGACGATCCATTACGATCCGCAAATGGGCGTGCCGCTGATCGAATATCACCTCGAACGACTGAAGCACTCCGCCGCCGCGCTAGGGTTCGAATGCGACCGCCACGCGATCCGCAACGAGGTGCAGGCGGTCTGCTTTACGCATCGCGAACCCGCGCGGCTCAGGATCGAGCTTCACCGCGACGGGGCCTCGACCATCCTGCTCTCCGCCCTGCCCGAAATCATGGAAGAGCCCGTGGCTGTCGCCCCGGTGCCTCACCCTTGCGCTGCCGATGACCCGCGCCTCGTCCACAAGACCAGCGACCGCGCCTTTTACGAACACGCCCTTGCCGAAGCGCAACGCCATGGCGCCAGGGAAGCGGTGCTGGTGCGAGATGGGACCGTGACCGAAGGCAGCTTCACCAATATCTTCGTTGAACGCGACGGCATGCTGCTGACCCCGCCTCTGTCGCTGGGTCTGCTGCCGGGCGTATTGCGCCGGTCGCTGATCGAGGATGACAAGGCGCGCGAAGCCGAATTGTCCATCGACGATCTTGCAGATGGCTTCCTGATCGGCAATGCGCTGCGCGGGCTGATCCGCGCCCGACTGGTCAAGGCATAATGAACGCACAGCATCTATCGCAGGCAATGGGCCGGATCGAACCGTCCCAGACCACGGCCATGACCGACCGCGCCACGCAGCTGCGTGAAGAAGGCCGCGACATCATCTCGCTATCGGTGGGTGAACCCGACCTTCCCACCCCGCCCCATGTCATCGCCGCCATCACCGAGGCTCTGGCCAAGGGCGACACGCGCTATACGCCCGTGGGCGGAACCAGCGCGATGAAGCGCGCCGCCGCGCTGCATTTCACGCGCGATCTCGGGATCGCGGCTAGCCCAACGGGCATCACCGTCAGTGCAGGCGGCAAGCAGGCGATATTCCACGCGCTATGCGCCACCATCGATCCCGGTGATGAAGTCGTGATCCCCGCCCCGTGGTGGGTGAGCTATCCGCAGATCGCGCGTTTCGCAGGCGCCACCGTCGTGCCTTTGCCGACCACGCCTGAGACCGCCTTCCGCTTTACCGCGGCGGAGCTGGAGGCTGCAATCACCCCGCGCACGCGCTGGCTGCTGCTCAACAGCCCCGGCAATCCGACCGGCGCGGTGTTTCCGGCAGACGAATTGCTCGCCATTGCAGGCGTGCTGGATCGGCACCCGCAGGTCCTCGTGATGAGCGACGATATATACGCGCCGCTGCGCTATTCCGGTGCGCCGCATGCGACCTTGGCCGCGCTGCGCCCCGATCTGTCAAACCGCGTGCTGACCGTCTCGGGCGTTTCCAAGAGCCATGCCATGACCGGCCTGCGCATCGGTGTCGCTACCGGCCCCGAATGGCTGATCCGCGCGATGGAAAAACTCCAGTCGCATTCCAGCGGCAATCCCGCCTCCATCAGCCAGGCGGGTGCGGTCGCCGCGCTGGAGGGGCCGCAGGATTTCCTGTCCGACTGGCGCGAGATTTTCCGGAAGCGCCGCGATCTGGTGTGCAAACGCATTGCCGCGATCCCCGGCCTGTCGACCCCGGTGCCCGATGGCGCGTTCTATTGCCTGATCGATGCCGCGCCGCTTATCGGCGGCAGACTGGCCGACGATACCGTGCTGACGCTGCATCTGTTGGAACATGGCGTTGCCACCGTCGCCGCATCCGCATTCGGCGGGGACCATTGCGGCCTCGCCGGTTTCCGCATCAGCTTTGCCGCCAGCGAGGATACGCTGACCAAGGCCATGGACCGCATCGAAGCGGCAGTGAAAGCATTATGAGCGAAATAGAAATCCTGTTTGAAGACGGCGAAGCCCTGGTCATAGACAAGCCCGCCCGCCTTCCCATCGAAACCCCGCGCAAGGGCGGCCCCAGCCTTGAGGACCGGATCGAGACCTTGCGTCTGGGTTTTCAGCGCGATCCGGTGCCGGTGCACCGGCTCGACACCGATACCAGCGGCTGCCTGCTGCTGGCGCGCAACCCAAAGGCATTGAAGCGTTTCAACGCGGCCTTCGAAAACCGCGAAGTGACCAAGCACTACATCGGCCTCGTTGCGGGCGAACTGTCGGAGGACGAGGGCACCATCGCGCTGTCGCTGTCGAAGATTTCCAGCGCCGAAAAGGGCTGGCGCATGATCGCGGCGAAGAAGGGCAAGCCCGCCGTCACGCACTGGAAAAAGCTGGGCGCGAAGGATGGCGTCACCGCTGTCGCCTTCACCCCCGAAACGGGCCGCACGCACCAGATCCGCATTCATGCGCTGGCCGGGCTTGGCTTTCCGCTGCTGGGCGATCCGGTTTACGGTAGCGGTAAGGGCGCGCCGCGCACCATGCTGCACGCATCCCACCTGATCATGCCGCGCGAGGGCAAAGACCCGGTTGAGGCCGCAGCCCCGCTGCCCGCCGATTTCATGCGGCTGTGCCCCGAGATTCCGGATGTGTTCGAATGGCCAACAGCACCGGAGGCATAATCGACCGCGCTCATTCTCAGGCCGAGGAGCGGTTCGTCACCGCTTCCGGTCCGGGCGGGCAGAACGTCAACAAGGTGGCGACCGCGGTGCAGCTGCGCGTCAATATCTATGCGCTGAACCTGCCGCAGCCGATCTTCCACCGCCTGCAGCGCATCGCGGGCAGCAAGCTAACGGCCAGCGGCGACCTCTTGATCGAGGCGAAACGATTCCGCACGCAGGCCGAAAACCGCAGCGACGCGCGCGACAAGCTGACCGAACTTCTCGAACAGGCGATGGTGAAGCCGAAAAAGCGCGCCAAGACCCGCGTCAATCGCGTGGGCAAGGTGAAGCGGCTGAAATCGAAGAAGGAGCGCGGCGAGGTAAAGGCGAAGCGCGGGGCGGTGAAGAGCTGGGATTGAGGGCTACGCTAGTACGCGAGTATCACTTCTTTGCCAGAGTTCTGCGCTCACGCAGATAACGCCTGAAACCGCCGCTTTCGTAAGTCTGCCATGCGCCAAGCTGTCGAAGGCTCGTCGGCCGCAAAAGGATTTCTCCGTCGTAATAAGACAAACGCCCGCGCACGTTGAAGGACGCTAGCGCCGCGTGGATTTGCGATTCTGACGCACTGCCGAATAAAGGCCCGATATCCGGGTCGATATCTACGACTACAGGGCAATTTTTCGATACGAAGACCAAAACATTCCCGTGATTGCCTGTGGTGACATCAATGATTTCACCAGTCCAATCGACATCGACACCCTGCCAGAAATGCCGGTTTGACGGCATCTCGCAAATGCTGGCAGGAACTGCGGCACAGCCGCTGCAGATAATGCAAAGCGCAGCAAGAGCGGCGTAACGAAGGATCAATCCCCGCCAACCCGCTGCACATCCGCGCCGACCAGTTGCAGCTTTTCCTCCAGCCGCTCGTAACCGCGGTCGAGGTGGTAGAGGCGGTGCACCGTCGTCTCGCCCTCTGCGGCAAGGCCTGCGATCACCAGCGACATGGATGCGCGCAGATCGGTCGCCATGACTTCGGCGCCGGTCAGTTTCGACACGCCATGCACCACGGCGGTGCGGCCATTTGTCTCGATATGCGCGCCCATGCGATTGAGTTCGGGCACGTGCATGTAGCGGTTTTCGAAGATCGTCTCGTTGAGGACGCTGGTCCCCTCGGCCATGCAGAGCAGCGCCATCAGCTGCGCCTGCATGTCGGTGGCGAAGCCGGGATAGGGCGCGGTGGAGATGTTCACCGCCTTCAGCCCGCCGTTCGCGCCGATGAAGAGGCCGTCCTTGCGCTCTTCGACAACGACGCCCGCATTCCTCAGCGCATGGCTGGTCGCGCGCATGTCGCCGGGGTTCGCGCCTTTCAGGAACACCTCGCCCCCGGTGATCGCGGCGGCGCAGGCATAGCTGCCGGCCTCGATCCGGTCGGCCATCACGCGATAGGTCGCGCCATGCAGCCGGTCGACGCCATGGATGGTGAGGTTCGATTCGCCAATCCCCTCAATCTGCGCGCCCATCGCGGCCAGCAGGTTGCACAGGTCCACGATCTCAGGCTCTCGCGCCGCGTTTTCCAGCCGCGTCGTGCCCTTGGCCAGCACGGCAGCCATCAGCGCATTCTCGGTCGCGCCGACGGACACCACCGGGAAGGTGAAATCGCCGCCCGGCAGGCCGCCATCGGGCGCGCGGGCGCGGACGTAACCGGCGGCCAGCTCAATCTCGGCCCCCATCGCTTCCAGCGCTTTCAGGTGAAGGTCGATCGGACGGTTGCCGATGGCGCAGCCGCCTGGCAGCGACACGGTCGCCTCTCCCGCTCGGGCCAGCAGGGGCCCAAGCACGAGGATCGAGGCGCGCATCTTCCTCACGATGTCATAAGGCGCGGTCGAACTGGTGAGGCGCGTCGCCTGCAGCGTCATCACGCGGCCGAAATCTTCGGGGCGCGTGCCCGCGATGGCGGTGGATACGCCGAAACCGTTCAAGAGGTGCTGAAACTGGTCGATATCGGCCAGCCGCGGCAGGTTGCGCAGCGTCAGCGGCTCCTCGGTCAAAAGCGCGCAGGGCAGCAAGGTGAGAGCCGCGTTCTTCGCGCCCGAAATGGGGAGCGTGCCGGAGAGGCGTTTTCCGCCATGAATAACGATCTTGTCCATCGACCCGCTTTAGCCCGAAATATCCCGACCGCAAGCCGTATGGGAACAACTCCCCAACCTGTGCGGTCTTGCAACACGGGATCGGCAAAGCTTAGAAAACCTTCCGATTTCGCAATCGCAAAATAACCGCAGATACAAAAAGGGCACTCATGGCCGAAACGACCCGCAAGCCGATCCGCAAGGCAGTCTTCCCCGTCGCCGGATTGGGCACACGTTTCCTTCCCGCGACGAAGGCGATCCCCAAAGAACTGCTTCCGATCGTCGACCGCCCGCTGATCCAGTACGCCGTGGATGAAGCGCGCGAGGCGGGGATCGAGCAGATGATCTTCGTCACCGGCCGCGGCAAGACCGCGCTGGTCGAGAATTTCGACATCGCCTTCGAGCTTGAGCAGACCATGCGCGAGCGCGGCAAGGATCTCTCCGTGCTCGATCCCACGCGTTTCCAGCCGGGCGATCTGATCACCGTGCGCCAGCAGGAACCGATGGGCCTTGGCCATGCGATCTGGTGCGCGCGCGCCATCGTGGGCGACGAACCTTTCGCGATTCTGCTGCCGGACGAGCTGATGTGGGGCAAGCCGGGCTGCATGAAGCAGATGGTCGAGGCCTATAACGAGGTCGGCGGCAATCTCGTCTCCGTGCTCGAAGTGCCGCATGAATCGGTGTCGAGCTATGGCGTGATCGATCCGGGCGCTGCCAGCGGCGCGCTGACCGAGGTGAAGGGCCTTGTCGAAAAGCCGCCGGTGGATGAAGCGCCATCGAACAAGATCGTCTCGGGCCGCTATATCCTGCAGCCCGACGTGATGCGTACATTGGAAACGCAGGGCAAGGGCGCAGGCGGCGAGATCCAGCTGACCGACGCGATGGCCAAGATGATCGGCAACCAGCCGTTCCACGCCGTCACCTTCGAGGGCAAACGCTACGACTGCGGGTCGAAGACCGGTTTCGTCGAGGCGACTTTGGCGCTGGCGCTGGAGCGTGACGACATGGGCGCCGAAGTGCGCGCCATCGCGGAGCGTCTGCTGGCCGAATAAGCGGCGTTACTGCCACCCGATCCATGGGGGCGCGAAGCGGGACGGCCTGCTTCGCGCCCCTTTTTGGTTTCACCTTTTGCACCAGAACGGAACAAAACAAGAATATCTGTTCCCAATCGGGACTTAGGGAGATTTACCTATCCCCCGGTTCGCCATGTCTTTGGTCCCATTCATCACAGGACAAGGCTGATCCCCGTGTGCGTAAGGCAACGGGGCCATGGATACGGAAAAAGGGGCAGGCCAGTGCAGACATGGGGCGTGGCAGCCACATCGGATGATGCGAATCGCGAAGCAACCGGGCCGGGACCGGCGCTGGGCGCCATCATCCTGCCTGCCTGCGCGGCAGCGGTCATCGCGCATTTCACGCGCAGCCTCGGGCATGGGTCGCCCGTGCCGATCATGTGGCTGGCCAATGCGGTGGCGGTCGCGCTGATCGCGATGCTTTCCCCCTTACGGTGCGGGACGCGCCATTCGGTGCTGGCGGTTCTGGCCAGTTTTGGTGCGCTGCTTTGGGTGCATCTCCTGCATCTGCCCGCAGCCACCGCCATCGGTCTCGCCCTCGCCCATGGGCTGGAGATCGGCGCGGCGATGATCGTGCTGCGACGGCCCTCGGCCCGCCCGCCGCAGGCCGGGGATCTTGTCGGGTTCGGCCTGATGATCGGCTGTTTCATCCTTGCCAGCATGCTGTCAGCGGGCATTGCCTCGATAGTGCTACCTGCCGATGTCGCGGCGATGAAGCCCGCGTGGCTCTGGTTCATCAGTCACTCAGCGGCATTGGCGTTTGTCGTACCGCTGGTGATGTCGACGCGTGTCGTCATCCCGCCAGCGGCACGCGGTCACAGGCATCTGCCGCCATCGGGTCCCGCCGCAATCATGGCGGTCGTCCTTGCCGGTACGATCGCCGTGTTTGCGCAGAACACGATGCCGTTCCTGTTCATGCCCGTGCCGCTTATCGTGCTGGCTGGCCTGCTGCTGGGTACGCGCGGCACGGCGCTGGCGCTGCTTATTGTATCGGCGATCGCCATGTCCGCCACGCTCATGGGCAGCGGCCCGGTCGTGCTGACACGCGGCGCGGCAGAGATGCAGATCGTTACGCTGCAGGCCTTTCTTGCCGTACTGGTTCTGGTCGGCCTGCCGCTGGCCGGCGTTGTCGAACGCGCCCGCGCCGACCGGGCCGAACTGATCGCCAGCCGCGAGGACAAGCGCCGCGTCCTCGACAATATCGACGAGGTCATATTTCGCGTCGACCCCGAAGGACGCTGTGTCACGCTGAATGCCGCGTGGGAACGTATCACCGGCCACGGACTGGAGGAGAGCCTTGGACGCCCCTTTCACGAATTCCTGGGCGATGATGATGGCAGCGATGCTCGCGAAAGGTTCGAACAGCTGATCCGGGGCCAGCGCGGGCTCATGACCTCGCTCCACACCATCCACCGCCCCGATGGCGACATCCGCCATGTCGAGGTGCGCATGCGCGCCGCCTATGATGCCAATGGCTGCCCGATCGGCCTTGTCGGCCATATCCGCGACATTTCCGAACGCACCAGCAACCGCCTTGCGCTCGAGGCATCGGAACGCACTTTCGCAACGCTGGCGGCCGCATCGCCTGCCGGGATCTGGCGCACCAATGCGCGGGGGGAGGCCCTGTCGGTCAATCGCGCATTCAAGGAGATGACCGGGCTGAGAGATGGCGAATGGGAAGGCACGCAATGGGCCGATGCCATCCATCCGCTCGATTTCGAGCGCGTGTTTGCCGAATGGACCGCCGCGGTTTCATCGCGCGGCGAGTTTCGCGGCGAATGGCGCTGGCAGCGCCATGACGGTTCCATCGTCTGGGTGGCCACGGTGGGCGCGCCGCATATCGACGCGCGCGGCAGGCTGGTCGGCTATGTCGGCATCAACATCGACATCACCCAGCGGCGCGAGGCCGAATTGCGCCTTGCCGAGCGGGAGAACCAGATCGCGACCGTTTTCGACAATGTGCGCGACGCCTTGTTCATGATCGCGCCAGACGGGCGGTGCAGCTTCGTGTCGCCATCTGCCGGATCACTGTTCGACCTGGCTCCCGCTGCTCTCGACAATCGCCCCTTCGCGCAGCTTTTCCATCCCGCCGACGCCGCGACCATAGAGCAGGCCATGGAACGACTCTGGCGGGGGGAAAAGGCAAGCTGCGGGCTTGTTTTCCGCTTGGCCGACGCCAACCCGGCCGTCACCGAAACCCGCTGGCTGAGCGCACAATTCTCCATGGCAAGCGACCCGATGGACGGCGCCCCCGCCGCGCTGATCGCATCGCTTCGCGACGTGACCGAATCCAAGCGTCTTGAAACCGAACTGACCGAGGCTCGCCGCCGCGCTGAGCATGCCGCGGAAACGAAGACCAGCTTCCTTGCCAATATGAGCCACGAGATCCGCACCCCGATGAACGGTGTGATCGGTTTTACCGACCTCTTGATGCAAAGCGAATTGTCGACCAGCCAGCGCCGCCATGTGCGCATGATTTCGGAATCCGGGCGGGCCATGCTGCGCCTTTTGAACGATATTCTCGACATGTCGCGCATCGAATCCGGGCAGATGTCGATCCAGCCGGCGCCGCTCGACCTTCGCGCGAAGCTGGACAGCTGCTGCAGCCTGCTAGAGCCGATGGCCTGCAAGAAGGGCATCACGCTTTCATGCAGCATCGACCCCGCCGTCCCAACCCGCATCGTCGGCGATCCGCTCAGGGTTCGCCAGATACTCCTCAACCTTATGGGCAATGCCGTGAAATTCACGGATGAAGGCACGGTGCGCGTCACCGCACAGCTGGAAAGCGCAGCGACCGGGTCGATGCTGGCGATCGAGGTCGCGGACAGCGGCATCGGCATCGCCCCCGACCAGCTCGATGTCATCTTCAGCCAGTTCCGGCAGGGCGACAGTTCGATCGGGCGGCGATATGGCGGCACCGGCCTCGGTCTTGCGATCTCGGCCCAGCTGGCAGAGCTGATGGGCGGGCGGATCGATGTCCGCTCGGTCATTGGCGAAGGCACCTGCTTTACGGTCCGCATCCCGCTGACAATCGCCGACAGCAGCGCGCCCGCCACCAGTGTCGCGGCAGATGCACTGGGCGACATAGCGGAGGTCGAGGGCGGGCACGATCCTGTCTCAGGCTGCCCGTTGCGGGTTCTGGTGGCCGAAGATCATGATATTAATCAGGAGCTGGTGATGGCCATGTGCCGGCGCGCCGGCCTCATCCCCGAACTGGCGCGCAACGGGGAAGAAGCCGTGCGCATGGTCGCCAGCGCCCGCCGGGAAGATCAGCCCTATGCCATGGTGCTCATGGATATGCAGATGCCCGTGGTCGACGGGCTGGAGGCAACCCGCCGGATCCGCGCATCGGGCATCACTGCTGAACAATTGCCGATCGTCGCGCTGACGGCGAATTGCTATGATGAGGATATCAAGGCCTGCCTCGACGCAGGGATGCAGGGCCACCTGCCAAAGCCGCTGCAATTGGTCGCCCTGCGCAACGCCATCGCCATGCATGCCGTGATGCAGCACAGGACCCCTGATGCACAACGCCCCTTCGCCCCGCCCGCACGCAAGCCGCAGATCACCAACGATCTGTCGGCCCGCTATACCGAACGTAAGCGTGAAACGCTGCGCATGCTGGCCATGACGGCCGAGGGTATCGAAGAGCCGCAATGGGACCTGCTGGCCCAGCAATTGCACAAGCTGGCCGGATCGGCGGGCTATTTCGGTGACCGCGACCTGGGCGAAAGGGCGCGCATGCTGCAGGACCGGCTGCGCAGCACCGACTGCGGCGAAACGCGGCTTGGGCTGGTCAGGAAGGAATGGGCCGAGATGGGGAACGCCGCCTGATCGCGTTCATGGGCAAAAGAAAAGGCCCGGCGGATATGCTCCGCCGGGCCTTTTCTGTTTCGTGGCTATCAATCTGTCCGAGGTTTATTCCGGACCGCCAGCACCCAGCGAGGCATCGGCGAATGCCTGCTCGAAAGTGTCGGCATGAAGATACGGGGTCGGATCGACCGATTCACCGGCAATGCGGACTTCATAGTGAAGATGCGGGCCGGTCGAACGACCGGTGCTGCCGACGAAGCCGATGAGGTCGCCCTTCTTCACTTCCTGACCGGGACGAACATTCAGGTTCGACATGTGGCCGTAACGCGTTTCCATGTCGCCGGCATGCTCCAGCTTCACGAAATTGCCGTAGCCGCCATACCACTGTGCCATTTCAACGGTGCCGTCCGCAGTCGCATAGATCGGCGTGCCGGTGGGCGCTGCCATGTCGACGCCGTCATGTCCGGCGCGGCGACCCGTGACCGGGTTCACCCGCATGCCATAGCCGCTGGTGAAGCGCGCGCTGGTAAGCGGCATGCGCGACGGGATGGCGGTGGGCTCGATACCTGCGGCGACCAGCGGGTCTGCCTTCTTGGTGCTGACCTCGACCGACTTCCAGCTGGCGAACAGCGAGCGGTACTTGGGGTCTGCCTTTTCCGCGGCCTGCTCGACCGGGATCTCTTCCGCCATGGTGGCGGTGCTGGCCGCTTCCGTCGCGGCCGGTGCTTTCTCTGCGGCCAGCGCGGCGGCGGGCGTCATCGCAGCCGAAAAGGCGGCCACGGTGCCCAGCGCAACGAAACGCGCCGTACCGGGAAGAAAGAAACGATTGCTCATAGTCATACGCCGAAACCTCTGTTTCTCGGCTTATGCATCCGTCCAAGACACACTTAACCGGGTTACCCCTCCGGCACAGAAGCGACCCCTCGCATGTCGATGTGCCCTGTGGTCCGGGGCCAACCGGCGATGCGCCGCATCTGCTGATATTCGAAGAAACGTCGGAACCCCCCGCCGTCTCATGCGTATTGGCTAGGGCTTAAAGGGTTAACGACTCAATACCGGCGCGGAATTCCCGCGACAGACCGGCAGACTCTCGCGCCGAGTCGTTGAACGGTGCCTTCAGTTCTGCGTGAAAGTGTTTTCTCACAAGAAATTGCCATTGTTCGACAGTGTTTTCGCCTCTCGTGCGGCACAGCTCGTCGAAATGGCTTGTTCCGAATCGGACATGGCGAATCTCATCGTCAAGGATTCGCTGAAGTATCAGGGCTCCGTTTTCGTCGCCTTGCGCGCGCACGCGGTCGCGCGTCGCGGGCGTCACATCAAGGCCGCGCGCTTCCAGCACCATGGGCACGATCGCCAATCGCGCGCCCACGTCGTGGGCGGTTTCCCGCGCCGATTCCCATAACCCGCCATGTGCCGGCAGATCGCCGTACTGGCTGCCCAGCGTACGCAGTTTTCGATCGATCAGCGCGAAATGCATCGCCTCATCCGCCGCGACGGACAGGAAATCACCGGTAAAGCCCTTGCCCATCTCGCCGCCAAAGCGCCCCGCCATGTCAAGCGCGAGGTCGATGGCCACGAACTCGATATGGGCAAAGCTGTGCCATAGCGCGATGCGCCCGCGTTCCGACCCGCCGCGCCGCCGTTTGGGCATATCGCGCGGCGCCCGCAATTCGGGCCGCGCCGGACGCGCGGGTTCATCGGGCATAGCTACATCGAACTGAAAGGCCAGCCGCCCGGCCCGCCAGTCGCGGGCCAGCCTGCGGGTCGCCATCACCTTGTCGCGGGCGTCAGCCGTCAGCAGCGCGTCGCGGATGGCCTGCGCAATCGTGGTCATTGTTCAGAGCGCTTTCGCCGCCTCCAGCACCGCTTCGGCGTGGCCCTTCACCTTCACCTTGCGCCATAGCTGGCTGATCGTGCCGTCGGCGGCGACGAGATAGGTCGTGCGCTCCATCCCCATATAGGTGCGGCCATACATGTTCTTCTCGACCCAGATGCCCAGCGCCTCGGCAAGGCCATCCTTGCCGCTGTCAGCGGGCGTGTCGCTGGCGAGCGCGATGGTCAGCCCCTGCTTTTCGATGAATTTCACATGGCTCTTCGGCGGATCCTTGCTCACGCCCAGGATCGCAACGCCCGCCTTGTCGAACTCTTCCTTCAGCGCGGTGAAGTCCTTTGCCTCATTGGTGCAGCCCGGCGTATTGTCCTTGGGATAGAAGAACACGACCGCAGGCTTGCCTGTGAAATCCTTGATCGAAACGCTGCCGCCATCGGGGGTTTCCAGCGTGTTGGTCGGAAAGGCGTCGCCTGCGTCGGGCCGCTCGCTCATGGTCAAAGCTCCAGTTCCTGCTCGAATATATTGGCCCATGCCCCTGCCACCTGCCCGCGTGCCTTGTCGAGGGCGGAAAGCAGATCCTCCCACCCGGCGTCGTCCTGTCCGGGCAGGCAATTAGCAAGGAGAACGGCCCGCGCCGCTTCTCCCGGCTCTTCGCCCGACGGGGTGACCAGTCGCAGGGTCAGGAGCAGGCGCGTCAGCAAATCATGCGCCCCGACCAGCGTATCGGGCACCAGCCCGCCCTGTGCCAGAGCGCCCAGCGCGGCGCGCAGGTCGGGCAGCAGATAGGCCCCGTCCGGCCCGCCGCTTTCCCGCAGCTGCAGGAAATGAGTGAGAAATTCGAGATCGACCAGCCCGCCGCGCATCAGCTTCACGTCCAGTGGACCTTTTGGCGGCTTGTGGCGCGTAATCTCGCCGCGCATCTCCAGCACCGCCTCGCGCAGCGCAGCGCCATCGCGCGGTGCCATGAGGAGGTCGCGGATCAGCGCCTCCACCTGCTCGCGCGCGCCTGCGGGGCCATGCAGCACGCGGGCGCGGGTCAGCGCCATATGCTCCCACGTCCAGGCCTGTTCCGTCTGATAACGGGCAAAGCTGTCGACGCTGACGGAAAGCAGGCCCTGTGCGCCCGAAGGCCGCAGGCGCGTATCGACCTCGAACAGCGCCCCCTCCGATGTCGGGACCGACAGCGCGGCGCTGACCCGCTGGGCAAGGCGGTTGAAATATTGCGTGGCGCCCAATGGCCTGCGCCCGTCGCTTTCCTCGCTGAAATCGCCGGTGAACAGGTAAACGATGTCGAGATCGCTGGCATGGGTCAGAACCCCGCCGCCCAGCCGGCCATAGCCTAGGATGACGAGACCCTCCTTACCCACGCGTCCATGATCTTCGGCAAAATCGCCCGCAGCGCCGGTGGCCAGCACGTCGATCGCCGCCTCCGCCACGCGGGACAGGCCCGCCGCGATCTCCAGCGCGTCATGCGCATGTTCCAGCAGTTGCACGCCCAGCGCAAAGCGATGGTCGCCAACTTCCCGCCGCACCCGGTCGAGCAGGTCTTCATAGGTCGGCGCATCGGCGCGCATGTCCCGCATCAGCGCGGGCACATCTGCGGGCAGCGCAAAGGCGGTGCGGTCGATCAGTGCGTCGAGCAGATCCCCGCGCCGCGCCAAGGCATCGGCCAATGCCGGAGACAGCGCCAGAACCCGCACCAGCGTATCGATCAGGCCGGGACGGGCAGCCAGCAGCTTGAACAGGTTGAAGGCGCTGGGCAGGCGCGAGAGCATCTGTTCCCAGCGGGTGATGGCGCGTTCGGGCGCGGGCGCGGCGGCCAGAGCCTCCAGCAGTTCGCCCTCTATGTCGGCAAAGGCGGCGCGCGCGGCAGAGGATCGCAAGGCCTTGACCTTGCCTTCCTTCCAGCCCTCGATCCGTGCCGACAGCGCGGCGGGATCGTCAAAGCCAAGCTCCGCCAGCCGCGCAGGGGCGCTGGCCGCGGGGGTCGCTTCGCCGCCATGCGCCTGAAGCAGCGTGTCGAAGCGCGCGCCAACGCGGCCCGTCACCTCCTCCAGCTGCGCCACCAGCGCCGCGCCATCGGCCAGCCCGTCGAGCCGCGCCACATTGTCGAGCGCCTCTGCGCCCGCCGGGAGCGCATGGGTCTGCTGGTCGCGCACCATCTGGAGGCGATGTTCGATGGTGCGCAGCCGGTCATAGGCATCGCCCAGTTCCAGCGCGTCCACCGCCCCGATGATGCCCGCATCGGCCAACGCATCCAGCGCCGCGCGCGTGCCGCGCACCCGCAATTCGGGGATGCGCCCGCCATGGATCAGCTGATGCGTCTGGGCGTAGAATTCGACCTCGCGAATGCCGCCGCGCCCACGCTTCAAATCATAGCCCGGGCCGGGGCGCGGCGGGCCGTCATAGCTGTCGCGGATGCGCCGCACGAGCGCGGAAATTTCATCGATCGCGCCGAAATCCAGCGATTTGCGCCAGACGAAAGGCTTGATTGCATTCAGGAAATCCTGCCCTGCCGCGATATCGCCCGCCGCGCTTCGCGCCCGGATGAAGGCTGCACGTTCCCATGCCAGCGCGCTGCTTTCGTAATGGGTGAGCGCCGCGCCATAGCTGATGGCAAGCGGGCTGACCTCGCTGGCAGGGCGCAGGCGCAAATCGACGCGCAGCACATAGCCCTCCGCCGTCGGGGCCCCCATGGTCTGGACCAGCCGCCGTGCCGCCATTTGCGCCGCCTCACCCGGTTCGTCGCGTTCGCGTTTCAGGATGGTTTCGGGATCATAGAGAAGAATCGGATCGATGTCGGAGCTATAGTTCAGCTCCCCCGCCCCCTGCTTGCCAAGCGCCAGCCCGACCATGCCGATATGTTCGTCCGGCCCCGGCAGTTCGCCGATGCGGTGGCCCACGGCCTCTCGCATTGCGGTATCGAGCGCGCTGTCAGCGAAATGGGAAAGCTCGCCGATGACGCGGTTGACGTCGAATGCCCCGGCCAGATCGCCAATGGCCAGCACCAGCGCCAGCCCCCGGCGCTGGCGGCGCAGCATGACGCCGACTTCCTCGCCTTCACCGGCGGACTTCGCCGCAGCCAAGGCAGCCTCGCCCTCGCCACGCTCCAGCATGGCGGCAAGAGCCGTCTCCCGTTCAAGCAGACCCGAAAGGAACGGCGCATGCGCACGCGCGCGCCTCAGCGCGTCTTGCCAGATGTCATCCTCAGCCATGGGTGAGGGTTAGGCCGAGGCAGGCCCCCGGCACAAGAGCGTCAGCGGATTATGGTCACCCGGTCTTGCGCTGGCACTGCGCGCCCACCTTCGCTGTCCAGATAGGCCTCGAACGCGTCGAGGTCGGTCGCGCCGATCACCGGGTCCTTGGCCTTGGTGAACTCGGCGAAACGGTCGCCGCCGCCCTGCAGGAAATTGCTGATGGTGACGCGGTAGGTCTTGGCCGGATCAAGCGCTTCGCCATCCAGCGTCATGCCCGAAACCCGCGAACCCGGCTGTGCCGTCAGGTCGAGCGTGTAGTGGAAGCCCTCGGACACCTGCAGATAGTTCGGGTCATTGGGCTCGGCATATTGCTGCTCCAGCACGGTCTTGATCTGCGCACCGGTCATGTCGAAGGTTTCGAGCACATTGCCAAAGGGCTGCACCGCATAGATCTGGCCAAAGGTCACCGTGCCATCGGCAGCCGGGACAAGATCCGCGCGCACGCCGCCATCGTTCATGAACGCGATCTGCGCGCCCTCTCCACGTGTCGCGGCCAACTGCGCATCGGCGATCAGCTCGCCCAGCGGGCTTTCGATCCCGTCGCCTTTCAGCGCTTCGCCCAGCAGCTTGCCGGCGGGGCGCTCTTCGGCCGATTTCGACGCGGCCTGATAGCGGGCGACATAGGCGGCAATTTCCGGATCGGGGGTGAACTGGCGGAAGGCTGGGTCATCGCTTTGCACCAGCACGTTCTCGGCGGTCTCGGCCACCACATCGCCCGCCTTGGGGTCGATGGTCAGTGCGATATCGGTCACCATGCCCGATCCATATCCGGCGCTGGTCACAAGGAAATGGCGCGAGGGATCGAACTGCGCATAGTCGCAGACATATTCGCGGTGTGTATGGCCCGAGATGACGACATCGACGCGCGGGTCGAGGCGCTTCAGGATCGAATCGAGCGGGCCCATATTCCCTGCACAGCTGTCGCCGACGCGGTAATAGCCATCCACATCGAAACCCTGATGGATCGCGACGATAACCGCATCGGCCCCATCGGCGATCGCCTTGGGCACCAGCGCATTGATCGCATCGGCCTCATCCCCGAAATTCAGCCCCTCCAGCCCCGAAGGCGATACCAGCAGCGGCACGTCTTTCAGCGACAGGCCGATCACCGCCACGGCGACCGCATCGGCACCGCTGCCGAAACGCTTGATGCCATAGCCGGGGAACAGCTCGCCGCCATCATCGCGCACGACATTCGCGGACAGAAACTGGAATTCGGCACCCGTGAAAGGGTTTTCGACGGCGCAAGGGGTGCGCATGGTGTTCACCTCGCACCCGCCGTTCTGCATGCGCAGCAATTCGTGCCAGCCGCGGTCGAATTCGTGATTGCCGACCGCGTTGAAGTCCAATCCGATGCGGTTCATCACCCCGATCGCCGGTTCGTCGAGGAAATAGGACGACACCAGCGGGCTGGCGCTGATGAGATCGCCTGCCGACACCACCATCGAATATTCGTTCTGCGCCCGCAATTCGCTGACCGCCGTCGCCAGCACCGCCGCGCCGCCGACCGGCACGTCATAACGGCCTGCACCGGGGCTGAGTTCGCCCGCGCTGCTCGACATCTTGCGCGGGAGGAGATTGCCGTGAAAATCGTTGATCCCGACGATGCGGACGGTGACAGGCTGTTCGCTGTCAGTCTCGGCAGTGGGGATGGTGGCGCAGGCGGCAAGGGCCAGCGAGGCGAACGAAGCGATGAGCGCACGAATCATGCGCGCATGCTTAGACCTCCTTCGCGCCTGCGCAAATGGCCATGCCGGTATCAGCCCTTGCCAAACAGGCGGGCGAACCAGTTCCCGTCACCGGATGCGGTGCAGCTTTCGCCGTTGGAGAGCGGCAATTCCAACCACGCCTCCTTGGCATCATCGCCCGTGCCCAGGATAATGCCGAGCGACGCCATGATGGGAAGCTGCCTGCCATTGATCGGGCGATAGCTTGGCTTGGCGACGTCATAGACCAGCGCATTGCCGTCGTGGCTCCACTTGCCATCGAAGAACAGCGCCTGTTCCTTACGCCTGCGCGGCAGCAGCGAGACCGGTCGCGCCCAGTTCAGCATGGCGCTGCGGGCGCGCAGGCTCGACCCTTCCATGGCCAGCTTCATCCATTGCGCGCGAAGGATACCGCCGGTGTTCCAGTGAAAGGACAGGGCAGCGGCCAGCTCATGTTCGGCGGGCTGATGATCGCCGAACGCGGCCAGCACTTCGGGCAGGTAATTGCGGCGCAGCGCCCAGATGAAGATTTCAAGGCAATGGGTCAGCGATTGGGGATTGTCGCGGTAACGCCCGACCTTGTGGCCGGAGGCATCGGTCAGCCCGACGCTCCATGTCCAGACCCCGACCGAATCGCGATAGGCTTCGCGCACGATCCCTTCATGCGCGACAAGTTCCGCCGCGATGCGCGCGGTGATGTCGGGGTTGGCGGGATCATAGCTGTGCGAATCGGTTTGCGGCATCGGGGGCGTGCTCCATCTGTTGGAACACGCCGATGCCGCACACCGACAGGCGTAGGAAAATTAAAGCTGGTCCGCAGGCCCATGCGGCCCGCAGCCCATCAGGCCGCTACGGTCAGCGCCGACTTCAGCTCTTCCACCAGATTGGTCTCTTCCCACGGGAACAGGCCTTCCACGGCCTGGCGACCGAAATGGCCATAGGCGGCAGAGGTGCGATAGATCGGGCGATTCAATTGCAGCTTCTCGCGGATACCGCGCGGGGTCAGGCCGCGCAGCCCCTGAATCGAGCGGATCGCATGTTCCAGCGCCTCATCCGTGACGCCATCGGCGCAGGTGCCGTGCGTGTCGACATATATCGATAGCGGGTGCGAAACGCCGATCGCATAGGACAGCTGGATCGTGCAGCGCGTGGCGAAACCGCCTGCGACGATGTTCTTTGCCAGATAGCGCGCGATATAGGCGGCCGAGCGGTCGACCTTGGTCGGGTCCTTGCCGCTGAACGCGCCGCCGCCGTGCGGGGCCGCGCCGCCATAGGTGTCGACGATGATCTTGCGCCCGGTCAGGCCGGCGTCGCCGTCGGGGCCGCCGATCTCGAACTTGCCGGTCGGGTTGATGTGATAGATCGTCTCGTCCGACAGCAGCTCTGCGGGCAGGATGTCGGCGACCACACCCTTCACATAGGCGTTCAGCTCCGCGCCCTGTTCGCCCGTGTCGTAACCCGGCTTGTGCTGGGTGGAGACGACAATGGCGGTGCAGGCGACGGGCTTGCCGTTCTCGAACTTCAACGTGACCTGGCTCTTGGCATCAGGCTCGAGGAAGTCGGCCTTGCCCGATTTGCGGTCGTCGGCCAGCTGCTGCAGGATCTTGTGGCTGTAATCCAGCGTCGCGGGCATCAGATCGGGCGTTTCGTCGCAGGCAAAGCCGAACATGATGCCCTGATCGCCCGCGCCCTCGTCCTTCTCGCTCGCCTCATCCGCGTCGACGCCCTGCGCGATATGCGCGGACTGACCGTGGAGGAAATTCTCGAAGCGGAAACGCTCCCAGTGGAAGCCGTCCTGCGCATAGCCGATCTCACGCACGACATCGCGCACGGTCTGCTCGATCTCTTCCTTCGCGCCGGGTGCCCAATAGCCATTGCCGGCCCAGTCCTCACGCGTTTCGTCGAACATCGGCTTACAGCGGATTTCACCGGCCAGTACGACCAGCTGGGTCGTCGTCATCGTCTCGCACGCGATACGCGCCTCGGGGTCCTTGGCCAGCATCAGGTCGACGATGGCGTCGCTGATCTGGTCAGCGACCTTGTCGGGATGACCTTCGGAAACCGATTCAGAGGTGAAGATGAAGTTCTGGCGCATTAGCGGATCCGCTTGTTGTTTGGGCCAATCGAGCCAGCAGCGCGATGGGCCGTGAACGTATAAAGATTGCTTTATATGTGCATTAACCGCGGCGGCGGCGCAAGGCAACCATTGCCAGCGCCAATAGCACCAATGCCCATGCCAGAGAGAGCCAGATACCCATTCGGGCAAAGGCGGTGGGCGCATGGGCAGGCGGCACGAACCCATCGATCCGGCCCGATCGATAGGTGCCGATATGATCGCGCACCACGCCATTGGCGTCGATAACCGCGCTGATCCCGGTGGTGGTGGAGCGCATGACGGGCAGCCCCTCCTCCATCGCGCGCAGCCTTGCCTGCGCCAGGTGCTGCGGCGGGCCCCACGCGCCGAACCAGCCATCGTTTGACGGGTTTACGATGTAATCGGGGCGGTTTTTGGAATCGACGACCTCGCCTGAAAACACGATCTCATAGCAAAGCTGGATCCCGGCCTGCCCCCATCGACCAAGGTCCAGTGTGCGCGGGCCGGGACCGGGGCGGAAATCAATCGAACCGGGCACCAGCCGCGTCACGCCCAGCGGCTCCAGCAAAGAGCGCATGGGAAGATATTCGCCATAGGGCACGAGATGCGACTTGGCATAGCTGGCCGCGATCTCGCCATCGGGGCCGATCGCGGTGACGACATTTTCGGCCGCAATGGCACGGTTTTCGTTGCCGATGACGAGATCGACCGACCCCGTCACCAGCATTGCGCCCGGCCCCATCAGCGCGGCGATGCGGTCGCGCGCGATGTCGGGATCGGCGGCAAAGGTCGCCTGCCGGTAATAGCGCTGCGGATAGCCGTTCTCGAGATAATCGGGCACGCCCGATTCGGGCCAGAGCACCAGCCGCGTCTCGTCCTCCTTGGCAGGTGCGCCGGTCAATTCGACCGAGCGCAGGAAATTCGTCTCGTAATATTGCGGCTCGTTCAGCACCTCCTGCCGGATGTCGGGCTGGACGAGGCGGAATTCGAGCGTGCCCTGTTCTTCGGCGGGAGCGGGCCATGGCACGAAGAGCAACAGGCCGATGAGGGCCAAGGGCAGCGCGCGTTTGAGCCGATCCCGATCCATCATCGCCGCACGCATGGCAATCCACCACGCCCCCGCACAGGCCAGCACCAGCCCCGACAGCGCATAGGTGCCCATCCACGGCGCCAGCCAGCCGACCGCTCCGGGCCGGTCGAATCCGCCAACCAGCGCCACGCCGACCGGGTTCCAGGCAAAGCCGGTAAACATTTCCCCGCGTAAGAATTCGCTGATCGCCCAGCATCCGGCCAATGCCAGCGCAAATGCCGCGGGCGATGATCGGGCAAGAATGCGCGACCGGCGTGCGAGGGCCCATGCCCCCAGCACGGCAAGGCCGGGATAGACCGCCAGATAGAGCGAGAGCAGGAACACCGCGATCCAGCCAAGCCATGCAGGCATCGCCGCCTGATAGGTAAAGGCGGTGGCGATCCAATTGTTGCCGACGCAGAAATGGCCAACCCCGAACAGCCAGCCGACCAGAAAGGCCCGTCCCGGCCTTTGCTGCCGAAACCCCAGCGCGGCCAGCACCGCCAGCCCCGCCAGCAGCAACGCCCACAGGTGCAGCGGCTCAAAGCCGGTGGCGGAAATCGCACCCGCCACAACGGCAACGAGCGGCACGAAACCGCGCCGCTCGCTCCAATTATTCAACTGCTTGCCCACGCGAGAGAGTTCAGCCGTTCACGACCTTCTGCTCGCTGTCGTCCTGCGCAACCTCGGCCTCTGCCTTGGGTTTGCGCGGGCGGCGGGTCCGCTTGGGTTTCTCGGGCTTTTCCTCGGACGTGTCGCCGATCGCGGGCGGCAGGGCCTGCGGATCGAGAGCACCCGAGTTCTCGACCGATTCCTCGGTCTCGCTCTCGGCCTTTTCATCGTCGCGCTTGCGGCTCTGGCGGCGCTTGCGATTGTCGCGGACAAAGGGGTTGTCGTCGGTCGAATCACGGCCCTGATCGCGGGTATTGTCCCGACCGGAATCACGGCGCTGCGAACGATTGTCGTTTTCCGCGCCATTGTCATCGTCCGACTGGCTGTCGTCGTCCGAGGACTGGTTCTTGTTGTCCTGCTTCTGCCGCTGCTCATCCTGACGGGCCTTGCCGTCGGCGATCACGCGGAAATAATGGTCTGCGAACTGCAGGTAATATTCGGCCTGCACGCGGTCGCCGTTGCGCGATGCCTCCTCGGCCAGCTTCTTGTACTTGTCGAGAAGCTGAGGCGCATTGCCCCGCGCCCGGCTGTCGATGCGGTTGAGATGCTGCCCGCCGCTTTGCGACCGGTTGTTACGGCCACGCCGGCGATTATTGCCACGATTGCTGTTCAATTGAGTACTTTCCTCTGTCCGGCGCGCGGCGAAAACGAAGCCGCGTCGCTACCTCAGCCGGAAATGCCCGGAGCGAAATTACGCCGGGCAGTGCTCCCCCGTGCGGCACGCGTCCCGCGACTGCGGGCAGAGCGTCATCCGCCCTCTCCGTCAAGCCAAGGCCGCATCCTTGCGACGCCAGGCTCACAGATAAAGAGGAGTGACGTGCGATGCGAGCCAAACCCATGGTAAGCCCCAGCGATCGCCTGTCTGGATCAAGGCCTATCGACAAAAAGAGGCGCTGCCAAGTGTTTTATAGAAGAGTATGGTTAACGGGCCGTCAGGCCGCCTGCGCCCGTCAACCCCCGGCGATCCCCATGACGACCACCCGGGGCCTGCCGGCAAGATCGTCGCGCGCCTCGGCCCACAGCCCGGCTTCCCGGGCGATCGCGATAACCGCATCGGCCTGCCGCGAACCGATTTCGAAGACCGCGATTCCCTTCGGCTGTAGCAAGTCGGGCAATGCCGGGATCAGCACCCGATAATCGTCGAGGCCGTCCAGCCCCGCGAATAGCGCCGCATGCGGGTCGCTTGCCGCGACATCGGCAGCAAGGTCGGGATCCCCGGTTTCGACATAAGGCGGGTTTGACAGGACAAGATCGAAGCGGCCCAGACCGTCCGACCAGCCTGCTTGCGTCCAGTCGCCTGCGCGCATGTCGGCGCGTGCCGCCAGTCCCGTCAGCCCGGCGTTGGCGCGGGCCACGGCCAGTGCTGCACCGCTACGCTCTATCCCCGCCCCTTCGGCATCGGGCCATACCGACAGCGCCGCCAGCAAAAGCGCACCCGAACCCAGCCCGCAATCGAGGACGCGCGCCGGTGCGTGGCTCGCAAGCATGTCTTGCGCGACATCGATCAGAATTTCCGTATCCGAACGCGGGATGAGCACATCGGGCGTGACCTTGAGGGAAAGGCCGTAGAATTCGGTCTCGCCGGTGATATGCGCCAGCGGCTCGCCGCACGCCCGCCGTTCGACCAGCGCGGCGAAGGCGGCTGGCGCCTCGGCCTGCATGTGACGCAGCAGCAGGTCCGAACGCGAACAATCCAGAGCATGCGCCATCAGCCACTCCGCCTCCAGCCGCGCCGCGTCGGTCACGGGCATCAAGCGCTGCGCCGCATCGCGCAGCGCAGCGGCGACTGTGTTATCCATTCTGGGCGGCGAGGCGCTTGGCCTGATCCTCTGCGATCAGCGCGTCGATCAACTCGGCGAGCCCTGTACCTTCCAGCACTTCAGGCAGCTTGTGCAGGGTGAGCCCGATGCGGTGATCGGTCACGCGTCCTTGCGGGAAATTATAGGTGCGTATGCGTTCGGAGCGGTCGCCGCTGCCGACCATGGCCTTCCTTGCCTCCGCCTCTTCGCCATGCGCCTCGTCGCGCATTTTCTCGTAAAGGCGGGCCCGCAGCACCTGCATCGCCTTGGCGCGGTTCTTGTGCTGGCTGCGTTCGTCCTGCTGCGTCACCACGATGCCACTGGGCAAATGCGTGATACGCACTGCCGAATCGGTGGTGTTGACGTGCTGCCCGCCCGCGCCCGACGCACGGTAGATGTCGATCTTGAGGTCGCCCGGATCAATCTGCACATCAACCTCGTCCGGTTCGGGGAGGACGGCGACGGTGGCGGCGCTGGTATGGATGCGCCCGCCGCTTTCGGTGACGGGCACGCGCTGCACGCGGTGGACACCGCTTTCGAACTTCAATTTCGCGAACACGCCTTGCCCGCGAACATTGGCGACCACTTCCTTGAAGCCGCCGATGTCGGATGCGTTGGCGCTGATCGTCTCGACCTTCCAGCCCTGCTCCGCGGCAAAGCGTTCGTACATGCGGAAGAGATCTGCGGCGAACAGCGCAGCCTCGTCCCCGCCGGTGCCGGCGCGGATTTCCAGCATCGCGGGGCGCGCATCGGCGGAATCTCGCGGCAGCAGAGCGACGGCGAGCTTGGCCTCGGCCTCGGGCAGCTCGCCCTCGATCCGCTGGATGTCGTCGGCGGCCATCGCCTTCATCTCGGGGTCGGAAAGCATGTCCTGCAATTCGGCCAGTTCCGAACGCATGGCCGCCACGTCCGCCGCCTCGCGCGCGACAGGCTCCAGCTCTGCGTAATCGCGGCTGGCGGTCACGAATTCCTCACCCTCCAGCGTGCCGGAGGCAAGGCGCGCCTCCAGCTCAGCGAAACGCTGCGCGATCTGGGCCAGGCGTTCGTCGGAAACCTGCATGGGGGATCAGTTCGCCAGCGCCTGCTCGATCCGAGCGGTCGCCGCGTCCTCGGCGCGGATGCGGCTGGTCACTTCGCCATCGCGGACGGCAAAGGCGACGATGGCCTCGGCGCCGATCTTCACCGCCTTGTCGAAACGCTTGCGCGGAGATCCGCTCGCCATCAGTTCGGCGGAGATACCGGCGCGGCGCAGTCTGCCGATGGCGGCAATGCCCGCATCTATCGCGGCATCGTCCTCGACCACGACAATGGCATCGGCGACTGGGCTTTCCGCCCGCTCACCCACCAGCATCGCCAGCCGCTCGATCCCGGCGGCCCAGCCGACCGCAGGCGTGGCAGGCCCGCCCAGGGCTTCCATCAGACCGTCATAGCGCCCGCCGCCCAGCACGGTGCCCTGCGCACCCAGCCGGTCGGTCACGAATTCGAACGCGGTGTGGCGATAGTAATCGAGCCCGCGCACCAGCGCCGGAGCACGCGTCCAAGCCACGCCCGCCGCATCCAGCCCAGAGGTCACCGCGCCGAAGAAATCCTGCGCTTCGCCCGAAAGAAACTCGTCGATGAGCGGCGCATCGGCGACGAAGGCCTTGTCGCGCGGGTCCTTGGAATCGAGGATACGCAGCGGATTACGCTGAAGCCGGTCCTGAGAATCTTCGGACAGGTCCGCCCGGTGGCCCATGAAATATTCGATCAGCGCGGCGCGCCACGCATCGCGGCTGGCGGCATCGCCCAGCGTGTTCAGCTGCAATGTCACGCCATCGGCAATACCCAGTTCCTGCAAGAGCTGGTCGGCAAAGGCCAGCAGTTCGACATCGGCCTGCGGCTCGGCAGCGCCGATAATCTCGGCGTCGATCTGGTGGAACTGGCGATAGCGGCCCTTTTGCGGGCGTTCGTACCGGAACAGCGGGCCATGCGTCGCCAGCTTTACGGGCGCATATTGCTTCCAGCCATTGGTGAGGTAGGCGCGCGCCAGACCCGCCGTGAATTCGGGGCGCAGCGTCAGCGATTCGCCGCCGCGATCCTCGAAACTGTACATTTCCTTCGACACCACGTCGGTCGTCTCGCCCAAGGAGCGCGAGAATACGGCGGTCTTTTCGAATACCGGCATCTCGACCCGGCGGAAACGGTAGAGCTTGCGAAGCCGCTCGAAAGTCTCGACGACGAAGGCGAAGGCATCGGCCTCCTCGAAAATATCCTGGGTGCCGCGGATGGCCGAAGGAGTCTTGGTCGGGGTTTTGGGTTCGCTCATGATGCAAGCGCCCTTAGCGGCACTCTCTCCCCGTGGAAAGCGGGTGCGCCGCCAAAACGGCTGATCGCAGCTGATGCACGGTCTCGCGATGACAGTTGCATTTGATACGACAAGTTGCCAATTCCCCTTTTCATGAAGACGACCCCCATCCGCAGCATATTGCTGGCCTCCGCCCTCGCGCTCCCCTTCACTGCCGGTATTGCGCAGGCGCAGACCACGCTGTCTGCCCCCGTCGCCACACCGATCGAGCAGACCGTGCCCGATGCGGTCGACACGCCCTATCCGGGCGGAACCATCGGCATTCACGTCGACGCGACCGATCTTGCCCACCGCGTGTTCCGGACCGAGCAGACGATCCCCGTCGCCGCCGGTACGAGTGAACTGACCCTGCTCTATCCCGAATGGCTGCCCGGCCACCACGGCCCGGACGGCACTATCGATGCGCTGAACGGCCTTGAGTTCTATGCCGATGGCAAGCTGATCCCGTGGCGCCGCGACAATGTCGAGGTCTATGCCTTCCACCTCGCCTTCCCGGCAGGCACGAAAGAGATCACCGCCAAGATGGTCTACACCTCGCCCGTTACCGGGAGCGAGGGCCGCATCGTCATGACCGACGAGTTGATGAACCTGCAGTTCAACCAGATGACGCTGTATCCCGCTGGCCATTACGTTCGCCAGATCAAGCTGAAGCCCAGCGTCACCATGCCCACCGGCTGGGCCACCGCCACCGCTCTCGACGGCCAGACGCAGTCGGGCGACACCGTCAGCTGGGACGAGACGAGCTACCAGGTGCTGGTCGACAGCCCGATCATGGCCGGCAAGTATCACAAGAGCTGGGAAATCGGCGAAAACGAGACTTTCGAGGCCTTCGCCCACGATCCCGAAGAGCTGGAGATGAAGCCGGGCGAACTCGACGCGATGAAGGCTATGATGACCGAGGCCGGCCTGCTGTTCGGTTCGCGTCCGTTCGATCATTATGAATTCCTGGTCGCCATTTCCGACGAACTGGGCGGTATCGGGCTCGAACATCACCGCTCGACCGAAATCTCGCTGCGTCCGGGCACGCTCACCAGCTGGGAAGACGGCAAGTATCCGGACAAGTTCGGATTCTCGGTCGATGTGCTTCCGCACGAACTGGTGCACAGCTGGAACGGCAAATATCGCCGCCCGGCCCTGACGTGGACGCCCGATTACCGCGAACCGATGCGCAATGACCTACTGTGGGTGTACGAAGGCATGACCCAGTACTGGGACCTGCCGCTCGCCGCGCGTTCGGGCATCAACACGAAGGAGCTGACGCTGGGCGAGATCGCTTCGTCGGCGGGCAATTACGACAATGAGCCGGGCCGCAGCTGGCGCGCGCTGATCGACACCACCTATGACCCGATCACCGCCAACCGGAAGGCAAAGCCCTTCACCACCTTCTCGCGCAGCGAGGAATATTACAACGAAGGCTCGCTGATCTGGCTGGAAGCGGACATGATGATCCGCACCCAGACCAAGGGGAAGAAGTCGCTCGAGGATTTCGCCAAGCTTTTCTATGGCGCGACCGATGGCGATTACGGCGAAAAGACCTACACCTTCGATCAGCTCGTGGCTGATCTGAACTCGGTCTATCCCTATGACTGGGCGCAGTTCCTGCGCGACCGGGTCTATACCGCCAATGCTCCGGCACCGCTCAATGGCATCGAACTGGGCGGCTACAAGCTGGTCTACAAGGACGAGCCCAACCCCTTCCGCAAGGGGATCGAGGAGCAGTACAAGTACCTCTACCTGCGTTATTCGCTGGGCATGAGCGTGACGTCCGAAGGCAAGGTCACCGGCGTTGTTTGGGACGGTATCGCGTTCAACAACGACATCGTCAGCGGCCAGACGATCGAGGCCGTGAACGGCAAGGAATATTCCGCCGATGTGATGAAAGAGGCGATCACCGCTGCCAAGGATGGCGCGCCGATCGAGCTTCTGATCAAGCGTGACGATGACTATCGCACCGTGTCGATCGATTACACCGGCGGCCTGCGCTATCCGTGGCTGGAAAAGACCGCCAAGGGCGAAGGCTATCTCGACAAGCTGCTGGCGCCCAAGCGCAAGTAAGCTTGCGTCAGCGACGCCAGGTGAAAGGGGGCGGGCTGCAAGGCCTGCCCTTTTTTGCATCCCGCCGTTCGCAAATGCGGGAAGCATCGGGATATTCGACTTTTCGGTGAGACGGCGGCCCAGCGGGGTTAACCCCCTTGGCCCCGGCGCAATGCGGCGCTAGATGGCGCGTGCAGGTCGTAACCGGCCAGCCGCCCCGCGCTATTGCAGCGCAGCGCATGGCGGCCATCCGGACCATCCGTGAAAGCGGCCTATAAGAGTCCACAAGACAAAGGTAATTCCATGCGCATCGACATGATCCCGATTGGCGACAACCCGCCCGAGAGCCTGAACGTCATCATCGAAGTTCCCACCGGCGGCGAACCGGTGAAGTATGAATTCGACAAGGAATCGGGCGCGCTCTTCGTCGACCGCATCCTGCACACGCCGATGCGCTATCCGGCGAACTACGGCTTCGTGCCGCACACGCTATCGCCCGATGGCGATCCGCTCGATGCGCTGGTCGTGGCGCGCAGCCCCTTCATTCCGGGCTGCGTCGTGCGCGCCCGCCCCATCGCCGTGCTGAACCTCGAGGATGAGCATGGCGGCGATGAGAAGCTGGTGTGCGTACCGGTCGATTCGACCTTCCCCTATTACACCAAGGTCGCCGAAATGGATGACCTGCCCGAAATCGTCTATCAGCAGATCGAGCACTTCTTCACCCACTACAAGGATCTCGAAAGCGAGAAGTGGGTCCGTGTCGGCACCTGGGGCGGCGCGGAAGAAGCCAAGCGCATCATCCTCGAAGCGATCGAGCGCGAGAAGGAAGCCAAGGCCGCCAAGGCCTGAGGCTTACAGGCAGCGGCTATTCGATCGGGCGGCGGGAATCGAGCAGATCCCCCTCGCCCGTATCGGCCCGCTCCTTGTTGACCAGATCGGCGATATGGCTTTCGGGCTTGATGTCCGCGGCCATCGCTTCCGCCTCTGGCGCGGCTTGCGCCTTCGCAGGGGCAGTGACAGGCACCGGTGCTTCCGGTGCCTTTTGCGTTGGCCCGCCGCCCTGGCCTTCTGCCGAAACGGGCGTGCTGGTCGGCAGCGGCGCGCTCCGCGGATCCATGCGCAGGCGATAGATCGGTTCGGGCAGGGCAAAGCCTGCCTCCTCCAGCGCTGTCTTCGCCGCGCGGATAGCGAGGGAGCGGCCCTTGTTGAAATCGGTCACGTCCTGATCGACCCAGCCGAAGAAGCGCAGCACGATATTGCTGTCGCCCACGTTCACGACCCACGCGCTCGCTTCCGGGTCCTTCAGCACGAAATCGAGCCGTCGCAGCGCCTCCAGCCCGACAGCCATGCCATCGACCGGATCGTCATCGGCATCCACGCCCAGATCGAAGGCAAAGCGCCTTTGCGGATTGCGCGTGTAGTTCAGGATCACCGCCTTGAAGACGGTGGAATTGGGGATGCGCAGATGGTTGCCATCAAGCGTCATCAGAATCGTCGCGCGGCTGGTCAGCCTCACGACGCGGCCCTCCTCGCCCTCTATCACCACGTGATCGTTGGCGCGAAAAGGCTGGCGCAGCGACAGCATGACCGAGGAAATGTAATTGTCGATGGTGTCCCGCACGGCAAAGCCGATGGCGATGCCGATTACGCCGCCAATGCCAAGCAGCGCACCCAGCAAGGCCGTCGCGCCAAGGATCTTGAGCGCGAGATAGATCCCGAACAGCACGCCAATAAAGCGCACCGCGCTTGCCATGAGTTCGGCCACAAAGCCGTTCGGCGACAATCGCGCCCAAAGCGCCCCTGCGCTCGCCAGCCAGCGGGTGAGCAGGATGACCAACAGCGCGACCAGCAGCGCCACCGCCAGCAGCGGGCTCAATCGCAGCAGGTTACGCGCCTCGCCGATGATGGATTGCAGTGCCGGGGTAATGTTCGAAGAGACCGCGACATCGCGCTCTATGTTATTGTCGACCGTCACCACGCCCGCGACGCGGCCCGCGATGTCATCGGCCTGAGCCGACTGGTCAGCGCCCGCCGTTCCCGACAGGGTGACGACGCCCTCCTCGACCTCGACGCTGACGCCCGAAAGCCCGTCAATTGCCGCGAAGATGCCACTGATGCGCTGGGCGATGCGCTGATCCTCGCCCGCGTCGCGCTCGGCCTCGATCGCGGGTGATGCGGTTTCCGTTCCCTCTGTTTCCGAGGTCCCGGTCAAGAGTTCGGTGCCGTCCTGCGCTACCGCCGGCTGCGCCGCCAGCAGCGCCATCGCGGCAAAGGCAAGGAAGCAACGCAGCATCAGTCGCCCGCCACCGTCATGCCATCGATGCGAATGCTGGGCGTGTTGATCGCGCGTATATATTCGATGTCGCTTGCCGGAATGGCATGGGCGAACATGTCCTTGAGATTACCCGCAATCGTGATGCCAGATACCGGCCCTGCGACTTGCCCGTCGACGATGCGAAAGCCCGATGCGCCGCGGCTGTAGTCGCCCGTGACGATGCTCACCCCCATCCCGATCAGATCGGTGACAAGCACGCCTTCCCTGATGTCGGCGATCAGCTCGTCGAAACTGGCTTCACCCGGCTGCCAGGTCAGGTTCGATGACGACACGCCCGGCGATCCGCCGCCTGCCCGCACCGCATGGCCGGTGGGGGCGCGGTCCAGTTTCCGTGCCGATGCCGAATCGAGCAGCCAGCCGGTCAGCACGCCATCATCCACCAGCATGCGGCGCGAAACGGGAAGTCCTTCGCCATCGAAGGGATGCGATCGCATGCCGCGCATCTTCAGCGGATCGTCCTCGATCATGGTGCCCGGCGCGAAAACCGGCTTGCCCTCCAGCTCGGACAGGAAGCTCGCCCCGCGCACGATCTCGCTCCCAGAAATCGCATGGACCAGATGCCCCAGAAGCGTGCCCGCGACACGCGGATCGAAGACGACGGGCATGGGGCCGCTCTTCATCTTGCCGGGATTGAGCCGCGCCACGGCCCTCTCGCCCGCCATGCGCCCGATTTCGGCCATGGGGATGATGTCAGACAGGTGATGCGCCGCGCGCCAATCCATGCCGCGTTCCATCAGTGCGCCCTTGCCCGCGACCATGGCGGCGCTGCGCGAATGATGCGCCTGTTCATAGCCGCCTGCGAAACCGTGGCTGGTGGCAAGCGCGACGACGCCGCGGCCAAAGGCGGCATTCGCGCCCTCGCTATTGGACACGCCTTCGACGCTGCGCGCCGCATCTTCCATTTCCAGCGCCGCTTCGCGCAATTCCTCGGGCGTGGGCGCTTCGGACACGAGATCGAGATCGGCGGGATCGCCTGTAAACAGCATGTCCTGCGGCGCGAGGCCGGCAAACCGGTCCTCGGGCGCTTCGCGTGCCATGGTGACGGCGCGGCTGGCCAGTTCGTCCAGCGAGGCCGTGTCGAGCGCGCTGGTCCCGACCGTGGCGCTGCGCTTGCCGACGAATACGCGCAGGCCCAGATGTTCCGCCTCCGACCTGTCGACGCTTTCGAGCTGGCCAAGGCGCATTTCAACCGATTGCGAGCTGCGTGCGATGAACACCGCATCGCCCGCATCGGCTCCTGCGGCCGTCGCCTTGTCGATCACGTCAGCGCAGCGCTTGCAGGCTTCTTCGGGGCTCAACATGTATGTTCTTCTTTCATTGCCCTAGCAGTTAGGGACTGCACGGGGCACGGGCAAGCGTGCTGAAAGGCAAAGTCGATAGCCGGCCCAGCTGTGATCTGGATGCAATTATCCTGCCAATTGATCCACTGCGGCGCGATCGGGGCTTCAAACACGCGCCGCGGATCGTTATTCGTGGGTCGAAGCAAGGGCCAGGCACATGGCCCGAACGACGTTTTTGCGAAAGGCCGGACCCATCGATACGAACACCACTCTCGACCATTCGGTGGACCCGTCCGAGGCCGCGCCCCCTGTTCCGCAGGGCGGGCTCGAGGTCGTCTCGATCGCGAAAAGCTATGACAAGCGCGCCGTGCTGACCGATATCACCCTGTCGGTTGCCAAGGGCGAGGTGCTGGGATTGCTGGGCCCCAATGGCGCGGGCAAGACGACGTGTTTCTATTCGGTGATGGGTCTGGTGAAGCCCGATTCGGGCCGCATCATGCTCGATGGCAACGACATCACGAACCTGCCCATGTATCGCCGCGCGATCCTCGGGCTTGGCTATCTGCCGCAGGAAACGTCGATCTTTCGCGGCATGACGGTGGAGCAGAACATCTCCTGCGTCCTCGAACTGTCGGAACCGGATGCCGAAAGCCGGGCCCGCGAACTGGAACGCCTGCTTGACGAATTCGGCCTGACGCGCCTGCGCGAAAGCCCGGCGATGGCACTGTCGGGCGGTGAACGCCGCCGCTGCGAGATTGCGCGCGCGCTGGCGGCAAAGCCCTCGATCATGCTGCTGGACGAACCGTTCGCAGGCATCGATCCGCTGTCGATCAGTGACATTCGCGATCTGGTCATCGACCTCAAGAACCGCGGCATCGGCGTGCTGATTACCGATCACAACGTGCGTGAGACGCTGGAAATCGTCGACCGCGCCGCCATCATCTATGGCGGTCAGGTCCTGTTCGCCGGCAGCCCTGAGGACCTCGTCGCGAACGAGGATGTGCGCCGCCTTTACCTGGGCGAAGGCTTCACGCTGTGACCGGACGACACGCCATTCCATGACCCTCGCGCCTCGCCTCGATCTGCGGCAATCGCAATCGCTGGTGATGACGCCGCAGCTGCAACAGGCGATCAGCCTGCTGCAATTGTCGAACCTTGAGCTTGAGGCCGTGTTGCTGGATGCGGCAGCGGCGAACCCGCTCCTTAATCTTTCCAGTGGCGAGGGAGAGAAGGACAGCAAGACCGACGAGGCCGCGGCCACCGATTTGCCCGATGCGGGGTCGGGCGATGGAGAAAGCGCGCTCGACCTGCCTGCCGAGATGCTCGATCGCGATATCGACACGGGCGACTGGCAGCTGGGTGCCGGTTCGGCCGGCAGCGGATCGGGCGAAGGCGGCTTCGATTCCGATTTCCGCGCCAGCGATGGCCCGACTCTTGCCGAACATCTGCACGAACAGCTGGCGCTGGCGCATGGCACGCCCGCCGAATGCTTCATCGCGCGCCAGATCATCGGGCGGCTGGATGAGGCAGGCTACCTTACCGTGCCTTTGGAAGAGCTGGCGCGTGATCTGGGCATTTCGATGGAGGAGGCCGAAGCCGGCCTGAAACTGGTCCATGGGCTGGAGCCGACCGGCGTGGGCGCACGCGATCTGGCCGAATGCATTTCCCTGCAATTGGCCGAGCAGGACCGGATGGACCCGTGCATCGCGATCATGCTGGCCAATCTCGATCTCTTGGCGCGCGGCAATTTCGCGCAGCTCAAACGCATGTGCCGCGCCGATGACGAGGATCTGGCCCAGATGATCGCCGACATCCGTTCGTGCGACCCGCGGCCCGGCCATGTCTATGGCGTGGAACCTGCCGCCCCGGTCGTGCCCGACGTGCTGGTCAGCGGCAATGCGGCAAAGGGCTGGCTCGTATCGCTCAATCGCGAGAATCTTCCGCGGCTGGTCGTCGACCGCGCCTATCACACGCGCGTGGCCGGCGGTTGCAAGGATAAGGGCGCGGCAAGCTGGCTCAACGAACAGCTCGCCGATGCCAATCGCCTCGTACGGGCGCTGGATCAGCGGCAGCGCACGATCCTGAAGGTCGCGCGGGAGATCGTGAAACGGCAGGAAGGTTTCTTCCTGCGCGGCGTCGGGGCGCTGGTCCCGCTGACCAGGCGTGAGATTGCCGAGGCGACCGACCTGCACGAATCGACCGTCAGCCGCGTCACCGCCAACAAGTTCCTCCATTGCGCGCGCGGCAGTTTCGAACTGCGCTTTTTCTTTGCATCGGGTGTCAGCGCGGCGTCGTCCGGCAGCGAAGGCGATGCCGGCGCTGCATCTGCCGAAGCGGTGAAGGCCGAGATCAAGGCGCTGATCGATGCGGAGAGCGCGGATGCCATCCTCTCGGACGATGCGCTGGTCACGGCTCTTAAGGAAAAGGGCTTTGCGATCGCCCGGCGTACCGTCGCCAAGTATCGCGAAGCGGCAGGGCTCGGCTCCTCGGTCCAGCGCCGCCGCGCGAAGGCCCTTGCCCGCGCGGGCTGAGTTTCGCGAATCATCGCCAAACGAAAAATCGTGTCCCGCCCGAATCTTGCGCGAAATTTGGTGATTCCGCGCGGGAACCTGTTGCAATTATGACTCAAATTTTTCCTGTGGATCGCTTTAAGCTTTATTAACCTTTCTGGGTCACTTTTCGTATGGTTAATTGAACAACGCGTAAACGGTTGGCTTTCGCAGGGCGATTGAGGGCTGACCAGAATGGGGGCTACGAACATGCGAATTCTGCTGATCGAAGACGAACCGACGACCGCGAAGGCCATTGAGCTGATGCTCACGACCGAGGGATTCAACGTCTACCAGACGGACCTTGGCGAAGAAGGCCTCGATCTCGGCAAGCTGTACGATTACGACATCATCCTTCTCGACCTGAACCTGCCGGACATGCACGGCTATGACGTGCTCAAGAAGCTGCGCGTCGCCAAGGTGCAGACGCCGGTGTTGATCCTGTCGGGCATTGCCGAAATGGATTCCAAGGTTCGCAGCTTCGGATTTGGCGCCGATGACTATGTGACCAAGCCCTTTCACCGCGAAGAGCTGGTGGCCCGTATCCATGCGGTGGTGCGCCGCTCCAAGGGTCACTCGCAGTCGGTCATCAAGACCGGCAAGCTCTCGGTCAATCTCGACACCAAGACGGTCGAGGTCGATGGCGCCCGCGTGCATCTGACCGGCAAGGAATATGCGATGCTCGAACTGCTCTCGCTGCGCAAGGGCACGACGCTGACCAAGGAAATGTTCCTCAACCACCTTTATAACGGGATGGACGAGCCGGAACTGAAGATCATCGACGTCTTCATCTGCAAGCTTCGCAAGAAGCTGTCGGTGGCCTGCAGCGGCGACAATTATATCGAGACGGTCTGGGGCCGCGGCTATGTGCTGCGCGATCCGGGCGCAGAGGCTCAGGCTGCCTGACAAACGGGGCTGCCTGACCGGCTGAGACTGGCGTTATGAAAAAAGGGGCAGCCCAGCGCGGCCTGCCCCTTTTCGTTGTACCATCCGCCCGCAGGCGAAGGCACATCAGTACATGTGCTGGCCGCCGTTGATCGACAGGGTCGCACCGGTGACAAAGGTGGCTTCCTCTGCGCAGAAGAAGGTCACGCCGCGCGCGATCTCGTCTGCATGGCCCAGACGGCCCACCGGGATCTTGGCGATGATCTTCTGCAGCACGGGTTCAGGTACCGCGGCAACCATGTCGGTGTCGATGTAACCGGGCGCGATGGCATTGACGGTCACGCCATATTTCGCGCCTTCCTGCGCCAGGGCCTTCGTAAAGCCGTGAATGCCCGACTTTGCTGCGGCATAGTTGACCTGACCGTACTGCCCGGCCTGGCCGTTGACCGATCCGATGTTGACGATCCGGCCCCACTTGCGTTCGCGCATTCCGGGGAACGTGGCCTTTGCCATGTTGAAGCAACCGCCGAGGTTGATGCGCATCACCTCGTTCCAGTCGTCCCACGTCATCTTGTGCAGCACGCCGTCGCGGGTAATGCCCGCATTGTTCACGACGACATCAATGTCACCGACATCAGACGCGATCTGCTCGCAACCAGCCAGCACCGCTTCGTGGTCGCCTACATCGAATTTATAGGCGGGAATGCCGGTTCGCTCAGTAAAGGCCTTCGCCTTTTCTTCATTGCCCGCATAATTCGCCACGACCGTGTAGCCAAGGTCCTTGAGAGCAAGGCTGATGCCCTCCCCGATGCCACGCGTTCCACCCGTGACAACCGCAATTCTGCTCATCGATCTTTCCCCTTCAGATGCAACACACTCTCTCCAAGTCGCAGCCTAGGCACTCGCCCAAGATGCGCAAGCCGCTTTGACAGATGATTGTTGCGCAATAGGTGCGGCTAGATGCAAAAATTGAAAAGGGAGACTTTCGTCCCAGATAGCACGCATGGCATCGCATCGGTCAGAAACGACCGGCGAACAGATTTTCAGTTGTAAAGGGATCAGAAGCGGAAACGCGTTCCGACATAGACGGACTGATTGTCCTGCTGCGCATCCGACACCGGACCAAGGCGATTGCGCTCAGCCGAATAGCGGACACCTGCGGTCACCTTGAAATTGCCGGTGACGCGATAGGAGCCGGCCACATCGACCGACTGTTCGCCATCGCCGAAGGTACGCGGTGCACGGCCCGGAACGTCACCTTCGTCCAGTTCAACCAGCGTGCCGAAACGGCTGTCGCCAACCTTCTTCGCCGGCGTGAACCGGGTCAGGTCGGGCGCGTCGATCTCTCGGACGCCTTCGGGCAGAAGCCCGGCGTTGCTGGTGATGTTCTTTTCGACCGGCGCGATCTTCGCATTCTGCGCAAAGCTCTGATAGCCGCGCGCCAGGCCAAGATTATAAGCCACCGGGGCAACGCCCGAGATGCCAAGGCCGGGTTCACCGCCCGATAGCACCTTGCGCATGGAGACCGCATGGGCTTCACCCGCATCAACGCGGACCGCAACGGTCACGGCACGATTGCCGGCCTTTTCAATGCCTGCGGGCGTAAAGCGGAACATGCCCGCATCGCCGCCAGCAGCATTGCGCGCAGCTTCCAGCGATGCGAGCAGGCGCGGATTGGCCGAAGCGGGGGTAAAGGTCGAAAGCTCGCTACCAGCGGAAATGCTGACCGAGCGGCGCGAATCATCGGCAGAGGTGATGGCGCCGGATACCGCGGCAAGAGCCGAGGGAAGCACGGCAAGGCATGCACAGCCAGCGGCAAGCGATACCATCGCCCGCGCCACGCGCTTCCTTCGTGTTGACCCCACCGACATTGCTGTCACCTCACTACAGTCCCTGCGGGACGCGAACGACCCGTTATCATCCCCTGGCGGCGACCGGATGCGGCATTTGCATAGCCGCAATTCACCGATTGCACATCTGGCGAATACGCCAGAACCGGGATGGTTCCCCGATCTGCCATCCTGAAGCGAATCTTCATTCCGTTCAGGCAAGCCGGGATTTGCAACTTGTGTATAAAGCCAGAAACGCCAACGTGCAAAGCCATTTAGAGCAACAGTGGTGACTCTTTCGCTGCGATTGTTGCATGAAATCGACAGGTCCCGCCGACAGCAGGCCGAACCGCGCCCGAAACCCGCCGAGTCGCGCCAGAAAGGGCGCCAGTGCCCTGCAACTGATACGCACTGCGACCCAACTGTTCATCATAGCGCATATTGATGGCCGCTAATGCTTGCCGCGCGCGCTTTGCCGGTGATAGAGCAGCGCCCGTTACGCCCCGGATGGCCCTGCCCATTCCCGGCGCCATACAGACTGGAACAGGAAGTAACCCGTATCATGACCGCCAACCCCGTGACCGGCCGCAGCGCCGAAAGTCTCGCCCCCGCCACCCGCCTGATCAATCGTCGGCTGGTCGCGCGCGCTGCCCTTGCCGCCGGCATGCTGGGCGCGCTGGCCGCCTGTGGCGGTGGCAGCAAGCGGGTCGAGACCGATCTCGCCGCGGCGAACATCAATACGATCGGCGTGAATTCCTTCCTGTGGCGCGCCAGCCTCGACACGCTGTCCTTCATGCCGCTGCTGCAAAGCGACAGCACTGGCGGCGTGATCGTCACCGACTGGTATGCCAACCCCGCCAATCCGGGTGAGCGGATGAAGGTCACCGTGACCATCCTTGACCAGTCGCTGCGCGCCGATGCGCTTCGCGTGGGCGCTGCCCGCGAAGTCATGCAGGGCGGCACCTGGGTCGCAGCGCCGGTTCAGGCCGCGACCGTGCAGAAGCTGGAGAACATCATCCTCACCCGTGCGCGCGAGATGCGCCGCGATGCGTTGATGGGCTGATAGCAGGCTTACAAGATCATGAGTGAAGAGCGTTTCGATCCGTCCATAGCCGACGGCCGCTGGCAGCGTGCCTGGGACGAGGCCGGTGTCTTCCGCGCCGATTCCGCGTCGACAAAGCCCAAGAGCTATGTGCTCGAGATGTTTCCCTATCCTTCGGGACGCATCCATATCGGCCATGTGCGCAATTACACGATGGGCGACGTGCTGGCGCGCTTCAAGGCGATGACCGGGCACGAAGTGCTGCACCCGATGGGCTGGGACGCATTCGGCATGCCAGCCGAAAACGCCGCCATGGAAAAGGGCGTGCACCCCGGCGGCTGGACCCGCGACAATATCGCCAACATGAAGGCGCAGTTGCAGCGCCTCGGCTTTGCGCTGGACTGGAGCCGCGAATTCGCGACCTGCGATCCCGAATATTACGGGCAGGAACAGGCGCTTTTCCTGAAGCTTTACGAAAACGGTCTGGTCTATCGCAAGGAATCGGCGGTGAACTGGGACCCGGTCGACATGACCGTGCTGGCCAATGAACAGGTCATCGACGGGCGCGGCTGGCGTTCGGGCGCTTTGGTCGAGAAGCGCAAATTGTCGCAGTGGTTCCTCAAGATCACCGACTTCGCCGACGAGTTGCTCGAGGGTCTGGAGAGCCTCGACAAATGGCCCGACAAGGTGAAGCTGATGCAGGAAAACTGGATCGGCAAGAGCCGGGGCATGGAGTTCGCCTTCACCCTGTCGGATGGCGAAACCGTGCCGGTCTATTCGACGCGCCCCGACACGATCTTTGGTGCAAGCTTCGTCGCCGTCGCAGCCGACCATCCGGTCGCGCAAGGCGTGGCCGAAGGTAATGCCGAGGTTCAGGCCTTTATCGAGAAGTGCCGCGCTGGCGGCACCACCGCGGCAGAGCTGGAAACGGCGGAAAAGCTGGGTTACGACACCGGTCTGACTGCAAAGCATCCCTTCACCGGCGCGGAGCTGCCGGTCTTCATCGCGAATTTCGTGCTGATGGATTACGGCACCGGTGCCGTCATGGGCGTACCGGGGCATGACCAGCGCGACTTCGAATTCGCGACCAAATATAACCTGCCGATCACCCGCGTTGTAGCCGCGAGCGCCGATGATGCCGACAAGCCCTTTGCAGGCGAAGCCGAGGCTGGCGACGGCATCCTCGTCAATTCCGACTTCCTCAACGGCATGTCGGTCGAGGATGCCAAGCGCGAGATCATTGCCCGCGCAGAAGCTGGCGGCTGGGGTTCGGGCAAGGTGCAGTACCGCCTGCGCGACTGGGGCGTTTCGCGCCAGCGTTACTGGGGCACGCCCATCCCGTTCATCCATTGCGACAGCTGCGGCGTGGTGCCGGTGCCTGCCGACCAGCTGCCGGTTAAGCTGCCCGAGGACGTCGATTTCAAGACACCGGGCAACCCGCTCGACCGCCACCCGACGTGGAAGCACACCAGCTGCCCCAAATGCGGCGCGGATGCGCGGCGTGAGACCGATACGCTCGACACTTTCGTCGATTCCTCGTGGTATTATATCCGCTTTGCCAGCCAGCCGGACGACAAGCCGTTCGACGCGGCAGAGGTCGCAGCATGGATGCCGGTGGGCCAGTATATCGGCGGGATCGAGCATGCGATCCTGCATCTGCTCTATGCCCGTTTCTGGACCCGCGCCCTTGCCCATTGCGGCATGATCGATGTGAAGGAGCCGTTCGCGCAGCTCTTCACGCAGGGCATGGTCACGCATGAGACCTATAGCCGCGAAGTCGGCGGTCGCACGGTCTATTACGCCCCCACCGAAGTGAAACGCAGCGCCGACGGTGCCGTGCTGGTCGATGGCGGCGATGCGGTCGACGTTGGCCGCGTGATCAAGATGTCCAAGTCGAAGAAGAACGTCGTCGACCCGGATGAGATCATTGCGCAATATGGCGCGGACGCAGTGCGCTGGTTCATGTTGTCCGACAGCCCGCCCGAACGCGACCTGCCGTGGAGCGAGGCCGGGATCGAGGGCTGCGGCCGTTTCGTGCAGCGCCTGTGGCGTCTGTTCGGCCAGTATGACGCCGCTGCCACCGGTGATGACAAGGCCGTGGCAAGGAAGCAGCACCAGACCGTTGCCGCCGTGGCCGAAGACATCGAGGCACTGTCCTTCAACAAGGCCGTCGCCCGCATCTATGAATTGACCGGCACGGTCGAAAAGGCCGCGCCCAGTGCCAGCCGCAGCGACGCAATTGCCGCGCTGATGAAGCTGGTATCGCCGATGATGCCGCATCTGGCCGAGGAAGCATGGGTAAGCGCCGGTTTCGACGGGCTGGTGGCAGAGGCTGCGTGGCCCGAAGTCGATCCCGCCCTGCTGGTGGATGATGAAGTCACCGTCGCGGTCCAGGTAAAGGGCAAGCTGCGCGACACGCTGACCGTACCCAAGGGCATGCCCAAGGACGAGCTGGAGGCGCTTGCGCTCGCCAGCGAGAAGGTGCAGCGTAACATCGAAGGGCAGACGATCCGCAAGGTCATCGTGGTGCCCGATCGTCTCGTCAACGTGGTCGTCTGATGCGCTTTTCCGCCCTGCTGCCTGCCCTGCTGATCGGCGTAGCCGCGCCGATGCTGGGCGCCTGCGCGTTGAAGCCGGTTTATGCCGGCGGCGCATCGGGCGCGGTGGCGCAGGGGCTGGCCGCGGTCGAGGTATCAGCCATCCCCGGCAAGAACGGCTGGCTGATGCGCGATGCGCTGCAGCAGCGGATGGGGCTGGCAGGTGCGGCAACGTCGCGCTATCGCCTCGACGTGGTGCTGGACGATCAGCTCAAAGGCCTTGGCCTGCTGGGTGACGATACCATCGGGCGCGAACGCCGCACCTTGCGGGCGCGATATCGGCTGGTTGATCTGGATAGCGGCGAAACCCTGCTGGATGCGACCGCGGGTTCGGATGCGGGCATTGACGTGGTGTCCAGCGAATATGCGACCATCGCGGCAGAGCAGGCGGCGCTGGAAAACCTGACCGTCGATGTCGCGGACAAGATCGTCACCAGCCTTTCGATGACCCTGCGCCAGCGCTAGGCTGCCGTAGATGAAGATCACCAATTCCAAGTTCGCGCAGACCGCTCCGCGCGCGGCGCAGAGCGTGAAGATCTTCTTTTTCTGCGGCCCTGACGAGGCAGGCGCCCATGGCGCTGCCGCGAAGATCATCGAAATGCTGCCCGACGCGGGCGAAAAGGTCGAGATCGAGGGATCGGAGCTGAAGCGCGATCCTGTCCGCCTGTCCGATGAAACCCGCTCGACCTCTCTATTCGGCGACAAGCGCCACATCGTCGTACGCGCCAATGGCGAGGAAGCGCATGACGCGCTGAAAATCCTGACCGACGCGCCCGAAGCGGAGATTGCCGAAGGCTGGCCGGTGCTGATCATCGCGACCAGCGCGACCGACAAATCCCGCACCTCCAAGCTCTTGGAAAAGCGCGACGATGCGCTGGTGGTGATGTTCTACGCGCCCGACCTGCGCTCGGTCACTGGCGAAGTGCGGCGGCTGGCCGATGCGGCGGGGCTGCGCATGGGGGCGGAACTGGCGCAAAGGATCGCGGCATCGGTGGCGCTGGATACGCGCATGGCCGCGTCGGAGGTGCAGAAACTCGCGCTTTATCTCGATGCCGACAGCCATGCCCCTCGCAGCGTTTCGGCAGAGGATCTCGACGCGATCGCGGCGGAGACCGAGGACGATTCGATGCAGGCGCTGGTCGATGCGGTCCTATCGGGCGATGCCGTGAAACTGCCGCATGAACTGGCGCGCTTTCGCCAGCAAAACATGAACCCGGTCGGCACCGTCCTCGCCATGGAGCGGCGCGTGGCACAATTGGCGCAGATCGCGGCGCGCATCACGCCGGGTGAGGATATCGGCAATGCGGTCAGCAACGATCCGCGAATCTTCTTCCGCGACCGGCCCGCCATCGCGCGGCAATTGTCGCAGTGGCATGGCCCTCGCCTTGCCCGCCTGGCCGAGAAACTGATGAACCTGCACCGCGCGCTGCTGGCCGACAGCCAGGCCGCGCCGCTGTTGTTCGCGGCAGGCTGCACGGAAATCGCCCGCGCCGCTGCGGCGCGGCGCTGACCCCTTACTCGCTCGGTACCGAGAAGCTGCCCGATACGCGGCCGCGGTTGTCGGTCGTGGTGCCATCACCGCCGGTCGCTGCCGAACTGCCCGCGCTCTGCCCGTCGACGCTGGACACGCCGGTCTTGAGGTCGATGATCAGCCGCCCGCCATTCAGCGTGTCGGTCCCGCGCTTGAGCGCGACATCGCCAACCAGCGTGATGATGCGGCGGTTGAAGTCATATACGCCGACATTGCCGCGCGCGCTTTCATTGCCGCGCGTGACGCGCACGCCGCCGGTCGCGGTAATGCGCTGGATCCGCAAGGCATCGGTGTTGGTGTAATTGACCACGGTGCGGCCAGCGGCCAGCCGCAGATCGCCCTGGTTCACCACCACGTTCCCTGACAGTACCACCCGGTCGGCGCGGTCCTGCAGCTCGATCCGGTCAGCCGCGTAATCGACCGGCTGGTTGGAATTAAAGCCTGCGATGGTCTGCGCCGAAATGCTCTGCGTGCCCAGCAATGCCGCCGCGCCAAGGGCGAGGCCGATCGCGCTGCGCGTCGCAATGGTGCGGATGGAGAAAGAAGTGTCGGTCATGGCATCCTTCGTATCAGGGCGTCTTCAGAGCCCCCGGCTCCATGCGCAGGCGCGCATCGCCGATAAGCGAAACCGTGCGCTCCTGCAAATCGGCCTCCAGACGGTCAGCGCTGAACGTGCCTGAAGGGATGCGCCCTTCGACGCGGCCTTCGCCCACCAGCTTGCGTTCGTCCAGCAGCACGGAAACATTGCGCGCGATCATGCGATAGCCGTCGGCGGCGGTGAAATTGACCGCACCGGGGAAATCCACCGTGTCCTGTGAATAATCGTAAGTGCCTTCCTGCGCGGTCAGCACCGCGGGGCCCTCTGCCAGCAATATGCGCGCGGTCAGGTCGTTCATCTCGACCTTCTCCACCTCGCTCGACCGCTGGATGGCGCTGCCCGCCTGCACCGAGAACGGGCGCCCCTCGTCATCGGCGCCGCGATACATCGCATTGTCGACCGTCATGCGGTTTTCAGTGAGATCGACCTCGTTCCGGTCGAGCAGGAAGCTCACCTCTCCGCCGGTCGAAAGCGGTGCAAGGATCATCAGCGCCACAAGCACCCCGATGCCGATCGGCAGCGCGATCAGCAACACGTGGATCAGCCGGTCATGCGTACCACCGGGCGTCGCCTGCTCGCGGCGCTTGTGTCTGACGATGGTGGCTTCGACGCTCATGATGGTTGACTAACGGCCCGAAGCTTTACGCCTCGTGGCTGAAAATATCCTTGTCGTCCCAGCCCTCGATATCGAGCAAGGCGCGGGTGGGAAGGAAATCGAAGCATGCCTGGGCAATCCCGGTGCGATGTTCGCGTTCCAGCCGCCCCCGGAAAACCTCGACCATGGCGTGCAGGTAACGCACGTCGCTCGCCGCATATTCGCGCTGCGGATCGGTCAGTTCGGGCGCGCCCCAGTCGCTGGATTGCTGCTGCTTGGAAATGTCCTTGCCCAGCAATTCGGAGACGAGGTTCTTCAATCCATGCCGGTCGGTATAGGTACGCGTCAGCTTCGATGCGATCTTAGTGCAGAAGACAGGCGCTGCCATCACGCCCAGGTAATACTGGATCGCAGCCAGGTCGAAGCGGGCGAAATGATAATATTTCTCACGCGTCGGATCGGCCAGCACGGCGCACAGGTTCGGCGCGTCATATTCGCTTTCGGGGCCAAAGCGGACGAGATGCTCGTCCCCCTGCCCGTCACTGATCTGGACGACGCAAAGCCGGTCGCGGCGCGTGATCAGCCCCATGGTTTCGGTGTCGACGGCAACGGGCCCGGGCGCGAGCACGCCTTCGGGCAGGTCTTCCTCGTGGAAATAGACAGTCATGCTTGGCTCCTTACGAGAAGGCGCGCGTTTGGGGAAGAGGCTGCGGTGCTGCCATGAGACCGTGGACAGCAGCATTTTTGCCGCTGGCAGCGGCAAGCCGCTGTCGCTAGCCCTTCGCCCATGCATGATTCCATTCCCGCCAGCTGGTCCCCGGTGCTCTCTCCCGTTCTCGATTCCCCAGAGGCGCGCCAGCTTGGCGGCTGGATCCGCGCGCAGGAAGATGGAGGAGCCGAAGTCTATCCCCCGCGCGGCATGCGACTGGCGGCGCTGGAGCTGACCCCGCTGGATGAGGTGAAGGTCGTGATCCTGGGGCAGGACCCGTATCACGGTCCGGGGCAGGCGCACGGGCTGTCGTTTTCGGTGCCAGATGGGGTGAAGACCCCGCCTTCCCTGCGTAACATCTTTAAAGAGCTCTCCAGCGATCTGGGCGTATCGCCGCCGCCGCATGGCGATCTGTCGCGCTGGGCGCGGCAGGGGGTGCTGCTGCTCAATAATTCGCTGACGGTCGAGGCGGGCAAGGCCGGTTCGCATGCGGGCAAGGGCTGGGACGCGATCACCGATGCCTGCGTCGCGGCCGTCGCCGCGCGGCCCGAACCCACCGTTTTCATCCTGTGGGGCACCCATGCGCAGGCAAAGGCGAAGCGCATTCCCGAACTATCGGGCCAAAGCCGCCATCTGATCATCGCCAGCCCGCATCCCAGCCCGCTGTCGGCCCATCGCGGCTTTTTCGGCTCGCGCCCTTTCAGCCAGACCAATGACTTTCTGAAGGCGCATGGCCGTAAGCCGATCGCATGGTAGCGCGCGTCAAAGTCGCACCGGTCACGCTGGATGATGGCGATCTTGTCCGGCGCAATGCCGCGAACCGTAATTACCACGCGCCATGGTCCGCACCTTTTGTCGATAGCGATGGGTTCGCCGCGTTTCATGCCGCGATGCAGGCACCGGAAAACTGCGCGCTGGTCGCGCGGCATAGTGCCGACGGGTCAGCCATTGGCGTGATCAGTTTCACCCGGATCGCGCGCGGCAATTTCCTGTCGGCCTATTGCGGCTATTACGGTTACGCCGAAACCGCAGGACAGGGATTGATGCGTGAGGCGCTGGCTCTTGCGCTGGGTCATGCGTTCGGACCGCTGGCGCTGCACCGGGTTGAGGCGAATATCCAGCCCGGCAATATGCGCTCCATTCGTCTGGTCAGCTCCCTCGGCTTCAGGCGGGAGGGCTTCTCGCCCGCTTATCTGCGGATCGGCGGAGAATGGCGCGATCATGAACGCTGGGCTTTGTTGACGGGCGAATTGCGGGGCTAAAGCGCCTACCCCTTTCGAGGAAGGTGTTGCGCAGAAGGAGCCCCGCCTCGCCGCAGGCCGGGCCTGCCACTATGTTGAGCGCGATGAAGAAAATGCCGGCCTTTGGAGAACCGAGGCTGGATGCGGATCTTGCGAGCATCATCGCCGCATCCGAAGCTGCGGGAAAGCCCAAGCGCGCGATCACGACGCCCTATCAAAAGCGCGTGGTTGTCGTGGCTGCCGTGCTTGCCATCTGCGCGATCGGCCTGGCCGAATGGCTGTCGGAACCGGCCCCGGCAGAACCGCAAATCGCGGCGCGTGAACCTTACATGCCTACCCCCTTGCCCGGAAACGCATCCCCGCTTGCGCTGCTGGAAGAGCCGCAGTCTGCCGAAGGCGCAGTGACCGCGACGTCCCCGCGGCAGGCACGGCCGGTACAAAAAATTGCACCGCGACCCAGCGCAAAGACAATCTGGTACGATCAGGAAACGGCAGCGGATGACGCCTTTGGCAAGGCTTCGGCACAACAGGCATCCGCAGGCCATGGGTCGCGCCCCAAGGCAACGACCGTGTTCTTCGACGATGACGGATCACCGCAGGCCCGCACAGGAAAGCAGGGCCAGACGGAAAAAGAGCCCGCCACTCTCGCCCTCGGGACGGAGTAGCAGGCTCTCTTGTCGGCTGACCGAAACGCGGGCGTTCCGGTCAGCGATCCATCACCAGATCAGCGCGGCAGTTCCGTCACGCCCATCAGCGCCTCATCCACTGCACGTGCGCACTGACGACCTTCGCGGATGGCCCAGACGACCAGGCTCTGGCCCCGGCGCATGTCGCCACAGGCCCAGATCTTGTCTTCGCTGGTCTGGTACTTGATCGTGTCGGCCAGGACATTGCCGCGCGCGTCATATTCGACGCCGGCCTGATCCAGCATACCGGTCTTGCGCGGGCCGACAAAACCCATGGCAAGCAGGATGAGATCGGCCTTGAGCGTGAATTCGCTGCCGGGCACTTCCTTCATCTCGCGACCTTCCCACTCGAGGCGGACGCATTCGAGGCCGGTCACGCGGCCATTCTCGCTCACCACGCGCTTGGTCAGGATTGCCCAGTCGCGGTCCACGCCTTCTTCGTGACTGGAAGAAGTGCGCAGCTTCAGCGGCCAGTTGGGCCACGTCATCTGCTTGTCTTCCTTTTCCGGAGGCTTGGGCATGATCTCGATCTGGGTCACGCTGGCCGCGCCCTGGCGGTTCGAGGTGCCGACGCAGTCGGAACCCGTGTCGCCGCCACCGATCACGATGACATGCTTGTCGGTCGCGGTGAGCGTGCCGCGCGGAGCGGCGCGCTCCTCGCTATCGCCTGCATTGCGCTTGTTCTGCTGGGTCAGGAATTCCATGGCGAGGCGGACACCCGACAGTTCCGAACCCGGAATGCCCAGCGTACGCGCATCTTCCGCGCCGCCCGACAATACCACCGCGTCGAAGTTTTCCTTCAGCGTCTTCATCGAGATGTCGACACCGACCTCGGTGCTGGTACGCAGGGAAACGCCCTCTGCCTCCATCTGCGCCGCGCGGCGGTTGATGAGGTGCTTTTCCATCTTGAAGTCGGGGATGCCATAGCGAAGCAATCCGCCGATGCGGTCGTTCTTTTCGAAAAGCGTGACCGAGTGGCCGGCACGCGCCAGCTGCTGCGCGCAGGCCATACCCGCCGGGCCCGACCCGACGACCGCGATCATCTTGCCGGTCTTCTTTTCAGGCGGCTGAGGAACGATCCAGCCTTCCTTCCACCCCTTGTCGACGATCGCGCATTCGATCGACTTGATGGTGACCGGCTGGTCCACGATGTTCAAAGTGCAGCTCGCCTCGCAAGGAGCGGGGCAGACGCGGCCCGTGAACTCGGGGAAATTATTGGTGGAGTGCAGGTTGACCAGCGCCTCCTTCCAGTTCCCCTCGTAAACAAGGTGGTTCCAGTCCGGGATGATGTTGTTCACCGGACAGCCGTTGTGACAATAGGGGATGCCGCAGTTCATGCAGCGGCTCGCCTGCCCCTGCAGCGCCTGCGGATCGTGAGGGATCACGAATTCCTTGTAGTGCTGCAGACGCTCGGTCGGAGCTTCGTAAGTGCGATCCTGGCGGTCGAGTTCCAGGAAGCCGGTTTCCTTGCCCATGTGTGCCTCCCTTATTCCGCTGCCACCGATTCGGCTTCAAGCCGCTCGGCTTCCATGGCCTTCAATGCGTTTTCATAGTCGCGCGGCATGATCTTGACGAACTTCGTCACGGCATTGTCGAAATCGTCGAGCAATGCCTTCGCACGGCTGGAGCCGGTGTGGAGCACATGGCGTTCCAACAGCACCTTGATGCGCGCCGAATCGTAATAGAGCGGGTCGCCCATGCCGAAATCCTCGACCGAATGGCCGCGCTGTTCGGGGCGCTGGCCATGCGGCACGTCTTCGTCGGTCAGTTCGACTTCGCGCAGTTCCACCATTTCGGTGTTGCAACGCTTCGCGAACAATCCATCCTCGTCATAGACATAGGCGATGCCGCCCGACATGCCGGCCGCGAAGTTGCGGCCCGTGGGGCCAAGCACCATCACGACACCGCCGGTCATATATTCGCAGCCATGGTCGCCGGTGCCTTCGACAACCGCGATCGCGCCCGAGTTGCGGACAGCGAAACGTTCGCCGCCGACACCGTTGAAGAACGCCTCACCCGCAATCGCGCCATAGAGCACGGTATTGCCGACGATGATGTTGTTCGTGGGATCGCGGTCCATGCCATCGGGCTGCCTCACGATCACGCGGCCGCCCGACAGGCCCTTGCCGACATAGTCGTTGGCATCGCCGGTCAGCTCCAGCGTTACGCCATGCGCCAGCCATGCGGCAAAGCTCTGCCCCGCGACACCGGTGAAGTTCACGCGGATCGTGTTGTCCGGCAGGCCCGAGTGGCCATAACGCTTGGCGACCTCGCCCGAGAGCATGGTGCCCGCGGTACGATTGACGTTCTTGATCGTGCGGTCGAGCATGACGCTCTCGCCCTTCTCCAGCGCGGGAGCGGCAGCCCTGATCAGCTCCATGTCCATCGCGCCTTCAAGGCCGTGGTCCTGGATCTCGGTCTGGAACAGCTCATGGCCCGCAGCCGGCTTCACCTGGTGGAGCAGCTTCGACAGATCGATGCCATGCGCCTTCCAGTGCGAAACCGCGCGCTTCATGTCGATCCGGTCGACGCGGCCAACCATCTCGTTCAGCGTCTTGAAGCCCATCTCGGCCATGATCTTGCGCAGCTCTTCAGCGACGAAGAAGAAGTAGTTGACCACGTGCTCGGGCAGGCCGGTAAAGCGCTTGCGCAGCTCAGGGTTCTGCGTCGCCACGCCCACCGGACAGGTGTTGAGGTGGCACTTCCTCATCATGATGCAGCCAGCCGCGATCAGCGGAGCGGTAGCGAAGCCGAACTCGTCCGCGCCCAGCAGCGCGCCGATGGCGACATCTCGGCCGGTGCGCAGGCCGCCATCGACCTGCACCGCGATACGCGCACGCAGATCGTTGAGCAGCAGCGTCTGCTGCGTTTCAGCCAGACCGATTTCCCACGGGGAACCCGCATGCGTCAGCGAAGTCAGCGGGGACGCGCCCGTGCCGCCTTCGTAGCCGGAGATCGTGACATGATCGGCACGCGCCTTCGACACGCCCGCAGCCACGGTGCCAACGCCCACTTCGGACACCAGCTTGACCGACACGCGCGAGGTCGGATTGACGTTCTTCAGATCGTGGATCAGCTGGGCCAGATCCTCGATCGAATAGATGTCATGGTGCGGCGGCGGCGAAATCAGGCCCACGCCCGGCGTCGAATGGCGGGTCTTGCCAATGGTCTTGTCGACCTTGTGACCCGGCAGCTGGCCGCCTTCGCCGGGCTTTGCGCCCTGCGCCATCTTGATCTGGATGTCGTCGGCATTGACCAGATATTCGGTGGTCACGCCGAAACGGCCCGATGCGACCTGCTTGATCGCCGAACGCATCGAATCGCCATTGTCGAGCGGGGTGAAGCGCTTCGGATCCTCGCCGCCCTCACCGGTGTTCGACTTGCCGCCGATCCGGTTCATGGCCATGGCCAGCGTCGTATGCGCTTCCCAGCTGATCGAGCCATAGCTCATCGCGCCGGTGGCGAAACGCTTGACGATGCTCTCGGCGCTTTCGACTTCGCTGAGGTCGAGCGGGGTGTCCGCCTTCTTCAGCTCCATCAGGCCGCGGATCGTCAGCAGGCGCTCGGACTGCTCGTTGATCGACTTCGCGAACTCTTCATAATTCGCATAATCGTTGCCGCGCACGGCGTGCTGCAGGTTCGCGATGTTCGACGGGGTCCATGCATGGTCCTCGCCGCGCACGCGATACTGGTAGATACCGCCGACATCGAGCATCTTCCTATGCACCTCGTCCTCGCCATAGGCGGTTTCGTGGCGGCGCACGGTTTCTTCGGCGATTTCGGCCAGGCCAACGCCTTCGATCGTGGTGGCGGTCCGGGTGAAATACTTGTCTACGAAAGCGGTCGACAGGCCGACCGCATCGAAGATCTGCGCCCCGCAATAGGACTGGTAGGTCGAGATGCCCATCTTGGACATGACCTTGCGGATGCCCTTACCGATCGCCTTGATGTAATTGTATTCCACATCCTCGGCAGAGAGCGGCGCCTCGCGCTTCACGCGGATGTTCTCCAGCGTCTCGAAGGCGAGATAGGGGTTGATGGCTTCGGCGCCATAACCGGCCAGCACGCAGAAGTGATGCACTTCGCGCGCTTCGCCCGTCTCGATGACCAGGCCGGTCTGCATCCTGAGGCCCTGACGGACGAGATGCTGATGTACGGCAGCCGTTGCCAGCAGCGCCGGCATGGCGATGCGGTCCGGCCCCTGCGCGCGGTCGGACAGGATGAGGATGTTCTTGTCCTCAAGCACCGCCTCGGTCGCGGCCCAGCACATTTCCTTGATCGCCATCTCGAGGCCTTCGGCCCCGGTGCTGGCCTCCCAGGTGATGTCGATGGTGCCGGTGCGGAACGCGCCGTCGAGGCCCGCTTCGACCGAGCGGATCTTCACGAGATCCGTATTGGTCAGGATCGGCTGGCTGATTTCCAGACGCTTATGCGTGCCGGCATCGCGGCCTAAGAGGTTCGGGCGCGGACCGATCATCGACAGCAGGCTCATGACCAGCTCTTCACGGATCGGGTCGATCGGCGGATTGGTCACCTGCGCGAAGTTCTGCTTGAAATAGTCGTAGAGCAGACGCGAACGCTTGGACAGAACGGCGATCGGCGTGTCGGTGCCCATCGAACCGATCGGATCGTCCCCGTTATAAAGCATCGGCTCGAGGAACTTCGACACGTCTTCCTGCGTGTAGCCAAAGGCCTGCTGGCGGCGCAGGAACAGCTCGCTGTCAGCGGTCGGGTCGACCGGCACGTCGTCGGCTTCGATCTCGACGATGTCGAGGTCTTCCAGCTTGTACTGCGCCTCGTTCAGCCACTTCGCATAAGGATGCGCATTGGCGAGCTCGGTCTTGATTTCTTCGTCCTCGACGATGCGGCCCTGCTCAAGGTCGATGACCAGCATCTTGCCGGGCTGCAGGCGCCACTTCCTCGTGATGTCCTCTTCGGCAAACGGCAGCACGCCGCTTTCGGACGCGAGGCAGACGAGATCGTCCTTGGTCACGCAATAGCGCGCCGGGCGCAGGCCGTTGCGGTCAAGCGTGGCGGCGATCTGGCGGCCATCGGTGAACGCGACCGAAGCGGGACCGTCCCAGGGCTCCATCAGCGCAGCGTGATATTCGTAGAACGCGCGGCGGGCCGGATCCATTTCATGGTTCTTCGCCCATGCCTCGGGGATCAGCATCATCATCGCATGGGCAAGGCTGTAGCCACCGGCCAGCAGCAATTCCAACGCGTTATCGAGGCAAGCGGTATCCGACTGGCCGTGCGGGATGATCGGCCACATCTTGTCGAGATCGGTACCGAGCAGCGGCGATTCCATCGTGCGGCGACGCGCCGCCATCCAGTTCACATTGCCGCGAACCGTGTTGATCTCACCGTTATGGGCGATCAGGCGGAACGGCTGCGCCAGCTTCCAGCTGGGGAATGTGTTGGTGCTGAACCGCTGGTGCACCAGCGCCAGCGCCGAGGCGCAATCGGGATCGCGCAGATCGTCGTAGAAGCTGCCGACCTGATTGGCGAGCAGCAGCCCCTTGTAGACGATGGTGCGGCTCGAAAAGCTCGGCATGTAAAGTTCGGTCAGCCCCGGCAGCCCGTGCTTTTCAGCCAGCTTGGCGAGCGGGTTCTGCGTCTGCTTGCGGATCGAAAGGAGCTTGCGTTCGAACGCGTCCTGATCGGCGCAATTGCCGCCGCGCGCGATGACCGCCTGGCGGATCACCGGCATCTGTTCGAGCACGGTCTTGCCCAGACCATCGAGAGTGGTCGGCACTTCGCGCCAGCCGATCAGCTGCTGGCCTTCCTTGCCGATGAACTTTTCAAACTGCGCGACGACGAAATCGCGCGAAGGTTCGTCCTGCGGCAGGAAGCACATGGCAACGGCGTAATCGCCGGCGGGCGGCAGCGTCTTGCCTTCGCCTTCCGCCCACTTCCTCAAGAGGGCGTCGGGCATCTGGATCAGGATACCTGCGCCGTCACCCAGCAACGGGTCTGCGCCCACCGCACCGCGGTGGTCGAGGTTTTCCAGAATGGTAAGGCCCTGCTGAATAATCGCGTTCGATTTTTCGCCTTTGATATGTGCGACGAAACCTACACCACAATTATCGTGCTCATTGCGCGAGTCGTAGAGGCCTTGAACCGGCGGAAAACCCATTTTCACCTATCCTGTCGGGGCCCGGGCACCATTACCCGGAATATACGCGCGAATCATCCCGCCGGGTTGGCGTGGATATTGCGCTCCGAACCCCCATGACGACACGAAGTGATTTTTGCAACTGCACTCTGGGCAATCAAAGCAAAACAGGGGGCGGCCACCCCATGGCGACCACCCCCCGCGCGACGAACTGTTTTCCTTTTATCAGAACCGCTTGAGCCCTTCCAGAGCCTCCCTCAGACGGAAGTCCTGCGGACCTGCCCCTTTGGGAATTCCGCCCATGTCGCGGTCCACGTCGAGCAGAGGGCTATGCGAAAGATTCGCTTCGCCAAGGCGATGCGATGGCTGTTTCGGGCGCGGCTTGTGCGTCTTGCCAAGTCCGATCGCCATGAGCGAGCCGTAGCCCGCGCCATCATCGTCGGCATCCTCGTCCTCGTCTCCGTCACCTGCGAACCAGTCTTCGTCGGCGCCGCCGGTAAGACCCGGTGCGAAACGCGGCGCGCTGACCCCGTCGTGGCCCTTGTAGCTGCCTTCGCCATGCAGCGAGACGACCTGGGGTTCCGGCTGAGGCTCGGGCTCATAATGGGGCTCCGCCTGATATTGCGGAGGCTGATGATGACGCTCTTCGACAAACGGCGCCTGCGGGGCCCCCTCTTCCGGTTCGATCCCGCGAGCGAACACCGGCATGTCGCCATCGCTCTGATCCGCAGCCAAGGGAGCTTCCGGTTGCGCGAAATCCTCGCTCACATCCGGAACAGCGGGCTGATTAGGCCCAAGTTCGGGCACGGGCGGATTGAATGCAGCCCATTCCTCCTCATGCGCTGCCTCATCGAACGCGGAAGGCCCATCCATTGCCGGCACATCTATGGACATAGGCGCATGACCCGCTGCGAAATCGGGGTCTTGATCCGTCGATAGCTCGGCCTCATCGAACGACGAAGCGGGAGCGGCAGCAGACGGACGGCTCACCTGCCCCCAGCCCTGCTCTTCCAGCGTCGGCGGCATCGGGATGCCCTCGGGCCACGCCTCTTCGGCCGCGGCAGGCGTTTTATCGTCTTGTGCCGCAGCTTCTGGCTGCATGGCCTGCGCTGCGGGGCGCTGCGCGTGGCTCCAGTCCTGCTCCTCCACCATTGGCTGCGCGGAGCCACCGGCTGACCATTGCGGGTCTTCGGCGGCTGGCTCCGCCGTCCCCTGGTCGAAGGCGGCGAATTCGTTTTCTTCCGGCGAGGGATCGCGGAATGCAGGCTGCGCGGGCGCAGCATCCTGTGGGGCGGGCTTCGACCATTCGTCCTCGCCCCAGCCGTCCGCGTCCCAATCATCGCCCCAATCGCCCGTGCCGGAACGCGGCTCATCGACGGTGCGGGCTGCGGCGAATCGCTTCAGGTCCTCGTCATCCTCGCCCAACCCGAAATCGATATGCGATTCGACATCGGCATAGACGCCGGTGTTGGGGATGCGGTCGAAGCTGATCTCGTCTTCGGGCGGTGCCGGCGGGATGTTGGAAAGATCGTGCTTGGGCAGCCGCTGGCCCGGCGGCGGAGCCGAAAGGCGATCCAGCGGCGAGCGCGCCGATGTGTCCCGCCCCTGCCCGTCGCCGAGATGGCGGCGCAGGCGCGGGACGGAGGCAGCGGCCTCTTCACGCGTACCCACAGGGTCGCGGTTGCCATTGGGCAAAAGCCCCGCGACCACCGAGCCGAACAGCAGGCCGAACAATGCGCCGATCGCATACAGGCCGATCATCTCATTTGTCGGCGTCAGCCATGCGGCATCGGCAATGCCGAGCCTTTCCAGAAGCGGCGCGTAAACCTCGGCGGGCATGCGGCCCAGCGTAAACGCGCCAGCCGCCGCGCCGCCGGCGCGCAATGCGAATGCAATAATGCGAGTCATCCCGTTCATTCTTCCAATTTACGCCCTAGCGCGCGAAGGCATCTTAAACGGGAGTGGTAAACGGCAGGATAATTCCAAATCCGAAGAACCATGAAAAAGGGGCGGGAAATCCCGCCCCTTCAGAACCTTGGATCAGGGTCGCGTCAGGCAACCGCCTTCAGACGACCCCTTGCATGATCGGCCATCCATTGTTCGACCACCGGCGCAATCTGCCCCCGCCATTTTGATCCGTTGAAGATGCCGTAATGCCCGACACCCGGGTGCAGGTGATATTTCTTCTTAGAATCCGGCAGGCCGGGCGTCAGCTCGATCGCGGCCTTGGTCTGGCCAACGCCGGAGATATCGTCCCTCTCGCCTTCGACGCACAGGATGGCGGTGTCGTGAATCTTGCCGAGGTCGACCTTCTTGCCGCGATGGGTGAGGAGGCCGCGCGGCAGGAGATATTCCTTGAACACGGCATTCACGGTCTGAAGGTAGAATTCCGCCGTCATGTCGCAGACCGAGAGATATTCATCGTAAAAGGTCTTGGTCGCGTCGGCGCTTTCGCCATCGCCCGCCACCAGATGTTTGAACAGCGCATACTGGCTCATGATATGGTTACCGAGATTCATCGACATGAAGCCCGAAAGCTGCAGGAAACCCGGATAGACCCGGCGGCCCGCGCCCGCATAGGGCATGGGGACGGTCTGGATCAGATATTGCTTGAACCAGTGCATCGGACGGCTGACCGCCATCTCGTTCACCTCGGTCGGACCTTCGCGCGTGTCGATCGGGCCGCCCATCATGGTGAGCGTGGCCGGACGGCAGGGATTGTCTTCCTCTGCCATCACCGCGGTTGCGGCGAACGCGGGCACGGACGGCTGGCAAACCGCGACCATATGCGTGCCGGGGCCGATATGCTCCAGGAACTCGATCACATAGTCGATATAGTCGTCGAGATCGAACTTGCCGTCCTTCAAGGGAACCAGCTTCGCATCGGCCCAGTCGGTGATGTAGGTCTCGGCCCCGTGAAGCATACGCTCGACCGTGCCGCGCAGCAGCGTGGCATAATGCCCGCTCATCGGCGCGACGATCAGCAGCTTGGGCGCATCCTTGGGGAGACCGTCATGGGTGAAACGCTTGAGGGTGCCGAAAGGCTTGTGCAGCACATCCGCCTCGGTGACAGTATGCGTCTTGCCGTCGACTTCGACCGTTTCGATGCCGAATGCGGGCTTGCCGCGCGGCTCGGCGGCATGGGCGAACACTTCCAGGGCCGAAGAGACCGTCGGGCCAAAGCCCGTATAACCCATCGGGTTGCTCGGATTGCCAAGCCATTCGGCAGTGACGGACGCGACCGCAGTCGCATTGGCGCGCCATGCGCGCTGGATTTCGTAGAGCTGGTACAGCACTTACTCGTAAACTCCTTGCCAACGGGGGAGGCGTGCCGCCAGAAGCCAGCGCGCCCTTATGCCGGGCACATTTGCCGGCCATGCACCGCGGCGCCCTCTGCGGGGCATCTCACGGCGTTCCATTGCCTCCTAGATAGATCGCGTTGCCCCCCGCTGCAACGCAGCAATAAGGACAGGTTCCGCGCAAAACCCGCGTATGGGGGCGTGTTTCGCCGTGGATCAGCCGTTTAAGCGACTTCAAAGCAGCATCTGTTTGTTCTAGTGCGCCGGCATGACAGAGCATGCGAGAGCCGACAACGAAGGTTCCGGAGCCGATCCCGGAGATCTCGAGCGCGTCAGCGACTCGGAGACCGAAACGGGTCGCAAGGATGCGGGCAAGGAAGAAGCATCGGGCTCAAAGACCCGCTCCATCGGCCCGCTCTTCATGCTGCTGGGCGCGGCCCGCAAATATCCCGGCCGACTTGTGGGCGCTGGCTGCGCGCTGGTGACGACCGCGGCCGCGACATTGGCGATTCCCAATTTCTTCAAGCTGGTTATCGATCGCGGGTTCGATGGGGGCGACATCAATCGCTGGTTCGAGTACCTGCTGCTGCTGGTCGTGGTGCTGGCGATCGGCACCGCCTTCCGCTTCTATCTCGTTTCATGGCTGGCAGAGCGCGTGGTCGCCGACCTTCGGGTAAAGGTCTATGACAATCTCGTCACCCTGCCGCCCAGCTTCTTTGAGGAAAACAACCCGCGCGAGATCTCTTCGCGCATGACCGCCGATACCGCGATTATCGAGCAGGTCGTCGGGTCCACCATATCTGTGGCCCTGCGCAATCTGCTGACGGTCATCGGCGGGACGATCTATCTCTTCATCCTTGCGCCGATGCTGACGGTCTGGCTGCTGGTCGCGATCCCGATCGTGATCATTCCCATCGTGCTGATGGGGCGGCGCGTGCGCAATCTTTCCCGCTCCAGCCAGGACCGGATTGCCGATATCGGCGCGATGGTCAGCGAAGTGCTGGGCGGCATCCGCATCGTGCAGGTGTTCAACCAGCAGGGCCGCGAGGCAGGGCGCTTTGGCGAAGCGGTCGAAAGGTCTTTCGCCACGGCGAAGAGCCGGATCTGGTTCCGCGCGATCCTGACCGCGCTCGCCATGGCGCTGGTGCTGGGCGCATTGGTCGGATTGATGTGGCGCGGCGCGCTGGATGTGGAGGCCGGACACATTACCGGCGGCACCATTGCGGCCTTCGTCATCACCGCTGGGCTTGTCGGCGGGGCATTCGGCGCGCTGGCCGAAGTTTACGGCAATCTGCTGCGCGCATCGGGCGCAGCGCAGCGCCTTGGCGAACTGCTGGCCACCACGCCCGCCATCGCCGCGCCTGCCCGTCCGCAAGAGCTGCCCACCCCGGCGCGCGGCTCGATCGCGTTCCAGAATGTCACCTTCCGCTATCCGACCCGGCCCGAGGACAAGGCGCTCAACGATTTCTCATTGGTGATCGAGCCGGGTGAGACGGTTGCCATTGTCGGTCCATCGGGCGCGGGCAAGTCGACATTGTTCCAGCTGATCGCCCGCTTCTACGACCCGCAGGTCGGCAGCGTTCGCGTCGACGGGATCGACCTGACCCGCGCCGACCCCATCGCCGTGCGCGACCGGCTGGCGCTGGTGCCGCAGGAAAGCACGCTGTTCAATGCCAGCGCGCGCGACAACCTGCGCTATGGGGCATGGGAAGCGGACGATGACGCCATCTGGAAAGCGGCCCGCGCCGCCAATGCCGAGCAGTTCCTGAAGGCTCTGCCCAACGGTCTCGACACCGTGATCGGCGATGCCGGGGCGCGCCTTTCGGGCGGCCAGCGCCAGCGCGTCGCCATTGCCCGCGCCCTGCTGCGCGACGCGCCGATCCTGTTGCTGGATGAGGCCACAAGCGCATTGGACGCGCAAAGCGAGCAGCTGGTGCAATCGGCGCTGGAAACGCTGATGAAAGGGCGTACCACCATCGTCATCGCCCACCGCCTTGCCACCGTGCGCGCGGCGGATCGCATCGTGGTGATGGAGGATGGCCGGATCGTCGAACAGGGCACCCATGCCGAATTGAGCGCCAACAGCGGGCTTTATGCCAGCCTAGCCGCGCTGCAATTCGAATAGGCCAGTTCGAATAGCGCCGCTAACCCCATTTGACCTGACGCTGCCCATAAGGCGGAGACCCATGCCGCAGCGCACCATGCAGGGTTGACTTGGACACCCGATCCTTCATCACCCGAACTCCCCCGCAAAGAGAGCCTAATGGAAAACCTGACACTTACTGCAATTCTGCTTGGCATCGTCGAAGGGCTGACGGAGTTCGTGCCAGTATCCTCGACGGGTCACCTGATCCTCGCTTCGGCCATGTTCGGCTATGACGCGGAGGAGTGGAAAGTCTTCAACGTCGTCATTCAGCTGGGCGCGATCCTGGCCGTGGTGGTGAATTATTGGCGCACTTTCTGGGCCGCGGGCATCGGCATTTTCCATCGCCAGCCCGAATCGATCCGCTTCGTCATCAATCTCGTCGTCGCCTTCATGCCCGCGGCCGTGATCGGGCTGATCATGAAGGACTATATCGACATCCTCCTCGCCAGCCCGATGGTGGTGCCATGGGCGCTGGTGATCGGCGGCATCGCCATCATCGTGATCGAGAAATACGCGAAGGAAGGCCCGCCCAGCGGCATTGGCCAGCTTCCGGTCAAGCAGGCGCTTGGCGTAGGCTGCCTGCAATGCCTCGCCATGGTGCCGGGCGTGTCGCGTTCGGGCGCGACGATCATGGGCGCGCTGGCCATGGGCATCGAACGGCGCACCGCCGCCGAATTCAGCTTCTTCCTCGCCATCCCGACCATGCTGGGGGCCAGCACGCTGGAAGTCCTGCAGTATCGCGATGAAATCGCGTCCGGGAACATGACAGTGGGCTGGGACGAGATCGCCATCGGCTTCGTCGTCTCCTTCATCGTCGCGCTGATCGTGATCCGCGCTTTTGTCGCCTATGTCAGCAAGGCGGGTTTCACGCCCTTTGCATGGTATCGCATCATCTTCGGCACCTTCGCGGGTCTGTGGCTCTACTTCATGTAAGGGCCCTGAATGTAAGAACCCGGTCCGGCGAATCGGCAAAGATCTGCGATTTCCGGTCCAAGACGAGCACCCGATAAAGACCCGGAATATTGGGCGGATAGCAAATATCCGTCCATAATGGCGCTTGGCTCGTGGAACCAATTGACTGGCCTTCGTGTTTCCTCATCAAACACAGACATACAAGGAAACACACGATGGGTATCATTATCATGATCATCGTCGGTGGCATCATCGGCTGGCTTGCCAGCATCGTCATGCGCACTGACGCTCAGCAGGGTATCCTGCTCAACGTCGTCGTCGGCATCGTCGGCGCCCTGATCGCCGGTCTGGTCGTCGGCGGTAACCAGATCGCGAGCGGCGCGTTCAATCTTTCGTCGCTTCTGTTCTCGTTCCTGGGTGCGGTCGTCCTTCTTGCGATCGTTAATCTCTTCCGTCGCGGAACCGTTCGGTAATCCGCCGCGTTAACCGCAAATCGGGATGGTGGCAGTGTCTGCCATCCCGCTTTACTGCAAAGGGGAAAATCACATGAAGAAGCTTATTGCCACTGCCAGCGCCGTTGCTCTTGGCCTCGGTCTCGCCGCTTGCGACAGCCCGGCCGAAAACGCCATGGAAGACCAGGCTGAAGCCGTCGAAGACCAGGGCGAAATGCAGGAAGACATGCTGGAAGACGCCGGCATGGAAGAGCAGGCCGACATGGTCGAAGAGCAGGCCGAAGAAACGGCTGACGCCATGGAAGAACAGGCTGACGACATGGACGCCACGCCCGAATAAGCGACTCTTCACCAGAGTTTCGAACGGCGCCGGTTTTCCGGCGCCGTTTTCGTATGCGCGCTGCCTTCGCCTGCGCGGGCTGAAGACATAACTCGACACGGAACCTTCTTGCGTCTCGCCGCTTGGTATCACAACAGCTTTTCTGCCCGATGGCAGGCGGGCAAATGCAATCCACCCACCGGGAGAATTCACCATGGTCAGCAACGTAACCGAGATCGCACGCGGCGAACGGGAAATGGAAGAGGTCGTGGCATCACGCTACCGCTCTTTCGATGCCACCAGCCCCGATCGCGCCGCCGACATCGTGCCGACCGATCCGGTGGAAGCCGACCGCTTTGACGCCATGCGCGCCGCCGGGGTGATTCGCGGGGCCGAGGGTGGTTTCTATCTCGACGAGACCGCGCTTGAGCGCGTTCGCCGCCGCCGCAAGGGCTGGCTTTATGGCTCTGCCGGGGCCGTTGCCGCCCTTGGGCTGGCCGCAGGCTGGGTGCTGGGCCGCCGTCGCTGAGCGTGGGCAGCAGGCCCGCTAACACGGGTCTGCTTGACTTTCCCCGCGCCATCGCGCAAAGGCCCCCACGCTTTGGCGAGGGCTGTGTGCAGGTAATGCGCGGGCGCCGCCACGACAGAGATCTCTGATTTTGACCGAACACGGCGCGGCAATGCCATGTGGCAGTGCCCGCCAAGAGGATATTAGGAATACGCCATGGCGAAGCCCGCAACCGTAAAGATCCGGCTGGTCTCGACCGCCGATACCGGTTTCTTCTATGTGACCAAGAAGAACCCGCGCAACTCGACCGAGAAGTTCGTGCAGCGCAAGTACGACCCCGTCGTGCGCAAGCATGTCGACTTCAAGGAAGCCAAGATCAAGTGATCTTGCGCCGGGCGCAGGCCGATTCGGCCGCGCCCCGTTTCGGGCCGCAAACCGCCTTTCGGGGCGGTGCGGCCCGATGAACATTCGGGAACCTGCCGGTTCAGCACGGGTTCAATGCCCGAACGCCAAACAACCGGGATGATTTCCGCAATGCTTCCGAAGAGCTTCAGGCTCCCTCGCATCGCCATGGGCACCGCCGCACTTGCACTGGCTGTGCCTGCGACCTTCGCCCTGCCCGCAGCGCCCGCCGTTGCCGCACAGGGTGATCTCGACCGCGCCGTCGCCGCCCTGCGTGCCATCAGCACGATGAGCGCGAGCTTCGTGCAACTTGATCGCGCCGGCCAGCAGCTGACCGGCAAGATGGTGCTGAAGCGCCCTGGCAAGATCCGGTTCGAATATGGCGACAATGTTCCCGTCCTGATCGTGTCTGACGGTTCGCGACTCACCATGCTCGATTACGAAGTGCGGCAAAAGCAAGTCTGGCCGATCGGCGACAGCCCGCTTGCCGCCCTGCTCGATCCGAAGGCCGACATCGCGAAATATGCGACGTTGATGCCCACCAGCCATCCCGATGTGATCTCGGTCCGGATCAAGGACCCGAAGCATCCCGAATACGGGGTGATGACGCTGATCTTCAATCGCAACGCCAAGGCCCCGGGCGGGATGCAGCTGGAAAGCTGGGTCACTGTCGATGCCCAGAACAAGGTCACCAAGATCTTCCTCGATGACCAGCGTTATGGGATCCCCGTCAGCAACGGCACTTTTACCTTCAAGGACGTCCGCCCGCGGCAAAAACACTGATCAGGCGCACATCTCCGATTGGCTAGTGTCATATTAACGCCAAATTGTGCGGAACTAGCGACGAACAGTGCTTTCCTAACGGGGTTTGTTCATCTATCCGACAGGCGTTCAGGCGTAGAAATTGCCGAACAAGACGCCGGGTCTGGGTTTCCCCCCTGTTGCCCGACCCATCTAGAGCGTCTTGCCGAGCGTGACGAACGCGAATGGCAACCCCCGACCCAATGCCCCCGGGTCGGGGGTTTTGCGTTTCTGGGGTTCACGCAGGTTCGCAGCATTGGACTTTCAGGGCGAAGGCCCTAAGTGCTTCCCCCATGATCAGCATTGCCACCTGGAACATCAATTCCGTCCGCCTTCGCCTCGACCAGGTCGAGCGTTTCCTGAAAGAGCAGCAGCCCGACGTGCTGTGCCTGCAGGAGATCAAGGTGGCCGAACATCTCTTCCCGCATGATGCGTTCGAAAAGATGGGATACACCCACCGCGCGGTGCACGGGCAAAAGGGCTATCACGGCGTTGCCACCATCTCGAAGCTGCCGCTTAAAGAACTGACCCGCCACGACTGGCAGGACAATGGCGAAGCGCGCCATGTCGGCGTCGAAGTCGGCGGCGCGGGCAAGGGCCTGCTCCTCGAAAACGTCTACATCCCCGCCGGCGGCGACGAGCCCGACCGCGAGGTGAACCCGAAATTCGGCCAGAAACTCGACTTCCTCGAACGCATGGCGCACTGGGCCGACACGGTCGACCGCCCCAGCCTCATCGTCGGCGATTTCAACATCGCCCCGTTCGAGCACGATGTCTGGAGCCACAAGGCGCTGCTGAAAGTAGTCAGCCACACGCCTATCGAGATCGAGGCGCTGGACCGCTTCCGCAATGCGCATGGCTGGGTCGACATCGGCCGCGAATATGTGCCGCATGCGGAAAAGAGCTACAGCTGGTGGAGCTATCGCAACAAGGATTGGGCCGCTTCGAACCGCGGGCGCCGTCTCGACCACATGTGGGCCTCCCCCGAACTTGCCCCGCAGGCGACCAGCCACACCGCACATCTCGATTGCCGCAGCTGGGAACGCCCTTCCGACCATATCCCGCTGGTCACGAGCTTCGACCTCTGACGCCATGACCGGGGCTGCCTCATCCCGCCGGGCTGCACAGGCCGTGGACGCATTGCGCCACGGCTGGCCGCTGCGCGTGTACGGAGCCGATGGCGAAATGCTGCTGCTTGCGGCGGAGACCGGCTTTGACGCGGGCGGCACGCAGGCTTCGCGGCTGCTGATCTCGGCCGCGCGGGCGGCGACGCTGAAACTGATCAACCAGAAGGACGCCGCGGTCCCCGACGCACCCGCATTGATCCGTGCGGCGGAGCCGTTCTCGCTGGCGGCAGCCCGCGAGCTGGCCGATCCTTCGCGCGATCTTGCCAATCCGCTGTCCGGTCCTTTCCGCGCCGAGCCGCTGGACATGCCCGAAACCGCCCGCGCAGCCATGACGCTGGCGCGCATCGCGGGGATCCTGCCCGCCTTTCTGGTCGCCCCCGACCCGATCGGCGAAGCGGTCACCGTCAGCGCCGACGATGTCGCAGCCTTCGAAGACCCGGCGCGCCTCACCATTCAGGCCCGTGCGCATCTGCCTACTCACGCCGCCGAACAGGCCGAGATCATCGCCTTTCGCGCGCCCGACGATCTGCGCGAACATGTCGCGCTGGTCATCGGCAAGCAGAATGCCGACCGCGTGCCTTTGGTGCGCCTGCATAGCGAATGCCTGACGGGTGATGTTCTCGGCAGCCTCAAATGCGATTGCGGGCCGCAGCTGGATGCCGCGCTGGCCGCCATGGCCGAAGAGGCTGCGAATGGCGGCTGGGGCGTACTTCTTTATCTGCGGCAGGAGGGGCGCGGGATCGGCCTCATCAACAAGCTGCGCGCCTATCGCCTGCAGGATCAGGGGTTCGACACGGTCGATGCCAATAACCGGCTGGGCCTGCCCACCGACGCGCGCGACTTTCCGGTGGCGGCGCGGATGCTGCAGCTTTTGGGCGTGCGCGAAATCCGCCTGCTCACCAATAATCCGATGAAGGTGGAGGCGCTGTCCGCCATCGGCATCGCGGTGGCAGAGCGCGTGCCCCACGCCCTCCCCGCCAATCCGCATAATGCGCGCTATCTGGACACCAAGCGGGACCGGACCGGGCATCTGCTCTAGCCCATCGCCGGGTCAGGGTGACACAAGTGACATGTCCTACAGGCGGCGTCACCCGGCGCAATCCCGCAGAAACCTTAGGGATACGCGCCCCAAGGTGACACATTGCCGCAATAGGGAAAAACTTTACGGATGAAAAAGAGCCGTGCGCAGGGGCGCGCGGTCTGCGTCATGGCTCGGCGGCTCGGCGTAGGACAATTAATTGTGAGGGTGCGGCGGGTTACGGGAAAAGCGCACGCAGGTCGGCGTGACTGGAATGGGGTGGGAAGCGGACTTCAAGATTTATTCGATTTGGTATCCGCCGAGCCCTTCGAGGGGCGGTAAGCTTTTTAGGATCGCGTTCAGATCGTCTCTTACGACTTTCCCGCTTGAGGTCGTACATTCACGTGGGAACACGAAAGCACCATGGGCTTCTCGAAACCTCGTTCCGAATGTGACACTCGCCTGCGACACCGAATGAAGGGGAACCGAACAGCCTTTGGGAGTCAACACCATATCCTTGTTAGAGTGAGCGGAAGGTAGATAATGTGAAAGTCTCTGTCGGATTGCCTTATAGTTCTCCTCTGAAATTTTCTTACGATCTACCGTACTAATCTCCATTTCAGGGATGACATCTTCAGTCCAAAACAAGATGTATCTCTTGGAGTAAACTACGTGATCTGCGCCAATCTCGACGAAGACATTCGTTGCCACGAGATCGCTACCAATATCACCTCTTTCAAATTCGTCGCCACGCACCGCGATAAAAAAGCTTTCGCTTTCGCCGATTGACCTTGGATGGCCCTCATTGCCATCTCCTAAGTGGCTGCGGACATCCGGTTGCGACGAACATCCACCCAATGAAAGTGCGAAAGGAGCAAAGAAAAGACAGTAGGTGTGGAATGTCGGCATCTTCTAAAATTACTAAATGCCTCAAACGCCCGCAATCGGTCGTTTGCAGACAGTCCGCTTTTGGCGCAAAACCCGAAAAACCTGCGCCAGCCACGGCAAAGCCGCGGCTGTCACGTCGAACGGCTCGCGGCGGGCCATGGCCCCGCGCAGCCGTCGGCCGGGGTTACCGGCTCTCGCTTCCAAGGCGCGATTGCTGCGCAATTCGCTCCTTGGGCGCGGGCCGTCACCCTCACCCTTTCCCCGTATTCACCACCGGCTGGGCATCGCGGTCGCCGCAAAGCACCACCATCAAATTCGCTACCATATCGGCGCGCTGGTCGGGGGTGAGGTCGACGATCTCGTCCGATTTCAGCTTGTCCAGCGCCATCTCCACCATCGAGACTGCGCCCATCACCAGCTTGGCGCGGGCGGCGATGACGGCTTCGGCCTGCTGGCGGCGCAGCATGGCGCCTGCGATCTCGCTCGCATAGGCGAGATGGGTGAGGCCCGCTTCGTCAACCACGATGCCGGCGACCTTCAGCCGTTCGTTCAATTCGGCCTGCAGTTCGGCGTTGATGACATCGGCGCTGCCGCGCAATGTCGTCTCGTCCTCTTCACCCATGTCGTCATAGGGATGGCGCGCGCCCACGGTGCGCAGCCCCGCCTCGATCTGGATGTTCACGAATTCCTTGTAGTCGTCGACGTCGAACACGGCCTGCGCCGTATCCTCCACGCGCCAGACGACATTGCAGGCGATGTCGATGGGATTGCCGCGCAGATCGTTGATCTTGACCTTTTCGGAATGGATATTGTGCGCACGCACCGACACCTTGTGGCGCGCCATCCACGGCCACACCCAGCGCAGACCATTGGTCCGGTCGGTTCCGCGATAGCTGCCGAACAGGGTAATGACCGCTGCATTATTGGGTTGCAGCATATAGAACCCCGCCGTCATGAAGACGAGGCCGACGACCGACAGGATCAGCGTGAAGACCCCGAACGCCCCCGCCCGATCAAGCTGAGGGACCGAGAACAGGCCCATCAGAATATCGCCCAGCAGCAGCACCAGTATCGGATAGCCGCTGAATGTGTTCGCCCCGGTCTCCCGCGACGTCTTCATCGATTTGAGTTCCATCGGAATGCCCCTTTCCCGTCTGGGGCAACGCTATAGCACAATAGAATATCAGGAATACTGCTCGATCACGCCCAGGAAATCCTCGCCATAGGCATCGAGCTTTTTCGCGCCAATGCCGGGGAGTTCGCCCAGCTGCCACAGGCTGCCGGGTTTCTTTTCGGCCATGTCGCGCAAGGTGCTGTCGTGGAAGATGACATAGGGCGGCACGCCCGCGTCCTTGGCCAGATCGCGGCGCAGCGTGCGCAAAGCCTCGAACAAGGGATCGCCTACGGGGTTGGGTGTGGCATCGCCGCCCACGCCCCGTTTCCGGCTGCGAGCGGTCCGCGGCGGCATCACGAGGTCAAGCGGCACCTCGCCCTTCAAATAGGCTTTCGCCTCCGGCCCCAGCATCAAACCGCCATGTTCGGTGGGAAGCAATGCGCCCCGCACCTGCAGCGCGCGTGACACGGGCTTGAGCAGTGCCGCCTCCTCGCCATCGACGATCCCAAAGACCGAGAGGCTGTCATGCCCGTTCTGGCGGCTGCGGTCGGTGGACTGGCCGGTCAGGATGCTCTCGACATAGCCCGCGCCATACATCTGCCGCGTGCGGGCGACGGCAGACAGGTATTTCTGCGCGGTGACGGTGGCGTCGACCGCCTTGGGCGGGTTGAGGCAATTGTCGCAATTGCCGCAGGTTTCGGGCGGGGTTTCGCCGAAATGCCGCAGCAGGATCGCGCGGCGGCATCCGGCGGTTTCGACCAACGCGCCCAATGCGCCCAGCCGCGCGCGTTCGCCGGTGCTGCGGTCCTGCCCCACTTCGGCCACGCGCATGCGGGCGCGGGCGAAATCATCGCCGCCCCAGAAGAGATGCGCGACCGAAGGATCGCCATCGCGGCCAGCGCGGCCGGTTTCCTGGTAATAGGCCTCGATCGACTTCGGCAGCCCTGCGTGGATGACGAAGCGCACGTCGGGCTTGTCAATGCCCATGCCGAAAGCGACCGTGGCGACGATCACCATGTCCTCGCTCGCCACGAAATCGTGCTGGTTCTTCGCGCGCACTTCGGGCGGGAGACCAGCGTGATAGCAGCGCGTCTCGCGGCCCGACTTGCCCAGGGTTTCGGCAAGGCGCTCGGTCGCGGCGCGGGTGGGTGCATAGACGATGCCGGGGCCGGGCTCCGCATCGATGATCTGCTGGATCTGCCGCGTCAGGCTGTCGCGCGGGCGGATGTGATAGCGGATATTGGGGCGGTCGAACCCGGCGACGATCAGCCCCTCGCCGGGAATGCCGAGCTGGGTGAGGATGTCGGCGCGCGTATGTTCATCCGCCGTCGCTGTCAGCGCAAGGCGGGGAACGTCCGGAAACGCCTCCATCATCGGCGCGAGCAGGCGATAATCAGGGCGGAAATCGTGGCCCCATTCGGAAACGCAATGCGCCTCGTCGATGGCAAACAGCGCGATGCGGCATTGCTGCAGCAAATCGCGGAAGTGCGGCTGGCTGGCGCGTTCGGGCGCAACGTATAGCAGGTCGAGATCGCCCGCGAGCAGGCGCTGGATCGTCTCGGCCCGGTTTTCATCGACGCTGGTAAGGGTCGCGGCGCTTATGCCGTTCGCCTCGGCACTGCGCAGCTGGTCATGCATCAGCGCGATCAGCGGGCTGACGACGATGCAGGTGCCCTCCAGCATCAGCGAGGGGAGCTGGTAGCAAAGCGACTTGCCCGCGCCGGTGGGCATCACGCCCAGCGTGGACTGTCCGGCCAGCACGCGCTCCACCACATCGGCCTGCACCCCGCGAAAGGCGGAAAAGCCGAAGGTGCGCTTAAGGATGTCGAGGGCGGCCTGCATGCTGAAAGGCCATGGCAGATCGCGCGCCCGCATGGAACGGGCGCGCCTGTCTTAATCCTCAGTCGAGATTGGGCCTAAGCCAGCGTTCCGCCGTGGCAAGGTCAATGCCGCGCCTCTGCGCGTAATCCTCCAGCTGGTCGCGCCCGATGCGGGCGACGCCGAAATACTGGCTTTCGGGATGGCCGAAATAGAAACCCGAAACCGCGCTGGTCGGCCACATCGCATTGCTCTCGGTCAGGGTGATGCCCGCTTTTTTCTCGACGTCCATCAGCTCCCACAGCATGGGTTTCAGCGAATGGTCGGGACAGGCCGGATAGCCGGGAGCCGGCCGGATGCCGCGATACTGCTCCTTGATCAACGCCTCGTTCGTCAGCTGCTCGCCCGGGGCATAGCCCCATAGTTCGGTGCGGACATGCTGGTGGAGACGCTCGGCGAATGCCTCGGCAAAGCGGTCGGCCAGAGCCTTCAGCATGATGTCGGAGTAATCGTCATGCGCGGCGCGGAAGCTTTCCGAATGGCTGTCGATGCCGTGGATGCCGACGGCAAAGCCGCCGATCCAGTCGCCATCGGGATCGACGAAATCGGCAAGGCAGAAATTGGCACGGTCCCGCGATTTCTTCACCTGCTGGCGCAGGAAGGGGATGCGGGTCCCATCGGTCAGCAGGACATCGTCGCCATCGCGCTTCGCTTCCCAAAAGCCGCAGACGCCGCGTGCGGTAAACCACTGGCCTTCAATGATCTGTTGCAGCATTTTCTGTGCATCGGCAAAGAGGTTGCGCGCGCTTTCGCCCACCACCTCGTCATCGAGGATAGCGGGATAGGTGCCTGCCAATTCCCATGCGCGGAAGAAAGGCGTCCAGTCGAAACATTGCGCCAGATCGGCAAGGTCCCACGCCTCGAACACATGCACGCCGGGCTGCGCCGGGGCGGCCGGCTTTTCCGCCATGTCGGCGGCGAAGCCGTTTGCCCGCGCCTCTTCCAGCGAGAGCAGAGCACTCTGCCCCTTGCCAGCCCGCTTTTCGCGCACGCTCTCGTAATCCGCCGCCACGCTTTCAACGTAAGGATCGCGCTGCGTATCGGACAAAAGCTGCGAGGCCACGCCCACCGCACGGCTGGCATCCAGCACGTGGATCACCGGGCCGTCATAGGCCGGGTCGATCTTCAGAGCGGTGTGCACCTTGCTCGTCGTCGCGCCGCCGATCAGCAGCGGAATGTCGAATCCGGCGCGCTGCATTTCCTCCGCCACGGTCACCATCTCGTCCAGCGAGGGGGTGATCAGGCCCGACAGGCCGATGATGTCGGCGTCATTGTCCTTCGCGGCCTTCAGGATGTCGGGCCAGGGCACCATGACGCCAAGGTCGATCACTTCGTACCCGTTACACTGCAGCACGACGCCGACGATATTCTTGCCGATATCGTGAACGTCGCCCTTCACCGTCGCCATGATGATACGGCCCTTGGCCTTGGCGCCCGCTTCCTTTTCCGCCTCGATGAAGGGGATCAGGTGCGCAACCGCCTTCTTCATGACGCGCGCGGATTTCACCACCTGCGGCAGGAACATCTTGCCGCTGCCGAACAGGTCGCCCACGACATTCATGCCGTCCATCAGCGGGCCTTCGATCACCTCGATCGGGCGGGCGCCATTGGCGGCGAGTTCGCTGCGCATCTCTTCGGTATCGTCGACGATATGCGCGTCGATACCCTTGACCAGCGCATGCTCCAGCCGCTTCGCCACCGGATAGCTGCGCCATTCGGCGGCCTGCTTCTCGGCCTCAGGGTTCTTGCCCTTGTAGCTTTCGGCGAGCGCAATCAGCCGTTCGGTCGCGGTCTCGAACCCGCTGTCCGCCGGGGGATCGCGCATCAGGATCACATCTTCGCAGGCATCGCGCAGCTTGGCGTCGATCTGGTCGTAAACGTCGAGCTGCCCCGCATTGACGATCGCCATGTCGAGCCCTGCCGGGATCGCGTGATAGAGGAAGACCGAGTGCATCGCGCGGCGCACCGTCTCGTTCCCGCGGAAGCTGAAGGAGAGATTGGAGAGACCGCCTGAGAAATGCACATGCGGGCAGGATTTGCGCAGCACCGCCACCGCCTCGATGAAGTCGAGGGCGTAGCGGTCATGCTCTTCAATACCCGTCGCCACGGCGAAGACATTGGGATCGAAGATGATGTCCTCGGGCGGAAAGCCGATGCCGGTCAGCAGCTTGTAGGCGCGCTCGCAGATCTCGATCTTGCGCTGCTTCGTGTCGGCCTGTCCGGTTTCGTCGAAAGCCATGACCACCACGGCGGCGCCGTAATCCATGCATTTGCGCGCAGCATCGAGGAATGGCTCTTCGCCTTCCTTCATGCTGATCGAATTGACGATGGGCTTGCCCGAAACGCATTTCAGGCCCGCTTCGATCACCTCGAACTTCGATGAATCGATCATCACCGGCACCCGCGCGATGTCGGGTTCGGCGGCGATCAGCTTGAGGAAGGTCGTCATCGCCTCGACCGCGTCGAGCAGGCCTTCGTCCATGTTGACGTCGATGACCTGTGCGCCGTTTTCCACCTGCTGGCGTGCGACCTCCACGGCGGCTGGGTAATCGCCCGCCATGACAAGCTTTTTAAAGCGCGCCGAGCCGGTGACATTGGTGCGCTCGCCGATATTGACGAAGCGGCTTGCCGCTGCGGCAAAATCCTGATCAGACATGATAATTCCTATGCGCCCGCTCAAGCGGCCATGATAAAGGGTTCGAGGCCCGCAAGCCGCGTTTTCGTTTCAAGCGTCGGCAGCTGGCGCGGTGCGATGCCCGCCACCGCCTTGGCCATGGCCGCAATATGCTGCGGGCTGGAACCGCAGCATCCGCCCAGCACATTGACCAGTCCGCGCTCCGCCCATTCGCGGACAAAGCCCGCCGTGGTGTCGGGCATCTCGTCGTATTCGCCCAGCTCGTTGGGGAGGCCCGCATTGGGGTAATGCATGGTCAGGCAATCGGCGATCTTCGCCAGATGCGCGACATGGGGTGCAAGCTGCGTCGCGCCGAACGAGCAGTTCAGCCCGACCGTCAGCGGCTTGGCATGGCGCACAGCATACCAGAATGCCTCGACCGTGTGGCCCGACAGATTGCGGCCCGAAAGATCGGTCAGCGTCATCGACAGCATGATCGGTACTTCGCGGCCCAGCTCGCGCTCGACCTGCTTCACCGCCATGATGCCGGCCTTGGCGTTCAAAGTATCGAACACCGTTTCGATCAGGATGAAATCCGCCCCGCCTTCGGCCAGTGCCTTGGCCTGCTCGGCATAGACCTGGGTTAGATAGTCGAAATCAATCTCGCGGTAGCCCGGATCGTTCACGTCGGGCGAGAGCGAAAGCGTCTTGTTGGTCGGCCCGATCGCGCCTGCGACAAAGCGCGGGCGGCCATCCTTGTCTGCGAATTCGTCTGCAACCTTGCGCGCCAGACCTGCGCTTTCGCGGTTGAGTTCGACGACCAGTTCTTCCGCAGCATAATCGGCCTGGCTGATACGATTGGCCGAAAACGTGTTGGTCTCGGCAATATCGGCGCCGGCCTCGAAATAGGCGCGGTGGATCGATTCGGGCACTTCGGGCTTCGTCAGGGCGAGGATATCATTGTTGCCCTTCTGGTCCTTCGTCAGTCCCAGCGTTCCGGCATAATCTTCCTCGACCAGCCCCTTGGTCTGGATCTGGGTACCGAATGCGCCATCGGTGATGAGAATGCGCTTCGCGGCTTCGGTCTCGAAGGCGGCGCGTGCTGCACTGGGTTCAATCGTCATGCTGCGGTCTCCGGTTCGGGCGTCTTCACCTTGGGCCGCAGGCCCAGAAGGTGGCAGATCGCATAGGACAGTTCGGCCCGGTTCAAGGTGTAGAAGTGGAAGTCGCGCACGCCGCCCTGATACAGGCGGCGGCACATTTCGGCTGTGATGGTGGCGGCGACCAGCTTGCGCGCGTCGGGTCGGTCGTCCAGCCCTTCGAACAGATCGTCCATCCATTTCGGAATATGCGCGCCGCATTGCGTGGCGAATTTGCGCGTCTGGGCCACATTCGAAACAGGCAGGATGCCCGGCAGGATCGGCGCGCTGATGCCCTGCGCTGCTGCCGTGTCCTGAAATTTCAGGAAGCTGGCAGGATCAAAGAAAAACTGCGTGATCGCCCGGCTCGCGCCGGCATCGATCTTGCGTTTGAGATTGTCGAGATCGGCCTGCGGCGACAGCGCCTCGGGGTGTGTTTCGGGATAGGCCGCGACCGAGATGTCGAAATCGGCGATCTCCTTCAGCCCCGCGACCAGTTCGGCGGCGCTGGCATAGCCGCCGGGATGCGGTTCGAACTTGCCGCCGGGCGTCGTTGGATCGCCGCGCAGCGCGACGATATGGCGCACGCCCGCTTCCCAATAGCTTTCGGCGATTTCGCGGATCTCATCCTTGGTCGCTTCCACGCAGGTCAGATGCGCGGCGGCGGGGAGATGCGCTTCCTTGATGATGCGCTCCACCGTACCATGGGTGCGTTCGCGGGTGGTGCCGCCCGCGCCATAGGTAACCGAAACGAACGAAGGATCGAGCGGCGCCAGCTTACGGATCGCATCCCACAGCTGCGCCTCCATCTTCTCCGTCTTGGGCGGGAAGAATTCGAAGGAGACCGCGATATCGCCGGGAAGCCCGGCGAACAACGGCGCTGAAATGCTGGTACTGCTCATGAACTGCTACGCTTTCTGGAACTGGCCCCGGCCTTGCGCAGGGGCGTGATATTCTTGATCGTGTCGGCGCGGGTGGCGACCCAGATTCGCACCGTCAATTCTCCGCCCTCGATGGCGGCATCGGCACTGGCCGTGAATCCGGCATCGCCCAGCAGGGATGCCATCTGCCCGTCGGTAAAGCCAAGGCGGGCATGGGCATCACGCTCACGCAATTCCTCGAACCGATGGGCCGCGAAATCGACGATGACGACGCGCCCGCCGGGGCGGGTGACGCGGGCCGCTTCTGCCAGCGCGAGTTCGGGGAGCTGCGCGTAATGCAGCACCTGGTGAAACAGCACCGTGTCGAAGCTGCCATCGGAAAACGGCAGTTCGGTAAAATCGCCCTGCAGCAGATTGAGCCGCGCAGGCGGCAGATGCTGCAGGCGGGCACGCGCAACACGCAGCATGTCCGCGCTCTTGTCGATGGCGGTGACGTGGCGAGCATGGGCGGCGAACAATTCTGCCATGCGCCCCGTCCCGGTACCGATGTCGAGAAGATCGCCCAGCGCCTCCTCACCCTCGTTCGCGGACAGGCCCAACAGCTCGCCCAGTCGCGCCTCGACCAGCGCGTCATCGCTGTGGAGGCTCCTGAGCCGGTCCCATTCCTCGGCATGGCGGGCGAAGTAATATTCGGCGCTTTCCTCCCGCGCGGCGCGGATCGCGGCAAGGCGGTGCAGATCACCCTGCGCATCGGCGGCGAAGCCTGCGTCCTCTTCCTCTGCCGCCGCCAGCAGGCGGTCGGTCGCGGCCATCATGGCCGAGGGAGAATCGCCGAGCCGTGTCTTCAGAAAGACCCAGCTCCCCTCCTTGCGCTTTTCCACCAGCCCCGCTTCTGTCAGAATGCGGATATGGCGCGAAATGCGCGGCTGGCTCTGCTCCAGCACTTCGGCCAGTTCGCCCACGGCCAGCTCCATGCGCGACAACAGGCGCAACAGCCTGAGGCGCGAGGGATCGTCGATCGCGCGCAGCAGGTCGGAAATGGCCAGGGATGATGGCGTGGCTGTCATGACGGACCGGGATATAAAGAAAGCTTTATATGTTTGCAATGATTGCCTGCATCCCTCTTTCGCGCCTAAAACCCCCCGCATAAATCATCCATCCGCATGGCCGCCGTGGCGATGCGAAATCCCAAAGGGAGCAATACCGCCCATGAAGAAGATCCTCACCCTTGCCGCCGTGGCCGCCCCGGCCCTGCTGCTGGCTGCCTGCGGCTCGACCGAATCCGCCGACGCCCCGGCAGAGGCCGACAATGTCGAAATGCCCGCCGCCGAGGTGATGGCGCAGCCCGGCATGGAAGAAGACTCCGCGGTCGAGCCCGAAGCTGCCGATGCGGCCATGGCAGAGCCTGCCGAACCCGCCCCCGTCACCGACACCACCGCGGAAGAAGCAGCGGACGAGGCTGACGATGCCGCCGCCGATCTTTCGGCAGCGATGGCCGAATAAAGATGCGCATCCGCCTCGCTGCCGCGCCAGTGTGCATGGGCATGTGCCTGTGCGCACTGGCTGCCTGCGGCGAGGCGGTGCCTTCGCCCGCGCCTGCCGACGCGGATGAAGCGAAGATTTTGAGCGAAGCGGCCGAGATGATTCCCGCCAGCCCAGACAAGCCGGATGAAGCAAATCCTGAAACGAACCCCGCTCTCACGCGTTGAAGGGGCAAACACAGGAGAATGATATATGGGTCTTATCAAACTCGCAGCCCTTGGTGCCGTCGGTTACGGCGCCTATCGCTATTACCAGTCCAAGACGACTGACAGCTCGCCCGCCTTTGCCGGCGGCACCCCGGTCGATCACGACTCCACCGACGAGGTGACGCCGATCCGCGATGCCGGCCCCGCCGCCATGCGCGACGAACCGCGCCGCAAGTGGACCGAGGTCGATCAGGCCGCGGACGAAAGCTTTCCGGCAAGCGACGCACCGGCGACCTATTAAAACCTAATCCGGCCCGCCTGTTTCCAAGAGGCGGGCCACCAGCCACAGGCGGATCGCACTGGCGAGCCCCGGCGGGGTTTCGCTGGCGATCCGTTCTGCGTCTATGCGCGCGACGATCGCATTGATCGGCAGCGCCTCTTCCTCGCTGGCGGCGCGCAACATTTCCCAGAACGCGGGTTCCAGACTGATCGAGGTCTTGTGCCCGGCAATCTCGACCGAGCGTTTGACCGGAGGATGGTAGAGCGGCGTCATCGCGCCCTGCCATAACTGCGCATGCGTCCAATGTCTCGACGAAGCCGCATCACTGGGCTAACGGCGCGCGCATGAGTGCACATAAAGAAGGCGATCCCACCACGCTGAGCAGGCTCTATGGCCGCTCGAAAGGCAAGGCCCTGCGCGCAGGCCAGCAAGAGCTGGTCGACACGCTGCTGCCGCAGATCTCGGTCCCCGATGAAGGGCCGGTGGATTCGCGCACCCTGTTCGGTGACGATCGCCCGCTCCATTTCGAAATCGGTTTTGGCGGGGGCGAGCACATGGCTACCCGCGCCGACATGCTGCCCGATCACGGCTTTGTCGGGTGCGAACCGTTCGTCAATGGCGTGGCGCAGGCGCTGGTGCATATTCGTGACGACCGGCTCGCCAATGTGCGCCTCCACATGGGCGATGCGCTTCAGGTCCTGTCGCGCGTTCCCGATCAGGCACTCTCTTTCGCTTATCTCCTCCATCCCGATCCCTGGCCCAAGGCCCGCCATGCGAAACGCCGCATGATGAACGACGGCCCGGTGGAGATGATCGCGTCAAAGCTTAAGCCCGGCGGCGAATTCCGCTTTGGCACCGATCACCCGATCTATCTGCGCCACGCGCTGATGGTGATGCAGCGCCATACCGACAAGTTCGAATGGCTGTGCGATGGGCCAAAGGATTTCCTCACCCGCCCCGGCGGCTGGCCCGAAACCCGGTACGAGGCGAAAGCCCGCAGGCAGGGGCACGAGGTCTGGTATTTCCGCTATCGCCGGAAGTAAGTGGCGCCGGAAGTAGGGGCGCCGGAAGGGCTGACGCGGATCAGGCGATGATGTCGGGGATCAGCGCATCCTCGATCAGCATGATCTGATCCTTCAAAAGCAGTTTGCGCTTTTTCAGACGTGCCACGCGCAACTGGTCGCTCGGATTTTCCTCAAGCGCGCCTATGGCAGCGTCGAGGTCGCGGTGCTCCACCCGCAGAATCTCCAGCCGTTTGCGCATCTCGTCTTCGGTCATGACGCGATCCATGCCCCTTTCATCGCGTGCAGGCAACGTCTCTTGCGACCCGTCGCAATCTTATTGCCATTTCACCGCAAGCCACCGGGTTTACGCTTCGCAAGATGACGGTTTTGTGATTGTCTGCTGCTTGTCGGATGGATGACCGCCATACGAGTCGCCACCGGCCATGGCACAGCCATGAGGGGCAAGCCCGTGCCAGTCCGCCCGGGCCTCGCTGCGCTACCAAAGAGCAACACGCTAACGCAGGAGATGAAACTCTATGGAATCCACGCACATCAGCGCGCTCAATACGAAACATGCCGGTCTTGAACGGCAGATCCACGAGGAAATGATGCGCCCCGCCCCCGATGATGCGAAGATAAAGACGCTGAAGCGACGAAAGCTCAGGATCAAGGAAGAGATCCTCATGAACTGAGGGCAGATCCCCTTCTTACGTTGCGCCCCCGTGCCATTGGCTTCGGGGGCGTTTTCGTATCCGGCGCGCTCGGCGTTGCCCGCTGAAATAACTAAGGGTTCTCTGGCCCTTTGCTCAGCCGCCCGTTTGCTATAATCCGCAGGGCCATGCCATCCGCCATTCTCGCCGCACGCACGATCCTGACCAGCCTTCACGAGGTGATGGCCTCGCGCACCCATGCGCAGGCAAAACTGAACATGGTCGTCGATCTGATCGGTGAAAACCTCGATAGCGAGGTCTGCTCGATCTACCTGCTGCGCGAAGGGATGCTCGAACTCTTCGCGACGCGCGGCCTCAATCAGGACGCGGTGCATGTCACCCGCCTTGCCGTGGGCGAAGGTCTCGTCGGCTCCATCGCCGAACAGGTCGAGGTGCTGAACCTTGCCGAAGCCGCGGCCCATCCCGACTTCTCCTATCGCCCCGAAACGGGGGAGGACAAGTTCCACTCCTTTGCGGGCGTTCCCATCGTCCGGCTAGAGCGCGCCGTGGGCGTGCTGGCCGTGCAGCATGTCGAACCACGCCGCTATGAAGAGGTGGAGATCGAGGCGCTGCAGACCGTGGCCATGGTCTTGTCGGAGCTGATCGCAAATGCCGGGCTGATCGACGATGCCGACACCATAGCCGCCCCGCAGCTGACCGATCCGCGCCAGCTTTCGGGCCTGTCGCTGGTCAAGGGGCTGGCCAAGGGGCACGCGGTGTTCCACCAGCCGCGCATCACCATCGAACATGTCGTCGCCGAAGACACCGAGGCCGAGCGCGCCCGCGTGCTGCAGGCGTTCGACAAGATGCGCGAGCAGATCGAGACGATGGCGAACCAGGCCGAATTCGGCGTGGGCGGCGAACATGACGAGGTGCTCTCCACCTACAAGATGTTCGCCTATGACGAAGGCTGGGCGCGCCGCATCAACGAGGCGATCGACAGCGGCCTCACCGCAGAGGCCGCCATCGAGCGCGTGCAGCAGCGCACCCGCATGCGCATGCGCCAGATCGACGATCCGCTGCTGGCCGACCGGATGCACGATCTGGAGGATCTGGCGAACCGGCTGCTGCGCATCGTGTCGGGGCAGGTCAGCACTGCGGCGCGGCTGGGGCTTCGCGACGATACGATCCTGATCGCGCGCAACCTGGGCCCTGCCGAACTCCTCGAATATGACCGGCGGCGGCTGAAGGGCGTGATCCTCGAGGAAGGCTCGCTCACCAGCCATGTCGTCATCGTCGCGCGCGCCATGGGCGTGCCGGTGCTGGGCCGCATCCGCGGCATGCGCGGGCTGGTGCGTGAAGGCGATCTGGTGCTGCTCGACGGCACGCAGGGCATTGCCAATATCCGCCCCACCCCGCCCGTGGTCGAAGCGTTCGAGGCGCGCAGCGCCCGCAGCAAGGAGCGGCAGGCCCGCTATGCCGCGCTGAAGGATGTCGAGCCCTTCACCAAGGACGGCGAGCGCATCACCTTGATGATCAATGCCGGGCTTCGCGACGATGTGCCGATGCTGAACCTGACCGGCGCCGACGGCATCGGCCTGTTCCGCACCGAATTCCAGTTCCTCGTATCCGCCGCCCTGCCGCAGCGTGATCGCCAGACCCGGCTTTATCGCGACGTGCTGGAAGCTGCCGGCGAAAAGCCGGTCGTGTTTCGCACCGTCGACGTGGGCGGCGACAAATCGCTCCCCTATCTGCGCGGCGATGAAAGCGGCGAAGCGGATGAAAACCCCGCCATGGGCTGGCGCGCCCTGCGCCTCGCGCTGGAACGCGAAGGGCTGATGAAGGCGCAGGCCCGCGCCCTCCTCGAAGCATCGGGCGGCAAGACGCTGAACGTGATGTTCCCGATGGTCTCCGAACCGTGGGAATTCGACGCCGCAAAGGCGGTTTTCGACAACCAGCTCGCCTTCCTGCGCGAGAGGCGCAAGCTGCTGCCCGAGGCGATCCGCTATGGCGTGATGCTGGAAGTGCCAGCCCTTGCCGAAGTGCTTGACGTGCTGGCACCCAAGATCTCTTTCCTGTCGATCGGCACCAATGATCTGACCCAGTTCCTGTTCGCCGCCGATCGGTCGAACCCGAAACTGGCTGAACGATATGACTGGCTGAATCCGTCGATCCTGCGCTTTATCCGGCGGGTAGTGCGCGGACTTGCCGGACAGCAGATCGACATCACCGTATGCGGCGAAATGGGTGGCCGCCAACTGGAGGCGCTGGCCCTGATCGGCATCGGGCTTCGCCGCCTGTCGATTACGCCAGCCTCGATCGGCCCGCACAAGGCGATGTTCCGCAAGATCGACACGCGTGAATTATCGGAGGTCGTCAATCGCTGGATCGACGAACCAGTGTCGGATTTGCGCGGCGCGCTGGCCGAATGGGCCGATGCCCGCGACATCGATGTGGAGTAACCGACGCTGCGAAATGGGCCACAGAGCGTAAAAATCGCTCGATTCGCGGAAATTTCTGCGCAAACCCGCATTTCTGCTGGGAAAGACCGCCCCTCGCGGGGTGCAATCCGGCGTTTGATGCCGTAACGACTGAAACCGTGGCTTTCCGGGGTCGTGATATTCCGGGTCGGGATGGATTCTGACCGACGGCCGCCCCCAAGGCCTGCACGAGAGGTTCCGGACGAGTGGACGATAGCGAACTGGACGAACTGCCCCTCGGCAATGACGCCGAGAGCGAAGCCGAGACCGGGACGGGTTCCGGCACGGTCAGCGACATCCTGCGTTCGGAGCGCGAGAAGCAGGACATCAGCCGCAAGGAGATGTCGAGCCGGACCAAGATTTCCGAACGGCACCTGATCGCCATCGACAATGGCGATTTCTCCGTGATGCCCAGCCGCACCTATATCATCGGCTTCGTGCGCAGCTATGCGCGCGAACTGGGGCTCGATGCGCCAAAGCTGGTCCAGCAGTTGCGCGATGAAATGGGCATGGCCGACCGCCAGAAGGTGGATCGCAGCCTCGAACATCTCGAACCGGGGGATCCGGCGCGCAATCCTTCGTCAAAGCTTGCATGGATCGTGGGCGGCGCGCTGATCGTGCTCGTCGTGCTGGTGCTGATCGGATGGCGCGGATTGTTCATGCCGGCCGCTGACCTTCCCCCGCTGGAGGAAGACGAGATCGTGGCCGATGCGCCCGCGATCGTAGCCCCCGCCGATACCGGTGCCGTGAACCCGGATGTACCCGCGGACGAGGTAACCTTCACCGCCACTGTCGATGGCATCTGGGTCAAGTTCTACGACCGCTATGGCCGCCAGCTTTATCAAAAGCAGATGGCGCTGGGCGAAAGCTTTACCATTCCAGACGACGCCGACGGCCCGCAGCTGTGGACCGGACGCCCCGACGCGCTGACCGTGACCATCGGCGGGCGCGAGGTCGCGCCGCTGGCCGACGGCGAAACCGTGATCCGCGACGTGCCGGTCGATGCCGCCTCGCTGCGCGCGCGACCGGCCGGCCCCGGTACGCCGGGCTGACTCCGTTCAGCGCCGGTTCGACTTCGCCGCGCCAAAACTGAAGTTTCAAGCATTATCTCCAAGAGGTTGCCCGCATGACCGCTCCCGCCATTTTCTCCAACCTGCGCCGAACCGCATTGATGCTGGGCGGCGCGCTGCTGGTCGCCGTTCCGCTGGCGACACCCGCCCACGCGCAGGACGATGCGCAGCGGATCCGCAAGCTGGAGGCCGAAGTGAAGGCGCTGCAGCGCAAGGTGTTCCCCGGCGGCAGCGACAAATATTTCCAGCCCGAAATCGTCGCCCCCGAAACGCAGGCTACGAACCCTGCCTTCAACACATCCGGACCGGTGACCGATCTTCTCGCCCGCATGGATTCGGTGGAATCGGCATTGCAGAGCCTGACCGCGCAGGTCGAGAGCAACACCAATGCGATGCGCCTGATGAATGCGCGGGTCGAACAGCTTGAGGCCGAGGCCGAGCAGTTCCGGGCCATGCAGAATCCGGCTGCTGCCGATGTCGCCGCAGCCGCCGATACCGCGATGGGCAATAATCTGAGCGCCATGAGCGGCACCCCGACCCCCGGCCCCGCTCCGGTTCCGGCTGCCGCCGCGCCCGCACCCACCACGCCTGTCGCCGCGATCGAGAAACCCTCGACCGGCGATGATGCCGACGACACCTATGTCTATGGCTATCGCCTGTGGGACGCGGGCCAGTATGGCCCTGCCCGGACCGAGCTGCAGAAGGTCGTCAATCTCTACCCCGATCACCGCCGCGCCAGCTGGGCGCGCAATCTGATCGGGCGTTCGTGGCTGGATGAAGGCCAGCCGGGCAAGGCGGGCGAAGCGTTTCTCGCCAATTATCTCAACAACCGCAGCGGCGAGCGCGCGCCCGACAGCCTCGTGTATCTCGCCCGCGCCACCCTCGCGCTGGGAAATAAGACAAAGAGCTGCGAGGCATTGTCCGAATTCCGCCGTGTCTATCCGAATGAAGCGGCTGGCCGCCTCTCTTCCATCGCGAACGAGACGGGCCGCGAGGCGGGCTGCAATTGATACGCCCCTTGATCTGAATGAGCTGGCGGCGCGCTTTCGCGATGATTGCGCGCCGCTGATCCTGCCCGGCAGCAGGCTGGGCATCGCGGTATCGGGCGGGCCGGATTCGCTGGCCCTGCTGATCCTCGCCCAATGGGCATTCCCCGGCTCAATCGCTGCGGCGACGGTCGATCACGGGCTGCGCGCCGAAAGCGCGGAAGAAGCCGCCATGGTGGCCGGGGTCTGCGCAAATCGCGGAATCGCGCACCAGACGATTCCCGTGTCCGTTTCGCAGGATGGCAATCTTTCCGCCAATGCCCGGAAGGAACGCTATCGCGCATTGGGCGACTGGGCGCGCCGTGAAGGCATTGCCGCCGTCGCCACTGCCCATCACGCCGACGATCTGGCCGAAACCTTGTTGATGCGGCTGAACCGGGGATCGGGTTTGAAAGGGCTTGCCGCCATGCGCGCATCGCGTCCGATGCCGATGGCTGCCGACATTGGGCTTGTCCGCCCCTTGCTGCAATGGTCGCGCGCCGAACTCGCCGCGATCTGCGATGCTGAGGGATTGACCCCGGTAATCGATCCGTCGAACACCGATCCGCGCTATGACCGCGCCCGAATCCGCGCCGCCATGGCGCAGGCGAACTGGCTCGACCCAATGCGCCTTGCCGGTAGCGCGCGCCATTTGCGCGATGCCTTTGACGCGCTGGAGGCTGTCGTCGATGCCGAGTTTTCGGCGCGCGTCAGCCTGACTGCCGATGGCGAAACCGCAGCCTATAACCCGCAATCGCAAGCAAGGGCCGTGCGCTATCGCGTGCTTGAAAAACTGTTCGCACAGCTGGGCAGCGCGCCGCGCGGTGGGGAAATCGAACGACTTCTTGGCACGCTCGAATCGGGCGGCGTCGCCACGCTGGCAGGCTATCGCTGCGCCGCGCATGGGCCCGCAAATGCCCCCGAATGGCGATTAACCCGCGAGGGTCCGAGAAAATCAGGCTGAATCGTGCCTTTCGCACCCCCGCGTTTGCTTGCCATTCACCATCGCGACCCTAAATTGGGGGGGAAAGGATTCTTAAGCGAATGAACAAGGACGAACAGCCGAGCGGCAATCCCTGGCTGAAGAGCCTGATGATCTGGGGCGGCATCTTTCTTGCCCTGCTCCTCGTCGTCTCGCTCTTTTCCGAACGGGGCCCGGCGCAGGGGACGCAGATCCGCTATTCCGACTTCCGCGATTCCGTCGCCGAGGGCAGCGTGCGCGAAGTGCAGATTGGCGAGGACCGGATCACCGGCACGCTCAAGAACGATCAGCCGTTTTCGACCACGCCGGTGCCGAATGACACCGGCCTGACCGAACTGCTGCAGGAAAACGGCGTCGAATATTCGGGTGCCGCGCCTGAACAGCAGAGCCTGCTGCTCATCATCCTCCTTAATTCGCTTCCCTTCCTCCTGATCCTCGGCATCGCGTTCTTCGCGCTGCGGCAGGTGCAAAAGGGCGGCGGCGCTGGCGGCGCAATGGGTTTCGGCAAGTCGAAGGCCAAGCTGCTGACCGAAAAGCAGGGCCGCGTAACCTTCGCCGATGTCGCCGGCATCGACGAAGCGCGCGAGGAACTGGAGGAAATCGTCGAGTTCCTCAAGGACCCGTCGCGTTTTTCGAAGCTGGGCGGCCAGATCCCCAAGGGCGCGCTGCTGGTCGGTTCGCCCGGTACCGGCAAGACGCTGCTCGCCCGTGCCATCGCGGGTGAGGCGGGCGTGCCCTTCTTCACCATTTCGGGTTCGGATTTCGTCGAGATGTTCGTCGGCGTCGGCGCGAGCCGCGTGCGCGACATGTTCGAGCAGGCGAAGAAGAACGCGCCCTGCATCCTCTTCATCGACGAAATCGACGCGGTCGGCCGTTCGCGCGGCCATGGCCTTGGCAATTCCAACGATGAGCGCGAGCAGACGCTGAACCAGCTGCTGGTCGAGATGGACGGTTTCGAGGCGAACGAGGGCATCATCATCATCGCGGCGACCAACCGCCCCGACGTGCTTGACCCTGCGCTGCTGCGTCCGGGCCGCTTCGACCGTCAGGTCGTGGTGCCCGTTCCCGACATCGACGGGCGTGAGAAGATCCTGTCGGTTCACATGAAGAAGGTGCCGCTGGCTCCCGACGTGAATTCGCGCACCATCGCGCGCGGCACGCCCGGTTTCTCGGGTGCCGACCTCGCCAATCTGGTGAACGAGGCTGCGCTGCTTGCCGCCCGCCGCAACAAGCGGCTGGTCGCCATGCAGGAGTTCGAGGACGCCAAGGACAAGGTCATGATGGGCAGCGAGCGCCGCTCGATGGTCATGACCGAGGACGAGAAGAAGATGACCGCCTATCACGAAGCGGGCCATGCGCTTGTTTCGATCAACGAGCCGGCATCTGACCCGATCCACAAGGCCACGATCATCCCGCGCGGCCGCGCATTGGGCATGGTAATGCGCCTGCCGGAACGCGACAGCTATTCCTATCACCGTGACAAGATGCACGCGAATCTTGCCGTCGCCATGGGCGGACGCGTGGCGGAAGAGATCATCTTCGGCCATGACAAGGTTTCCTCGGGCGCTTCTTCCGACATCCAGTATGCCACCGATCTTGCCCGCAACATGGTCACCAAATGGGGCATGTCGGACAAGCTGGGTCCGCTTCAGTACGAGCAGACGCAGGAAGGCTATCTGGGGGCGGGCCAGACCGCGCGCACCTTTGCCGGGGCGGAGACCAACAAGCTGATCGACGCCGAGATCAAGAAGCTCGTCGAGGACGCGCATGTTCGCGCAAACGACGTGCTTCGCGAGCAGGAGGACAAGCTCCACCTGCTGGCCCAGGCGATGCTTGAATATGAAACGCTGACCGGCGACGAAATCGACCAGCTGCTTGACAGCGGCAAGATCGACCGTCCCGACCAGCCGAGCGGCCCGGCGCGTCCGGTTTCGACCGGAAGCCTTGGCGTGCCCAAGGCGGGCAAGCGTTTCTCTGGCGACGGGGCCACGCCGCAAGGCGCCTGATCGACGCAGATTGCCACGTTACTTCGGCCCCGCCGTCACACCCCTTGGGGAACGTGGCGGCGGGGCCAAGCGTATCTTGAGCATCGAGAAATCTGTGATGGGGTGCCCAAGATGCGCAAGTTCCTGATTTTCACCGCGCTGGCTGCCGTGCCGCTGTTCGGCGTTGCCGCCTGTTCCGAAGAAACGCAGCAGAACGCCGCGACAACCGCGGAACGGGCTGCCGCCGACACGCGCGACAATGCCGAAGTCGTCGAAGACACGCTGCGCGAGGGCGCGATCGTGGCATCCGACAAGGTCGCCGAAGGCGCCGCCGATCTGCGCGGCGAACTGGTCGAGGACGAGCAGACCGATCCCAATCAGGGCGACGGGAAGCTCGACGGTACGGACTGACCCGTCAATTCAAAGGGAGATGCAGGAACTGGTTGAAGGCGCTGGCGGTGTAATCGCCGAACGCCTCGCCGCTTACGAAGCCGCGCCTGCGATATAGCGCCAGCGCCGGTTCGAATGTGTCGCCGCTCCCGGTTTCGAGGCTGAGCCGGGTTAGCCCCTTGCCGCGCGCCTGTGCGATAATCGCCTCCAGCAGCGCGGCCGCAGCGCCCTGCCGCAGGAAATCCGGGTGGGTGCGCATGGATTTTACCTCTCCCTGCCCGTCACCCAGCAGCTTGAGCGCGCCCATCGCCGCTAGCCTGTCCCCGGCCCATGCCCCCAGCATCGTCAGTTCAGGCACGGCCAGGCCCGAAAGGTCCAGCGCGAAGACGGCATCGGGCGGAGAGTTTTCGTGCATTCCGGCAAGATGCAGCATCAGCAAAGCGCGCAATTGCGTATCGTCGAGCGAGACCGGCCCGACGGTAAAAGCATGTTTCAACCCATGACCCCAAGAAGCAACAGGACGGAGAGGAAGATAATGGTCGTGATGCCGACCACGAAAGTCATCGCGAAGGTGCGCACGAACGCGCCGAAACGGCTGAGTTCATATCCATATTTCAGCTGCTTGTAGATGTGGACCAGCGGGATCGCGATGCATAGTGGCCAGATCCAGCCAGCGGGCACACCGATCACGCCCGCGATGCTGGCCACGATGAACAACAGCGACATGAAGGCGATGGAATAGGTTACGAAGACTGCATGGTCGTAAAGGCCAAAGCGCCGCTTCCACGCGAACATCAGCCAGACGAACGGCATGGAGATCGGGATCAGCAGCCAGGAGAACTTGTAGCCGCTCGATTGCAGCTTGTAGACCATGAGCGAGGGGTTCTTCCGCCATTTCTCAAGCCCCTTGTCGATGCTCGCGATGCCGGTTTTCCCTTCGGCGACGATCTCGTCGCTCTTTGCGATGCCGGTCACGGTCTTGCGGGCCGCTTTTAGACTGTCGATTTCACGCTGGATATTGGTGAAGGCCGCGCTGCCTGCCTCTTCATCGGCAAGCCGATCCTGCGCAGCTTCGATCTCGGCGTCGAGATTCGCCACTGCAGGCTCCACCTGCTCATCGCCAATGGCAGGCCCTTTCAGGTCGGTCGGGACCGACAGGCCCAGCATCGAAAACACGGCGAACATCATAAATACCGAGAACAGGAACAGCGCCATCGGCGAGACATAGCGGCGGCGGTGCCCCTCGATGTAATCGCGGGTCAGCTTACCCGGCTTGAATGCCAGCATCGGCAATGTCCGCCAGATCTTGCCGTCAAGGTGGAGGACACCGTGCAGCAGGTCGTGGAAGAACGCGCCGATGGTGCGGTGGAGATGCGCCTCCTGCCCGCAATTATGGCAATGCGATCCGATCAGCTCGGTCCCGCAGTTAAGGCAGGCGTGTTCGTGGAAGTGCCCCTTCCCGCCCTTTGCCGCGCCTGTGCCTGCCGTCTCGCGCTCCACCGCGCGCGAATAGGCACCGCCTTCCATCGCCGTGCCGAATCCATCGGTCAGATCACTCATGTCCGCTGTTTCCCCCCGGATGTCTGAGCTGCGACTATAATCATGGCCGGGCCCGCGTGAAGGGCGGTGCTGCAGATGCAAACAAAAAGGGCGGCTCCGTCAGGAACCGCCCTCTTGGTGATCTGTAATCTCGCCGCGATCAGCCGTCGTAATCGGACCCGATCGAGGTGTTGCGCGTCGGCGCGGCAGCGGTCAGGCGCAGCGCCTCTGCCGAGCGCGAGAGCGAGCCGACTTCATCGATCTCGTCATCGTCGTCCACGGCGACCTTCTGCATGCCCTGGACCAGCGTTTCCTTCAGCTCGGTCGGCTTAACGGTCTGCTCCGCGATTTCGCGCAGGGCGACGACCGGGTTCTTGTCGCGGTCGCGGTCGACGGTCAGCTCGCTGCCGGCCGAAATTTCGCGCGCACGCTGGGCGGCCAGCAGCACGAGATCGAAACGGTTCGGGATCTTGTCGACGCAATCTTCGACGGTAACGCGCGCCATGGGGCACTCCGTGTAAAATGAATGTCCTGTCGGAAAGGGCTGCAACTAGGGCGTGATCGCTGCAGAGTCAAGAAAATCGCCCGCACTTGCCGCTTTGCGCCCGCCTCCCCATCTGGTGTCAATGGGAAAGGCCGAGCCGATAGAGACCGACAGCAAGCACGCAGCGGCAGGCTATCGCGATCCCGATCCCTTTCATGTCGAGGCGCAGGGGCAATCACTGACCTTTTATCCCGCGGGCAAGGACCGTTTTGCCGCATTGATCGAACTGATCGGATCGGCGCGGTCAAAACTCGACATGTGCTTCTACATATTCGCCGAGGACGAGGCATCGCGCCGGGTCCGCGATGCGCTGGTGGCCGCCGCCCGGCGCGGGGTCGATGTCACCCTGCTGCTTGACGGTTTCGGCGCATCTGCGACCGAGGCATTCCTGGAGCCATTGCGCGAAGCTGGCGGCCATCACGCGCGATTCGTTTCCAGACCGTCGCATCGCTATCTGATCCGCAACCATCAGAAAATCGTGATCGCCGACCAGACCCGCGCCATGATCGGCGGCTTCAATGTAGAGAACGACTATTTCGATCCGCCCTCACTGAATGGCTGGAACGACCTTGCCATCGTGGTCGAGGGGAGCGCGGTCGATGCGCTGGTGGACTGGTATGCCAAGATCAGCAACTGGACCGCCGACGCCAGGGCGCGCTGGTCGGGCATTCGCCGTATCATTCGTGGCTGGGACCCGGGTACGGGTCCGGTGCGCCTGCTGGTCGGCGGGCCGACGCGGGGCCTCTCGACATGGGCAGCCAGCGTGTCGCGGGATCTGATCCGGGCCGAAAGGCTCGACATGATGATGGCCTATTTCTCCCCGCACAAACGGCTGGTGCGGCGCATCGCGCGAATCGCACAGCGCGGCAGCGCGCGGTTGGTCATGGCGGGCAAATCCGACAATGCGGCAACCATCGGCGCGACGCGCGCGCTATATCGCTATCTTTTGAAACGCGGCACACGGATATGGGAATTCCAGCCGTGCAAGCTGCACACGAAGCTCATCGTCGTTGACGATGCGGTCTATATCGGCAGCGCCAATTTCGACATGCGCAGCCTGTATCTCAACCTCGAACTCATGCTTCGGATAGAGGACGCGGCACTGGCGCAGCGCATACGCGAGTTCATTGCCCAGCACCTTCCCGCCAGCGAGGAGATCACGCCCGCACTGCACGCGGCCCGCGCGACATGGTGGAACCGCCTGCGCTGGCGGCTCAGCTGGTTCCTTGTTGGCGTCGCAGATTACACTGTCAGCCGAAAGCTCAACCTCGGCCTCTAGCCGCCGAATATCTCGGCAACGATGCCCTGCGCCAGCCGGTCGTCCAGCGCCTGCCCGTTGAGCAGGCGGTACCAGAAGGCGCCATGGACAAGCGCCGTCAGCATCGCGGTATCACGCCCTGCGCCAAGCTCTCCGCGCTTCTGTGCGTCGCGCAGCAGCTCTTCGACGATGTGGCCGCGCGGCTCGACGAAGCGGGTCCGGAAAATGGCGCAAAAATCCTCATCCTGCTGCGCGGCGGCGATAAGGCTGCGCAGGGCTGCGCCATCGCGTTGGAGATGCGCGAAAATGTCGCAAAGAAAATCGCGCAACACGATGCTGCGCGGCACATCCGGCGCAGGATCGGGCCGCGCCGCGATCGCATTTGCCTGCGCAAAGAACGCATCGAGCACCAGTTCGGCCTTTGTCGGCCAGCGGTTGTAGAGCGTCTGCCGCGCAGCGCCCGCTTCCTTCGCAATGCGCGAGATCGAGACCTGCCCATAACCCTCCTCGCGCACCAGCTTCAGCGCGGCTGCGCGGATCCGGCCGCTTGCCTCCTCGTCCCGCGGCCTGCCAGGCGCGGTGGCGGGCGGGGTAACGGCATCACCGGCGTCGACGCCGGATTCGGCTTCGGCTTCGTCGTTCATGGCTTTTTCCCTCGAATCCCGAACCATGGGGTTTAATTATTGGACTATAGTCTATAAATAAGCGTCACTGTCTGCAAGAGCATGGATGACGATGACCGATACAAACGAACCCGCGACCACGCGGCAAGGCACCTTCGGCGCTGCGCTGATGATCGGCGTGCTGGCCCTGCTCTCGATATTCCCGCCGCTCGCGACCGACATGTATCTGTCGGCGATGGACGATCTTGCGCGCGCCCTGAACGCCAGCGCCTCCGCGACCGAGATGTCGCTCTCGATCTTCTTCTTTGGCCTGTGCATCGGGCAGTTCATCATCGGGCCGCTGATCGACGCGCATGGGCGCAAGCTGCCGCTGCTGGCCGGAACGATGCTGTTCTGCATGACCTCCCTTGGCCTGCTGCTGGTGCGCGACGTGACCATCTTCAACGCGCTGCGCCTGTTTCAGGCGATCGGTGCCTGCGCCGGGATGGTCGTGGGCCGCGCGATCATCGCCGACATCTATCGCGGGCGTAAGGCGGCGCAGGTGCTGACCATCCTTGTCATGCTGATGACATTGGGGCCCATTCTCGCGCCCTTCCTCGGCAGCCTGCTGCTGGCTGCGTTCGGGTGGCAATCGATCTTTGTTTGCATGCTGGCCGTGGGGATCGCCGCCCTTTTCCTCAGCATGGCGCTCATTCCCGAAACCCTGCCGCGATCCGATCGCCAGCCCGGCGCGATGCGAAAGGCTGCGGGCACGTTCGCGCGGCTTGCCCGAACGCCTGTCTTTATCCTTCCCGCTCTCACCGTCGGCTTCGTGCAGGCCCCGATGTTCGCGTTCATCACCGGGTCCTCTGGCATTTTTCAGGGCGTGTTCGGGTTGAGCGCGACGGAATATGGCATCTTGTTCGGGGTCATCGCTTCGGCGCTTGTCGTGTTCGGCCAGCTCAATTCGATGTTGCTCAAACGCTTCGATGCCGACCAGCTTCTCAATCGCGGGCTGCCCGTCTTTGCCGCTTGCGCGGCCCTGTTGGTGACGGCTGCGCTCAGCGGCGATTTCTGGCTGATCGTGGTGCCGCTGTGGTTCACGCTGGGCATGGTGGGTCTGTTGACAGCCAATGCCATGGATGCCGCCATGCGCGCCGCGCCTGCGGCGGGCATCGGTTCGGCCGCCATCGGCGCGCTCCAGTTCGGCTTCGCCTTCCTCACCTCCACGCTTGTCGCCCTGCTCGGGACCGATAGCGCCATGCCGATGGTGCTGGTGATACTGGCCGCATCCGTACTGGCCAATGCGGCATGGCTGCGGCTTCGCGGCCTGAACCGCAGCGCGGCTGGCCCGCGCGGTTCAGGCGCTCTGCACGTTTCCGCCGGGGAATGACACGACATTCGCGCTTGCCGCAGCAGGCTTGAGCCGGACCCCGTTCACGGTTCCGTCCTGCACCAGCAGATCCAGTCCGGCCCCTCGCAATGCCTGAATGACCAGCGCCGCCGTATTGCGATGGATCGAGCGGTTCTCCTCCTCGCTCTCCATCCGGCGCACGGTAGAGCGCGAGATGCCTGCCGTCTGGGCCATTTCCTCGGCCGACCAGTTCAGCATGGCCCGCGCCGCGCGCAGGGCGCCGGGCGCAATATCGTCGGCCGCGCCGCCGCTCACCGCCGATGGTTCGCGGCGCACGCCGGGGACGGGCAGCATCATGCCGACCCACCCGCTGACATTCCCGTTTTCATCGAAAATCGCGACCGCACGCGCATTCATCCAGTGAAACGAGCCATCCTTGGCGCGAACGCGAAATTCGGTGTTGTATTCGGTCCCGTGATCGACGGAGGTTTCCCAGGCATGCATCGCCCGTTCGCGGTCATCGTCATGCACGGCATCAAGCCAGCCGCCATCCGTGACCTCGGCCCCTTCCTGCCCGGTCATGGCTGACCAGCCAGAAAATTCCACCGGGGTGCCGTACGCATCCGTGCGGAAAAAGGCTGTCGCAGCCTTACGCACGAGGTTTTCGATCTGGGTTGAAGATATGGAGTGCGGCATGGCGAGCGTTTAGCACAACACGCGCCAAGCGCTCAATCCTATGTTCGCACGAGCGAAAACTAGTCAAAATGATAGGCATAAGCCAAATTTTGAAGCATTTTGGCCTATTGACACAATGGATGGCAGCAATCATAGAACAAATTGATCCAAAGCAGGGGCGCGGACAATGCAGTTGAAGCAAGAGAACCCGGACATGGTCGCGAATCTTTCCCATCGCGTGCAAAATCTCGAACAGGAGAACGAGGTCCTCAGGCGTTATCTCGCTGCTGTGCCGCTCGATCTCGAGGCGATCATTGATCTCGAGTGCGAGGAGGTCCGGGCTGAGCGGCTCAACCTGCTTCGGAATCGGGTTGCCCGCATCACCGGTCGCATCGACAACTTCGTGAACGGCTGACACGCTCCTGCGCCGGGCAGGCTTCCCCCAAGCCTGCCCGGCATTCCGGATCAAGGGTTTCCGATTGAAGCCAACTACGCCCGCGCCCCCAGAGCGGGCGTTTTTCTATTCGTAATCCGAGTGGTAATCATCTTCGGCCAGGTCAGAGAAGCGCGTGATGCGCGGCTCGAACCGCAGTCGCACCTTGCCGGTGGAGCCGTGGCGCTGTTTCGCGACGATCAGCTCGGCAAGGCCGAACACGCGCTCCATTTCCGCGGCCCATGCGGCGTGGGCTTCGTGGACCTTGGCCTCGTCCGTTTCCAGCGGGCGCTTCGGTTCGCGCGACTGGACGTAATAATCTTCGCGATAGATGAACCAGACCATGTCGGCGTCCTGCTCGATCGAGCCGGATTCGCGAAGGTCAGACAGCATCGGGCGCTTGTCATCGCGCTGCTCCACCGCACGGGAGAGCTGCGACAAGGCGATCACCGGGACCTGGATCTCCTTCGCCAGCGTCTTAAGCCCGCGCGAGATTTCGGAAATCTCGTTCACGCGATTGTCGCTGGCGCGGCCCGAACCCTGCAGCAGCTGCAGGTAGTCGACGATGACAAGGCCAATATTGTGCCGCCGCTTCAAACGCCGCGCCCGCGCGCGCAGGGCCGAAATCGTCAGGCCCGGCGTATCGTCGATATAAAGCGGCAGGTCGTTGAGTTCCTGGCTGGTGCGCGCCAGCGTCTGGAAATCCTCGCGGCTGATCTTGCCCATGCGCAGGTTCGACGAGCTGATCCCGGCGGCTTCGGCCAGAATACGCGTGGCGAGCTGGTCCGCGCTCATTTCAAGGGAGAACAGCGCCACCGCGCCGCCCACCGATTCGTCCTCGGGAATGCCGTCATCCAGATCGCGCTTCAGCCGGCTGGCGGTGTTGAAGGCGATATTGGTCGCGAGCGAGGATTTGCCCATGCCGGGACGTCCGGCAAGGATGATAAGGTCGGAATCGTGAAGCCCGCCGGTCTTTTCATTGATCGAGGTGAAGCCGGTGGTCGTGCCCGAGACATGGCCGCCCGAATTCAGCGCCTGCTCGATCATCTTGATCGAGGTGCGGGTCGCCTGCGCGAAGCTTTGCGTTTCATTGCCGGTCGATGCGCCTTCGGCGACCTTGAACAATGCGCCCTCGGCCCGCTCGATCTGCTGCATCGGCTCGACGTTTTCGGACGTGTCCATCGCATCGGTGACCAGCCCGCGGCCCACCGCCACCAGTTCACGCAATAGCGCGAGGTCGAACACCTGCTGCGCCAGTTCGCGCGGGGCCAGCAACGCCTGCGGGTCGCTGGTCAGCCGCGCGAGATAGGAGATGCCGCCCAGTTCCTTCAGCCCGTCATCATCGTCGAAATAGGGCTTCAACGTCACCGGCGTCACCACCGCCTTGCGGTCGAGCAATGCGATGATGCGCTCAAAGATGCGGGCGTGGAGGGGTTCGAAGAAATGATTCGGCGCGAGCGTAACCGGAAGCTCTTCGATCACCCGGTTGTCGATCAGCACCGCGCCCAGAAAGGCGGCCTCCGCCTCGACGTTTGCGGGCAGGGCGCGGCCCTCTTCGGCCTTTTCGGGCAGGGCGACGGGGTGAAGTTGAATCGGTTCTGACGGGCTCATGGACAAGGGTAATGCCGGTCCCTCGCACCGGCTTCAAGATGGAAGCGGGGCGATATATTTTTCGCGGCCTGTGGAAGACGGGGATAGTCGCCCCCGAACGGCGGAAAGCCTTAGCTCCGCGCCAGCGCGAACACCGCATATTCGGCGCGCAGATTGGCCGCGATGCTGCCTGTCTCATGCCCGCCTTTCAGGAACCAGCTTCCCTTTACCGCGCAGCCCAGCCCTTCCGCCAGGGCGCGGAAATCGTCGATGGTAACGTGGTGGATATTGGGCGTGTCGTACCAGCGTTCGGGCAGCAGACGCGTGACCGGCATGTGCCCGCCGAACATCAGCGACGCGCGCACCCGCCAATGCGCGAAATTGGGAAAGGAGACAAAGCAGCGCGGCGCGATACGCAAGAGCTGGTCGATGACGAGATCGGGCCGCCGCGTCGTCTGCAAGGTCTGCGACAGGATTGCGACATCGACGCTGTCATTGGGATAATAGGACAGGTCGCTGTCGGCATCGCCCTGCAGCACCGACAGCCCGCGCGCGACGCAGGTGGCGACATTGGCAGGCTCGATTTCCAGCCCGCGCGCATCGCAGTTCTTTTCGGTAAGCGCGGCCATCAGCTCCCCATCGCCGCAGCCGACATCCAGCACCCGCACCCCTTCGGGCACATGGCGCGCAATGATCGCAAGGTCGGGGCGCAGGCGTGCCGTTGTCGCCATCACAGGAACCCCTCGATCACGCGGTCGAGCGCGGGCACATCGAGGAGGAAGCTGTCATGCCCGAATGGCGCGGACAGTTCGACGAAGCTGACCGGCGCTCCGGCCGCGTTCACCGCATGGGCGACGGCGCGCGATTCGCTGGTGGGGTACAGCCAGTCGGTATCGAAGCTGACGAGGCACATGCGCGTCTTCAGCCCGGCAAAGGCATTGGCCAGCCTGCCGCCATGTTCTTCGGCAAGATCGAAATAATCCATGGCGCGGGTGATATAGAGGTAGCTGTTCGCATCGAAGCGGTCGGTGAAGGCCAGCCCCTGATAACGCAGATAGCTCTCCACCTGGAAATCGGCGTCGAAGCCGAAAGTCTTGGCATCGCGGTCCTGCAGCCTGCGCCCGAATTTCTGCGTCAGCCCCTGTTCCGACAGATAGGTGATATGCGCCGCCATGCGCGCCACGGCGAGGCCCGCTTCGGGCCCAACCTTGCGCGGATCGTCGAGATCGGCGGTGTAGTAATCGCCGCCCTTCCATTCGGGGTCGGCCATGATCGCCTGCCGCCCGACTTCGTGGAACGCGATGTTCTGCGCCGACTGCCGCGGGGCAGAGGCCAGCACCAGCACCGCGCCGCAGCGTTCGGGGAAATTGGCCGCCCAACTGAGCGCCTGCATCCCGCCCATGGACCCGCCGACGATGCCGTGCAGCCGATCGATGCCGAGATGGTCGATCAGCGCCACCTGCGCGCGAACCATGTCGCGGATGGTGATGACGGGAAAGCGCATCGCAAAGGGCGCGCCGTCATCGGCCATGCTGGATGGTCCGGACGAACCCATGCAGCTGCCGATCACATTGGAGCAGATCACGAAAAAGCGATTGGTGTCGATCGGCCGGTTCGGCCCGACCACGCGGCTCCACCAGCCGGGCTTTCCCGTTTTGGGGTGCGGGCTGGCCAGGTGCTGATCGCCCGTCAGCGCATGACAGACGATGATCGCATTGTCCTTTGCCGCATTCAGCCGGCCATAGGTCTGATACGCGATTTCCACCGGCGCAAGCGCGCGCCCGCTGTCGAGCGGCAGCGGCTCTGCCAGCGTCAGGACATGGGCATGCGTCTCGATAGGGCTTGCGTCGGCCATGGCTGGCGATTGGGCTGACATCGCCGCGCTGTCAACACGGGTATGCCAGATGTTTCAAATGTTCCATTTGCATTGCCGCCGGGTAAGGCTAGAGCGCTGCGCCATGGCAGATAAGGGCAATGATCGAACCGTGACCGGACCGCGCATGAAACCGTGGATCGAGGCGATCCATGCCTATGTCCCCGGCAAGTCCGCCGGAGCGGACGGCAAGCCGCTGATCAAGCTGTCTGCGAACGAGAACCCGCTGGGCACCAGCGAGGCGGCATTGGCCGCCCGCGCCAAGGCGCCCGCAGGCTATCCCGACCCCGACAGCAAGGCGCTGCGCGCCGCGGTCGGAGAAGTCCATGGCCTCGACCCCGCGCGCATCGTGTGCGGCACGGGAAGCGATGAAATTCTCCACATCGCGGCGCAGGCCTATGCCGGGCCGGGGGATGAAATCATCCATGTCCGCTATGGCTTTGCAGTCTATGACATCGCCACCCGCCGCTGCGGCGCGAGCGTGGTGGTCGCACCGGACCGCGATTACGGCACCGATGTCGATGCGCTGCTGGCGCTGGTGACGGAAAAGACGCGGGTCGTCTTCCTCGCAAATCCCAACAACCCGACCGGCCGCTGGATCGACGCCGATGAAGTCGCGCGCCTGCACGCGGGCCTGCCGTCAGACGTGCTGCTGGTCGTCGACCAGGCCTATGGCGAATATCTCCTCGACGGGCAGGACGATGGCGGCATCGCGCTGGCGACGGATCATGGCAACGTGCTGGTCACGCGCACCTTTTCCAAGATCTACGGACTTGCAGGAGAACGCATCGGCTGGGGCTATGGCGCACCTGCCATCATCGACGCGCTCAATCGCATTCGCGGGCCGTTCAACGTGTCGAACACCGGGCAGGCCATGGCGCTGGCCGCCGTGGCAGACCGGGATTTCGTGCGCCGCGCCCGCGATCACAACGCAGCCGAACGCGCGCGTTTCGTCGAGTGCATCGAATCGCTCGGCAATCACGGCCTGCGCGCGGTGGAGAGCCACGCCAATTTCGTCCTCGTCCTGTTCCAAGGAGCGCTGAAGGCCGAGACCGCGATGGCGGCGATCGCCGATGCCGGTTACGCCGTGCGCCATCTTCCGGGACAGGGTCTGCCAGACGCGCTGCGCATCACCATCGGCACGGCCGAGCAGATGGACGCCATCACCCATGCCCTGCGCGAAGCGGCAAAGGCTGCATCATGACGAAGCCTTTCAACCATGTCGCCATCATCGGCCTTGGCCTGATCGGCGGATCGATCGGGCTCGCCACGCAGGCTGCCCTGCCCGAAGCCCGCGTCACCGCCTTCGACGCGAGCGAGGACGTTCGCGACCGCGCCCGCCAGATCGGCCTTGCGCATGAGATCATGGACACGCCCGCCGCCGCGGTTGATGGCGCCGATCTCGTCGTGCTGTGCGTCCCCGTGCGCGCCATGGGCGAAGCCGCCGCCGCGCTGAAGGGCGCGCTGAAGCCCGATGCCATCATTTCCGATGTTGGCTCGTGCAAGGCATCGGTGGCCGAGGCGATCACCGCCGCGCTTCCCGGTCAGACCGTGATACCGGCGCATCCGGTTGCGGGCACCGAACATTCCGGCCCCGACGCCGGTTTCGCCGAACTGTTCCGCAATCGCTGGTGCATCCTGACCCCTGCGGATGACGCCCCGGCAGCGGCGGTAGGGCAGCTGTCCGACTTCTGGGCCGCAATGGGAGCGCGGGTGGAGATCATGGAAGCCAAGCACCACGATCTCGTGCTTGCCGTGACCAGCCATGTTCCGCATCTGATCGCCTATACCATCGTCGGAACCGCCTCCGATCTTGAGGATGTGACCCGCGGCGAGGTCATCAAATATTCGGCAGGCGGTTTCCGCGATTTTACCCGCATCGCGGCATCCGACCCGACGATGTGGCGCGATGTGTTCCTGTCGAACAAGGAAGCCGTGCTCGAAGTGCTTCAGCGTTTCAGCGAGGATCTGTCCGCCCTGCAGCGCGCGATCCGCTGGGGCGATGGGGATACGCTGTTCGACCGCTTTACCGAAACGCGCGCCGTGCGCCGTTCGATCATCGAGGAAGGGCAGGACGATGCGCGCCCCGACTTCGGCCGCCGCGACCACAGCGGGGCCGCGAAAGACCAGCCCCCAAAGAATTAACGCCCGTCGATCTGGTCCCCTGAAACCTGCCCCTCGAACGCGGGGTTCAGCGCGTTGATCGCGGCATGCACCTCGGCCTCGAGCACATTGCGCGGCAGGCCCGGTTCGATCGCCTTGCCGATGCGATAGGTAATGGTGCCCGCCCGTTTGGGGCTTTGCTGATAGAGGCGGCCCGAATCCACCGCGACAGGGACCAGCGGCAATTCGACCATGCGGTAGATGCCATAGAGCCCTGCCTTCATCTCGGGCGCTTCATTGTCGCGCACGCGGGTCCCTTCGGGAAAGATCGCGAAATCGCGCCCGCTTTCTTTCGCGGCCAATGCAGCGCGGCGCATGGTACGCAGCGCGCTGGCGCCCTTGCCGCGTTCCACTCCGACAATGCCATAGCGCGCCGCCAGCCAGCCCCACAGCGGGATGCGCAAAAGCTCCATCTTGGCGAAGATGATCGGCGGGGTGGGCAGGAAGATCGGCAGGTCGATCGCCTCGAAAAAGCTTTCGTGGCGCAGGGCATACATCGCCTGCCCGTCGTGCAGTTCTCCCTCGATCCGAATGCGGACCCCCAGCAGCCAGCGCACGCACCAGCGGTGAATGCGGCACCATATGGTTGCCGCCGCGATCACGCCGCGCCGCGACACCAGCCCGATCGGCATCGCGATCACCACCAGCAGGACCGAAGCGGTGTAGAAGAAGATCGAAAAGAGGAGCGTGCGCAGCCGGGCCATCAACGCCGTCCTCAAAGATCGAGGAGATTGCCGACCCAGCCGATCAGCAGCTTGTGATATTCAAGGAACAGCATGGCGAGCGAGGGTTCGGTCGGCACCGCATCGCGCACGATGGTGATATCGCTGCCGACCTGTCGGCGCAGTTCCGATGCGGCCCGCCGCATGTGGTAATCCGCCGTCACCAGCCGCAGCGAAGTCTTGCCGCCATCCTCCACCCAATGGGCGGTTTCCGATGCATTGGTGCGCGTGTCGACCGCGTCGTAGCCCAGCGTGATGCAGCAGCGCATCAGCGAATTCTCGATTCGGTATTCGGCGGCGAATTCGCGGGGCTTCACCTCTCGCCCGACGCCGGAGACCAGCATTTCCGGGCTCCACCCTTCGCGCAGGGCCTCCAGCCCGCGTTCGATCCGCCCGCCGCCGCCGGTCAGCACGACGATGCCATCGGTCGTGTCATCGCCAGCGGGCCGCGGCAGCATCATGGCAAACCAGATGAACCCGATCGCCCAGACAAGCAGAATGAATGACAGGATGCGACGGATCATGGTTTAACCGGCTTTAGAGCGACTATGCGCGAACGGCAATCGCGGTGATGCGGCTTTTGCGCGGGCAAGGCGCCGACAGCCCGCGCGATCACACCATGCGCCGCAATGTCGCCAGCACGGTCAGCCGCGCGGTCACGGCGGCCAGCAGCGTCACCATGATCGGGATCAGCGCCAGCACCGCCCAGTGAAGCGGGTTCAGCCCCGCCGCCGATTGCCCCGGCCCCAATGCCTCGAACCGCCCGGCAAGGCCGGACACCACGGCCAGCGCGACCGCAAAGCCGGCCGCCCCGCCCACACCCGCGCCCACGGCGGCGGCGCGCTGGAACAATTCGGCGACCTGCCGATCCTGCGCGCCCAGCAGATGCATCAATTCGATCACCTGCCGATTGGCGTTCAGCGCACTGCGACTGGCCAGCAATACCGCCGCCAGCGTCGCCAGCGCCAGCAGCCCGACCAGTGACAGCGCCAGCCATTGCAGCGCCTCGATCGCGCGGCCAACGGGTGCCAGCCATGACGTATCGGCGCTGACCAGCGCATCGGGCGCGACCGCTTCGACGCGGCTGCGCAAATCGGCGAGCACATCCTCGCCCGCCTCGCCCGTCAATTGCACCTCGACCAGTTCGGGCAGGACAAGGAGATTGTCGTCCGCGTCTTCGCCATCGAAACCGGCATCGCCCAGCCATGGCGCGATCAGGGCGGCGCGCTCGTCTCGGTCAAGCCGGCGCAGGGCGCGGATTTCCGGGTCATCGGCCAGCAGCGCGGCGACGGCCTGCGCCTGCCTTGCCGCTTCCGCTTCGGGCGGCCCGGCGATCTGCACCGTCACCCCGCCCTGCAATTCATCGCCCGCCGCCGCTGCGATCGAACCCAGTGCCAGCCCGCCCGCCGCCGCGATCACGGTCAGCGCGGTCATGATGGCGATAACCCACGGCACCGGCCCCGAAATGGCGCGCTGCTTGATGACAGGGTCCGACCCTGCGTTGATGCGCCATTTGCGGCCCTTGGCGGTCAGGCCCGACAGCTTTGTGCGAAGCCCGTGCCGGCCCGGCGAATAGACACTTACCATTGGCGCACCCGCATCACGCCCAATCCTCGCGCGAGGATCCGCCCCAACTCCACGGCGGGTTACGCAGCGCGCCGGTCGGATCGTCGAGCCGTCCGCGCACCAGCCGCATGACGGAGGCATCCTTTTGCCGCTCCATCAGGCTCATGTCATGGGTGGCCAGAACGACGGTGGTGCCCAGCCGGTTCATGGCCGAAAACAGCTTGAGGAGGCGGATCGCCATGTCGGGATCGACATTGCCGGTGGGCTCGTCCGCGACCAGCAGGTCGGGGCGGGTAATGACCGCGCGGGCAATGGCGACGCGCTGCTGTTCGCCGCCCGACAGGGTCTCGGGCCGCGCATCGCGCGCATGGCCAAGGCCCACCCAGTCGATCATGTCGTCGACAGGACCCGCCATTTCTTCCTCGGGAACGCCAGCCAGCCGCAGCGGCAGGGCGATATTGTCATAGACGGTCAGGTGGCCGACCAGCCGGAAATCCTGAAACACCACGCCGATCCTGCGCCGTAAAGCCGGACGCGCGGCCCGGTCCATCGCCACCGCGTCTTCGCCGAACAGGCTGATCGCGCCGCGCGACGGGCTTTGCGCCAGATAAAGAAGCTTCAGCAGCGAGGTCTTGCCCGCGCCCGACGGGCCGGTCAGGAAATAGAAGCGGCCCTTGTGCAGCTGGAAGGAAACATCGGACAATACCTCACGCTCGGTACCATAGCGCAGGCCGACGTTCTCGAAGCGGACGATCGCCTCACGCGCATTGCTGCCCGACCGGCGCGGGCCCATCGGCCCCGAACCGGAGATACCGCCCGAACCGGCGAAACCTTCCACGCTGCTGCTAGCCTGCATCGTCCTTTACCGCCGCGCCGCGACCGTGATGGTACCCGTTTCGGGCGGTTCGCGTCCTTCGCTATCGGTCATATGCGCCTCTATCGCGGTGGATCGCGGCAATTTGAAGCCCGTTAATGTGGAAAACATCCTTAACCGCTCTGGCACAGGGCTTGTCCCACTTGTGCCGGTTCGCTGGGCAGGCTTAGGATTCAACATCATGCAGATCGCTTGTCCCGCCTGTCATACTCGCTATTCGGTGCCCGACACCGCGATCGGTGCCAAGGGCCGCACCGTACGTTGTGCAAAATGTCGCCACAGCTGGTATCAGGCCGGCAGTGAAGAGGCGATCGAGGCCGAGGGCCCGCCGCCCGTCGATACTCCCGAGGATGCGCCCGCCCCGCCCGCCGATCCCGCGCCGATGGCAGAGGGTTGGGACGAGCAGCCCGAAGCGGAAGAACCGACCGTCACGACCGAGGTCGAGGACGCCCCTTCTGGCTTCTCCCCGCGTGAGGGCGTGACCCAGCAGGACGAGGTTTTCGGGGAAAGACCCTCCCCCGCCACCTATGAAGAGGTGGTGATCGAGGAGACCATCGTCACCGAAACCGTGGCAGAGCCTTACGAAGAGCCCGAGCCGGTCGACGCCGAATACGAAGATCTCGACACCCCGCGCCGCGGTGCGGGTCGTATCGTGGTGATCTGCCTCGTGCTGCTCGTGCTGGCGGCGGCGGGCATCTATGGCGCGGTGCGCTATTTCGGCGCGCCCGACTGGCTGCCGGTGGGGCAAACGACTTTCGGCGCGCCATCCGAATCGCTCGTTCTCGATTTTTCGCGCGACGATTTCGATCACAAGGACCTGCCCAACGGTCGCCAGCTGGTCGCGACCAGCGGCACGATCACCAATACCGGCACGAAGATCGAGCGCGTGCCGCCGATCCTGGTCGTGCTGCGCGATTCGCAGGACCGGATCGTCTACAGCTGGGAAATCGACCCGCCCAAAAGCGAGCTTGGCCCCGGCGAAAGCGTCAAGGTTTCGGAAATGGTGACCGACGTGCCGCGTTCGGCGCAGGACATCACCATCGGCTGGAAGCCCAGCTGATCGCGGGCATTTCGCCGCTTTCGACACAGATTTTCAAAACAGCGCAATTGCATGCTTGCACTGCCCATAACTCGCTGCTAGTGGCACGCGCCTACCACGGGGCAGCGCTCGTTTGCCCCCCTCCTTGGATGCGGTCGTGGCGGAACTGGTAGACGCGCAACGTTGAGGTCGTTGTGGCCGAAAGGCCGTGGAAGTTCGAGTCTTCTCGACCGCACCATACTTTCCTGAAATCGATGAATATCAACCTTGCCTTCGGGCAGGCCCGTCGCGCGATTGTGCCGGCGATCCGCAATGCTCGGTGCGGAGGTCCATCCGTCGACGAATGGCAGTCGTTCATCGCAAAACACCTACCTCTTTCGGATAGGTGACTGTTGTCGCGGTCCGCAGACCCGAAACGGGTAACGGGGTTCGTTATCCTAGGTTCCCCGCGTTTTGCAAAAAACTTGTAGAGCAGGCTCTTGGCCCCTGCCGGCAAGGTCGTTGTAACGCGCCCGTCACGTGAAAAGCGGCATTTTGGACACGCGGAAATGACAAGGCGACCCGCGCGCATATACCTTTGCGGGTTTTGGGCGATCGCGCCCCGCATCCTGCGCCATCCCATCGGGTTAGCCATTGCCTGCATGCGCCATTGAACGACTCGCCCCCATGTTGTGAATCGGTTGGCAGGAGAGATGCCAAAGCTGTGAAGGAACCGGGGGGTTCGATGGAATTGATCAAGAGTCGCGTCATTCTGGCGATGCCGGTCTATAACGGTGCTAATTATGTCGCGCAGGCGATCGAATCCATCCTTGCCCAGACGCACCGCGATTTCCGCCTGATCGTCACCGATAATGCATCCACCGATGCGACGCCCGACATCGTCGGCGAATTCGCGGCAAGAGACGAACGCGTCACGCTGGTCCGCAACCCGGTGAACCTTGGCGCATCGCGCAATTACAATCTCGGCTATGACCTGTCGGACGGTGAATATCTGAAATGGTGCGCCCATGACGATATTCTGGGTCCGACCGCGCTCGAAACCTGCATCGCCGCGCTTGACGATGATCCGACGCTGGCGGTCGCCTTTCCGCGCACCATCTCCATCGGCACCAATGGCGAGATCCTGCCGGACATGGGGCATGACACGCCGTCCTTGATGGATGCCGATCCGGTCAGGCGTTTCGCCGACATGCTCGACACCTCGGGCACCTGCTATCCGATCTTCGGCCTGATGCGCCGCTCGATGCTGTCGCGCACCATGCTGCACCAGTCCTATTACGGGTCCGATCGGGCACTGCTCGCCGAAATGGCCGTGCGCGGGCGGATCAGGCGGATCGAACAATCGGTGATCTACAATCGGGAGCACGAGGTCCGCTCGATCAATATTGACGACAAGCTGGAGAGGAGCCGCTGGCAATCGGGCAAGTCGGGTCGTTTCGCAGCGGCGGAGCATATCCAGTTGCTCACCCATCTGCTGCGCATCGCATCGCGGTCGAAGGATGCGGCATCGCCCATGGCGCTGCGCCGTGAAGTGCTGAAGCGATCGACGACAAAAAAGCAACTGGGCCGCTATGCGCTGGAGATCGCGGCCATGATCTCGCCGCGCCTCGCCCGCTCGCTCAAATCCATGTTCCGCTCATCGGCGAAAGAGAAGTTGAGCGCGGCCTGATGGCACCTTGCCCAGCCATAACGGCGTCCGCCGCATGACGCAGGTGCACGACCGCCTGCTCAATCCGGCTTTCGACCGCGAACCCATGTCGCGGCCGATCACCGGCTGCCGCGCGTGCGGGTCGCAGCATCTTCACGTTTTCCTCGATCTGGGCGAAGCGCCGCTGGCCGACCGGCTGCTCGCGTGTGACCACGAACGCCGCGCCGAACCGCGTTTTGAACTGATGGCCGCATTGTGCAGAGATTGCGCGCTTGTCCAGATTACCGAAACGGTCCGGCCAGAAGTGCTTTTCGCTGACGAATACCCCTATTTCTCGTCTGTCTCGCCAACCGTGCTTTCCCATGCGCGCCGCAATGTAGGGGACCGGCTGAAAGAGCGCCGGCTCGACCGCTCCAGCCTCGTTGTCGAGCTGGCGAGCAATGACGGTTACCTGCTGAAGAATTACGTCGAGGCGGGCGTGTCGGTGCTGGGGATCGACCCTGCCGGCGGGCCGGTAAAGGCGGCGCGCGCTGCGCATGTCGATACGCTGCAGGCGTTCTTTTCACACGATCTGGCACGCGATGTCGCCCGGCGGCGCGGCCATGCCGACATCATCCACGCCAATCACGTGCTCGCCCATGCGGCCGACACCAATGGCTTTGTCGCCGGCATTGCCCATCTGCTGAAGGATGACGGCACCGCGGTGATCGAGGTCGCCTATCTGCGCTCGCTGATAGAGGGGCTGCAGTTCGACACCATCTGCCACGCGCATCTGTGCTATTTCTCGCTCACCGCGCTAGACAGCCTGTTTCGCCGCCACGGCCTCTTCATCAACCGGGTGGAGCGGCACGACATCCATGGCGGCACGCTGCGCGTCTTTGCCGAAAAACAGGAGGCATGCGAACAAGGCGTGCTCGACCTGCTGGCCGAGGAACGCGCCATCGGCATCGCGTCGGGCGAATATTTCGACGGCTTCGCGCAAGAAGTCGAATTGCTGCGCGACAAGCTTGTCGACATGATTGAGGGGCTGCGCGCATCGGGCCGCTCCATCGCTGCCTATGCCGCATCGGCCAAGGGCGCGACGCTCCTTGATTACTGCGGCATCGACCGCCGTCACATCAGCTTCGTCGCCGACCGCAACAGCCACAAGCAGGGCCGCATGATGCCCGGCGCGCATATCCCGATCCTGCCAGCAGAAGCGCTGTTCGAGGAGCGGCCCGATTATACGCTGCTGCTCGCGTGGAATTTCGCCGACGAGATCATCGCCCAGCAGGCCGCCTATCTGGAAGCGGGCGGCAAATTCATCATTCCCCTACCCGAACCCATTATTATCGAAGGCTGACGTGCATGAATATCGCGACGACCACGATCACCCAAGTGCAGCACGAGCTTTTGTGCGCCTGCCCGTCATGCGGATCGGCAGAATTGAGCGGGATCTATGCGCAGGACGACGTGCCGGTAAGCTCGTGCCTGCTTTTCGAAAACGCCACCGCCGCCGCTGCGGTGGAGCGGGGGGATATCCGCCTGACCCATTGCGCGGGCTGCGGCTTCATCTTCAACGCCGCCTTCCGCGCAGGGGCCAGCGAATATTCCGAACGCTATGAGGAAACGCAGGGCTTCTCGCCCACCTTCTCGCGCTTTCACACCCGCCTCGCGCAAGAGCTGATCGATACGCACGACCTCAACGGCAAGGAGATCCTTGAGGTCGGCTGCGGCAAAGGCGAATTCCTGCTGCTGCTGTCCCATCTGGGCGGCAATAATTGCCTTGGCGTCGACCCCAGCGCCCTGCCCGACCGCATCAAGGATGCACCGGGCGCGGAGCGCGTCACCCTGATCCGCGATTTCTTCACGCCCGACATGGCGGACCGCGCTTTCGACGCGATCATCTGCAAGATGACGCTGGAGCATATCATCGACACGCTCGATTTCCTCTCCGTCATCCGCGAAGCGGTGACCGAAGGGAGCCAGCCGCTGGTGTTCTTCCAGATCCCCAATGCGATGCGCATCCTCACCGATGCTGCATTCGAGGATATCTATTACGAACACTGCTCCTATTTCACCGACGGTTCGCTGGTGCGCCTGTTCGAAAAGGCGGGCTTTACCCCGCTGCGCGTGCTGCACCAGTATGAGGACCAGTACCTGACCATCGAGTGCACCGTCGGCGAGCCGACAGCCGCCATGGGCCCGGCGCTTGTCGCCGATGACGACCGCGCCGAAATCGCTTCGCTGGCCGCGGTATTGGCGCAGCGCCTGGCCGGCAGACAGGCCGAATGGGCGCAAAAGATTGCCGCCGCCGCCGAGGCGGGAAAGAAGGTCGTGATGTGGGGTTCGGGGTCAAAAGCGGTCGCCTTCCTCTCTTCCCTGCCCGCGCCGCAGCTGATCGATGCGGTTGTCGACATCAACCCCAACAAGCAGGGCAGCGCCATGCCCGGAAGCGGCCACGACATCATCGCGCCAAGCGAGCTGATCGGGATCGACCCCGATCTCGTCATCGTGATGAACGCGGCCTATTGCACCGAAATCATGGAAGATCTCGCCTCCATGGGGATCGCTGCGCAGGTCGTTGCACTCTAGCCCATCACCCGTTTGGGCGCTTGTGTTGTTCGCGTATGCAGCGCAGCGTGACGCCGTATGCACGACATGATTGCCCCCGAAGACCGGCCCGTTGCCGCGCCGAATAGTGCCGTGAGCGAAGATCCCACAATGTCGGGGGCGCCGGAGGCGCGCCCCGTCGACCGCAGCGAAGACCGCAGCAAGGCGCGTCATTTCATCATCAACGGCCGTTTCCTCGCGACCGAACCGGTGGGCGTGCACCGCGTGGCGACCGAACTGGTGCGCCACGCGCATGCCTTGATCGAGGCGACGCCCGACCTTGCCCGCCGCATCGCGCTGGACCTTTGGATCCCCGCCGATGCGGAAGAGCGGGCAAAGGCGCTGGGCGTACCCTATCGCGTTATCGGCCCGCTAAAAGGCAATGCATGGGAACAGGCCACCCTGCCGCTGCGTGCCGGGGGCCGCACCGTGGTCTCGCTCTGCAATGTCGGGCCGATCGCGCGGACGAATGCCGTGACCATGCTGCATGACGTGCAGGTCGTGTTGTCGCCTGCCAGCTATTCCCCGAATTTCCGCCGCTGGTATTTGATCCAGCAGCCCGCCTGCGGTCGCCGCCATCGCCGCATCCTCACCGTATCGGGTTTTTCACGCGAACAGATCGCGAAGGCAGGCGTCGCGCCGGAGGAAAAGGTCACGGTCATTCACAATGGCTGCGATCATGTGCTGGCCGACAGGGCCGATGACACAATCATCGACAGGCTCGGCATTGCAAAAGGCAGCTATGTGCTGGGCCTGTCCAGCATGCAGGCGCACAAGAACATCGCGGTCCTGCTGCGCGCCTTTTCGCGCCCCGCGCTCAAGGACAAGACGCTGGTCCTGTTCGGCTCCACCCCGCGTGAGGCTTTTGCAAAAGCGGGGCTGCCGGTGGGCGATAATGTCGTTTTCGCCGGGCGCGTCAGCGATGGCGAATTGCGCGCGCTTTACGAAAACGCGCAGGTCTTCGCCTTTCCCTCCACGACAGAGGGTTTCGGCCTGCCGCCACTGGAAGCGATGCGGCTGGGCACGCCTGCCATCGTCGCACCCTGCGGCGCCTTGCCCGAAGCCTGCGGCGACGGCGCGCTCTACGTCGGACCCGATGATGACGAGGGATGGGCCGACACCATCGCCACCTTCAGCCAGAAGCCGCATCGCGCCGCCATGTCCGCACGCGCCCTGGCGCATGCGCGCACCATGGGCTGGGACGCGGCTGCGCGATCGCTGGTGGAAACCCTGCTCGCGACCTGAGCGGTGGTGAGCACCCCTTCCGAACCGGGACCGCACCGCACACGGCATCGGCTGTCCGTCATGGTGCTGGCACTCGCGCCTGTCGGCCTGCTGGTCTCGCGCCTGGGTGAATGGTGGGTAGAGGCGGATGCCGTCAATCTGCTGGCGATCTATTGGTGGCCGCTGATGCTGGTCGCCGTGCCGCTGGCGGCGTGGCGTATCGGGACAAGGGCAGCGCGCTGGGCCGCGCTGACCATCATGGCGCTGACATTGTGGCAGGGCGCGGCGCTTTTCCGCCCCGTGATCCAGCCGCGCCCCGATATCGGTCCCGACCCCATCGCGCTGCGGCTTGTCAGCTACAACATGTACAAGAACAGCGCCTCCACCACACAGGATGCACGCTGGGTAGAGGAGCAGGACGCCGATTTCGTGGTGCTGCTGGAAGGCCGGCGGATCAATGACGGACCGGGAAAGCGGCTGCGCGCCAAATATCCGGTCATGCTCGATTGTTCGGCAACCGCGCGCTGTTCGACCATATTGCTGTCGCGCTATCCGCTGCTGTCCTTCCATCCGCTGGCGCGCGGCGATGCTGAAAACCGGCAGGCGCTGTCAGCCCTTGTCGCGACCTTTGACGTCAAGGGCGTGCCGCTCACTCTGGTGGTCGTGCATCTCGACCAGCCATGGCCACTGGGGGATCAGGAAGCATATCTGCCCCAGCTCGTTTCCGCCGCGGCGCAGGTCGATGGCCCGGCGCTGATGGTGGGTGACTTCAATTCGGTGCCATGGACTTATGCGGTGCAAAGCGCGGCGGATGCCAATGGGTTTCGCATAGCCGAACTCCCGTCTCGAAGCTGGCCCGCAGGCGCACCCAAACTGCTGCGCCTGCCGCTTGATCAGCTGCATCTGAAAGGGCCGGTGCGGGTACAAAAAATGGAAAGCGGGCCGCGCTTGGGATCGGATCACCATCCGATCATCGCGGATATACTGCTCAAACGCTGACCGCTATCAGGACCGCGCCGGATCGCTCTTCGGCTTGCGGAAGCGGCTGAGCATGTGCTGGACCTGCTCGATCGCGAAATGCTCCGGCCCGGTATCGGGCGAACCCGACAGTTTCCACAATACCAGATGCGTCGCGGCAAAGATCGCCACGCCAATGATCCCCGTCACCGCCAGTGCGAGGAGCTGATACAGCCATTCGCCGCCGGTCAGATGCTCGGCCGCGAAATACAGAAACAGCGAGAAAACGGCGCTGGCGACGATGGTGCGCCAGACATTGGTGATCTGCTTCATGATGGTGATGCCCGACAGGCGCGACACCATCTCAAGGCTCATGATCGTGTGGATCAGCGAAGCAAGCACGCGGCCCATCACCGCGCCCATCAGCCCGTAATAGATCGCGCCCAGCACGACAGTCGGCAGCGAAACGATCAAAGTCGCAGCCTCGCGCCAGATCAGCTGGCGCGGCTGGTTCAGCGTCAAGGCGATGGCCTGCGCCGGCATCGACAATGTCGCCACCGTGCCCACCAGCGCCAATGCGCGCATGACCGGGACCACTTCCATCCATTCCTCACCCAGCCCCAGCCGGACCAGCGGTTCGGCCAGCAGCGCCAGCGTGAGCGACAATGGCATGATCGCCATCACCACCATCGCCTGTCCGCGCAAATATGACCGGCGGAACCGCGGCTCGTCATCGCGGACCTTCGACAGGCCGGGGTAAAGCACGGTGATAAGCGGCATCGCCACCGCCCAGCTGGCCGTCGTCGCGACCGAGCGGCCCATGGAGAAGAAGCCCAGCGCCGATTTCGAAATAAAGCCGCCGATGAGGAAGCGGTCGGATTCGCTCGACAGAGTGGCCAGCACGCGTGAGATCGTGACCATGCCGGCAAAGGAGAGGATCGTACGCGTTTCCGACAGACAGAAGCGCGGGCGATAGGGGGCCCAGATATAGGTGACGACCGCCTGGATCACCTGCGGCGTGACCGACAATACGACCAGCGAGAGATAGCTTTCGGTCCACCATGCGCAGATCACCGCCAGCACGAAAGCGACGATGCGCGAGGTGACATCGATGATCGCAGTCGGCTGATAGTTCACCTCCCGCGTGAATTTCACCATCAGCGGGCTCAATAGCCCCTTGGCCAGCGGCGCGAGCGCGAGGAGGCAGATGAGCAGCACCAGCCGCTGATCGTCATAGATCAGCGCCATCGGATAGGATGCGAGGATCAGCACCGCCGCGATCGCGATCCCGCGCAGGAACGACAGAGTGAAGGCAGTATCGAGATGCGCGCGCCGCAATTCCTTTTCACGGACCAGCGCGTCGGCGACGGGCAGTTCGGAAAAGCTTTCAAGGATCATCAGCGCGGCAAGGCCGAGCGTAACGACACCGAAATCGGCCGGCGAGAGGAAGCGCGCCATGACCAGCGCGGCAAAAATATCGAGTCCGCGGCCCGCGAATCGGCTGATCGAGAAGATGGCCGAAGATGCAAAGACTTTGCGGGCAAGCATTCGTGTCTGTTCTACTCTTCTCTTCGCTTCGTCCCGGCAATCGCTGCTGCCGGTTCCAATCGGCATCTGCGTCGGTGTCCGTGCACCTGCCTTGCCGTCGTCGTCCAGGGCGGTTGCACGCCGCCGTTCGCCCCGTTTGCGGATCTTGCGATTCCCGGTGGGGCGATGTCACACCGGTTTTGCGTCATCGCGCGGGCAGCAGCCATCCGCTAAAGGGCATATACCCCGATATAGCCCCGCAAGGCACGGATATTATGGCCAAAGAGTGCGATAAACCGCTCAGGCGGAGGGGAAAAAGCACATATGCGCCAAGGCGCCGATTGTACCTGTCGCAGCCGGAACCCGCACGGATCAGCCTTTCGGAAGGGGTTCCCTTCGATTTCGAGCAATCGCGTGCGCGCTGGGATAGGAACGCTTTTCACTGCGTCATGTTGCGGTACAACAAACCTATTGTGTCGACATGAGACAAGTGCCCGACACGGGACCGTGCGCCAAGGCAATGGTATGCCCCGCCCCGGTTCCAGTGCTTTCGAGGATTTTCGGGCTCGCACAGACACGGTTTGGGAAAGGGCTGCCCCCAGTTTAGCCCGGGAGCTGTGAATTATGTGGAAGGACTACGGTTTGGACGATGACGACACCGGCCCCGTGATCCCCCCGGTTATGGACCTGGGTGATGGCACGACGCCGCCATTCGAGGCATTCGCCCATGTGTCGCGCCGAATGCTCGATGGCTATAGCCTGCTGGTATCCAGCGGCTTCAAGCCCGAGGCGATCGGCATGGCCATGATCGGTGCCACGGTGAATTTCTACGACATGCTCGGCATGCGCGAGGTTCTGCCCAATATCCTGCGCAGTATCGCCGATTCGATCGACAGCGACGACGCCGTGCATTGAACCGAGGTCGATCCGGCCTTTCCCCGCGCTGATTGAATCGCGAGGAAGGCTCAGCTCATGAGAAAGCGCGCTGCGGGATTATCCTGCGGCGCGCTTTTCCTTTGGGGTTGGCAAAATGGGCTTCAGACCCGTCGCCAGCCGCCACGAAATGGCGGTGGAACCAGATCGGGGCCCTCATCCTCTTCCTCATCGCTTTCAGCAGGGTTTTTGGTCCGCAGCTTGCGGAAGGCGAGCGCGGCACCCGCGACGATGGCGAATTCGCCCGATGGCACTGGCGTCGGTGCGGCGACCAGCGCAGGGATCTGCCCCAATATCGCCGCCGTGCCCGCAGCACCGCCCAGACGCGCCGCCAATGATCCGGATACGCCCCAGCTCGAAGCGCGGCGCGGTTGGAACAATGTAATGAGATAGGCGATATAGCTGACGATGCCGATCACGCCGCACGATCCCAGGATCGCAGTGATCAGGCTGGACGATCGGAAACTGCCCGGCCCGATGCCAAGGCCGAACGACACCTGGAAAGCTTCAAGTCCCTGCAACGCCCAGAACAGGCGCTGACGGCCGGATTCGCTGTCCGCCTTTTCGAACAATGCGTCATTGGCGATGTCCTGGATGGCGGCGGCGAACGCAGGCAATGCAATCAGCGCCACGGCCAGCAGCATGACGGCGGCAAGCCCGATCAGCGATGCCTCGCGGATACGCTGATGGCTGGCGAGCTGCGGGAAGATGAATACCCGCACCGCGAAAAAGGCCGCATACCCCCCGACCGCGACATAGGCCGATGAAGAGGTGGAGGCGAGAAGGACGAGCAGAAGAAGCGCGGCTGCACGGCCTGTGGATTTGGGTTCGATCGAACGGTACCAGCACTCGGCCAGCAGCACGAACCATGAAAATGCAAAGCTGGCCCATGCGGAAGGTTCGGGGAACAGCCCGTTGATGCGGGCAAAGCCATTCGCCTCCTGCTCAAGCTGGCTGTAGGTCGCGTTGCGGAACACCTCGAACACGGCGTCCACCGGCGTTCCGCGCCCGACAGCGCCCAATATGCCGGTAAATGCGTGGACATATGCCACGATCACCGCGCCGCGCACCAGGGCATTCGCTCCGCCCCGATAGCGACAGGCGACATAGGTTGCGACCGCGCTCATCAGCGTGCCGATCAGATAGATCGCGGCGGTGACATTCTGGGACGATGGTTCGAGCAGGACGGTGGAATAGAGCGAGCTTGTCGGCCCGCTGACGCGCAGCGGCGATACTTCCATGTCGCCGATGAACAGGCGCGGGCCGACATAGGCGATGGCCACGCCATATATGACAAAGACAAGCAGCCAGATATTCTCACGAAAGGCCGGCCCCACGGCAGGGCCGAAGCGGCTGCCCGGAATGATCATGCGGATCCAGATAAAGGCCAGCGCGAACTGCACCGGGGGGATCGACGATCCGCCCACGATGACCGAAGCCGATCCGCCGAACATCCCCGAAATCATCGCGAACACCAGCATGGATGCCAGCGAACCACGAAGCAGCAGCACCATGCCGATGGCGATCTGGATCAGCCCGACGAATGTCAACATGCGCTAGGCGCCCCGCTTTGCCCGATTGCCCATGGCCGATTTGCCGTTGCCGCACGATAGGCTTGACCGGACCGGGCCGGCAAGTCGATCGCTGGCGCCGGGATCACGCGCTATATTGCTCGGTCAGCGAGCGGATCTGGCTGTCGAAGCGTTCGGGCGCGAACACCTGCGCCCGGCGCACCGCGACCGAGGGGTCGAAATGCGGCAGCCAGCGTTCCATCTCGGCGATGCCGTCAGCCAGCGATTCCGGCGTCTGGCGCGGGAAGAAGATGCCGGTCTGTTCCGGCAGCACGCTGTCGAGAATACCGCCGCGGCCATAGGCCAGCACCGGACGGCCCGAGGCCATCGCCTCGACCGGAACGATGCCGAAATCCTCTTCCGCTGTGAAGACCAGCGCGCGGGCGCGGGCATAGGCGCGGCGAAGATCGTCAAAGTTCAGCCGGTCGACGAACTTGATGTTCGGTTTGGCGATCTTCTTCAGATGCTTTTCCATGCCGCCGGTGCCCACCATCATCAGCGGCTTGCCGCTCATGTTGAAAGCCTCGACCGCAAGGTCCGGACGCTTGTAGGGGACCATCTGGCCGACCCACAGATAATGATCGTCCACCTCCGTCGAAGGGGTGAACAGGTTCGTTTCAACCGGCGGATGCACGACATCGGCCTCGCGGCGCCAGTGCTTCAGGATGCGCTGGCGGATGAAGTTCGAGTTCGCGACGAAATTGTCGACGCGCGTGCTCGACGCGACATCCCACTGGCGCAGCTTGTGATAGAGCATCGGCATCGCCGCGCGCGCCACCACATTGGCGCCATTGCGATACTGGTGGTAGTGATCCCACAGGTACCGCATCGGCGAGTGGCAATAGCACATGTGATGGCTGGTCGGATCGGTGATCACGCCCTTGGCCGGACCGCTTTCCGAGGAAATGATCAGGTCGTAACCGTTAAGGTCGAACTGCTCCAACGCCATCGGCATCAGCGGCAGGTAGTATTGGTACCACCGGCGCGCCATCGGCATCTTGTTGATGAAGCTGGTGGTGACCTTCGCCTCGTTGATGGCGTTCGACATCTTCGACGGGTCATAGACATTGGTGAAGACATCGGCCTGCGGGAAGAGGCGCAACAGGCGTTCGAGCACACGCTCGCCCCCGCGCATCGAGACAAGCCAGTAGTGCACGATCGCGACGCGCGGTTCCGAGAAACGGGCGCGGGGGGCTTCGCTGGTGTGCAGGTTGAGGGGGTGGACCGCGTTCACGCGTAATACTCCCGATATTCTTTATAATAGAAGTTAGGATCGCGCTTGGAGAACAGGCCGCGCTTTTTAAGATCGACCTGGGTAAGCGCGATGCCGGCGCGGCTGACACGACCACGGGGCAACTGGCGAAGTGCGGCCTGAACCGCGGGGATCGTGGTGGAGCGCCAGCGCGCCAGCATGATCGTGGTATCCGCATATTGCGCGATCGAGCGGGTAGCAGCGATCGGCAGAACCGGCGGAAGATCGAGGATCACATATTTGAAGCCCTGCCGCAGCGCGGTCAGGAATTCCTCGAAATCGGGGCCGCTCATCAGCGATTCGGCGCGTTCGTCCGACTTCACGATGGGCAGGATGGCAAGGCCTTCGCTGCCCTGGCGGATGGCATCGGCCAGCGGCGCCTTGCCGGAAAGCACGTCGAGCAGGCCAACGCTTTCATCCGAAAGATTGAGCAGGCGGGAAACACCCTTCTTCACATAATCGCAGTCGACCAGCAGCGTCGGATGGCCCTGCATCGCCAGCACCTGCGCAAGACAGGTGGAGGTGACGGTCTTGCCTTCCTTGGGCAGGGTGGACGTGATCGCGATCACCTGCACCGGCGTATCGGACTGCTGCTCCACCGCGATCATCAGCGAACGGAATGCCTCGGTAAACGGAGAGCGCGGTTCATTCAGCACGGCGCCAACGCCTGCTTCGCCCTTCGACACGGAGGACAGCAGCGGGATCGAGGCGAGATAGTTCTGGCCCAGTTCCTGCTCGATCTGTTCGGGCGTGGTGATGCCGCGATTGGTCGCTTCGGCGATCATGGCGGCGAAGATGCCGAGACCGACGCCAAGCACCAGCGAAAGCGCCATGTTGAGGATCGTGTTCGGCGCGCTCGGCTTGATCGGTACTTCGGCGAGCGTGATGATGCGCGCATCGGGACGCTCGGTGCCCTCGGCCGCAAGCAGCTGCTTGTAGCTGGAGAGATAGGCTTCATAGAGGCCCTGCGACGCTTCGGCCCGGCGTTCGAGTTCGGACAGGCCGACCATTGCCTTGTTCGATGCCGACAGCTTGGCCTGCGCCGAACCCAGCGAGCTGGTCAGCGAGGCGAGGCGCTGGTTGGCGACATCACGCTCCGACCGAAGATTCGAGATGACGCGGTTGATCTCGGCCTGGATGCGGCTGCGGACCTCGGCAAGATCGGCCTTGGTGCGGACCAGTTCGGGATGGTTGGGGCCATAGCGCGCCGAAAGATTGGCGACCTGTCCGGCCAAAGTCGATTCCTGCGAACGCAGCGAACCGATCACGCCCGAACCCAGCGCCGCGCCCACGTCCTCCCCGCTCGACCCGCTGCGCAGCTGCGCCGTCGCGGTGTTGAGGCGGGCCTGCGCTTCGGATGCCTGCGCACGGGCGCGGGTCACTTCCTGGTTATAGCTCGAAATCTCCTGCTCGGTCAGCGAACTGCCCGAGGTGGAAAGGAGATTATTGGCGATGCGATAGCTCTGCAGCGCAGCGGTATCTTCCTGCGCCTGCGACTGCAGCTCGTCCAGACGGTCGCGGATCGTCTCGATCTGCTCGCCCGAACGGCTCTGAGTCGCCAGCACGTTCCACTGCGTGAACTGCTGCGCGTATTCGTTCGCGATATCCGCCGCCGCCTCGGGCGTGTCGGCATCATAGGAGATATAGAGCGCATAGCTTTCGCCGGTGCGGCCCGCGCTCACGTTCTCCTGCAGATCGTCGATCAACTCGCGGCGCTCGGCATCGTCCAGACCCTCGGTCAGGCCCAGCGCATTGGCGACCCGCGTCGCCATCTCGCGCGAGGTGATGATCTCGACCTGCGTTTCCACGTAGGACGCGTTGAGATCGGGCGCCTCGGCCGGGGTCTGCCCCTCGGTACGGACCGAATCGTCGGCCTTGGTCTCAAGGCTGGTGACGGCGGTCGCGGTATAGGTCTTGGGCATCAGCACCGATGCCAGCGCGCCGGCCAGCATGCAGGCGGCGACCACGGCGGCGATCAGCCAGAAATGCCGCTGCAGGAACGAGATCGACTTCGAGATGTCGACCCGGTCGTGATGCGTGGGCAGATTGTCCCCGACTTCCACGAGGGAGCGACCCGACATGCCGGGCTGCATGATCTGCTGGGAAACGTTCATGGGCATGTCCATTCCACTTTGCGACCGGCCATGACGGTGCCTGCACGCGCAGGACCGGCTGCCGAAGCCGATTCAGGTGCCGGGGATCCGTCCCGGCCAGGATGGCTCAGCGCAGCGCTCACAGCGCTATGCTCAGCCCGATACGGAAATTGCTACCGGAATAGTTGCGGGCGTTGTCGCCCGAACCCGACTGGTCGCGGTAACCGGCTGCGGCAAAGGCCGTCAGCTGATCGGTCACGAGATATCTGAGGGTTGCATCACCGCCGATGCGCGTTTCCTTGCGGGTGATACCGCGATAGTCCCAATTGTCGTAGGTGACTTCGGTTCCCACGAGGAAACGGCGGCCAAGGCTGCGCTGCGCGACAAAGCGCAGGCGGGTCGCCAGAACCGTCGGCACATTGGCCAGCGGCGAACGGTCGAAACGGCGCTGCCCCTCCAGGCCGAACTGCCAGCGCGGTGTCGGCGTCCAGCGGCCCGAGACGCGGAAATCGACGCCATCGAAGCTGTCTGCCGCCGGATCGTCGAAATTGCGGTGGGCATAGCCGACGGCGATCTCGCCATCGATCAGCTCCGACACTTCCATGCGCAGGCCGACCAGCGCGCCATAGCCGTTGGAATCGCGCGGCACGTCGGGTTCGCTGCGATAATCGGTCCAGTCCGCCTTCAGCTCGACAAAGGTGCGAAGCTTGGGCGAGACGCGGTAATCGGCGCGGGCAAAGCCGCCATAATTGTCGACATCGCGCCAGCTGGTATCGAGACGGACACCATCGAGCGTCGCATCGTCATAGCGGGTCTGGCGGAAATTGCCGCCGGTGCGCAGTTCGAGGATGCCGCCGGTGCGCTGCAGGCCCGCAGCGCCGTCGAGCGTGTCATATTCGATCGGCTGATCGCTCTCCAGCGAATCGCCATAGCTGCCGCGCGGTTCGATCCGGTGGGCATAGCGCAGCGACGCGGTGGCCGCGGTCCGCTCCGCGAAGTCGAGACGGGTGCGCGCGCCGACGCCGTACTGGTCGGAATTTTCGCTCTTCACATCGAAATAGCGGCGCAGCTGGCCGTTCGCCTCCAGCACGAATTCGTGCCGGGCGGTGTCGGGCCGGATGCGGACGCTGGGGCGCACGACGAACACGGTGTCGTCCACCTTGTTGTCGTCGAGGTTGTAGATGTTGCTGTCCTGCTCAAGATCGAAGTCGAGCTGCGGGTAGATCAGCACATTGCCTGCGCGAACGCCCTTGGTCCCGGGCTGCAGCAGCAGGGTTTCGGGCGTGTAGACCGGCAGCGGCTGCGCATTGGCGACGCTGTTTGCGGCGATGATCGCGCCGAAAGTCGCTGCGACGCGGCCTGCGGGCCGTGCGAATGAAACGGCGCGGCGAGCGCCCTGAAGCTTGGTAGTGATAACCGACCCCCCAAAGTCGTAACCAGAAAGAATATGTCCATCAGCCGTCCGGCGCGAGGCTGTACCCCCCGCTTGCCCTGCGGCTGCCTGATTTCGCGCCCGCTTTGACGCAGGCTGTGGAAGCCGCGCCGACAGGGCGGGCGATTCGTTCATCGCCAGGCCCGGTGCGGCCCGATCCGGGTGACCGGCGCGCATCATTGCGGGCCTCCAAAGCGCTTGAAGGCATCAACCGGAGCGCGCCCCGGAAGGGACGATGCGACCATGGCGAGAAGCGTTGGCTCGCCGCAGATGCAGGGATCAGAATCACCCGAAAGCCGCGCCAATCCGCGCTTTTTGACACGTTCCGCGCAGGCCCTCCGCGCTGCCGGGGACAGGCTTGCCCCCAGTCGCTCGAGCGCATCCGCCCCCGCCTTTGCATCATGCGCACGGCGCAGGCAGCCACCCTTTCGCAGGCTGGCGACACGCTGGCCGCCGCCCCGCGAAGAGAGCGTCACGCCCCCTTGCACAGGCCCCAGCGGCTGTCCGTTCATGATGGTGAAGTCAGGCAAGTCAGAATCCATGTCACGTCAATCTACGTCACATGATCGTCGTATTGACCGGCCCGGGCAAACGCGCATCGGAACTACCCCTCCTATCCGGTGGGGCGATCCGCGCGGGCAAAAGGGGTTGTCCCGTATTGGTTATGGTTGAAAGCCTGCCAAATACTTAAGCTCGAAGAACTATCCCATGCCGGGATTCGCAATTATTCAAATCTGACGGGAGACCCGCGTGATGACCGCCAACGCCAGCAAGGCCGTGCCTGCCCGCAAAGCAACCAGCCGCCGCAAATCCACTTTCCCGCTGATGGCAGCCAGCTGTCTGGCCCTTGGCCTTGCGCTTACGGGCTGCGGTGGTGCGGATTATCCGGTGGCCAGCATTTCCGATGCCAACGCCACGATCGCCAATGGCTATACCGTCGCCGCGGGCGACCAGCTCAAGGTTACCGTCTTCGACGAACCGTCGCTGACCGGGGAATTCCAGGTGGACAGCGCCGGCGATCTGGCCATGCCGCTGATCGAAAAGGTCGCCGTCACCGGCAAGACCCCGAACGAGGTAGCGATGCTCGTTACCAGCCAGCTGAAGGCCGGCGGCTATGTGCTCGACCCCAAGGTCTCGGTCGAGGTTATGGGTTATCGCCCGGTCTATGTGCTTGGCGAAGTCGGTGAACCGGGCGAATATCCCTATGCGCCGGAACTGACGATCTATCAGGCGATCGCCAAGGCAGGCGGTTTCAGCCCGCGCGCGAACAAGACCAGCGTCGTGCTACAGCGCGCAAGCTGGGCGAGCCCGCGCGTGATTAAGCTTACCGGAGAGCCACTTATGATCGCGCCGGGAGACACCGTGATCGTCGAGGAAAGCTTCCTCTAAAAGCTGTCCCAATGCGGGACATTAAATTTCCGTAAACTTTTGAAATTGCGTTTTTTGCCGGATTCCCATTTGTTGCAGTTGCGAACGGATGATTCGATGCCCGCCTGGGGGGGTAAGGGCATCGGTCAAAGGTCATCCTTTCGCGTCACACCGGCAACAGTGGGGGCCACTTGAAATGACTGATTATGTTTCGCTCGTATGTCGCAATCCCTTGCAGCGCGAGGGTCTCGCGCGCATTCTCGCAGCGTCGGAGTTCGAGGTCCTGACCTCGGCCGCTGACGTCACCGAGGTTGATTGGGAGGCGACCAATGGTGATGCACTCGCGGTAATCGATACCGACGCGACGACCGACGCCGTGGGCGCGGTTCACGCAATTCTCGCACAGAACCCGAAGCTGAAATGCGTACTTCTTGTCGACATGCTCGACATGCGCGTGATGCTCGATGCGTTCCGCGCCGGCGCGCATGCCTATCTGGTGAAGGACATGGACTATGTTCCGCTCGTCACCACGCTGAAGCTTGCCGCACAGGGCCAGAAGATCGTTCCGCCGAACGTGATCGACGCTCTCGAAGGCCAGGCGATCAGCTTCTCCGATCCGGCTGGCGCTGAAAAGGCGCTGGATTCGGCCAATCTCTCGCAGCGCGAGACCGACGTGCTGTGCTGCCTGATGGCCGGTCACTCGAACAAGGTGATCGCTCGCTCGCTCGACGTGTCGGAAGCGACCGTGAAGGTGCATGTGAAGGCGATCCTTCGCAAGCTGAAGGTCGGCAACCGCACGCAGGCCGCGATCTGGGCCACGAACAAGAGCGTTGGTCAGCATTCGGCCATGGGTGCGCTCGCAGCGATGTAATGCAAGGGGCGGCGCGTCGCCGGTGGCGCGCCGCTTCCTTATTCTCAGCGCCTGTGCCCGGCGCTTACCGGCAAGAGGTTTCCCCCAATCATTCGTTGATCGGCCAAGGCCTGAAAAAACGCGCCCGCAGCTTTGCGAGGCGCGTTTTTCGTATCTGGCGGATCGCCGGGTTCAGTCAGCGTCGGTGCTGCGGTCACGCATCAATCGCGACAGCGCAGGCCCGTCGGCAGGCAGGCATTGGCTGGCTGACGGGCGCTGGAAACGCTCGCAATCCCAAAGCGCCTGATCAAGACCCGAGGCGCCATCGCGCACGTAGAGAAACGCCGGTCTGCCACTGGCGGGTACGTCCTGGGCATAGCCGAGCACCTGGCAATCCTGCTGCCCGTCGCAATTTTTCAGCGCATTCATCGCCCATCTCCCGGCGGGCTGACCCATGTCGAGCCGCATGACAATGCGCGCGGTCGCGCTGCCATCGGCGCGCAGCGCCTGCGCCCGGCGGGCCGTGCCGACTGCCGCTGGCAGGGCGGCCGTCATCTCGGCAAAGCTGACGGGCTTGTCATCGCTCTGCGGTTCGGCTTCCGGCGCTTTGTCCTTGTTGTAATCGGGGTTCACCCATGACAGCTGCGCAATGCGCGGCTCCATCTGGCTGCCCGGATCGCGGAACACCCGCCTGCTGCCGAAACCGCCGGGCCAGCGGTAGAAGATATGCGGGCCCACTTGCGCGATTTTCTGAAGCTTATCGCTCCAGACCGGGATCACGTAATCGGCATGGTAATGGGTCGCGGTTCCGACATCCTTGTCGATGTCGCCGCCGATCGCCTTTTCCGCGATGGCATGCGCGGCCTGCCACTGCCGGTCACTGGGCCGACGGCGCATCGCGCCATCGCAGGTAAAGGTGAACTGGCAGCCGGTGCGCCGCTCCGACCCTTCGAACACGACGCCGCATACGCTGGGCGGATAGGCGGGATGGCGCACACGGTTGAGCACGACCTGCGCCACCGCCTTTTGCCCGGCGCGATCATTGCCCGCCTCGTACCATGCGGCAGCGGCAAGGCAGTCGGCGGCCCGCGCCCTGTCCTCGACGCCTGCACCAAAGCGGAAGGCGCGCGGCATCTCGGGCTTTGCGTCAAAGGGCCGCGCCTCGTTGATCGTCAGCGCGTCATCGCTGGCGACTTCCTTGATCGCGAGGGCCACCGTGTCGGCAGCTGCGGGAAGGCCCGCGGCAGCGATCGCCGGATCGTCGGCAATCGGTCCGGCCGGGCCATCGCCCGCCGCCCCGCCGCCGCTATTCGTCGCCCATATCGCAAGCATCGCGGCCCCGAGCACCGGCAACCCGGCTGCTGCCAGTGCCAATGTCCGCCTGCGGCCAGAAAGCCGTGGCGACACCGCGCCATCCCCCGCTTCGGCGGGATATTGCGGCGTGTCATGGGTGGAGTCGCTCTCCATGACTGTAATGTGGGCCATCAGTGCCCGCGCCCCAATGAACCCATGTGGACTAATCAATGTTTACAGGGTCCGCTAATGCAGAGGTTTATTCCCCCGGATAATCACGCTAACGTGGGAACCGGACCTTGCATCATGTCGCGCACAGGAGAAATCTGCGTTGGTCATGCATGTCACCTGCCAATCCTGCGACACCCACTATGCCGTTCCGGCCGAACTTGTGGGTGATGGCGGCCGGCGCATGCGCTGCGGCGAATGCGGATCGCGCTGGTGGCAGGATGCAGGCGCCATGGCTGGCGCTGGTGTAGCCGTTGCCGAAAAGCCCGCATCGCGAACATTGGTCGTACAGCGCAACGGCCAGTGGCAGGAAGAAAGCAGCCATCGCTTCACCTCCTTCTTCGACAATGTCTCCAACCGCTTTTCCGCACAGGACTTTGACGCCGCCGACCATTCGCCGCAGCGGTTCCAGCGGATGAAGACCGGGCGGCAGCAGCGCCGCCTGCGCGAAGAAAACGCCATCGTCGAGGCGGAATACCGCGAGATCCGCGACTGGCGCGGCGGGATCGAAAAGATCAAATACTGGCTGCCGCGCGCGGGCGTGGTGGGCCTGATGGCGGCCTCGATCCTGATCGTCATCTTCGTCGAATAGGCAATTGCCCATGGCTGGTCCGGCCAGACCCTTGATCGACCGCGATATTCGGCCCAAGTTCGCATAGAGGGTCGAACGCAGCGAACCGCTGCGCGCCCTATGTGGGAGCGCGACTCGCCATGTTCGCCAAGAGACTGAAGCCCCTGATCTTGCCGCTGGCCCTGTCGCCCCTGATGGCAGGATGCGCCGCGCCGCTCGAACCGATCAGCGTGACCCGTTTCCACGACGAGGCGCATGAATTCACCATGGAGCAGACCATCGCGGTCATGCCCGCGCCCGGCGAACAGGATTCGCTGGAGCTTGCCCCCTATATCGCTGCCGTGCGCACCGTCCTCCAGCGCGAAGGCTATGCTGCCACGAACGCAGGGCAATACCGGGTCGAGGTCCGGATGCGCCGTGACATCTGGCAACCGGGCAAGGACCGCAATCCCGTCAGCGTCGGGGTGGGCGGTTCGACCGGCAGCTATGGATCGGGGCTTGGCGTGGGCGTCGGTATCGACCTGTCCGGCCCTCCGCCCGAACAGGCAACGACGCAGCTTTCGGTGGTCATCCGCGACATCGCGACCGGGCTTTCCATCTGGGAAGGGCGCGCCAATCAGCGTGTTCCGCGCAAATCCCCGCTGGCCATGCCCGAAACCTCTGCCCGGCTGCTGGCAGACGCACTGTTCATGGACTTTCCGGGCGAGAACGGCGAAAGCTTCACCGTAAAGCAGAAATAACCCCGCGAACTCATCACCCCCCAAGGCCCCTTTCATGACCAATATCGCGATCCATTCCGCCTTTGATTCAGGCAATATCGAATTGCGCCGTATCGAAGGCGCGGCCGCATGGCTGCTGATCCCGCCTGACCACGGCAGCAATTTCCGGCAGTGGTTCCATTTCGGCGTGACGGGGGGAAAAGGGCGCGAGCTGGTGCTGAAGATCGGCGATCTCAACGCTTCGGCCTATCCGGGCGGGTGGCCGGGATACAACGCCTGCGTGTCGGAAGACCGCCAGATCTGGACCCGCGCCGCCAGCAGCTTTGACGCAGGTGAGGATAATGGCACGCTGACCATACGCTTCACGCCCGACAGCGATGTGTGCTGGTTCGCCTATTTCGCGCCCTTCTCGCTCGAACGGCACATGGAACTGGTCGCGCGCAGCGCATCGGCGCCGGGCGTTTCGCATCGCGTGCTGGGCCGGACGCTGGATGGGCGGCCGCTCGATTGCCTCGAAATGGGCGAAGGCGAAACGCAGGTATGGCTGTTCGCGCGCCAGCATCCGGGCGAAAGCATGGCCGAATGGTGGATGGAGGGCGCGCTCGACATGCTGACCGATCCGTCGGATCCGGTCGCCCGCAGCCTGCGGCAGAAGGCGCGTTTCCATATCGTGCCCAATTGCAATCCCGACGGATCGTTCCGCGGTCACCTGCGCACCAATGCCGTCGGCACCAATCTCAACCGCGAATGGCACGAACCCACGATGGACAAATCGCCCGAAATCGTCGCCATCCGCGCCGCCATGGACGAGACGGGCGTGGATTTCGCGATGGACGTGCACGGGGACGAGGCGATCCCGCATGTCTTCCTTGCAGGGTTCGAAGGGATGGCCGGGCTGAAATCGGGGCAGCAGGACGGCTATGACCGATTCAGCGCGATCCTTGCCGCGCAGACGCCCGATTTCCAGACGCGCCACGGCTATCCGCGCACCCCTGCGGGCCGGGGCAATCCGGCGATGGCGACGAACCAGCTCGCCATGCGGTTCGGCGCGGTGTCGATGACGCTGGAAATGCCGTTCAAGGACCATGACGACATGCCCGATCCGCTGCAGGCTTGGAGCCCGGAGCGATCCATCCTTCTCGGCCAGTCCTGCATGCGGGCGCTGCACCTGTGGCTGGACGGACGGCACGCGGGCTAGTCGTTAACGCGCATTTACGAATTGGTAGGGTTTGGGGCGCATGATTCATTCATGGCCCAGAGAATCGCCCGCGCAGTCACCCTCCCCCTCCAGCGTCCCGCCGTGGATCTGGTTGAGATTGCGCGGGTCGCGATCGTTGCCGGCAGCGCGATTGCCCTTACCCTTGCCGGGATCTGGCATCCTTTCTGATTTCCTGATGATTTGACGAATTGCGCCACGTGCATGCTTTGCGCGGGCGCAGGCTTGCGCTAGGCGCTCAGCCTTATGACCGATACCGCACTCGACCTCGCCCAGAAGCTGATCGCCTGCCCCAGCGTCACCCCCGCCACCGGCGCTGTCTTCGATGCGCTGGAAGCGATGCTCACGCCCTTGGGGTTCGAGGTGCTGCGCACCGTCGATGGCGAGGAACCCGATGGCCCTGTCGAGAATCTCCTCGCCGTCAGGAAAGGCCCGGAAAACAGCCGCCATTTCGCTTTTGCCGGTCATCTCGATGTCGTGCCTGCGGGCCATGGCTGGTCGACCGATCCTTTCGAGCCGGAAGTCCGCGGCGAGCTCCTCTATGGCCGCGGCGCGGTGGACATGAAGAGCCAGGTCGCCGCCATGGCCGCCGCCGCTGCGCGCATTCCGGCAGAGGCGGGCACGATCAGCTTCCTCATTACCGGGGACGAGGAAGGCCCCGCCATGTTCGGCACCCGCGCGCTGATGAAACACATGGCGCAGCGCAATGTCGTCCCTGACCTGTGCCTTGTCGGCGAACCGACCAGCGTGAATCGGCTGGGCGACATGATGAAGATAGGCCGGCGCGGCAGCGTCAATATCTGGCTGGAGGTGCATGGGACCGAGGGGCATGTCGCCTATCCGCATCTGGCAGAGAACCCGATCCCGAAAATGGTCGCCATGCTGGCCGAACTCGATGCGCTGGTGCTGGATGAAGGGACGGACTGGTTCCAGCCCTCCAACCTTGAGATCACGGAGATGGAGGTCGGCAACCCGGCCACCAATGTCATCCCGGCCGTCGCCAAGGCGCGGCTGTCGATCCGCTTCAACGACCTTCACACCGGGGCGGAACTGTCCGACCTCGTCACGAAAATCGCCGAAAAGCATGGCGGCATTGCGCGGCCCGTCATCAGCGGTGAGCCGTTCCTGACCGAACCGGGCACTTTCTCCAGCCTGCTGGCAGACGCAATCCGCGCCGAAACCGGCGTCGAGCCGGAACTCTCCACCAGCGGCGGCACCAGCGATGCGCGTTTCCTAAAAGACGTGTGCCCGGTGATCGAATTCGGCCCATGCAATGCGACCATGCATAAGCGTGACGAGGCCATCGCGATCCCCGATCTCGAAACCCTCACCCGTATCTACGAACGCACGGCGCGGGCGGCCCTGGCGCTTTAGGGGCGCCCTAACGCTTCAGCGCGTCGAGATAGATGCGCACCGCTTCGGTCACATGACGGAAGCGGTCGCCGCCCAGATGCTTGCCGCCATACCAGCGCGTGACGACGACCAGATGCTCGTACAGCTCCTCCCGTTCCAGCATTTGCAGGATGATCATGCCCGCGCCGCTTTCGCCGTCGTCGTTTTTCACCGGGCCATCGGCGCCGATCAGGCCCCAGGTGTTATGCGTGGCCTTGGCGAATTTCTTGGTGCGCTTCAACTCGGCCAGCAGGGTCGCCGCTTCGTCCGCATCGCGGCAGGGCGCGCCGGACACCGCATATTTCGACCCACGGTCGGAGATGATCTTGTCGAGCACCAGCATCACCGCCTGCGCATAGGCATCCACAGCCCGTTTCGCAAACGCGGCAAACCCCTTGCGGCGCAGGAAAACGCGCGGCACAACACCGTCTTTATTGCCGCATCCTAGGGGGATTGCACTTACATGCTCGGTTTCTGGTTTCGCATTCCCCTATGGCAGCGCGTCATCGGTGCGCTCATTCTTGGCGTCGCGCTGGGCCTGTTCTGGGGGCCGGATGCTGAAGCCATCAAGATCATCGGCGATGTCTTCATCGCCTCGATCAAGATGCTGGTGGTGCCGCTGATCTTCTTCAGCCTCGTTTCGGGCGTGGCGGCGATCGGGGATCTGAAAAAGCTGGGCGCGGTCGGCGGGCGGGCGATGCTGTTGTTCGTAGTGACGGGGCAGATCTCGGTCTGGCTTGGCCTATTGATGGGCACGCTGATCCAGCCCGGCGCAGGGCTTGACCAGTCGCGCATCCAGATGGGCACGGTGCCAGAGGCCGCGACCCAGAGCTGGCGCGAAATGATCCTGTCCATCGTGCCGCAAAGCCCGGTGCAGGTGATGGCCGACGTCAACGTGCTGCCGCTTATCGTCTTCGCGCTGCTGATCGGCATCGGCATCCTGATGGCCAAGGAAGAGGGCGCGCCGCTGATCCGCATTTTCGATGCGGGATCGGTCGTCATGCAAAAGGTCACGATGATCGTGATGGAGCTGACCCCGTTTGGCGTTTTCGCGCTGATGGCGTGGGTCGCGGGCAGCTTTGGCACCGATGCACTGCTCTCTCTGGCGAAGCTGGTAGGCCTTAATTACGCGGGCTGCCTGATCATCATTTTCGGCATGTATTCGGCGATGATCAAACTGCTGGCGAAACTGCCGGTGAAGCCGTTCTTCCACGGCATCGTCGATGCCATGGCGGTTTCCTACTCCACCGCCAGCTCCAACGCGACGCTGCCCGTCACCATGCGCTGCGCCGAGGAAAACCTCGGTGTGTCGAATTCGGTGGCGAGCTTTGTCGTGGCGCTGGGCGCGACGATCAACATGAACGGCACGGCGATGTATCTGGGCCTTGCGACATTGTTCGGCGCGCAGATCTTTGGCGTAGACCTGTCATGGGCGGATTACTTCATGATCTCGATCACCGCAACTTTGGGCGCGGTCGGCGCGGCAGGCATTCCGGGCGCGGGGCTGATCATGATGACCTTGGTGTTCTCGTCCGTCGGCGTGCCGCTTGAGACGATCGCCTTTGTCGCGGGCGTCGACCGCATCATGGACATGATGCGCACCACTACCAATGTGTCGGGCGACGCAGCGGTGGCGACCACGGTGGCAGTGATGACGGGCGAGATCGACCGCGAGACGATGGTGAGCCTCGAGGACGTTTGATGGAAGAGGTTCTCACCCTTGCGATCGTATTCGGCTTTACCGGCTATGTGATCGACCAGCTTCGTCGCGTAATCGTGCGGCTCCTGCTGCATCGAATAATTGGGCGCGCGATGGAAAGGGCGCCGGACCAAGTCCCCAACCTAATTGCGCGCATGGAGTGTCAGGCCGCTGGGCCAGTTTCTGGGCTCGGACTGGCGATTACAGCATTCGGACTGATCGCACTGGTCGCGCTTGGCTTCAACGACAACGCCAACGCCGAGGATTTTGGCATCGGCCTGTCCGTATTGGCTGGGGGCCTCGCAATGGTGGTGGCACGCTGGATAAACTGGCGGCTGAGCTTGCGGCGGGAATCTCGCCTTGCTGCACAGGTGCAAGCAACGAACTAACCTACCGCCCCTTGGGCTTTTCCAGCACCTTGTCCTTATACCCGCACAGATCCACCACCGGGCAGCGCCAGCATTCGGGGGTGCGCGCCTTGCACAGGTAACGGCCGTGCAGGATCAGCCAGTGATGCGCGCCGAGCCGGAACGGTTCGGGGACCTTCTTTTCCAGCTGGGCCTCGACCTTTTCGGGGGTCTTGCCGCGCGCGATGCCTGTCCGATTGCCGACGCGGAAGACATGGGTGTCGACCGGGAACACGGCCTCACCAAAGGCGCAGTTCAGCACGACATTGGCGGTCTTGCGCCCGACGCCCGGCAGCTTGACCAGATCGTCGCGATTGCCGGGGACCTCGCCGCCGAAATCGTCGACCAGCATTTGCGCGGCGGCGATCACGTTCTTGGCCTTGGAATTGAACAGGCCGATGGTCTTGATGTGCTCTTTCAGCCCCTCTTCACCCAGATCGAGCATTTGCTGAGGGGTCTTCACCTCTTCGAACAGCTTCTTCGTCGCCTTGTTGACGCCGACATCGGTGGCCTGCGCCGACAGGGCAACGGCGACGACCAGCTGGTATTCATTGCCGAACTCCAGCTCGGTCTGCGGGTCGGGATTATCCTCGGCCAGCAAGCGAAAGAATTCGAAGAGTTCGGCCTTGTTCTTCGGTGCGTGGCCGCGCTTTTCCGGCTTTGGCTTCTGGGCCGCCATTACAGGCCCAGCACGTCGGGCATGGTATAGCGGCCCGCAGGTTTGCCGATCAGCCAGAGCGCGCCCTTCACCGCGCCGCGCGCAAAGATGGCGCGGTTCTCGGCGCTGTGCGAAAGGGTGATGCGCTCCTGCTCTCCGGCAAGGATCACGCTGTGCTCGCCCGCGACCGTGCCGCCGCGCAGCGCCGCAAAGCCGATCGCGCCCTGCGCCCGTGCGCCGGTTTGACCATCGCGCCCGCTTTCGGTGTTGCCAGACAGGTCGATGCCGCGCCCGTCAGCCGCAGCCTCACCCAGCAGGATCGCGGTGCCCGAGGGTGCATCGACCTTGTTTCTGTGATGCATCTCGACGATCTCGATATCCCAGTCATCGCCCAGCCGCGCCGCCGCTTCGCGCACCAATGCGGCCAGCATGGTCACGCCCAGCGAGGTATTGCCGGTCTGCAGCACGGGGATAGACTTTGCCGCCGCGTCGATGGCGGCGTGGTTGTCCGCCGTCAGCCCGGTGGTGCCGATCAGCAGCGGAATGCCCGCCGCCACGACCGCGTCCAGCGTCGCGCCCAGCGCATCGGGGCTGGAGAAATCGACCAGCGCATCGCTCTTTGCCGCCAGCGCCGCAATGTCGTCGCCGCGATCCGCGCCGCCTGCGTGTTCCTCGCCCAGTTCCTTGATGGCGTCGGCGATGGCGTGCCCCATCCGGCCAGAGGAACCCACGATACCGATACGCGCCATTTCATTCTCCTGTCAGTGCGCGCTTCATGGCGATGAAGGCGCACTTGCGCAATGCTCAGACCGAAGATCGCCGCAGGGCCCATGGCCATGCCAGCCATGCGCACCCGAACAGCAGGCAGGCGATAGCGATCAGCATCATGGCGTTCTCGCGGTTTGGGGTATCGGGCACCGCGACATTATTGTTGCCGGAAGGGACGCCATAACAATCGAACCATTCGCCCCGCCAGCGGTGCAGGATGAAAGCATCGCCCGCCGTATTCTCGAAACCGAATTCGGGCTGCGCCGCGCTACAGGCAAGGCTGCGCCCGCCGGGCCGGGTCGCGCCGAAATCCGTCCATCCGTTGTCGAAACCGCGCCCGGCGGCCCAATCCCTTAGCTGCTTGTCGGTGGGCCAGTTGCCATGCTCGGTCCGATAGGCCTGCGAATAGGCGCTCGCTGCGCGATAGCGCGCCAATTCGGCGGCGGCCTACGCCCGGCGTTCGTCATGTCCGGTAAAGCCACCGACTGCGGCCCAGACCAGCACCGCACCCAGAAAAAGGCAAAGAGCTGCAAGCATCAGCCGCAGAAGATTGACCAGGACAAGCATGACCATGTCGTGCCGGGCGCAGCCGCCGTTCGCAACGCTGGCCGAGCAACGCTCAACACCATTGGACTTCGCCTGCCGATACGCCATGGTGCGCGGCCATGACAGACATTCGCAATATCGTGATCCTCACCGGCGCGGGCGTTTCCGCCGAAAGCGGGATCGACACCTTCCGCGCCGATGGCGGCCTGTGGGAACAACACCGGATCGAGGATGTCGCCACGCCCGAAGGCTTTGCCCGCGATCCCGATCTCGTCCTGCGCTTTTACGAAATGCGCAAGGAGCAGATCCAGACCAAGCTGCCCAACCCCGCGCATCAGGCGCTGGCCCGGCTGGAGGCGGAATGGGACGGCAATCTGCTGCTGGTGACGCAGAACATCGACGATTTGCACGAACGCGGCGGGTCGAAATCGGTGCTGCACATGCATGGCGAGGCGCTGCTGGCCCTGTGCTCTGCCTGCGAGGCGCGGAGCCCATGGCCGGGGGTGATGGTCGAACGCCCGCCCTGCCCTTCATGCGGCGCGGCGGCGCTGCGGCCCGATGTCGTCTGGTTTGGCGAAATGCCCTATCGCATGGACGAGATCTATGCGGCATTGGGGGCGTGCGACCTGTTCGTGTCGATCGGCACATCGGGCGCGGTCTATCCCGCCGCCGGCTTCGTGCGCGAAGCAAAGGCGCATGGCGCCCAGACGCTGGAGCTGAACCTTGAGCGCAGCCAGGGTTCGGGCTGGTTCGACGAAACGCGGCTGGGCCCTGCAGGAGAGATCGTTCCAGAATGGGTGGATCAGATGCTGGGCGGAAGTTTCACCTAAACCCAATAGGTTCCGCCCTAGGTATTGATCCCTAAGCGGAGCCACACGCCACCCTTACCTCCATAGTCGATGGGTCTGAACTTGCCGATCGCAGGGCTTATCGCCCATCCCCCATTGGCGAGGAGGCAGGAGTTTCATGGGCCGCATCATTTACGCCGAAGACGACGATATCGTTGGTGAGATCGCCACCAGTGCTCTGTTTGGCGCAGGCCATGCCGTGGGCTGGCTGCGCGACGGACAGGCCGCGCTGGAGGCGATGCGTTTTCGCACGCCCGATGTCGCCGTGCTTGATCTGCATATGCCGAATATGGACGGGATGCGCGTGGTGCGGGCGATGCGCGTCGATCCGCATCTGGCCATGGTGCCCGTGCTGATGCTGACCGCCGTATCGGGCCGCAGCGACAAGGATATCGCCTTTTACGAAGGGGTGGACGATTACCTGACCAAGCCGTTCGACCCGGATGAGCTGATTTTTCGGGTCGAGCAGCTGATGGGTGGCAATATCCGCCGCACCGGCATGTTCGCCTGACCGGCAGGAAAAACCTCAGCCCGGCTCCTTTGAACGGCTGGCGTATTGGTGCATCATCTTGGCAATATCGACCCTTTCCTCCCGCTCGGCATAGCTTGCGACGGTCAGGAACAGGCTCGTGCACTCGTTGCGCGCACGGCGCTGGAGAAACGGTTCGGAGACACGGGTCTCGACGAGATGGATGATGGTATCGGACAGGGCTGCGGACAAGGTCTCGCAGATGTCGGGGGTTTTGCCCGGCAAGATGACCTCTCTTTTCGTGAAATAGCCGACGCGCTTGGCCGACACGGTATTTGAGCGACCCGTCTAACGGCTGCTCATAATACGATTGAGGTATACAATTGTTCCCGAACAAGCGTTTGTTCGCGCATGCGAAATGCCCGGCCAGCGGGAACCGGCCGGGCATTTCCTGATGCTCTTTTCCGGCGTAGGCCGGACAATTCAAACGATCAGCTTAGCACTCCAGCCGCGGCCAGCACTGCCAGCGTCAGCACATCGGGCGCGATGGCCGTCATCGGCGCGATCTGCACCGGCTTTTCCATGCCGACCATCATCGGGCCGATGGTGGAGGCACCCGCCAGCTCGCGCAGCAACTTGGCCGACAGGTTCGCCGACTGCAGCCCCGGCATGATCAGCACATTCGCCGGCGCCGACAGGCGGCTGAAGGGATAAAGCTTCATCACCGTTGGGTTCAGTGCAGCATCGGGCGCCATTTCGCCCTCATACTCGAAATCCACGCCCTCATCGTCGAGGATATGGACCGCATCGCGCAGGTTCTCGAGCCATTTGCCCGACGGATTGCCGAATGTGGAGTAGGACAGGAAGGCAACGCGCGGATCATGCCCCAACCGCCGCGCGACCTTGGCGGTCTTCTTGGCGATATGGGCGAGCATTTTGGCATCGGGCCGCTCGTTGATCGTCGTGTCGGCAAGGAAGACGGTATAGTTCTTGCCAATCATCAGGTGGATGCCGAACGGCACCTCGCCTTCTTTTTCATTCAGCACGATATTCACTTCGCGCGCGGTCTGCGCAAAGGGGCGTGTGAGGCCGGTCACCATCGCATCGCCCGCGCCGATCGCCAGCAGGGCGGAGCCGAAGATGTTACGGTCCTGATTGACCATGCGGCGCACGTCGCGCTCGGTATAGCCGCGTCGCTGCAGGCGGGCGTAGAGATATTCGACCATCGCGGGCACATGATCGCTGTCGGCCGAATTCTGGATCTCGAAGCTGTCGGGATCCTCGACGCCCAGGGCGATCAGCTTGTCGCGCACTGCATTGGTACGGCCGACCAGGATCGGATGGCCATAGCCGAAATCGCGGAACTGGATGGCGGCGCGGATGACCACGTCTTCCTCGGACTCGGCAAAGACGACGCGCTTGGGGTTCTTCTTGGCGTCCTCATACACCTTGGTCAAAACCGAGGTGGTGGGATTGAGCCGCGACTTCAATGCGAGCTTGTATTCCTCGAAATCCTCGATCGAATCCTGCGCCACGCCGGTATCCATCGCGGCCTTGGCGACGGCGGCGGACACGCGCTCCATCAGGCGCGGGTCGAACGGGGCGGGAATAATGTATTCGCGCCCGAACTGGTGATCGACCCCGTATGCAGCCGCGACCTCGTCGGGCACGCGTTCGCGCGCCAGCTCGGCGATGGCTTCGGCGGCGGCGATCTTCATTTCCTCGTTGATGGCGGTGGCGCGCACATCCAGCGCGCCGCGGAAGATGAAGGGAAAGCCCAGCACGTTATTGACCTGGTTCGGATAATCCGAACGGCCCGTGGCGATGATCGCCTTGGGCTTCACCGCCTTGGCTTCCTCGGGCAGGATTTCGGGGATGGGGTTGGCCATGGCGAAGATGATGGGCTCATCGTTCATGCCCTCGACCCATTCGGGCTTCAGCGCGCCGGCGGCCGACAGGCCAAGGAACACGTCCGCGCCCTTCAGCGCTTCTTCAAGGCTGCGCGCTTCGGTCTGGACGGCATGGGCGCTTTGCCACTGGTTCACCTTTTCGCGGCCCGGATAGATCGGGCCGGACCGGTCGCACATGATGACGTTTTCGTGTTTCACGCCCAGCGCCTTGATCAGCGCGGTGCAGGCAATGGCCGAGGCGCCCGCCCCGTTCACCACCATCTTCACGTCTTCCATCTTGCGGCCCGTCAAATGGACCGCATTGATGAGGCCAGCGGCCGCGATGATCGCGGTGCCGTGCTGGTCGTCGTGCATGACCGGGATGTTCATCTTCTCGCGCAGCGCCTGCTCGATGATGAAGCATTCGGGGGCCTTGATATCTTCAAGATTGATGCCGCCAAATGACGGTTCCATCAGCGCGATGGCGTTGATCAGCGCCTCGGGATCTTCGGAATTCAGCTCGATATCGATGGAATCGACATCGGCGAACCGCTTGAAGAGGACCGACTTGCCTTCCATCACCGGCTTTGACGCCAGCGCGCCCAGATTGCCGAGGCCAAGGATGGCAGTGCCGTTCGAAATCACCGCGACGAGGTTCGAGCGAGCCGTATATTTAGCAGCAAGCGCGGGATCGCGGGCGATCGCCTCGACCGGGGCGGCAACGCCCGGCGAATAGGCGAGGCTCAGATCGCGCTGTGTCGCCATGGGTTTCGAGGGGATGATCTCGATCTTACCGGGACGGATCGTCTCATGGTAAAACAGCGCCTCGCGCTCGGTGAAAGACACGTCTGGCTTGTTGCTATCGTCACTCGACACGGACTGGCTGCTCCTCTTCCGGTCCCTCTCCACGGGATCGACTATCGGCCTATAAACATTTCACCCCTGTGCGACAGGGGGGGCGCTACCCTTTTTTTGCATGGATCGTTGCGCAATGTGCATCGCAGGCGGCAGAAGCGAAGCGCGCCGGGGATAGCCTCGGGCCCGTTCTTGGTCGAATCGAGCCACTCTCGCTAACGCATGCGGCATGGCGAAAACGGCGGAAAAATCGGCGAGCAAGAGCGGCGTTACGCCGATGATGGCGCAATATCTGGAGCTGAAGGACAAGGCCGGAGACTGCCTGTTGTTCTACCGGATGGGCGACTTCTTCGAATTGTTTTTCGACGATGCGAAGATCGCCGCGCAAGTGCTCGACATTGCCCTCACCAGTCGGGGGGTGCACGGGGGCGAGCCGATCCCGATGTGCGGCGTGCCGGTCCATTCCGCCGAAAGCTATCTCGCCCGCCTGATCCGCGCCGGATGCCGCGTCGCCATTGCCGAACAGACCGAGACGCCCGCCGAAGCCAAGGCGCGCGGAGGATCGAAGGCGCTGGTCGCGCGCGACATCGTGCGTTTCGTGACCGCCGGCACCTTGACCGAGGACACGCTGCTGGAAGCACGCCGCGCCAATGTGCTGGCGGCGCTGGCCCCGGTGCGTGGGGCTATCGGCATAGCCGCGATCGACATCTCGACCGGCGAAATGGCGCTGGAAAGCGTGGAGCCGGAAGCGCTTGGCGCGGCATTGGCGCGGATCGGCGCGGCAGAGATCGTGGCGCCCGAAGATGCGGACCCGCTGCCCGACGACGCGATCCTGCGCCCGGCCCGCGAATTTGCGAGCGAAAAGGGCGAGGCGAGGCTGAAGGAACTGCACGGCGTTGCGACCTTGGACGGGTTCGGCAGTTTCGACCGCGCGGCGCTGGCGGCTGCGGGGGGCCTGATCGCCTATCTCGACCATGTCGGGCGCGGCACTTTGCCTTTGCTGCTGCCGCCACGGGCGCGGGCGGCGGGCCATCACCTCGCCATGGACGAGGCGACGCGTTCCAGCCTCGAAATCCTCGTGTCATCGGGCGGCACACGCAAGGGCAGCCTGATCGATTGCGTCGACCGCTGCCTCACTGGCGCGGGAGCGCGTCTTCTGGCCGAAGACCTCTCCGCCCCGCTGTGCGACAGCGGCGCGATCCGGGCGCGGCTCGCTTCGGTGGGCTGGCTCTACGCCGAACCCTTGCTGCGCGAAGCCCTGCGCGACAAGCTGCGGGCCCTGCCCGATATTGGCCGCGCGCTGGGCCGGATCGTCGCGGGGCGCGGATCACCGCGCGATCTGGGGCAATTGCGCGATGGCCTGGGGCTGGCGCTCTCCATCCGCGAGCGGCTCATGGCCAGGGCGGAAGTGCCCGGATTGATCGAGGCGCTGCTGCCGCGCCTTGCCGGGCATGGCGCGCTGATCGAATTGCTGACCCGCGCGCTGGTAGAGACTCCGCCGACCGAGCGGTCGCAGGGCGGTTTCGTCGCCACCGGCTATGACGCGGCCCTCGATGAATTGCGCGAAATCTCGAAGAACGGCCGCCGCGCCATCGCCGCGCTGGAGGCGAAGTACCGCGAGCAGACCGGCATAGCCTCGCTGAAGATCAAGCATAATGGCGTGCTGGGCTATTTCATCGAAGTGCCCGCAGGGCGCGCCGATGCGCTGATGGCCCCCGATAGCGGCTTTACCCATCGCCAGACGATGAAGGGCGCGATCCGCTTCAACGCATTGGCCCTGCACGAGGAAGCCAGCCGCATCGCCGAAGCAGGCGGACGCGCGCTCGCCGCCGAAGAAGCGCATTTCGAGGAGCTGATCGCGGCCGCCGACAAGGCCCGCGAAGCCATCGCCGCCACCGCGCAGGCTTTGGCCCGCATCGACGTCTGCGCCAGCTGGGCCGAGCGCGCAGGCGAACGCGCGGGCTGGGTCATGCCAGAGATTGCGGATGACACCGGCCTTGCCATCAAGGGCGGGCGGCATCCGGTGGTGGAGGCAGCGCTGGCCAAGGATGGCGAGCGGTTCGTCGCCAATGATTGCGCCTTGGCGGAAAAATCGCGGCTGTGGCTGATCGGCGGGCCGAACATGGGCGGCAAATCGACGTTCCTGCGGCAAAACGCGCTGATCGTCCTGATGGCGCAGGCCGGCGGCTTTGTCCCGGCAGAGGCGGCGAAAATCGGTCTTGTCGACCGGCTGTTCAGCCGCGTCGGCGCATCGGATAATCTGGCGCGCGGACGTTCGACCTTCATGGTCGAGATGGTGGAGACCGCCGCGATCCTCAGCCAAGCCAGCGAACGCAGCTTCGTCATCCTCGACGAGGTCGGGCGCGGGACCAGCACCTATGACGGCCTCGCGCTGGCGTGGGCCGTGGCGGAAAGCGTACACACGTCGATCCGCTGCCGCTGCCTGTTCGCGACGCATTACCACGAACTCTCCCGCCTTGCCGAAAGCTGCGAGGCATTGTCGCTGCACCATGTGCGGGCGCGGGAATGGAAGGGCGATCTCGTCCTGCTTCACGAACTGGCCGAGGGGCCGGCGGATCGCTCCTATGGCCTGTCGGTGGCGCGACTTGCGGGCCTGCCCGCGCCGGTGATCGCGCGGGCGAAATCGGTGCTCGCAAAGCTGGAAAAGGGCCGCGCCGAAACCGGCGGTCTGGCGGCGGGGCTGGGCGAATTGCCTTTGTTTGCCGCAGCGGTGGAGGCGGCCGAGGAGCAATGCGACACATTGCGCGAGAACCTGCGCGCACTGGATGTCGATGCGCTATCCCCGCGAGAGGCGCTGGAGATGCTCTACAAATTGAAGGCCGAGGCGGGCGAGGAACCGGCCTGATACTGGCGCATTTCTCCCGGTATGGGAGACTGCGAACCCTATCGCCACGGGGAAGAGACCAACGGCGACAACCGTGAGGAACTCGCCCTCGACCGGACCGAGATGGCCGAAGACCGCACCGTCATGGCGGTCGAGCGGACATTCGCCGGCTGGATCCGCACGGCCTTTGGCGCCATCGCCATCGGCCTCGGCTTCCGCGCCTTGTTCGGAGAACTGGACCCGCCTTGGCTGGCGCGGGTCATCGCCACCATCTTCATCGGGCTGTCTGCCGTGCTGGCCATAGTTGCCGAACGCCGCGCCTGTCATGCGCTGAAGCGGATGCACGGCCACGCCATCGACAGCCCCGATGCGCCGCATTTGCGCTGGATCGCATGGTCGGTCTGCGCCGGTTCGGTGGCGCTGGCCATATCGCTGTGGATGATGGAAAGCGCACCTGATGTCGCCAGCGAGGCCGCCGATATCGCATCATCGGCGGCCAGCGCGATCGATTAGCTGTCGGAGTTCTGCGGCTCGTCTTCCATCACGTTGGACTTGCCGTATTTGTTTTCATTGTCGTCCATGTTCGGCTCACCGCGATAGGCGCTCATGTCGATGCCGCCGGTGTCCATCTGCTTCATGTGATCGACAAGGTCTTCGGTATCGTCGTCCGAAGTAACGCTGTCGGCGCGCTTCTCGCTCGCCTCGTCCAGCACCGCGCCAGAGGGGCGGCGTCCGCGCGCCTGCTCGGCCACGGTCTGCGCCTGCGCGTCCTTGTCGACCTGCTCTTCATTCACCGTTTCGGGCGGGAGATCGTTTTCGGGATTGGCCATGGGTGTTTCCTTTGTCTGGGGTCTTTGGAAAGGAAACGGGTGGGGAGCGCGGGTGGTTCCTAGGCATCGCCCACGAATTAGGGCGAGCATTGCGCAGCAAGCGCAGCGCTAATTCGCCAGAGGCGATGCCGCGGCTGGCGGACGCGAGGGCGTAAAGCCCGCAGCGCGCCGTTCGACGTGACAGCCGCGGCTTTGCCGTGGCTGCGGCGGGTTTTGGGAGTTTGGATTTTATGCGGGAATGACCGGGACGGGGTGGATTGCGGACGTTCAATTTTCGCCTGATTGATCTCTAGCCTCGGCGTTGGGCGCCATCCATAGCCGTTCATGTGGAAATGGTATTCGGTAAGAGGCAGCCCATTTGCGGCCGTTAATCTCTACGGCGCCTTTCGGGTTTCTCCGAGCGAGAAAGCTCTGGAGGGCTCCTAATTCGGAGGAAGGCAAGAATAGGCTGTAACTGTCTCCTCGTTGGATAGTCGACGGTGCAGATAAGTCGGGCCACTCCTCGTTCCAATGAATCGACGGTTCGGGCGCATACTCGTAAGGCCAGATCATCACCTCGACCCTTGCTGGCATCCACGGTTCCGATTGCGCGGAATTGAAAATTCTTACCGTATCAAAAGCTTTGGCTACCGCTGCCGGCAGCCTTGAAGTTACTTGCTCGTCATCAAGTGAACCGTAGACACTAAAAAACATGGACGGATCGCCGTACACAAGCAGACTACTCTCGGGTTGGTCAGTCGCTTCAGCGACGACATATTCCCCATAGAGTTTTGGGGAAGCAGCTTCTGAAAGAAAATTCCTGATTGAAAGTGCCTCTGCTGCCTTCAATCGGACCGAACGGAAGCCATCTTCGGTTCGATAGATCACCTGCCCATCGCTGTAGAGCGCAAATCGCGGTGACTCTGATCCTACGACCATTCCCAAAGGGTCGCGTTCCAGAAGAACTATCTCAGGCACAGGCCCTTTGCCTTGCCGCATCTCTGCAAGCATTTTTGGCCGCTCAAAAAAACGCACATTTTGGGGAAGAGGGGCTATTGGTACATCAGCGTATGGCAAATCGAATGAGGGCGCCTCGGGCGCATCCCCTTTGCTCGCGTCGCATGAAGCAAGCGCAAGACTGATCGTAATCGCAATCGCTTGTTTTGCAGGTAGCATTCACCGAATGTGCATAAAGAGTGTAACGTCCGCAATCGGTCGTTAGCCGACTATCCGCTTTTGCCGAACAAACCGCAAAAGCAGACACCGCCCAAACTCACCGCCCCGCAGCCGGCACCCATTTCACATCGCCCTTGCCGCCATCGTTGGCCAGCCGCGCCAGCACGAAGAGCAGGTCCGAAAGCCGGTTGATCAGCTCCAGCGCCGCAGGGTTCACCTCGTCCGCTTCGGCCAAGGCCACCATCGCGCGTTCGGCGCGGCGGACGCTGGCGCGCGCGACATGGAGGCGCGCCGCTGCCTCGCTGCCGCCGGGCAGGATGAAGCTGGTCAGCGGTTCAAGGCTCGCGGTCGCCTTGTCGATCTGGGTTTCCAGCCATGCGACCTGCGTGGGCACGATGCGCAGCACCATTTCGGATGGCGTGAAATCCGCCCCGCCCACTTCGCCCAAGGGCGTGGCGAGATCGGCGCCAAGGTCGAACAGATCGTTCTGCACCCGGCGCAGCGCATCGGCGGTATCACCCGTTTCAAGCGCGCATATGGCAAGGCCGATGGCGCTGTTTGCCTCGTCCACCGCGCCGATCGCTTCCATGCGGGCGGCGTGCTTGGGAAGGCGCGAACCGTCGACAAGGCCCGTCGTACCATCGTCACCCGTGCGGGTGTAGATCTTGTTCAGTTTGACCATGTGGCCGGATCAGCGCGCGATCAGCAGCAGCAGCGCGACCACCGCGATGGCCGCGGCCTGGTACTTGATGCGCGACATCATCGCCTTGTTCTGGCGAAGCTGCATTTCCTTGATCCGCTCTTCCCCGCCTTCAAGGTCGAGCTTGGTCGTTTGCATGAAAGCGACAATGCCGCGCACGAGCGAGACGACGACCATGATGGCAAGGCCGATGATGACGAGAATGAGAACCGTGTACATGCCCTCTAGATAGGCATGTCCGCGTCTGAAAGCGAGTCCCCTGCCCCTTCGCCTTCCACGCCCAGATGAAGGCCATCGGGAAGCCGCCCTGCCCTGAGCGCATCGGCCAGCGCCAGTCCGTCCTCTCCCGCCAGCCGCATGTCTGCCAGCGAAGGCGAACCGCGCCGTTTCGCCAGCTTGCGCCCATCGCTTTCAAGCAGCAGCGGGTGATGGTGCCAGACCGGCACCGGCAGGCCGAGCAGTTCCTGCAAGAGCCGGTGCACATGGGTGGAGGCGAACAGGTCCATGCCGCGCGTGACGCAGCTGATGCCATCGGCGGCATCATCCAGCGTCACGGCAAGGTGATAGCTGCCCGGCGCATCCTTGCGCCCCAGCACGACATCGCCGAACGCCTCGGGCGCGGCGACCTGAAGCCCGTGCACCTCGTCCTCCCACACCAGCGGGCCTGCGCGATAGACCGCCTCTGCCATGTCGAGCCGCCATGCGACCGGCCCGTCCACCGCGCCGTGACGACCCCGGCAGGTGCCGGGATAGACCGGCCCGTCCGGCCCGGTGCGCGTAGCCGCCGCCGCGATTTCGGCCCGGGTGCAGCGGCAGGGATAGACGAGACGTTCGCGCTTCAACCGATCCAGCGCGTCGGCATGGGCGGCGATGCGATCCGATTGCCTTATCGCTTCCCCATCCCATTGCAGGCCCAGCCAGCGCAGATCCTCCAGCGTGCTTTCCGCAAATTCGGCGCGGCTGCGAGCGCCGTCGATATCCTCGATCCGCAGGAGAAAGCGCCCGCCATCGCGCCGCGCCCGGTCATGCGCGGCGATCGCGGCATAGGCATGGCCCAGATGCAGCGGGCCATTCGGACTGGGGGCAAAACGGGTGACGGTCATGACCGGGCCTGTCTGCCGCGCCGCTGCGCCTTGTGCAAACCTGTGTGGATAAATCCGGGATGGGCTGGGCAAATCATGGGGGTAAACCGCGCATAACCCACCACCAATTGTGGATATTGCCCACAACAGCATCTTGACCGATCGGGCGCTCTTGGGCAGCAATTGCACTTAACATGCGTCATCATGCGGTCATCCAACCCTGCCACTCAGCGCCCGTTACCGGCGCGTTTGGCAATATGGCCGTGTGGCCAATGACCGTCGATGCGCACCGTGGGAGGGCCGTCCAAAGGCCCTTCGCTCAAAAGGAGGCGCGGCGAAGGATATGTTCAGGGCGGAGCTGATCGAACGAAGAGCCAAGCTCGCCAGCATGATGGACGATCCCGTCCGCAAGCTGTCGAGTTGTCCGGCACTGGTGCTGAACGCAGATTTCACCCCGCTATCCTATTACCCCTTAAGCCTGTGGCCATGGCAGACAGCGATCAAGGCGATCTTCCTCGACAGGGTCAATGTCGTCGCCAGCTATGACCGCGAGGTGCACTCCCCCTCGCTCGATATGAAGATCCCCAGCGTGATCGCCCTCAAGGACTTCGTGAAACCGTCCGAGTTTCCCGCCTTTACCCGCTTCAACCTGTTCCTGCGCGACCGGTTCTGCTGTCAATATTGCGGCAGCCCCAAAACGCTGACTTTCGACCATGTCGTCCCGCGCCGCCTGGGCGGCAAAACCAGCTGGGAAAACATCGTCACCGCCTGCGCACCCTGCAATATGAAAAAGGGCGGACGAACGCCGAAACAGGCGCATATGCACCTGCATGTGACCCCGATCCGCCCGACCAGCTGGCAGCTACAGGAAAAGGGCCGGGGCTTTCCTCCCAACTATTTGCACGAAACCTGGCGCGACTGGCTCTATTGGGACATCGAATTGGAGGAATAGCGCAGGCCCCGCGCCCTACATCCCGTAATCGATCCTGATCCGGACCCATTCGCCGACCATCGGGCGGCCACCGATACGCGGGGGCCGCACCTTGAACTGCCATGCCGCCGCAAGGATGGATCGGTTGATGTTCGAGCCCACCGGATATTCGGCAATCGGAACGCAATCCTCCACCCGGTAATCGGGCACGGTCCGGCATGCGATCAGGCCCCAGCCGGGGCCGGTCGCGGTCGACAGATAGCCCCTGAGTTCGCCGTCGCGCGGTTCGCGGTACCATGATGCGGCATATAGCGGTTCGCCATTGGGGCCGGAACCTTCGACCCGGCGGCTATCGGGCGTGCGCGAACGCGGCACGGGCGGCCCCATCATCGGCCCCATCTCCGCCTGCGGCGGCTTGGGCGCGGGAGGGGGCGGAGGGGGTGGCGGCGATGGAGCGGGGGGAGCGGCCTTTGGCACGATCGGCTTTATCGGGATCGGCGGCGGCAGGTCCTCCACCTTCGGCTCGGTCGGCTTGGGGCTGGGCGGCGGCTGTGAAGCGGGTTCGGGTTCGGATTGCGCCGGTTCCAGTTCGGGTTCGCTCGGTTGCGGCGCGGCTTTGATATTGACGCTGGTCAGGCTTTCGGGCTCGGGCGATCCGGGCAGCATCGGCGCACCCAATGTCAGCACTGCGAGGATGAACAGCGCCTCTATCGCCAGCGCGAGCACGATCCCGGCCCCGCGCTGGCCGAATTGCGCCTTTACCCTATCAAGGCTGAAGTTCGCGCGATCTGGAAGGGACAGCGGCATAAAGCTCTGCATATGGCGGGGGGACACGCGGCGGCGCGAAAATCTTACCGCAACTGCGATAAGGCCGCACACGGCGGTGGGCAAGGGCGATCGCGTGTCAGTCTGCATCAGGGCCTCGCCCTGCAATCGCGACGGGCAATTGCTCCGGACCCGCCTCAGTCCGCAATCAGCGCCGCGCGAGGGCCCAGATGTCGTGAACGGCTGTCTAAGCGACAATGCCGGCGCGAAGGATACGGCACAATTGATTGAACGAGCGGGGCGGCGCTCTGCGCTGGTCAAGGGCGATATCGCCTAATCGGAAACTGCCCGAAGGCTGGTCGAGGTGGCCGTTTCAGGCAACTTCAGCCAGCCCGCGGATTGGCGGAATTTGCCTGCATGGCGGATCGCGTTCGATCGTTTTCGCGAGATAGGGCGGTCGCGAAGCTGCCGCGATCGCCCCTGATTTCGCCTCGGTTCAGAACGCCTCGGCGTCCATCGCCATGATCGGCCCTTCCCCTTCGGAAATGCTGGCAGCCAGACCCTCCGTCTGCGGCAGGACGCGGGTCGCGAAGTAATGTGCCATCTCGACTTTCGATTTATGGAAAAGCGTATCGCCGCCAGCAGCGGCTGCGGCCATGCGCGTCCACATCCAGCCAAAGGATACGAGCGCGAACAGCCGCAGGTAATCATGTGCGGCAGCGCCCAGCGCATTGACCTCTGCGCCCTGCAATCCGGCGGTCGCTTCACGAAGAAGGCCCAGCGCCGTTGCCGTGCGCTGCGCGACCGGTGCGGCAGCATCGGTCTGCGCATCCGCCTCAAGATCGGCAGCGATGAGATCGAAGAACTCCTCGGCCACCTTGCCGCCTGCCATCGAAAGCTTGCGTCCGACGAGGTCCATGGCCTGCACGCCATTGGTCCCTTCATAGATCTGGGCGATCCGCGCATCGCGGACATATTGCTCCATACCCCATTCGCGGATGTAGCCGTGCCCGCCAAAAACCTGCTGGGCCTCGACCGCGCCTTCGAATCCGAAATCGGTAAAGGCCGCCTTGACGACCGGGGTCAGCAGCGCGACCAGACCGTCGGCCTTTGCCCTTTCCTGCGGATCGGCATGGCCATGCGCGCGATCAAGCTGCAACGCGGTCCAGCCAGCCAGAGCGCGGCCCGCTTCGACAAAGGCGCGCACGTTCAGCAACATGCGGCGAACATCGGCATGTTCGATGATCGCAACCGGGCTGCGCGCGCCATCGGCGCTACGCCCCTGAAGCCGTTCGCGCGCATAGGCGGCGGCCTGCTGATACGCGGCCCCCGCAATGCCCAGCCCCTGGATGCCGACCATCAGCCGTTCGGCGTTCATCATCGTGAACATTGCCGCCAGCCCGCGATGCGGTTCGCCCACCAGCCATCCGGTGGCTTCATCGTAATTCATCACGCAGGTGGGCTGCGCGTGAATGCCCATCTTCTTTTCCAGCGCGCCGACCGACATGGTGTTGCGGATCGTGAATTCGCCATCGGCATCGGGCAGGAACTTGGGCACCAAGAACAGGCTGATCCCCTTCACCCCCGCCGGCGCATCGGGAAGCCGCGCCAGCACGAGGTGGACGATATTGCCGCCAAAATCATGATCGCCCGAGGAGATGAATATCTTTTGCCCGGTCACGGCAAAGCTGCCGTCGCCCGCATCGACCGCCTTGGTCTTGAGCAGGGCAAGATCGGTCCCCGCACCGCTTTCGGTCAGCGCCATGGCGCCGGTCCATTCGCCGCTCACCATCCGGGGAAGATAGGTCGCCTTCAATTCCTCGGTCGCGTGGTCGGCGATCGCTTCGGCTGCGCCGCGCGTCAATCCGGGGAACAGGCCGAAGGACAGGTTCGCCGCCGACATCATCTCGTCAAGCCAAAGCTGCAGGATGAACGGCAGGCCCTGCCCGCCCCATTCGGGATCGCCTGAAAGCGCCGCCCAGCCGCCTGCCACGAATTCGCGGTAGGCATCGGCAAATCCCGGCGGCGTCCGCACCGCGCCATCGACCAGGCGGCTGCCCTCCTCGTCGCCTTCGCGGTTGATGGGGGCAAGCGTTTGCGCGCACAGCTTGCCCGCTTCTTCCAGCACGGCGGCGGCAAGATCTGCGTCAATGTCCTTGCCCATATCCGCCATGGCCGCCTCGAAATCGAGAACGTCGTTCAGCAGGAAACGATAATCTTCAACGGGCGGCGTATATTCGATCATGCACTCTCTCCGGACCAGCGGCCGAAGCAGCTACACCAAACGACTGTTACAATCAATATGCCACTGCAGCCATGCAGGTGTATTGCCACTTGGCCTGCGTCACTCGTGCCGGAAGATGCCGACGATCTGGGCGGCGATTTCCGCCGGTTCCAGCCTGCCGGGGCGGAACCAGTCGCTGGCGGAATTCAATTGGGAAAGCAGAAGGTTGCGATAGACCGAGCGATCAAACTCGGCCGGCAATGGCAAGTCGTCGACCAGCGATCGGAACACATCCTCGAACGCGTCGCGGCGCGCGATCAGCGCGCTGCGGATCTCGTCAGGCACTTCGCGAAAATCGTTCATCAGCGGCATCGTCAGGGAATCGGGCGCCAGCTGGATTTCCAGCATGGTCGCGCAGGCCGCCTCAAGTCTTTGCCATGCCCCCTCGGCTGCGCCGACAGCTTCTTCGATCCGCACCTGCGCAGCGCCAAGCGCGGCATTGTGCAGTTCGAGGAACAGCGCATCCTTCGATTTGATGTGATGATAGAGCGAACCGCCAAAGACACCGGCCTTCGCCCCGATATCGCGGAGCGACGTGCCCCGATATCCCTTGAGCGCGAATAGCTGCGCCGCGATTTCGAGAATCTCCCGCTTGCGCGGGCTGATATCCCCATCAAAAATGGCTTTGGACGCGGCGCCATGCGGTTCGGGGTTCGACTTTTCAGATGTATTCATGGGCACCGGGTTTAGCGGGTTTTGCCGGGCATGCGATAGCGTTCCGCACCCGCCTGCGCTTTGCGTGCAGCACGCATTAGCTCAACCGCACCGGCGCTGCCCCGCGCCCGTTCGCGCTTTTCAGGCGAGGATGGTCATCGGGTTTTCGACCAGCGCCTTGAACTCTGTCATGAACCGGGCGGCCAGCCCCCCGTCGATGGCGCGATGGTCGAAGCTGGCGGCGACGCCCATGATCAAGGCCTGCGGCGGATTGATCACCGGCACCATCCCGTCAATGCCGGACATGCCGAGGTTAAACAGGGAAACCGTGCCGCCCGAATAGTCTTCGGGGGCAAGCCTGCCTTTGCGCGCTTTCTCGGCCTGTATCTTCGCCTCTGCCGCGATCGCCGTCAGCGATCTGGCCGCAACATCGCGCACCACGGGCGTGACCAGTCCGCCATCGACCGCCACAGGCTCCACCTCGTGCAGCGGGCTTCCACCGGCGCTGCCCCCGGCGTTGTTGAACGCCAGATCGATCGTGCCATAAATCTCGCGCGTCTTCGCCACTGCCTCGGCGACCGATGCAGCGTCGGTGACATCGCAGGCGACCGCGCTTGCGTCCAGATCCTGCGAACGCAGCTCTTCGATCAACTCGTCCAGCTTTTCGCGCCTTCGCGCCGCAGCGACTACCTTGGCTCCTTCTGCTGCAAACAACCGAGCCGCACCGATACCGCTCGACGCACCGGTGATGAGCACGGTCTTGCCCGCCAGACGGTCGTAATGTTTCTCCAGCTTCGGGGGGGCTTTTATAGGTCATGCTCTCTCTCCATCCTGCGGTGTGCGCACCGTCAAAATTCAGAAGCGCGGCATACACGGCGTCTGCCTGGTGCCACCACGCGCGATGGCACGGTGTCAGCCTAGCGCCGCTCTGGCCCCGCACCTCTCACATGGAAGACAAACGCGGCCGAACCCTTCCGGCTCGATCAAAGTCCGGACAATCGAAAGCGAACCGATATGTCTTCTCCGGGAGTGGAAACCGATCAATTGGTTAAGCACAACGGTCCGCCCTCAGGAGATTTGGCATAGAGCTCGTCCCTCGTTTGATGAGTGCTGCCTAGTCTAGAGATGTAATTTCAAGCGACTTCCTCGCGCCGCGCCGCCCAGCACGGCCAATGCGCCATCATAGTCGAGCGCAAATAGCCACGCCGGGAACAGCGAGGTGCGCAATATTATTGGAGTGAGTGAGGGAGTTGCTGGTTGCGGGGGTGCGATTTGACCGCTGTAGAACACAGCTTCGATTATGACGGTATCAGCCTGGTTGGAGACAGGTAGCTTTCGAGCAATTTTCGTCGATAGAATACGATCGCTTCAGCTAACCGATTCTCGCATGACGCAAGCTCATCGATCAAGATCCGACTGAGGTGGCAGGAAGTTCAGGCTCATACGACATTGTTGGCCTTTATCGGTAATGCTCCGAACGCTCACCTTATGTCTTGGCACGCGCTTGGCCTGAAAAACGCTCTCATGCTAGATGCCCGCAGCGCACGATTTTTTCGAAAGCATTGCGCTCAAAGCATCACAGTCACGCCAGCTGGACCAAGGCAATGTCGGAAACCGGACTAAACTATCTCCTTGCCGCCCTCAACGCAGGCTCGATGCGCGCTGCCGCCGACAAGCTCAACGTTGCCGCCTCTTCCATCAGCCGCCAGATCGCGCAGCTTGAACAGGTCTATGGCATGCCGCTGATCGAGAAGGCGCGCCGCGGAGTTCAGCTTACCGAAGCGGGCCGGATCGTCATCGACCATTACCGCGACGAACTGGCCAATCGCGAGGCGCTGTCGGCCCGGCTGGAGGAATTGCGTTCGGTCCGGTCGGGACGCGTGGTCATCGCCGCTGGCGAAGGGTTTCTCGGCGATAGCTTCATGGAACTGATCCAGCGCTTCAACGACGGCAATCCGGATATCCGGGTCGAGATCCAGATCGGAAGCTCAGTGGACGTGACCCATATGATCGTCGACGACGAGGCGCATCTTGGCCTCGTATTCAACACCGCGCCCGACCCGAAAGTTCGCGTGCGCGCCTCGATCGCGCAGCCGCTGATGGCGATCATGCGGCCCGATCACCCGCTTGCGTCGCTTTCCAGCGTGTCGATCGCCGAACTGGCGCAGCACCAGCTTTGCCTTGCGCCGCGCAATTTCCGCCTTGCCCAGATCCTGGCCGCGGCAGAGCAGCAGGCGGGCCATTTCCTCGAACCCTCGATCATGACCAATTCGATCTATGTCATGCGCGAGGCCGTTCGGTCTGGCACCGCGATATCCATCCTGCCGCGCGTCACCGTCTGGTCCGAATTGCAGCGCGGCGAATTCATCAGCATCCCGGTCGCGAACAGCGCGATGGAAACGACCACGCTCAGCCTGATCCTGCGCGCAGGGCGCCAGCTGGAAGGCGCGCCCGTGCGCATGCTGACCCAGCTTGAGGCGCAGATGCGCCAATGGGGCAAGACCGCGACGCAGGGGTAAGCGCCCAGCAGGGCGTTGCTTTTGGCGCAACGAAATTGCCGCTTGCCGCACGTTGTTGATCATCAAACGCTCTGCCACTCCCCATGACAGGGATGGCGGCGACCGATGTTTCCGCCCGATTTCATATCGAGAGCGGAGATTTCATGAGCGCCTCCAAGCGATCCAGAGTGGACTGGAAAGGCTATCTGCCAGCGATCATCACGCCTTTCGGCCAGGACCTTGAGATCGACGAGAATGGCTTTGGCCAGATGCTCGAATGGCTGCATGGCGAAGGCATGCACGGCCTGATCGTGCAGGGCACCACGGGCGAATGGACCGCGATGAGCCGCGAAGAGCGTGCCCGCTTGTTCCGGCTTGCCGGCGCACAGATGGGCGGAAAGCTTCCGCTGATCGCAGGGTGCAGCAGCTTTACCGCCGATGAGAGCATCGCGCTGGCCAAGGTCGCCAAGGAGGCGGGGTTTGAAGGCATATTGCTGACGGTGCCGCCCTATGTCCGCCCGGGCCCGGCAGAGATCCTGAACTTTTACGAAACCGTCTCCCGCGAAGTCGACATGCCGATCTGCATCTATAACTGGCCGCCGGGCACCGGGATCGACATGTCGCTCGACCTGCTGACGCGTCTGGCAGAGATCGAGAATGTCGTGGCGATCAAGCAGTCGACCCCGAATTTCGAGCGCTTCTGTGACACGTTCTTTGCCCTGAAGGACGAGGTGCGCGTCTTCGGCTTCCCCATGAACGAGGCGGGGTTGACGATGCTGCGCACCCATGGCGGCGACGGCACCATGGGCGCAGGCGGCGTGCTGGGCCGGGCGCAAACTGGTTTCTACGACAATCTTTGGAAGGGCGACATTGAGGCGGCCCGCGCCTGCGGCGCCAAGGACCGGGTGCTGATGGCCGAATGGTACACGCCCGATCTCGTCGGCAAGTTCGGCTCCGGTCCGGCTATCCTGAAAGCCGCATTCGAAGCGCGCGGCATTCCGGGCGGACGAGTGCGTTCGCCGCTCCTTGATGTTGCACCGGCGGACCGCGAAATGATCGCAGCAACTTTGAAAAAACTCGGTATGATCTGATTCATGCGATCCAGCGCCCCGCCTTCCCGTGTGCCCGATGTCTTGATCGTGGGCGGCGGCCTGGTGGGGTGCGCCTGCGCGTTTCATCTGGCGCGGGCGGGCGTGCAGGTCCTCTTGGCCGAAGCGTCGAGCCTGAATGCGGGTGCATCGGGCCAGACGGCGGGATCGCTGCATTTCCAGATCGAGCGGCGTTTCCTTGAAGACGACGGCAACGGATCGGGCGAGATCGACCGCATCGTCAGCCTGAACCGGCTGGCGATCGAGGAATGGGCAGGGCTGGAAAACGCGCTGTCGCGCGACCTCGACATCACCATGGATGGCGGGCTGATGCTGGCCGAGAATGAGGCCGACCTTGCCTTGCTGCAGCAGAAATCGGCGCGCGAAGCCGCAGCAGGGCTGGCTACGCGCCTGCTGGACGCAGGCGAGGCACGCGCCATGCTGCCGGGGCTGTCGCCCACGGTGCGCGGCGCGGCGTTCCAGCCGCATGAAGGGCACGCCAACCCCCGCATTCTTGCCGATGCCTATGCCGACGCTGCCCGCCAGCTGGGCGCGACGATCCGCACCGGCACACGGCTGGATGCATTATCCATGACCGAAGCGCGCCAATATCGCGCCACCTTGGTCGGCCCGGCCGGTGTCGAAACGCTCGTGGTGCCGCAGATCTTCGTAGCCGCAGGTGCATGGACTGCGTCGATCGTCGGGCGGCTTGGGCTTCAGCTGCCGCTGTTTCCCGTGCCGCTGTCGCTGAACGTGACCGACAAGGGCGGGCCCGAACTGCCCTATCTGGTGCAGCATGTCGGCAAGCGGCTGTCGCTCAAGCAGAGCGAGGCGGGCAATTTCCTGATCGGCGGCGGCTGGGCATCGCGCTTCGCCTTTCGCGCCGACGGGTCCATCGACCTCGACACCCCGCCCCTGCCCGTGGCCGAAAGCGTAAGCGGCAATTTGCAGGCCGCCATCGACGTGATGCCTGCATTGCGCCACCGCTCGCTTGTGCGGAGCTGGACCGGCATCACCTGCATCAGCGCCGATCAATTGCCCATCGCCGGCATGCTGCCGGCAGCGCCCGGGCTTTTCGTGGCGGCGGGCGGTTCGATGTTCACCATGGGCCCGGTGATCGCCCGCCTGCTCGCCGCGCAAATCATGGGTCGTGCAGAGGAAGCGGATCCGATCGCTCCCTTCACCCCTGCCCGCTTTGCCCATCTCAACGCATTCGCGGTGCTGCCATGACCGGGCCTGTTTCCATCACCATCGACGGCGAAGCCGTCACCGCTCCATCGGGCGCAAGCGTTGCGGCCGCCATGCTGGCAAGCGGGCGGCAGCGGTTTCGGGACGATACGCGCGGATCGTCACGCGGCATGTTCTGCAACATGGGCACGTGCTGCGAATGCATGGTCTGGATTTCCCATGGGACAGGCTGGACCCGGCTGCGCGCCTGCCTTGTCGCTGTCGCGCCAGGAATGGCCGTGCTGAGGCAGGAGCCTGAGCTCGCATGACCGGAACCACCGACAAGATTTACGATCTGGCCATCGTCGGTGGTGGCCCGGCGGGACAGGCGGCGGCGCTGCAGGTCGCGGCGGCCGGGCTTTCGGTCTGCGTCATCGACGAGCAGCCGCTGCCGGGTGGACAAGTCTTGCGCCAGCCTGCCGCGGCAGGCGCGGGCGCGGGCTGGATGAAGGCTGCGCCCTATCGCAGGCTTGCCGCCCAGCACGCCGCGTTCGTCGCGGAAAAGCGGATCGACTGGATCGGCGGTTTTTCCGTCCATACTGCCAGCAGGCAGGCTGAACATTTCCGCCTATCGCTTGTCGGCGCGACATCGCGCAGCATCTCGGCACGGCGCATGCTGATTGCGGCAGGCTGCTATGACATTCCCGTGCCGCTCCCCGGCTGGACCTTGCCCGGGGTGATGAGCGCGGGCGCGGTGCAGACCTTGCTGAAAGCACAAGGTATAGTGCCGGGAGAGCGGTGCCTCTTGTTCGGCACGCATCCCCTGATGCTCGTCCTTGCCGAACAGATCGTGGCGGCGGGCCACCGACCGGCGGCTGTCTGCTTTGCCCAGTCACAGCGCCAGATGCTGGGCCGCGCTCTGCCCCATGCGCTGCGCGCCATGCGCACGCCCGGCCCGCTGCTGGCCGGGTTGGGAGCCATGGCGCGATTGCGGCGGGCTGGCGTGCCAGTGCATTTCGATGCCTCGGTCCAGCGCCTTGTGCCCAGTACCGACGGAAACGGCCTCGGCGCGGCAGAGGTGGCGATTGCGGGCCGGACCTGCAGCATCGATGCCGATCTTGCCGCCATGTGCTTTGGCTTCATGCCGCAATCCGACCTGCCGCGCGCCATGCGCGCCGCTGTCGCCCCGGCACATCCCGCAGGCTGGCGCACATTGAATGACGCGCAGATGATGACCGATGTGCCGGGCCTCTATGTCGCGGGGGAAACCGTGGGCGTTACCGGCGCGGATGCCGCCATGGCCGAAGGCAAGATTGCGGGCGCTGCCATCACGCATGATCTGGGCGCGCTGGATGCCGTATCGCATGCGCGCATCGCCAGCGCCGCGATCAGGCAGCGCGAAAGGCTGAACGGCTTTGCCGACCTGCTGGCAGCCATGGCCGATCCACGCGAACACTGGCCCGAAGTCGAGGCCGACACACTGCTTTGCCGGTGTGAGGATGTGCCCTGCACCGAAGTGGACCGGGCTATCCTCCAGCACGTCGACACCGCCGCCAGCGGCGGAGCCAGCGCCGCCAAGCTGCGCTGCCGGGCCGGGATGGGGCCGTGCCAGGGACGCGGATGCGAACACAGCGTGATGCGCCGCATGGCGCAGGCCCGCGACTTGCCGGTGGCGGACATTGCAGGGTTTCGCGCCCGCTTCCCGATCCGCCCCGTGCCTTTGGGCAGCCTCGTCGATCCGGACTGAGAACCGATCGTGCGTTGCATGCTACGCAACGATTTCGACTGATTGCCGCCATTGTTCGCAGAACCGGTGCGATTAGGCTTTTCCTTCAAGAGCGCAATCGAAGGATAGCCAATGTCAGCCACTCCGCCCGCCGCCCCGCAATTCCTTGCCGCGGACCATGTTTCATGGACCGTCGACGATGCCGACGCGGTCGCAAAGTTCTACTGCGACGTATTCGGTGCGAGCGAGATGTTTCGCATGGGCCCGATGGATGCGGCAGCCATGCCGGTGGACGAAGAAGGCCGTGACTGGATGGAAACCCATGTCAATGTGCCGGGGGCGTGCCTTTCGCTCATCATGCTGAAGCTGACCGACAACCTGAACCTGCAGCTGGCGCAATATGACAAGCCCGCCGACCGCAAGACCGAATTTCCGCGCCACTGCGACGCGGGCGGGCATCATCTGGGCCTGCGCGTCGACGATGTCGAAAAGGCCGCCTCCTATCTGGCCGCCTATGGCTGCACCGTCATGGAGATCATCGAGATCCCCGAAGGGCCGCTCGCCGGCCACAAGAATCTTTACGTCACCGATCCCTTCGGCCTTCCGATCGAGATCGTGGACTGAGCCTGCAGCAAAAGGATAATTCCATGGCAGCAAAGCGCATCAATCCCGCCAGCCTTTACGAAAGCGTCGGCTACGGCTTTTCGCATGCCGCGCTCGATGAAGCGAATGGCACGCTTCACCTCGCCGGGCAGGTTGCCTGGGACAAGGATTACAACGTCATCGGCGAAGATGTCGCTGCACAGGCGCGGCAGGCGCTGGCCAATATCAAGATTGTGCTGGAAGAAGCGGGCAGCAGTATCGACAAGCTGCTGCGCCTTCGCACCTATATCGTCGATTACGATCCTTCAAAGCTGGAAGCGCTGGGCCCGGTGCTGGGCGAATTCTATGGCGATGTCGTGCCTGCTCCCAACAGCATCATCGGCGTGCAGGCACTGGCCCTGCCCCCCTTCCTGATCGAGATCGAGGCGATTGCCACGGTCTGAACCCGTTCCTCCCGCCGGCCTCCCTCGCCGGCAGTCCCAAGGAAAACGCCCGGTCTTTCGGCCGGGCGTTTTTTTATTTCGCAATGGGATGCCGGGGCCGTGCCCCGGCGGCTAATCAGACGACGTTGCCCATCACGTAAAGCATGTCGCCCGGGTTCGCGATGCCCAGCACAATGGTGTTCGAAACGACGCAGTGCCCCGGCGCGCGGATCTCTTCCAGCACCTCGCCCTTGATGTCGAGGATGGTGCCCAGCACTTCGCCTTCGGTCACTTCCTGCCCGGCCTTCGTGCGGTTGAGGAACAAGCCGCCTCGCGTGGCGAACAGCACGTGGCCGCCGACATAGGTGCGAACCGGTCGTTCCTGCGCCTCGCCCGCGATCATGCCATATTTCTTGAAAACATTGTCGATGCCCGCGACGGTCTTGTCGACGAGCGCTTCATCGAGATGCCCTTCGCTACCGACTTCGCAATAGACGGCGGGCTTGCCGGCCTTCATCGCCTCCATCACCGCGCCGCCGCGTTCGGGATAGCTGGGCATTTCGGGGATCGAACCCTGCGGCACTTCCCAGATTTCGTCGAACAGGAAGGCGCGGGCGAATTCGCGGCTGCGCTCGTTCGTCTCGTCATCGGCGACGGTCAGGATCTCGATGTTTTCCTTGAGCGATTCGAACAATTCGCCGCCATGCAGGTCGATCAGCATGTCGGCAGGCGCGATGATATGATCCCAAACCGCCTGCGCCGTGCTGAACGACAGCGACGTGCCCTGGTGCGAAACATTGCCCGTGCCCTCGACCGTGACGCCCGCGACCGGGAAAGCCTTGCCGAAGTTCACCCCGTCGAGCGGGGAGGCGTGGCCCTTCTTGTGTTCGAAGCCCATCACGTTTTGCACGTGCACGATCAGCACGGTGCCCTTCAGCTTTGCCGGGTCGATCATTTTCGCGACCTTGGCCGCGATCAGCACGCCGTTCAGCTCCATCGGATGGCAGGCGGCGGTGATGGCGATGGTCGGCCCGTCCTGCGCGCCGCGGATCGCGGTGACCGGCACGGTAACCTTGCGCAGCGCGGTTTCGCCAGCGGGAAGGTCGAATTCGATCTTCTCACCCGGTTCCAGCGTATGCCCAGCGACGTTCATTTCCACTTACTCCAAAAAATAGGTCAGCCGGCAGCGCGCAGCACGATCGCCACGCCAAGACCGGCCCATGTTCCGATGAGATTGCCAAGCAGGCCAAGCAGCAAGCCCAGCGCCGCCAGCGGCTTGTTATATTCCGCGCCCACGATCGCGGCCGTCGACGGGCCTGAGATATTGGCGATGCTGGCGACCGCAGGCAGGTAGAGCGGGGCGCGCATGATGCGGCTCGCCAGTGCCATGATCGCGATATGGATCGCCATCCACAGCGCCCCTGCCAGCACCAGCGCGGGCATGTCGACGATTGACGACAGGTCCGCCTGCGCGCCCAGCGAGGCGAAGAAGATATATTGCGTGAGGTAACCGATCTGCGTCGCGCCCAACCGGTCAAGCCGGCGCATCGGCGTGAACGACAGCGCGGTCGCCGCCAGCGTGATCAGCACGATCCCCAGCGTATAGCCCGACAAGACGCCGTTCCACATCGGCGATGCCGCGACCGAATTTTCCAACGCGGCAAAGGCGGCATTGCCCGCCCACATGCACACAACGGCAGCAGGCACGCCCACGCCCAGCACGATGGCCAGCCCTTCGCCCGTCAGCGGTTCCTTTGCCGCTTCGGCGCCGGGATCTTCCATATGCTCCAGCGCGGCGGCGTTTTCACGCGGGGTATAGAAACGGCGCACCCAGTTCTGGTGCCGCGCCATGAACAGCACCACGCCCAGCCATGCGAAACCGATGGTCGCATCGACGACGATGGTCGGCCCGGTCAACGTGTCGGGCATTTGCACCGATTCGCGCACGGCGGCGAAATTGCCACCACCCCCGGTCCAGCTTCCCGTGATGACCGCAAATGACGTCCACGCATCGGGCGGCAGGATCGAACGGAAAGTGAAGAACGACACGATCGCGCCGACCACCACGCCGAAGGTGCCGACCAGCATCATGATGATCGTGCCCCACCCCAGCCGAACAATAGCCGGGATGTCGGTCGTCACCACCAAAAGGAACAGGCCCATCGGCAATAGATAGGTAGCGATCCAGTCATAGGCCGCCGAAGAGCGCGGCATCACGCCGATCGTGCCCAGCACGGCGGGCGCATAGCACAGGATCAGGATTGCCGGGACGATCGCAAAGAACCGGCGCAATTCGGGCCTCGCCGCCGCCCACATCACCAACCCTGCAACCGCGCAGCAGATGGCGGCAACGGCAGTGGGGGAATGAATGGCGGAAAGGTCGAACATCGCGGACGCTATAGCGGGCCTTTGGCTTAGGGGAGAAAATTTCGGCCAATGGCCCGGCGGCCCCCTGGAGAAAGAGCCACCCGCCATCTGACCTTCAAATGCCGACAGGCAGGCCGCGTCGGGGGCGCAGCCTGCCCGTCAACTCAGCGCATCAATATGCGCCGAAACGGAAGCGGACATCGACACCGAAGGTGCGAACCGAAGGCTCGATCTGCACGCCGCTGTAGAAGGCCTGCTCATAGCTGGAATTGAAGTAATCCGCCTTGAACAGGTTCTCGACATAGACGGTGAGGTCCCAGCGGTCGGTGCTGACACCTGCACGCAGGTTGGTCACGTCATACCCCTTGGTGATGAACGGCCAGGTCTTGTAGAGATAGGCGTAGGAGCTGGTCAGCTGGCCCGAACGATACATCCATTCGGCCCGCGCAAAACCTTCCATCCCATCCTTGATGTCACGGCGATATTCGGCGTGGGCGTTCAGTGACCACTTGGGCGAATTGACGAGCCGCATGCCGGTGGCATCCACCGTCGTGCCGTCGATCAGCGCATTGGCGTAATCGTCGTATTTCGCATCGAGATAGCCGACATCGCCGCCGATACGCAGCTGGTCGGTGACAAGGCCCTCGACGCTCAGCTCGACGCCCTTGCTGGTGGCCGACGACGCGTTCGAAATCGCGGTCGCTGAACGCAGCAGGCCATCATCATCGAGATACTGGAACTGGATGTACTGCTGCACGTCTTTCCAGTCCATATAGAAGGCCGCGGCATTCACGCGCAGGCGGCGGTCGAAGAAATCGCCCTTCCAGCCCAGCTCGTAGTTCCACAGCGTTTCCGGCTTGTACTGGTTATCGAGGTTTTCAAGGCTCGTGTTCTGCACGCCGCCCGCCTTGAAGCCCTTGGACACGGTGGCATAGAACATGCCCAGATCCATGGGTTCATAGCTGACGGTGAAACGCGGCGAGAAATCGTCGAAGGTCGCGCTGCGGTCGTTCGTGTCGGTCAGCACGCCGGCTGAACGGCGGATGCCCTCGAAATGCGTCTTTTCCCACGAATAGCGGCCACCGACGATCAGCTTGAGCGAATCGGTCGCGTTCCACGTCGCCTGTCCAAAGACCGCCCAGTAATCATTGGTCACGTTCGAAATGGCGGCGGTAATCTCGCTGCCCGCATCCATGCCGATGGGGTTCTCGGTGCCGTTGTAGGTCAGCGCAGACAGGTCGCCCTTGTCCTGCCCGACATTGGCGCCGATGCTCCATTCGATGGCGCGCGGACCATTCGACTGCAGGCGCAGTTCGCCGCTGGTCGAAGAGCGGTTGATGTTGCGATATTCATAGAACGCATCGACGCTGCCGCCATCGACGTCGCCTTCATTGTAGATATGATTGTCGAGCGTGCCCGCGACCGCAGTCAGGGTCATGTCGTCGAATTCATATTCCAGGCGCGAGCTGACATATTCGAACTCGGTGCCGACCGACGTGGCGCGGTTGAAGTTCACCTCGTCATCGTTTTCCGGGTAGAAACCGATGCCGTCCTCGTCTGCGACGAAGCCTGCGTCCTCACCGTAATAAAGCGAAGCCCATGTCGCGGTGTTGAAGCCCGAAGGCACGCCGACAAAGCCGTTCTGCTTGCCCGTGCTGTAGCTGTAGGTGGTGTCCCAGGTCAGCCGGTCGTTGGGCGTGACGCGGGCGGTGATGCGGCCGGTCTTGAACGTGCCGTCGCTGCCGCCGCCGATCTCGTTGATGTTCTTGATGTTGCCATCGGTCGCGCGCAGCTCACCCGAAGCGCGAACCGCCAGAAGCCCTTCCACCACCGGCACGTTGATGATGCCGTGCACCTTGCGCGTGTCAAAGCTGGAGTAGCCGCCGCCGACTTCGGCGAACCATTCGTCGTTCGGCTTCTTCGTCGTGATATTGATCGCGCCGCCGACCGAGTTGCGGCCGAAATAGGTGCCCTGCGGGCCGCGCAGCACTTCGATCCGGTCGATGTCGAGGATCTCCGGATTGCTGGTGCCGACCGCGACATTGTACTCGTCGATATAGAAGGCATAGGCCTGCTGGCGACTGGCGCGATAGGCGTCAAGCTGGTTCGAAATGCCGCGGATCGAGATTTCCTTGCGATCGCGCGAACCCTGCGAAACGAAGCTGACGTTCGGCATGTCGTTGAAGACGTCGTCGATGCCGGTGACGTTCTGTTCGGTGATCGATTCCGCGTCGATCGCGCTGATCGCGATCGGAACGGAGTTGATCGATTCCGTCCGGCGCTGCGCCGTCACAACGATATCGCCGAGGCCGGTGCTCGCCGTATCGGCGCTGGCGTCAGAGGCCGCGTCCTGCGCATGGGCGGCGCCTGCAGAAGCGAACAGCGCAATGGTGGAAGCGGCGGCAACCAGCGCGTTCTTGCGCCTATCAAGATTGCGAATATGGCCAAGATTCATCATCAAAAAACTCCCCGATTGCCCGGCGCGCGACGCGCGGCGCGGGACCGATCCGTTGTTCTCCTGCTCCGCTTGGCGACTGGGGCTTTCGCGAAACTGAAACAGTGCGCGGCCATGTCTTTTTCGTTGGGCTGATGTTCACGCCGTTGGTGATCACAAACAACGACACACGGTGGTGTCTTTTGTTGCGCTGAACGCAATCAACCTCGCAAAATCGTAGCCAGACTCGCACGCAGGGTCCGGCCACGGGTCAAACCTCAACGCTCATCGGCGCTGGCATCGCGAATGGCCCTGAATTCAGAGGTAGGCGTCCAGTTCGGCCACGCACTGCTGTCAGCAAGTTCGCGCGTCAAGCGATAGGTCAGTGTCAGTTCCTGAATCGCGCCAGACCAGTCCCAATCGGGATCATATGCATCGGATGGCGCATGATAATGGCGCGCGATGTAATCGCGGGCCGCCGCTTCGCCCCGCGCCTTGCCGCCTTCGACAAGGTCCTGACCATTGGCGAAATAGGCCATCGGCACGCCGCGCTTGGCAAAGCTGAAATGGTCGGACCGGAAATAGTTGCCGTTCTCGGGCATGGATTCGGCTTCGACGCTCTGCCCCTGTTGACGCGCAAGGCGCGCGACATCGGCCTCCATCTCGTGGCGGCCAACGCCGGTGATCGTGACATCGCGCGCTGCGCCATAAATGCTAAGCCCGTCGAGGTTCACGCCGCCTGCCGTGCGCGACAGCGGGTAGATCGGATGGCGCGCGTAATATTCCGATCCGGCGAGCCATGATTCCTCGCCCGTGGTGGCGATGAACACGGCGGTGCGGTCCGCCGGCCCTGCCTTGCCATAGGCCTCGGCCAGCGCGACCAGCCCTGCCGTCCCGCTGGCATTGTCGAAAGCGCCATTGCAGATGTCGTCGCCGTCCACCGGCTCGCAATGGCCGAGGTGATCCCAGTGCGCGGTCAGCATCACATATTCGCCGGGACGTTTCGCGCCCGGCAGGACCCCCACGACATTATGCGATTTGATGCGCCGCATGGTGTTGTCGATCCGGGTCGTAAGGCGAAGGCCGAGGGGGACCGAGCGGAAGCCCTTCTTCCCAGCCGCTGTTTCCAGCGCGTCCAGATCCTGTCCGTTCGCTGCCAGCACGCGGCGGGCCGCGTCATGCGATATCCAGCCGATCGCATTGGCCTCGGGCGCGCTTTCGCTGGCATCGTCGACGATCAGCTGCGTGCCGGTGTTCGAACTGACGACGACGTTCCAGCCATAGGCCGCGCGCTGATCGTCGTGAATGACGAAAGCGGCCGCCGCGCCCTGCCGCGCGGCCTCCTCGAACTTATAGGGCCAGCGGCCGTAATAGGTGAGCGCCTTGCCGCCGAACGGGCCAGAGAGCGTTTCCTCGTCCCAGTCGGGGTCGTTGACCATGACCAGCACGGTCTTGCCGCGCACGTCGAGCCCTTCGTAATCGTTCCAGCCCAGTTCCGGCGCATTGATGCCATAGCCGACAAACACGACATCGCTGTCCGCGATATCGATATGGGCGACGGGGCGATGGGTATAAACCGCCATGTCCCGCTTGTACTCAAGCGTCAGCGGCGCATCGCCGCCCGCAATTTCGAGCGTCATCGACGGATCGGGCGTCAGCTCGACCATGGGCACGTCCTGGTACCAGCTGCCATCGGCGCCCGGTTCAAGACCCGCAGCGGCGAAACGCTGCGCGATATAAGCGATGGATTTCTCTTCCCCCACCGTACCGGGGGCACGGCCTTCGAATTCGTCGGAAGCGAGGGTGCGGGTCACATCCTTCAGCGTTTGCGTCGAGAGCCCGACATCTGCTGGGGCCTGTACGGTCGCGTGCACTGGGGTCGCCGTTTCCTGCGCATGTGCCGAAACGCTGACAGTCAGCGCGCCAGCGGCAGCGCCCGCCATGGCTGCACGGATGAACGATCGGTGCGGCGTAATTATCGAAATATTCACGGAATCCTCCCCTTGAGGTCCGAGAAATCAAGACGACGCAAGTAGGTGTCACCGGTCCGGACGCGGCTGGATGCCGGGTAGTAAATGGCAGCGGTCAACCTGCTGCAATGCCAAGGGATGGCCGATTTCGTTGCGCCAAAGGCAACGGGGCGAAGATGCGGAATGGCGCCTCTCGCTCCGATACCGCTCAGCCACCGTGCAATGCGATCCGTGCGGCGAACAGGTCGGCGGCAGCCGTTCCGACCGCTTTGAACACGGTGATCTGCGCATCGCCCGATCGCCCTGCGCCGCTTGCCAGATCGGTAATGTCGCCCAAGATGTCGCCCTTGCCGATCACGCCATTGTTGATGGGATGCAAGAGATCGCCCGACTCCGCCAGCACCGCATCGCGCGCGTCGACATAAATCGACGCCCGCGCAAAGCAGGCGTCATCGGCCTCGCGCATATCGGGGCGATAGCCGCCGACCAGATCGAGATGCATGCCCGCAGACAGCCAGCTCCCTTCGATCAGTGGCTCTGCCGAACTGGTCACGCAACTGATCACGTCGGCGGCCTTGGCGCTATCGGCTAGATCCTGCGCGACGCGCACATCCACATGCCCCGTTCGATTTGCGATCAGCCTGGCGGCAGCGGCGGCGCGGTCGGGGTTTCGGCCCCAAATGTCGATACGCTCGAACGGCCTCACGGCCAGCATCGCCTCGGCAAAATAGGGAGCAAGATTGCCGGTGCCGACCACAAGCAGCCGCGATGCATCCCTGCGGGCCAGGCAATCGGCTGCCAGCGCCGAGACAGCCGCCGTGCGCCGCGATGTCAGTTCGGCGGCATCCAGCACGCCGATCGGGCAGCCGGTTTCGAAATCAAAGACGACATAAGTCCCCTGAATCACCGGCTGGCTCTTGGCGGCGTTGTCCGGAACGATACTGAGCAGCTTGGTCCCTGCCAGCCGGTCCGTCACAGCCGGCATGACCAGCAGTTCGCGCCCCCGCGATGCCGGAACGACAAGCCGCTGCGGCACGTCGATCGCGTCGTTTTGCGCGTAGAGGCCGCGAAGGCCTTCTATCAGCCTGCCGAATGGCAACGACCGGGCAAGGCTGGCGGCGTCATGGAACTGCATGGGAAACATGCCTCTTCGTGTGCGATGGTGGGGCTTGCGCCCGTTCAGGCCGACAGTGCCTCGTTCAGTTGGGAGCAGCCCTCATCAGCCAGCGCCAGTTCGCGCAGGCGCGCGATTTCTGCGGCGGGCAGGTCCTTTGCCTGATGATGCGCGACAATCCGGTTGAAATTGCCAAGACCGCGTTCGAACGTATCGCCATATCCCTTGATCAGCCTCTGGCAGCGGATGATCTCGATCGCGCGGTCGCGATCGTGCAGCGCCTGCTCCGACGCCAGCGCGAGCCAGTTTTCGATCCGCTCCTGCTCTTCGGCATAGCGCAGCGAGCGCGGGCGCATGCCCCGCATCGCCGCGACGAGCCTGAGGGCGGCAAACCAGCGCAGGCTGGTCGTCTCAACATGGCGGCCCTTGGCGAAGAACCGGCCCACCAACCTTTGCGCCAGATCGCTGTTGAGGAGCCATCGCCCCAGCCCTTTAGGCAAGGTCTCGCAGATTTCCTGAAACCGCGGATGCATGAATTCGGTCACGCCCATCAATTGTTCGGGCTGAGCCTTAACCTCGCTACGGATCTTGTCGGTTCGTCCGGCGCGCGTCTTGATGTCGGCCACGCGGATCGTATCCTCATAGCTCATCCACAGAGCGAGGTGTCGCGCCGTTTCCGCGGTCAGCGTAAAGGGGGCGAAATCAAGCGCGCGGATCGCGGCCAGCCGGTCGAGGTAAAGCGCGGCATAGCCATGGTCCTGCCAATCGATCAGCCGCGCCACGCCGCGCAGCGCCGCTTCGCGTGCGATGGCAGGCAGTTCGGCTTCGACCCTCGCGGCCAGCCTGCGACCCTCAGCCGTCGTCGGCGCGGGCACAGGCGTTTGGGTTTCAACCGGCATGGCGACGGGCTGCTGCGCAGCGGCAAAGCCTTCGTCGAAGCCGGCGAAATTACTTTTGACCGCGATGCCGCTGTGCTCGATCGCGGCGCGGAAGCTTTCGGTCGGGAATGGAAGCGCGTCGCTACCTGCCAATGCGCCGAACATGATCGCGCTGATGACGCTGCCCGAACGATCGGTCGCGGCTTCCATGTCGAAACCGATGAACCTCTTCGAACGCTCATGCGCCGCCTCGAGGATGCGCTCTCCGCTGCCGCGCCCGTCGCCCATCGCCTGCTTTTCGCCGATGGCATAGATGCGGTGCGTCGACCCGATCAGCGTGGTGCGGTTCGCAGTCGAGAACCCGCGCAGCAGGGCGCGGCCCGTTTCCATCAGTTCGGATGCGATCACGATGTCGACATCGCCGGGCATCGGCATCTGCGCCATCACCGGCAGGCGGCCCGTGCCATCGTCGCGGGCCAGCTCGACGTAATAGACGGTCGAACCGGTGCGCTGCGCCACACCCGGCACCGACGTGCCCTGCGCCAGCCAACCTTCCGACCGGGCAACATGCTGGATCCATTCGGCCAGAACGCCCCCGCCCTGCCCGCCAAGGGCGAGAATGGCGATGGTGATGCGGTTTGCTTGTTCGGTCATGTTCGTGAGTTCCGGGGTCAGAATGCGCGGGCGGCGCGCTTGCGTTCGATGGCGCCTTGCCAGCTGCCGATCACCGCGCCGGCGATACGCGCCTTCGCCCGTTCCCAGCGCGAGGGATTGGCCACGATGCGCGCGCGATAGAAGCTGGGGCACAGCACGGCGGCATGGCTCACCTCTCCGCACAGGCCGCAGCCCACGCAGCTGTTTTCGACATGGGCGACAGGGTCCTGCCGCAGCGGATCGGGATTGGGCTTGATAGTCAGCGACGGACAGCCCGACAGCCGCACGCAGCTGTGATCGCCGGTGCAGGTCTCGGCATCCACGCCAAAGCGTTCGCGCACGACGCGTTCACCTGCCTTTAGCGCGGCGGCCTTCTGCTTTTTCTCACGCCGCTGGCGATTGAGCATGCATTCCGATTGCGCGACGATGACCTTCGGCCCCTTTTCGGGCGACGTCATCGCCTCACGCAGCGTGTCGCGCATGCGCGGCACGTCATAGGTGCGCGTGATTTCCCGCACCCATGTCGCCCCCACGCCGCGCACCGCGCGGGTGATCGGGTTGTTGGTGGTGCGGTTCTCGTTCTTCGCCCGCGATGACAAGATGTCCTGGCCGCCGGTGGCTGCCGAATAGCCATTATCGATGATCAGCGTGACGGTATCGTCCTTGTTGAACACCGCGTTGCCGATGCCCGACGTCAGCCCGTTATGCCAGAAACCGCCATCGCCCATCACCGCGATCGCCCGCTTGTCCTTGGGCTTGAAGGCGGACGCGCCCGCACTGCCAAGGCCATAGCCCATGGTCGTGTTGCCGATGTTGAAAGGCGGCAGGATCGAGAACAGGTGGCACCCGATATCGGCCGAAACATGCGCGGGGCCAAGCTCGCGCTCCACCAGCTTCATGGCGGTGAAGATCGGGCGTTCGGGGCAGCCGGTGCAAAAGCCCGCAGGGCGCGGCGGGATCTGGGTGGCGACCGCCGGGGCGAGCGGGCTTTCCACCTCTTCGGCAGGGGCCATCGCGGGGGCTTCGGCACGCAGGAATGCGGCCAGCCCCTTGGAAATCGCCTTGGCGGTATATTCGCCTGAACGTGGCAGCACGTCCTTGCCCGCGATGCGCGTGTCGAGCCCTGCGCGGCGGACGAGCGTATTGAGTTCATGCTCGATAAACTCGGGCTGGCCCTCCTCGATCACCAGCACGGCGCGCTTGCCGCGGCAGAAATCGGCGACCTCATCCGGCACCAGCGGATAGGTGACATTGAGGCAATAGATCGGCAGCTTGCTTTCGCCATAGCTGTCGGCAAGCCCGGCCAGTTCCATCGCACGGTTGAGATTATTGTAAAGGCCGCCCTGCACGATCAGGCCAATGCCTTCGTCGACTTCCGCGGGGCCGAACCATTCGTTCAGCCGATTGTCGCGCACAAAGGCGAGGCCTGCTGGCCAGCGCTTCTCGATCTTCTCCACCTCGTGCAAGAAATTCGCAGGAGGGAGGACGATGCGGTCGGTATCGCGGTTGGGGTTGCTGGCCGCGTCGCCCACGGTCATGGGCGGTCGGATATTGTCTTTCGCGGTAAAGCTGCCCGTCATGTGGCAGGAACGCACCCGAAGCTGCAGCATCACAGGCGTATTCGACGCTTCGGAAAGCTGGAACGCCTGTTCCACCGAATCCACGATGGAGGTCAGGTTGGGCCGCGGATCGAAGAGCCACATCTGCGATTTCATGGCAAAGGCGTGGGTTCGCTCCTGCATGATGGAGGAGCCTTCACCATAATCCTCGCCCACGATGACCAGCGCGCCGCCGGTCACGCCGCCCGATGACACGTTGGACAGCGCATCGGACGCGACATTGGTGCCGACCACCGATTTCCACGCCACCGCGCCGCGAAGCGGATAATTGACCGAAGCCGCCAGCATCGCAGCCGCGGTCGCTTCCGACGCGCTGGCTTCGAAATGGACGCCAAGGCTTTCGAGGAGGTCGTTCGCATCGGCGAACACGTCCATCAGATGGCTGATCGGCGATCCCTGGTAACCGCCGACATAGGCAACGCCCGATTGCAGCAGCGCCTTGGTCACGGCGAGAATGCCTTCGCCGGTAAAGGTCTCGCCCTCGCCCAGTTCCAGTTTGCGGACTTCGGACTTGAAGGAACGCTCTGCCATGGATCAGCCCGCGACCAGCGCGAAAACGCGCAGCGGGCTGCCCGAACCGTCGCGGATCTTCAGCGGCGCGCCCGCGACGATCGCGCCCTTCGGCGGCAGCTGGTCGAGGTTTTCAAGACATTGCAGGCCATACAGCCCTGCACCGTGCAGGAGCGTGTGAGCGGGATAGGCAGGCTCCAGCAGATGGGCTTGCCCGGCATCGGTGCCGATGGTCTCCACGCCGAAACCGATCACCTTCCTTGCAATCATATATTCGACCGCGTCGGTGTCGGGACCGGGGGTGTGCGCCCCGTCCTCGCGCCGGTTGGTATAGGCGTCGGTCTCGCGCTTCGAGAAGTCGGTGCGGAAAAGCACCCAGCTGCCCTCCTCGATCTCGCCATGCTCGGCTTCCCATGCCTTGATGTGATCGGCTTTAAGCAGGAAATCGGCATCGGCAGCACATTCGGCCGAGAAATCGAGCACGCAGGCAGGCGCGACCAGCTTCTGGAGCGGCGCCTTGTCGACGGTGTTGTCGGCAAGATCCTTGCCCGACACCCAGTGAACCGGCGAATCGAAATGGGTGCCGGTATGTTCGCCCACGGTGAAATTGTGCCAGTGCCACGCGACCCCGCGTTCGTCATAGCGCGAGATTTCCTCACGCGAGAAGGCCGCGGTCTGGCCAAAGGGTTCGGGCAGGACCAGCAGCGGCGTGTCCTCACTCAACTCCTGCGTCAGGTCCACGATCCTGATCGCGCCTGCGGCGATGTCGGTGGCAAGGGCGGCAAGAACATCGGTGCTGGACATGACTTCTCCTATGCGTGCATCTGCAACACGAAACCTACCTATTTTACTTGCATGTGCAAGTAAAATATTGCAGCTGCGAACAGGTGGCGAGGCCCGCTGCCGGAGACGATGATGAGCGAAGACCTGCGCCCGATTGGCAATCCCGGCTCGGCCGACTTCAGGCTCGAAGCCTATCCGTTCTACCTCCTCAATCGCGCGGCGAGCCGCTATAATGTCGAGATCGAGGCCGCGCTTCGCGAGCTTGGCATCGATATTCCGACCTGGCGCGTGCTGATGATCCTTGGCGAAAAGGAGCCGCTGGCGATCGGGCAGGTCTCGCGCTCTGCGGTGATCAACCTGTCGACCATGATGCGCATCGTCGGCCGCATGGAAAAGGCAGGGCTGATCGTGGTGACGCCCAGCGCCCATGACCGGCGGGTCAAGGAGATCGGCCTGACTGCGCTCGGCCGTGAAAAGCTGGCCGATGCGCGCAAGGTCACCGCCCCCCTCTACGAACGCATCATCACCGGGTTCAGCGCGGCGGATTTCGCCCGCCTGCTCGACCTGCTCGCCCGCCTGCACGATAATCTGGAATAGGGCGGCAGGGATCCGATGACCGGCAACGCAGACTTGCGCCAGATCGCCACCGAACTGCCCGGATCGCTGATCCGGCGGCTGGCCAATGCCAATATGGGGCGCAGCGATGTCATCCCGCTCTGGTTCGGGGAAAGCGATCTCGCCACCGATCCCGCAATCGCGGCGGCGGCGGCTGAAAGCCTTGGCCGGGGCGAGACTTTCTATGGCCCCAATCTCGGCCTGCCTGAATTGCGCAAGGCGCTGGCCGAATATCAGCAGCGCATCTTCGCCACGCAGGCCGGTTTCGCGAATATCGCGGTCACAAGCTCGGGCCTCAATGCGCTGCTGCTGGTGCTCTCGGCACTGGTCGATCCGGGGGACGAGGTGGTCGTCCCCGTCCCCGCGTGGCCCAATCTCGTCGCCATGCCAAAGGTGTTGAGCGCCAGTGTGCGCGAAGTGCCGATCACGCTGGAAGCAGGCCGGTTCGCCCTGCCGCTGCAGCGCCTGCTCGACGCGTGCGGGCCACGGACGAAAGTCGTGATCCTCAACAGCCCCGGCAATCCGACCGGCTGGCGCCTGCCCCCTGCCGAGATGGCGCAGCTGGTCGCGGAACTCGACCGGCGCGGCATCTGGCTCTTGGCTGACGAGGTCTATTCGCGGATCCTGCCCGCGGGCGTGGCCCCGGCCTCTTTCGTGGAGCATTTCGACGAGGACCGCCGGATCGTCACCGTTAACAGCTTTTCGAAAAGCTGGGCGATGACAGGCTGGCGGCTTGGCTGGATCACCGCGCCGCGCCGTCTGGTCGAGGTGCTGGAGCGGCTGATCGAATTCAACACTTCCTGCGCCCCGACCTTTGTCCAGCGCGCCGGGATCGTGGCCCTTGGCCCGGTGGGAGAGGCGTTTCTGGCGAGCCAAACCGCACGGCTGGACACAGCGCGCCTTGCTGCGCTGGAGGTCTTGGCAGACGAGGAGCGCATCACCGTGCCGCATTGCGACGGCGCATTTTACCTCTTCCCCCGGATCGAGGGGATGGACGACAGCGTCGCGCTGGCCGAGCGGGCCATTGAAAACGGTGTCGGCGTCGCGCCGGGCGCAGCCTTTGGCGCAGGCGGCGAAGAGCATCTGCGCCTGTGTTTCGCCCGCGATCCAGCACAGGTGCGCGAGGCGATCCAGCGCCTTGTCAGAACCGTGCGTGAGATTTGATCGTGCAGGCGGCTTGACGGCCAGCTCCGCACCCTCCAGGTATTGGATCCAATTTTTGACAACGAACGGATTCCATCATCAAACGCATATCATCAGGTTCACGCTTCGAGACATTGGCCGCCTATTGCCGCGCCGTGGTCGAGGGGGACTACATCCATGTTTCCGGCACAGTCGGCGCTGACCCGGAAACAGGCGAGATGCCCGAAGATGCGGGCCTGCAGGCGCGCAATATCTTCCGTATTGTCAAACCGGTGCTTGAAGAAAACGGCAGCGGCATCGACCTTGTCATCCGCAACCGCGTCTTCCTGACCGATATCGAACATCTTCAGGCCGTGGCCGAAGTCCTGCGCGAAAATTTCGCCGATAACCCGCCAGCCAACACGACCCTGCTGACCGGCATTCCCGCGCCGGGCGCAAAGGTCGAGATCGAGATCACGGCAAAACGCCGCGACGCGTGACGGAAAAGACCGGTGCTAGCCCTTGGCCTTGTCAGCCTTATCGGCCGGGGCGGCATCGTTGAACCCGATGGTGCGGCGAAGGTCCTGCGCGTTCCAGCTGATATGTTCGCGCAGCGCCTCAATCGCGCCGTCCTCGTCGCCCTCCTCGATCAGATCGAGGATGCGCTGATGTTCGGCGTCGCTTTCCTTTTGCGTTTCGTTGGACAGAAAACGCTGAACCTTGAGATAGCGGTCCGCCCTTACCAGCAGGTTCTCAAGAATCTGCAAGGACAAGGGCCGCCCGGCAAGACCATATAGCGTATAGTGGAACTGCATGTTCAGTCCCGCCCATTCGCCCATGTCATCGGTGACCCGTGATTTATCGACCACTTCGCGCAGGCTGGCGATCACCTCTGGCGTGATATTGGAAAAGGCTGTGCGCAGCAGATAGGGCTCTATCATGCCGCGCATCTCGTAGATTTCCTCGATCTCGCTCAGCGAGAGCTTGGGGATCAAAGCGCCGCGGTATTTTTCGCGGATGACCAGACCTTCGGCTTCCAGCTGGGCCAGCGCCTCGCGCACGGGAATACGGCTGACGCCCAGTTCCTGCGCGATCATTTCCTGGCGGATATACTGGTCTTCGGCGTAATGGCCCGACAGGATGCGATCGCGCAATATGCGCGCGACATCGACCGCAGTGGTGCTGCGGACCAGCTTGCTGCTTTCCGCCAAGGTGGAACTATCAGGCAAGGCCGAGCCGTCAGCCAATATCTTGCTTGTGAAAGCGACCGTCCTTCATGATGGCGACGATAGCGTTGTAACGGGTTTCTAGCAACTCGATCCGCTCATCCGGATTGCCGTCTATCACCAATAAATCGGCCAGCGCACCCGGCGCGATACAGCCCAGCTTACCGCCCTGCCCCAGGATTTCGGCGTTGATCGATGTGGCCGACTTCAGGATCTCCATCGCGGGCAGGACGTCGGCGCGCAGCTTGAACTCCTTGGACTGCGCCTCGATCATCTCGCCCATGAGATCGGTGCCGAATCCCATGGTGGCCCCCGCCTCGCGGCAGATGCCCAGCATGTTGGCGCCCGCTTCGTTCACTTCGGCCAGCTTGCGCTTTACTTCAGGGCGCAGGCCATAGAAATCGGCATTGTCCGCGCTTTCGCGATAGCAGATCAGCGTAGGCACGATGAACGCGTTCTTCTCGGCCGCCAGCTGCGCGGTCTCAAGGTCGATGAAATTACCGTGCTCGATCGTGCGAACGCCGCCTTCCAATGCGTTGCGGGTGCTCTTGGCAGTGTAGCTGTGCGCCGCGACATAAGTGCCGCGCGCACTCGCCTCGGCCACGGCGGCGCGGATTTCGTCCATCTGGTACTGCGTGTGGTCAAGCGCGTCATGCGGGCTGCCGACACCGCCCGACACCATGATCTTCAGATGGTCGGCACCCTTGCGCAGTTCCTCGCGCGCGCTGTGCTGCACCTGGTCGGGGCCGTCAGCCAGCCGGGTCATGATGTCGAGCGCGGAGGTGCAGGCGCAGGGGATCGATTCATCGGTGATGAAGCGATGGTCGCCATGCCCGCCCGTCTGGCTGAGCGCGCGGCCCGAGACATAGAGCCGCGGCCCTTCGACCAGCCCCAGTTCGATCGCGGTCTTCATCCCCCAGTCGCCGCCTGCGACATCGCGCACGGTGGTAAAGCCGCGCATCAGCATGTCGCGCACCCGGTGGATGGCATGCGCCATCATCAGCGTGTGCGGCATGCCGCGTTCCTTGTCGGAATTGAGATGCACCGAATAGACGTGGACATGGGCGTCGATCAGGCCGGGCATCACCGTCTTGCCCTTCAGGTCGATAATTTGCGCGCCCTCTGCCGTGATCGGCACGTCGGACACTTCGCGGATCTCGTTCCCGTCGACAAGGATATGCATGTCCTCGCGCACGGTGTCAGACACACCGTCGATCAGGCGGCAATTAGCGAAAACGATCATGGGGGAAGCTCCGTCGGTATCGTGTGTCATGCCGCGGTGGCCGCGGCGGCGCGGCCGTGGCGATTGGCCAGCGGCGCGATGGCGATGATGATGATGGTGAAAATGACGAAATGGATGAACGCTGCCCAGGTCAGGCCCGACCAGCTGGCGCTTTCAAGGCTGACGCCCCCGACCCACGCGCCCAGCGAACTGCCTGCCGTCATCGCGGCCGACGATGCCGCCGCCAATCGTCCCGCCGGATCGGCCAGCGAAAGAACGCCCATCACATAGGGGGTGATGAACAGCGACAGCAGCATGAAGGCAGGCACCGCGATGGAAAACGCCTGGCTGGTCGCCACAAAACCGATGACGAACACGGCCACGACCTTGAGCACGATGGCACCGATCATCGGCACACCATAGCCAAAGCGCGTGTCGAGCATGCGCACCAGCCCCGGTCCCGCGATGGTCAGGAATGCCGATAGCGAAAGCACGGCCCCGATCTCGGTAATGTCCATCCCGTCGCGTGCGCCAATGCGTTCGATGAAGGTCCAGATGACATTATGGCCCGACCACAGGATGATCAGCGCGGCAAATGCAAGGAAGCCAAACAGGGGCAGGCTTCGCAAAGACAGGCCGGTAAGTTCGCTCGAAGTCAGCCGCTCTGCCGGAAAGCCGACCATGAAGATCGCGCCGATAACGGCCACGATCCCCATCGACACGAATGCTCCGCCGGCCCCGTCCCACTGGATCGCGAAAGGCACGGCCAGGTAGAATGCAGCGGAAAACAGGGCATAGACGATGTTAAGCAGTGCAAAGGCCCGCGTCGGGCGCGACGATCCGGCGGCAAGGCTGAAGGCGATTGCCACCACCAGCCCCTTGCCAAGACCGCACAGCATGCGCGCCGCGATCAACTCGATCTCTGTCGAGGAGAAGGCCGAGGCGAAATTGCCCGCGACCAGCAGCACGATCCCGATCGCCGCTGTCAGCCGGGTCGGGAATTTCTGGATGCGCAGCGCCACCAGCAGCGAAACCGCAGCCACCGCCATGAATTCGAACGAACCGATCCGGCCAGCAGCCGCTTCGGAAAGGCCCAGATCGTCGATGACCGCCCCCACCCAAAGCGGCATCACCATTTGCGAGGAAAAGGCGCTGCAAACGACGACCAGCAGGGATACCCACTGAAAGCGCGTGAAATCCGTGGCTTCGGCGGCGGGGCCAGTGCTGGGTCCGGTGGGGGCTGCTGGCATCGCTCAGCCTGCCTTTGCGACAATGCCGTCGGCGATGTCGGCGGCCTGCGCCTCGGCGCTGCGTTCGCTGGCCGGGCCATAGCCGCCGCCGCCGCCGGTTTCGGCGGTGAAACGGTCGCCAGTGCCCAGCGGCAATTGCTCTGCCTTGCGCACGACAAAGCCCTCGGGATGCTCAGCATTGACGACGGTGACGACGGGGCTCGAGCCGTCCTCGCCGCCGAACAGGCCCCACTCGGGCGTTTTCGCGCGATCGAAATGCAACGTCACGGTCATGGGGGCGAGCGCCTCATACTCCTTGACGCAATTCTGCCCGCCACGGAACTTGCCAGCACCACCGCTGCCCGCGCCCAGTTCAAGGCGGCGGATCCGCACCGGAGCGCGATGCTCCAGCGTCTCGACGGGCATATTGCGGAAATCGCCTGCGGCAGAGTGGATGACCGCGCTCGGGCCATCACCCTTTGCGCTGGCACCCCAGCCGCCATCCAGCGCCTCGCCGCTGGTGAAATGCTTGCCGCTGCGCGGGTCCATGCCCATCAGGAACACGTTCCAGCTATCTCCCGGCAGTCCGGCCGCCACGTCATCGGGCAGCACGTCGGACAGCGCCTTGATAATCAGGTCGATCAGCAGCATCACCGGATGCGGGCGCATGCACGGCGCGGGCGCTTCGGCAGCATAGATCGAACCGCTTTCGGCCTTCACCTCCATCGCGCGGAAACTGCCATCGTTGATGTCGGGCTCGGCTTCGGGATACAGCAGGGCCAGCGCCAGCCGCACGGCAGACACAGTGTTGGCAAAACCGGTGTTGAGATTGCCCGGCCGCTGCTTCGACGATCCATGCGTATCGACCAGCATGGTGTCGCCCTTGATGGTAACGGTCACCTTCGCCTCGACCGGATCGTCGGTAACGCCATCGTCGTCCGAACAGCCCTCTGCCGTATAGACGCCATCGGGGATGGAGGAGATGAAGGCGCGGAATTTCCGGTCGGTGGTGTCGAAGATCTGGTCGGCGCAGGCCTCGATCACGTCGCGGCCAAATCGTTTTTTCAGCCAGATCATCCGGTCGCTGCCCAGCCGGATCGCGGCCAGCTGCGCCTTAAGGTCGCCCATCAACGTGCGCGGCACGCGGCTATTGAGGCAAAGGAGATCGATGACGTCGCGCACGAATTCGCCGCCCTCGACGATCCGCGTCGGCCCCCAGCGCACGCCTTCCTGAAAGATGTTGCGGCTGTTGACGGGAAAGCCCGGTTCGGCGGTGCCAATGTCGGCCCAGTGGGCACGGATGGCGATGAAGCCCAACACTTCTTCTTCATCCGCGATCACGCCGATCACGTCGACATCGTTGAGATGGCCGCCGGTGATGAACGTGTCGTTCACGGTAAACACATCGCCTGCGCGCAGGTTTTCCAGCCCGTAACGTTCAATCGTCGCCTTCAGCCCTGCGTCCAGTCCGCCGGTAAACAGCGGAAGGCCCGCATATTGGCCCAAAAGGCGGGCATGGCGATCAAATAGCGCGATGCCATAATCATGCGCCTCATAGATGATCGGCGAATAGGCCGAACGCGCGATCATCGCGCTCATGTCGTCGGCGATCGCGTTATAGGCGTTGCGGATGACTTCGCTGGTGATAGGGTCGATGCGGGCGGTCACTTCGAGATCTCCTCGTAAGTCAGCACGAGATTGCCGAGCGCATCGATTTGCGCCGAGAAATCGGGTGGCACGATGGTCGTTGCGGTCGATTCCTCGATCACGCACGGCCCCTGATAGGCCTGTTCGGGCATCATGGCACCACGTGCGATAAATCGGGTTTCGTGCGCATTTCCATCAAAGATGATGCTGCCGGTGCGTTCGGCCCGGTCGCTTTCGGGAACGGCATCATTTGCAGCCAGCAGCGTGCGCGCATCCAGTGCGCTGCGCCCCGTGGCGCGAAGGCGCAGCGTAGCAACTTCCAGCGCCTCTTCCGGATTGGAGTGGCCGAACACCTGCCGATAGGCATTTTCGAACTTATCGCGCAGCGCGCTAGCGCAGCCATCGCTGCTCGCAAACAGCTCCGCTTCCAGCGTGATGGCGATGGTGTGCTCCTGCCCGACATAGCGCACGTCGACCATGCGTTCGAGCATGATGCGCTCTTCGGGCACGCCTTCGGCTTTCAGTCTCTCGGTCAGGGCGGTGCCAGCATCGGCGTACCATGAATCGAGTTCGGTCCAGTCGATATCCTCGACCGGTGACAAGATCGTTTCGGCGTGATCGTGGACAAGATCGGACTGCAGCATGCCCCAAGCCGAAAACGCCCCGGCCGCCCGCGGCACGACGACTTTGCCCACGCCCAAGAGGCGCGCAATGTCGGCCGCGTGCATCGGCCCTGCCCCGCCATAGGCGACCAGCGCGAATTCGCGCGGGTCGATGCCGCGGCGCACGGTAATGGTGCGGATGGCATTCGCCATCTGTTCGTTGATGACGTCGAGGATACCCTGCGCCATCGTGTCGCCCGGCATGTCGAAGCCCGATGCGAAATCGGCGATAGCTGCCTTCGCCTTATCGGCGCTCAGCTTAAGGTCGCCAAAGGCGCAACCGTCTTCAAGGCGGCCGAGCGCGATATTGGCATCGGTCACGGTCGGCTGCGTACCACCATGGCCATAGCATGCCGGCCCAGGCCGCGCCCCGGCACTTTGCGGGCCGACGCGCAGCGAACCGGCATCGTTCCACGCGATGCTGCCGCCGCCTGCGCCAATGGTGTGGATGTCGACCATCGGCGACAACACGGGAAAGCCGCCAATCTCGCGCTCGTTCTGCACGACCGACTGGCCGTCGATGACAAGGCTGGCCTCGAAACTGGTGCCGCCCATGTCGATGCAGATCAGGTTGGGAAAGCCCGCCTCCTCTGCCAGCGCGCGCCCGGCGACATTGCCGCCCACGGGGCCCGACAGCAGCGAGAGAATGCCGCGATCGCCCGCGTCCTCGGCCTTCATCAACCCGCCGTTCGATTGCAGCAGGAACAGGCGCGTATTGGCCTTTTCTTCCAGCGCGCTCAGCAGGTCGGACAGATAGCGCTTCAGCACCGGCGAGGCATAGGCGTTGATGACCGAGGTGCTGGTCCGCTCATATTCGCGCCATTCGCGGCAAACCTCGTGCGAGGGGCCGATCAGCATGTCAGGCAGCGCCTGGCGCAGCGCGTCTGCCACGCGGGCCTCATTCGCGGGGTTGCGGTAGGAATGGAGGAAGCAGATCGCCACCGCCTCATAGCCGCCCTCGCGCAGCTGCTCGGCCAAGGCGGCAATCTCGGCATCGTCCGGCTCTGCAATAATCGAGCCATCGGGCATCGTACGCTCATCCACGGTGAAGATGTCGCGCCGCTTCACCAGCGGATCGGGATAGCGGAAATGCATGTCATAGGGCGTCGGTCGATTGCCGCGGCGCATTTCATAAACGTCGCGGAAACCCTGCGTCGTCACCAGCGCCATGCGCGCACCGCGCCGTTCGAGAAAGGCGTTGAGATGCACCGTAGTGCCATGCAGCACGGTCGCATCGCGTGTCGCATCGATGTCCGCCGCATCAAGCGCGCGGATCACCGAGGGCCAGAATTCGGGTGGGGATGACGGCACCTTGACCGTCGAGAACAGGCCGCTCGCTTCGTCATACATGGCAAGGTCTGTGAATGTGCCGCCGACATCTATGCCGACATAGGCGCGGGATGAAACCATCCTGGGGGGAGCTCCTTGGTCGCTTGGTCGAGCCGGAACCTAGACGAGAATTTTTCTTCTGCAAGTGGGATAATGGATATTGGATCCAAATTTGTTCCGTGCTAGCTGATCGCTCGGACGGAGAGATTTCGGGCCAAGAGCGTAAGGGCGCCGCGGTCCCGGGCATCACGAAACTGCCGCATTCCCATGGCGGTGATTTGAGGAGTTTTCAAAGTGACTCGGACCCAGACATTATTCCTGGCAGGCGCATCGGCATGCGCAATGTTCGCTGGTCAGGCCCACGCACAAAGCGCCGGTGATTCGGCCCAGACGACGGCAGGTTCGGTCGCAGGCGACATCGTCGTCACAGCGCAGCGCCGTGAAGAGACGGTCCAGGACGTGCCGGTCTCGATCAACGCCTTTTCATCGGAACAGCTCGACGAGCTGGGCGTAGCGACCGTTACCGACCTCGCCAGCCTAGCCCCGGGCGTTTCGATCAATTCCGTCCAGGGCGGCAGCAACCCGATCATCTCGATCCGCGGGCTCAGCCTCAATGACACATTCGGCAACAACAACCCGACCGTCGGTGTCTATCTCGACGAGGTGATCCAGCCCTTTACCCCGATGCTTTCGGGCCAGATCTTCGACGTGGAACGCGTCGAGGTGCTGAAAGGCCCGCAGGGCACGCTTTACGGCCGCAACACCACCGGCGGCGCAATCAACATCATCAGCGTCAAGCCCAGCTTCGAAACCAATGGCTATGTGAAGGCGAGCTATGCCCGCTTTGACCGTGCCGAGATCGAAGGCGCGGTCGGCGGCGGTATTTCCGATACGCTGGCGGGTCGCTTCTCGTTCAAGACCACGCAGCAGCGCGGTGGCTGGCAGACCAATGCGCTGACCGGCGAAAAGATCGGCGACGTCAACGAAAGCTCGTTCCGCGGGCAGCTGCTTTGGGAACCGACCTCGAATTTCGATGCCACGCTAAAGCTGGGCTACACCAAGACGAAGCGTGACAACCAGCTGCGCGAACATGTCGGCTACTACTCGCCCGAAGGCGGCTATTGCGCGTCTGCCCTTGCCGGCATCCGCGACGAGGCGAACTGCGTCGATTTCTTTGGCTATCAGGACCTCACGGGCAAGCGCCGCACGGTCGAGAACAGCTCCTACTTCGGCAATGAGCTGAACGCGCGCAACTATCTCGGCCAGCTGACGATGAACCTCGACCTTGGGGCGGTTACGCTTACCTCGGTCACGGCGTATAATGATTACCGCCGCGTGCTGGGCGACGATTCCGATGGCGGCGCGCTGATCGAGCTGGATTCGCAATTCACCGACGACATCAGCTCGTTTACGCAGGAACTGCGCGCGACTTCGAATGGCGACAATGTCCTCGACTGGGTCGCGGGCCTTTACTTTTCCAGCGATGAGATTTCGGGTTCGGCCGTGCAGGCGCTGACCGACACGTTCTTCCACACCATCGCCGACACCAGCTATACCCAGCAGACCGACGCCATCGCCGCATTCGGCCAGGCCGGGTTCGAGATCACCCCCTCGCTGGAGCTGATCGCAGGCTTGCGCTTCACGCATGAGCAAAAGGACTTCGCCTATGATGCGATCGATCTCGACCCCTATGGCGACAGCGGCTTGCCGACGCTGGTCGCGGGGATCGACAACACGCTGAAAGAGGACAATGTGTCGGGGAAGATCGGGCTGAACTTCGACCTTACCGACGATGTCATGCTCTATGCCAGCGTCTCCAAGGGCTTCAAGAGCGGCGGCTACAAGGCGGCAATCGCCTTTTCCGCGGCGGAAACCGATCCCTTCGACGGTGAAACCGTATGGGCCTATGAGGCGGGCGTAAAATCGACCCTGCTCGATGGCAAGATGACCCTGAACCTAGCCGGCTATTATAACGACTGGCAGGATTTCCAGGCGATGGTCACCGAAATCCGCAGCGGCGTGAACGTGATCGTTCTATCAAACGCGGGCGATGCGCGTGTCTATGGCGTGGAAGGCGAATGGATGTATCGCCCCACCGATGCGCTTTCGCTGCGTGCTTCGGCAAACTGGATGGACAGCAAGATCACCCAGTTCAACAATGCCGAGGGCGGTGACGATTATACCGGCAACCAGCTCGCCAATGCGCCAAAGTTCACCTTCACCGGCCAGGCCAAGTGGGAGCTGCCCGTCAATCTCGAAACGATGGGCGTCTACGTGCTGGGGGATGCCTCGTACAAGTCGAAGACCTACTTCTCGCTCGCCGAACGCGATCTCAGCTCGCAGGACGGCTATTGGCTCGTGAATGGCCGGATCGGCCTGCACGATAAGGGAGATGTCTGGGAAGTCGCCGCCTTTGCGAAGAACATCCTCAACAAGCTGTATGTCAGCTCCTCCTATGACAACTGGGGCGGGATCTTCCCGAGCCAGAACTTCCTGGGCGATCCGGCAACCTACGGGGTCGAGGTCAGCTACAAGTTCTGACGCCCCTCTCCCGCCCGTCTCCGCGGCCTCCCCCGGGGCCGCGGAGACCAAGCCGGTGTTACATGACAGAAAATAAAAACAATCTCTGGCGGGCTACCGCCCATGACAGGCCCCCCTTTGCCGCCCTCTCAGGCGACAGGCTTTGCGATACAGTCGTTGTCGGCGCGGGCATCATGGGCCTTTCCGCGGCGCTTGGGCTGGCCAAGGCCGGAGCCTCGGTCACCGTGGTGGAGGCCGACCGGATCGGATCGGGTGCCTCATCGACTCCCGGCGGCTTCGTCGTTCCGCATTTCAGCGTGGGTTCGCCGCGCAGCTTGGTCGACGAACACGGCAGCGCGGGCGAAGCGCTGGTCGAGATGGTGGGCCATTCCGCCGACCGCCTGTTCAAGGCGATTTGCGAACTCGAACTCGATTGCGATGCGCGGCAGGACGGGTGGTATCATCCCGCAACGCCAGCCGCGCTTCCACGCCTTGACGCGACCATCGGCCAATGGCGCGAGGCAGGTTTCGATGCCGAGCGGCTGGATGCTGCGGAAACCACGCGGCGCACAGGTATCGAGGGATATGGCGCCAGCTGGTACGCGAAGACCGGGGGCACCATCCACCCGCTCAAGCTTTGTCAGGAACTGGCCCGCTGCGCTGCCGCGCATGGCGCCATGATCCACGAACACACGCCCGCCACGGATATCGTACGGCATGGCAGACTGTATCACGTCCAGACCCCGGCAGGACTCTTAAAGGCGGAAAAGGTCATCATCTGCACCAATGGCCTTTCAAAAGGGCTGTCATCGCTGGTGGACCGCACCATCGTGCCTATGCGCGTCTGGCAATGCGCGACCGCGCCGATCCCGGCAGAACAGCGCGCCCATCTCTTTCAGGGCGGGGAGTGCCTGTCCGACACACGCCACAATCTCTTCACCTATCGCTTCGATGTCCAGCACCGGCTGATCACCGGGACCTTTGACGCGCTTGGCGTTGACGGCCCGGCGGCGGCGCAGGCGATGGCCCGGCGCCTGCGCGACATGTTGCGACTGCCCAAAGTGCCGGAAATCGAATTCTGCTGGTCGGGCACCAGCGCGATTTCGGCCAGCCGTATGCCTCTGTCGCTCCATGTCGATGGCGGTCTGCTGGCGGCATCGTCGTGCAACGCGCGCGGTATTGCACTGTCGTTCGCCACAGGCGGCATATTGGCCGATCACGCGCTCGGCCGGCACGTCCCCCCACTTCCCATGCTGGGCCAAGGCGGGCGGACCAGCGCGCTCGTCCAGTCGCGGCTTTCGCGCCTCTATGCCCATTTGACCCCGCTTTTCGACTGGTACGAAGATCGAAAGGCGCACAACCGGAGTTCAGCAAATGGCTGAAGACACCCACGGCAACCCGATCGTCGCCTTTTTCACATGGTGGAACCAGGCGATGGCCGATACCGACAAGCTGACCGAAGAGGGTTTCGCCCGCTTTTTTACGCCCGATGCGCAAATCCGTGTGCGCGACAATCTGCGCGCCGGCTGCCCGGCCGAAATGGTGCCGCATTACGCCGCCATCGCCGCCAGTTTCGACAGCGTGCAGATGGTCCTGCCAGTGACGCGCGAAATGGCGACTGGCGATCTCGCCTTCGTGCACTGCCATACGCGCGTCATCGACAAGGGCGGTTCGCGCGACGATGCCGCGCTCGCCTATGCCGAACTGGTCGATGGCAGGATTTGCCGCCTCACCGTCGCCCCGATGGTCTGAACCGACCGCATCCCCAGACAGATAGACCGAGGAATTCCCCCGTGATCTCGCTTGCCGACCGCATCACTTCCAGCTCCAAGAAAAGCTATGGCATGTATGAACAGGCCCTCCGTCTTGAAGCCGAGGGCGTGGACCTGATCCATCTCGAATTTGGTCGCCCGATCTTCGACACGCCCGATCACATCAAGCAGGCGACAATCGATGCACTGAACGCAGGCGATGTCCATTACGGCGAAATGCCCGGCTCCACCGCCTTTCGCAGCGCGATCCGCGACAAGCTCGCCCGGTTCAACAAGATTGACGCTGGCCTTGATGAGATCATCGTCACCAATGGGCTGACGCAGGCATCCTATGCCGCTTTCATGGCGCTGGTGAATCCAGGTGACGAGGTAATTCTCCTCGATCCCTATTACCCGCAGCACGTGGGGAAGATCGAACTCGCAGGCGGCAGACCGATAATGGTCCCGCTTGACCGGGACAATGATTTCGCCATCCGCGCCGACTGGATCGAGCAGGCGATCACCCCGGCAACGAAGATGATAGTCCTCGTCAATCCGGCCAACCCCACCGGGCGCGTCTATAGCCATGAGGAACTGGCCGCGGTGGCCGAAATCGCCGTGCGCCACGACCTCGCCGTAATCTCGGACGAGGTGTACGAGATGATCACCTATGACGGGGCAGAGCATGTCTCGATCGCGACTCTGCCGGGCATGCGCGAACGCACGATCTCGATGTTCGCCTTTACCAAAGCCTATGCCATGGACGGCTGGAGACTGGGCTATGCCGTCGCGGACAAGGCACTGATGCCCGGTCTGATGACCATTTCGACCTCTGCCGTCACCCATGTGAACAGCTTTATCCAGGCAGGCGGTCAGGCAGCGCTCGAACAATCGCAGGAGCCGGTGCGCGAAATGGTCGAGGAAGACCGGGCGCGCCGCGACATCGTCATCTCCGCGCTGGCTGCGATGCCGGGCGTCACCTGCCCCGCCCCGCAAGGCACGATCTATGCCTTTCCCGATATTACGGGGACCGGCATCGCATCGCAGGAACTCGCCGAACGCATCCTTCACGAAGCGCATGTCGTGGTCGAGGCAGGCTCGTTCTATGGCCCTGTCGGCGAAGGCCACCTACGCCTGTGCTTCGGTTCCGAAACGACCGAACGCGTCGCCCTCGCCATGGAGCGGCTGAAGGCATTCTTCTCTTCGCTCTAGGGCTGCATCTTGGCGCTTGGATCATTCGCGATCCTGTCGCTATAGGCCATGGCCATGCAATCTGGCGGAGCGATACAGACAGGTGATGCCCCCGATCATTCAGGGGGCCGGGGCTCCTCCGGCGGCACCCCCCGCCCGAACGAGGACCTGCGCCTGTGGGTCCGACTTCTTTCCTGCGCCAAGGTCATCGAAAAACGTCTGCGCCGCAATTTCGCCGATGAGTTCGACACGACCCTGCCGCGTTTCGACGTAATGGCCGCGCTCGACCGTGCAGGAGAGCCGCTCTCCATGAGCGCGCTATCGCAGGCGTTGCTGGTATCGGGAGGGAACGTCACCCATGTCGTGCGGCAGCTCGTCACCGACGGGCTGGTCGAAACCGCCCCGTCCCCCGATGATGCGCGGTCCGCGCTGGTCAGCCTGACTGCGGAAGGATCGGCCCTTTTCGCCGATCTCGCCGCGGCGCATCAACGCTGGGTCACCCAAAGCCTTGGCACCATGCCGCCCGAAAGCCGGTCCGCACTGTTGACGCTGCTGAGTGAATTGCGCGGTCAGCTCGACCGCTAAGCGAAACGGAAAACACCGCCATGTTCACCACCACAACCGATGTCCGCTTCGCGCATGTCGATCCCGCCGGGATCGTGTTCTACCCGCGCTATCTCGAAATGCTGAACGGCGCGGTGGAGGACTGGTTCGGCGACGCCATCGGCTCAAGCTTCGCCGAATTGCATATCGACCGGCGCGTCGGCACGCCGACCGTGCATCTCGAAGTCGACTTCAAGATCGCCAGCCGATTAGGCGAAAGGCTCGACATCTCGATCACGCCGCTGCGCCTTGGCAAAAGCAGCTGCCGGATCGCGGTGGATTTCAGCTGCAAGGGCGAACTGCGGCTGAGCGCCGAGCTAGTGCTGGTCTGCACCGATCTCGATACGCTGTCCTCCACCCCATGGCCCGATGATCTGCGTGCCGGGATCGAACGGCAGCTGGTCCCGGCCAGCTAATCCGCTCCGACTAGCTGCCGCGTAGCGGGCGCGGCCTGCCGTCTTTGTCGATGCAGACCATCGTGAAGCGCGCCGTTAGTACCTGTTCGCGGGTGCCGCTTTCATCCTCGCGCACGCCCGAAAGCGCCAGCGTGAAAGAGGTGCGGCGCTCTTCCTCCACTTCAGCCTCGATCATGAACACATCGCCCACGCGCAGGGCGGCCAGAAAGACCAGCTCGTTCACCGCCTTGGTTACACACGGCCCGGCATGGCGCCTGCCCGCGATCCCGGCGGCGATGTCGCCTTGCCCCATGATCCACCCGCCGAACGCGCCGCCATGCAGATTGGCGTTTTCAGGCAGGACCAGCGTGGCGGTAACCGGCCCGCTCATGCCGCCACCTGCGCGGGCTTTGCCGGAATGACGGCGGTGGCCTCGATCTCGACCTTGGCGTCGGCCTCCATCAGCGCGACAACCTGCACGACCGCCATGGCCGGGAAGTGGCGGCCCAGTACCCGGCGATAGGCATCGCCGATGGCTTTCAGATTGGCGAGATATTCTTCCCTGTCGGTGATGTACCAGGTCAGCCGGACGAGATGTTCGGGTCCTGCCCCTGCTTCGGCCAGCAATGCGGCAATGTTCCGCAGCGTCTGCTCGAACTGGCCGACAAGGTCGAAATGCTCGAACTGCTGCTGCGCATTCCAGCCGATCTGGCCGCCCAGAACGACAAGCTCGCCGCCCTTGGCGACCATGCCATTCGCGTAGCCCTTTGCTTGTGCCCAGCCTTCGGGCGCAAGGAATTGATGCGGTGTGGTCATGGGTCTCTTTCTCAGATTTCGCCGCCGGACAGGGCGATGGCCTGACCGGTGACGGTGTTCGACGCCGGATCGCACAGCCAAAGCAGGGCCTGCGCGACACTCTTCGGGTCGATCAGTGTGTTCATGGGATTGGATGCAGCCAGCGCCTTGCGCGCATCTTCGGCGCTGCGGCCGGTCTTGCCCGCGATATTGGCGATAGACTGCTCGGTCATGTCCGTGTCCATGAAGCCAGGACACAGCGCGTTGACGGTGATGCCCTTGCCTGCCAGTTCCAAAGCGATGGACCGCACGAGGCCCAGCACCGCGTGTTTCGATGCTGCATAGGCCGAGGCATAGGCATAGCCCTTGAGCGCGGCGGTGGACGCGACGGCGACAATGCGCCCGCCATGGGTCATGCTGCGCGCAGCCTCACGCATCGTGAAAAAGCTGCCCATGACATTGACGGACAGCATGCGTTCGATCTCGTCCGCCTCGGTCTTGCCGATCGGGGCCGCGCCCGAAATACCGGCATTGGCGACGACGATGTCGAACGGGCCATGATCTGCAAACAGCGCCGCGACCGCCGCTTCATCGGTGACATCGCATGGGACAGCGGCAATGGCGTCGCATTCGCTTGCCAATTGATCCAGCGGAGCCGGGCGGCGGCCACAGATCACCACCTGCGCCCCTGCACAGGCCAGTGCGCGCGTCATGGCAGCCCCCGCCCCCGTGCCGCCGCCTGTCACCAGAGCGCGTTTCCCGGCCAGCGTCACGAACGCGCCCTTTCGGCAAGACGTTCGGCCTGATCGCGCCCGGCTAGATAGGGATCGGGCCAGCCGCCATCGCGCTCACCCAGATCCACCGCCGCATGCAGCGTCCAGTAAGGATCGGCGAGATGCGGGCGGCCGATGCACACCAGATCCGCGCGCCCAGCCAGCAGGATCGAATTCACGTGATCGGGTTCGGTGATATTGCCGACGGCCATGGTGGCAGACGCGCCCTCGTTACGGATGCGGTCGCTGAACGGGGTCTGGAACATGCGGCCATAGACCGGGCGCGCGGCAGTACTGGTCTGGCCTGCCGACACGTCGATGATGTCCGCGCCCGCTTCGCGGAAGGCACGGGCGATCTCCACCGCGTCGGTTGGGGTCACGCCGTCATCGCCCAGCCAGTCAGTCGCGGAAATGCGGACCGACATCGGCTTGGCCGCAGGCCATGCGGCGCGCATCGCGGCAAAGACTTCCAGCGGCCAACGCAGGCGGTTTTCAAGGCTGCCCCCATATTCGTCGCTGCGCGTGTTCGATGCAGGAGAGATGAAGGAGGAAAGCAGATAGCCATGCGCCGCGTGGAGTTCGATCATGTCGAAACCCGCCCGGTCGGCCATTTCGGCAGAGGCTACGAACTCCTCCGTGATCTCGTCCATCTGGGCACGGGTGATTTCGGCCGGCGCGTCATTCGCATCCGACCACGCGATCGGCGATGCCGAAAGCAGCGGCCAGTTCCCGGCGGTCAGCGGCTGATCCATGCCTTCCCAGCCGATGCGGGTCGAACCCTTGCGACCGGCGTGGCCGATCTGGCAGCAGATGGCCGCATCCGTCTGGTCATGCACGAAGTCGGTGATGCGCTTCCACGCCGCCTCATGCTCGGGCGCGTAAAGGCCGGGGCAGCCCGGCGTGATCCGACCCGTGGCGCTGACGCAGGTCATCTCCGTAAAGACCAGCCCCGCGCCGCCTTTCGCCCTCTCGGCGTAATGGACGAGATGCCAGTCCGTCGGCGCGCCATCGACCGCTTTATACTGCGCCATGGGCGATACGACGATGCGGTTGCGCAGAGTGAGATCGCGCAAACTGTATGGCGCGAACATCGGGCGGCGGTGCCCGTTTGACCCTGCCTTTTGCTGAAACCAGCTTTCGGCGTTCTCCAACCATTCGGGATCGCGCAGGCGCAGGTTTTCATGGCTGATCCGCTGGCTGCGGGTCAGCAGCGAGTAGTTGAACTGCACCATGTCGAGGTCAAGATAACGTTCGACATCCTCGAACCATTCGGTCGAATTGCGTGCCGCCGACTGCAGCCGCAGCACGTCGAGGCGGCGTTCGTCCTGATAGGCCTGCAGGCGGTCTTCCAGCGCCCCATCGCCAGCAACCCGTTTCGCCAGCGCGATCGCGCTTTCCACCCCCAGCTTGGTGCCGCTGCCGATGGAAAAATGCGCCGTGGCCGAGGCGTCGCCCAGCAGGACGACATTGTCTGTGTACCAGCACTCGCAATTGACGCGCGGAAAGTTCAGCCATGCCGATCCGCGGATATGGTTTGCATTCGACATCAGAGCATGGCCGCCCAGATGCGTGGCGAAGATCTTCTCCAGCACCGCGCCACTTTCGGCCTGGCTCATCTCGCCAAAACCGAACGCGTTCCACGTCTCTTCTTTGCATTCGGCGATGAAGGTCGCGGTATCGGCATCGAACTGATAGGCATGCGCCCAGATCCAGCCATGCTCCGTCTTTTCGAAGATGAAGGTGAAGGCATTGGCGAATGTCTGCCTCGTGCCCAGCCACACGAACTTGTTCGCGCGAATATCGACATCGGGTTTGAGCACATCGGCAAAGCGGCTACGCACCCGGCTGTTGAGACCGTCGGCAGCGACGACGAGATCATAGTCGCCCTTTAAGCGGTCGAATTCGGCATCATCGACCGGGTGACCGAAATGGACCACGATCCCCAGCTCTGCCGCGCGTTCCTGCAGGATCTGGAGGAGGTAGAGCCGCCCGATACCGCAGAATCCATGGCCGCTGGTGCTCACCTCCTCGTCACCGCGCACGACGCGGATATCGTCCCAATAGGCGAATCGGGCACGGATGCGCGCGGCGCTGACCGGATCGTTTTCATCAAGCGCGGCCAGCGTCTCGTCAGAGAGGACGACGCCCCAGCCGAAAGTGTCGTCGGCCCGATTGCGCTCGTACACCTCGATCACGCTTTCTGGCTGACGCAGCTTCATCGAAATGGCGAAATACAGTCCGGTAGGTCCGCCACCGAGGCAGGCGATACGCATATGCAGTGCTCCTTTGCTTTAAGCTTAAAGGATAATGATTGCATATGCAAGTATTGGGTGGGGCGCTCAACCGCCTCCAACAGAAGGATATCAAAACGTCCCCGGCACCCTCTCTTATAGGAGTGCAGCGGAGCTTCTGCCGCGCGCACTCGGACGGTGCTCTGCCACCTGAAACTTGGACCATTCGCAGCTAAAGTTTTTGGCCGTAGATTTCCTCGGCTGGGCAAGGAGTCGTGGGGTGTTCGGCTTTGCAGTTTGATCGTTCGCCCTATCACTGCCAGTCCCGTCGTACTGATCCGGCCTTTCTGAAGAAGCGCATCAAGGAATTCTGCGAGACGCACGTCCGCTACGGATACCTGCTGGTATATTACATCCTGCGCCGGGACGGTTGGTGCGTGAACTTGAAGAAGGTCTACCGGCTTTACAGGGAGTTGGGCCTGCAGCTGCGGAACAAGACGCCGAAGCGACGGGTCAAGGCCAAGCTGCGCGAGGATCGCGCACCGGCGGTCCGACCGAACGATGTGTGGGCGATGGACTTTGTTCACGACCAACTGGCGACTGGGCGTAAGCTTCGAATCCTGACCGTGGTCGATACGTTCTCCCGGCTATCGCCGGTGATCGATCCCCGGTTCCGCTACCGGGGTGAGGACGTGGTCGCCACGCTGGATCGCGCCTACCGGACGATCGGCTATCCGAAGACGATCAGGGTCGACAATGGCAGCGAACTTATCTCGCGGGACATGGATCTGTGGGCTTACCAGCGCGGTGTGATCCTGGACTTCTCCCGCCCAGGCAAGCCCACAGACAATGCGTTCATCGAAGCGTTCAACAGCAAGCTGCGCAGCGAATGCCTGAACGCCCACTGGTTCCTGTCGCTGCAAGATGCTTGCGAAAAGCTGGAGGCTTGGCGTAGACACTACAACGAGGATCGACCGCACAGCGCGATCGGGAATATCCCCCC
>NZ_LYWZ01000024.1 GCF_001661965.1 Croceicoccus mobilis
ATGAAGATTGCCGTCATCACCGAGAACAGCCAGGCCGCGAAGAACTGCATCATTGAAGATGCGCTGAAGTCGGTTGTGGAGCCTTTGGGCCACGAGGTTTACAATTACGGGATGTACACGCCCGAGGACAAGGCGCACCTGACCTATCCGATGGTCGGTCTGCTTGCCGCCTCGATCCTCAATGCGAAGGCTGCCGATTTCGTCGTCACCGGCTGCGGCACGGGCACCGGCTCGATGCTGGCCTGCAATGCGATGCCGGGCGTGTTCTGCGGTCTGGTCATCGACCCGACCGATGCGTTCCTGTTTGCCCAGATCAACGACGGCAACGCCATCGCCATGCCCTATGCCAAGGGCTTTGGCTGGGCTGCCGAACTCAACCTGCAGGATTGCTATCGCAAGCTGTTCGAAGGCGAGAGCGGCGTCGGCTATCCCAAGGAACGCGCCGCCGTCATGGCCAAGAACCGCGGCGTGCTGGCAGACCTCAAGGCCGCGTCGTGCAAGGACATGCTGACCGTGCTCAAGAGCGTGGACCAGGACCTCCTCAAGACCGCGGTATCGGGCGAGCGTTTCGAGGAATATTTCTACGCGAACTCTCAGGACGAAGAGATCAGCGCCTATCTCAAGAGCCTCTGATCGGGGCCTGCCGGACAGATATTCCGGCAAGATGGGATGACCAGTGCCGCCGCCCCGCCATGCGCCGGGCGGCGGCAGACAGCGAGGATGCAATGACGAAGAGCCCCTTTGATCTTTCCGGCCGCGTGGCGGTCGTCACCGGCGCGAACACCGGCATCGGCCAGGGCATCGCCCTCGCGCTGGCCGAAGCGGGCGCGGATATCGCCGCGGTCGGCCGCAGCGCCGCGACCGAGACCTGCGAGAAAGTGAAGGCACTGGGCCGCCGCTGCGAGCTGATCGGCGCCGATCTTTCCAGCATCGAACCGGTGAACGAGGTCGTCGACACGGTGGTCGAGAAACTCGGATCGCTCGACATTCTGGTGAACAACGCCGGCATCATCCGCCGCGCCGACGCGCTCGATTTCTCGGAAGAGGACTGGGACGCGGTAATGGACACCAATCTCAAGACGCTGTTCTTCCTGTGCCAGGCAGCAGCGCGCCACATGACCGGCTGGTCCAGCCAGGACGGCAAGCGCGGCAAGATCGTCAATATCGCCTCGCTGCTGACCTTTCAGGGCGGCATTCGCGTGCCCAGCTATACCGCCAGCAAGTCGGGCGTGGGCGGGCTGACGAAGCTGCTCGCCAATGAATGGGCGACCAGGGGCATCAATGTGAACGCCATCGCACCCGGCTATATCGCGACGAACAACACCGCCGCGCTGCAGGCCGATCCCGAACGCAGCCGCCAGATCGTGGAACGCATCCCCGAAGGCCGCTGGGGCAAGCCCAGCGACATCGGCGGAGCCGCCGTTTTCCTTGCCAGCGACGCCGCCGATTACGTGCAGGGGCAGGTCCTTGCCGTTGACGGTGGCTGGCTGGGCCGGTGATAGAAACGATGGTCGGCCCCGTCGTCTGCTTTGGCGAGATGCTGCTGCGCCTCTCGCCGCAGGGCGCAATACCGCTGCAACAGGCGGGCGGTGTCGCCATCGATGTCGGCGGGGCCGAAGCGAATGTCGCGGCAGCCCTTGCCAGCCTTGGCGTGCCGACGCGCATGCTGACCGTCGTTCCCGACAATCCGCTGGGCCGCAAGGCAAAGGCGGCGCTGGGCGCGGCGGGCAGCGACACGCGCTTTATCGCGTCTGTCCCGGCGGGCGTGGGCGGCGGGCGTATCGGGCTCTATTGGTTCGAGCCGCCTGCTGGGCCCATCGCGGGGCGCGTCACCTATGACCGCGCGGGCAGTTCCTTTGCGCTTGCCGATCCTGCCGACCTGCCGTTTGCGCAGGCGCTGGAAGGGGCGAGCCTGCTGCACATGTCGGGCATCACCCCGGCGCTGGGGCCCGCAGGCGTGGAACTCGCGCGCGCCGCCGTCGCCGCGGCGAAGGACGCAGGTGTCCCGATCTGTTTCGACGGCAATTACCGCGCCAATCTGTGGGATGCGTGGGACAGCGATCCGCGCGCCATCCTGACCGAACTGGTCGGTGCGGCCACGCTGATGATCGGCAATCACCGCGACATCTCGCTGCTTTTGGGCAAGACATTTTCAGGCGACGGCGCGGACCGCCGCCGCGAAGCGAGCGAGGCGGCGTTCGAGGCGTTCCCGAACCTTCAGCTGATCGCCAGCACCGCGCGGCATGTAGAGGCCGCCTGCACCCACCGCCTTGCGGGCCGGATCGACCTGCGCGCCAGCCACTGGCAGACCGACGAGGTCCGGATCGAGAACATCGTCGACCGCATCGGCACCGGCGACGCCTATGCCGCGGGCGTGATCTACAGCTGGCTTGGCGGCGGCGATGCAAAGCAAATGGCAAAAACCGGATTGGCCCTGGCCGCGCTCAAACATGGCGTGCCAGGCGACATGATCCTGGCAACGGAAGAGGAACTCCATGACTTCAACCCATCGGGAGGCGATGTCCGGCGCTGACGTTTCAGCTGGTTTCCGCGTAGCGTTTTGAAAACAGGCGCCCGTCGCAGGGCCGGCGCCGAGAGGAGAGATAGCGCGCATGACACATAGTTCGGCCCGGAAGGTCTCTTCGCGGATCGGCCTTTGCCTCGCCCTTGCCGCATTGCCGCTGGTATCGTGCACGGCGACCATGGAGGCTGCTCCAACAAACGCTGCGCCCGTGGCAGTGCCAACCGTCTATCTCGCATCGGATTCCACGGTCGCCGATTACAAGCCGGATCGCTATCCCCAATCGGGGTGGGGCAGTTTCATCGGCTGTGTGCTCGATGGCGTAAGGGTCGACAATCGCGCCGTGGGTGGACGCAGCACGCGCAGCTTCGTCAACGAGGATCGCTGGAATTCCATCCGCACCAGCCTGAAGCCGGGCGACACGGTGCTGATCCAGTTCGCGCATAATGATGCGAACAAGGAGAAGGCCGAACGCTATGTCGCGCCGGACACCGCCTATCGCCAGTATCTCGTCAGCTTCATCGCCGATGCGCGCGCTACCGGTGCGACGCCGATTCTGGTCACCCCCGTCACGCGCCATAATTTCAAGGACGGTCACGCTGTCGCCGATTTCGCTGCCTATTCGGCAGTGATGCGCGACCTGGCGAAGCAGTACGACGTACCGCTTGTCGACCTGGAGACGGCATCGCGCCATTATATCGACACTATGGGGGAGAATGCGTCGAACAGCCTGTACCTGCACTACAAGCCGGGCGAATATCCCGCCTTTCCTGACGGTATCGGCGATGACACCCATTTCAGCGAAATGGGGGCGCGGCGCATGGCGAATCTGGTGGCGGACGGTCTGGCGCAGACCGATACGACACTCGCCAGCCATGTCTCTGCCGACCGCGGCGATCTGACGCGGGCGACCGCGGTGGGCAGCAAGGCTTGCCACTGACGATTACCGGCTACGCGGCGCGCCTTAAAATCGAGGGGCGACGTCGAGCCTGACATTGATATGGACAAGCACGAAATCGGGGCCAAGCGGAACTCCACCCTGCTCTCGCCTGCGGGAAGGCGCGGCAGGGCTATGTCGATGTTGGCAGAGTAGGCTAGCGGGCCGCCCATCTTGATGGATCGGGGCGTTCCAGCGTCAGCAGTGACCGCGTGGCCGCTTCATTCGCTGCAACGCCTTGCCGAGGGTGCGGTTTTAATCAAGGGCGGGTGACCGGGATGGTCGGCTCGACCCCACCTGACTGGCCCGAAATCGGTACGGCGCATCAGCACGCGCATCCCCTATTTCCCGCCAGGGTTCGCCGGTTCGCGCGGAGCGTCGACCATGTTCACTGTCAGCCCGCCCCTCACATTGCGCATGGTCACAAGGCTCACATCCTCCAGCGTGTCGCCGGGTTTGCCATCGGTTGTGACGGCAAGGGCGATGGTGTTGGCACCGCGATAGTTCAAGATACCCTCGGGTTGGGGAACACGCGCTGGGGGCCGACATGGGCGATGAACTGGCCCATGTTCCAGCCATTGACGAAGATCAGCACGCGGTAGCTGACGGGCGAGCGCAGCTTTGACGTATCGCCAAAGGCAAGGCCGATGGTCGCGTCCTGCCCCTTGGGCACGGCAAGGTCGATCCGCGCGGCCTTGACGCAAGACCGGGTATGTCGGACCGGCCTTTGCCCGGGCAACTGGCATAGCGCCGCTATTTCGCGAAAAGCTGGCCCAGGTCCTCGAACGCCTTCATCTCGATGGCATTGCCGCTGGGATCGCGAAAGAACATCGTCGCCTGCTCGCCCGGTTCGCCCTTGAACCGGACATAGGGTTCGATATCGAATTCGGTGCCTGCAGCAGTGAGCCGGTCGGCCAGCTTCTGCCAGTCGTCCATGGCAAGGACGATGCCGAAATGCGGCACCGGCACGTCGTGCCCGTCGACCGGATTGCCGCCTGCGTCGGCCTTCATGCCCGCGACCTTATGGGCGACGATCTGGTGGCCGAAGAAATCGAAATCGATCCATTCGTCGCTGCTGCGCCCTTCCGGGCAGCCCATCGTATCGCCCCAGAACGCGCGCGCGGCATCAAGGTCGTGCACCGGAAAGGCGAGGTGGAAAGGCCTGAGTGTCAATCTGCATGTCCCTGATGGTGATGCGTTCCGCGTGGTTTCCCTATGCGGCAGATCCGTGAGGCTTGCCAAGCCCGTCTGCGTTGCAGCTTTCAGGACAGTTGCGCCAGGCCCTTGCGGGCTCACACGGGCTGAAACTCCCTGCAGGAGACATCATGCGCAGATCAATTCGCCGCAAAACTGTCGTCATGAAGCGGACAAGACAGCCAATCGTCCTGTCCGGCAAGCTATTGTCGCGCGCAACTTGCACGCTGCCATAGCCAAATCGAACTTTGCTGCGTTATGAGGTGTAAATGTCTGATCGCCTCAAGGTCCTCCTCCAATATTTGCTGCCCAAGCGGATGCTTACCGGATTTGCCGGACGCGTCGCCAGTGGGCAAAGCGGCGCGCTGACGCAGCGCCAGATCCGCTGGTTCGTCGCCCGCTATGGCGTTGACATGAGCGAAGCGGAAAACCCCGATATCGCAAGCTATGAGAGCTTCAACGACTTCTTCACCCGCCCGCTGAAGGCGGGTGCACGCCCGATGGCGGCCGCCGATTTCGTCTGCCCTGTCGATGGCGCGATCAGCCAGTTCGGTGCGATCGACGATCACCGGATTTTCCAGGCGAAAGGCCACGAATTTACCACGTCCGCCCTGCTGGGCGGGGACGAAGAGCTGGCCGCCGGCTTCCGCCATGGCAGTTTCGCCAATCTCTATCTCTCGCCTCGCGATTATCATCGGCTGCACATGCCGTGCGATGGCACGCTGCAGCGAATGATCTACGTGCCGGGCGCCTTGTTCTCGGTCAATCCGGTTACCGCGCGCGGGGTGCCGAACCTGTTCGCGCGTAACGAGCGCGTGGTCTGCGTGTTCGATTCCGAAAGCCACGGGCGGTTCGTCATGGTGCTGGTCGGCGCGACCATCGTCGGCAGCATGGCCACGGTATGGCACGGCGTGGTCAATCCGAAACGCACGGGCCGGATCGCGCAATGGTCTTATCCCGAAGGCAAGGTCGAGCTGAAACAGGGCGAGGAGATGGGGCGCTTCCTGCTGGGATCGACCATCGTGATGCTGTTCGAAAAAGGCGCGATCACCTTCAATCCCGAATGGGCACCCGAACGCGCGGTCCGTCTTGGGGAGATGATGGGCACGCGCTCGTGATCGGCGCTGCCCGCTGATAATGCTGCATGTCGTCCACCACCCCGGCTATGCGGTCGCGCGGCAGAGAACGGTCACTTTCCCGCATGACAAATATGCGCTGACCATGCGCGCGCTGGAAGAAAGTGGCGTGCCGATGACCGTGCACACGCCCGAAATCATGCCGCGCCGTTGGCTGGAGGCGGTCCACGATCCCGCCTATGTCGAGGAAGTCATCAGCTGCACCGTCCCTGCAGCAAAACAGCGCCGGATCGGGTTCGACGTGGATGAGCGCGTATCGCACCGATCCCAGCTTTCGCCCGGCGGGACATGGCTGGCCGCAAGGCTGGCGCTGCAGCACGGATATGCAGCGAATAGCGCGGGCGGCAGCCATCATGCGCTGGCCGATACCGGGGCCGGTTACTGCGTGTTCAACGATCTGGCGGTGGCGGCAAACCGGCTGATAGAGGAAGGGGACGTGGCGCGTATCCTTATCCTAGACCTCGACGTGCATCAGGGCGACGGAACCGCGGCGCTTATGGCGGGGCGAGAGGAGGTCTTTACGCTCTCGCTCCATGCGGAGAAGAATTTCCCGACGCGCAAGGCGCGCTCCACGCTGGACGTCGGGCTGCCCGATCTGACGGGCGATGCCGATTACCTGGACGCTCTGGCGGGCGCGCTGCCCGATGTGCTCGACCGGTTCGCGCCCGAACTTATCCTGCTGCAGGCGGGTGTGGATGCCCATGGCGACGACAAGCTCGGCCGACTTGCCCTGACCGACGATGGCCTGATCGCGCGCGACCGTTACGTGGGGCTGGAGGCGCGCCGCAGGGGCGTGCCCGTGGCGAGCACGCTTGGCGGCGGCTATGGCGACGACCGGATAGCCATCGGCTTGCGCCATGCCCGCACGATGATGACGCTGTCGGCAGCGCTGGGCTGAGCCGCGAGCCGTCCTGCAATTCCTCGCGCTGCCGTTGCCAAGCCTGCCCGCTCTCGCCTAGCGTCGCCTCATGCGCGCAACGCTTCGCAGATCTGCCGCCTGAATGACCGGTGCTGCAATCCCGGTGGGGATCGAGATCCACGACCTCAAGGTCGTGCGCGCCGGACGTGCCATCCTGAAGGTTGGGCATCTGGTGGTGGAAGGCGGAAGCCTGACCGCCATTGTCGGCCCGTCGGGCGCGGGCAAGACGACGCTGCTGCGCAGCATCAACCGGCTGGTCGACGATTATGCCGGCACGATCCTGCTGGATGGCAAGGACACGCGCGCGCAGAGTGCCGAGCAGCTTCGGCGCCGGATCGGCTACGTGCTGCAGCATATCGGTCTTTTGCCCCATCGCACCGTGGCCGAAAATATCGCCCTGCCCGCGCGGATTGCGGGGGAGGCGGCCGACCCGGACCGCATCCGGGAGCTGCTCAAGTTGCTCCAGCTTCCCGGCGACCTTGGTCAGCGCGATATCGCCAGCCTGTCGGGCGGACAGGCGCAGCGCGTGGCCATAGCCCGCGCCATGTATCGCCGCCCGCGCGTGATGCTGATGGATGAGCCGTTTGGCGCGCTGGACCCGGCGACGCGCTGGTCGCTGGGTACAGCCTATCGCGATTTGCAGCGCGGCGCGGGGCAGACGACGATCATGGTGACGCATGACGTGGCTGAGGCGCTGTCGCTTGCCGATCGGGTGATCGTGATCGACGGGGGCATGCTCGCCGCGCATGACGAACCCGCAGTATTGGTGCGCAGCGCAGATGAGCGCGTGCGGGCGCTCATCGACCCGCCGATCGGCCATGCCCGTCAACTTGCCGCGCTGGGCGACAGGGCGGGGAAGGGGGCATGAACGCCTTTGACGCGGCGCTGGCGCAGGTGCCTGCCTTGCTGCAGGCGCATCTCGCGCTCAGCCTGACAGCACTTGTGCTGGCTTGTGCCATCGGCCTGCCTGTCGCGCTGGTAGCCGTGGGGCGACCGGCCCTGCGCACGGCAGTGCTGGGCGTGACCTCTGTCGTGCAGACCATACCGGGGCTGGCCCTGCTGGCGCTGTTCTATCCCGCGCTGCTGCTGGCGGGGCGGGTGACGGGCCTCGACATACCGGCGCTGGGGTTCCTGCCTGCGGTCATGGCGCTGACGCTTTATGCCATGCTGCCTATCGTGCGCAACGCGGTGACGGGGATAGAGCAGGTCGATCCGGTGCTGGTCGATGTCGCCAACGGCCTTGGCATGACGGGTGTGCAGCGGCTGCGCATGGTGCAGATCCCGCTGGCCGCGCCGGTGATCCTTGCCGGGGTGCGCACCGCCGCGATCTGGACCATCGGCACCGCCACGCTGGCAACGACAGTGGGCCAGCCGACGCTCGGCAATCTTATCTTCTCGGGGCTTCAGACAGAAAACTGGACGGCCGTGCTGGTGGGATGCCTGTTCGCGGCCGTCATCGCGATTGTCGCAGACGCCCTTCTCGGCCTGCTGGAAAGCGGGCTTTCGCGGCGCTCGCGGGTGCGGCAGATTATCGCGGGGCTGGGTCTGGCGGCGCTGTGCATCTTGCCTTTTGCGCCGCTGACATCTGACGGCGGGCCGGACACGGTTACGATCGGCGCCAAGAATTTCTCCGAACAATATATCCTGGCCGAGCTGATGGCTGGCCGACTGCAAGAAGCCGGCTTCAAGACCGAGAGGCGCGACAATCTCGGCTCGGCGGTCGCCTATCGCGCGCTCGCATCGGGCGATATCGATGTCTATGTCGATTATACCGGCACGCTGTGGGCCAATGTGCTGGGCCGGGACGACCGCCCTTCGCGCGATGACATGCTGTCCGCGCTCAGCCGGGAACTCGACCGGCGCGACGGCGTGCTGCTGCTGGAGCCGCTGGGGTTCGAAAACGCCTATGCGCTGGCCATGCGGCGCGACCGGGCAGCGCGCGAAGGGATCGCCTCGCTTGCCGACCTGGCCCGCGTGTCGCCCGGCATGACTTTAGGCACCGATCTCGAATTTACCGACCGGCCCGAGTGGCAGTCGGTAGAGGATGGCTATGCCATGCGTTTCGGCGATACCGTTCAATACAGCCCGACATTCATGTATCGCGCGATTGCGGACGGATCGGTCGATGCGATCAGCGCCTTTTCGTCGGATGGGCGGATCAAGGCGCTCGACCTCGTCACCCTGTCAGATCCGCGCGGGCGGCTGCCGCGCTATGACGCGGTCATCCTGCTTTCGCCGCATGCGCGCAAGGACAAGGCGCTGGTCGCGGCGCTTTCGGGCCTTGGCGGCAGCATCGACATCGACACCATGCGTCAGGCGAACCTGATGGTGGACCGTGCCGAGGACAAGCAGACGCCGCGGCAGGCCGCCCGCTGGATTGCCAGGCGAAAGCGACGCGCTAGGCGCTGACAGCGGGCGCGGCAGTGGGACGAGGGAAGCTTGAGCCGTTCAGAGTTGCACTTCGCGCAGCGCCGACAGGCAGGCCGGGTCGATCGCGCGTCCGGCCTCGCTCTCCATGATCTCCAGCGCCCGATCGGCGGGAAGTGCGGCGCGATAGGGGCGGTCAGCCGTCAGCGCGTCAAAGAAATCGCAGGTCGAGATGATGCGGGCCTCCAGCGCCAGATCGCTCGCGCCAAGGCCTAGCGGATAACCCTTGCCGTCGAGCCTCTCGTGATGTGCGGCGGCGATATTCGCCATGCCCTGCAGCGGCGCGATGCGCGACAAGATGCGCGCCGTTTCGCCGGCATGGCCGCGCATGACCTGCCATTCGTCATCGTCCAGTTTTCCCGGTTTCTCGAGGATGGTGCTCGATACGCCCAGCTTTCCCACATCGTGCAGTATCGCCGCGCGGCGCAATTTGCGCAGCGGGGCCGCTGTCATACCCATGGTGCGGCCAAGGAGCGTGGCATAATCGCCTACGCGTTCGCTATGGCCGCCGGTGTAGGGGCTTTTCGCGTCGATCACCTGGCCAAAGGCGGCAGTGATGTCATCAAGGAAATCCTCGTCCACCGCCATCGCCGCTTCTGCCGGAATGAGATTGCCGATGCGTTCGGGCAGGCTGTCCGCACATAGCGATTGCCAATATGATCGTTCGCGGCTCACCTGCTCGAAATGGCGGCAAAGCTCAGGGTCGAGCCAGCTGCCCGACAGGCGTGCCACCTCTTCGCGGGCAGCGTCGGGCCCGGCATTGATGAAGAACACGTCTGCCACCTGCGCGAGCAGGGCAATGCGTGAAGCGAGCGGGATCGCATCGCGCGACAGATGATCGGGCCGGCCGCCCCCGTCCCAATGTTCGTCGAGGTGGTAGATAGCCTCGGCCACCGCCTCGGGAAAGCGGAGCAATCGGGCGATTTCCGCGCCGCGGGTGCAGCGTGCCGCGATCATGCCGTCCACGATCTGCGGACCGTTGCGCAATATTTTGAGGATAGCTCCCGCCCGGCGAGGAAGTGGCTGACCCCGTCCCGTCTTGGCGAAAACGAAACGAAGGGCAGGGCCGATGCCGTCACCGATCAGCTTGAAGTCATGCTTGAAGCTGCGATCGTCGGCCAGATAGGTTTCCGCGACGCGGGCGGCATTGCTGCTGCAGCCCAGATCCTTGAGCATCGCGGTATAATAGACTGTCCGCAGTTCATCGCCCTCAATCCCGAGGGCGCGGGCAACCGCTGTGGCAATCGAGCAGGCGCGAAGGCTGTGGCCCTCGGGTTGCCCCTCCGTCAGGTCGAGAGCGAAGGAGAAGGCTCCCATCAGTTCGGGCAGGGATGTTTGCATGGGCTGGACGGGGGATACGAACATGTCGGTACTGGCTCCGTGGGGGACGGAGCCCGGCAATTGCATAAAAAGCGTAAAATAAACCTTGATGATCGCCGGATATATGTATTTCGTAGGCTGGCATTGCGTAAAATATCAGCGACTCAATCAGTATCGCGCGGCGTTATCCTGGCTGACAGCGCAGTCCGGGCTGATGGCCAGCGACGGACGAACGGCGCGGTGGCGGTGACTTTGGCCGTTTTGATGTGCCAGCGGCGACCAGATGGAAGGTTGGCGCAAGCTCTCGGCTGAGACGGTGCAGGCTTTAGCGCTGCTCCTTGTCTTTGCGAATATGGTCCTTGCGGATGCGGTTTTCGATCACGCGGTTATGCAGGCGGCGGATCGCGTCGCTGCCTGTGGTCACGAAAAGCCGGGGCAGCAGGCCGTGGAGAAGACAAGCCATCCCGGCCGCGATCATCGCCAGACCGAAGCCGCTGGCGGCGATGAAATGTTCGCCATAGGTTTCGTTGACGCTGCGCGGATGGTCGAGGAACAGGCGTTCGATCATGCAATTCTCCTTTGCCACACAGGATAGGCGCAGCAGCGGGAATGTCCTTATCGATTTTGATGCGAACGCCGTTTTCAGATGAAGAAAAATCTCTTATTGGTCACTCATAGAGAAAATTGTTCTCGATCGTATCGATTGCCGGATACTCACTATCCTGCAGCAGGACGCGACCGTCCCGGTTGCCGAGATCGCGGAGCGGGTAGGGCTGTCGACCACGCCGTGCTGGAAAAGGATCAAGCGGCTCGAGGCCGAGGGCGTGCTGATGGGGCGCATCGGCCTCGTCAACCGGGAGGCGGTGGGCCTTGGCGTGACCGTCTTCGTTGCGGTCAGGACAGCGCGTCATAATGACGAATGGCTAAGCGACTTCGCACAAGGTGTCGCCAACCTGCCCGAGGTCGTCGAATTCTACCGCATGAGCGGCGAGATCGATTATCTGCTTAAGGTCGTCGCGCGCGATATCGCCGATTTCGACCGGATCTATCGCAAGCTCATCAAGGTTGCCGAATTGCATGACGTGACCTCGTCCTTCGCCATGCAGGAGATCAAGTCCACCACGCAATTGCCGCTGGGCGGCTAGGCTCGGGTTTGCTGGCAACGCTGCGCTAAACAAAGTGCCCTAAAGCCGCGCGGCAGTAGGCCAGTAGCCGGATGGCCTGGGGCGGAAATTCGCTATGAACGTCGCGGCCGAAGACAAAGGCTCAGTCCTTTACTTGCCACTCGACGCGCAGGCAGTGATCTCCTCCGGCTTGTGCCTCCTTGTCCTTTCATTCCTTCATCGCGGCCAATCCAAAAATGGAAATCGGGACACTCGGAGGGGCCGGATCCGTTTCGACAGCTTGCAGGTGGATGTGGGCTATCCGCCCGTGCGTTCACAGTAAGCGGCGTGTGTGCTGTTCGGAATAAGAAAAATTCTCGCAGGACCGCTACTACGCCACCGGTGACACTTTGCCGGGGAGGGCAGAAGCCGGCAGCCCGGGCTATTGCAAATCAAGGGGAGGGGCGTTTTCAGGGGCAGCGCATGAATTTTGCCCAGAGCAGCTCCGTATTCGATCGTGCCGCTGCGGGCAAAGTGTCACGGATGACAAAGTGCACTTGCCCGCTGCAATTGGCGCATTTGCGGGATTCACAAGCGATTCCGCCTGTGTCAGATTCACCTTATGTGCTCACCTGTATCTACCAGCCGGCCAGCCGATATCGGCTCGATCCTTAGCGCGCTTTCGCAAACGTCGCGCAGGCCTCGCTATGCCTTCATGGTCCTGGGCCTTATCGCGGAAGCGGCGCGGCCCGATGGGCAGGCAGGGCCGTGGGTGGCAGGGGTTGACGGAGTGCCGCAACCCTTGCGCGAATGGGTGGCGGGCCAGCTCGTCCCGCTGGCCGCGCATGACAGGCGAAGGGCGACCTTGCGGCGCAAGGTCGAGGATCGACTAGGCGCCCGCGCCAGCGACGAGGCACTCGTGATAGCTGCACTCGAGGAAGAAGCTCTGGCCGTGGGCAAGGCCAATGTCAGTCGTGCGGTATCCGATCTGGTCAAGGCTGGGTTCGTGCGGCGCCACTATGCGGGGCGGGTCAAAGGGCACCGGAACAGGGGAGGGGGACGACATGCGGTCTATATCGTATCGCCCCAGGTCCTGAACGCCATCCGCTCCCGGCCCACGCTCGTTTGAAACGCGCGGTGAGGCCGTGAGCTTCTGGCAGGCTTGTCGGGCCCATACCGCCACCCTGCCATCTGCTGCGTCAGACCAGGCTGGCCGCCCCGATCACGAGGCACGACAGGCACAGCAGCGCAATTCTCGGCCATGATGCCGGTTCGCCCAGTATCGTCAGCGCCATGACGATCGTGCCCAGCGGCACCACCGCCGCCAAAAGCGGCATCATGATGCTGAGCGGCGCGCCTTCCTTGATCAGCAATGCCAGCGAATAGAGCGATATGGCATAGGCGAGCGCGTAGATATTGAAAAGCGTACGCTCGGCGACCCTCGCTTCCAGCGCGATGGCCTTCATCGAGAGCCCCTCGTAGCCTTCGCGGACCAGCAGGCCGTGCGTGGCCTCAAGGATACGCTGGCGGCGCTCTTTCTGCCGCGCGCTCAGCGGTTTCTGGTGTTCAGCTGCGCTGGCCGCTTCGTTCATGGTCGCCGGATATGGCAGCTTCGCGCCATGGTCGACACCGCGGGCCGATCCGTCGGTCTGGGCGCCCATTCAGACGGGCTGGCGGAAAAAGGGGCGGCACATGACCCGCATGCCTATGGCAAAGGCGCAAGACTGGCAATGACGCCCGTTTCACCGCTACCGGCCCGGCAGGCCCCCGTTTCGGGTGCGCTGGCGGACCGGGGCGGCTTGGAAAAGTCAAAGCCCGTCGACGGCCTTGCTGACCAGCACGTTCACCGCGACCCGGCGGTTCTGCGCCTTGCCTTCGCGGGTGTCGTTGCTGGCGGCCGGATCGTAATCGGCCATGCCGGTCGGGGTCAGCATGCGATAGGGTTTCCATCCGCAGGCCTGCTGGAGATAATTGACCACCCGCGCCGCACGCTTTTCGCTGAGCTGCTGGTTGATTTCATAGCTCCCGGTGGAATCGGTGTAACCCACGACCAGCAGCAGCGCATTGTCCATCGCTTCCGCCTCTGACGCGGCGGCGCACAGATCGTCCTGCGCCAGACCCGAAAGCGTGGTCTTGCCGCTGTCGAAATAGACATTGGTCGTGGCCTTGACATTATATTCGTCAAGATCGCCGACCCGGCTCTTCAAAGCCTCGGTCGCGGCGGCATTGCTCTTGATCGCCGCCTCGTTCGCGGAAAAGCGGGCATTGGTGCCGCCATGGATCATGGCAGCGGTCTTGAGATCGTCATTCTTGAACTTGATCTGGCGCGCGACCAGCACGTTTTCATAACGCGCGGTCTTCACCGTGACGGGCAGGCCTGTGAACAGCGACGATGCCGCCCGATCCTTGCCGCCAAGGCCGAGGAAACCGCCGCTGGCCTTGATCTCGGTTTCGTCGTCGATGGTGATGACGGCGCGGCGGCCGTTTTCCATGACGACCTGCATCCTGTCGCCGCTGCGGGCGGAAATGATGCCCTTGATCTCTGGCCCCTTGGTCGAGCCATAGACGGTGAGCAGCACATCGTCGTCGTTCGAATTCTCACCCATGCTATTGGGCTGGGCGGCAAAGCCGGTGGTTGCCGGAATAGCAAGCAGGGCGACCAGCATCATGGCGCGTGGACCCTTGGCAAAAGCAGTCATCGGCTTACTCCCTCTTCAAATCCGGGCCGGGGCCGCTTCGCCTCAGCCATGGCCATCGGCTTCCAGACATGACGGAGGCATCGTTAAAACCGTCTGTCGAGAGAGGGTTTAGGCAAAATTCACCTTGTTTACCGAGGGTTTTGCGCGGAGCTGGCGGGTTTCGTCGCAGCTTCAGCGTGTCAAATCCGCTATAATCGCTTTTCCTCGCCCCGATTTCACGACCGGCGTGATCCAATACCGCCCGGATCGAAGCATTGCGGCGAAGCCGAGGATTGAACCTGCGCCGCCGATTCCGGCCAGGGCAGGTCGGTTCAATTCATGCGGGGCAAAGTCCGGTCTCGACGCAAGCGCTGAGTCCCGGCCGACGCTCACATTTCTGCTTTGTCAGCGACCAGCGCGCCGGTCGTTTTTAGTGCGATAATATATCTGCTCCGCTTCATTCGTCCGTCTCCTTGTCAGGGCCGGAACCTACTTGTCTATGGAGGAAATCTAAGGGCTCAGACCACGCTTTCGGGTCTGGCGCAGGACGATCTGTGCGCCGTCGCGGCAGAGGCCGAGGCGATGGAAAACGCGCTGCTGCTCGTCGTGGGTTACACCGATTCCACCGGTAGCTATGAAATCAACCAGCAGATGAGCGAAAAGCGTGCAGCGCGCGTCGTGAACTATCTGCAGCAGGCCTGCGGGTGGAAACCCTATCGCATGCTGAACCCGACCGACATGGCCGATTACGATCCGGCGGCCAGCAACGATACCCGTGAAGGCAAGGCGCAGAACCGCCGCGTCGCCGTGAACGTGCTGGTCAGCAAGGCCGTCGACGGGATCTGACCTGTCGCGCCTTATGTGCTATCCTGCGGCCCGCTCGCCGAAAGAGAGAGCGGGCCAAGGGAGACGGTCAGGCCCGTCGGGCACATGCCATGTTGCGACAAAGGCTCAAGGCGAAGCGGTCGCTCCTGCTCGCAATCGCGGCAGCCATTGCCGTGTGCGTGGCAGGGCTTGTCCTGTTCATTTCGCGGCAGCCCGCGCCGGTCTGCATCGCTTTTGCCAATTCGCTGACGGGGCCATCCGCTTCGGCTGGGCTGGAAAGCCTGGCGGCAGCGCGGATCGCGCTCGACGATGCCAATGATGCGGGCGGCATATCGGGCCGCCGCATCGAATTCGTCCTTTTCGACGATCGCAGCACGGGTGAGGGCGCCCGCGCCATCGGGTCCGACATCGCCGCAAGCGAATGCGTCGCGGTGCTGGGCCATTACCTCAGCACTGCATCGCTTGCTGCCGGTCCCGGATATCGCGAGGCGAAAATCGCGGCGCTGACGGGCACGTCCTTCGTCGATGAGCTGACGCAGGGGAACGCATGGTATTTCCGCGCCCAGACGACGGCCTCGGTACAGGGCCGCTCGATCGCGGAATATCTGGAGGTGTTCCAGGCCAGCGCCCCGATCGAGCTGGTCCATTCCGACGACAGCTTCGGCCTCAGCTTCGCGCAGGGGTTCACCGGCGCTTATCAACCCAAGAACTACCGCCTCTGGACATTCGATTCGAACCCCGGGGCAAGGGCGGCATCCACTAACGAGCTGGCAAGGGCGATCGTGCGACAGGGCGATGTCGGCATGGTCGTGATCGGAACCGGCGCGGATCATATCGCCGACATGCTGATGGCGCTGCGCCGCAATGGTTTTTCCGGCATGGTGATCGCCGCTGGCGGCGCTGGCGGGCCGGAGTTTCTGGAGCGGTTCAGGAACGAACCGGAGGAGCGGCGCGATCAGGGCTATTTCAGCCGCAACCTGTCGGCCGCATCGCCCCTGATTTTCGACAGCGCGGGTGAAAAGGCGCAGGCGCTTTCCCTGCGCTATCGCGCGCGCACCGGCAAGGTGCCGAGCTGGGTCGCGGCAGGTTCATATGATGCGACCCGCATGATGATAGAGGCGATCCGCCGGGCCGATCTGCGCGGGGTTGCCGACAGGCGTGCTCGCACCCGCGTCCGCGATGCGCTGGCCGGGATGACCAGCCCGGCGACCGGGGTGGAGGGGCTGACCCGCATCCTTTATTTCGACAGCCAGAGAAGCATTCCCAGCCAGACCCGCATGGGGACCTTCGTCTTCGACCGCTTCGCCACCTCGCCGCAGCAAATCATCCTGATCGAACGGCCCGAACTCCTCGATCTTGGCGCGCTGATACAAAGTGGCGATGTCGTGGAGATCGGGGACCGGCATTATTGGCGGCAACGGGTGGTATATACCGGCATCGATCTCAATAATATCGACCGGCTGGATATCAGGAACGGTACCTTTTCCGCCGATCTCAACCTGTGGATGCGCTTTGTCGGCGACGACGCGCCCACCCAGGTCGAATTCCCCGCGCTTGCCGATCCCGATGCCTATGACCCTGACGATCCGCGCGAGGTCGGACCCTATTCCATCGGGCCCGGACTGGTCCGCCCGCTGGGGGTGGGGCCGGACGACACGCTGACCTATCACCTGTACCGGGTTTCCGGCGATTTCCGGTTTGATTTCGATCTCCACGATTACCCGTTCGACCGGCAGGAACTCCTTATCCGTTTCCAGAACAATCGCCAGCGCAGCGACCTTGTCACCTATGCCATCGACACCGCCGGGCTGCGGCTGACCAAGACCGACAATGTCGTCCCCGCACGGCTCGATCCCTATGGCGGGCTGGAGCAATGGTCGCAAAAGGGCATGCGCTATTTCGTGGATTCGCGCAGCACGACATCGACATTGGGCAATCCGCTGCGCTTTCGCGACAATGCCGCAATCACGCATGCCGGTTTCAATGCCGCGATCATGCTGGAGCGCGATTACGGTATCTACATCATCAAGACGCTGACCCCGCTGCTGCTGCTGGTGCTGGTCGTCTTTGCAACGCTGATCCTGCCGAGGAACCTGTTCCGAGAGCGGATCAACATCCCGATCACCGCGATCCTCACCAGCGCGGTGCTGCTGCTGTCATTGAACAGCCAGTTGCCCGCCGTCGGCTATACGGTGGCGATCGAATATATTTTCTATGCCTTTTTCGCGGTCTGTCTTGGCGCGATGCTCGTGGGAATCTCGCATGACGCGCTGGTGATCAGGGACCGCGCGAAAGAGGCGGCCCGCCTCGCCGAGTTGGGCGTCATGCTTTACGTCGGGACCGTGATCGCGATCATCGGTTTTTTCTGGTGGCGATACGGAACGGGATAGACCCATGACATTTGTTGCAGCCTATTGGTGGAAAGTGAAACCGGGGAAGGAGGAACAGTTCCGCGCCGCCTGGCGCCGCGGGACCGAGCTGATCCGCGAGCGATACGGCTCACTCGGCTCGCGTCTCCACCGCGACGAAGAGGGGCGCTTTATCGGTATCGCCGAGTGGCCCGACCGCGCCAGCTGGCAGGCGGCATTCGATAATGCGATGGACTATGACGAAGCTGAAACGCGTGCCGCATTCGTCGATGCGCTGGCGGACTGGGCACAGGAACCCTTGCTGCTGGATGTAACCGACGACCTTCTAACGGACCGCGATTAGACAGGGGTTATCTAGACAGGGATCATCGGCGGCGGCGCACAGCTTTGTGCGTCATGGGGTCGTATGACCGATCGCCATAAAGTCCTGCTCCAGTACCTGCTGCCCAAGAAGCACCTGACCGGTTTCGCCGGCCGCGTCGCCGGGGCGCGGGGCCGGCGATGACGATCTGGCGGCAGGCTTTCGGCACGGTCGTTTTGCCAATCTGTACCTGTCGCCACGGGATTACCCGCCACGCGGCGCCCACGCCGGCATTAGCCGCATGACCTCCGGTCAGTTCGCTGCCCGCCCTTTTGCCCCCGTTACCTGCGTCGCCGGGGCGGTTTCAGGCGGAGCCGTTTCATCGATCTGCCGGTCTATGTCCTTGGCCAGACGGCTTGTCTCTTCCTGCGCCTTGTCGAAGCGTTCGTCGAAATCGGGTTCCTGCTGACAGCCGCCCAGCAGCAAGCCCAGAGCAGTGACGGCGATCGCCACGCGCATCAGTAATCCTTGCGATACTGGACCGAGAAATCGGTCGCCGAAGATCCGCCGGTCTGCGAAAGGACCGACAGGAACGGGGTGAGGCTGACTTCCAGCTGGGTGGCGGTAAAGCCGCGCGCATCGGTGATGAATTCGACATAGATGTCATCGGTGATGTACTGCCCGGCCGCCAGCGCGGTGCCGCGTCCGGTGCTTTCATCGCCGCCAAGGATGCGCAGCCTGTCGACCCCCGTGGCCGAACGCAGCGTGCCCAGCGGGTTCAGCCCGCCGCCGCCCGATCCGCGCAGCGAATTGAGCGAGGCGGCCAGCTGCACCGCCTGAATGGTCGACAGATTGCCGACCGAGCTGCCGAACAGGATGCGCGACACGATCTCGTCCTGCGGCAGGCCGGGCGTGCTGGAGAACGTCACCTGCGGGTCCATCGCGCGGCCGGTGACGTTTACCGTCACGCTGACATCGTCGATATCGTCGCTCGCCGACAGGTCGATCACCGGGTCGATGGTGTTGCCGCCGGTGAAGGTCACCTCACCATCATCCAGTTCGAACGAGCGTCCGGCAAAGCCCAGCGTGCCGCGCACCAGATCGACGCTGCCCGAAAGGCTGGGCGCTGCGCTGGTGCCCGACAGGGCGAGATCGGCGCTCCATTCGCTCTCGAGGCCCATGCCCGAAACATAGAGCCGTTCGGGGGCGCGCACCGTCAAATCGAGCCGGACGAGATCGAACATGCCGGGCTGCGCCTCTGCCGGTTCATCGCCGGTGATGCGCTGGCGCCCGCGCGGCGGCTTGAACCTAACGCCGGTCAGCGAGGGGACTTCGGCGCCCCCCTGATTGACGATCTCGTACCGGGTTTCGGGCAGGGTGATCGTGCCAGACAGCAATGCGGTCTCGCCCGCTTGCTTGGTCAGCGCCAGATTGCCCGTCGCCGATGCGCTGAGCGCGTTGCTGCGCGCAAGCCGTGCGTCGTCCATTTCGACCTGGAGGTTCATGGGATAGCCATCATCGGCGGCAAGGCTGACGAAACCGCTGGCCGATACCGTGCCATCGCCTGCCTGCGCCTGGAACTGCTCGATCTCCATCCGGCTGCCGGTGAAGCGGCCATTGACCTGCATTTTGGACAGGCGGGTGCCATAGGTCTGGTTCTCATAAGTCAGGTTCTTCGCGCGGATCACGCCCGAAAGGTCCGGCTGCTGCACCTGGCCTGAGAAATCGGCAGCCACGCCGATATTGCCCTTCAGCGTCTGGTCGGGTTGGCCTGCAAAGGAGAACAGCGTGCCCGCCGGGCCATTATAGCGGAAACCGCCCGACAGCGGCGCTGCCATCATGCGCGTCACCCAGTCGCCCGAACCGGGTGGCAGCGGCCGCAGCGAGGCGACGAGGCGTCCGATTACGGTATTGCTGCGCCGCATGACGGCGCGCGCCTCACCCCCATCGGCAAGCAGCTTGCCGACAAAGCTGATGTCGACAGGCTGGCTGACCGCGGCGGCGGTGGTGCGGGTGAAATCGCTGATCCTGATGCGCGCATCGGCGCGGGGAAATGCGCCGGGCGAGGTTTGCTGGAAATCGAGGCTGCCGCTCGCCTTGCCGCCAAGCCCGAGGCCCGGCACGAAGGCATTGGCGAGCGCGATGTCGATGCCTTCCATCCGGCTCTGCAATTTCATGCCAGTACCGGAATTCCCGGCCCCGTAATTGCCTGCAAGCCGGATATTGCCCCCGCCCACGTCGATGCGCGTGGGCAGCAATTCATAACCATCGCTACCGGGCACGATGCGCGCCGGGAATGCGGTGGCGAAATCAATGCCGCGTGCGCGCCCCTTGGCCGCGATGCGCCACAATTCGGGCGAAAGCTGCGCATTGGCCGCCACGCGGAAGGGCACGCCCGCCACGCCTTCGGCCAAGACCTTCGCGGTGCCGCTGCCCTCGCGGTAATCCACTTGCACGCGCCCGGCGGCCAGCCGCGAGCTGCCATAGGTAATGCCGGCAAGCTGTGCATCGGCCTTGACCAGTGGCTGGTCATACAAAACGACGCACGCATCCACGATTGCCGCTTCGACCGAGAGATTGCCCGGCCCCGGCAATTGCGTACCATTGGCGCGCAGGTTCACCAGCGCTTCCTGATACGAACCCTGCGCCGACAGGCGCACCACGCCGCCCAGACCCTGGCCATTGGCGGTCAGCTGCCCCGCAAACGGGCCGCTGGGCGTCTGGCGCAGGGATCCGGCCAAATCGATGCCGCCCAGATTGGCGCGCGTGATGTCGAGCGTGGTCACATCGCCCGTGCCCAGCACCACATCTGCCGTCAGCGGGCCGTAATCGGTGTCGCCATCGGCGACGAGGCGATAGCCGCCCTGTCCGTTTGCCGTGCGCGCGCCAGTCACCCGCGCGGTCACATTGGCAAGCCCGATGCCAAGATCAGGGCGTTCGGCGGTAATGCGCGCATCGGGATCGCTGATCGTACCGGCCACGCGCACGCCCACCGCGCCATAGGCATCGGTGGCGGCATCGGCGGTCAGGCGGATCTGCCCATCGGGCGAATAATATCCGATGCCCCCGTCGATCCGTGCGGCCGGGGCTCGCAATTGCAGATTGGTGAAGCGCAAGGTGCCATCGCCGCCATAGCGTATGTCGGCGCCCGCCACGGCATTGCCGCCAAGGAATCCGGCAAGGCTTTCGTTCTCTATTCGGGTGGAGCGCACGCCGACGCGGCCTGCCAGCGAATAGCTGCCGTCGCGGTCGGTGCGAAGATCCATGTCGGTGTTGATGTCGAACACGCCCACGCTCTCGACCCGGTAATCGTCGAGCCTGCCGTCGATCGCGCCGGTATAGATCCCGGTCGAGGTGTCGGCGACCAGGATGAGATCGGCGTTCAGACGGTTCGACCTGATAGTCATATTGTCCGAAAGGATGCGCGTCCCCTCGATCGCGATATCGCCGTCGAGGCGGATGTCCTGCAGCGTGCCGCCAGCGACCGTATCGACCCCGGTGATGCGCCCGATGCTGGCGTTGACCGGGATCAGGATCGCATCGGAAGCGACCGTGGCATCGCCGCTGGCGCGCAGGTTGGTGATCCCCATGTCGTTCATCGCGACGCGCGCGGCGGTGATGTCATAGGAAACGGCGGGCGTCGTGAACGCCCCGTCCAGCGCCAGCTTGGCCGCGATTCCCCGTCCGGCGAGGTTTTCGGCCAGCGCCGATGCCTTGAACAGGGTGAAGTCGAGGGACAGCCCGTCAAAGCTATTGTCGGAAAGGTCGATGCCGCCATTGGTATCGAGGCGGAAAGCATCGCTCGACACCGCGCCTGCCAGCTGCGCGCTGCGTTCGTCGAGCGCGGCGGAAAGATCGATGGAGAGCACGGGGCCCAGAAGCTGCGCGGTCGGCCCCTCGAACAGGCGGGCCACGCGCGTCGGCCCCTCTACCGCGACGGTGCCGTCGCGCGCGGAAAGCGCGAGCCGCGCAAATTCGCTGCCCGCCAGATCTGCGTTCAGATTGCCGTCCCAGCTCTGCCAGTTGCCCTTGCCGTCAAGGCGCACCGTCAGCGGCTCGGTCAGGCCGGCCATGGCGGCGACGACCCCGTCGCCCGGCGCATCCAGAACGAGGTCGATGTCGAGCCTGTTATCCTCTGGCACGGCATCGAGCGCGAGGCGCAGCGTGTCACCGCCCGCAGCGCCCGCTTCGCCCAATGTCGCGCCATTGAAGGTCACTTGCGCACGGCGGTCGGCGATATGCACCGTGCCGTCCATGCCCAGAACGCGCTTTTCGCCCGCAACCGGCGCCTCGGCCACGAAGCGGTCGATCTTCAGCGTGTCGACATCAATGTCGAGATCGGGGAGCAGCGGCGCGTCGCTGGGCGGTGTTTCGTCGAATTCGGGCAGGCGGCGCAGCGTGACCAGCGGGCTGGTCAGAGAGCGCACGTCGACATGGCTCGATGCAAAGGCGAAAGGCCGCCAGTCGACATTGATCTCGGGCGAGGAGAGAAACACCCCCTTGGGATCGCTGACCGCAAGGTCGCGCAGTGTCATCTCGCCATAGATCGAGCCGTCGATGGCGCCGATCTCGATCCCCATGCCGTTTTCGAACTCCATCCCTTCCAGCTGGCCGATGATGAAACGTTTGCCGGGCCCGGTGTTGAGGGAGAGCAGCACCGCGCCGACAAGCACGATCAGCGCTGCAATGACGATGCCGACCCATTTGGCGACGCGCCGTCCGGTGGAATGATGGCGCACGGGCGCATCTTCGCCATGCGCCATGTTGTCGGTGTCTCCGGGGGAGACGCCGGGCGTGGTATCCTGCGTCATCAGAAAGCCTGCCCGATCGAGATATAGACGGCAAAGCTGCTTTCGCCCTTTTGCCGGTCGATCGGCATGGCGACATCAAGGCGCAGCGGGCCGAAGTTCGTGTAATAGCGCCCGCCCACGCCGACGCCGTAGCGAATGTTCGAGAATTGCGGCATCGCATCCTCATACACTTGCCCCGCATCGACAAAGGCGACCGCGCCGAAATTGCCAAAGCGATAGCGCGCTTCCACCGCCGCCTCGTTCAGGCTGCGCCCGCCCAATGGGCGATAGACGTAGGGGTTGGCATCATTGTCGGGGTCGGTGGCATCGTATTTGGGATTGGGCTCCTCAGATTTTGGCCCCAGTTCCTGATAGCCGAAGCCGCGCACCGATCCGCCGCCGCCCGAATAGAACCGGCGCGAAGGCGCAAGATCGCTGCGGTCGATCCCCTGGATCGAACCCACCGTGATCCGGCCCGCCAGCACGAAGGAATCGCCAAAGGGGAAATAGGCCGACCCGTCGATCCGGCTGCGGACATAGGGGGTGAAACCGCCCTGCAGCGAACCTTCCGGTTCGACCAGCGCGGTCAGGCGAAAACCCTTCGTGGCGTTCAAGAGGCTGTCGGTCCGGTCGAAGCCCACCTGTCCGGTCAGCCCGCCGATGAAGAACGTGCGGTCGACCCGTTCCTGAAGCGCGGGGTCCCATGCCTCTTCCACCGTGCCGATCAGCTGCGCGCCATAGGCATAGGTCAGGCGCTTTTGCCAGATCGGCGTGGAATCATAGCTCCAGATCGCGGCGAGGCGGCCGGTGAACGCCTCGAACGCGTCGTAATCGGAATGGAGCGCATTGGCCGAAAGCTGGAACGTGCGGTCGCGCCGCCCGGCGTTTGACCGGCGGAATGTCGCGCCAAGCCCCTGTTCGCTGGTGCCCGCCACCGCGTCGAAGGACAGCGCGCCTTCGGGCGGGAACATGTTGCGGTGGGTCCAGCTGCCTTTCACGCGCAGCCCCTGTCCGGTGCCATAGCCGGCGCTGCCCGCGATGGTGCGCGCAGGGCCTGCCTCCTGATCGACGACGATTGTCGCATATTGCGCCTCGCCGATTGCGCCGTCCGGTCCCTCGACAGTGCCTGTGCTTTCGCCGCTCTGCCGGGCGGTGACCGATACGGTGTTGAACAGACCGGTCGCGACCAAAGCCTTCCTCAGGTCATCGACGTCGTCGCTGTCATACAGCTCGCCGCGTTCAAAGCGGGCAAGCGTCTCGACATGCTCGGCATCGAAGGCCAGATCGCCCGTCGTCTCGATCCCGCCGAATACCGACCGGGGGCCGGTGTCGATGGGCAGCGTATATGCGCCTTCGCCGGTATATTGGTCGAGCAATATGTCGCGCTGTCCGATTTCGGCAAAGGGATAGCCGTTCTGCGGCAGGGCCACCGCCAGCTGCGCTTCGGCGCCCTGCACGCGGGCGGCGATGATCGGTTCGCCGACTTCCAGCGCGAAATTATCGGTCAGCAGGGTTTCGGGCACCACCGGCGGCGCATCCAGGGTGATCTGCGAAAAGGTGAACCGCTGCCCCGGCGCGACGTCGAGCACGGCGGTCAGCGTGCCGTCTTCGGGGGCTCCGCCGCCATTGTCGCTGCCGCCTGCGCGGTCGAGCCGTGTCGTGACCTGCGCCTCGTACCAGCCTTCGGATGCCAGGATGCGCTGGAGGAGGGCGCTATCCTCTGTCAGCCGGGCGGAAACCTGCGCGCTGTTGGCAGCCTTGCGCCCGTCGGTGCGCAGCAAGGACAGGTCGCGATACATGGCTGCAAGATCGGTGCCGGTTTCCTCATCTGCGGATTCCAGCCCGTTGACCTCGATATCATAGTCGATCTCGACCGTCTCGTCGTCGCCGGATTCGTCCTCCGCCAGTTCGACAGGCTCGGCATCGAAGGTCGAAAGCGGCGGCAAGGGGGCGGCAAGCTCGGTATCGCGGATGGGCGCGTCGCCAATTTCCTCGACCGGATCGCCATCGGCCAGCGCCGGATCGCCCAGCGGCGCGGACTGGCCTTCTGTGGCCTGATCAACACTGTCCTGCGCTGTTTCGGCGCCATCCTGTTCGCGCGCCAGCCGTGCCTCGAATTCCTCGATCGATTCCAGCGGGGCGTCCATGGCCTCGTCCCCGGTGGCGAGGTCGGGGACCGCGCTTTGGAATTCATCGTCGGTGATGACGGGTTCGATCTCGGGCAGGGCCGCGCCGGGCGGCGGGGAGGGCACGTCGGGTTGATCAGCGGTATCGGTGCCGGCGGTGTCCCGCGTCTGATCGGCCCCCCCGTCCTGAACAGCCCCATCCTGAGCAAGAGCGGGCGCCGCCCATGAAGCGGTGAGCGCAAGGATGGACCCCGCGATCAGAAAGCGGCCTGCATTTGTAGATCCGGCACCATTTCCGGCCGCGCCCGTTTGACAAACAAACCAGCCACGATTTGTTTTGATAAGGCGGCATAGTTTGGAAAGCGGCAAAACGAACCCTCATGTCGATATCGGCCCGCGTGTTGCGCCGGACGATCCTGAGAGCCAGCCGGATGAAGAGGCGGCGCAGACGGTTTCGGCGCCCGGTTCGGACGCCCGTTCACCGCTGCAAATCCCGCGCAAGGCATGGCTCAAGATCCTTAAACGCGTATACACCATGTGGGGTTTCCATAATTTATCGCTGCTGGGCGCAGGGATGGCATTTTTCACCTTTCTGGCCATCACGCCGCTGCTGGCCGCGACGGTCATGATCTATGGGCTGATCGGCGATGTCTCCACCGTTCAGCGCCAGATGCGCAGCATCTACGAGGTGCTGCCCGCCGATGCCGCGCGCATCGTGGAAAGCCAGATGATGGCGGCCGTGACGACCAGCAGCGGGGTGACGGGAATTGCGCTTGTGGTGGCGCTTGTCTTCGCCATTTATGGCGGGATGCGGGCGGCGAACGGGTTTATCGGCGCGCTCAACGTCATCAATGAAGAGCATGAGAGCCGCAATATCATCCGCCTGACCCTGCGCGTCCTGCTGCTGACGATAGCGGCGATCGGCATCGCGATCACGGGCGTTGTCAGCGGGGGTGCGTTCGCCTGGCTGCAGCGTCATTCGCAAGAGGTGCTGGGGCCGGGCGCTGCCCATGCTTTCCAGCTGCTGGCGTGGGCAGCGGCGATATTCCTGGGCAGTTTTGGCTTTGCGATGATGATGCGTTACGGCCCCGATCGCCGCCCGGCCCGATGGCGATGGCTGGCACCGGGCGCGCTTTGCGCCACGCTGATCTGGCTGGCAATCTCTTTCGGCTTTTCGTTCTATGTCTCGTATATCAGCGATTATAACGCGACCTATGGGTCGCTGTCGGCGATCGTGGTTTTCCTGATGTGGCTGTTCCTGTCGGCCTATGGCGTGCTCTTCGGCGCATTGCTCAACGCCGAAGTGGAACGGCACACCAGTATCGACAGTACCATTGGCCCCGACCAGCCACGCGGTCAGCGCGGCGCGGTGCTGGCCGATATTTCCGAAGGCGAGCTGACGATCGAGCAATGGCTGGAACAGACCCAGCGGCGCGCCATCGCACGGCAGATCCGGCGTCGTGGATGAAGAGGCGCGGATAAAGAGGCGCGGATAAGACGGGCGCGGACCTATCTCGCCCCGCTGCCACCAGCAGCGGCGATCAAGGAGATTTTGAACGATGTGCCGCCTCGCACGTTCGTTCTGCTCTGAACTAGCAAGATATTCCTGAAAGCGAGAATGACGATGTCCGACCTACCCGATCTCGAAAACGGCATTCGGGGCAGCGAACTGGCGGCGGGGAAAATGGTGGCCGGTACCTATCGCGGCGAACGCGTCGTGCTGCTGCGCCGCGATGACGGCATCGTGGCGGTGTCGGGCGAATGCACCCATCTGGGCGCACCGCTGGAAACCGGCGTGGTCGTCGATGGCGAGATCCGCTGCCCGTGGCATCATGCGCGGTTTTCCGCCTCTTCGGGTGAAGCCGTGGGCGGCCCCGCCATAAAGCCGCTGGGCTGCTTCGACGTGGCCGAAACCGATGCCACGATCCGCGTGACCGGGCGGCGCGGCGCGGCACCTGTCCCAGCGGGAGGGGCGGTCAGCGAAAGCATCGTCATCATCGGATCTGGCGGGGCCGGCTATGCGCTGGCGCGCGAACTGGCCAAGGCGGGCGAGGGCGATCGCGTCACGCTGATCACGCGTGAGGACGAGCAGCCCTATGACCGGACCTATCTGTCGAAACAATATCTGGCAGGAGGGAAGGGGCGGGACGATTGCTTCCTGCCCCATGGCGAAGACGGCCTTCCCGGCGTGACGGTTCGCACCGCAACGCCAGTCGCATCTATCGACCGCAATGCGCGCACTATCTGCACGGAAAAAGGCGAGGAGATCGCCTATGATGTGCTGGTCCTTGCTAACGGGGCGCGGCCTGTCATGCCCGATTTTCCGGGAAGCGAGCGTGATAACGTATTCCAGCTTCGCTCGCTTGCCGATGCGGACAGCCTGATCGCGGCAGCGGAAAAGGCGGGAAGCGCCGTCGTGCTGGGCGCAAGCTTCATCGGGCTGGAAGTCGCCGCATCGCTGCGCGAGCGGGGCCTCTCTGTCGATGTCGTCGATCAGTCTGCCGTGCCGCTCGAACCCGTGCTCGGGTCCCAGATCGGCAAATTCGTGCAGGGCCTGCACGAAGATCATGAGGTTCGTTTCCACCTTGGCCGCCAGATTGCCGGCTTCGACGGCACATCGGTCAGCCTCGATAATGGGGCGCAGATTCCCGCCGATTTGCTTGTCGTAGGGGCAGGGGTCGCGCCATGCAGCGATCTGGCAAAACAGGCCGGGTTGGCGCTGGATGCGGATAATGGCGGGGTGACGGTCGATGGCCGCTTTCGGACCGACGATCCGGCGATCCGGGCCATCGGCGATTTGGCCAGCTATCCCGACCCGCGACTCGGCCAGCAGCTACGCATCGAGCATTGGGTGCTGGCGCAGCGCCATGGCGAACATCTCGCGTGGCTGCTGCTGGGCCGCAGCGACGCGCCGTTCAGCGAGACGCCGTTTTTCTGGAGCGGCCATTTCGGCACGCAGCTGCGCTATGTCGGCCATGCCGCAAAGCCCGATCCGGTGCATGAGGAAGGCAAGGTCGAGGACGGCGAATTCGCCATTTTCTTTGGCAAGCAGGGCGGCCCTGACGAAGCGCAGGCGCTGGCATCCTGCGGACGCGACCGTCAGACGCTGGAGGTCGAGGCATCGTGGAACAGGTCGGGCGCGTCCTTGGCCTGAACCTGCAGGGCGGAGATAGCCCGGAGCCCGACCGATCGGAACTTTACCTTCGAGACCTGGCGGTCCAGACTTGCCGGCAAAGACAATAATGGTCTGATCCGACCAAAGTCAGGGGAGCGAATAGCCGGGCGCCGTGGATATTTTCGACTATATCATTGCCGGTGGCGGCAGTGCTGGATGCGTGCTGGCCAACCGGCTGTCGGCTGATCCGCGCAATCGTGTCCTGCTGCTGGAGGCTGGCGGCAAGGACGATTACATCTGGATCCGCGTGCCGGTCGGCTATCTTTACTGCATCGGCAATCCGCGCACCGACTGGCTTTACAAGACAGAGGCCGAAGATGGGCTGGGCGGCCGGTCGCTGAAATACCCCCGCGGGCGGGTGCTGGGCGGCTGCTCCTCGATCAACGGCATGATCTATATGCGCGGTCAGGCAGCGGATTACGACGGCTGGCGCCAGGCAGGCAATCCGGGATGGGGATGGGAAGATGTCCTCCCCTTTTTCCGCAAGGCCGAGGACCATTACGCAGGCTCCGACGAATTCCACGGTGCCGGTGGCGAGATCCGGGTGGAAAAGCAGCGCCACCGCTGGGACATTCTGGAAGCGTTCCAGCGCGCCGCCGCCGAATGGGGGCTGCCGGCGATCGCCGATTTCAATCGCGGCGACAATGAAGGGTCCTCCTTTTTCGATGTGACCCAGCGCAAGGGGTGGCGCTGGAGCGCGTCGGACGCCTTTCTCAAGCCCGTGCGGAAACGTCCGAACCTGAAAGTGGTCACGGGCGCATTGGTCGACCGCGTGGAAATCGTAGACGGGCGCGCGACCGGTCTGGTCTATCGTCTGGGCGAGGAAACCCATGTGGCCCGCGCCCGCGGCGAGGTGGTGCTGGCGGCCGGTGCAATAGGCTCCCCCGCGATCCTCGAACGATCGGGGATCGGCGACGCGCGGGCGTTAAAGGCGCTTGGGATCGAGCCGCTGCAAGACCTGCCGCAGCTTGGCGGGAATTTGCAGGACCATCTGCAATTGCGCTGCACTTTCCGGGTAAGCGGTGTTGCAACGCTTAACGAGCTGGCTTCGACCTTGTTCGGCAAGGGGCTGATCGGTCTGGAATATCTGCTGCGCCGCACCGGCCCGATGGCGATGGCACCCAGCCAGCTGGGCATGTTCGCCAAAAGCGACGATCGTTACGCCACGGCCAATCTGGAATATCACGTCCAGCCCCTCAGCCTCGAGGCGTTTGGCGGCGCTCTCGATCCTTTTCCGGCCTTTACGGCAAGCGTCTGTAACCTGAGGCCCGAAAGCCGTGGCAGGACATCGATCATCTCGCGCGATCCTGCTGCCGCTCCCAGCATCCGGCCGAACTATCTTGCCACGGAAGAGGACCGCCGCGTGGCCGCGCGCGCCATCAGCCTGACCCGCGAGATCGTCGGCCAGCCTGCATTGGCGCGATACCATCCCGAAGAGGTGAGGCCGGGCGCGGAACTCAAAAGTGAAGACGAGCTTCGCCGCGCTGCCGGAGCGATCGGCACGACCATTTTCCACCCCGTCGGCACGGCGGCGATGGGAGAGGTGGTGGATGCTGAGTTGCGCGTGAAGGGAATGGAAGGCCTGCGGGTCATCGACGCGTCGGTCATGCCCACGATAATTTCGGGCAACACCAATGCGCCCGTCATGATGATCGCGGAAAAAGGCGCAGAGATGATATTGCGATCGACACGGTGCGGGGGCCGGGCTTAGGCCTGTTGACCTTGCAGCCGTCAGCTAGCAGCACGAGAAATGACCGCGTGCAATTGTTTGAACGCCGATCACGCCCGGCATATTTTCCACCAGATCCAAAACACTTCAGGTCGAACCCGACAGCCAAGCCCAGCGCGGAGGCGGTCGTCAAAGACATCAAGCGGCGTACCCGGCGGCATTTCTCGGCAAAGGACAAGATCCGTATTGTTCTGGAGGAGCTGTGCGGTTGATTGCCGAGCTCACAAACTGGCCGACATAGGGAAATTTAAGCGTCCACCTTTGCGGAAATTTCCGCGCCCATTTACCCGTGCTCACTCGATCCACAAACGGGGCAGGGCGCATCAGGTATCACGGTGGCACGCAAGTGCGCCGCACCGGAATCGCCTGTCAGCGAGAATCGGTCCGCCGTGTTGCAGGACCTAGAACCCACGCCTAATCTCACGCTCACCGGACAGCGCGAGATTACGAGAGGAGCGCTAAGATCGTTCCAGCATTTGCCAGGACTGCTCCTCCAGCTGCCGCTGAGAGTACGGCTACCAAAAACCAGCTTCGGTCTTCGGGGAGCGGTGCTGCTGTCGTTAATCGACGCCAAAAGCTATGTTCATCATCGATCTTGGCCATGGTTTGAGCTGCGGTCGCCAAGACCTGCTCAGTGTAGCGTGCGGAAGCTTCCAGCTTCTCGACGCGATTAATGGTTGCTTCCAGTCCTGCTGCTAGAACCGGCAGCAAATCATTCAGCCGTGACATCGATGTTTGCATTTCGCGGGCTAGGACTGAAATCTGTGCATCCCTGTTGGTAATGACGAGAAAGTGAATATGGATCGCGCATAGGCAGAGATAGGAATCGTCAATGCCGCTATCGACCAACCGCGACATCAACTGACGCTCCAAGTTGTTCGGAGACCGGTCAAAAAGGCCCCGCCACAGGATCGAGATATTATCCACGACAATACTCCTCGATCTGCTGACGGAACGCGCGCAACTCGAAATTGAGCATGAGCTTGCTGCCTTGTTGCGTCGAATCTGAGATCGCTTGGGTAAGGGTCGAGTGATCTCGATAGAAGCTTGATTTGATATCACCGCCGAGCCGCGGCAATGTGACGAATACTCTCGATTTCCGCATTGCTGACGTCGGCTTGGTGACGACCATCGGGATTGGCAATCCGGCCCTTGCTAAATGTCCTACGAAGGTTGGGTCGTCTTCGTTTTCGTCCGCCACATATATGATGTGAACGGGGCCTGCGCATGTCGATCCGAGAAGGTGGTAGAGGTCTTTTACTATTTCCAGACGACCGGGCTCGAGTTCGATTATCGTTAGTTCACTGAATCTGGCAATTCTGCTGTCGAGGATTTCGGCCATCAGATCATTTGAATTCTGCACGTGAAACTTTGCGCCTTTGTGCGCACGAAAGGCGTAACCGGTAAGGCCAGAAACCTCGATGAAAGTGCCTTTCTTCTCGGCGTCGGCGAGGCAGAATATTGTCGAAGCGGCTGTACTGGCACCCACTCCTCCTCTCGACCGACAAATTATGACCGTCGCAGATTGTTGCTGATCCCCAAGTGAGATCGGGTGCGACAGCGTTACCGCTGTTTCGTCGGCTATGCGTTTCTCGACCGGGTTCATCGGTGTTATCGCGTTCATCAGAAGAGGTCCTTTTGCGTGTTGTCTGAATATTCGTTTTGACCACCGATTGGCGGTAGAATCTCTTGGTCGCTCATGCGGTGCGCGGAGTGCCCAGCTTGGTTTCGGGAAGTGAAATCAGCTTCAGCAGTGGCAGTCTTCCGCGCGCTTTTCGTAGCCGGGTCTGGTCCGCTTGTTACGATTGGGCGATTGCTTTTTCTGGAGCTTCCGTTCGGACGCAGGACACGGGGTGCAGCCTCCTCAGAACCAGACTGCTCAAGATCACTCACGAATGATGGGGCAATCAATTTAGGATCTTCGGGAAGGGCTTTAGGCTCGCTGGTTTGCGAGCGCGGCGCGCTTTCAGACAGATTTTGACCAGAAGCTTCTATCGCCTCGAAGGCTGCCAAATCTTCCGCAGCGAATTCAGCGATGAGACGACATTTCCAGTCCTCCAACATCGCGATAAAGGCTTGCTCTTCAGCCTTCTGCAATCTGCGGGCGGCTGCTCGCTTGGCAGCCTTAGTTGAGGTCGTGAGAAGGTCCGGGTGCTTGAGGGCCTGCCTTGCCTGATACGCCTTGCTAGCTGCCTTCTTTGTGTCGCGTGCTTGGCGAGCATTGCCTTCCAGTTCGGAATGGCGTTGACGCTGCTCAGCTTTTTTAAGCTCGAATTCCGTGACCCGGTCGAGCAGGGATTGGGCGATCTTATCGAGTTTCTGTTTCATCATATCCTTGTTGTAGGATGCGGATCAGAAACTGCCCAATCGCTCCGCAAAACTTTTTTCTGCCGCCACCCAACCTATTCCGAAATTGTGAAATGGTGCGGTTTTGCGCTCGCATTTCACGAACAATAGCGCGCCATCGGTTCGAAGAAACGAGGTTGAATTGCCGAACGTCTTGCGATTTTTCATTCGCGAAGCTTTCAGGCTCTTCCGAACGAAATCTCTATTTTGGTTCGACCCGGGCCTCCTCGAAAGAAAAGGCAATTTCCCTTCGGAACCCTCTGATTTAGGCGCAATACCTCAAAAAGGGTCAGCGCTTCGCGCACCCTGTTTGATTGCTTTTTTGGCTTTTTGGTCTCTACTCGGCAGGCAGCGATCGGCGCTCCGGTAAGATCGCTTGGGGCGGCGCCGGCGGCGCCTTGGGTTAGATGACGGACAGGATCTGCAAATGCCGTGACCACTGCCGCTGACCGTAATCAGATGCGCAACGGTGACCTGGCAATCCTGTCATTGCGAAATGCAAACCTGAAGCTCCCAAAGAGCAGAGCGAGCGTGGTGGCGCTGATGATAGTTCCCCAAACCCAATGAGGCAGGAAAAGGACCTGCGCGATCGCGGCCGTGTCCGACAACTGCCCGCTTGAAATGCCGTCGCTGCTGAACAGATAATCGAACTGCCGCCAAACGCTGATGCAGGCCTGCACCCCAAGGAACTGTATCGCGAACTGCTGGACGCGTGCAGGTGTCCGAATGGCAATCGTCAGAACGATCAAACCGAGAGCCGGCAGAACCAGCCACCCGGTCGCCGAGCGCACCCAGATAAATGTGCTGAGCAGGAGCGTCGCGCCAAGCAACAGCAGTGCGATCCTTGTCGTCTCGGCTGCTCGCGATGAAATGATGAGAAGCGAACCAGCAATTGCGGGACCAAGCGGACCGCTGGCGGAGATGATTGCATCGGCGATGCGGTAGCGGTCGACGTCGGAAAGAATTCGCGCATAGCCCGATCCGTTCGGGAAGATGACGAGATGATCGAAGCGGGCTCCTGCCAGCAAGGCTACAAGCCCGTGACCCATCTCGTGAAACCATGTCGCGAGTATCGTAAAGGGATACAGGACAAGGCTGCCAAGCTGGGTTTGCCATGCAAGGACCGACACCAGCGATATGACCGCGAGGATGATGGCGCGCTGCTTGTGATCTTGATTGGCCGAGCGGCTTGCCATTGACCTCATATCCGTGAGTTTTTGATTCCATGCTTCGTGGTCTCGAAGTCACGTGCTCGATCGCCTGCACCTTGCTTCATAATTGGCCGCACAGCGCCGCGCAAATTGGCCGGTGGAAGTCGCTGACATGTGATCGCCCGCGTCGCGCCAGGTCCATTTCTCCGATTTGTCATCGCATCCTAAAATTGGAGTATGACCAAACAGCAAATCGAAGCCGAGCTGATCGCCGCGCGATCTAACCTGAAATCACTCACCGAGAAATCGGCGCGTATCATGAACGGCGATTTGATCGTCGGTAATGATGGCGACGAACACAGGGTGCTGAACCACGATCAATCAGCAAGCGCCCGGCGCAGCCTTCGAGGCCCCGAGGCACTTGATCTGCCGATACGCACCGGACCGCCTGGCGATCACCATATCACCGGGCGAACCGGGGGAGGGCGTCCGGGCAGAATTCGGTTGCAGAGTTGGGGCGAAGAGAATGAACCCACAAAGCGAAACGAGGCCCGAATTCAGCCATCGAAGTTCCAGACGCCGATCGTAAGATCGCGTCGTCCCGCCAATGCGAATGGCGAGACCAGTTTCCATTTTTCGCATGAGGCCATCAGCAAAACTCGGCAGGATAAGATCTCTGCTCGCGGCGTCAGGAATCGACAGGGCGCTGCAAGCGATCACGTGCTTTATATCGAGCGCGAAGGGGCCGTGGCTATCGATCCCAGCGAGGCCATCACAGGGGAACCGAACTCAATCGCCGCCAAGGAGGGCGCTGGAGGCCGAATGTCGGCTTATATCGAGCGCGAGGAAGCCGTGGCGCATGCGCCGGGTGGCGAAAGAGTCATCTTCTCGAATATCTCCGATGACCCAACCGAACGGAGCGATTTCTGGCGTCTTGTCGAAAAGACCGAACGCGAACCGTCGCCCGACATGATCACGATAAAGCCTGAAGGCCGTGAGCAGCATTCAAAGTTCTGGTCGGCGGTAGCTGCAGATTCGGATTGTCCTCCAAAGCTTAGCGAAGCGCTGCTGGAGGCCGAAGGCGACAAGTCGATCAATGTCCAGACTGGCGATAACAGGCAAGTCCGCAGCCTCATGAAACGATATGGATGGCGCCCGCCAGAGAAGCCTGCTGCCGGTGAAACAGACCATGAGGAGATGGCACGCAAGGCGCGCGATGAAGCTGCGGCGCGCGGCGCAGAGTTTGTGGACGGACGCGGAGGGCGCATTCAGTATCGCGTGGTCGGCGAATTGCCGCATGACGTTCCACACGAAGCGCGCGTTCGAATACTGAAGGACTTTACCGCAGAATTCGAAGCGCGCAGCTTACCTTACGTCGCGGTCATGCATGCACCGGACCATACGAATGACGATCGCAACTGGCACTTTCATCTTGTCTATCATGATCGTCCGAGCAAACGATTTACCGGGCAAGCCGAGGATCATATCGTGCCGCTTAAAGATGGAGCGGGTAGCAAGTCGATCGCCCAGTCCAAGTTGAGAAAGGATGCCCTTGGCGATCCGGCCGTACAGGCTTGCATCGGCCAATGGGATTTCATGGTACCGTACGAATATCGCAAGCCGAGCGGGCGCCGCAAGGTCACCTATCCCTTCCAGCAACCGAAGGACCGTGACTGCAACAAGCGCGAGTTTATTCCCATGCTGCGCCGCCGACTTTCGCAGCTAACCAATCGGGAACTGGAAGCGGCGGGCTCCATCCGGCGTACCAATCCGCGCCGCTATACCGAGATCGGCATCCACAAGAGGAGTGATGCCCATCTCGGGACCAAGGCGTCCGCACTCGAAAGCGGCGGGATCGCAACCGAACAAGGAATCCGCAATGAGCTCAATCAATGGGAGTTCATTCTGCGCCAATGCCGAGACGAGGCCCGAGAGAACCAACTGCGGATCAGTGGACAGCTCAAACAGTGGCGTAATGACGTCGACGCATTGGGCCTCAATGCCGAGGAGTTGGCGCGCACGAAGGAAGCTCTCGATCGTTACGAAGTGTCCGCTCAGATTGCCGCCGAACATCACTTCATAGCACGGCTGATGGACGAGCAACTGGACCGGCTGCGTTCGCGCGCCGAAAAAGCCGCGAAGGCATCGAAGAAGCATTTGGAAGCAATCGATGCCGGGACGGCCAGCAAGCGCCAGCAGAAGGACCGGCAGCGCTATCAAGCCGATTTCGATAGTGCCGGCATCTATCTGGCCGGGCTGGAGCTCCTCATGCAGCGTGAAATAAAACAGATCGCAAACAGCAATGCCGTTGCAGCTCGGCACGATACGATCGCCAAGGCGGCGCAGGAGACGGTCACTGAGATTATCGCGCGGCAGCAAAGCCGCGCCGCGACAAATGACAATGGGGCGGAATCGCGTCAGTCGGAAGCGTCAGGGCCACCGGTAGTCAGTTCAATGACGCGTTCTGCAGCCGAAACCCCGCCGTCGCCGAAACTGAGCGACGAGGCGATCATACATTTGATGCGGACAAAGCTTCTGCGTCCTCAGATCGATCGCGAAGACGATGCGGTACACGTCATATTCTCGCGTCAAGACTGCGCGCTATTTCGGCTTCCGAACCGATGGATCATCGCTGATCTGCGGACAACGGCGCGGGTGAAGGGGATATCGCGCTTCAACCAGCGCGCCTTCAAGCGCGTTCTGGAGTTTGTCGAGAAATGTCCGCAGAGAGTTGAGGCCCAGGATGGAAGCGTCTGCCTAGCGGCGGACGCCCCGGAGCAACTTGTCGAGTTTGCGCATAAGTTTCGGCGCGACGAGGAACTGCAGAGTGCAATGCGCCAAGCCGTCCAAATTTGCGCTGAGGAAGCCGACAGGCGGGCTCGCGCTGCAGCGTCGCAGCGTACCAGGCAGTTGCGCGAGCAGCTTATGTCCGAACGCCAGCCCGTGCGCCGGGCAGAGCCAAGTTCGAGACAAGAGCAGCTACCCAAACCGACACCAGCCTCACCACAAGAGGAACCCGTACAAACACCAACAAACGAGCAGATCGAACACGAAGGTGAGGGGGGTGAGCTGCCGCCAGAGCGCAAGAAATTGCAGGACTGGCGCAAGGCACATGAGAAGGGTGACGCGCATGCCGACCGTCTCGCCCTTTGCGTACGACAAGACAAGGCGGCAGCTGCTTTGGCCAAGGCAGAACTGCCAAAACCCATGCTCGCAGAGCTCGAATTGGGTGCACAGCGCCACTTTGAACAGCTGCAACGGGCAGCCTTTCAAAACGGTATGGGCATGGGCCGGTGAATCCAGAAATCCTCACGGGGTTAGGATGATATGAAACCGGAAGGGCAAGGGAAAAGAAGCTTAAACGGCTTCGCTCCCGCTCTCGCCGGTTTCGTTTCATCAACGAACCCACAGAGGTCATCCATGACACAAGACAAGAATGCAGAACTCGTCCGCCAGCTCGAGGCGGGCGGGGACTACCGCGTATTGCGCAAAATCGCACTGCCACACGCTTTGGAGGATCGCAACCTGCCGGATGGAACCCGGCGGATCGCGATCGTTGACGTCGAGACAACCGGCCTCGACCCTAAGACCGACGCCATCATCGAGTTCGCTATCATGACACTCGATATCGATTGGCCGAACGACAGCAAGGTGCTTTCAAACACCTTGCCGTTTGCCTGGCTTCAAGATCCCGGAAAGCCGATCCCACCGCGTGTAACGACTTTGACAGGGCTCACCGCCGAAATGGTGGTCGGCCTGCAAATCGACCGCCACGCCGCAGTCAAGCTGCTGAAGAGCGCGGATCTCATCGTCGCGCACAATGCGCGCTTCGACCGTGCGTTTGTTGAGGCGCGCTTCCCAGAAGTGAAGGGCCTGAAGTGGGCCTGCTCGTGTACCGAGATCGACTGGCTCGCCCATGGCTATGATGGCCGATCCCTGGGGCACCTGCTGCTGCAAGGCGGCTACTTCGCCAACACGCACCGCGCCGATGATGACGTCTGGTCGCTATTCCAACTACTGCGGCTCGAAGCACCCGGATCCGACGGCCGCAGCTTCCTCGATCTGCTGATCGAACGCAGCGAGATGGAGACGGTGCTTCTGAAAGCGCGCGGCGCGCGATTTAGCCTGAAAGACCAGCTGAAGGCCCGCGGCTATCGCTGGAACCCGGACGAGAAGGTCTGGTGGACCGAATGCGATTATGCCGAGTACCTTTCTGAGAAAAGCTGGCTCCTTCGGAACGATGTGTTCGATTACATCTCAGAAATGATCGACGCCTCGCGCCGTCACCTCTGATCCCCCCGCAATCCACCACACCACCCACGCGAAAAGGCCCGCCTCCGAGCGGGCTTTTTCGTATCGACGAAGGACGTATCAATGACCCACTACAACAACCGCCGCCCCGCCGTCCGCAAGGACAAAGGCTGCCGCTATTTCCCTTCCACCAGCATCGTTGTTGCCGATTTCGAGTTCAAGCGGGACCGGGTGCGCCACGGTGCCTATGTCCATGCCAACGGCAGCTCGGCCTGCAAGAGCTTGCGCTGGCCGTTCAAGCAGATCGTTTGCGGGAGCTGGCTGACGCTCGAGTTCACACCTGGGGCCGAGAAACCCAAGATCAGCCATTTCGAAGGCCGCTGCCGACCGGATCATGACGAGGTGGCGATCGCCGAGCATTTCTTCGCCGAACTCGACAACCATCCTCATGCTATCCTCACGACCTGGGGTGGGGAATGCAGCGATGTTCCGGTCCTGCGCCGCATCGCGCATCAGCATGGCCTGATCCTGCCCTACCAGCTGCGCAAGTCACGGCCACAGCGTTCCGATCGCATCGATCTGTGCAATGAGATCGAATACAGCAGCCGGGTGCACCTTTCCGAATATGCGGCGGCACAAGACATTCCCGCCAAACCGGTACCGGGCAAAGAGGTCAATCGCCTGGTCGACGACCGCGACTGGGCTGCGGTCGAGGAGCAGTGCACGGCTGACGTGCTGACCACCGCGATCATCGCGGTTCGCCACTTTGCGTCGATCGAGATGATTGGTCAAACGGGCGCCGCATGCACCGATGCGATTGTCGATCGTTTCTGCGCGAGGCCTGAGACCGGTTTCGTCGCAAAGCTGCGGAAATGGCGGGAGGATTTGAAGGGATAAGAAGCTCGCTCAAGCTGCCCTGCCGGACAATTCTGGCGGGGCAGCATCTTCTTAGATTGCGACTATCCGTCGCTGACGGCACTTGGGATATCAGTCCCAGACAGCTCTATAAGCGACCGAAACACATGCTGGCCGGCGGAGGAATGCATTGTCGATATCCGCAAGGCTGACAATTTTTGGCTAAAAACGATTGGCAGCAGCATCGCTGTGGATCCTATCACCAATGCCGGTTGATCAGCGCGGTCTATTACCAAGCCAGTTTGGCGCCAGAATGCGCGCCAAATCCTTACCGCGAAGCCCGCAATGATGATATTGAAACCTACCTTTATTCCCGCGCCTTGCGCAATGCGCAGCAAGCCTTGGCTGACGGCGCGCCACTCAGCGAACATCTGATCCGGAAGGCGCACCAGCAATTGCTATACTTCGGACGAGGCGCGCGAAAGCGCCCAGGCTCCTACAAGGTGGAACAGAATTATATCGGCGACAATCGGCGCGGGAAGATATTCTATGTTCCAATAGCCCCTGAGCAACTGGCCCCCGCCATGGCAGGGCTCGTGCAATTCATGAATGAAAGCAAGATGCGTCCCCTTATTCGGGCAGCACTGACGCATGTGGAGTTTGAGGCACTCCATCCTTTCGAAGATGGCAATGGTCGGATCGGGCGCATGCTAATCACCCTGATGCTTTGGAATCTCGGAATCATCAGTCAGCCGAACTTCTTCGTCTCAGGATATTTCGAGACACATAAGGAAGAATATATCGAGAGAATGCGAGCCGTTTCCGCTTCGGGAGACTGGTCAGGATGGTGCATATTCTTTCTCGAGGCTATGCACGCTCAAGCCTCAGTCAATATCGAGACTGCCGATCAGATATTTGCCTTACATGGCGAAATGCGGGAGCGGTTCCGCGAGGCACTAAATTCTCAGTTCCACGATCAGGCCCTGGATTTCGTGTTTGCCAGTCCTGTCTTTCGCAATGACCGCTTTGTAGACCGGTCTGGCATCCCGGCATCGTCAGCTCGTGCCCTGTCTCGTAGGCTAGTCGAGGCTGGACTGCTTCGCACAATTGAACCGGCAGCCGGACGCCGCGCCGCCCTTTATGCTTTCGATCCCTTGCTCGATCTACTCAAGATATAGGCGAAATTTGTATGGCAGCACTCCGCACAATGCGCTCCCACTGCTGCTAAAGCGCTTAGATTTCTAGCTTGGATCCTAGCCGGCTTCATGCGCCATTGCCTTCGCATGGTCCTTTCACTGCGATCGACTGCGTGACCTTGGAGAATGGACGATAGATGGTCGTAGGGATAATGTTCAGCCAGCTCTCTATATCCAAGCAAGCCGGCGTCATGTTGAAAAGCGAGCCGACGTCTTCATGCTGCAAGAGGCAGTTTCGAACGCACGGCTCGGAAATCACCGTGACCAAGCAGAGCTACGACCGAAATTGTCGTAAGCCTGTTGGAAAAGGCAGCATCACTTCAAACGGCCACATCCGCGGCCAGCAGGGATGGTGCCGATGTTGTCGTTTTTGCTTGCCATGATTGGCTTCTTCCTCATTCTCCGCCTTGCGACAGGATCTCTGCCAGCATTCGTTTTCGGCAAGCCCGTATTGGGCGACCAGAAGACTGTTCGCACGAATTCCGATGGGAGCAGTGCTGTCGAAGATGCATTCGCGCATGCGCTCGCCTCTTGTCCGGAATTCGCCACGCCGCTGCTTGAAGCGAGAGCTCCATGCGAAATGCTGCTGGCCCGTGCGGCCGCGGGCGATCTGGATGCGATGACCCTTCAGATCGTCGAGCGTCTGCGCTGTCATATACCGGCTTTGGTCGCCGCACATTGCGCGGTCATCGAAAAAGCGCCCCCTCATTTACGTCGCAACGCAATGGCTGAGCTTGTCGAAGACTTGCGCAATATGGCTGTCATGGCCCGAGGTCGCCTCGACCTTCTCGCCGCGAAGCGCCGCCATGGCAGTTTGCATCAAGCGATCTGGCAATAGCCTGATGGTCGGTCTTTCCAAATCCCGCATCGCCGCATTTGAGCAATGCCCGCGCCGCCTGTGGCTGCAGGTGCATCGCCGCGACCTTGCCGAATGGAACGAAGGCTCCGAAGCACTGTTCGCCATCGGTAACGAGGTGGGCGATGCGGCCTGCGCGCTGCATCCCGATGGCGTGATGATCGAGGCGGAGCCCGATCTGGCCGCCGCGCTGGAAACCACCGCGCGTTTGATCGCCGAAGACCATCCCGGTCCGCTGTTCGAAGCGACCTTCATGCACCGCGGTGTGCTTGTTCGCGTCGATGTGATGGAGCGCCTGCCGGTTGGTGGCTGGCATGTTGCCGAGGTGAAGAGTTCGACCACGCCGAAGGACTACCATGTGGGCGATCTGGCCACGCAGATCTGGGTGCTGCAAGGCTGCGGCATCGATGTGCGCTCGGCCGCAATTAGGCACGTGAACAACCGCTTTGTGCTGCAGGTACCGGGCGATCTGGACGGCTTACTGCACGATGCGGACATGCTTGGCCAGCTGGGCGGGATCATCGCGGGGCGGGGCGCGGTGGTGCACGCAGCGCAGGCCATGCTGACCGGGGAAGAGCCGCAGACCGCACCCGGAGATCATTGTAGCAGGCCGCATGACTGCGAATTCGCCACCCATTGCCGCAAGGGAGAGCCGAAGCCGCCCGAGTGGCCGGTGTCGGTATTGCCGCGCGGGGCGGGAAATGCGTGGAAGGCGCGCGGCTTTGATTATTTGCTTGATGTTCCGGCGGACCGGCTGAGTGGGGTGAATGCCATCGTCCATGCCGCCACTTCGAGCGGCAAACCCTACCATGATCGCAAAGGCGCTGCGGCGGGGGACTGTCAGGAATTCCGTGTGTGGGCGGGCATAATGGGTAAGAAGGAGTCCCACTATGTCCCGACGCAAAGAACCTGCGATCCCCAATGAGCTGCTGGACCAGCTTTTGGCTGGCGGTGCTGCCAGTGCCGCTTTCGAACAAGGCGGCTTGCTGGATTCTCTGAAGAAGGCGCTGACCGAGCGCGCCTTGAATGCGGAGATGGATCACCATCTGACCAGCGACGAAGAGGCCGGGAACACGCGCAATGGCTATGGTCGCAAGAGCGTGACCACAGATGCCGGCAAGCTGGAGATCGATGTCCCGCGCGACCGTCAGTCGAGCTTCGAGCCGCAGCTGATCGCGAAGTACCAGCGCCGTTTCCCCGGCTTTGATGACAAGATCATATCGATGTACGCGCGCGGCATGAGCGCCCGGGAGATCACCGGGCATCTGCACGATCTGTATGGCATTGACGTGTCGCCGGACCTGATCAGCACCGTGACCGACGCCGTGCTCGACGAAGTCGCCAGCTGGCAGCAACGGCCGCTCGATCCGGTTTACCCGCTCGTTTTCTTTGATGCGATCCGGGTCAAGATCCGCGATGAAGGCATGGTCCGCAACAAGGCGATCCACATCGCGTTGGGCGTCCGCGCTGATGGCGCCAAGGAGGTGCTGGGCCTGTGGCTCGAGCAGAACGAAGGCGCCAAGTTCTGGCTGCGGGTGATGAACGAGCTCAAGAACCGCGGGACGGAGGATATCCTGCTTGCCGTGGTCGATGGGCTCAAGGGCTTCCCCGAGGCCATCACCGCCGTGTTTCCCGAAGCCGTGGTCCAGACATGCATCGTCCATTTGCTGCGCAATTCCATGGACTTCGTGTCCTGGAAGGACCGCAAGGGGCTGGCGACGGCGCTCAAGGAAATTTACCGCGCCCCCAGCGCCGAGGCCGCCGAACAGGCGCTCACCGCGTTCGAGGCTGGACCCTGGGGCCAGCGCTATCCCGCTATCGGCCAGAGCTGGCGGCGGGCCTGGGCCGAGGTCATTCCGTTTTTTGCGTTTCCTGATGAGGTTCGCAGGATCGTTTACACCACAAATTCCATAGAAGCCCTCAACTCGAAGCTCCGCAGGGCCGTCAGGGCCAGGGGGCACTTCCCGAGCGACGAGGCCGCCACGAAATTGCTCTATCTGATCTTGAACCGGTCGGAGAAAGAGTGGAAAATGCCGCCGCGTGAGTGGACCATGGCAAAGGCCCAGTTCGCCGTAATTTTCGGTGAGCGCTTCATCAAAGCCATGGCGGCGTAATGTTCAACCGCCCGCCCACACACGGAATTCCTGACAGTCCCCCACGGACTTCGCCAAACTTGCCGATTATCGCCGCTTCATCGACGAAGTCGTGACAGCAAGGAACCGGCGTCATGGCCCTGCCATCGATGCCGAGCGCAAGTCGCTGCAACCGCTGCCGAACATGCGGACTACCGATTACGAGGAGGTTCTCGTGACGGTGACGTCCTCGGGCGGCTTCACGCTGCGCAAGGTGTTCTACACGGTCCCGTCGCGCTTGATCGGACATCGTCTGCGGGTGCGTCTTTACGACGATCGTCTCGATGTCTTCATTGGCGGCACAAGGCTCATGACCCTGCAGCGCGGCCGCGCTGGTGCGAACGGCAAGCACGGCCATGTCGTCGATTACCGACATGTCATTCATTCCCTGCGCCGCAAACCAATGGCGCTGCGGGGACTGGTCTATCGCGACAGCCTGTTCCCGCGCGCGCCTTACCGCCTCATGTTCGAGCACTTGCTGGAAGCGGTGGGCGAGAAAAAGGCCTGCCGTATCATGGTCGAGCTGCTGGCCATGGCCCACGAGCGCGCCTGCGAGGCTGAACTCGCCCATTTCCTGGCGGAGGACCTGGCTGCGCGCCGGGTCCCGTGCCTGGCGACATTGCGGACACGCTTCAGTCCCGATCCCGCCACTCTGCCCGAAGTCGTTGTCGAGATGGTCTCACTCTCGATCTACGACGGGCTGATCGAACAGGGAGAAGCGGCATGAACACGGCTCCCATGGTCGATGCTCAGCGCCTGGGCCTGATGCTGGGTGAACTGCGCCTGCCCACCATCAAGCACATCTGGGCTGATTTTGCGGCCCAGGCGGACAAGGAAGGATGGCCCGCCAGCAGGTACCTTGCCGCTCTTGCCGAGCATGAACTCGCCGAACGCGCGTCCCGCCGGATCGGACGTCACCTTGCCGAAGCCCACCTCCCGGCGGGCAAGACGCTCGACTGCTTCGCCTTCGAAGCCGTGCCGATGATCTCAAAGGCCCAGGTGATGGCCCTATGCGCTGGTGATGGGTGGCTCGACCAGGGTTCCAATCTGATCCTGTTCGGTCCGCCGGGCGGCGGCAAAAGTCATCTGGCGGCAGCGATCGGCCTGGCATTGGTGGAAAATGGCTGGCGGACCCTGTTCACCCGCACATCCGACCTCGTCCAGCGCCTGCAGGTCGCCCGGCGCGAGCTGTCGCTGGAATCCGCCATCACCAAGCTTGATAAGTATCATCTGCTGATCCTCGACGACTTTGCCTACGTCTCGCGTGATCAGGCGGAAACGTCTGTCCTTTTCGAACTGATCAGCGCCCGATACGAACGCAGATCGCTGCTCATCACCGCCAACCAGCCCTTCGGCGAATGGAACCGCGTCTTCCCGGACCCAGCAATGACGCTCGCCGCGGTCGACAGGCTCGTGCATCACGCCACGATCTTCGAGATGAACGTCGAAAGCTACCGCCGGCGCACGGCCCAGGCCCGCCGCACCGGGGCTGGACGTCCTGCCGCCTATACCACGCACAAAGTCCTCGAGACCATCCGCGACAATCAGGATAAGAACGAGGCCCTTGCCAGCGACAGTTAAAATCGGCACTCAATGACGCGCCGCGACAATCACATTCTCATCCTGTTTGTCGCGCTACAGCAGAACCCAGAAGATGCCGTTCAGCACGCGCCGATCATCGACACGCGGAACACCTCGCGGCTTGTTTGGGAGCAGTGGCGCGATCACTCGCCACTCGAAGTCGGTCAGGTCATATCGGCTCATCCCGATTTTGAATCAGCGGGAGAGCGCCGAGGCAAGCACCTCAGGTAACCTTCACTTCATAATAGGACGTTTATGCGGTTGTGATCGAGATCCTCAATGAAGGCACCAAAGGATCCTCATGCGGACAAAGCCTGTCACCTCAATACTTCTTGCTCTGCCAGCATAGCGACCAAATTCCGCACACTTTCACGTAACTCTTCAATTCCTTCGGGCGTGCGCCCGTTGGCGATTGTCCCCGGTACATGTACGGCCTTCTCGCGGAGGGCCTTGCCTTTGTCAGTCAGCCCTATGACTACCCGACGCTCGTCTTCGGGATCGCGAGTGCGGGTAATATAATCGGCCGCCTCCATCCGCTTCAACAGCGGCGTTAGTGTTCCGCTGTCGAGATAGAGGCGCGAGCCCAGCGCCCCTACCGTCTGGGGCTGCCGCTCCCATAGGACTAGCATCACGAGATACTGAGGATAGGTAAGCCCAAGCTGGCGGAGAACCGGTCCGTAAAGGCGGTTGAGCAGGTTGGTGGCAGCGTAAAGCGGGAAGCAGACCTGCCGATCAAGCAGCAGGGGGGCCTCGTCGCCCGACGAGGACTCCGGGCCGCTCACTGCGCGAATATCCTCAGATTGACCTCGACATTGCCCCTGATCGCGTTCGAGTAGGGACAGACGGCATGAGCGGCCTTGACGATCTCTTCCGCCTTGGCTTGATCAACGCCCGTTATCTCAACATCCAGTGTCACCGCAAGCTTGAAGCCGCTTTCGCCATTCGGCAGCAGTCCTACTTCGCAGGCGACCTCAATGTCATTGTCGCGCACCTTGTCCGCCTGTCCGCGCGTCACGTGGATGACGGCGTTCTCAAAGCAGGCGGCATAACCCGCAGCGAAAAGCTGCTCCGGGTTCGTCGCACCGCCTTTGCCACCGAGCTCCTTCGGCATCGCCAAGGGCATGTCGAGGATACCATCCTCGCTTTTGATCGTGCCGCTGCGCCCACCATAAGCGTTCACTCGTGTCGTATAGAGATAGCTCATCATCAATCCTTCCAGCTTCGATAAGCCATCCAATTACATTGTTCACAATCATATTGCAAGCAACTTTATCGTGTTTCCGTAGTGCGCCTGAGAGCGCGCTTTATGGGTTCACGGCCTAGTTCTCTGAGTGCACGCCCACTGATTACACACGGATGTGGGCGCGCTGGCGCAAAGAGAACCTCGGCCGCCAGGAGATCCTGACTATAACCTCGTGCGCGAGAACGCCAACTCCAACGCAGGAAACCCACGATGATCGTGCTGGCCGGTCCCAACGGCGCCAGCAAATCCACACTCTATGAAGCCCACATTGCTCCAAGCTCGATTTCCTCGACGCGGCAGGAACCGGCGGGTTCACCGTCACCTCACCTGAATTCGAATTTCACTGTTGCGCCATAGCTTGCCGGCATGGCGGCATAGCGGACGACTACGTCTTGGGTGACGAACTGGTTGGTCCAGTAATATTCATCGAACACATTGCGTCCCCAGACACTGAACGACCAAGCATCGTCGGCTGCTTTGATTCCAACTCTGAGGTCCACAGTCGTAAAGGAATCGATGACCGAATTCGGCGCATCGCCCAAGGTGGAATTCGTCGATGAGTTGTAGAGCAGGTTGGCTCCTGCAAACGCATTCAGAGCGGCGCTGACGGGGCGTTCGTAATTGACGTCAGCCACCACGTGCCACTTCGGCGAAAAGGGAAGGGAGGAGCCGCTGTAGTCTGCAAGAATGCGCTCGTTATTGATGCCGGTGAACTCCTTGACCTTGCTGTCAACATACGTAACCGCTCCGCGCAGGGTCAGACCGTCGATTGGGCGGGCCGTCAGTTCGATCTCGCCGCCATTGATTCGAGCCTTGGGAATATTTACCAGCTGTTCGAGCTGGTTAAAAATGGGGTCGATGACCAGCCCGCGGACCTGCTTGTCGTTGTAGATATAATGGAACCCGGCCAGGTTGAGTTGTGCCATGCCGTCGAGCAGGGTCAGCTTCGCGCCAGCTTCGTATGCGGTCACCGACTCTTGGGTCACTGGCGCAAACTGTGCCGTGGTGGAAGCAGGCACGGTTGGGAAACTACCTGACTTGAACCCTCGCGAGGCCAAGGCATAAAGCAGCGTATCACTATCGGGCGCAAAGTTTGCACCGACGCGCCACGAGAAATTGTCTTCTTTCAGCGTGTCTTCGAAAGGCGTGCGGATCAGTTCGAACGTGTTCTGGTCCATGTTCAGGCAGGTATCCGGCCCGGCCGGTGCGCCCGGCGTTCCAGACAGCACATCGGAAAGGAACGCGAAGGTGGTCTGCATTCCGAAATCGCCGCGCATGCATGAGGTGTAATCGTTGGTCGTTTCGGTATAGCGAGCGCCTGCCAGCACCGTGAGCTGGTCGCTGAGGATCGCCTCGACATTGCCGAATACCGCAATATCCTCAATATCCTGAGTGATCGTCGTGGTCGAGGCCGCTATGTAGGGCCCTCCGGGTAGAATGGCGGTATTCGTAGAATCGCCCGTTAGAATGTCATTCGCGCTGACGACATCGTTCGTGGCGTAATTCCCGCCGATCAACCAGTTGAAAATGCCTGTCTCGCCAGCAAGGCGAATTTCCTGGCTGAAACTGTCAACCGTACCGTCGGCGTTGACCCCCGCATTGATAAGCGAAGTTCCGTCGCGGTCCACAGAGTAATTTTCGTTGTAATTTGAATAGGCAGTAATTGAGGTGAGGGTAATATCTCCGGTCAATTCGAAATCGCTGCGGAGCGAAATTTGATAGAAACCATCGTCCCGCCTCAAATCGCGATTCGGGTCCCAATCTGCCGCCCGCGCATTATCCGGGGCAGGTTCAAGAGCGCGGAACGCAGCAATCCGCCTGAGCACCTCTTCAGGGTCGAACAGGCCTCCGGCGGCTACTGCAGTCTCGTCGATCTGAAGATAAAGACCTTGAAACTGCCCGGCCTGCGTATCCGACTTATCGCGCCACCCGTTCACGCTCAGCAGAAAGCTCATCCGGTCGCTCGGCTCGAACGCTGCCTGGAACCGCCCCTGCAGCTTGTCCTGCCGGCCAAGTTTTTCATCGCGATTATAGTTATATTGCCATGGTCCCGAAATCGTCGTTCCCACTGCGGCGCGCACGCCAAGTCCATCGGCCACCGGGCCGCTGACGAAACCATTGGCTTCGAACGTATTGAAACGGCCAAAGGATGCCGACGCGCCCGCCTCGAAATAATCGGTGGGCTTGGCTGCTATATAGTTGATGGCACCGCCGGTGGAGTTCTGGCCGAATAGGATGCCTTGCGGACCCTTCAATACCTCGACCCTCTCGAGATCCAGTGAAGCCCCTTGGGTAAAGGCGCCAAAAGCGAGGGGAACCTGATCGACATATACGCTGACCGCCGGGCTGGCACCCAGCGTGTAATCGTTAAAGCCGACCCCGCGAAGCGTATAGAGCGGCGTTCCGTCCTGACTCTTGGTAAAGGTGAACCCGGGGGTCACTTTCGCGAGATCGCCAGTGTTGGTAATGCCGAGATTGGTCAGCTGATCTCCCGACGCCGCGGTAATCGACAGGCCAACATCGTTCAGCGACTGTTCCCGCTTTTGGGCCGTGACAATGATTTCGTTTGCAGAACCGGTGGTGTCCGCACCATCTTCGGCGCTTGTATCGGCCGCCTGTCCATAAGCCGTGGATGCATTCGAGCCAAGCACGAATGCGACAGCAAGCAACGACGCCTGCACGGATTTTTTCTTCGAAGCCATCACGGTTCCCTCTCAGTCGCGGCCCTTTTTCTTGATGACCGTCGTTCATGAAAGAACTGCCGTGCGAGCGGCCCCTTAGACAGGGCTGATTGTGCCACTATCCGACAATTTAAGACAAGCTTGATGAAATTGTCTCGAATTGCGTATCGCTGTCACCAAAGGCCGGAGTGCTCAGGGTTTCCAGACGATATGGAGATGCTCGAGCAAGCAGGTCACGCCACTTACCGCTTTAACCGGATTTTTGCCGACGAAAGTGAAATAGGCAATAGCCCGAAACGACTCCCGCCAAAGTATCATGATCTCGCGCCGCGATCTGCGCCAATACAGGCGTAAGGTCCCATCCCGTAACGATGCCCGTACACATGCCGGGACTAAACCGATCCACTGATTGCGGAATGTGCAACTCATTGCAGACCGAATGGCGAACTGTTATGCAGATCGCGACAAAGAGGCATGAACTGCCGATAAATGAGAGAGGTCAGCCTTGGACGACGCACGACGTTCGGCATTGACGGGATGGGTTCTCGCCATCGTCCGCGCCATGCAGGTTCGCGGTATCGACGCCGATGCGGTCCTGGCGGAAATCGGCATGGACGCCTCTCGCCTGGAAGGCGGATATAGCCGTTATTCGCAGGACCAGCTCTCGCAATTGTGGAAGCGTGCGGCAACGCTGACCGGCGATCCGTGTTTCGGCCTTCGCGTGGCGGAACAGGTCCGGCCGTCCTCCTTTCACGTCGTGGGCTATCTGATGATGTGCAGTTCGAACCTGCTGCGCTCGCTTCAGCGCTTTACCCGCTTCACCCGGCTGATTTCCGATTCCGCGACGGCTGGGCTGGTCGAGACCAGCGGGCAGGTCATCGTCGAGTTTCATTTCGACACCGGCGGAGAGCCGCCGATCTATCAGACCGTGGATACGGTGCTGGCGTCGGTCGTCAATCTGCTGCGCTGGATCGCGCAGGACGAACTGCCGCTGGCAAAAGTATGTTTCTCCCACGCCTCGACTGATGCGCAGGACGAATTCGCACAGTTCTTTGGCTGCCCGATCAGCTATGACGCACCGCGAACGCGATTGACGTTCGAAAAGGCCGATCTGCTGCGTCCTATCATGTCATCGGACGAAGAGCTGGCCTCGATGCTGGAAAGCGCGGCTCAACGTTTCCTAGAGCAGCGCATGGCGGGCCGGTTCGCGATCCGCGTGCGCGACCTGATGATCGCGCAGCTCCCCGACGAAGTGCCGACGAAGGCCCGCACGGCAAAGCTTCTGGGTATGACCGAGCGGACCTTGCTGCGCCGCCTCAAGGACGAGGGTACCACCTTTGCAGAAGTGCTCAAGCAATTGCGTGAAGAGCTGGCATTCCGGTATCTTAGGCGCGGCTTAAGTCTGAGCGAGGTGGCCTATCTGCTAGGATTTTCGGACAATGGAACGTTTTCGCGGGCGTTCAAGGACTGGACCGGGCGGCGGCCCAGCACTGTGACGAACGAGTTCGCCGGGGCAGGCTGATCTTTCGGCGTGTGGAAACCGCCATTGCATCTGGCACCCGCGCCGCCCTGCATTGCGGTGCCGGCTTTCAAATCCGCCACCGAACGGCAGCCAACCAGCGCCATGGTGCGTTCGAACTCGCTGTGCAAAATGGCCAGCGAGCGGTCCACGCCGGCCGCGCCGAATGCGGACAAGCCATAAAGATAGGGCCGCCCGGTCATGCATGCCGTGGCCCCCAAGGCCAACGCCTTGACCATGTGCGAACCGCGCCTGATACCGCCATCGAGAATGATCTCGGCTTTGCCGCCAATCGCATCGGCAATGGCCGGAAGCAGGTCTATGGATGCCGCCGATCCGTCAAGCTGGCGACCGCCATGGTTCGACACGATCACGGCCGTCGCCCCTGCTTCCACCGCCATGGTCGCATCCTGCGCGGATTGCAGCCCCTTTATGGCGAGTGGCCCCTGCCACTGGCGGGCAATCGCCTCGACGTGTTGCCAGCTGATGTTCGATTCCATCTTCTGTGCGAAATAGCTGGCAAGCGTAGAAATATCGCCGCCGCCGTTGCCGTCGCCGTTGCCGTCGCCGATGTTCGGCAGACGGAATGCGCCGCCGCGCAAATAGTTCAGGCACCATTCGGGGCGACGGGCAAACTGCCCCAGGCTTTGCAGGTTGAGCCGTGGCGGCACGCTCAGCCCGCTGCGGATGTCGCGTTCGCGATTGCCCGCAGTGATGCAGTCCACGGTAATGCACAGCGCGTCGAAGGCAGAGGCCCTGCAGCGGTCAACCATGGCGCGATTGAGGCTGTCATCGTTCAGCAGATACATCTGGAACATCTTGGGCAGGTCCGGCACCGCGCCGATATCCTCGATGCTGGTCGTACCCATGGTGGAAAGCGTATAGCCGACACCTGATCGGGCCGCAGCCCTTGCCACGGCCATCTCGCCATCGCGGTGGAACATCTGCGTCATGCCCGTCGGCGCAAGGTATAGCGGCCACGCCAGCCTGCTGCCCAGCACCGCGACGGAAGAATCGACATCTCGAACATCCCGCAGGTATCGGGGCAGCAGCGCATAGCGGTCGAACCCGGTGACATTGGCGGCCAGCGTTATTTCATCGTCCGAACCGCCCTGGATGTAATCGAACAGCGGTTGCGGCAGCCGTTGCCGCGCACATCGTTCCAGATCCCCGATGTTCAGGCATTTTTCTGCGCGCATGGGTTCGCTCCAGCTTCGCCGCGGTCATTGTCGGGGTGGCGGTCAGGCCGCCTTGAAGCGGACCGGAAGGGTATGGGGGCCGCGGGCGAAATAGGAATCGATCCAGTGGATCTCGTCCGAAATCACGTCGAGTTGGGCAAAGCGCTCCATCGCGACTTCCAGTGCGGCCTTTGCCTCGACCCGGCTGAGGTAATTGCCAAGGCAAAAATGCGGCCCCTGACCGAACGACATCAGTGGAAAATCGATCTTGCGGTCGATGTCGAACACATCCGGGTTCGCGAATTTCGTTTCGTCGCGATTGGCCGAGGCGAGTATTGGCATGACCGCGCTTCCCGCCGGGATGGTTGTACCACCCAGTTCCACATCTGCCGTGGTATGGCGAAAGATGATCTGAACGGGCGGATTGTAACGCAGCACTTCCTCGACCAGCGCAGGTATCAATCCGGTATCGGCGCGCACCCGGGCATAGGTTTCCGGATGTCGCTTCAACTCGACCAGCGTGGTGCCCAGAAGGTTGGTGGTGGTTTCGACCCCGCCGATCAGGAGCAGCGTCGCCATCTGGATGATTTCCAGCCGGGTCATCTTGCGGCCGTCGATCTCTGACTGGATGAAGGACGAGATTAGGTCCTCGCCGAGATTGTCGATGCGGTGATCATAAAGGTCCTCTATGAAAGCGCGCAGGCTTTTCGATGCCTTCTCGATCTCGGACAGCTTTTCCGGACCATAGGCCGCGCGGTTAGCGGCAGACAGGACAAGGTCGACCCAGACCTTGAACTCGGAACGACGCTCGGTCGGAACGCCCAGGACCTCTGCAATGACGGTCACGGGGTAGAGCGCGGTAAACTCCCACGCCCAGTCGAACTCACCCGACTGACCGTGCTTGGCAATGATGTCGTTGATCAGCTCGTGCGCGATCCTGTAGGTGCGGTCGCGCAGCAAGTTCACCTTGGTTGGCACGAACGCCTTGTTGGCCAGCTTGCGCAGATGAATGTGCCCGGGCGGGTCCATCGAGATCATTGGCGCGACCTCGGGAACGGGATCGTATTCGCCCAGAAGCGCCGGCCAGAACTGCGCAGAGCTGAAGATTCGCCCGTCCTTTAGCAGTTTGTCGACATCGTCATAGCGCGCGACGGAAAACGCCTGCAGCCCGTCCAGCCACTTCACCGGCTCGTCGCGACGCAGGTCCGCGTAATAGGGGTAGGGCTCCTGCTTTACCGCGGGGTCGAGAGGATCATATTGCTTACCTGCACTGCGCGGCTTCGTCTGGATGGTCATTACGCGTTCCTCTCCCTTCAAGCGGGCTCTATCGACGCAAGGCGCCGTGGCATCATTGGCATCACGAATACGCGCAGATGCATGACATCCGAAGGGCGCTAGGTGCCAGCGTCAGGCATATTGTGCCAAATCCCGCATATGGCACGAACGGCCCAAAGCTGTCGTAAAGTGCTGTGGTCCTGCGCGGTCGTTCGGCTAGTCTCAGGCAAAACGGGCATTCGCCGCATGACGATTGCCGCAACCGGGAGAGAGAGCAGTGCATATTCTATATTCCAGCCAGGTGACCGAAGAGCACATGACGACCGACCAGCGAGCGTTCTCTCGCCGGAATTTTTCCAGGAGCCTGCTTGGCGCCGCGGGCGCAGCCGGGGCGGTGGGGTTGGCCGGATGCGCGACCGCCGATGCAGCGTCGGGCGGCGTTCAGGCGATGCCGGCGGCCAGCGCCACCCCGCCGCGCCAGTACAAGAACTTCCAGGCGGCGCAGGACTGGGTCACCGCTTTCTTCGACAAGGGCGCGGAAGAGGTGCTTGGTTATTACGCCGACGATTTCGTCTGGGAGGATATAGAATTCGCCCAGACGATCACGACTAAGGAGGAATTGTACAAGGCCTTCGTGGTCTTCAACAATTCCGGCCCGGATTCTCCGTTCGGCGTGCACAAGTTCGAGGTTATCACCTATGATGGCGGGCCGGCAGGTGCATCGAAGGGCGTGACCAATACGGGTCCGATGCCCGCAGACTGGCAAGGGTACGAGGCCGACTACAACCGCTTCGTCAATGCCGAGCGGCTGGGCGCGGGTTTCGACTACGACGAGTGGGGCTATATGCAGTGGATATGGAAGGCCACGCATAATTCGCCGTTCTTCGGGATCGAGGAAGCGGTCGGCAAGACGACGGTGACGCGCGGCACCACCACGCAGATGTACAAGGAAGGCAAGATCGTGCGGTGCCGGACCCACTGGAATTTCCGCGAATTCGCCATGCAGTTGGGGTTGATCCCGCCGCCGAGCGAGGATTGGCGCGACAATCCCGGTCTGAACGCGTGATCGGCTGATCATGCGTTACAGGATACTTGGTCGCAGCGGCCTGCGCGTATCGCAAATCGCACTCGGCACGATGACCTTTGGCGAAGCTGCCGAATGGTCGCGCCCCGAAAAGGAATGCCGCCCCGTCTTCGACGCCTATGTCGACGGGGGCGGCAATTTCATCGACACCGCCAACATGTATACCGGCGGCGAGAGTGAGCGGATGATCGGCCGCTTCGTGAAGGATGACCGCGAACGCTTTGTCATCAGCACCAAATACGTCAATGCCGTGCCGGGCCGCAACGACCCGAATGAGGCCGGCATGCACCGCAAGAATATCGTGCAGTCGGTGGAGAAGAGCCTGACCCGGCTGGGTGTCGATTACATCGACCTTTATTACGCCCATTTCTGGGACTTCACCACGCCCACCGAAGAGGTCATGCGTGCCTTCGACGACCTGATCCGTGCCGGGAAGATCCTGCATGTCGGCCTGTCGGACGTGCCGGCCTGGATCGTGTCGCGTGCGCAGGCCTTTCACGAATTGCGCGGGCTTGCTCCGGTTGCCTGCATGCAACTGGAATACAGCCTGGTACAGCGTTCGATAGAGCGCGAACATATTCCCCTGTCCGCCGCCCACGATGTCGCGCTTACGGCCTGGTCGCCGCTCGCAGGCGGGATATTAACCGGGAAATACACGCGGCAGGATCAGTCATCCGACAGTGGCAACCGGCTGGATTCTATGCAGTTGCAGCCGCTTGACGAACGCAATCGCGCAATAGCGAGAGGCCTTGCCGATATTGCGGGGGAAATCGGGGCAAAGCCCGCGCATGTGGCATTGGCATGGATCATGTCGCGCGGAATCGTTCCGATCTGTGGCGCGACGCGGCCCGAACAGATGCGCGAGAATCTTGCCGCTTGCGACCTGATCCTGTCGCCGGAAACACTCGATCGGCTGGACCGATTGGGCGAATTCGACAAGGGCCATCCCTATGCGATGACCGAATGGGACATGTCGGTGACGCTCGGCTATGCCGGGATGCGGGACCGGATCGATATTCCGAACTACCCCGGAAAGCGGCATTAGGGGAACATATGACGGCCGGGGGGAATGAAGGCGCGGGCGATCGCGCACAGCGGGCAATGGTTGGATGGCTGTGCATCGGCGTTGCCATACTCGAAGGCTTCGATCTGCAAGTTGCGGGCATTGCGGCACCGGCCATCGCGGTATCGCTGGCGCTGGATACGCAGGCGCTGGGCCTGTTTTTCAGCGCCAGCACGTTCGGCCTGCTGTTCGGTGCGATCGTCGGGGGACGCATGGCCGATCTGTGGGGGCGCATGGAAGTTCTCGCCGGATCTTGTGCCCTGTTCGGCATCGCGTCCATCGCCACCGGGCTTGCAACCGGCGCGGAGACCCTCGTCGCGATGCGCGTCCTGACCGGGCTGGGGCTGGGCGGGGCGCTGCCCAACCTGATCGCGCTGACATCGCAAAGTGCGCGGCCCGGGCGGGAAAAGCGGGCGGTGGCCTATCTGTATTGCGGAGTGCCCGTCGGCGGGGTCGGAGTGAGCATTCTGGGTGCGACCATGCCCGACGACTGGCCGATGCTTTTTTTCATCGGCGGCGCACTGCCGGTCTTGCTTGCGATGGTACTGTGGTCCAGGCGGAATTTTGCCGGAACGGCAGACAGCCAGCGCAGTGGCAAGGCATCGGTTGCCCATGCGCTGTTTGGCGATGGCCGGGCGATACCGACCCTGCTGGTCTGGACCGCCTTTTTCGCTGCGCTGATCATCCTTTATCTCGTGCTCAACTGGCTTCCCATACTGCTGGCATCGGCGGGTCTGACCGCACGCCATGCGCTGTTTGCGCAAGTGCTGTTCAACGGGGGCGGCTTTATCGCCTGCCTCGCAAGTGCCCCCCTGTTTGACGGGCGGCACGCGTGGCGGGTTGCATTTTGTGCCTTTGCCGCGATCCCGTGCCTCTTGTTCGCGATGGCGTTGCCGAACGGAACATGGTCCAGCCTTGCGCTGGCGTTCCTGTTGGGCGCGGCAATCCTGACCACGCAATCCTATCTCTATAGCATCGTTCCTGCCGTCTATCCCCAGGCACTGGGCGGCACCGGGGTGGGCGCTGCCGTCGCATGGGGGCGAATTGGATCGATCACAGGGCCACTGATCGGCGCATGGGTGCTGCAATCGACGAATTCGCCAGCATCGGTGCTAACAGCGATTATTCCGGTGGCGATCCTGGCCGGCGTTTCGGCCGTTGCCATTCCCTGGTCTTTGCGCGGGCGCGCGGCGATTGCTGCGTGATCGGTTGGCCCATGATTCTTTGATGGGGCGGCGCGAAAAACGGGATCGCGCGATCCAGCGGGTGCAGATTGGCACGAACGGTCAACCGTTAGCACGCTCTGCCATGGCCCGCCCCCGAAACCCCCACTAGGGTAAAAATCACAAAAGCCCGATTCCCGCGCAAGGAAACGGGCATGTGAAAAGAGTGGTGGGAGGACAGTGGCACGATGCTGCAATCGAAAGAAAAAGTCGGCACGCTTTCGCAGCTTGTCGAAAACGGCCCTCTGAAGGCAAAGGTCGCCGATACCCGCATCCTGGTCTTCATGGCCGACGGCGTGCCTGTGGCCACGCAGGCACGGTGCCCGCATGCGCAGGGCCCGCTTCATCAGGGCGAGATTTGCGGCGCGGTGCTGACCTGCCCGTGGCACGGCTGGTCCTTCGACCTTGTTACCGGAGAGTGCGAGGAAGACCCCGACCTGACGATCGAGCGATACACCGTCACTCTCGACGGCGACGACATTTACGTGAGCGTCTGACGTATGACCGCGCCGGTCCTCCATGGCTATCCGGTCAGCAATTGGTTCAATTGCGCGCGCGCCGCGATGATCGAACTGGGGCTGGGCGCGGACTACGTGGCTACCCGCGCGGCGGGCGATGACGGGTTTCTGGCCAATAGCGCGATGGGAAAGATCCCGTGGCTGGACACCGGACGGGGCGGGTTGGCCGAAACGGTGGCGATCCTGGAATATCTGGAGGAAACCTCCGGTCCGCTATTGCTGCCGGACGATGTTTTCGAACGCGCCCGCGTCCGGCAACTGTTCAACATCGTGCAGCTTTACATCGAACTGCCGATGCGTTCGCTCTACCCCGCCGTGTTCATGGGTGAGCCGGTCGATCCCGATGCCGCGACCGCCGCTTTTGCCATGACCGATCGTGCCATGCGGGCGCTGCACCAATTATGCCTGTGCCAACCGTTCCTGACCGGCTCCGCGCTGACCATGGCAGACCTTGCTGCCTTTCATATCTTCGAATTGGCCAACCGGGTCTGTTTTCATCTTGGCCGGGATGGGCTGCTGGACCGCCAACCGGGTTTCGGGCGCTGGCTGCACGCGATGCAGGGGCGTGAGAGCACAAAGATCGTGCTGGCCGATTTCGCGCCCGCATTTGCCGAATATCGCGCCGCCAGAGGCGCTGCTTTCGATGAGGAAGCGTATCAAGCTCAAAGGAAAGTCCATGCGTGACGTAGCCCTGACCGACAAATATACGCAGGTCGATGATCGCGTAATCATGAGCGGCACTCATGCCCTCGTGCGCCTGCCATTGCTGCAAAAGCAGATCGACGAGGCGAACGGGCTGAACACCGCCGGCTTCATCTCGGGTTATCGGGGTTCGCCGCTGGGCAGCTATGATATGGAACTGTGGCGCGCCAAGGACCTGCTTGGCAAGTCCGACATATTGTTCCAGCCCGGCGTGAACGAGGACCTGGCCGCCACTGCGGTCTGGGGCACCCAGATGCTGGACGGCGTGCCCGGCAAGAACCGCGATGGGGTGTTCGCGATCTGGTACGGCAAGGGGCCGGGCGTCGACCGGTCCGGCGATCCGTTCAAGCACGGCAATGTGGCGGGCAGTCACCCCAAAGGCGGCGTGTTGCTGGTGGCGGGCGATGACCACACCGGCAAGTCATCGACGGTCGCGCACCAGTCGGAACATGCACTGATCCATGCCGGGGTGCCGATCCTGGCACCCTCCAACGTGCAGGACGTGCTGGAACTGGGTCTCAAGGGTTGGGCGATGTCGCGCTATACCGGGCTGTTCACCGGGTTCAAGCTGTGCAACGAAGTCCTGGAACAGACCATGACGGTCGATGTCGCGCTGCCCCCCGCGCCGGTAGAGCCAGAGCGCGGCGATGCGCCGCAGCACGGGTTCCACAATTATCCCAGCCATCTCGACCGGCTGGCCTCCGACATCGTCGTCAAGCGTTACCGCTGGCCGCTGGTGCACAAGTTCATTCGCGCCAATGCCATAAACCGCGTGCTGTTCGATGCGCCCGTTCGCAAGCTTGGCATCGTCGCCACCGGCAAGGCGGTGGAGGATGCGCGCCAGGCGCTGATCCTGCTCGGCCTGTCCGATACCGATGCGGGCGCACTGGGGATCTCCTTCTTAAAGCTGGGCTGTTCCTATCCTGTCGAACCGGAAGGGTTGAAGGACTTTGCCCGCGGTCAGGACGAATTGCTGTTCGTCGAGGAAAAGGACCCGATTACCGAGAACCAGGCCAAGCAGATCCTGTATAATTCGGGCATACAGCCCCTGGTCATCGGCAAGAATGACGAGAATGGCGTCATGCTGCTCCCATCGGACGAGCAGCTGGAGCCGGTCGATATCGCCATTTCGATCGTGGGCCGGCTCGCAGGGCTGGGCGTCGAGATCGGCAATCTGTTCCAGCGGGCCGAAACGCTGGGCCGCCAGCGCGACACGATCCGCGGCATGAATTCGGCCGAGGCTTCGCGAACCCCCTATTTCTGTTCGGGCTGTCCGCACAACACCGGCACGCGCTTTCCCGATGGCAGCATCGCGGCGGGCGGCATCGGCTGTCATGCAATGGCGATGTATTCCGGCCCCGAAATGCTTCCCAATACGCAGATGGGGGGCGAGGGCGCGCATTGGTATAGCCTTGCCCATTTCACCGATACGCCGCACATGTTCCAGAACATGGGCGATGGCACCTATTACCATTCGGGGCTGCTGGCCGTGCGCGGCGCGGTGGCGGCCAAGGTGTCGATGACGTTCAAGATATTGTTCAACGATGCCGTCGCGATGACCGGCGGACAGCCGATGGACGGTCCGCTTTCGGTAGGCGATATCACGCGCCAGGTACTCGCCGAAGGGGTCGTGCGCGCGGTAGTCGTGACTGACCGACCCGATCTGTATGGCCGCGACAGCGGGCTGGGCGATGGCGTCACCGTACACCACCGCGACGATTACGACGCGGTTCAGCGCGATCTGGCGCAGGTGAAAGGGGTGACCGTCATAGTCTATGAACAGACCTGCGCGGCGGAAAAGCGGCGGCGGCGCAAGCGCGGCAAGTTCCCCGATCCGCCCAAGCGCATGTTCATCAACGAGGCGGTGTGCGAGGGCTGCGGGGATTGTTCGGTAAAGTCCAATTGCGTCAGCGTCTGGCCCAACGAAACCGAACTGGGCCGCAAGCGCCAGATCGACCAGTCGAGCTGCAACAAGGATTATAGCTGCGTAAAGGGGTTCTGCCCCAGCTTCATCACCGTACTGGATGCGGAACCGCGCAAGCCGGAGGCATCGGCGCTGGCGGGCGAGACGGGTTTCGACCTTCCCGAACCGAAGCGCATCGGCCTTGATGCAGGTTCGTGCAATATCATGGTGTCGGGAATCGGCGGGACTGGCGTTGTCACCATTGGCGCCTTGCTGGGCATGGCGGCGCACCTAGAAGGCAAATCGTCGTCGGTCTTCGACATGACGGGGCTAAGCCAGAAGAACGGCGCGGTCTATTCCCATGTCCGCATTGCCGCGCAAGACAGCGATTTGGCCGCGCAGAAGCTGGGCGCGGGTGAAGCCGATGTGGTGCTGGCGTTCGATGCCATCGCCGCGCTTTCGCCCGAACCGGTAGTCACGCTGAACAAAAAACGCACCCGAACCGTCGTCAACGGACGGATCACCCCGACTCCGGCGTTCCAGCGCAATCCCGACATGCGCCTTGAAGAGGGGCTGCTGCTGAAACGGCTAGAGCGGATGTCACGCGATTATCACGCGGTCGATGCGACCGGGCTTGGACTGGCGTTGCTAGGCGATTCTATTGCCGCCAACCTATTCATGCTGGGCTTTGCCTGCCAGCTTGGTCTCTTGCCGCTGTCGCCGGAATCAATCCTGCGCGCGGTCGAGATTAATGGCGTGGCCATCGAATTCAACCGGTCCGCCTTTCAACTGGGCCGCTTGCGCGCGGTCGATCCAGAACGCATCGACGCGGCCGTGGCCGACACGATTTCCGAACCGGTGTTCCAGCCGCTGACCGATCTTGACGATATCGTCGCGCATCGCAGCCGGCTGCTGACCGATTACCAAAACGAGGCCTATGCCGCGCGCTATCGCGCCCTGGTCGACAGCGTGCGCGCGGCAGAGGAACAGGCGGTGCCCGGATCCGATGCGCTGGCCATTATGGTGGCGCGCAATTTCGCCAAGCTGATGGCCTACAAGGACGAGTATGAAGTCGCGCGCCTGCATGTCGATCCGGCCATGCGCGCTAAGCTTGAGGCGACGTTCCAGCCCGGTGCGCGCTATCGCTATAACTTGGCCCCGCCGCTATTTTCGAAAAAGGACCCGGAAACCGGTGAATTGCAGAAGCGTGAATTCGGCCCGTGGGTCTTTAGCGCCTTCAAGCTGCTATCTAAGCTCAAAGGGCTCCGCGGCACGGCTTTCGATCTCTTTGGCTACACCGGCGAACGGCGCATGGAACGCGCATTGATCGACGAATACGAACAGCGCATGCTGGACGTGATCCTGCGGCTTTCTCCGGACAATCATGGCACGGCGGTAGAGATCGCCTCGGTCCCCGCTACCATACGCGGCTATGGCCACATCAAGGAACGCAATGCCGAGGCGGCTGCGACGCTGAATGCAAGGCTGATGAACAAGTTCGCTGCACCCGTCGATGCGCGCGACACGGATGAAACAAGAGCGGTCGCAACCGCCTGAATTGTGGAAAGAGGATTGAGAGGCAATATGCACAAGATGTTGATTGGCGGGTCACTATCCGCCGGATCGCGCACGATGGATGTCATCGATCCCTGCACTGGCCAAGGATTCGACCAGGTGCCCGACGCGACTGCCGACGATGTCGATGCCGCAGTGGCCGCCGCCCGGGCCGCCTTTCCGGCCTGGCGCGACTGCGGCTTTGGCAAGCGCGAAGCGGTGCTGAAGGAGATGGCCGATGCGATCATGGCGAACATCGAGGAGCTGGCCGATTTGCTGATCGCGGAAACCGGCAGGCCGCGCGATCTCGCCATGTTTGAACTGGCGCATCTGGCGACCGGCTATCTCAACTATTACGGATCGCTGCGGATCGAACCGGAACTTATCGTCGAGGACGATACCCGGCGTGTCGAACTGCATCGCAAGCCGCTGGGCGTGGTGGCCGCCATCGTGCCGTGGAATGCGCCGGTGTTCATCGCCTGCAACAAGATCGCCCCGGCCATGGCTGCGGGCAATACGGTGGTGGTCAAGACCGCGCCGTCCACACCCCTGACCACGCTGAGGCTGGGCGAGATCCTGGCCGATATCGTGCCCCCGGGCGTGCTTAACATATTGTCGGGCGGCAATGACGCGGGCGCTACGCTGGTTGCGCACGAAGATGTGGCGAAGGTAACATTTACCGGATCGAGCGAGACGGGGCGCAAGATCATGGCGGCTTGCGCGCCGACGCTGAAGCGGGTGACGCTGGAACTGGGTGGCAACGATGCGGCCATCGTTTTGCCCGATGCCGATATCCAACAGGTGGCCGCGCCGATTTTCGCCTTCTCCTTCTTCAATTCGGGGCAGGTGTGCGCGGTGATCAAGCGGCTTTACGTGCACGACAGCCTGTACGACGCGATGTGCGATACGCTGGCGACGATGGCCAAAGGTAGCAAGCTGGCATCGGGGACAGACGCGGACGCGCAGTTCGGCCCGGTGCAGAACAAGGCGCAGTACGACAAGGTCTGTCGCTATCTCGAACAGGCGAAGCGCGACGGCAAGGTGATCGCTGGCGGCGAGATCGGGGACAGGCCGGGCTATTTTGTGCCGCTCACCGTGGTGCGCGATGTGGCCGAGGGCCATGCCATCGTCGATGAAGAGCCGTTTGGCCCGATCCTGCCCGTGATCCGCTACAGCGACATCGACGATGTCGTCGAACGCGCCAATGCCTCTCCCTTCGCACTGGGCGGTTCGGTCTGGGGCAGTGATGTCGCTGCGGCCGCCAAGGTGGCGGCCCGGCTCGAAAGCGGCAGCGTGTGGGTGAACCAGCACTGCGCACTGGACCCGGCGGTGCCGTTCCCCGCCAACAGGCAGTCCGGCTTTGGAGTCGAGGGCGGGATCGAGGGACTTTATCCCTATCTGGCGTTGCAGACGCTTAACATTGCCAAGCCACAAGCTGGCTGATCGCAATCGCTATGCGAACCGACGGGAACTGATAATGCAGGACATCCTGATCTATGACCATGCCCGCACACCGCGGGGCAAGGGGCGGCCCGATGGCGCGCTGCACGAGATACCGGCGGTTCAGCTGTTGATCCAGCAGCTTGAAGCGATCCGTGACCGTAATACGCTTGACACCGCTCTGCTGGACGAGGTGGCCATCGGCATTGCGCAACCGGTAGCCGAACAGGGCGGCGTGTTGCCACGGGCGGCGGTAATCGGAGCTGGCTACGATCAATCCGTCGCTGCGATCCAGCTGAACCGGTTTTGCGCATCGGGACTGGATGCGATCAATCTGGTCGCGGGGCAGATCGGTACGGGCATGGCGCAGGCCGGGATCGGCGGCGGCGTCGAATCGATGAGCCGGGTGGCATTCGGGACCGATGCCGGGGCGTGGACCAGCGATCCGCGCATCGCCTTTGGCGGATATTTCGCGCCGCAAGGGATCGGGGCCGACATCATTGCGACCATCGACGGTTACAGCCGTGCCGATGTCGATGCCTATGCAGCCGAAAGCCAGCGGCGCGCGGCCCGGGCATGGGACGAAGGCCGCTTTGCAAAATCGGTCGTCCCGGTACGCGACTTGCTGGGCGAGATCATCCTTGCCCGTGACGAGGCGATCCGGCCCGGCACCACGCGCGAGGATCTGGCGAAGCTGAAGCCGGCGTTCGCCGGGCTTGCCGATGCCGGATACGGTCGGATCGCGCAGGAACGCTATCGCCAGATCGAGGCGCTCGACCATGTCCACACTGGCGGCAATTCCAGCGGCATCGTCGACGGGGCTGCCACTGTGCTGCTGGGCAATGCGGAATTCGGCGCCCGCTCCGGGTTGAAGCCGCGCGCTCGCATCCGGTCATGGGCCTCTATCGGTTCGGAACCCACAATCATGCTGACCGCCCCGGCTGACGTCGGCCGCAAGGCGCTGGCCAGCGCCGGGATGGCGGTCACCGATATCGATCTGTTCGAACTTAACGAGGCGTTTGCCAGCATGGTCTTGCGCTTCATGAATATCATGAATGTCGATCACGACCGGATCAACGTCAACGGCGGGGCGATCGCCATGGGGCACCCGCTTGGCGCAACCGGGGCAATGATCCTGGGCACCGCGCTTGACGAGCTTGAACGGAGCGGGAAATCGACAGCGATGGTGCTGCTTTGCGCCGCCAACGGGCTGGGTTCGGCCACGATTATTGAACGGGTTTGAAAGGCGCGCGATGAAGCACATGCACCTGCAATTTGGCAACGATGGCGTGGCCACCCTCACGCTCGAACGCGACGGCGGATCGGTCAATATCATCTGCGACGATTTCATGAATGACCTGGGCGGGGCGCTGGATATTGTCGCGCAGCGGCAGGATTGCCCCGGACTGGTCGTACGTTCGGCAAAGGCGGGGTTCCTTGCCGGAGCAGACCTGACCATGCTGGCGGCGGAATTTCCGGCGATGACCGCCCGGCGCGGGTACGAAATCAGCCAGCGGATCAGCGGCCTGCTGCGACGGCTTGAAACTCTGGGCATCCCCAGCGTGGCCATCGTGGATGGGGCCGCCCTTGGCGGCGGTCTGGAACTGGCGCTTGCCTGCACGCGCCGCCTGGCGAGCGAAAATGCGGTGCTGGGCCTGCCAGAGGTTAATCTGGGCCTTTTGCCTGCGGCCGGGGGAACACAGCGATTGCCACGGATGATCGGCGCCAAAAATGCGCTCGACCTGCTGTTGGTCGGCAAGACCGTCGATGCGAACAAGGCCGCCGGGCTTGGCATCGTCGATGAAATCGTCTCGGCTGAAGATTCGCAAGACGTGGCGAAGCGCTGGTTGCTAGCGCGCCCCGCGCCCGAACAGCCGTGGGACCGGAAAGGCTATCGCCCGCCAGAGGCGCGCGGGCTTGTCCTTCCCGAAGTGGCTCTGAGCTATTCGCTTGCTGCTGCCGGTGTGGCGGGCAAATCCGGTCACCGACAGCCCGCGCCCGTTGCCATCCTTTCCTGCGTGTTCGAGGGGATGCAATTGCCGTTCGACCGTGCCTTGCAGATAGAAAGCAAATATTTCGGCCGCCTGCTGAGCGGCAAGGTGGCGCAGAACATCGTCGCCACCACCTTCCTTGCGCGCCAGGCGGCGTTGAAAGGTGCACGTCGGCCGCACGGGCATGAGCGCCGAACGGTTGGGCGTCTGGGGGTCGTGGGCGCAGGCATGATGGGCGCAGGGATCGCACAGCTTGCCGCAACGGCCGGGATCGAAGTCGTGCTGGTCGATCGCACCTCCGCGCTGGCAGAGCGTGGCAAGGCGTATTCTGCGCGCAGCATGGACAAGTTGATCGAGCGTGGCAGGATGACACGCGACAAGGCGGATGCGTTGCTGGGCCGGATTGCGCCAACCGATGATTTCGCACAGCTGTCAGCCTGCGAACTAGTGGTCGAGGCGGTATTCGAGGATGCGGCGGTAAAAGCCGACACCATTCGCAAGGTCGAAGTCGTGACCGGGGCCGACACGATCTATGCCAGCAATACCTCTACCCTTCCGATCGGCGGGTTGGCCCAGGCGTCGATACGCCCCGACCGGTTGATCGGACTGCACTTTTTCTCCCCCGCCGAACGCATGGAATTGGTGGAGGTCATCCGCGGCGCGCAGACCAGCGATGCAACGCTGGCGGCCAGCCTCGACTTCCTGTCGCAATTGCGCAAGACCCCGATCGTCGTCAAGGATGGGCGGGGTTTCTATACCAGCCGGGTCGTGCAGTTTTTCATCAACGAAGGCGCCGCAATGGTGGGGGAGGGGATCGCGCCGGCCCGCATCGAAAACGCCGCCCGCTCGATCGGCTTTCCGGTTGGCCCGCTGGCCTTGCTGGACGAGGTGACGATCGATCTGCCGGTCACAATCCATGACCAGGCGCAAAGCCAGGAGAGCGACATTGCCGAACCGGCGGGCTTGCCCACCTTGCGGCGCATGCAGGAATTGAACCGCCACGGCCGCAGTTCCGGCCGCGGTTTCTATGACTATCCCGAAGATGGGCCCAAACATTTATGGCATGGTCTTTCCCAGGCGTTTGCGTTGGCGGGCCAACAGCCGGATGATGCCGAGATCGAGCGCAGGCTGCTTTATGCGCAATCGCTGGAGGCAGTGCGCTGTCGCGAGGGCGGGATTCTGGAAACCGATGAGGACGGCGATCTGGGGTCGGTGTTCGGCTGGGGCTTTCCCGCCTGGACCGGCGGGGCCCTGCGCTTTATCGAGACAGAGGGCGTGGCGCGGTTCGTTACCAATGCCAAGGAACTGGCGCGTCGACACGGATCGCGCTTTGAACCGACGGCGCGGCTAGTCGAAAGGGCGAAGTCTGCCGCCTAGGTCGCCATATGAAGGATCGCGACAAGTGAAGCGATCGCCGCAATCACGGCGGCAAAGCCGATGCGCCAGCCCCGCGGTGCCATGCCGATATTCATGAACACCCAGGCGACGATTATCGCCTTTGCCGCTGCCACCGCGATCACGGCGGCAAAATTCCACCGCACCCCCGCGACAATTCCGTTCAGCGACAGGCTGGCAAAGCCCAGCATCAGCAGCACGCTCCATGTCAGCGCGATCCCGCGCCGCCCCGTCACGGCGCCACCTGCAGATAGACGACCGGGAAGATCAACAGCCACAGCAGGTCCACCATGTGCCAGTAGAGCGTGATCGCGCCAAAGACCGAGGCCCGCCGCGATCCGCCATTGCCGCGCCGCAGCAGCAGCATGCCCAGCAGGACCATGCCGACGAGATAATGGGCGAAGTGCAGGCCCGTCAGCACGAAATAATAGCCGGTAAAGATGTCATCGCCCGCCGCCCCGGCGGCAATGCGTTCGCGATATTCGAACAGCTTGATGACCGCGAAAACCGATCCGGCCGCAATTCCCGCGCCCAGCCAGCATCGCCATGCCCCTTGCGTGCGAAAGCCATTTTCGGCCGTTGCCACCAACGCCCCGCTGGTCATCAGCACGAATGTATTGATCCAGCCCAGACCAGCGTGCAGCCTTGCCGCGCCCGATGCAAAGCCGGCGGGATCGCCCAGCCGCTCTACCATGAAGATCACCAGGAACACGCCAAATGCAGCGATATCCATGATGATGAATATGGCGATGGGGTGGGGGACAAGCGTGGAGTGCGTGGTGTCTGTTTTTCCACTGGTGCGAGGGCCGGCTTCAACCATCGCGCTCGATCCGCGCAATCGCCCGGAAAAGCACCACTGAAACCACCATCATGAACAGGAAGAACATGGGGAATTCGAACCAGTAATTGATCAGCCCGTCGCGCGCGAACGGTCCCGACTTGAACAGGGAAATCAGCGCGAGGATCGGCAACATGCAGCCGGTCCATGCCACGAACCAGCCTGCCCAGCGTGGCACGACCGGCACGGCGCGTTGGTCGCGCAGAAAGCAAGCCGCCATCGCCAGGATCTGAAGCGAGGTCAGCGACCATTGCACATCGAACAGCATCCAGCCTAGATCATAGAGCATGAGCGTGGTTTCGGGTGCCAGCCTTTCGGGACGAAACGCCGCAGTCGCCCAGATACAGCCGGGTATGGTAATGACCAGAGTGGTAAAGCCCGCGCCCCACAGCTGCAGGCGGGGCAGGATCGGTTCGGCAGGATCTATCCGCTCCATCACCACGGAAATGGCCACGCCCCAGACCAGATAAAGCGGACCAGCAGCCACGGTCACGATCATGCCGATGCGCACCTGGATCGTGTGTTCGGCAAGATAGCGTGCGACTATCGGGGCGGGCACATCAGAGCCGAATGGCGGCACATTGCCGCCCAGCAACCCCCAGAAGACGATCAGCAGGACGAGAAAGACCGGACCTGCCCACGCACATGCTCTGACAAGGGACAGGCTGCCGGTCATGCTCATACTCCGAAGATCAGGGTTTCGACGTCGTGCTCAAGCTGGTTGTTGGCACCGATCTCGCGGATGGTGCGCACCGCATCCGCGCCGCGCAGGCCGGTGGGGGTGGGGCGTCCGCCGGCAACCATTACATAACGTTCATCGGTGCGAAAAACGGTAACGCCATCGGGCAGGGGCGGCAGGGCGCACCCGCCGCTCCAGTATTGCGCCACGCTTTGCCAGCCGACCGCGCCGGGCGAGATCCCGTTCCACAACGAAGGGTCGGCACCGCGCAAGTCGTGCAGGTGAACTTCCATGCCTAGCCCACTTGCCGCGCTGGCCCAGTGCTTTGCCGCGCCTGGCTCTGCGAACAGCAGGAATCCGGTGACATCGCGGTCCTCAGCGGTGTTCTCGTTGAAATGCTGGCTGTCCTGCGCTTCGAGATTATATAGCAGCGCGCGAGTAAAAACGTTGGGCTCGTCGCGTACTATCTGCGCCGCCACCGCGCTCTGGGCAAGGCCGGCGCGATCCGCCTCGCTCGCGAACCGGACGACGGCGATGCCCTCGAAGGCGATATCGCCATTATCGCCCGCGATCTGCGTCACATGATGTTGCACATAAAAATCAAAGCCCGGAATCCGGGCCGCCATCACCCCGTGCACATCGCGCCAATAACGCGTGAAAAGTTCACGCGAAATGTCCGCGCGCCGCTCGATCAGGGCAATTGTCGTCACGCCTGCCACAGCGCGCCCTCCACCGGCAGTACCGCGCCCGAAACATACGCCCCGGCCCGCGAGGAAAGGTACAGCACCGTGCCGCCAATGTCCTCGGCCGTGCCCAGCCGGCCCGCCGGTATTCCGCCGATCATCTGTTCCCTCAGCCCCGGAACGGCTTCGAAGAACCCGTCGGTCATGTCGCTGGGAAAGAAACCGGGAGCGATGGCATTGACGTTGATGCCGCCCGCCGTCAGGTCCGATGCCAACATGCGCGTCAGCTGGTGCACCGCGGCCTTGCTGGCGCCATAGGCATAGGCGCCATTGCTGCTGTTTCCCCAAAGCGCACCGATAGAGCCGATCATGATGACCCGCGCCGGATCGCCCGGGTCCGATGCCGCCTTCAATTGGGGCAACAGCGACTGGACGAGGAAGAAGGGGGCCCGCAGGTTGAGGCCCATGAGCCGGTCCCAGCCATCCGGGTCGGCATCCTCTATCGCGCTTGCGGCAAAGCTGCCGGCATTGTTGACCAGCACGTGAACCTTGCCGGCCAGCGCCGCGATATCGGCCGCTGCGGCCGATACGCCCGCGGACGTGGCCAGATCCGCCTCGACAAAGCGGCAGGACCCGCGTGCACCTTCCAGACCGGTGACGAAATCCTGTCCCGCCCTGGCACCCCGGCCCAGCACGATCACGTCGGCCCCGGCCTCGCACAGGGCGGCGGCAATCATCGCGCCCACGCCCCTGGCCCCGCCGGTCACGACGGCGGTCTTGCCGGATACGTCGAACAAGGGCGAGGGCGCGCCGATGACATCGACCGCATCGGTCACCTGTGCCGAACAATTCTCCAGATCGACGAAATTGGGTTCATCGGGGCGGATCGTATTGCGATATTCGTCGCAGTTGAAAGCCGCCTCCAGCGCATGGCGATTTCGGAACCGCAGGACCGCCACGCCATCGTACTTGCCGCTTCCGCCGAACAGGCTGGCCAAATCGTCGGGGCCGGCGTGCACATCATATTGCGTGTAGGACACGAGCTGTTCGGTAAATTGTGGGCAGCTGCGGATCAGGGGGGCATGGTAATCGCGCCAATAGTTGACGAATTCGGCGTGGCTCAGATCGGGCCGCCGCGCGACATTGACGACAATCGTACTCATCGTGCGAGAAGTCTGGCGCTTCGCTTGCATTGCGGCATGTCGTAGTCTCTCCCGTTACTGGCCGCCCAGTCTTTGCCGGTGCGACCGTAAATTCGTCTATCTAGCGTTGATCGTCAGCACCTTGCCGGGGTTGAGGATGCGCTGCGGATCGAACAGATCCTTCAACTGGCGCATGACCGCCAGTTCCTCGGCATTGCGGCTGATCGGCAGCCACGGTTTCTTTTCCAGCCCGATACCGTGTTCGGCAGAAACCGATCCGCCGATTGCGCCCAGCGGGCGATAGACGCATTCCTCGACCGCGTGCCTGTCGTCCGGGCCGCCCGCACCGATCGCGATGTGAAGATTGCCATCGCCGACATGCCCTAGGAACGCGATCTTTCCGTCGGGAAATGTCTGGGCCAAATCTGCGCGCACGCGTTTCATGTACGCCTCCATCTCGCCAACCGTAAGGCTGACGTCAAATGCATAGAACGGAGTGAAATCGCTGACCACATGTTCGAGCGTTTCGCGGATCGCCCAGATGTCGGCGCGCTGCTGTTCCGAAGCGGCAATGATGGCATCCGACACCAGCCCCGTTTCCATCGCTTCGGCCAACACGCTTTCGAATATGTTGGCATCGCGGGTGGAATCGGCACCCTGGCTTTCGATAATGACATAATAGGGGCTACGCTTTGCAAAGGGAGAGCGCAGACGTCCTTCACTGGTATTGACTCCGAAGAAATCGCTGTCGATCAGTTCGAACGCGCTCAGCTGGCCGCCAAGTCCGGCATCCACCTTCCTCAGCAGGCTGGCGACGGCAGACATGGTTTGCACCGCAACGATCGCGGTGTTGCAACTGACCGGCATTTCGCGCAGTCGCAGCACCAGCCGAGTGATCACGCCCAATGTTCCTTCCGAACCGATGAACAATTGCTTGAGGTCATAGCCGGTGTTATTCTTGAGCATCGAGTTCATCGAAGACACGATACGCCCGTCGGCCAGCACCACTTCGAGGCCAAGCACCTGTTCGCGCATCATGCCATAGCGCAGCACGCGCATTCCGCCCGCATTGGTCGAGGCATTGCCGCCAAGCTGGCATGAACCGCGACCGCCAAGATCGAGCGGGAAGCACAGGCCTTGCTTCTCGACCGTTTCCTGAAAATTCTGAAGGATGACGCCCGCTTGGACGATTGCCGAACGGTTTTCACCATCGATCCGCTCGATCGCGTTCATCCGCTCCATCGAAAGGATGATTTCGCCCGGGCGCGTTTGCGTTGCACGGACCCAGCCCGATACACCGCCATGGACGACCACCGGCTGTTGCCGCGCATTGCACAGCGAAAGTATGGCTGCCACCTGTTCGGTCGTGCTCGGGCGGACCAGCAGGTCGGCCCTGATGCCGTCCATGAAATAGCCGGGTTCTCGTTCGCGCAGGTCCGCGCCGGAAATGACGCTGCCCGGTCCGGCAATGTCCAGCAGTTCGGCTTCGCCGATCCGTGCGCGTGTGTCCGTCATGCCCATGACACCGGCCTCGCGTCGATCAAGCGGGGGCGGAAATGATCGAACGGATCAGCCACGGATCTTGAACCGGACGGGCAGGCCCTTGGGACCGCGTGCGAAATAGCTTTCCATCCATTTCGGCTCGCCAGTCAGCGGTTCGAGCACTTCGAACCGCTCCAGCAGCGTCTCGATGGCAAGGCGCGCCTCCATTCTGGACAGATAGAAGCCAAGGCAGAAATGCGGCCCTTGACCGAATGACATCATCTCCTTGGGCTTACGGTCCAGTTCGAATTGCTCGGCGTTGTCATACTTGCGGTCGTCGTGATTTGCGGCGCCAAGCAATGGCATGACAAGCGTGTTGGCCGGGATCGTGACACCGTGCATCTCGACCGCGCGCGTCGTGTGGCGGAACAGCATCTGAACCGGCCCGTCATAGCGCAGCATTTCCTCGACGAACGGGCCGATCAGCTCCGGATCGGCGCGCAGCTTTTCCTGAATATTGCCGATCCGCTTCATGTGGGTAAAGCTGATGCCGAGCAGGTTGGTGGTCGTCTCTACCCCGCCGATCAGCAGCAGGATCGCCATGTTGAGCACTTCGCTGCGGGTCAGCTTCTGGCCATCGACCTCTGCCTGGATGAACCCGCTGATCAGATCTTCGCCCGGATTGGCGGAGCGCTGGTCAAACACCTTTTCGAAATAGGCGCGAATATCCTTCGATGCCTCGGCGATGCCATCGAGCCGGTCCTGATCATAGGCCGCGCGATTGCCGGCCGAGAGCAGGGCATCGACCCAGTGCTTGAAATCCTCGCGCTGGGCAAGATCCACGCCCAGCACATCGGCAATGACCGTGACAGGGAAAAGGGCGGTGAATTCCCAGACGAAATCGAACTCGCCCTCATCGCCGTGGCGATCGACGATATCGTCGATCAGCTCGTTTGCGACGCGGCGGATCTTGTCGCCCATCTTGTTGACCTTGCCCGGCACGAACGCCTTGTTGGCAAGGCGTCGGATGCGCACATGGCCCGGCGGATCGAGCGAGATCATCGGCGCGACCTCTGGTACCGGATCGTATTCGCCGAGTAATTCGGGCCAGAACTGCGCGGAGGAGAAGGTCTTGCCATCCTGTAGCACGGCCATCACGTCATCCCAGCGCGAGATGACATAGCCGTTCATCGATTCAACGTAGTGGACCGGCGCGATTTCCCGCAGTTGCGCATAATGCGGATAGGGGTGATCGGTCACCTTTGAGTCTAGCGGATCGTAAGTGACCTTTTCGGTGGTGGCCGTTTCTGGTGTCATGGCTGCTGTTCCGTTCTAAATATCATTCGCAGGGCAGGATTGTTCGCGCATACGATTGTTGGCGGACACGCCGATCAATGTTCGACCGGCGGAACCGCGCCAAGCTGGCCATAGACCGCCACCGCGTCCCAGATGCTGCGTTCGAGGATGATCAGCCCGTCGCTGTTCCAGCCCATCGTCGTCATGCCGCGTGTCTTGGTGACTTTCCCGGCTGCCGGAACGCCTAGGAAATCGCTCGCATGCTTCGTTTCCCAGGTCCACTGGAAATGGCCGAGCCGGTCGTCGCCAACATAATCGAAAACGTCGAACTTGTTATAGCTGACTGATTCGTCGGTGTTCTGGAAATTGTCGAAGAACTGTCGTAAGGCGTTCTTGTCGTTTTCGATCCGCAGACCGAAGTTTACATCTTCGAACAGGAATTGCGGACTATAGAGCTTCATCAGCTCGTCCGTTCCTTCCTTGAACAGATTGATCCAGTATTGTGCCCAGGACCTGTGCATATTCCTCTCCTGCGAATGCCAATCTCGACGCGACGGGCTTTCTTGCTGCGTATCACGCAGGTTTCGGGCGGCTCTTGCCAGCCTCGAAATCCTTCCGTTCCTTATACGCGCCGTCAGCCACTTGCGATAACTTGCTGCGCCAGAACGTGACCGTTTGTGCCAATATCTCTTCGAATGCCAGAGCGCATCACCTCCTAGAGCGCGCGAAATCGCGAATTTGCGTTGCATTGCAGCATGAAATTATGTCTCACAGCGTCATGTGTTGGCGCGAAATGGTATTTCAATTTACCACCGCAATGGGCAGCAATCAGGACAAGAGAGCCCGAAATCGCCAAAAGATTGGGCCCGATATCGAGGATAAATTGGGAGGGGTTCGATGAAGACCACGAATATCCATTACGTTTCCGCACTCGCCGTCGCGACCGCACTGGCCATTCCGGCCCAGGCACAGGATCAATCGACCGCGCAAGCTGCGAACGATGCCGACGGGCGGAACAGCGAAATCGTCGTGACCGCGACCAAGCGCAACGAAAGCCTGACCGATGTGCCCATCGCGGTTCAGGTGTTTACCGACCAGGCCATTGCCGATCGCGGTATCACGCGCCCTGCCGATTTCCTGTCCACCACCCCCAATGTCACCTTTATCGAGGACAATGCGGGCGAGGCCTATATCAATATCCGCGGTCAGACATCGGTCCGCAATTCCGATCCGAACGTCGCCATCGTGATCGACGGCGTGACCTTGTCGAGCGTGAAGCCGTTCAACCAGGACCTGTTTGCGATCGAACAGATCGAAGTGCTCAAAGGGCCGCAAAGCGCGCTCTATGGTCGCAACGCCGCGGCGGGCGCTATCGTGATCAGCACCAAGAAACCATCCGACGTGCTGGAAGGCACCTTCGTTGGTGCGGTCGGCAACTGGGATACCTATCGGGCCAGTGCAAACCTGACCGGCCCCATCACCGAAACGCTGGGCTTTGCCATAGCCGGATCGTTCCGCGACACCGATGGCCCGTTCACCAACACCGTAACCGGCGAAAAGGTTCACCGCAGCCGCAACGTGGCGGGGCGCGGGCGTCTTTTATTCGACAATAGCGAGGGGCTGACTATCGATCTCAAGGTCGGCGGACACGATGCAAAGGGCGGAGGGAGCGCATATAACGCCCAGATCGCCGGGTCCGGCATTGGCGGCCTTCCCGCTGACCCGCCCGTGCTCGATGCGAATTTCGCCGAACAGGATTTCATCTCGAACGTTCGCGGCCAGTTCGATGAAAACTTCTGGGATGCAACGCTGAAGATCGATTACGAGACCGATTTCGCGACCTTCACCTCGATCAGCGCCTATAATCGGCTGGACCAGTATTTCGGCAGCGATTCTCCACCTTATATTCCCGATACCGGGGATGCGGCCGCCACGATTCAGCAATACACCTATCTCGACAAGAATTACTCGCAGGAAGTTCGCCTGACATCGCCAGGCGACCAGCGGCTTCGTTGGCAGGCGGGGTTCTATTACCTTCGCTTTACCCGCGACCAGACGAGCAATATCCTTGTCGATGCCGACGGCACCCTGCCGGGAAATCCGCGCATGCTGCGCGAGGCGGGCAATACCTATCCCTCTCTGTCCTATTCGAACCCTTATTATAAAACGACCAGCTATGCGCCGTTTGCAAGCGTGGAGGTCGACATCACCGACGCGCTGGAACTGCGCTTAGCCGGTCGATACGATACGGAAAAACGCTCGATCCGCGAAAACGCCTCGCCCGACATCAACCCTTTGACGGGCGCAAGTTACAACAATTGCGTGGCGCTCACCGGCCGGGATTTTGCCGATTGTACCGATTCAAAGACTTTCAAGCAGTTCGAGCCAAAAGCCAGCCTGACCTATGAAATCTCGCCCGATGCAAGCCTTTATGCAAGCTATGGCAAAGGCTTCAAATCGGGCGGCTTCAACCCCATCGGTGCGCGTGCCGCCCTGCGCGCGGCGGCTGTCGGGGCCGGGCTGGACCCCGATGGCGTCTACGTCGAGGATCTTTACGACAAGGAAGTTTCAGAATCGTATGAAATCGGTCTCAAGTCCCAGCTTTTCGATCGCCGGCTGTCGCTGAACCTGGCTGCGTTCCACACCGATATTTCAGGCGCGCAGCAATTTGAATTCTATCCCACGGTGGGTCTTCAGACCACCATCAGCATCGACAAGGTGCGCGTGCGCGGCGTGGACGTCGATTTCAACCTGAACCTCGACAGCGGAACCCATATCTATGGCGGCGCGGGCTATATCGATGGCAAGATAAAGCAGTTTGACGGCAACCCGTCCTTTGTCGGCAATGTCGCCCCCGGCGCCTTTGAATATACGCTTTCGCTAGGCGTGGCTCAGGATATCGCGCTGACCGATACGCTGGAACTGGTGCCGCGGGTCGAATATAATCGCTATGGCCCGATCTGGTGGGATGTCGCCAACACCCCGGGCACCCGCCGCGACCCGCTCGACCTTCTGAAGGCGCGGCTCAGCCTGCGCAGTGACACGGGGTGGGAAGTTTCGGCCTTTGCCGACAACATCACCAACGAGAAATATTTTCAGGAAGTGGTTCCACTGCTCGGCTTCTTCACCGTCAACTATCGCGGTCCGACCCGGTCGTATGGAGTCGAGGCTCGTTACAGCTTCTAGGGCTCAACCTCGGGAGCGGGCTCTGACCCGCTCCAACCCCCCTGTTGTTAAAGGCTGATCATGAACCTTGCCTGGGAGCAGGACTGGCTCGAACAGTTCGACAATCGCCTCGACCGTCTGATGGAAAACTATCCTGACACGTTCGAGTATGAAGACATCAATTTTGGCGTGCGGATCATCAATGACCGAAACCGGCTTCGGCGATGGTTTGCCGCGTTCGAAAATGCCGATCCCGATGCCTCGGTCCATCGGTTTCGTGCAACCCGCTATCACGGCGATGAGCGGGGCGGCACGCTGGAATGGGAGTGGGAGATCGAGCATCGCACCGACTTCCTCGGCCTGCCGGCTGCCGGGCACCGCACCTGTATCGCGGGGCTGACGATCCATGCCTTCGATAAAGGCCTGATCGTGCTGGAACGTAGCCTCTGGGATGCGGGCGCAATGATGCGGCAACTGGGTCTTCAGGCCCCGGCAGAGGCGGATTTCCAATGAATTTCTCACTTGAAGGCAAAGTCGCCATCGTCACCGGTGCGGCGTCGGGCATAGGCGAGGCGATATCGCGCCGGTTGCGCGGGGCAGGGGCCAGGGTATTCGACGCCGATCTGAATGCGCCGCCGCAGATGGGTAATGCCGAAACCCATGATTTTCGCCGCACCGATTGTTCGCAACCCGAAGAACTTGCGGCGCTGTGCCAGATGTGCGTGGATCGGTTTGGACAGCTGGATATCATGGTCAATAATGCCGGGATCGCCGATGCAGCGCCCCTCCACGAATGGGATGCCGCGCGATCCGAACGATTCTGGCGGCTCCATGTGCTGGGCGTGCAAAGCGCCACGCGCGAGGCGGCGGCGCGAATGACGCCGGGCGGTGCCATCGTCAATTTCTCGTCCATCACCGCCATGCGCGGTTTCGTAACATGGGGCGAATATGCGGCAACGAAGGCGGGGATCATCTCGCTGACGCAGACCGCCGCGATGGAATATGGCCCCGCTGGCCTGCGCGTGAATTGCGTGGCACCCGGCATCATCGAAACGCCGATGGCCATGGCCGAAGCGCCTGACATGGTTGAACGCAATGCGCGCATATTTGCCCCATTGGGCCGCATCGGTCAGCCGGAAGAGGCCGCGGCGGCGGTCCATTTCCTGGCCAGCCCGGATGCAAGTTATATCACCGGACAGGTTCTTCTGGTCGACGGCGGATGGTCGGTTGGGCCATCGATCGCGGGGCTTGAAATGGCTGCGGGCGCAACGCCGCAATAGGCGGCCAGTTCAATCGCCGTGGCCGGTAGGATCGCCGTCTTCGGCAGGATGGGCCGTTTCGCGCACATTGACCCGTTCGCGCCATTCGCTTGGGCGTTCGCCGGTCCAGCGCATGAACGCGCGCGAAAAAGAGCTATTGCTCGAAAAGCCCAGCAGGAATGCGATTTCCTCGCTGGTCAGTTCTGGCCGTCGCAAATAATCGAATGACAGGCTTTCGCGCAGTCGTTCGAGCACATCCTGAAATGTCGTGCCTTCATCGCCAAGGCGGCGGAGCAATGTCCGTTCGGTAATGCCCAGCAGGATTGCGGTTTTCTGCCGACTGGGAAAACCGCGCGGCAACTGGCCCAGCAACGCTTGCCGCACCATGGACGAAAACCGTTGAGTCTGGCGCTTGTCGATGTGATTGGCGGCCATCTCGTCAAGGACATGCGCCAGTTCCTCATTCGCAGAGGGAATGTTCTGGTCTATCGCCTTGTTCGAATAGATGATCTCGTTGCGCGGCTGATCGAAGACGATCGGGCAATGGAACACATCGCCATAAGGCTGCGGATCTCCCGGCGCGCGATGTTGCAGATGGACGGCAAGCGGCACGACTTCGGCACCGACAATCCATTCGCACAGATGATGAAACCCGGCCAGGATCGTATCGATGGTGTGATAAACGGGGCGTTCGCCCAAGGGTTTGAGTTCGACCGAAAGCGAAACGCCATCCTCCACTGTTTGGAAGCGCACGATGGCGGCATCGGAAATGATGCGGGAATATCGGGCAAAACGTTCGCCGGCGCGGCGAAGGGTCTCGCTGCAACTCATCGCATAGCCTACGACATGGAAGGTGGACGGCCGCACATGGCGCGCCACCTTCAGCCCGAAGACCGGATCGGCCGTGGCCTTGCTGGCCGCTATCCAGAGTGCGGTGACCTGTTCCTGAGAGTAACGATAGGTAAGATCGCCGATTTTCGATGCATCCATCCCGATCTTGCGACACAATGAGTCAGCATCGATGTTCGCGTCCTCGATGGATTTGATGATCGCCAGAACCCAGGACGATAGACCGGTTTGCATGTGCAACCCTTACCACCGTTACTGGCAAACTCAAACCTGTCGGGGTGCCGCTGTCCGGGATAGCCGCGGACTTGGGCAATTGCCGGGAAACGTTCCTGATTGAGTTTGCGCACGCATCTGCCCTCTGTATCGAACCCCACGCCATGATTAGCGCAGCAGATGCGGCGACCGTTGAAGCTGACGTGACCTGCGCTGAGCGGCGTTGCACGGTGGCTGCACCGATCTTCCACCGCAGCGATCTTGTGCCGTTTTGATGCCCATCGCCGGGCGTGATGGCAACAGCCGTATAGGGGGCATGCTTTTCCTATGGTTTGCCGTTTGATCCTGCCTCGATTGCAAGCCTCGACGTGCCCGCCCAGCGCAGCGGTGCGGCAGTGCTCGATCGCTGACATGACCCGAAACATGTCAGCTGCCCGGCCTTTGCCTTCCATCAATTCCATGTGGCGGTCGAGCGGCTTGGTCACGGCATAGAACTTCCTCGTCGCGACCTTGGTGCGTCCCAGCAGAACCTGGATGGCACGAATATCAACATCCTGTTCGAGCAGATAGGTAACAAAGCTGTGGCGCAATGTGGGGGAGCTTATCACCCCGGCGATCTACGATACAAGCTGCGCTGGGATCGATAGAGGTTCATGACATACCGTGCCCGCAATATGGCACGAACGGACGCACCGTGACGCGCTATGCCATCGCACATTTCTTCGCGCCGCACTATCAGTCTACCCTCAATAGTCGTCCGACCACGAGACGGCACGGGGAGGAAATCAATAATGTCCAAAGATCTCTATGGTCTGCTCGCGGGCGTTGCGCTCGGCGTGTTCGGCGCGTCTGGCGTTGCCGTTGCGCAGGCAGCCGATGCCCCTGAAAAAGAGGCCGCGTCTGCGGCCGAAGGCGATCCGATCGTCGTTACCGCGCAGAAGCGCAGCCAGAGCGTGGACGACGTCGGCATGTCGATCCAGGCCTTCACCGGCGACTCGCTCAGGGATTCGGGCGTCGCCTCGGCCAGCGACCTGACGCAGGTGGTTGCCGGCTTCAATTTCAGCCGGTCCAATGCCAACACGCCGATCTACACCTTGCGCGGCGTGGGCTTCCAGACGCCGAACCTGTCGTCGACCAGCCCAGTCGGCATTTACGTGGACGAGGTTGCCTATGCCTTTCCCTACATGGGTAACGGTCCGCTGTTCGACATTGAACGGGTGGAGGTTCTGAAGGGTCCGCAGGGAACGCTCTACGGCCGCAACACCACCGGCGGACTCGTCAATTTCATCACCGCCAAGCCCGGCAACTTCCTTGAAGCGAAGCTGCGCGCCGAGGCGGGCAATTACGAGACCTATAATATCGAGGGTTTCGTGAACCTGCCGCTCTCGGATACGCTCGCCGTGCGTCTTGCCGGACGGGCCGAGAACCGGGACAAGGGATGGCAGCGCAGCCGCACGCGTGACGAGCGGCTCGGCAAGGTCGACCGTACGGGCCTGCGCGGATCGCTGGCATGGGAGCCGACATCGGCGTTGACGGTGGCGCTTTCCCTCTCCTGGTGGGACGACAACTCGGATACCGTCGCGCCGCAGGCGACCTCGCTCGATCTCGCTCGCCCGGCCTTCGCCATTCCAGGCATCGAAGACGCGGTGTTCGACGACGGGAACAGCCGCTTGGCCGACTGGGACGCCGCCGAGGACGGCAAGCCCGCGTTCCGCACCGATTCCCGCTTCGTTTCGGCGAAACTGCGCGTCGATTATGAATTTTCGCCCGACCTCACCTTGACCTCCCTCACGGGCTACCACGATCTGAAGCGGCGCGATTTCACCGACCTGGACGGCACCCCGTTCGAGATTCTTGCCTATCAATCGGACGGCGATATCGAGAGCTGGTCCGAGGAACTGCGCCTGTCCGGCGATTTCGACAGCGTCACCTGGATGCTCGGCGGCTTCTATGCGCGTGACCGGCTGACCGACAACCAGTTCGGCTATTACGATGAAAATTCGACCGTGCGCCTGCTGCGGTTCTTTGGCGGTACGATTCCGCAAACGACCTACACGCCGGAGGAGGTCGCGGGCGGCTTCCGCAACTTCCGCAATATCACTAACCAGTCCAACAAGTCCTGGTCCCTGCTTGCCAATGCCGAATGGGCGGTGACCGATCGCCTTAGCCTGGTCGGCGGTGCGCGCTACACCGAAGACACGATTCGCTTCTCGGGCTGTTCGCAGGACGCAGACGGCAACACGGTCCCGATCTGGAATACGGCCGTCGCCGCGCTGACCGGCTCGAATACCAATGTGCAGCCGAACGAGTGTCTGACTTACAGCGCCGATTTCTCGGACAACGTGCTGGCGCGCAAGAAGCTCGCGCAGAACAATGTATCCTGGCGGGCAGGGGTCAATTTCGAACCCGATCCCGACGCGCTGCTCTACGCGACCGTTTCGCGCGGATACAAGTCGGGCGCGTTTCCGGTTCTTCCCGCCAACGTGGAAACGCAGTTCGAACCGGCGGTGCAGGAACGGCTCACGGCATATGAGATTGGCGCGAAACTCTCCCCGGTAGACTTCCTGCGCTTCAACGCGAGTGGCTTTTTCTACCAGTATAAGGACAAGCAACTGTTCGGTGACGTCGAGGATCCGGTGTTCACAACGCTGTCACGCATCGTCAATGTCCCCAAGTCCGAAGTCTACGGCGCGGAACTGGAAGCATTCGTGCAGGCGACCAACGAGCTGCGGCTGCAGACGAGCGCAACCTATGTGCACAGCGAGATCACCGAGTTCGTGGGCATCAATCGACTTGGCAATCTGGAGGACTTTGCGGGAAATGAATTTCCCAATACGCCAAACTGGCAAGTCAACGGCCAGCTCGCCTATGACGGGCGGATCAGCCCTGCGGTGGGGCTGAAAGCCGTCCTCAGCGCAAGCTATCAGGGGGCGGCCGAAGGCGCCGTGGGAGCCGGGCAGGAATTCCGCATCGATCCATACACACTCGTCAACGGCACGGTGTCGACGACGCTGATGGAAGACCGGCTGGAACTGGGGCTGTTCGGCCGCAACGTGCTGAACGAGAAATACTATACCACCGTCGACACAGTGATCGACACGATCTTCAGCGTGCCCGGCATGCCGCGCACCTACGGTCTGTACATCGAATACCGATTTGATTGACGGGAAGTCTCCTTTGGGTGGCCGGCGGCTGCTCCCCGGCGTGTATAGCGCCGAGTTTGCCGACAACCGCGGCATCCTCGGCGCGGCCTTCCTGGGGCTCACCGCCAGCATGCCGGCCACCATGTTCTACAGCATGGGAGCCTTCATGGGCCCGCTGGAGGCCGAGTTCGGGTGGCCGCGCGACTCGCTCTCCTTCGCGGTCACTCTTCTGACGATCGGGCTGTTCCTCTCCGGTCCAGTTGCCGGCCGTCTCAGCGATAGTTTCGGTGCTGCACGGATCGCGGCGGGCAGCACGCTCCTTTATGGAATCATGCTGATCGGGCTGGGTTTTTACCTCCAGAGCCTGGTCCAGCTCTGGATCGCTTATTTCGTGATCGCGGTGGTCGGTGTCGGGTCGACACCCATTGTCATGGTTCGTCCGGTCGCTGGCGCGTTTGACAAGCACCGGGGGCTGGCCATCGGCATCGCGCTCACTGGCGCAGGCATTTCCGGCTTCTGGGTACCGCTTGCCGCAACCGGGCTGATCGAGCTAGGCGGCTGGCGCACGGCCTTTGCGGGCCTCGGGCTCAGCGCCTGTGTTATCGCGCCGCTGGTCTATCTCGGCTTTCGCGGGGCGGAAAGCGATCGCGGTGATCGGCGGGAGACCGCCTCCACCGGCATGAGCTTTGGCGAAGCGGCGTGCACCATGCAGTTCTGGGCGCTGTCCACCATGGCGGCATTTATGGCGCTCGGCGTTGCGGGGCTGGTCGTGCATTTCGTTCCGATGTTCCGCGAAATGGGTGCCGCCCCCTACAAGGCCGCAGGTCTCGCTTCGCTGATCGGAATATCCAGCGTTGCCGGGCGGATTGCCGTGGGCTGGCTGCTGGACCGCATCCCAGCCACACTGGTTTCCTTTACCATCCTCGCTCTTGCGGCCGCCGGGGCCCTGTTGCTTTACGGATTCGGCCTGCAATTCGCGGTGGTCGCGGTGCTGCTCCTCGGTCTCGCTGCTGGCGCGGAAATCGATCTCATCGCCTTCCTGTGCGCCCGGCTGTTCGGCCAGCGCGCCTACGGAGCGATCTACGGCTGGCACTACAGCGTGTTCGCACTGGGCTATGGGTTCAGCCCGCTTTTGGCCGGGCGCGGGCGCGAGCTGACCGGATCTTACGACCTGACTTTGGTCCTGAGCGGGTTCGCCATTCTCGCTGCCGCCTTCCTTGCGCCGCTTGCGGGCCGCCGCGTCGCCGTGACGGGCTGAGGGCGCTCAGCGGGCACGGCAAGGCGGGCCGTCGCGGACGACGCGGCGTACGAACACCAGCTGGCCGACGATGTCGCGCCGCTGATCGTCTCGCTGATGGGCGCGGATGAGTATGACGCTTCAGATCAACGGCGCAAGGTGGGGACAGGACAGCGCTCTGATATCCGCTGTCAACACTCAGTGCGCGTGGCATCATCCGTTCGGCAAAGAGCGGTGCGTGTGCATCCGCACACAGGTGGAGGTGGGGCCTGAGAGACGTCGGTGATCAAGCTCTGATACGGGGGTTGGTTACCGCATTCCCGATTATGCGTCCGGGGCTGATCCGATCTTATGCGTTGGAGGATCAGGAACGGCAAGTTCCAGTCGTGCTCGCCCATGGCGGCGCGATTGAGTTGGTGGCCGACCGGGGAGGCGACCCGTTCTACCGTCGAATACATGGGGCAACCGTTCGATAGAACACTTTCACGACACGCGTCCAATCGACTTTTGGCAGCCGATGTGCAGGTGCAATCTTGTAGGCTCAGGATCTGTAATTGCAAGACGCTGGCGGTGTTGATCCCTTGAGGGCTTAAAGGATCTGTCCGCACTGACCGAGCCGGAAGCTGGCCGTGCTTTATCGGGTCTCACAGAGGCGAGCGTTGCATTGACTCGAAGCGGGCTTGTTAGCCCATCCAGTAACCTTTGCATATCGTTCGGCCCTGCGTTCCCTCGCAGGACACCGCGCTCGGATCAACTATGATGCTTCACCGCGGAAAAATGAGTTCTACCCTACCTCATGCATGGAACAAAGTGCGCGTCGCGCAGCATAGCGTGCATGATCACTGCGAGGCGGCGTGCAAGAAGGTCTCGCGGCTGCGGGTGAGGATCGAGTTGGCCGCTTCGTAGAGCAGCTTGCGAACGGTCCCGTCACCTTGCTTGGTGATTCGGCCCGTCCAGTTGAGTTCGCCCGATTGGTAGCGCCTGGGCACCAGGCCGAATTAGGCGCCGGCATTGCGCGATTGTCGGAAGCGGGCTGTCTCATCCACCGCAGCGGCAAAGGCGGCGGATGTCTGCACACCAACACCTGGGATGGTCATGAGGATCGCGCAGGCGTGTGACTGGCTTGCGATGACGCGCATGCGGCGATCCATTTCCTTGATCTGCTCGACCAATTCAGCACGTACAGCCAGCAGAGAAGCGATGGCGGGCCGGTGTTCCGGGACTGCTTCGATCTCGTCAAGCGCGCCGGGACAGATCCCGAGACGGAAATTCTCAAGCTGATCGATGCCGCGCTCTCATTCTCGTCATTGGCAATGCCGACGCACATGCCAAGAACTTCAGCCTGTTGCGCGGAGACAGCGGTGAGGTGGTGCTTGCGCCGCTCTACGATCTGGTCTCGACGGTGGTCTGGCCGGAGCTGTCGAACAGGTTCGCGATGAAATATGGAGGTGCCAGAACGCTCGAAGCCATGTCGGCCGGAAGCTTCGAGCGCTTCGCAGCCGATGCAGGCGTCGATTACGAGATGGTCAGGGTGCGCGGATTATCGCTTTGCGAGCGTATCATGCACGGTCTAGAGATGGGTTTAGACACGCCAGGTCTGACCGATCGCTCGGCTGTTTCGGCTCTGGCGACCCTCTTCCACTACCGTGCTGGCAGAATATCCTTGAAGCTCGCCGGGTGACTCAGGGAGCGTGCTGTAAGCGACGATAACGGCAAAGCGTTGCTTGTCGGCGACAGGGTGAACAGTTAAAGCTCCGGATATGTCGCGCTACACGATCCATAAGAGCCGTGGCGTTGCCGCGGGGATGGGAAGCAGACCCCTATCCGAAACCGCGCGCATTCGGAAATATGGTCGGATCCGCGGACTCGATGAGCCGAGCCTGTTCAGCCGATTACGATCGATGCTTAGCGTCGAGCTTTTCCGCTAGGATCCAGCCAGATCCAGACTTGCTTCGGTATGTCCAGAAGCCGGGAGCGGCTTTGGTCGCCCAAGCCGATCAATTCTCGCGACGCGTTGATAGCTCAACCCGGTCGAGCGAAATTCAGAGTCTCCTCGCTGCCGCTTGCTTGGCGATCACCGGACCTGCCCAATACGCTACCGCGCACCTGAAGCCATCGCTGTTTCCGCTCGGCTGACAGGCCGACGATACGCGGATGCTGGGCTTCAAACGTCGAGCCATGCATACTGCGCCACCGGTGACACTTTACCGAGGCAGCCGAAAAGCCATGCAGCCGCGCCGACCTGAATTCGGGTGTGATCATTCGCGACATCCATCGGTTTAGTTCAGCCGGTAACACGGTCGATCGCGTTGCCGCAGGCAAAGTGTCACGGATGACAAAGTGCGCATGCAGATGGCGACCAGCGCATTTGCGGGATTCACAAGCGATTCGATCCGTGTCAGATTCACCTTATGTACTCGCCCGCTCTATCCGAACGGCCCGATATCGGCTCGATCCTGCACGCGCTTGCGCATTCTTCGCGCAGGCCTCGCTACGCCTTCATGGTGCTGGGCCTTATCGCAGAGGCAGCGCGGCCCGACGGGCGGGCAGGGCCATGGGTGGCCGGCGCTGACGGCGTACCCCAGCCTCTGCGCGAATGGGTGGCAGGCAAGCTCGTTCCGCTAGCTGCGTATGATCGCCGCCGGGCGACCTTGAGGCGAAAGGTGGAAGAGCGCCTTGGTCCCCGCGCTAGTGATAAAATGCTTGTCGCAGCTGCGCTCGAAGAGGAAGCGCTGGCAGTCGGTAAGGCGAATGTCAGCCGTGCCGTATCCGATCTGGTCAAGGCTGGTTTCGTCCGGCGCTATTATGCAGGACGGGTCCGAGGCCACCAGAACAGGGGAGGGGGGCGTCATGCGGTCTATATCGTCGCTCCCCCGGTGCTGAACGCTATGCGCTCGCGGCCAACGCTGGTCTAAAGAGCTGGATCCACCGAAGGGGATCGCTAGCCGGAAGGGACGGCCACTCGTTCAAGCGTAGATGTCGCGAATAAAAAAGCCCGGCACGTCATGCGCCGGGCTTGAAAGTTTGGGAGAGGATGCCTGAAAGGCAGATCCTATATGCTTTCGCAGTTGCAATATCGCAAGTGCGAAAAGCGCATGGAGGATTGCCAAATACGGTTGAGCGCGCTCACCCGCAAGCGCCTCTCGTGAATAGATCTAATGGGTCGCTCGGTTTAAGATTTTTTGGCCAAAAGCCTTTCGCAGGATGGACCGACAAGCCCCCACACTGCGTCCAGAACTGCATCCAGATCGATACCTTTAAGTTCGATCGATGCGGCATAGGCGCGCCATTGGCGCTGCTTTGCCTCGTCCTCCAACATGTCGCTCGACAGTCCGGGCGGTCTGGAGGAGGGGATAGCTGTGCCGCGCCTGTCAAAGGTTGCGAGGATCGCGGCGTCGAGGTCGTCTGGAGTGATGTCCAGGCTTCTCGGAATGGCCCAAAGATCGTAGTAATCTTTCATTCGCCCGTTCAGCACACCGAGTGCGACCATAGCCTGGAATTTTTCGGCAATGACGGTCGCTGGCGGATAGACGCGTATGTAAGGGGCAGGAAAGTCCAGCAGCGTTGGATAATCGATCCTTTGGCTGGCATCCGCCATCGCATCGCCAAAGCCGATGTCGATCGTCACCGGGATCCGGGTGCGTTCCAGATAGGCGGCCGTTTTTAGCCTGATGCCGCCATATTCCATTTCCTCGCGGATTGCCCTCGCATCAAGCGCGTCGATGTCAAACTGCAGGCCATCTTCGCATTCGATCATCATGATCGCGCGAAAGTCGGCGATCAGCCCGTCAGGGTCGGTAGTGCCTTGGCCTAGAAAGTCGGCATCCCGCGTGACCCGGTTATCATCGTCGATCCACGCGGTGACGAGCATTCCGCCCTTGAGCACGAAGCGTTCCTTGTGATCCGAGATCGACAGTCGAAAGAGCAGGCGCTCGAGTGCAAAGCGGACCAGCAGGACGTCGAAGACGCGACCTTCCTTGCGGGCAATATTGAGCAGCCGGTCCTTGACGGATTTGGCAATGTTCACGGGAGACTTAGCCATTGGAGGTGAGGGCCTCGAGATATGGTCGCATGGTTTTCCATACTCCGCCGTCCTTGGCGCCTTCTGCGATCGCACCGGGCGTTGCCTTGCGTTGTTCGAGGGCCGTCCGCAGCCCTTCGACTGCGACCGAACGATCGACCAGCTTGGGATTGCGGAATGCGTCGGCCAGCGTCTTGGGAATCGAGTAGATCGGTACATCGACCCCGGCGATCGCATGATGTTCGATGCCGTGGCGCAGATAGCGGTCCGTGAGGCGGACAATGCGCAGCGGCGGATAGGATTGCACCGGCGACCAGTCGCTTGGGCCGATCGCCATCCAGATTTTACGCGGCATCTGATCCGTCAGCCCGTGAAAGGCGAGGGCGGAAGTGAGGGCGATCACCCCCTTGGGAACACGCGCCGCTGCCTCGGCCAGAATATGATGTTCTTCCATGTCTGCCTCGCTGCGCTGGTATACGCCGCGAGAAACCCGTTCAATCTCGCCATTTTCCACCGCACGCGCGATCGTTTGCGGACCAATGCCCGCTGCGCGCAGCTCGCCAGCCCGCATGATCGTACGGTTAGCGAATAGATCGCGAAGCTTGGCCCGTTGGGGCACTGGCGCTGCAAGCATGTGACAATTCCTATAGTGGAAGTACATATTATCAGAGGATTTGTCACATGTCATCCGGTAGCAGGACGTCCGGAGCCAACCTGCAGAATTGCACGAGAGGGATAAATGACGGAACCGATGACGACGGCGAAGTCGCCCTTGCCTCTGGCCCAGTATTCTCAGCGTCCGCGATACGGTTCGCACGCAACACCGTCATTGTCGCCGTCCATCTCCGGGCGATAGCCGGGCTGGCCGCGATACATGGGCGCATAGCCTGCAGCGCGCGCTTCACGGCAGTTCCGGAAATAAACCTCGTCCCTGGGAGAAGTCGGGACGATGGTGGGCATCGGCCCTTTGGTACGTCGCAGCGCTTGAGGCAGCGCCTTTTGCGGGTGTGCTGCGCGATAATCGGCAGGTTGCTCAAACTCCGACGCCCAAATGCCAATCTGCTGGGCCTTGGCTGCCTGTTCGTCGGAAACATATGCTCGGCTATATTGAGGCAGGGCGACGGCCAGTCCGGCTTGTACCATGCGCTGTCCTAGATCGACCCTGTCGACAGAGCAAATGGCGACGGATCTGCCGTACTGGTCAGTGCCCATTTGCCTGCAATTCACGGTGCCCCTTGCGACTAGTTCCGAAAGGACAGCCCCTGCCTCTTCGCCGCAACGCCAGCGCTCACCGCTGCGAATGCACTCCTGGTCCCGTTCAACAGCATCAATACCATGCAGACGAACGTATGATCCGTTAAAGGCCAGCGTATCCCCATCGACGACGCGAGGGTTTCCGAACAGCATCTGGGCCTGCGCCGATGCTGGAAGGAGGAGTGCCGCGAGGATCAAGAATTTTTGCATGACGTCCCCATATCATCAGACAGTCAGTAACGAGTTAAAACTCGGCAATCTTCAACGCTCACAATATCCGTATCGAAAGGGTAATTGCATAATACAGGTCAATATCGGCAAATTCTCATCAGGGTAAAATGCCTGGGGTCGCATGATTTTCAAAGACGCAGACGATCGTTCGGGTGATCTGGCCGAGTTGGAACGACTGGCGGACGAGTTGCCTCATGCGGATCGTGCCGCTGTAATTCGGCAGATCAAGGCCATCCGGTCGGGCATCGCGGGCGAACGGGACGCGGCGCATTTCATCAATCGTGAATTCGGGCACAGCGAACGGCTCGCGCTCATCCACGACCTGCGCTTTGAAACCGATGACAGCTTCGCGCAAATCGATCACCTGGTCATCCATCGCTTCCAGGCGAAGGCATGGGTGCTGGAGACGAAGAACTATAGCGACCGCCTGGTCTGCGACGAACACGGCGATTGGACTGTCTGGCTCAATGGCAAGCCTCGCCCGATTGCGTCCCCCATCAACCAGGCCCGTCGCCGGTGCATCGCGCTCCGGAAGCTGTTGGACCGGATCGGCGGAAAGGCAATCCGCGGGATCCAGCCCGTCGTCCTCATTTCTCCGACGTCGAGCATCGACCGGCGCCACATGCCTGAAGACATTAGCATAGTGAAATCGGACAACTTTGCGGCTTGGTGGAATGCGGAGGCCGAGAAAATCGGCTTCGGACACGCTTTCGGACTAGCCGGACGACACCTGTTGGGGGGCTACTCACAGGAAGCCTTCACCAGTCTATGCGAAGCCCTGGTCGCAGCCCACGTTCTCGCCAGAACTGACTGGCGGGCCAGGCTCAACATTGCCGCATCGGAGCCGCAAACTACCGCACATTCAGCGGCTCCAGTCTCATCTCCCAGCAGCAAGGCAATAGCTGGCGAGATCCAGACTTCTTTGGGTTGGTTGAAGCTAAGCCAGATCCCTGATGGGCGATTTGCGCTACGCAACGAAAAGCGTGAGGAGTTGATCGTAGTGGTCAAAGATGTCTGCCGTGGTCAGGCGCAATGGGTTGGCCGATATGGCAACTGGCTGATCGACGAGCACCGGGTGGCGGACATAATAGGATCGATCGAGCAGCGTGCCAACTCGACGGAGAATTCTACCAGAGGCTGACGTGTTGGTGCCAAGGCCCAAAGGGCCTCTGACGCCGACATAGCGGTCATACACGAATTAATTTCCGCTTCTTGTGAGCGGACACTCATTCATGTTGCCAAACGGATCGCTGCTCAGCATCACTGCAGCTATCCCACTTAGAACGCGGAATTACCGTCGGGCCTAGAAAAGCATTGCTGTAGCTTCCGGAGCGGACCGGAAATAGAAATGCACATAGCTGGCCAGCAGGGAACCGCAACGGAACACGGCCTCGTCCCTGCCGCCATTTGGATTGCGTGACCGGCAGAGCGGTATCAGACCGGTTTCGATCCGCGAATAATGAAAGCTGTGGCCACGCAATACACCTGTTCGCAGATTGATTTCCTGCAAACCGAGCCCTCCCAGTCGATTTTGCATGATCACCTGCGCAGGCAGCAGCCCCAGCATTGGAAAAACGCCGTCCGACGTTTCCAACCGCTCCGAGCAGACCATCATGCCGCCGCATTCGGCCAGCAGGGGCTTGCCCATTGCATGATGGCGCCGGATACTCCGCTGCCACTTACCGTCAGCAGCCAACATGTCCGGATGCAGTTCCGGATAGCCGCCTGGCAGCCAAAGTGCGTCGCATTCGGGCAAATCTTCTCCCGCAAGGGGAGAGAAAAAGCGCAGCTGGGCGCCCAATTCGCGCAGAACGGCCAGGTTATCGACATAAATAAACGCAAAACAGGCATCGCGGGCGATGGCGATGCGTCGCCCTTGCAGCAGCGGCGGCAGGGGGCCGGGGGCGTTGCTGGGTGCGTTGCTGGGCGCGGGGGCGGGGAAGGCGACGGGCGGAGGCAGGGCCAGCGCATCGTCGGGCAAGGCGGCGGCGCAGGCCGCGATGCGTGCGTCCAGATCCGCGATCTCTGCCGCCATCAATAGTCCCAGATGGCGTTCGGGCAGCGCGAAACCCGCATCGCGCGGCAAGGCGCCAAGCCAGCGAACGGGCGCACGCACGCTGTCGCGCAGCATTTCGGCGTGGCGTTCGCCTGCCACGCGATTGGCGATTACGCTGTCGACCGCAACGTCCTGCCGGTAGTCCGCCAGCCCGTGGACCAGCGCGCCGAAGCTTTGTGCCATGGCCGAACCGTCGATCACGGCTAGCACCGGCAGGCCGAACCGCGCGGCGATATCGGCGCCGGAAGGATCACCGTCAAACAGGCCCATCACCCCTTCGACAAGAATGATGTCGGCGTCCTGCGCGGCATCGTGCAGCAGGCGGCGGCAATGGTTATCACCCACCATGAACAGGTCGAGCTGGTGGACCGGATGGCCGCTTGCCCGTTCAAGGATCATCGGGTCGAGGAAGTCGGGCCCGCATTTGAACACGCGCACCCGCCGCCCCGCATCGCGGTGACGGCGGGCGAGAGCGGCGGTCACGCTCGTCTTTCCTTGCCCCGATGCAGGTGCGGCGACCAGCAGGGCGGGGCAATGCGCCGCTGCACTCACAGATCGATGCCCTGCTGTGCGCGGATACCGGCGCGAAAGGCGTGTTTCACGTCGCGGATCGCGCTGACCGTGTCGGCAGCTGCGATAAAATCGTCATGCGCGGCGCGGCCGGTGATCACCACATGTTGCATCGGCGGACGTGCCGCGATCGCGGGCATGATCTCTTCCAATGAGAGATAGCGATAGGTAACGAGATAGGTCAGCTCGTCCAGCACGACGAGGTGGATGGACGGATCGGCCAGAGCCTCTTTCGCCTTTTCCCAACCGGCGCGGGCGGCGGCGATGTCGCGGTCGCGGTCCTGCGTTTCCCATGTGAACCCTTCGCCGCAGCGTTCCCAGCGCATGTTCGGGTCGCGCGCGAAAAAGGCGCGCTCGCCCACTTCCTCCTTGCCCTTGATGAACTGGAATACTGCCGCCTTGTGGCCATAGCCCAAAGTGCGCGCCACCATGCCGAAAGCCGACGACGACTTACCCTTGCCATTGCCGGTAATCACCAGCAGGAGGCCCTTGTCCTGCGTGGCGGCGGCGATCCTTTTATCGACCGCAACCTTGTGCTGGCGCGTGCGTTCGCGGTGGCGGGCATTGATGGCGTCGTTGTCGCTGCCGATCATCGGCTGCTGTCCGGCACTGTACGTCCGGTCAGCCGCTCCACTGCAATATGGACGATCGCCGCCATGCCCGCCCAGGTGAGCGTCGCGGCCAGCGTGCCGGGGAAATAGCGTTCGATGCGCGGCAGGAAACCTGCCAGCGAGGCGTCGGGGAAATGCCCGCTGAATGCATAGAAACCGCCGCTGGAAAACAGGCTCGACACGAAGGTCGCGCCGCACAGCACGGCGATCAGCGCGGGCAGGGTCGCCGGTTTCATGCCCAACCGCGCCGCGCCGAACCTGCCCGCCAGCCACATCACGCCATAGGCAGGCAGAAGCATCCAATATGCGATGGTAAAGCAAAAGTCCGAACCGCCCATCACATAGATCGTGACCACATCGATCACGAAACCCAGCGCGAACAGCGCGGCAAAGGCAAGACGCGAGCGGAGGTAAAATCCCGCCACGAAAAAGCTGGCGAGGCTGGTTTCGGGAAGGTGGATATATTCGGACAGCGAATACGGGCGGGTGGCCAGCATCACCACGGCCAGCACGGCGAAAAGAACGGCATCGAATTGCCGGATATTCAGGCGCTTTCCTGCGAGCGAAACGGCGGTCATCATTGATCTCCTGCATGGGGTACAACGATGCGTTGCCCGCCGCGCAAAGCGGCGGGACAGGCGCGGCGTATGGCCGCGGCAGCCGAAATGATCTGCGAGTGCCGAATGATGCGGCCCTCCCTTTTCAACGCACACACAAGTGTCGTCCACCAAGGGGGTCGGGCCCTCGTTCGACCGGTACATCCCGCCCGGGCGAAGAACGACGGCAACGGGCCGGTTTCCTGACTTACCGGTTCAACGCATTTCCGCCGCCTTCTCGGAAGAAAACAATCCTTCCAATGGCTTGTGGCGGAACGCTCACCAGTCACAGTTGCGGGAGCAGTGCCGGATTCGCAGATGTAGCAACCTGCGCGCCGGACTTCCCGATTAAGCCCTTGCGGGCACCCGTTACATTCTTGTCGATAGGGGTCATCCGCCGATCATGCAAGCGACCATCTAGCCACAAGCGGCTTGCCATATGTTTCGCAGGCCATTATCCGCCCCGCCAGCGACAGGTTCCCCGCAAGGGGATCAAAAGGGAACGCGGTTCAAGACCGCGGCTGCCCCTGCAACTGTAAGCGGAGAGCCATCGGCCATCATGCCATTGGGGCGATCATCGCCCCGAGAAGGCGGCCGGACCGGCATCGACCCGCGAGCCAGGAGACCTGCCTGACGCTGTCGTTCTTCGTCCGGACAGGGTGTGCCGGCCGAACGGGGAAGTCCCTCGTGAAACGACAGAAACTGCCTCGTGCGGCGCGTGCCGGACGGGACGGCCGGTGCGTATTCGCGCGGCAGCCGTTCCCCCGCTGCGATCCGCGCATGGCAACTTGTCACTTGTGGGGATTGTTTATGCCCGAATTTCGTCTTGTTTTCCTTCCGGCGCTGCTTGCTGGATCGTTCCTTTCGACTGCCGCCATTGCCAATGATGCGAGCGGCGAAATCGTCGTTTCCGCCTTGCGCACGCCGGTCGACAGCGACCGCGTATCGTCCTCTTTCACCATCCTCGATCTGGAAACGATCGAGGCGGAGCAGCCCGTCGCCGTCACCGATATTCTGGTCCGCACTCCCGGCATCAACATGTCGCGCAATGGAGGCTATGGCGCGGCGACATCGCTGCGCATTCGTGGTGCCGATGCGGGGCAAAGCTTGCTGGTGATCGACGGCATGCGCCTGTCTGATGCATCCACCACCGATGGCGGCGCCGACTTCGGCAATCTGTTTGCCGACGATATCGAACGGATCGAAATCCTGCGCGGGCCACAATCGATCCTGTGGGGCAGCCATGCGATTGGCGGGGTGGTCAATGTGGTCACTGCACGGCCGACCGAGCCATTGGAAGGCCGTGTCACGCTGGAAGCCGGATCGCGCAATACGCTGAACGCGCGGGCAGGCGTAGGTGGCAGCGGCAAGGCCATCGACTGGCGCATCGCCGGCAGTACCTTCACCACCGACGGCATTTCGGCGCGCACGAACGGAACCGAGCGGGACGGCTATCGCCGTCAGTCCGCCAGCGGCACGCTGACGGCGCGGATCGCGACCGGCCTGTCGCTGGACCTGCGCGGATTTTATGCCGACGGGCGTAATGATTTCGACGGTTCTTCGGGCGACACACGCGCATATGGGCTGACGCAGGCGTGGACCGCCTATGCCGGCGTGAATGCGGCGCTGCTGGACGGGCGGTTCACCAACCGGCTTGCCGTAATGGAAAGCCGCACCGACCGCGAAAATTTCGACCGCGACCGTTCGGTGCGCAGCCAGACATTCGACGCGCAGGGCCGCAGCCGCCGTTTCGAATATCAGGGCGGTTTCGCCCTGTCGGATGCCGTGCACTTCACCTTCGGTGCGGAGCGCGAGGAACAGCGCATGCGCACTGCTTCGCCGGGCGATAATACTCTGCCCGTCACCACCACGCGGGCTGAAGCGGATATCGACAGTGTCTATGCGCAGGCCCGGGTGTCGCCCATGGCGGGGCTGACACTGGAGGGCGGAGTTCGCCACGACGATCATTCGCGTTTCGGCGGCAACACTGTCTTCAGCGCGGGCGGAAGTTTCGCCCTTTGGAATGGCGGCACCATATTGCGCGCCCAATATTCCGAGGGGTTCAAGGCGCCCTCGCTCTATCAGCTGTTCACCCAATACGGATCGGCGGATCTGCAGCCTGAACATGCCAAGGGCTGGGAAGCGGGAGTGGAGCAGCATCTGTTAGACCGGCGCGTGTCGCTGTTTGCCACCTATTTCGAGCGGGACAGCGATAATTTGATCGATTTTGCCTATTGCCCCACCACCAGCACGCTGCCTGAAGAATGCTATATTCCGGGCACCGATGTTGAGCGGTTCGGCTATTACGCCAATATTGACGAAAGCCGGGCGCGCGGCGTGGAACTGGCCGGTTCGGCGCAATTCGGGGGCTGGTTCGCGCGCGGCAATGTCAGCTGGATCGATGCCGAGGATCGCAGCGACGGCGCGACCTATGGCCAGCAATTGCCCCGTGTCCCGCGCTATCTAGCGAACGGGTCGTTCGGCTATGCGCCGAAGGACGGCTATTCGGTCAGCATCGCGCTGCGCTATTCGGGCAAAAGCCGCGACCGCGCGGGCGGGGTCATGCTGGACGATTACCTGCTTACCGATCTGCGCGCCGAGGTGACGGTGGCCGAAGGGCTGGCGCTGTATGGACGGGTCGAGAACCTGTTCGACACCGATTACGCGACCGCCAACGGATACGGCACATTGGGACGCAGCGCCTTTCTTGGCGCAAGGGCGCGTTTCTAATGCTCCGCCCTGCCAGTAGCGGCGCATCGGTCGTCGTCTGCAGCACCTGCCGCCTGTCAGCCGATCGTCGCGAGGATGACGAAGGGCGGCGCGGCGGTGCACTGCTGGCAGCGGCCATGCGCGACCTGCAAAAGGCCGAGCAGCGCTATGCGGCCATCGCGGTGGAGGAAATGCCCTGCCTGTTTTCCTGTTCTCGCCACTGCGCGGTCCATATCCGCGCGGCGGGCAAGATCGGCTATGTCCTTGGCGATTTCCCCCCTGATGAAGGTAGCGCACGCGCCGTGCTGGACTATGCCGTGCATCATGCCGCCAGCGAACACGGGCAGGTTCGTTATGCCGACTGGCCCGAGGGGGTGAAGGGACATTTCATCGTCCGCATCCCTCCTGAAGGGGGCGTGGTCGCATGATCCGCTTTGCCACCCCCGCGACATTCGACGGCGCATTACGCAACCTGCCCATGGCCGACGATGCCGCGCGTGACGCTGCCGCCGTGCGGCAGGCGCAATTGACCAAGCCTGCCGGATCGCTTGGCCGGTTGGAAGAAATCGCGCTGTTCATTGCGGGCTGGCAGGGCGCGGAACGTCCTGCGCTGGACCGGATCGCTGCCGTCGTCTTTGCCGGAAACCACGGCTGTGCCGCACGCGGGGTCAGCGCCTTTCCCGCAGAAGTGACCGCGCAAATGGTGGCGAATTTTCATAACGGCGGCGCGGCGATCAACGCGCTGGCCGGGGCCTGCGGCGCGTCGCTGGCGGTGGTGGCGCTGGACCTGGACCGGCCGACGGACGATATCGCGCAAGGTCCGGCGATGAGCGAGACCGACTGCCTTGCCGCATTGAACGCAGGCGCGGCGGCCGTGCCCGACGATTGCCAGCTATTTCTGCCGGGCGAAATGGGCATCGGCAATACGACCCCTGCGGCGGCCCTGTGCGCGGCCAGCTTTGGCGGGAATGCGGCGGATTGGGTCGGCAAGGGTTCGGGCATCGACGATGCCGCGCTGGCGCGCAAGCGGGCCGTCGTGGACGAGGCTCTGGCACTGCATTCCAGCGACTGCGGCTCTGCGTTTAAGCTTTTGCAAAGATTGGGCGGACGCGAGATTGCGGCCATGGCGGGCGCGATGCTGGCGGCGCGACACCGGCGCATTCCGGTGCTGATCGACGGGTTCATCGCCTGCGCCGCGATGGCGCCGATGGCGCGCTTTACGCCTGCAATCACCGGCCATTGCCTTGCCGCCCACTGTTCGGGCGAGAGCGCGCACGGGCGCTTGCTGGATGCGCTGCGCCTCGCCCCCCTGCTAGCGCTGGACATGCGTTTGGGCGAAGGCTCGGGCGCGGCGGTGGCGGCGCAGATCGTCCGCTCGGCGCTAGCGGCGCACGGGGGCATGGCGACATTCGAAGAAGCCGCCGTCGCGGGGGCCATATGATCTCGTTCGATTTATTCCTGCTGCGGCACGGACCGCCGCTTCGTAGCGGGCTGATGCTGGGTCATTGCGACGAACCTGCAGCCGATGGCGCGCATGATCGTCTCGTCGCTCGCGCACGATACCTCGCTGCGGATCGCGTGATCGCTTCCGACCTGCACCGCGCAGCAGAGGGCGGCAGGGCCATCGCCCGCGATCGCGATCTGCCGCTCCAGCTGGACCCGCGCTGGCGCGAGCTTGATTTCGGGGCATGGGACGGCTGCGATCCTGCCCTGTTGCCCGAAGCGGCGCTGCAACGGTTCTGGGCCGATCCGGACAGGAATCCTCCGCCCGGCGGCGAAAGCTGGGGCGCATTGCGCAAGCGTGTGCGCGCGGCAATTCTGGCACTATCGGGACCGGCCATCGTCGTCTCGCACGCAGGGGCGATCAGGGCGGCGGTGTCGCTTCTGACGGGGCTGGACCATCGTGGCGTCTGGGCATTCGATCTGCCCTACGGCGCGTCGCTGACCATGCGCGTTTGGCAGGACGGCGGGCTGACCGGTCAGATTACGGGGCTTGCGCAGTGAAGCCGGTAGTTCTTGCCTTGCAGTTTATGACGCGACTGCCATTGCCCGATGTTCGCGCCGATGCGGCGGATTTCGCCGCTGCCATGCGCTGGTTCCCGCTGGCGGGGCTACCAGTGGGACTGGCGATATGGGGCGGCATATGGGCGGGTTTGCCGGTCGATCCGTGGCTTGCCGCCTTGTTTGGCATGGCCGGTTGGGTCGCGGTTACAGGCGGCTTGCATCTGGACGGGCTGGGCGATGTGGCGGATGCCGCGGGGGCAGGACACAAGGATAAGCGCCGGATTTCCGACGTTCTGGCCGATCCGCATATTGGCAGTTTCGGCGTGGTCGCCATCACCTTGCAACTGGCGGCCAAGCTGGTGTTTTTGTCCCTGCTGGCGCAGCGGGGTGGAGCCTGGGCCTTGCCTGCCATTGCCTGCATTTCGCGGATCGGGCCGCTGGTCTGGACGCTGACCCTGCCGTCTTTGCACGCAGGTATGGGTTCGCGTTTCGCAGGTGCGATCCGGTGGCGGCATGTCGCGCCCTGGTGCGCGATTGGCGCGTTAGCTGCATGGTTTGTGCCTGTTTTGGCGCTGGCGGTGCCCGTATTCTGGCTGTGGCGTGCATGGGTCCGTTCGCGCCTTGGCGGCATATCGGGCGACAGCCATGGCGCGGGGATCGAAGTCACCGAAACCGTCCTGCTGTTGGCGTGGGTCGCGTTATTATGACCGGCGCCTTCCACTGGCACGGCGGCAGGCTGGATGAGGCGCGCGCGCGTTTCGGCGGTGAGGCGGCGCAATGGCTGGATCTGTCGACCGGCATCAACCCCAACCCGTGGCCCCGCGCAGCGGAGATGCACTTCGACTGGCAAAGCCTGCCCTCGCCGTCGCATCTGGCAGCGCTGGAGGAGCTTGCAGCGGTGCATTTCGGGGTCGATCCCGCGCTTTGTTGCGCCGTGCCGGGCAGCGAGATCGGCCTGCGTTTGCTAGGCGTGGCGCTGGACCTGCCAGGGCGGTTTGTACTCCCATGCTATCGCACACATCGCGCCATATTCACGGACAGCCGCCCTGCTGTCAGCGATCCTGCGGACGAGCGGGCGGTGCTGATCGTGGCCAATCCGAACAATCCCGACGGGCGCATCATGCCCCCTGCCGTCCTGCGCCAATGGCTGGCGCGGCAGGAAGCTGCGGGCGGGTGGCTGGTTGTGGACGAAGCCTTTGCCGACCCCGCGCCTGACATCAGCGTCGCGGACGACGTGCGGGAGGGGCGCGCACTGATCGTGACGCGATCGTTCGGCAAGTTCTTTGGTCTTGCGGGGGTGCGACTGGGCTTTGCAATCGCGCCGCCTGTGATTGTTGCTGGATTGCGCCGATTGCTGGGCGACTGGCCTTTGCCCGCCGCTGCGCTAAATATCGGCATGGCTGCCTATAGCGATGCGCGATGGATTGCCGCGACGCGCGCAACCTTGCCGCTGCGTGCCGCCGCGCTTGATGCGGTGTTGCGGCGGCATGGATATGCGCCGGTCGGGGGATCACCCCTGTTCCGCCTGATCGAGTACGGCCAGGCGGGGTCTCTGTTCGATGCGTTGGCCGCAAGGCATATTTTGACGCGGCCTTTCGCGGATAGGCCGGACTGGTTGCGGTTCGGTCTGCCGCGCGACGATGCGGCGCTGAGCCGGCTCGACAAGGCGCTTTCCGATGGCTGAGCCGGTGGTGCTAGCGGCGTTGATGTTGGACGCGGCAATTGGCTGGCCGGAACGGCTGTATCGCCATGCGGGCCATCCGGTCGGCGCGTTTGCCCGCGTGATCGCTTGGGGTGCGCGGCGATGGAACAGGCCCGCCTACAGCGCCCGCCGGCGGCTGGCAGGCGGGGCGCTGACGCTGTTGCTGGTGATGGGCGTCGCTGTTGCGGCGGCATGGGCGGCAGAGGTTGCGATGCGGCATTTTTTCGGTTCTTTCAGCTGGTTTGCCATCGCCTTGCTTGCCTTTCCCGCCATCGCGCAGCGCAGCCTGTTCGAACACGCAAGGCCGGTGCTGACCGCACTAAACGCGGGCGACCTGTCGCAGGCGCGTCAGGCGGTTGGCAAGATCGTAGGCCGCGATACCGCCAATCTGGACCATGCGGGCATATCGCGAGCGGCCATCGAAAGCCTTGCCGAAAGTTTATGCGACGGGGTTGTCGCGCCCTTATTCTGGCTGATGGTGCTGGGCCTACCCGGTGTCTGGGCGTTCAAGGCGACCAGCACCGCCGATAGCCTGATCGGGCATAAGGAAGACCCGTGGGGGTATTTCGGGCGTGTCGCGGCGCGGACCGACGATATAGCCAATTTTATCCCCGCGCGGATCACGGGCATATTGATCTGCCTCGCCGGATGGGGCGGTTGGCAGACCATGTGGCGCGACCATGCAAACCACGCCTCTCCCAATGCCGGTTGGCCCGAGGCGGCGATGGCGGGCGCGCTTGGCGTATGGCTGGCGGGACCGGCTTCCTATGACGGGGAGACATATCCAAAGCCGGTTATCGGAGCGGGGGGACAGGCGTGCGCCGCCGATCTGCGCAGGGCTATCGGTATTTATATACGGGCCTGCGCGCTGGTCTGGATGGCTGCATTTGCCGGGCTGATTGGGGGAGGATGGGCATGGCCGGTTTGATGCTTCAGGGCACAGGGTCCGATGTCGGGAAATCGGTACTGGTCGCGGGGCTGTGCCGCGCGCTGGCCAATCGCGGCACGATAGTGCTGCCGTTCAAGCCGCAGAACATGTCGAACAACGCCGCCGTCACCCCCGAAGGCGGAGAAATCGGACGCGCACAGGCAACACAGGCGCTGGCCGCCCGCGCGGAATTGCACACCGACATGAACCCCGTTCTGCTCAAGCCGCAAGCGGATCGCACATCGCAGATGGTGGTGCATGGGCGGGTGCGCGGTACGTTGGGGTCAGCGATGTTCCGGCAGGCGCGTGGTGCTTTGCTAGGCGATGTGATGGAAAGCTATGCCCGATTGTCGGCGCGCTGCGATTTAGTCGTCGTCGAAGGGGCTGGATCGCCAGCGGAAATCAACCTGCGGGCGGGCGATATAGCCAATATGGGTTTCGCCCGCGCCGCTGGTGTTCCGGTGGTGCTGGTCGGCGATATAGATCGCGGCGGGGTAATCGCAGCACTTGCCGGAACGAAGGCGGTGATCGATCCTGCCGATGCGGCGATGATCCGCGGCTTTATCGTAAACAAGTTTCGCGGCGATCCGGCACTGTTCGCCGATGGTTACACCGCCATCGAACAGCTGACTGGCTGGGGTGGGTTCGGCGTGGTACCGTGGCTGACCAAGGCGGATCATCTGCCCAGCGAGGACGCTGTGGTGCTGGAACGCGGCAGTGCGGACAGGGCGGGACGCAAGCGCATCGCCTGCCCGATCTTACCCCGCATCGCCAATTTCGACGATCTCGATCCGTTAAAGGCCGAGCCGGAAGTGGAACTGGTAATGGTGCCGCCGGGCAGTCCGATCCCGGTTTGCGATCTTGTCGTGCTGCCGGGGTCAAAGGCCAGCATGGCCGATATGCGGTTCCTGCGCGAACAGGGGTGGGACATCGATATCATCGCGCATTACCGGCGCGGCGGTGCGGTGCTGGGTATTTGCGGCGGTTATCAGATGCTGGGCCGTACGATCCGCGATCAGTACGGGGTTGAGGGGGCTGCGGGCGAAGTGCGAGGGCTGGGCCTGCTGGATGTGGAGACTGTGCTAACAGGCGACAAGCAGGTCGCGCAAATCGGCGGCACGGCATGGGGCGCCGAATTCACGGGCTATGAAATCCATATGGGCCGCACGGATGGGCCGGATTGTGCGCGGCCGTTCTCAATCCTGAGTGTTGCGCGGGCAGGCGCGGGGGCAGATGGCGCGCAAAGTCCCGATGGGCTGGTTGCCGGCACCTATTGCCATGGCATGTTGTCCTCCGGCCCACTGCGCAGCGCCTTGTTGGTGCGGATCGGCGTGGGGTCGCATGGGGCAGACCACGGCGCGCGCGTCGATGCGGCGCTGGACGATATTGCAGCGGTACTGGAACAGGCGCTCGACATCGACGGGCTGGTCGCGCTGACGGGGGCCGGGGCATGAGCACGCTTCTCGTACTAGGCGGCGCGCGTTCGGGCAAAAGCCGCTTTGCCGAGAACTGGGTCGCGGCGCAAGGCACCTGCTTTGCCTATATCGCGACGGCGCAGGCTCTTGACGAGGAGATGGCGCAGCGTATTGAACGGCATCGCGCGGATCGCGGCGACGCGTGGCAAACGCTGGAAGCGCCGATGGATTTGGCTGGCTCTATCGCGGACGCGGGCGGAAATTCCGATGCGATCCTAGTCGATTGCCTGACATTGTGGTTGTCGAATTGGATACTTGCGGAGAAGCATCCGCCGGTATCGGAACTGGTCGAAGCGGTCATCGTCTGTCCGCGGCCAATTGCTTTGGTTGCAAACGAAGTGGGCCTTGGAATTGTGCCCGATAATGCATTAGCGCGGCGCTTTCGCGACGAGGCTGGTCGATTGAACCAGGCTGTGGCTGCCGCTGTCGAGCAGGTTGTCCTGATGGTGGCCGGTTTGCCCGTTGAAGTGAAAAATTGATCGAAATGCAAAGAGCCGGTGCCGACCAACGGCGGTTTTCTTCCGCCGCGTTCGAGTATTAGCTTGGCGACACGTTAGGCCTCGAACCGCCGACAATGCTGACGTTAGCGTTTGGTTTCGCGTCGCTAGAAGCTGTCCTTCGTTCACGGGTTAGACCGGCCCCTTGGGACGCGGCCCAAGGAGCCAGCTCCCTCATTAAACCTCAGTTCGCTCCGATAGCGTCAGGGCATCGTCAATATCGACGCCCAGATAGCGAACGGTGTTCTCGATATTGGTATGCCCCAGCAATATCTGCACTGCCCTCAAGTTGCCCGTGGCCTTGTATATAATTGAAGCCTTGGTGCGCCGAAGCGAATGCGTACCATATTCCCGTTTGTCGAGCCCGACAGTTGACACCCACTCATCTACGAGCCGCGCATATTGCCGGGTACTCAGGTGCCCCTGATAATCGATCCTGCTCGGAAACACGAAATTGAGGAATGAGCCTCCTCGTCGTTCAAGCCAGACGGTCAGGCTCTTTCGTGCTTCCGTCATGATCTCGAACTGAACGGGCCGTCGGGTCTTCTGCTGGATGACCGTTGCTCGATTACGGACTGCACAACCGCTAACCAAGTCGCCGATCCGGATTTTCACAAGATCACAGCCTCGCAGCTTGCTGTCGATGGCGAGGTCGAACAAAGCCCGATCTCGTATTCGCTTGTGCTCATCTAGGAAGAACCGGATAGCCCAGATATCTCTCGGTTTCAGCGGGCGTTTAGGACCGATAGTCTGTCCTGCGTTCCAAGGCCGCCGATCATGAATGGCGGGGTCTAGATCTGAATGTCCCATGGCACTTCTCCAATGACCAACATTGGCCATTGGCACGATACCTTGCTTGCTGGTCGGGAGTTCCTGAAGTGATCAACATGGCGTTACTTAGTATAATTCGACGCTGGCATTATCGGCCACGCTCACCAGCGCCCAGCACTTTCCGAATCCGAAATCCCCATAGATAACCGCTTGCGGCCCGCTGGTTCGGGCACCGCCGGCTTTCCGATGCCTCACGGCGTCCGAAACTCTAAACGATAGCGGACCGGCGGCCTTCAGGCACTTCATGGCGATAGTGGACGATTGATTGACGGCAATTATTCGCCAGATGGCGCAGGCTTACAAATCAGGCTCACATGCAGAAGGGTATTTACATTAGTTAAGCCTAGGGAATTGTTAACCTTCACCGCTGAGCATCGCTGCCAAACTGGGGGTGCAAATGTTCATAGCGAGACTTCATACCGAAAAGGCGGTGCGCGATGGTCGCTCACGGGCGCGACGGACAGTCAGGGTAGAGGTTGAGGCGAAGGCCGCAAGTTCCGGATCCCCGGCGATAATCCGCAACCTTTCCGAGACAGGTCTACTTCTGGAGACGAGGGCTGCGCTCCGCCCTGGTGAAACCCTCCATATCGATCTGCCAATATCAGGAGAGTGTGCCGCCGAAATCGTATGGATCGACGGTGTGCGTCACGGCTGCAGGTTCTTGTTGCCGATACCGAAGGCCACTGTAAGCGCTGCGGAACTAATTTCGCCTTTCCTTGATCAACCCACAGAAGGGCAATCCGATGATTCCCAAATCGATCTGGAATTTGAGGAAATGCTGTCCCGTGGCGAAAAGAGTTGGAGAGCAGCGAACATAGCGTTGCTACTTCTTCTGGTCACGGTCGCAGCCTTCATTGTCGGCTTGTTGAAAGCGACGCTTTGATGGGAATGGCCGATCGTGGGTCTTGAGTAGAACTTACCCGCCCTGTCCCTCCCGCCTTTGAACCTGCCGCTGAAGTGCCTGATAGATCGCATCGAGATCATCGATGTCGACATCCAGAACCTCGTTCCAGTCAGCAAGGACGACTTCGAGGTCTTCGTGCGTGTAGGCGGTCGCCATCCTTGCGTGCTGGGTGCTGGGCACAACGAGCCGGTGGGGCCAGGGGTGACCTGTCAGGTTGTTGTAAAGCCATCCGAAGGCAGCAAGACCAAACACATTGATCGCGATTGGCAGCATATAGGCCCAACCCCAGGCATCAGGTCCCGCCGCACCAAGCGCGCATAGAAGCGCACATGCTCCGCCCGGTGGATGAAGGCATCGCGCCAAGGACATGGCAGCGATGGCAAGACAGACCGCCAGTCCGGCACTGATCAAGGGGCTTCCGATCAGTACGCCTGCACCTATTCCGATCACGGCCGACAGAAGGTCGCCGCCAATGACCGGCCATGGCTGAGCCAGAGGGCTGGCCGGAACAGCAAATAAAAGCACTGCGGATGCCCCCATCGGCGCGACCAGCCAAGGCAAGGCCGCGCTGTTCGCCCCCAGGAAAACGATGGTAATTGCACCTGCGGCTATAATAGCGAAACCGGCACCGATCGCTCCGCGTAGCCAGCCGAGATGGCCAATGGCAGCCTGCGGCATGAGCTTTGCAGAATGAGAAATCAGCTGTTTGAACAAGTGAAGCTTTCGACTGGGTGTGTGACCACCGCATTTAAAGATGCAGGGAGCCCTGCCAAATCGGCAAGGCTCCCCGGGGAACATGAGTTTTGAACCGTTTAATCAGGCGGCGAGCAATTCGTCAGCCGGTCCGAAAAACTCGTAGTGGATCCGGGCAGAAGGCACACCAGCCAACGACAGGGCCGAAACGGCTGCGCGAAGAAACGGACGCGGGCCGCAGATGAAATAGTCCGCTTGATTAACTGCCGCGTGCGCCAGCAGCCAATCATCGGTGATGATCCCGGCGTGATCGTAATGCTCGCCCCGGACCTCATCGTCATAGGGCGTTTGGTGGAAATCCATGACGGTGAAATTCGGGTGTGCCGAGGCAAGCTGGCGAACATGATCGGACATGGCATGAGTGTCGCGGTTATGCGTGCCATGAATATATTGCACGGGCTGGATTTCGCCGCGTTCAGCCAGTGCTTCCAGCATGGCGACCATTGGAGTCAGGCCCACGCCACCAGACAGCAGGACGACCGGTCGCTCCGTGTGTTCGGGAAGAAAGAATTCCCCGGCAGGCGGGGCGACCTTCAACACCGTCCCGACTGCTGCCTGGTCATGCAGCCAGCCGGAAGCAAGCCCCAGCGCTTCGCGCTTGACCGAGATGCGATAGGTCTCGCCATTGGCCGCAGACGAGATCGAGTAGTTGCGCTTCACCGGCGGATGACCCGGTATCTCGAAAGAGAAGGTCAGGTACTGGCCGGGCTTGTGACGTAGCACCGGCTGTCCATCCACCGGCCGCAAGATGAAGGATTTGATCACGCTGCTTTCCTCGACGACTGCGTCGATCCGGAAATCGCGCCAGCCATTCCAGCCACCTTCGGCCTCGCGCTGCTTCGTGTAGACCATCGTCTCGCGGGCAATGAGAATGTCGGCAAGGAACCAGTATGCCTCGCCCCAGGCATTGAGGATTTCCGGCGTGGCAGCTTCGCCAAGTACGGTCTTGATCGCGCCCAGCAGTGCTTGCGCAACATGGGGATAATGTTCGGGCAGGATCTGCAGGCCGACATGCTTCTGCGCGATCCGTTCCACGGCGGGCGCCAGCGCGGCCAGGTTCTCGATATTGCTGGCATAAGCGAGGATCGCCCCCGTCAGCGCGCGTGGCTGCGAACCGCTGTCGCCGTGATGGGACTGGTTGAAGAGATCGCGGATCTCCCGGTTCTCGAACATGCGGGCATACATCTCGCGCACGATATCGAGGCCATGGGCTTCAAGTGCCGGGACAGTCGCCTTGACGAGTGCAATCGTCTCTTCGCTGAGGGTTCGGGTCATCATTCCTGTCTTTCTGGTTGTGGGAATCTTTGTGGCTCAGTTCGCCTCGACCGCCGCGCGAGGAGCCCGCGACGGCGCGTCCGTGTCGAGCCGGAAGAAGAGGGCAAGCTGAAGGCTTTGGGCAATCCGCCGTGCCTTTTCCTGCAGGGCGCGGGCGGCAGAAGGGGGCATCGTCTCATCGGTTGCCCGGGCCCAGATTTCGAGCCAGCGCTCGAACAGTTCCGGGCTCATCTGGTCTCGGTGCCTGAGATGGGCGGGAACGGGCTGTCCCTTGTAGCGACCGGTCCCCAGCATAACCGACGACCAGAAGGCTGCCAGCCGGTCCAGATGCTCTGGCCAGTCGTCGATCGCATCATTGAACAGGGGGCCAAGTTGCTCGTCCTCCCTGACCCGCGCGTAGAAGGCCTCAACGGTATTCCGCAGGCTGGCCTCGTCGATTTTTGCGGTTCCCATGCTCCGACTCCAAAACATGCATTTGCAATGCATCTATTCGGACGTAATTAAACATGCAATATAGATGCATCATTTTTGGCAAACGAAATTGGAAGCCGGGCAATGCGTCTGACACGCTACACAGATTATGCCATGCGCGTGCTGCTCTATCTGGGCGCACGCCCCGATGACCTTTGCTCGATCGCCGAGATCGCCCGCGCCTACGGAATCTCGCAAAACCATCTCATGAAGGTGGTGAGCGACCTGGTGCACGAAGGATATCTGGTCAGCGTCAGGGGACGTGCTGGAGGGATCCGGCTGGCGCGCGAAGCCAGCAGCATCAATGTTGGCCAGTTGATCCGCCATACGGAGGACGATTTCGACCTCGTCGGATGTGCAGATTGCATCATCGCTCCGGCCTGCGGCCTGACCAGCGTGTTGGACGAAGCCTTGAGCGCGTTTCTCGGTGTGCTTGACCGCTATACCCTTGTCGATGTGCTGGCGAGAAAGGGTAGTTTTCTAAAGCTACTGAAAACCACCGGATAGTGGATGATCGCTGTCAAGCGAGTAGCACGGTCCAAGCAGCTCAATGGAGTTGATTACGGCAATGGTCCTTTGCGGACCGCCCGCTTTTTTGGCTAAAAAACTGCGAAAGCGCACGTCCGGGCACCCGGGTTTCTTGGCCAGCTGCGCCAACATAGCGGTCGTTCCCTGTGCTTAATCCGCAATTCGATAGGCGTCCTTCATTCATCAGCTTGCGCGAGCCCCCATTTCGTCAGATGGGTTTCGCGTGCGACTTCTGATCCATTCCATGTTCCGCTTGCTCGCGCTGCTTGCGCTGGCAATGGCGGCTGCGGCACCCGCGCAAGCGGGGCAGCCTGTTGCCATTGCTGGAACGGGTGAGCACGGCGCGACAGCGGGCGGACCGCTGGAATGGCACAAGGCAATCATGCCCGCCGTGCAAAATGCATTGCGTGCCGACGATTTCAAAAAGGGCGGTGGCGGCAAGGCGACCGTGCCGTTCCATACCGGCTCTGTCTCTGCCGGTGCGGATGCGGACGGGCAAAGCCTCTGGTTCCCATCGCGGGCAGGCGATCTGCGCCAGTCCGCCCCGCGGGCCAACCGGGCACGGGGACCACCACGCATCTGATCGAACGGGCCCGCACGGTCGGGCCATGATCCCAATCGTTCATCAGGTGAAAAATGACCGACGAAACAACGCGCCAACAGGCGTGCATAATGCTGCGTGCCGAAATTGCCGCCATCCTTGCCCGATACCCCGATCTGACCGACGCCGAGTTGCAGCGCGTGCTGCGCTGGTTCCGCACGGAAGCGACCGCCATGGATGTCGCGATGCTGGCATCCGAGGAGGATATCGCCCCGCAATATCGCCAGTTCCGTAGCGATCATATCGACAGCTTTGGCCTGAGGGACCTGCGCAACGCGGCGGTCTTTCTGGGCATATTCGTGGGAATACCGCTGGCAGGCTTCCTGTTGTGGGGCAGCGGTATCGGTTGATGGAGATGGAACGGCGTGCCCATGGGAAGAGGGAATTGGGCACGCCGTTCCGGCGGCAGCTGGGGGATGCCTGCCGCCAACAGGTTCAGGCGGTTTCCCGCCGCTGGCGCATATGGTTGAATAGGCCTCGGGCAATCTCGCGCTCGCCCATGATGATGTGATCGACGCCCAGCCGTTCCAGATGTTTCACTTCCTGTTCCGAATGGGCGCGGGCCACAATGGTGATCGCGGGGTTCATTCCGCGCGCCGTCTCGGCGATAGCTCCCGCCTCGTATCCCTCGGGGATTGCGATGATCAGCACATCGGCGCTTTCGATGTGGGCTTCGGCTAACACTTGCCAGTTGACGGCATTGCCGATGATGACCTCATACCCTTCTTGCGAGGCGGCCCCGGCGGTTTCGGGCCGATCTTCGATGACCAGAATGTGCCGGTCGGCCGGACGCAGGTCGCGGGCCAACAGGCTGCCGACGCGGCCATGGCCGACCAGGATGATCCGTTCCACCTGCTTGCTTTGCGCACCGTTGGCAGAGCGTTGCGAATGCACGCCGCCCGCGATGTGGTTCGATACCAGCGTAAACAGGATCGGATTGGCAAAGATCGACAGAATGGCGCCCGCAAGGATCAGGTCGCGTGCCTCGTCCGGCAGGACGCCAAGATCGGTGCCCAGACCGGCAAGAATGAACGAGAATTCGCCGATCTGCGCGAGGCTGATCGATACCGTCAGCGCCGTGCGGTTTTCATAGCCGAAGGCGCGGGTGATGGCATAGGCAGCCAGCGATTTGCCCAGCAGGATGATCGCCACCGTGGCCAGCAAGGGCAGCGGCTGTGCCACGATCACCGACGGGTCGAAAAGCATACCCACTGACACGAAGAACAGCACGGCAAAGGCATCGCGCAGCGGCAGCGTCTCCTCTGCGGCCCGCTTGCTGAGCGGGGTTTCGCCAAGGATCATGCCTGCGAAAAACGCGCCCAGCGCAAAGGACACGCCAAAGATATGCGCCGCGCCAAAAGCCACGCCCAGCGCGATGGCCAGTACCGCCAGACGGAATAATTCACGCGAACCGCTATGCGCGACCCAGTGCAGGCCCGACGGGATCAGCCGCCGCCCCACGATCAGCATAAAGGCGACAAAACCACCGACCTTCACGGTGGTCAGTCCCAGAACGGCGACGATGCCCGCCGCCGAACCGCCGCCCTCCATCAATTGCGCCACGGGCGGCAGCAGGACAAGCGCGACGACCATCGCCAGATCCTCGACGATCAGCCAGCCTACCGCGATCCGTCCGCGATCGGTATTGACCAGATCACGCGACTGGATGGCCCGCAGCAGCACGACCGTGCTGGCGACCGAAAGCGCAAGGCCGAAGATCAGGCCCGCGATCAGCGGCCAGCCCATCCAGTGCGCAAGGCCGAGGCCGAGCAGCGTGGCGGTTACGATCTGAACCAAAGCACCGGGGACCGCGATCTTCCTGACCGACAACAGGTCCCGCAGTGAGAAATGCAGCCCGACCCCGAACATCAGCAGGATCACGCCGATTTCGGCCAGCTCGTTCGCCAGCGAGATATCGGCGACGAAGCCGGGAGTGAACGGACCGATCAGAACGCCCGCGAACAGATAGCCCGCGATCGGTGAAATGCGCAGGCGCTGGGCAATGGCACCCATGACGAATGCAGTGACGAGACCGGCAACGATGGTGCCGATCAGGGGCGTATAATGGGGCAATATAATCTCCTGCCAGATAGGAGACGGTATGCCGCTACTGCCGATAGGGGGCGTCGAACCCCTTAAACAGTGTGCGGCGGATATAGAGGGGCTATCGCGCGAGCCACAGCAGGGTGCGCGATCATCCGGCAGGACGGTGAGGTCTTGCCGGTATCAGGCCTTGTCGGAAGGTGGTGCCCGCGGCGGATTGGCTGTCAGGCGCGGTGCGCTTGGAGGTGCCGATCCGGAGGCAATCTCATCGCGAGCTGGACCTGTGGTAACTGCCAGGGCCGCAGTGACCGACGATACAGGCACCGCCGGGCCCGAAGCCTGATCGGGGTCCTGTTTGCGTCTCTGTTCGGATTTGGCGGCAGGATGTTCGTCGCGCGCCTTGACCAGGACGGACACCGAACCGGGGTCGAATGCCGATCCGACAATCCGGCTGCGCGGCTGTGCCTGTGTCGGCAGTGCCGACAGCACGACCACCGCGATCATCAGCCAAAGACCCAGCAACTGCCCCGGTTTCGCGGGGGGCTGGCAATATGCCATGTATCGCAAGCTGTGATCTGTCGGACCCATTCTGCAAGCTTAGAGGTGCAAGCTGATTTGGCAAGCGGTCCGGCCCTGTTCACTAAGCAAGTGGTGGCTGGGTACCGGTAAGCGCATACCTCGTGACGAATGCAGCGACAGTGAGGCTGACACGTTTTCGAATGAAGGCTAATAGTCACTTATGCAGGTCGATCAGCCCATTCCCGATTCCGATGAAGCTTGGGTACTGGGGTTGGAAGGCGGGTTGCGTGTCAGCGCAACGACCCGGGCCTTATCGCCAATCGTCGATCGGTTCTTCGAGGCCTATGAACGGGCTTTCGTGCTCCCCGACGAGAAAGAGGATATTGAGGGGTTTCGAGCCTGCCTCGGCATGAATGCAGGCAACACATGTTCCGACCCGCCATCCCACTGCGAAATGATCGCAGTTCTCGAGGATAACGACGGAACTTTGCTGGGAGGGGCAAATTTCCTGGCAACGGCCATACAGCCGCTAACCGGTCATCCGCCCACTGCGGTTGCGCTGAACTATCTGTTCGTTGACCAATCGGTACGAGGTCGCGGATACGCACGCCTGCTGTTGTCGGTCGTGGCACAGTTGTCTTCTCGGGCCTTGGGCGATCGGGCGGGTTCCCCCGCGATCTTCATTGAACAGAATGATCCTCTTCGCATGACCGAAGCGGAATATGCTCAAGACAACGAAAGGGGCGGGACCGATCAGGTCGAGCGACTTCGGCTTTGGCAGCATCTTGGCGCACGGGCCGTTGATTTTGACTATGTGCAGCCGGCCCTATCGGCAGATCAGGCTGCCGAGGATGCGCTGGTCTATTCGGTCCTAGGCTTCAGCGGGCCACAAATGTCTGCGCGTTTTCTCCACGATCATTTGCGAAGCTTCTTTCAGATTTCAGTGCTCAAGGGGCGGGACCCAACCAGCGATCCGATCGCCTCGGCTCAGCTGGAAGATTTGCGTGTCCGCGCCGAAGCAGGCGAGATGATCGATCTTCTGAACATCGGACCAGCACTGGATAAGCTATCCAGTGACAGGACGAACTGGCCGCAATGCGATTCAATATTGGCACTGGCGCGAGGTGATTGCGGCTGAGGGCGGTCTGACCCGCTTCATCACTGAATATCGGGGGAACTTCACTTGATCCAGAAGATGGCAGCGGTGAGATCGGCGGCTGAAGACCGAACGCTCTACTGGACCTTGTCGTTCTATCTGCCGCGATCCCGCATCGGGCACGTGCCGGACGGATCCCAATGCGATCGCTCTTTGGCACTCAGCCAGGCGATCGACCCTCTGTTCAACGATATCGCTGATCGATCACGCCAGCAGAAAGTGCCTGATCTCCTGTTTTGCGCGGGTCCGGCGGAAACGCTCGACTTTGCCATGCCTAGCCTTGTCGAATGGATGACGGAAGGCAGTGCCTTTGCCGTTGCGATCGAACCGGAACGCCGCAACCGTAAAATTTCCCTCCGCCGCTTCTGGTATCGTTATCCTGACGGAGCCTTCAGCTGGAACCTTGGTTTCGAGTATCGCTATGGAGTCGACCTTGCAGCCGAAGGGGCAGGGACCGTGCCTGCGACCTATTACTTCCTATCGCTCCTGCAGAAACTGGCGTGGCCCAAGGAATTCGATCCCGCACGGGGCCCAGAAGGTCTCGATGCATTGGTGGGATTAACCGTCACGCGGGCAGCGGGTGAAGCTCAAGCCGTGCCGTTCTGGGATTTCGTGGCCGAATGCTATCGGGCGGATCGTGACAGGCTGGAAAGGGATTGTAACATTGCCCTGCCGGGGTTCACCGAGGCGGTCGAAAATGTTCCTTCGATCGAGATGCCGGGCCTGACGGTTCCTGCCAATCGGTCCAGTTTCTATTTTCACGACCGCCAATTCTTTGAACTGATCGAACCTGTCGAAAATGGCGTGTTGATGAAGCGCCGCACCCGCGTGCCCGATGCCCAGTTCCGCCAATATCCGGAATTGATCGCGCAGCAGAAGGCCCTGAAGGCGTCGTCGCCACATGTCCTTCTGGGCCCTGACTACTGGCGCAGCGTACGCCGACAGCGCAGCCGGCCAGCAGAGACCCGGTTAGCCTACCTCTTTCTTGCAGGCTTCAACCAGAACATCATCGATTTCACCAATCAGGAAGCGAGCGAGGTGCTCGACAGCCTGGATCCCATCTATCCAAAATCGGAAGAGCAGGAAGAGGAGGGCTTTTTCGTCCGCTTCGCCAATCCTCGGGCGATGATCACCTTCGTCCCTCGATCGCGCACTCTGGAGGTTGGCAACGATCACATCGGCACCTGCCCCTATGCGTTCCTGATTCACGCACTTGCGATGCATAACGAAGCGCTGACCCGCGAGCAGGAGGAGGCGACTTTCAGGGCGATCGACGAAATCCAGTCGAAGATCGACAGCGGCAGCTTTGCCGAGGCGGAAGCGCAGATCAACTCCGTTCGCCGTGATGCGTTCGAGAAATATGAGCGGCATCGTTATCGCAACCCGTTTCGCTACGATACCGAGCGCGATGTCTTTGAAGAACTGGAACTGTTGCGCGGAACTTCACGTCTGAAGGAGGCCTATCAGGGTGCACTGGCGGCGCTTGAGGAGGACGTCCGGGACTTGAATCGCAGGCAGCGTGAGAAGGACGACCAACACGAGCAGAGTCAGGAGAGGCTGCTCAACCTGTTGTTCGGCATTCTGGGCGTTTCGGGTGTTATCCAGGTCGTATTTCAGGTTGAACAGTTCGCCCACGAGCGTGCATCGAATTGGCAGAACTGGACCTTTGCCATCCTATCGCTGACAATGCCGATTGCGATGGCATTGGCCCTGCCGGTGGCGATTGCGTGGTATGTCAGGCGGCGATCACGTTAGTTAGGCAGGGACACTGCTTTCCAGCGCCAATCTGATGTATGGTATTATATAGCGCGTCGCTATCACGAGATGCTTTTGATCGGCCTTGCCTGCTTTGCAGTCCTAGAAATTGGAGATGACAATGCACCATAAGCGAGGCCGTGCGCGAAGCCGCCGGGCAGGCTGCAAGCTTTGCAAGCCATAGAAAGTCAATGGCATGCGCACCAATGCTTTGGGTGGCGAAAAATTCAGCGATCACCGGCGCCGGACATCTATCTAATCCTTGTCAATTAGATTCGCAGTAAGCCGCTTTCGCCGACACAACCGACATTCAAAGCATCGAAAGCGACCGTTGAAAACCTGCCCTACATTCACACGGCGGATTATGGCTGAAACGAAGCCGAGAGCCGAACGAACGTATGCGAATTGGTGCAAATGATTGGCGCCATCCATTGGTCGAACCGGCCCTACCACCCCCCCTTTGCTTCTACATTAACTGGAATGCCCAAAGCGGAGGATGCTCTGATCGCTGACGATCTCGGGGTGGCGGGCCCACCTCGCGGAGAGAATGGCTAGATGACAGTGCTCATCTGCTCGCCTAGACTGCCCATATGCCCGATTTGCAGCCATTTGAGGAGCGAAGTGCCGACCACTTGCGGCTTGTCATTGAAACGAGTCAGATCGGCATCTGGGAGCTTGATTTGCGCTCCAGGAGCGCTGTGAGAAACAGGGTTCACGACAGCATATTCGGCTATGCTGAGCCGCTTTCAGCATGGACCTACGATCAGTTTCTCGAGCACGTTGTTCCAGAAGACCGAGCGCGGGTCGATAATCTGCAAATGGCAGCCGTCGAAAAATGTCAGGAATGGTTCTTCGAAACCCAGATCAGGACTGCCATTGGCGACATACGCTGGATCAAAGCCGCAGGACGTCCCTTGCAGGACGACGATGGCAACGTGGTAAAAATGATCGGCCACGTCATGGACATAACAGGTACCAAACAAAAGGAAGCTCGGCTTCAACTCTTTACCGAGGAGTTGAACCACAGGGTGGGAAATATGCTGGCCGTGATCGGGTCAATGATCAGAATGTCGGCTCGAGATGCAAATGACGTTCAGCCATTCGCCCATGCGCTGGACGGCAGGGTTGGCGCCTTGGCCCGAACCCACCGGTTGCTAGTTGATGGTTGCACCGACGAGATGGTGCCAAGCCGAGTATTGAAACAAGAATTGTCGGCATTTGACGTTCAAGTGAGCCGGATCCAGGTCTACGTGAAACGTGAGATGGCCTTATCGGCACCCGCCGTGCAGGGGTTAGGTCTGGTTTTTCATGAACTGCTCACAAACGCGACCCGTTACGGAGCGCTTTCCAATGAAACGGGTTACGTCGAAGTCAGAATTGAACGATCGTTAGCTAGCATCGCCATCAACTGGAAAGAGCGTGGAGGACCTTTGGTGGGCGAGGAAGATATCAGTGGCTTTGGGACGAAATTGATGTCGAAAGCGGTCGCCGCGAACGGGACTGTCAAACTGAGTTTCTTGCCTGATGGTCTTGAATGCCACATCGACCTGACACTGAATTGAATTAATACCATGCTGACAGCCCCGCACCCCGTCGAGCCAAGCGACTTTCGCCGACAATGGGGCCATTCCTTGCTTCGATTTAGCATGTCTAAAGCTGCCCAACATTCAGGTGCTCATGGACAACGGCATGATTGTCGGCCCAGCTGCGGGAGCGTCATGGCGCTGACCAAGTCGGGGAAGCCACCGAGATTAGTTGATTACAGCGACGGAAAATTTGGCTAGATTCACGATGTGTCGAATTGGCGCGGTGAATTATCGGATTGAAAAGGAGAAAAATGGCACGCGCTGATCACCTCGTCTCGCTCGTTCGCGCCAGCGTTGCTGGCGATCGCGAGACGCTGCGTGCAGCTACCGAGGCCATAGTCGCCGACGAACGCGCTAAGAAACATCATATTCTTGCGGATCGTCTGGAACGCGCTCTATCAACGGTTCCAGTAACGCCACCACCGCTCACGACCTCGCAGCCACAGATCGGCCCGGGCCGCGATACTATTCTCGAAGTGGAACCGAAAGTCCGGTTCGATGATCTGCTGCTCTCACTTCCCGCACGCGAAAATGGGCGACAACTCATCGAAGAGCATATGCGCGCCGATGTACTGCGGGCACATGCTTATGAACCGCGCCACCGCATCTTGCTGTCCGGACCTCCCGGAAACGGCAAGACATCCTTCGCCGAAGCCGTAGCAGAGTCTCTGGCTCTGCCTTTCTTCGTTGTGCGCTATGACGCCCTGATCGGCAGCTATCTTGGCGAAACCAATGCGCGTCTGCGCAAGCTGTTCGATTATGTGAGGACACAGCCGAGCGTTCTGTTCTTCGACGAGTTCGACGCGATCGGCAAGGAGCGTGGCGACACGCATGAGACCGGAGAGATCAAGCGAGTCGTCTCCTTCCTGCTCATGCAGTTGGATCAGTTGCCACCCTATGTGATCGTGATTGCCGCTACAAATCATGCGGAGCTGCTTGATCGCGCCGTGTGGCGCCGTTTCCAAATGCGGTTGGCCTTCCCGGAACCGGATCGCAAGCTTCTGGAGATATTTCTGGATCGGATCGTTTGTGGCTGGCCCGAGGCACCGAAGATGCCCATGCAGAAGCTCGCCACTCGCCTAGGTTCGATCAGCTACGCCGAAGCGCTCGACCTTTGCCAGAATGTACGGCGTCGGCAGATATTGGGATTGGGGGAGATCAGTATTGATGACGCGCTCGCCAAGGAGCTCGATTTATGGAAATCGCGGGTACGGCCTGAATCCATAGATGCCGAGCGATCCGACCAAGCCTCTGTTAAGGCTAACTCCAGAACAGCCAAGACCGCGTCCCGCCGGTCAGCAAAGGTTTCCCAGGCCACCTGAGTCTTTTCCGAAAGACCGTCAGCGGGACACCTTCACACCAAAATTCGATCGTCTTGCCCAAGCCCTTGGGCGCGATCCGAACGGCCTTGAGTTGCGCGCCGATCCGGCAGCTCTCGCCCCTGAAAGACTGCTCGTTTTCGAGGTGCGCGGTTCGATCAACAATTTCGCAACCGCCGTCCAGAAAGTCCCGGGCCTTGAGCTGATCGATGAAGAAGAGCTGGGGAGCGACGAGGACAAGGCACCGGTCGCCTATCTGCTTGTGCCGGATGCACGCGCTCTCGCCGAACTGCTTTCTCTGTGGAAGCGCTGGAATGATGACCAGCTCCGATTTGGCGAGACGCCCTGGCGCGGCGTTTTCGAACTTCTCCGCGACTTGCGCCCATGGGGACCGGAAGATCGGGTCCAACCGATTGATGCGGGTTTTCTGGCCGAAGAGATCGAAGAGCGGGATGACAATGAACTGGTCCCTCTTGAGATCGAACTGATCTATCGGAGATCGGAAGCGCAGGCGGACGCGCAGGAAGAGAAAGTTCGGGCAGCCGTGATTGTGCGCGGCGGTCAAATTGTCTCACGGGCGCGGCTCGCCGATATCGCCTATCACGCGCTGCTTATAGATCTGCCGGTACGGGCGATCCGCGAAATCATCGAACGCTCGGCCGATAGCATTGCCGGCCTCGATCCGGTCATGCACATCCGGCCGCAAAGCTTAGCCACGACCATCGAGATAGAAGATGCAACGCCAGCGGGAGCGCCGGAAGACATAGGAGAGTTGCGAGAGCCCATTCTGGCATTGCTCGATGGCGTTCCGGTCGCCGCGCATCCGCTTCTGGCACGCCATCTCGTCGTGGACGACCAGTTTGAGCTCGAACCCAATGCTCCGGTAGACCAGCGCGTTCACGGCACGGCCATGGCTTCGCTCATCGTACATGGCGACCGCAATAATCCCGCGCCGGCACTGCCTCGAAAAGTCCATATGATTCCGGTCATGGGCGCAAGCGATCGGTTCCCGCCCCGCCGCCTTGTCGTCGATATCATTTATCTGGCCGTACGCGCGATGCGTGAAGGCGACAATGCCACCGCGCCCGGCGTACTGATCGTCAATTTGTCGCTCGGTAATGAACGCCGTCCCTTTCAGTTTGCGCTGTCGGCGTGGGCACGCCTGTTGGACCGTCTTGCCTATCGCTATGGCATCCTGTTTCTGGTGAGCGCCGGCAACGTCAAGGAAGCTTTCGGCATTCCCGCATTCGCAACTGGCAGTGCTTTTGAAGATGCAGACGGCGGCGCCCGATGCGACGGCACATTAACCGCGATCGGCAATGTAATGGCCGACCGGCGAATGTTCTCACCTTCCGAGACGATCAACGGTGTTACCGTGGGCGCGTCGAACGACGACTGGGTCTCAGCCACCGATCGTCGCGGCGCTCGGACCATCATAGATCCGTTCCCTGAGATGCGGGCAGCAAATCCGTCGAGTGCGCTCGGCCCTGGTTTCGCTCGCTCGGTAAAACCAGACATCCTGATGCCCGGCGGTCGCGAGCACCTTCGACAAGTGCGAACCGATGGTCATGTCTTCGTAAGGCCCGCAGCGTCCACGCGGCCAACCGGGCTTAAGGTCGCGGCGCCACGTATCGGCGGGATCGAGGCGGCCGAGGCCTATTCCGGGGGAACTAGCGGCGCGACTGCCTTGGCTTCGCGCACCAGCCATCGAATACATGATGCGCTTGAAGCGGCTCATCCCGGCTTCGCTGACCTTCCGCATATTCAGCGCGCAGTCCTGCTCAAGGCGCTGCTGGTTCATCCGGCCCGTTGGCCGGACGATATCGCCGCGCGGATCAAAGCAACTATCGGACCTGTTGGTGGGCATCACAGTCATATCAAGGACAACATCCGACGCTTCCTCGGCTTCGGCTACGTAGATGCGGAAGAGGCCATTGCTTGCGCTGATGATCGCGCGACGTTCTGGGCGGTGGGTCAGCTGTCACCCGAGCGAGTCGCAACGGTGCGCATACCGGTGCCTGCAGTAATGAGCGGGCAGGCGCGACCGCATAGCCTTTCAGCTACACTTGCATGGTTCACGCCAGTGGCGCCAGGCCGAAAGAGCTACCGTTCGGTCCGCCTCAAACTGCTCGATCCGGCGGGAACCGACGCTTTGAGTATATCCCCGCGCAGCCTTCAACCCGATAGCAATCAGACCAATCGTGGCACACTCTTCATGCGGTGCTGGGAGGGCGACAAAGCGCCCATCGTCGGACCGGACATGACAATCGACCTGATCGTGCAGCGAGATCCGGATCCTGGCACTCCGATCGACGAACCAGTGCCTTTCGGTCTCGCGGTTACGCTGTCCATGCCCGGAGTGGTCGGCCTTTACACACAGGTCGCACAACGCCTCGGCATCGCTCCGCGCCAGCAAATATAGCGTGGGCTCATTGGCGGGCGACGAACCGAAACGGCTCCGTAGGAGCGCCAAGAGGGTCTGACGTCCGGTTTCGGGGAGCCCGCGCCGAAGCTTCAATGGCCAAATTGGGGATGCGTAGCTGACATGCTGACTCATCGTTAGGAATGACTGCTTTCCGCGATTCACTCCCTGAAACCTGCCGTTCCGGATCGTCCAACATTGCGGTCATACGGCATCACAAAAGCGTGCAGGGCAGGGGCCGAAATGAGAAGTGAGTGTAATGTATGACATTACAAATCCATGGAGATCGAAGGCATCGATCATAAGAACCTCCGCAAGTTCTTCACGACAGGGAAGGCGAGGGGTCTTATGGAGGTGGAGCGGCTTCGCCTGATGCTGGCCTTTATCGATGCGACCGGCTCATTTGATGAACTCGCCATTCCGCCGAACTATGGTTTCCATGCGCTGATAGGGGACCGGTCAGGCCGGTTCGCGATGACAGTCACGAAGAACTGGCGGCTTGTTTTTACCAAGGTTGACGAGACGACCATCGCCCATCTTGATCTGGAGGATTATCACTGATGGCTCTCAAGATGCATCGTGCGCTGGCCGTTCACCCTGGTGCCTGGCTCAAGGAAGAGATGGTGGTGCCTTACGGTATTACCGTCACCGATCTTGCCGATCGCTTTGGCGTGTCGCGACCGCCTTTGAGCAATCTGCTCAACGGTAAGGCCGGGCTGTCACCCGATATGGCGATACGGTTCGAGAAGGCGTTCGGCATTTCGGCAGCGACCTTGTTGCGTATGCAGGCGGCCTATGATCTCGCTCGCGCCGAGGAGATGGCCGATAGCATCAAGGTCGACCGCATTAAGGAGCCAGTCTAGTCGGGCTGCAGGGCTCGCGCTGGCTTCTCGGCCATAAAAGAGGAGTGGGGATGGTCCACGCGATGCTTGCTAAGCGACAATTGGCCCAATGACAGGCGCGTTTCTAACGGGCTATCTGCGATGATAATATACATTATGTCAAATGTCCGTCGTCAGAACATTTGGCACAGATCTGGTCGCTCGCCTGATGAGTGTTGGCCTCGTCTGGACGGTTGATCTCAAGCGGCGACCTTGCGGTGCTGCAAGCGCCGATGGGCGATGGTCTTTCGTTTGATCCTTCGGCGCCGATCCAGAACGGCAGAAGCCCTGCCGAAGTAGGCATCCGCTGGCGTCACATTATCCAGGCTCTCATGGTAGCGCTGGTGGTTGTAGTGTTCGATGAAGGCCTCGATCTGGCATTCGAGGTCACCGGGCAGGAAATAGTTTTCCAGTAGCACGCGGTTCTTCAGCGTCTGGTGCCAGCGCTCGATCTTGCCTTGGGTCTGGGGATGGAACGGCGCGCCGCGAACATGGGCCATGTTCTTGGTGTCCAAATAATCGGCCAGCTCGTTCGCGATGTAGCTCGGCCCATTGTCCGACAGCAGCCGGGGCTTGTGCAGCACGTTGGCATGGTCGCAGCCTGACGCCTCCAGCGCGAGGTCGAGCGTATCGGTGACATCGCTGGCGCACATGGTCGAGCACAGCTTCCACGCGATGACGTGAGCCGCGAGAAGTCGTCGAGCACGGTCGAGAGGTACATCCAGCCCCATCCGATGATCTTGAAGTAAGTAAAATCCGTCTGCCACATCTCGTTCGGCCGGGTAGTCTTGTCGCGGAACTCATCCGCCGCCTTGATGACGGTATAGGCCGGGCTGGTGATGAGATCATGGGCCTTTAGCAGCCTGTAAACGCTGGCTTCCGACACGAAGTAGCGCCTCTCGTCAGTGAAGCGTACGGCCAGTTCGCGCGGGGAGAGATCGCTGTGCTCCAGCGCCATCTCGACGATCTGGTGCTGGATGCGGGCCTCGATCCGGTTCCACACGCGGCCCGGCGTAGAGGGGCGATCTTCCAGTGCCTCCGGACCGCCTTCGAGGAAGCGATCGTACCAGCGGTAGAATGTCCGGCGGGGAATGCCGAGTTGGTCCAGCGTACGCTTGGCTGGCAGGTGCGATTGCTCGACCAACCTGATGATCTCCAGCTTCTCGGATGCGGGATATCTCATGCCTCGTCGTCCCCAAGCCCGCTGATGCTTTTTTTGAGCAGCCGGTTTTCGAGCGTGAGATCCGCGACGCACTCCTTCAGATCGCGCGCTTCGCGGCGCAGATCCTGCACCTCGGTGCTGGTCGCGGCCCGTGCGGTATCGCCGGCAAGCCGGCGCTTGCCATGTCACCGGCCAGATGATCCCCCGGATCATCTGGCGTAGCTCCATTCCATGAATTCCTTGGACCAGGTGTAGTAGAGGTTCTGGGCGATACCTTCCTTGCGGCACAGCTCGGCAATGCTGTCATCGCCGCGCAGACCCTCCAGAACGATGCGGATCTTGTCCTCTGCCGAGAAATGCCGCCGGGTACGCCGCTTGATGTCTTTAACGACTGCCTCCGCGCTGGGTTTGGCTGCCGAATTCGACTTGGTGTTTTGGCTTCATCTGCGTTCCTTCGTCACTACGACGAAGCCAAAACACTCCTTAACTTACAACCCTGATTTTGTGCCATGGGCGCTGACGGGGGACAGGACGAGATGTTCGTGCCGGAGGTGCGATCGATCTTCACAGTAAGCGCCATTGCGCCCTGTTGACGGTGCTGATTACTCCTCGGCTTCGGCGTCCGGCTGGCTAGCCGACCGGGTACTTGAAAGGCGTCGGCTAGCGAAAACAGCGTCCCGGCCAGTCGACGCCGTCACACTATATGCTCAACGAAGCGATAGCCAAGCATCCGCGCCATGCAATCCGATTTTCAGCGTAATGGTAACCCGGCGCCTATTTTCCTCAGAATGGCAGCGCGCTTCGTTACCCAAAGCTCCTGAGGAGAGCGACATACCCTAATGAAGCACGAATGGGGACTCGTGCGGATCCCTTCGTTGGCTGGAAGGTCAGTTTTGTCATTTGCGACACTTTGCCGGCGGGCAAAGTGTCACTGGCGACAACGATCTTGGCGTTGCCACCAGCCATGCCCGTGCGGCACGGCCCGCCAAAAATCACCTCCCCTACAGATCCGAAAGCAAATCAGCCCTTGCCTAATGCCGTATGCATGCGTACGACATCGCAGAGAGATGGAGAGCCCATAATGTCGACACGCGAATCCATGCCTTATGATGTCGTCATCGTCGGTGGCGGCGTTGCGGGATTGGGCGCCGCGATCCGGTTGAAGCAGGTGAATGCGGATCTTGAGGTCTGCGTGCTTGAGAAGGGTTCGGAGATCGGCGCGCATATCCTGTCGGGCGCGGTGGTCGATCCCAAGGCGCTGGACGAACTGCTGCCCGACTGGCGCGATGACGATTGCCCGATGGCCGAGACCCCGGTGACGGATAACTGGCACTGGACGCTGTCGGCCAAGGGCAAGTTCGCGATGCCGCATCTGGCGATGCCGCCCTTCATGTCGAACGATGGCAATTACACCGGTTCGCTGGGCAGCCTGTGCCGCTGGCTCGCGGAAAAGGCCGAGGGGTTGGGCGTGGAAATCTTCCCCGGCTTCCCGGCGGCCGAGGTGCTTTATAACGATGACGGTTCGGTCAAGGGCGTGGCGACCGGCGACATGGGCGTGGCCGCCGATGGCAGCCACAAGGCCGATTACCAGCCCGGCATGGAACTGCACGGCAAATACACGCTGTTTGCCGAAGGCGCGCGCGGGTCGCTGACCAAGCAGCTGAAGGCGAAGTTCGACCTTGAGGCGAATTGCGAACCGCAGGTCTATGGCCTTGGCATGAAGGAATTGTGGGACATCGATCCCGCCAAGCACGTGCCGGGCCGCGTTCTCCACACACAGGGCTGGCCGCTTAGCGAAAACGATGCGTGGGGCGGCGGCTTCCTCTATCACCAGGCCAACGGGCAGGTGGCCTTGGGCTTCGTGGTCGCGCTGGATTACGCCAACCCGTATCTGTTCCCGTTCGAGGAATTCCAGCGCTGGAAGCAGCATCCTGAAATCCGCTCGATCCTCGAAGGCGGGAAGCGCGTTTCCTATGGCGCGCGCGTCATTAACGAAGGCGGCTGGCAATCGGTGCCGAAACTCACCTTCCCCGGCGGCGCGCTGATCGGATGCAGCGCGGGCTTCGTCAATGTGCCCCGCATCAAGGGCAGCCATACCGCGATGAAATCGGGCATGCTCGCGGCCGAAGCCGTGGCCGAGGCCATCGGCGCCCAGCGCGCGGGCGACGAGGTCGTCGATTACGAGACGACATTGCGTTCGAGCTGGATCGCGGATGAACTGAAGAAAGTGAAGAACGCCGAACCCGCCGTCGCCAAGTTCGGCGGCGCGCTGGGCACGGTGATCGCGGGCGCGGACATGTGGATGCGCACGCTGAAGATCGGCCTGCCGATCACCATGAAGCACCACCGCGACTGCGATCAGACGATGCGCGCCGATCTGTTCAAGCCGATCCAGTATCCCAAGCCCGATGGCGTGATCAGCTTCGACCGTCTTTCCAGCGTGTTCCTGTCGAACACCAATCATGAGGAAGATCAGCCCTGCCACCTTCAGCTCAAGGACCCGGATGTTCCGCTGAAGATCAACCTGCCGGTCTATGCCGGGCCTGCGGCGCGTTACTGCCCGGCGGGGGTGTATGAATATACCGGTCTCGACGAAGAGGGCGCAGAGCCCAAATTCGTGATCAACGCGCAGAACTGCGTCCACTGCAAGACCTGCGACATCAAGGA
>NZ_LYWZ01000025.1 GCF_001661965.1 Croceicoccus mobilis
CCGATCTATGCGGGCAACGCGATTGCGACCGTTGAATCGACCGATGCGAAGCTGGTCATCACCGTGCGCGGCACCGCCTTCGACAAGGCCGAGGCCGAGGGCGGCAGCGCCGAGATCGAAGCGGTCGCATCGACCGGCGATACCGGCAAATCGAGCTTCGTCAGCGCCGAGATCGCCAAGAGCGAACGCCCGGAACTGACCAGCGCGAAGATCATCGTGTCGGGCGGCCGCGCGCTGAAGGACAGCGAGACCTTCGAGAGCCTCATCATGCCGCTTGCCGACAAGCTCGGCGCGGGCGTGGGCGCATCGCGCGCCGCCGTGGACGCGGGCTATGTCCCCAACGACTACCAGGTCGGGCAGACGGGCAAGATCGTGGCTCCGGAAGTCTATATCGCGATCGGCATCAGCGGCGCGATCCAGCACCTTGCCGGCATGAAGGATTCCAAGACCATCATCGCCATCAACAAGGACGAGGACGCACCCATCTTCCAGGTCGCAGACATCGGCCTGGTGGCGGACCTGTACAAGGCCGTGCCGGAACTGATGGAGAAGCTGTAAGATAAGCGGGGCGGGCCGAAAGGTTCGCCCCGCTTTTCAATCGGCGGGGATCGGATCTTCCTCGATCGCCTCGCCCGGGCGGCGGTCCAGCGGTTTCACCCGGATCAGCCGCAGCGATACCAGCAGGCCCAGTGCGATCAGCAGGGCCGCGAACATCGATACGCCCATCCAGCCCCCATGCGTCCACGCATAGCCGCCGACCGAGCCCAGTACGCTCGACCCCATGTAATAGCAGAACAGATAGCAGGCCGTGGCCTGTGCCCGGTGGTGTCCTGCGCGCCTGCCGACCCATGATGATGCGATGGCATGCGCGCCGAAGAATCCCGCAGTGACCACCGCGATCCCAACGACGATCACGAACAAGGGTTCAGCCGCCGTCAGCCCGATCCCTGCCAGAAAGATCACGATCGGCGCCCACAGGCTGCGGCGCGGGCCATAGCGTCCCGATGCAGCGCCGCTGATCGCGGAACTGGCCGAACCGACGAGATAGAGCAGGAAGATCGCACCCACCGCCGATTGCCCCAGCGAATAGGGCGGGGCCAGCAGGCGAAATCCGACATAATTGTAGATGCTGATAAACCCGCCCATGAACATGAAGGCGAGCAGGAACAGCCATGGCAGGGCGCGATCGGCAAAAACCTCGCGGAAGCCGCCGACATAGCCGGTCAGCGACACCGGCCGCGGTTCGAACGCGCGCGATGGCGGCAGCGTGCGCCAGAACATCGCGCCCATGGCAAGGCCCGCCACGCCGGTCAGGCCAAGCGCGGTTCTCCAATCGAGAAAATCGGTCAATAGGCTGACCAGCAGGCGCCCGCTCATGCCGCCCACCGCGCTGCCCGCGATATAAAGGCCCATGGCGTGGCTGACCGCGCCATCCTCCACCTCTTCGGAGATATAGGTCATGGCGACCGCCGGAACGCCCGCCAGCGCAAGTCCGCAGGCAAAGCGCGCGGCAAGCAGGCTGTACCAGCCGGGAAGCGCGGCCAGCAGCGCGGTCATGACCGAGGCCGCCAGCAGCGATGCGATCATGATGGGCCGCCGCCCCAGACGGTCGGAAAGCACGCCTGCCACCAGCAATACAAAGGCCATCGGCCCTGTCGCCAGCGATACGGCAAGGCTCGATTCCTCTGCGGTAAGGCCGAATTCGTCGGCAAAGACGGGCAGCAGCGGCTGCGTGCAATACAGGAGAGCAAAGGTCGACAGGCCCGCCAGCAGCATGGCGAGGCACAGGCGCTTGTAGGCGGGCGTGCCCCGGGTGATTTTCTGGCTGGTCATCGCCTCGGCTATGGGGAGCGGCCCGGTCATTGGCAATTGCTTATCGGCGAAGGGCTACTTCGCTGATTGCATGCGCCTGTCGCGCTGATCGATTTTCTCGCAAAAGCGCCGCTTGTAGCGCGCTGGGTGCTTCATATATTGCGCCGCAGCATGAACGATATTTCAACGACACAGAAGGCCCGCCATCCCGGCCTGGTGCTTTTCGCGCTGGCCGTGGGCGCATTCGCCATCGGCACGACCGAATTCGCGGCGATGAGCCTAGTCCCGTTTTTTGCCGATGATCTCGGCATTTCCGAGGTCGCGGCGGGCCATGCCATCAGCGCCTATGCGCTGGGCGTGGTGGTCGGCGCGCCGCTGATCGCGATGTATGGCGCGCGCCTGCCGCGCCGCACGCTGCTGATCGGGTTGATGGGCTGTTTTGCATTTGCGAACGGGCTTTCCGCATTTTCGCCCGATTACAACTGGCTGCTGGCCTTCCGTTTCCTTTCGGGCCTGCCGCATGGCGCCTATTTCGGCGTTGCGGCGCTGGTCGCGGCATCTCTGGTCCCGGCCAATCGGCGCGCCACATCGGTCGCGCTGGTGATGAGCGGGCTGACGGTCGCCACCATCATCGGTGTGCCTGCCGCGAATTTCATGGGCCAGCTGGTCGGGTGGCGTTCCGGCTTTGGCGTGGTCGCGGCGCTGGCTTTGCTGACCATGACGCTGGTCGCGTGGCTGGCCCCGCATGGCGGCGCGGACAAGACGACCAGCCCGATGCGCGAATTGAGCGCGTTGAAGCGCCCGCAGGTGATCCTGACGCTGCTGTCGGGGGTGGTCGGGTTCGGCGGCATGTTCGCTGTCTATACCTATATCGCCTCTACCCTGATCGACGTGACCGGATCGGGCGAAGGGTCGGTGCCGATCGTGCTGGGTATTTTCGGGATCGGCATGACCATCGGCACGCTGGGCGCGGCGCGCGCGGCAGACCATGCGCGCGACAAGACCGCCATCGTGCTGTGGATCTGGAGCGCGATCGCGCTGGCCATCTATCCCTTTACCGTCGGCAATGTCGTGTGGATGGCGCTGGCCGTCTTCGTCATCGGGCTTGGCAGCGGGATCGGCGGGGTGATCCAGGTGCGGCTGATGGATGTCGCAGGTGAGGCTCAGACGTTGGCTGCCGCTGCTCATCACAGTGCTTTCAACATGGCCAATGCGCTGGGCCCGTGGCTGGCCGGGCTTGCCATCACGGCGGGCTATGGGCTGCGTTCGGCAGGCTGGATCGGCTCGGCGCTGGCGCTGGGCGGGCTGGCCGTGTTCTTGATCGCGGTCATGCTGGAAAAGCGGCAGGGCACAGAGCCGGAGATGCTGCCGGCCGAATGATCGCCTGTTCGATTGCGGGCGGATTAACGGGGGCGGGCAGCGTCCTGCGCCGCTCGCTCGGCTCGTCGCGGCAGGCGAACGCATGCTTTAATTCGCCGCCAGCCGCCTTCCTTTCGCCGCATTTGCGGGAAGGTTTTGCGGGGGTTGGGGGTTCTCCTTGCAAACGCCCCGGCAACGCGCCGGGCAGCCAATGGAAGGAGTGATCCTCATGAAGAACATCATCAAGGGCAGCATGATCGCCGCCGCTTTCGCCATTCCCGCCGCCGCCATGGCCGCTGCGCCGATCAGCTATGAAGAGCAGATGGCGCATCAGGAAGAAGCGCGGGTTCTGACGTCACCGATCGCGGGTATCCATAATTCGAAATGGTATGATTACCGCATCAATGTGACGGAAACGAAGAAGGAACTGGCCAGCGACCTGCGCCGCGCCAGCGATCTGGAAGACCGCCGCGACGCATGGGGCGAATATGCGAGCGAGCTGAAGGATAATCGCCAGGACTATGTGAAGGCGATGGCCAAGAAGGGCTATAAATACAATGTGATCGTCGAGCAGCCGGGTTACTGATCCGGCAGCGCCCTCAGGGTCGCAGAAAGGAGCGGTTCGCCATGGGCGGGCCGCTCCTTTTTCGTGGGCGGATACGGGGTTTATACTTACCGGGCGAATAACCCTATCGCGACCCGGCACGATCCATATCGCGGCTTTACCGGCATCATGCCGAAAAGGGGCGCATTCTTAAATGTTCAGATCCGATCCGCGAGAAATCGTCGAGATCCATTGCAGCTTCCGGCAGGGGCTTCAGGCGCTTCAGCCGATCAAGGTCACCGACCTGACCTGTGCTGGGTGCAAGCTGGACCATGTTCCGATGGAGATCACGCAAGGCGATCGTATCGCCATCAGGATCGACACGCTGGCACCGATCTATGGCGTGGTGCAGTGGGTGAAATCGGGGATGGGCGCGGGGCTGAAATTCGAAAAGCCGCTGCATCCCGCCGTTTTCAAAAGCATGCTGGCAAAGCTGCGCAGCGAGAATCAGGCGACCGGCTATACGCCGCGCTCGAACGCCGCGCCCGCCCGGTTCTGCTGAACGCCTATCTGGCTGACTGCCCGACCGGCCGATGGCCTAACCGGCGCGCATGGCGGCACCGATCTCCTGAAAATCGGCGCGGATCCGCGCCAGCTTTTCCGCTTCGAAACGCGCCGCGCTGTCCAGAATGGCGCTGCGCGCACGGGCATAGAGGTCGCGCATGGCAGTGACGACGGGGTCATCGCCGATAAGCCCCATTTCCAGCGCCAGAATGCTCGACACCGCGCGGGAAAGGGAGCTGCTGCGCAGGGCCGGATCGCGGATCGCATCGGCGTGGATCGCGGTGCCCAATGCCCCGACCAGCTGTTCGAAACAGATGGAGACCAACTCGCGCCGGTCCGCGCCATCGATGCGCGCGTCGAATTCGACGCTGCGATAGGCTTCGGCAGGGGCGGTTCGGTGCATCATCGCCATGCCGCTCAATCCGCCGAATTCCACGCCGCGATCTGCGATTCCAGAAAGGCGAGCGTGGATTGCGAGGCGCTGACGCGGCTGTCGGACGCGGCGAAGCGGGTGACGAGACGCTGGCGCAGCGCCTCCTGCTTTTCGGCCAGCGTATCCTGGTCTTCGCCCACGGCGTCGAGCTGGTCGTCATAGCGCGCGATGGAGCCTGCAAGGCTGGAGGGATTGCCGGTGCTGGAAGCGGCGCGGCTGATCCCGTCCATCGTCGAATAAATGCCATACAGGCCCGTGGTGAACATGGCGGCGGCCCCTTCGGGATCGCGCGCCAATGTCGCGGCAAGCTGTTCGCTATCCAGCGAAAACGTGCCGTCGCGGTTGATGCCAAGGCCAAGGTCGGACAGCGTGCGCACGCCCCCTTCGGCGACATTGCCCATGATGACGGTGCCTGCCAGCGTGCGCAGGCTGTTCTTCAACGCGCGCGCGCCCGAATCGCGGGCCAGATCGCCTGTCGCCGGATCGGTCGCGGTGTTCAGCTCTGCCATGATCTCGTTCAGCGCGGCGGTCAGATCCTCCATCGCGCCCGATATGGATTCAGAAGCATCGGAAAAGCGCAATGTGGTCGGCGCGCCGATATTGGTCGCGGTCAGTACCATTTTCACGCCGGGCACCACGTCGGTCAGCGTGTTGCTGGCCGATGTGATCGCCATGCCGTCCAGCGTCAGCGCCGCGTCCTGCGATGCCTGCACCAGCGTTCCGGTCGCGCTGCCCGGCTGCCATGCCAATGCCGAAAGGCCCGGTTCCGCCGCGTCTTCGGTCACGTCCAGCACGAAACCGTTCTGCGCGCCCTCGGCACCCTTCATCACAAGGCGCGGGCCATTGACCGTGTCGGCGACATAGGCGGTCACGCCGGAATCGGAGCCGTTGATGGCGGCGGCCACATCGGCCAGCGTCGCGCCGCTGCCGATCGCGATGTCGACAGAGGGCTGGGCCGCATCCTCGGTAAAGCCCGCACCCGTCACCTGACCGAACCGCAGCGTGATCGTGCCAGCGCCGATGGCCGTGTCGGTGGAGGCGACCGCAGGGCTTGCCAGCACCTGGTTTTGCGCCAGCTGCGTGACCTCCACGCTATAGCTGCCCGACGGCGTCACCGATTTCGACAGGCTGACCGATGCCACCGCGCCATTGTCCATGGCAGGCGCGGGCGCCAGATCACCGACGCGGATGCGATCGCCCAGAGAGGTCGAGAGGCTGAGCACCATGCTCTTGAGATTGGAGGCGGACGAGATCTGCGCCTCCAGCGTTTCCGATCTGGCCGACAGCCGGTCGATGCGTCCCGCGAATTGCGCCGCGGAAAGCTGGCTGGCCAGCCCGGTCATGTCGATACCGCTGCCAGCCCCCAGCGCGCTGATGATGCTGGAGGTAGCAGACGTGTTGCTGGTAGTGGTGGAGCTGGTGGTGGTCATGGATCTCAGAACGGCGGATCGCGCCTGCGCTTAAGCCGCGCGCGGGCCGCTTCCTTTCATCATTCGGGTTTGATTTCCGCCCGGCCATCGGCATCGAAATGCATGGTGACGGGCAGGTTGACGCTGGGCGCGACCGGGCTTTCCCCGCGTTTGAGCGACAGGACGAAGCCCAGCACGGCGGCCACGGCGGCATAAAGTTCGTGCCGGATCACCTGCCTTTCCTGCGTCGTGAAATAGAGCGCGCGGGCAAGCGGCGGGTATTCGAGGACCGGCACCTCGTACTCGGCAGCCAGTTCGCGCATGGCCAGCGCCTTGTCGTCGCGGCCCTTCGCCAGCAGGATCGGGGCATGGGCGCGGTCGGGGTCATAGACCAGCGCGACGGCGAAATGGCTTGGATTGGTGATGACGAATTGCGCCTCCTTCATCGCCGGGACCAGCGCGCCCGCGGCCATGCGGCGCTGGCGATCGCGGATCGCGGCCTTGTTTTCGGGGCTGCCTTCGCTCTGCTTGTGTTCGTCGCGCATGTCCTGATGGCTCATCATCAGGCGCTTGTTGCGGCGGAACATCTGGATCGGCACATCGACCAGCGCGATCAGCAGCAGCCCCGCGCCCAGCGCAAAGAGCAGGGTCACGATGGCATCCCAGCCATAGCCCAGCTGCTGCCCCATATTGCCCCGGCCCAAAGCGGCAAAGCCCATGATCCGGTCCTTGCCCCAGACCCATGCGATCGCTGCCAAGAGCGCGACCTTGGCCAGACCCTTGCCCATCTCGATCAGGCCGTTCATCCCGAACATGCGTTTGAGGCCCGAGAGCGGATTGATGCGCGAACCCTTGAACGCGAGATTGCCGCCGACCCATACGCCGGTGCCGAACCCCAGCTGCGAGATCAGCGCCCCTGCCATCATCAACGCGCCCAGCACCAGCACCGGCGGCAGCGCCGCGCCCAGCATGGGGAGAAGGACGCGTTCGGGCGTAAAGGCATCGAGATCGGCGCGGTCCCACATCAGCCCGTGCCGCATCGCGCCGGTCAGCCTGTCCCACACCCAGCCGCCGCCCAGCGCCATCCACCCCGCGCCCAGCAGGATCGCGCTTGCCGTCGCCAGTTCCTTCGATCGCAGCACATCGCCGTTCTTCGCCGCGTCCTGCTTGCGCTTGTCGGTTGGGGCGAGGGTCTTTTCGCCGCTGTCCGATTGCGCGCTCATGGCGTGATCAGCCCTTCGCTGAAGTCGAGGGCGACCCCGATCAGGCCGGTCATCTGTTCGCCCAGCACCGGGAAGCTGGCGATCAGCGCGGCAAGCCCGGCCAGCACGCCCAGCGGCAGGCCCAGCGCGAACAGGTTCAGCGATGGCGCCGAGCGGCCCAAGACGCCTGTCACCAATTGCGCCAGCATCAGCACCAGCGTGACCGGCAGCGCGATCAGCACTGCGTTTTCAAAGAGTACCGAGCCAAAAGAGACGATCACCTCCATGCGGTCGGCCGAAAACCAGCCGCCGCCGGGCGGAAAGCTGCGGTAGCTTTCCACCAGAAGCGCGATCCAGTGCAGATGCGCGCCCAGCGCCAGGAACAGCAGCGTCATCACGACGGAAAAATACTGCCCCAGCGCCGGCGACTGCGCGCCGCTGGCCGGATCGACGGCGGTCGCCATCGACATGCCCATCGCGCCCGATATGACCTCGGCAGCGACGATGGGCGCGGCAAAGGCCAACTGCAGGACGAAGCCCAGCGACAGGCCGATGGCGACTTCGCCCGCGACGGTCACCATGCCCGACAGCGATAACAGGTCGGCAGGCGCGGTGACGGCGGGAAACCAGCTGCACACGAATACGGCGATCGCCCCGGTCGCGATCACGCGCACCTGCGGCGGCACGCCGGCGCTGCCGAACAGCGGCGCGGCCAGCATGGCTCCGCCGATGCGGGTCATGACGAAGACCAGCCGCCAGAATTCGGCTTCGATCCCGCCAAGGCCGAAGGAAAGCCCGATCATCTTCCGACCATCCTTCCGGTCATTGGCCGATCATCGCGATTTCGGCGAACACATCCTGCGCGAAATCGGCGACCAGCCCCATCATCGCCCCGCCCAGCAGCACCAGCACCAATGCGGTGACCGCCAGTTTCGGCACAAAGGTCAAGGTCTGTTCATTGACCGAGGTCGCCGCCTGGATGATCCCGACGATCAGGCCCACCGCCAGCGCCGCCAGCAGCACGGGCGCTGCCACCAGCGCGGTCGTCCACAGCATCCGGTCGGCCAGCGCCAGAAGGGCGTTGCTTTCATCCATCACGAACCCCTCACACGAAGCTTTGCGCCAGCGATCCCATCAGCAAGGCCCAGCCATCGACCATGACGAAGAGCAGCAGCTTGAAGGGGAGCGAGACGATCATCGGGCTCATCATCATCATGCCAAGGCTCATCAGCACGCTGGAGACGACAAGATCGATGACGAGAAACGGCAGGAATAGCATGAAGCCGATCTGGAACGCGGTCTTGAGTTCGCTGGTGACAAAGGCAGGCAGCAGGATCGAAAAAGGCACGGCCTTGCGGCTTTCGAATTTCGGCGCATCGGCGATGTCGGCGAACATCATCAGGTCTGTCTCGCGCGTCTGGCGCAGCATGAAGGCGTGGAATTCCTCCCCCGCATTGGCGATCGCGGTTTCCGCCGGAATGTCGCCATCGGAATAGGGGGCGATGGCGCGCGCGTTCACTGCGTCCAGCGTCGGCGCCATCACGAACAGCGAGAGGAACAGCGAAAGGCCGATCAGCACCTGATTGGGCGGCGACTGCTGCAATCCCATCGCCTGCCGCAGGATCGCCAGCACGACGAGGATGCGCGTAAAGCTGGTCATCATCAGGATCAGGCTGGGCAGGATCGTCAACAGCCCCATCACCAGCAATAGCTGGAGCGACAGGCTCAGCGATCCGCCATTGGTCGCCTCCAGCGTGCCCAATGCGCGGTCGAGCGCGGCGGGCACCGCCTCTTGCGCGAAGGCAGGCGCGGGCAGGAGAAGCAGCGGCAGAGTCAGGGCGAGGAGGCGTTTCACTCGACCATCTCCGCGAAACTGCCGCGGGCCGGGGCCTCGGCAAGGCGCGTGAGGCCCGAGCGCGAGGCGGAGACGAGGATCTCTCGCCCATGGAACTCGATCACGGCAAGCTTCATGGTGGGCGAGAGCATCTGCGTCTCGACGATGCGCACCGCGCGGGCCTGCCCGCCCGCCTGCTGGCGCTGCTGCATGTGCTTGGCGAGTTTCAGCACGCCCCAGATCAGCCCCGCGATCAGCGGCAGCATGATGGCCAGCTTGAGGAGGTACCAGAGCATCAGAGCATGCCCTCTGCCGCAATGGCGGGCGCATCCGCCGCAGCGGGCGCGGCGCTTGGGGAGAGGGGGGCATGGCCTTCCATCTCCACGATCCGAAGGCCAAAGCGGCCACCCTGCACGACGACTTCGCCGCGCGCGATGCGGCGGCCATTGACCTGCACGTCCAGCAGCTCGTCGGTCAGCCGGTCCAGCACGATCACGCTCTCCTCGCCCAGCGCCATGACGTCGCGCAAAGGCAGTTGCGTGCTGCCAAGCTCGATCGAGAGGCGGACGGTGACGTCCTTGAGGAAATTCATCGGGTCGTGTGCGATGGTCATGAAATGTCATCCTTTTTCGGAAGGGCAGGGGCAGGCGTGCGCGTGCCGAGCTGGAGAGCGACGCGGTCGTCCATCTCACCCACCGTGCCATGCGCGATCAGTTGCTCGCCGATGGTGACGGGGACATGGCGGGCGATGGAAACCGGCAGGATGTCGCCGGGCTTCAATCCCGAAAGGCGGGCGAGCGGCAGGGCCATATCGACCAGGGTCGCCGTCAGCGTCAGCGGGATGTCGGCAAAGGGCCGGTCGGCCGCCGTGCGCGGCGCCGGGGCAGGGGCGGCGCGTGCGGGCGCGGTATTGTCGCCCAGCGCTTCCCACAGCGCCGCAATTGCGGCGGCGGGCATGGTCAGGCGGATCAGCCATTCCGGCCCCTCGGCAAAGCGGATGGAAAAGCCGATCTGATGCAGCGGGCAATTGGCGGCAAAGGGGCGCAGCAGCGCGATATCGCCGCCGCCCGCTTCAGCCCTGGGCGCGGCCAGCGCGCCGCCCGCCGCGATGCGCCCGATCAATTCGGCCATGATCGCCTCTATCCGGGAAAGCAGCAGTTCGGCGGAAACCGGCAGGCGGGCGGGCAGCGGATCGGGCACGTCGCCATCGCCGCCGAACGCGCGGTCGACCAGTTCGAACAAAGCGCGGGCATCAGTCGATACCAGCAGGCGGCAGGCATCGGTGCTGCCGGCCAGCACCCGGTGGCAGGCAGGGCCATTGGCTTTTGCCAGCAGCGTGTGGGCAAAACCGTCGACCGGATCGCCTGCCGTCACGGCGGGCATGATCCCGCCTGCCAGCGGCGCCAGCTCTGCCGGAAGCGCGGCGGCGACGCGGTGGCCCAGCAGGACCAGCGCCTCGCCGGCGTCGGCCTTTTCGACCTGCCGTTCGACCAGTTCGCGGCAATGGCGCGCCAGTGCCCGTTCGGCCCGTATGGTGTCCTGCCTCATCGGTTCTACTGCACGATGAAGGAGCGGAAATAGACCTCGTCGATCCCGCCAAAGCCTTCGCGCCGCGTCAGCTCTTCATTGATCGCGGCGGCCAGCCGTTCCTGCAGCGCGCGCTTGCCCTCGATCGAATAGACCTGCTCTTCTTCGGTATCGGCCAGCACCGCCAGCATGGCCGACCGGATGGCCAGCTCATGCGTTTTCATCCACATCAGCACGCGCCCGTCGCGCTGCGTCGATGCGGCCAGTGACACCTGCACCAGCGCGTCGGAATTCTTGAGGTTGGAGGTGAACTCCTCGCCGAAAGTGTAATAGGCGGTGCGGAATTCGCTGCCGCCATCGCCATAGACGATGGGCACGGCGTCCTTTTCCTTTTCGGCTGCGGCATAGGGATCGTCCTCGCCCTTGCGCACCAGTTTCGGGTCATTGACCTCTTCATGGGACGCGCCGATCATGCCCGACTGCATGGCGGCAAAGGCCCCGCCGCCGCCTGCGCCCATTAATGCGATCGCGCCGATGATCTTCACCACCATGCCGCCGCCCTTCTTCGGCTTGGGCTGGTCCTTTTCGCTTTTGCTCATGGATATTCCTTTCGATTGCTAAGGGCGCGCGGATCAGGCGAGGATGCCGCGACGGCCCGTGAGGTCTGGCTGGCCGGTCTTGCCGACTGCTTCGGGGGCTGTTTCGGCGGCTGCCGCGCCGTCGGCGCGCGAATGCGCCGGGGCGTCGCTGGCACGGTGCTGCTGGGCGAAGGACTGGCCGCCGTGGGATGGCGCGCCCTGACCTTGTGCATTCTGACCGAGGTTATGGCCCTGATTTTGGACCTGATTTTGTCCTTGCCCCTGCTGTGCGTTCGATTGGGCCTGGTCCGGCCCGCTGCGGGTCGCGGCACCGGCCTGCACGGCGCGGGCGAAATCCGGGTCCGCACTGCTCAGCGTTGCGGCAAGGCCATGGTCCTCGCTCGACAGGCGGAGCGCCACGATACCGAATTCGGCATGGCCAATGGTCGCGCGCACCGGCTGGCCCGAAGTCTCGCGCGCCCGCGCGATCGCCTCGACCAGCGCGCCCAGTCTTTCGGCGGCCATGGGCCCATCGGCGGCGGAGAACTGGGCGGCAGGCTGAGGGGCGGGATCGGCGATCGGCGTGGTCATGGCGACCGGCGCGGACGGGGCCGGGCCGACCGTCGCGGGCGCAGGCTGCGCGCCCTGCGGTGCATGGCGATCCGCCGCCGTGGCCGTGGTCGCCTTTGCAGATTTGGGTCCGACCGGGCGCGGCATGTCGCTATCGTTTGCAGCAGGCTCGGCGGAATTGATCGGCTCGGCGCTGGCAGCGGCTTGGCCAAGCTTCGTCGGCGTCTCCATGGCCGTGGCAATCGGCTCCGCTGTCACTGGCCCCGACACCGATCCCGGTACAGGTGCGGGTGCGGCGGAAAGGCGCGTTGTAAGCGCGTCGATGCGGATGGGGCGAATCGTCGCGGGGGCTGCGTCGGCATCCGATGCCGCAGGCAGCACGGCGTTGGCGGGCCGGGCTTCGCGCAGCTGCTCCGCAGGGGCTGCGCCCTTGGCCCTGCCGGTCATGGTGGCGAGCATTGCCGCCATGTCGCGCAGGGCGGCAGGCGCTTCGGCTTCGGCGGCAAGCTGCGGCAGCGTAAACGGCAAGCTTTTGCCGCCTGCATTGCCACCGTTGCCGCCTGCATCCGGCAGGCCCGCGCTATCGCTGCCCGCGACCGGCGCAGTCGCGGGGGCTGGGGGAGCCGCCTGCATCGCGGCCAGCGCCATCAGCAAGGGCCCGAAAAGCTCCGAATCCAGCGCTTCTTCGCCGGTTTCACCTGGCGATGCGGGTGCGTTGGGCGATTTCGCCATGGAAGACGACAGGCCCTGAAGGGCTGAACTTGCAGAAGTCGTGGCAATGATCGCAGCGTTCGGCATGAACCCTCGGTTCGTCGGCGTTGATGACGAACACTGCCTTTCAAGTATCGTGCCAGATTGCCTTTCGTCCCGGTGTCGGCAGGAACTGGCCGCCGCGTTCGATCATGCGGCGGCAATCCTCGGCCCGGTCCTGCGCATGGGCGCGGCGCTTTTCGGCGTGGCGGCGTTCGTCCTGCCTGCGGTCGGCGGCGGTGCGGGCATTGTCGATATCGGTGTCGGTCTGGGCGGTGATGCGTGACAGCCCCTCACGAAACCGGACCATGTGCAGCAGCGATGCGCCGTCATCGGCATGACGCGGATCATAGCTGGCCTGAATGTCGACGGTCCGCTCGCGCAGAGCCAGCAGCTGGGCCAGCGTGCCCTCCGCCTCGGCAGCCTGCGCGGCGGCGGCGTGGCTGGCGATGGCGCGGATCCTCTCGATCCGGCGCAGGCGCAAAAGGCGGTGCCTGTCGGGTTTCATCGCGCTATCGGGCAGGGGTGGGGGCCAGCAGCGCGGCAAGATCGGCGACCGACTGTTTCAGCGGTGCGATCTGTCCCGTCGGCTGGGCAAGAAAAGCGTTGATCGCCTTTTCCATCGCCAACGCCCGGTCAAGCTGTACATCCGATCCGGCGCGATACGCGCCCATCAGCACCAGGTCGCGATTGGCATCGAGCGTCGCAATCAGGCTGCGCAGCTCGCGCCCATGGGCGATATGGTCGGGGGCGGCGACATCGCTCATCACCCGGCTCAATGATGCGGCGATGTCGATGGCGGGATATTGCCCGCGCTGCGCCAGTGCCCGCGACAGCACGATATGCCCATCGAGGATGGATCGGGCGGTGTCGACCACGGGATCGTTTTCATCATCGCCATCGGCCAGCACCGTATAAAGGCCGGTAATGGCCCCGCCGCTGCTGGCCGAATTGCCCGCGCGTTCGACCAGCCGGGTGATCGTCGCCAGCGCCGATGGGGGATAGCCGCGCGCCGCGCCCGGTTCGCCCAGCAGCAGGCCGATTTCGCGCGCGGCGTGGGCGACGCGGGTCAGGCTGTCCATGACAAGGAGGACGCTTTTGCCCTGCGCGCGGAAATATTCAGCCATGGATGTCGCCAGCATCGCGCCGCGCAGGCGCAGGTTCGGCGCATGGTCGGCGGGCACGGCAATGGTGATGGTGCGCGCGCGTTCGGGGCCTGCCATGTGCCGCTCGACAAAGCCGGACACTTCGCGGGCGCGTTCGCCGATCAGGGCGAAGATCACGATATCGGCCGTGCTGCCATGCGCGATCATGTCGATCAGCACCGACTTGCCGACCCCCGATCCGGCCATCACGCCGATCCGCTGCCCTTCGCCGAACGTGGTCAGCGCATTCAGCGCCCGGACCCCGCAATCGAATGGCAGGCGCACGCTGGATCGTTCAAGCGCGCCAGTGCGCACGCCGACTGCGGGCCAGTGTTCGCATCGTTCGGTTGGGCCAAGCCCGTCGATCGGCCTGGCCTCTCCATCCACCGCGCGGCCCAGAAAGGCATCGCCCACCGGCACCATGCCCGGCGTTCCTTCGGGCAGGACGCGCGCGCCGGGGTGGAGGAGGGCGCTTTCGCCCAGCGGCATCATCAGGGTCAGGCCATTCTGGAAACCGATGACCTCGGCCCCCAGCGTGGCGCCGCTGTCCTGTTCGATCCGGCACAGGCATCCGACGGGCAGCGACAGGCCGCTGGCCTTGACCAGCCCGTTTTCGCAGGCGCGGACAAGCCCGTGCCGGATCGGCGTCAGCGGTATCGGGGCCAGTTTCAGCCCGTCCAGAAAAGGATGCTTGCCCATTACCGGTCCAGCGCCTCTGCGATGCGTTGCCGCCAGCTGGCAGGGCCGTCCTCGATCCCGCCATCAGCCGTCTCGACGCGCAGCGCGCCGCGTTCCAGCGCGGGGTCGGGGCGAAAGCGCCAGTCGGCAGGCGCATCGTCGGCAACCAGCGCCAGATCAATGGGGTTGAGGCAGATGGTGCGCGGCCCGCTTTCCGACAAAAGCGCGAGCGCGGCATCGATGCGCCGGACCAGCGCGTTCTCGTCCATGGCCATGGGGGCCAGCGTCTCTTCGCAAAGCGCGGCCACGATGTCGCGCAGATCGCGGGAAAGCCCGGCGCGGGCTTCCTCGTCGAGGCGGCGGAAAGTGGGCATCAGCGCCGCGCGCGCGTTCTCGTCTGCGCCATGGCGCGCCTCCATTTCGGCGCGTGCCTGGGCTATCCCTGCGGCAAAGCCGTCGGCGTAAGCGGTCTGCGCGGCATCGGGTTCGGGCGGCTGCGGCGCGCAGGCGGGCATGCCGGGGGCAAACCGCCGGTCGGCGCGAAAGCCGAGGCCCTGCGACAGCGAGGCCAGCGATACGGCTGCCGGGACATCAGATGCATGACCGGGAAAGTCTTCAAACATATTCATCGTCTCCCGATCCGATGATGATGGTGCCTTCGGCGGCAAGACGGCGGGCAACGGCGATGACCGCCCGCTGGGCCGTGACCACATCCTCCATCTTGAGCCTTCCACGGCCCTCGATCTCGTCCTTCAGCCCGTCGGCGGCGCGCGACGACATGGCGGCGAAGAAGAATTCGCGCTCCGTCTCGGCAATGCCCTTCAGCGCGTCGATGAGAATGTCGGAATCCACCTCGCGCAGCAGCGCGCCCATCTGCTGGGCAGGCAGGGCGAAGAGATGTTCGAAGCGGAACATCTCCTCCTCGATCCGCCTGGCCAGCTTCTTGTCGAATTTGGAGATCGCGGGCATCACCACCTTCTCCACCGCCTTGCCGGTGCCGTTGATGATGGCAGCGGCCTCTGCCGCGCCGCCCATGGCAAGCGGGGCATGGCCGTGGCATTCGCGGATGCGCCGTTCGAGCATCTGTTCCAGCACCTTGAGCGCGCCTGCCTGCACCGTCCCCATGGTGGCGACGCGGCGCATGACCTCACCCTGCACGGCGGGGTCGAGGCTTTTGACGACCTTGGCGGCAGGCTCGGCCTCTATCTGCAGGAGCAGTAGCGCAATCGCCTGCGGATGTTCGCCGCGCACCAGTATCGAGAGCGATTGCGGCGTGAGCCAGCGCAGCAGTTCGAGCGGCGAGGGAGGAGCCTCGGGCACGATGCGCTGCATCAGATTGTCGGCCTTGATGTCGCCCACGGCGCGGGTCATCAGCTGGCGCACCTGAACGCTGCGGTCCTGCGCGGCGAATTCGGCGCTTTCGGCGTGGGAGACGAAGCTGGCGATGGCGCGATTGATCGCATCGGGCGCGACATCGCCCAAGGCGCACATGCTTTGCCCAAGGCGCTGTAGTTCATCGGGGCCGAGCTGCGAAAGCAGCGACGCGGCCTGCTCTTCATCCAACAGCATGACCATCATTGCCGCCTCTGCCGCAGGGCTTATCGTCGGGGTGAGCGCATCGTCCATCACGCCGCGCTCATCTGCTGGCCGCCTGCCGGGGCGGGGGCAGGGGCATCCTCGCGCAGCATCTGGCGCAGGGCGGCGACCGCGCTTTCGGGTTGTTCGCTCACCATCCGGCGAGCAAGCCCGACCTTGCGGTCAAGCTGCTCACGCTCGGCGATATTGCCGACCAGCTCTGCCGCGCGCGGGGTGATGGCGGCATCGCCGCGCTCCTCGCCATCCTCGCTGTCTCCGGTTTCCAGCGCGGGTACATCGAGCGCGCCGTCCTTTGCAGCAGGGCGTTTCAGCGCCTTGATCATCGGACGCACCGCCAGCAGCAGAACCAGCAGCACCGCCAGCAACGCCGCGCCATAGCGGACGAGGCGGGCAAACCAGCTCGTTTCATAAAAGGCCTGCGTCGCCGTGGTGACAGGTTCGAAGCTCCTGACCATGACGGTCAACCGGTCGCCGCGCGCGTCGTCGACGCCCACCGCAGAGCCGATCAGGGACTTGATCTCGTCGATGTCGGACGCCTTGGCATCCTTCATCGCCTCTGACGACAGGGCGACCGCGACCGACAGGCGCTTCAGCCCGCCGGGCGCGCTATTGGCGACGGCAACCTCTCGGTCCAGTTCGTAATTGCGGGTGGCGGCAGTTTCACCGTTTTGCACGGGCGCAGCGGCTGCGGCGTTTTCGGTTCCGGTGGGAGCGCGGTCTTCGGCCGTCGCTTCGGGCGGGGGCGTGTTCGACAAGGCGCCCGGAATGCCCGCGGCGGGCGCGGCGGCGCTGTTGGTCGCGCTATGCACGCTTTCGCTGCGCAGCGATCCGTCGCGGCCATAGGTTTCGCTGGCGCGCGTCACCTCTTCCATGTCCAGCTCGACCTGGATCTCGCTGGTGAAATTGCCTTCGCCGAACATGGGGGTGAGGAGATGGGTGAGCTGGCTGCGCAATTTGGCTTCCATGCGCGCCTGCCGGTCGAGCCGGTCGTCATCGGCCTTTGCCGGATCGGACAAGAGCGTGCCGTGCTGGTCGACGACGCGGACATCATCAATGGCAAGTCCCGGCACCGACGCCGCGACCAGATTGACGATGGCGCGCACCTGTTCGCCCGACAGAGAGCGTCCGCGCGCCAGCCGCAGCATGACGGAGGCAGATGGCGGCACGCTGTCGCGGACAAAGGCGCTGCGCTCGGCCTCTGCCAGATGGACGCGCACCGATTCCACTGCGTCGATTTCGCCGATGGTCAGCTGCAATTCGCGCTCGCGCGCGGCGCGCAGGCGCTGGCCTTCCATCGTGCGGCTTGCGCCCAGCGGCAGGGAATCAAGGAGTTCGGTCCCGCTTTCGGGCGTCCCGATGGAACCGTCCTGCGCGACCAGCATGCGGGCGCGGTAATAATCCTCTTCCGTCACGGTCAGCGCGCCGGTGGCATTGTCGATGGCATAGCCGATGCCCGCGCTATCCAGCATCTGCACCACGGCGGCGCGGTCGCTATCGGCCAGATCGGCATAAAGCATGCGCTGCGACGATGGCGCGAGCTGCGCCCATGCCAGCGCCGCCGCGCCAATGGCCGACAGTGCGAAAAAGGCAGGCAGCGCCTTCTTCACCGGCTCCTGCGCGGTAAAGCTCTTGATGCGCGTCAGCACCGATCCACCTGCGGGATCGGTAAGCGGGGCAGTCAAAGACTGGCTGGCGGCGGGGACGAGACCTGACATGGCTTAGACCCCCATCCGCATGATGTCCTGATAGGCGGACAAGAGCTTGTTCCTCACCTGCAGCGTGGCCTCGAAAGCGACGCCCGCTTCCTGCCGTGCCAGCATGACCTTGGCGACATCGGTCACCTCGCCGCGCTGATAGGCATTGCCTATGTCCTCGGCCTTTACCTGGACGGCGTTCACGTCCTGCAGCGAATTGTTCAGCGTTTCGGCAAAACCGGGCGTGCCCGCGCTTTGCGTTGATTCCGCCTTTTGCGAGGCGTGCACATCGCGCAGCGCCTGCGAACGGTCGATGATCTGCTGCCGAAGCGCGATGATCGAGCGCACATCGGCGCCGGTGGGATTTATCGACGACACCGCGCACCCCCTGCCGCATAGCGGCCCATCTCGACACCCGCGTCACGCATGGAGGCGAGGCGGTAGCGAAGCGTGCGTTCCGATATGCCCAGCGCCGCTGCCGTGCGAACGCGATTGCCGCCGTGATCGTCCAATGCGCGCAGGATCGCCTCGCTCTCCGAATGCTGGACGATATCGTGCAGGCTGGCATCGGAAGCGGCGGCACGAGCCGGGGCGGCAGGGCGCAGCGGGATCGCGCGCACATTGTCGCCGCCGACAGGGGCGGGCTCGACCAGTATGGCCGGGCGGTCGAAGACGATGTGATCCGCCGCGATCACGCCCTCGCCATTGGCAAGGAGCAGGGCGCGGCGAACGACGTTTTCCAGTTCGCGCACATTGCCGGGCCAGCTGTGCGCGGTCAGCATCGCCACCGCATCGTCGCTGAAAAACGGGACCTGCTGGCCCGTCGGCACATGGCGCATGGCCAGCGCATAGGCCAGCATGGGAATGTCATTGCGGCGCTGGCGCAGCGCCGAGAGCGTCAGCGGAAAGACGTTGAGGCGGTAATAGAGATCCTCGCGGAAGCGGCCCTCGGCCACTTCGACGGGCAGGTCGCGGTTGCACGCCGCGATGATGCGCACGTCGATCTTTACAGGCTTCGACGATCCGATGGGCACGACTTCGCTTTCCTGCAGGGCGCGCAGCAGCTTTGCCTGCAGGTTGATCGGCATCTCCGCGATCTCGTCCAGCAGCAGCGTGCCGCCGTCGGCTGCGCGGAAAAACCCCTCGCTCGCCGCATTGGCGCCGGTGAATGCGCCTTTCTGATAGCCGAAGAGCATGGCTTCCAGCATGGTTTCGGGCATGGCCGCGCAATTGACCGCGATGAACGGTCTGTCGGCGCGCGGGCTCCTCATGTGGATGAAGCGCGATAGCACTTCCTTGCCCGTGCCGGTGGGGCCGTTGATCAACACCGGGATCTCGCTGGCGGCAAGCCTTTGGGCAAGCGCGAAGATCGACAGGCTTTCAGGATCGGCGGCGATGGGATTGTCATTCCCGCTCATCGCCGCGATCACCTTGCCCAGCGCGGTGTCGGACAGCGGATCGCGATAGGAAACGCGCATGTGGCGCGGCCCCAGCCGGGTCACGCCCGGCGGGCCGGAACGGTCGAGGTCGATCACGCGGGCCGCAGGCGGCGGCGGCGCGGTGTCGGCGGCATCGCGCATGAACACATTGCTGCCCGCAAGCACCGTCTCGCAAATGGCAGAAACCCGCTGGCACAAAGCCCCGTGCCGCGATCTGGCCGTATTGGCGAAGAGAACCCCTGTCATCTGACAACCCCTTGATGGACCCCGGCTGGCCCCTGATGAAATCCGGCTGGCCCCGGTGGAGCCATGCCCGCAGGAAAATCCCGCGCAGTCCCGTGCGGGGTCTTTCCGATGGCCCCTTGTGGCCGTGTGTCCCTCAAGAAGCGGGCAAGGCGAGGCTGCGTAGTTTCCCCTAGTTTCCCTGCAGAAAGCCCCGAAAGCGGCGGGTTTCATCCGATGCCGATGAATTTTTGCCCTTAATCCATCCGTTTCGCTGCCGGTCTTGTCCCTGTCAGCCGCACCGGACCAGTCCCGATGCAACCCCCATGGTGCGGCCTGTCGTTCATTGGCCCGGCATTTTCCGGGCGACCAGGTAAGTCACGAACGGGAGTTTCAATCATGTCGGTCATCAATACCAATATCTCGGCCATGAAGGCCGCCAACGCCTCGATCTCGGCCAACCGCGACCTGGGCACCGCGATGGAGCGCCTGTCGACCGGCAAGCGCATCAACGGCGCCAAGGACGATGCGGCGGGTCTTGCCATCGCCACCACCATGACGGCCGATGTGCGCGCCATGAACCAGGGCATCCGCAATGCGAATGACGGCATTTCGCTTGCACAGACGGCCGAAGGCGCGCTGGACGAGGTTTCGAACATGCTGCAGCGTGTCCGCGAACTGGCGGTCCAGTCGAAGAACGGCACCTATAGCGCCGATGACCGCAGCTATCTCGATGCCGAGGTGACCGAGCTGCAGTCGCAGATCGGCGATATCCTGACCAACACCAAGTTCAACGGCGTCGCGATCTTCAGCCAGACCGCGGGCACCGATGTCGACGTCACCATCGCGACCGGCGCTGCCGCCACCGATGTCGTCACGCTGAAGAGCAAGGCGATCGACGGCACCAATGTTTCGGCTGCCGCTCTCGATGTCAGCACCGATGCGCTGGCCGCGACGACGATCACCAATGTCGATCTGGCGCTGAAGGACGTGAACGCCACCCGCGCCACGCTGGGCGCCGGTCAGAACCGTCTGGAAAGCGCGGTCAACAATCTCACGACCAACACGACCAACCTGTCCGATGCCCGCTCGCGCATTCAGGACACCGACTATTCGACCGAGACGACCGCTCTCGCCAAGGCCCAGATCCTGAGCCAGGCGTCGAGCGCGATGCTCGCGCAGGCGAACCAGAGCCAGCAGAACGTGCTGTCGCTGCTGCGTTAAGCACCGCGTCAAGCAACGAGAGCCGGTCGGGTGCGATTGTCCCGGCCCGATCGGCAAACGCAAGGACCCGGCGGCCAGATCCAGCCGCCGGGTCCTTATCGTGCGCGCTATCGTGATGCGCGCTATCGGGATAGGCCAAAGCAAAGGGCCGGGCGGACAGCGAATGTCCACCCGGCCCTTTTGCCGTGCAGTGTGGGGGGCGGGACCGGCCCGCCCCCGGGGCTGCATCAGATCCCGTCGACGCTCTTGCTGACGAGGATGTTCACCGAAACGCGGCGGTTCTGCGCACGGCCTTCTGCCGTGGTGTTGTCCGCGGTCGGATCCGCCTCGGCCATGCCGGTCGGGGTCAGCATGCGATACGGCTTCCAGCCGCACTGCTGCTGCAGATAGTTCACGACGCGCGCGGCGCGCTTTTCCGACAGTTCCTGATTGATCTCATAGCTGCCGGTGTTGTCGGTGTAGCCAACGACGAGCAGGAGAGCATTGTCCATCGCATCGGCCTGGCTCGCGGCCGAGCACAGTTCGGTGCGGGCGTCGTCCGACAGGTTGTAGCGGCCGGTGTCGAAATAGACGTTGGTCACGCCCTTGACGTTGTACTTGTCGATGTCGCCGACGCGGCCACGCAGCGCTTCGGTAGCGGCGGCATTGGCGTTGATGGCGTTTTCATTGGCGGTGAAACGCTGGTTGGTGCCGCCGTGGATCATCGCCGCGGTCTTGAGATCGTCGTTCTTCATCGTGATCTCGGTGGCGAGCAGGGCGCCGCCGGCCTGAATCGTCTCGACCTTGACGGGAAGGCCGGTGATCAGCGCATCGGTGGCAAGCTTGCTGCTGCCCAGACCCAGAAAACCGCCCTTGGCCTTGACCTTGGTCTCGGCATCGACGGCAACGGTCATCGGCTGGCCATCGTCGGTCATGATCTGCAGCTGGTTGCCCGAACGGGCCGAGATGATGCCTTCGACATCGGGGCCGTCTTCACCATAGACGGTCACGTCTTCGTTATCCTGCGCCACGGCCTGCGCGGGAAGCGCGATGGTCATGGGCGCGGCAAGCGTTGCTGCCAAAAGGAGAGCCTTGGGGCTCTTGGAAAATACACTCATCGAAATACTCCTTGCAAACCAAACAGCCGACCCTGCTTAATCCCGGTAATTCCCCCGGCCGCCGTTAAATGGCGTGTCCGACTGTCTAAGAACTCAAACCTCGCTTGAAGGTTGCACGACAGGACTGCCGCGTCGGAGCCGTGCCTGTTGTTTGCGCCCTTTCTCATTCATGAACATTCACGACAGGATGACCGTTTCTACGGGTGGCTCGTGACCTCTGTGCGATGAATTGAGGCATTGGACAGCTTTTGCGATCATGATCTGGCCACGAAATCGCCACATTATAATTTTGGCGCGTTCTGCCTGCAACCTTGCGGGCGGGCCGGGAAAAGCAACCCGCGCTCAGTGACTTGTGGGCGCGAGGGCAGGGCGCGGGGCGGGAAATCGGCCAAATCCGCGATTCGCGATTGTTAACGGGGGAAGGGCGGATTCGCGGCCGCGCCCGAATCCGGCTCAGCTATTCGGTCGCTTCGGGGGCGATCCATTGCTCCATGTCGTCAGCCAGCCCGATTTGGGCCAACCCATGCGCGATCGAGGTCAGTTCCTCGCCAGTGGCCAGCCGGTCATTGCCAAAGCGGTCTGCGAAAATCGCGCGCACGGCAGGGATCAGTGACGATCCGCCGGTCAGGAACACAAGGTCGATGTCGCCCGCCTCCAGCCGCGCATCGGCCAAAGCGGCATCCAGCGTCGCCGAGATGCGGGTGAGGTCGGGCGCGATCCACTCCTCGAAGTCGGCGCGGGTGACGGGCTTTTCGATCGACAGGTCATCGCTTTCGAACACGAAATCCGCCTTGTCCTCGCTCGACAGGGCGCGTTTCAGCCGGCCCACCGCTTCATACAGGCCGTGGCCCAGCTCATGCTCCACCACCGCGATCATGCGGGCGATGGCGGCGGGATCGGTGGCGGCGCGGTGCAGGCGGTGCAATTCGTCCAGCGTCTTCCTGTTGCGCATCAGCGCCAGCTTCGACCAGTCGCGGAAATCGGCGTAATAATTGGCCGAGATCTCCAGCACCTTGCCGAAATTCTCATAGGTCCCGCCCTTGCCGAGCACGGGGAGGACGAGATGGTCGAGGATGCGATAGTCGAACCGGTCGCCCGCGATACCGATGCCGGCGCTGCCCAATGGGGTGCAGCGGCGCTCGGCATCGGGCGCTTCGATCCGGACGATGGAAAAATCGCTGGTGCCGCCGCCGAAATCGGCGACCAGCAGCGTGGCGGGCTGGCTCTGCCGCATGGCAAAGCCATAGGCCGCGCCCAGGGGTTCATAGACATAATGCACGGGCCGACCCAGCAGCGCGAACATCGCGTCATAACGCGCCCGCGCCAGCGCCGGATCGGGCCGCGCGCCGACATAATGCACCGGGCGGCCAACGACGATGCGTTCGGGCAGGGCCGATGGCCGGGCGCCGCCATGGCGCAGCAGGTGCGACAGGAAGATCTCGCCCAATTCCTCGAACTTCAGCCGTTTGGTGAACAGGCTGGCGCTGTCGAACGATGGGCTGGCCGCGACCGATTTGAACGATTGCAGGAAACGCGATCCCGCCGGAAAGTCGAGGAACTCGGCAATCGCCCACGGCCCCGCCTCATGCCCCAGCCCGCCGCGAACGTCGGGATCTTCCCAAAAGCACAGGGCGGACCGGAACACGCTGGTATCGCCATCGGGCGCGGCGAAGTTCCACAGGTCCACCGCATGGCCGCTCGCCTGCGCCACCACCGAATTGCTGGTCCCGAAATCGATGCCGAGGGCGCGGCTTTGCTGCCGGTCGATCTGCGGGTCGTGCGCGGTCATGTCGAAGGGTTTCCTGCTGGGCCGCATGGGGCTGTCCGGTGGCTCGGGCCGCGTCCTATGGCAGCAAGGGCGCGGGCTTTCAACGCGCTTGCCCCGATGGCGGATATTGCGGGTCGCCATCGGCGCTTTCCATCGCTTCAGGCCAATGCCGAATGCCGGGCAGTGCTGGTATGGGCGGGCCATGGCCACGTCGAATTTTCCGGTTGCGCTTCTCGCGCTGGCGCTGGCCGCCGGATGCCTGTTCGGCGCATGGCAAAAACTGCGCGAAGGCCGCGTGGGCTGGCGCTGGTCCACGCGCATTTCCGTGCGCAAGGGGCGTAATCCTCACGGCTTCTGGCTCAGCGTCGGGGCCAATATAGCGATCGCCGCCGCCCTCTTCGTGCTGGCGGTCTATCTCCTGCTCTCGCGCTAAAGCCCGGCCCGCCGGATGTCTGGCTGACCGACTGGCGGCGTCCTCCATCTTTGGCTAGATGCGGAATGTCTGCAAACGCCCGATTTCACGCCTTCACCATCCATTGGCGCAATCATCAACCCGGCCTTTTGCGGCTCATTCTGCTTTTTGTTTCCTGCACCGAAGGGGGGGGATATGTCCGAAAGCCTTGCGAGCCTGAAGGTTCGATACCCCGACGCCGAGACCTTTGCGCTCGGAGACAGCCACGCGCTGAGCGAACGGCTCATCCGGCTGATCCGTCAGGGAAGGAAGATGGCGAGCACCGGAGCATATCGCGACTTCGAGCTTGGCGAAGCAATGCCGGAGCCGGGCCGAGCGGATATCGTACTCGACTGGTCAGGGCATCCGGCGCTCGTCATCAGAACCGTGGAGGTGCGACGCTGCACTTTCCTGGAAGTCACGGAGGAGATGGCGCTGGCCGAAGGTGAAGACGAATGCCTCGATGGCTGGCGCGAAGGCCATCAGCGGTTTTTCGAACGAAATGGCGGCTTCTCTCCCGACATGGAAATCATCTGGGAGCGGTTCGAGCTTATCGAGGATCTCGCCTGAGATCGGGCCGCTGCTGGCAGATCGCGATCCCTGATCTGTCCGCTTCCCACCACATTCGGGTCCTTCCGACCGGTTGGTGATCTTCCCGAAAGCGAACCGGCAGCTTTGCGACACTTCTGGCAAAAAGCGGCATGTCGGCTAACGACCGTTTGCAGTTGTTCATGATGTGACGCTACGACCGATCTGTGAACCATCAACGCCATACTCTTGCTTTGCTTTTTGTCGGTGCCTGCGGGCTCCTCATCTTCCTCGCGCTCAAAATGGAAGTTGGAGGATCGGACAACTGGATGCGCGGAGTAATTTCCGATTTTCGGCCAGTACAGGGCTATACCGGCAATAGAAGTCAGGCGGTAATACAGTTGAAGGACGGCAAGACAATTCTTCTGAAGGTTCCCGACAGGATTGCATGTGCTGTGGGAGATGAAGTTGAGATAAGAAGGTTCTCAGTCGTGTTCGGCACAAGGTACCAATGGGGGCCTGCGAGATGCCTTTCGCATCAATGACCGCTACCCACCCCAATTCGGACATTAACCTGCGCAATGGCTTTGCCCGAAAGCGGACCGGCAGCTATTTGCTTTTTTGTCCAAAAGCGGACTGTCTGCAAACGACCGGTTGCGGACGTTTGCATAGTATCTAATCTCTCAATGATGGACTCAGAGAAAAAGACGTCAGGATTCAATTTGTCGCGCCGTTTCTATCTTCCGCAGCTGTTGGGCATGCTCATTTTGACCGGGGCGTTCCTCGTCGGACCGAGCAGCGAATGGCATATTCCCATGCTCATTGTTTCTGGCATCTTATTTTTTGCTGCAGCCATCACCTTGGTGAAGGAATCCCGCAAGAACGGCAGCTAACCACCCCGTTCCGGTCATAAGCTCATAAATGCCAAACGCCCGAAACCTGCCGCAGCCACGGCAAAGCCGCGGCTGTCACGTTGAACGGATCGCTGCGGGCTTAGCGCCCTTGCGTCCGCCAGCCGAGGCGCCGCCTCTGGCGATTAGGGCTCCGCTTGCTGCGCAATGCTCGCCCTAATTGCCGGGCGGCTGCCTTACACCCCGTTCCGGCCATCAGCGCAAAAACCTCAAACGCCCGAAAGCTGCCGCAGCCACCGGCACAAATCACCCGCCCGTGCATTGAGTGACGCATAGGCCGTGCCGTCCCGGCGCGCCTGATCGCCGTCACAGGAACCGCCCCTTGCAAGCCGTCAAATATATCAAGACCAATATCGTCCTGTTCGGCGCTTTGTTCGCGAATCTGGGCATCGCCATCGCCAAGTTCATCGCGGCCAGCATCACCGGCTCGTCCTCCATGCTGTCCGAGGGGTTTCATTCCGTCGTCGACAGCCTGAACCAGGTGCTGCTCCTGTATGGGGAGCACAAGTCGGACCGGAAGCCGGATGAAAACCATCCCTTCGGCTATGGGCGCGAGCTGTATTTCTGGGCCTTTGTCGTTGCCATCCTGATCTTTGCCGTGGGCGCGGGCATCTCTTTCTACGAAGGCGTGATCCATTACCTGGAGCCCGAGGAACTGCGCGATCCCACGATCAACTATATCGTGCTGGGCGCAGGGCTGTTGATGGAGGGGACGAGCTGGTTCATCGCGGTCAAGGAATTTGCCGCGACCAAGGGCACGCGCAGCTGGTGGAGCGCGGTGCGCCGCTCGAAGGACCCATCCGTCTTTATCGTCATGTTCGAGGATTCGGCGGCGATGATGGGCCTGATCGTCGCAGGCATCGGCGTGTGGGCCAGCCATTATTTCAATTCGCCGCAACTCGATGGCGTCGCCTCCATGGTGATCGGCGTGATCCTCGCGCTCGTCGCGGTGCTGCTGGCGCGCGAAGCAAAGGGCCTGCTGATCGGCGAAAGCGCGGATGAGGACGTGGTGAAGCAGGTGCGCGCCATCGTGTCGCGCAAGGAATGGGTGACGGCGGTGAACCATGTCCGCACGATCCATACCTCTCCCAACGAGATTTTCGTCGCGATCAGCGCCGATCTGGTCGACAGCACCCCGATGGGTGAGGGCGAGCGCCTGATCGAGGAAGTGGAGGCCGAACTGCGCGCCGCGATCCCCGATCTCGCTTCCATCTACATCCGCCCCGAAAAGGCGGAGGATGCGGTGAGTTTTGCCGAACCGGGGTACGGGGTTTCACTGGGGGTGCAGCCGTTACCGAGTGAATAAACGATATAGGTGTAAAAACCGCCGGCTTCGGGGCGGGGCTTAATCCTCTGTCATCAATTTTCGCCATAGTCGGGCAGCCATCCGGGTCGCGTCGGAAGGAATGGGGTCCCTATGTCGATTATCCGCCTGCGCAATGCCTTTTTCGGTACTGCGATCGCTGCCACTGCCATTTTCGCTGTCACCAGCTTCGTGCCCGCGCCTGTCGCTCTGGCGCAAGACGAGGCCGCTGCCGTTGGGGAAGCCGCCGAGAGTGAGGCGAGCGGGGCACAAGCTCAGGGCCCCTCGCTCTACGCCGTGTGCAAGACCTATAACCGCGGCACGAAGACCACCGCTGCCTGCATCGGCTATCACCGCACAAGCGAGACCACGGCCTGCACGACTTATGGCGATTGCGGAACCGATATCGCCGAATTGTGCCGCAAGGTCGGCGTGCGGCACGAGGTCGATCTGAAGGAATTCTCCTCGGGCCTTGGCACTTTTGCGAGCCAGGGCGAATGCGAAGCGAAATGCGAGCATTCCTATGGCGAGGCGAACTGGGGCAAGTATGGGCGCAAATGCCTTGGCACGCTGGATTGAGGTAAAGGGGTAAGCGGCGGGCAAGCCGCGCGTTGCCCATCGGGCCACTTCGCATTATCAGCGGGTCCACAATGAAGCGTACTCACTTGCCCCTGAACGGTTTGCGCGTGCTCGATGCGGCGGCGCGGCACCTGTCCTTCACCCGCGCCGCGGACGAGCTGGCGGTGACGCCTGCCGCCGTGGGCCAGCAGATCCGCGCCTTGGAGGACCTTCTCGGTGTTGTCCTCTTCCGCCGCACGCCCAAGGGGCTGGAGCTGACCGACGAGGGCGCGGCCGGGCTGGATTCGCTCAGGAGCGGGTTCCTGCGCTTCGAGGAAGCGGTCCATGCGATGCAGGCGGGGCAGTCGAGCCATAAATACACTTTTGCCGCGCCGCGTGACTTCTTTGGCGCGTGGTTTGCGCGCCGGCTTGCCAGCTATCGTGAAACGAACCCCGAAGTGCGCTTCCACATGGCGGGCGGGCACGACACCGATTTCACCGAGGCGAACCTCGATTTCGCGGTGCGGCTGGCCGATGGGCCGGGCGATCTGGAAGGTGTGCCGCTGGCACCCGGAAAAAGGGTTGAGGTGGCAGCACCCGGCGCACCCGATTGCTGGATCAGCTGGCCCGGCGGTCCGCGCCGCGATGGCGACACAGGCGAAGTGGCCGACGATGCCGATACGGGCCTGCGCGTCGGCGCGACGGGGCAGGCACTGGCGGCGGTGCAGGGCGGCATGGGCCGCGCTTTGCTGCCCTTGCAGCTGGTGGAGGACGATATCGCCGCCGGGCGGCTGATCGCCATGTCCGATGTGGAGGACACGCGCGCGACCTATTGGCTGGTCGCCCCGCGACCCCAATGGCGGCAAAAGAAAGTGAAGGCGCTGATCGAGTTTCTGTCCGCGACCGAGTGAGATGTGGGGATGGCGGCGACGCGTAACGCCGCCGCCTTCGGTTTCACGTCAGCGCGGGATCACCCAGCGGACCGAGTTTTCATAGCTACCCTTGACCCGCACGCCTTCACTGTCGCGCGCGGCGTCGAAACGGGCGCGGCGGGCGATCTGCTTGCAGGCCGCGGCATCCAGCTCGGCATTGCCGCTGGACCGGGTGATCGTGCAATTATCGACCCGGCCATCCGCGCCGATCGCAAGGCGGAACCCGACCGTCCCCTCGATCCCCTGCCGCAGCGGGCGCGAGGGATAGTCATCGGGCGTCACCCATTCGCCGGGCGCATTTCGGGGCGTGGCGCCCATCGGTTCGATCCCCGGCAGTTTCGGCGTCGGCAGCGGCACCTTGCCCAGACCGTCGCTGGCGGAAGGAAGCGCGATCACCGTCGTGTCGAATTCATTGGTGAAGGTCACGTCGGGCACCGGGCGCGGGACGGGGACCTTGATGATGGGATCGGGCGCCTGCACGATCGGATCGCTTTTCGGTGCGGCGTCGGGCGTCGGTGGCGGAGGGGGCAATGGCACCGTCACATCAGGCTTTTCGATGAAGCTGGTCTTCACATTATCCGTGACCGTATCGATCACCGTCGCCGCGAAACCTGTCAGCAGCGCATATCCCAATGCTGCGTGAATGGCCGCGACCGAAACGATGGTCGCGGTGCGATGCCTGCTGTTCTGCGTATCCGTATAAGCCATCGAGCATCTCTCCTTAAGAGCGCCCGAACAGCCATCATCTTGTTGTTCCGTCGGCGTTTCCGGGCGCGTTGGGAGAGGCATGTTACCATGTAACATGCCAATGTCTACCATTCTACTTTGGTATGGCTTGCTTGCGCCGCAAGCGCCCGAAAATCACTCGCCCGATGGCGGAACGATCAGCGTGTCAATCGGCGCGCTGCCCAGCAGGTTTTCCGCCGTGCTGCCAAGGAAGGCACGGTGCATCGCGGTATGACCCTGCGATCCCAGCACCAGCAGATCGGCCGGCCATTCGGCAATCGCGGCGCGGATCGTCTTTTCGGGGCTTCCCTCCACCAGCATGGCAGTGATGCGGGTCTTGACCTCCGGCGCGATCAGGTCGCTGGCGATAAAGGCGTCCAGCGATTCCTGCGCGCCTTCCTCGACCTCTTTCGCGACATGCTTCGATTTCTGCCAGCCGGCAAAAGGCACGCTCCACCCGTGGATCAGCCGGATCGCGGCCTGCGGCAACAGCTGCCCGGCATAGCCCAGGGCCTGCGCCGACGTGCCCGACAGATCGCTGCCCGCGACAATGCGCGTATAGGGCGCATGCGGGCGCTGTTTCACCACCAGCACGGGCACATGTGCGTGGCGGATGATGAAATCGACCGCCGTCCCCAGGAAATAATCGCCGATGTCGTTATAGCGCGCCACGCCGGTCACGATCAGCTGCGCGCCCACCTCGTCGGCCAGCTCGGTGATTTCGTCGGGGGGGTAACCCTCGGGGCTCAGCAGTTCCACCGTCAGCCCGTCTTCCAGCCCGTCGGGCATCGCGGCGCGCAGGGCTGCTTCGGCTTCATCCGGCTTTCCGGCAAGCCGGCTGCCGGGGCGCACGGCATGCACCACCACAAGGGTTGCTCCGCGAGAGCGCGCCATCATGGCGGCGCGGTCGATGGCTCGGTCGTCTCGGCCCGAAAGATCGGTGGCGACAAGAATTGGTGCGGTCATGCCTATAGAGTTATGCCGCCCTCTCGCGCCATTGCAAGATGCTTGGGCGTGGCGATTGGGGAAGGCGGATTGATCTGGCGCAGTTCGCCGCCACCGCCGGGGGCATCACGCAGAGCCTGCCGCGCCTTCCACTGCGCATGCGCGCGATCGAGCTTTGCATTGATGCTGGCGATCAGCGCGCGTTCCTGCGCGGCCGGGTTTGGCTGGGCAGCGGCATGGGCCCCGCCGTATCGCTGGCTGCGGCGATGGCGCAAAAGGAACATGACCAGCGCCTCGTTATGCTTGCGATATTCGCCGATCACCTCGCCATGCGACACGATGGGCCGCGCCTCGCCCTCCAGCGCGCGGGCAAGCGCTGTATCCTCCAGCCTTGCGATGCCAAGGTCGATGGCCTTTTCCCACGCCTGCGCAAATTCTTCCGCCCCGTGGCGCGCGCGCAGCTTGTAAAGCGCCTCCATGCTGGCCCCGATGCTGCGCGCCGCCTGCCGCACCGATCCGCTGGCGGCGAGCGCGGCGATAAAGCCGCGCTGCCGGTCGGGCGTGATCGAGTTGCGGCGCGGGGCTGGGTGGACGAAGGGCGCAAAGCGCAGCAGCGGATCGTTGGCGTCAGGCTCGGGCGCGGTAAAGGCGGTCCGGCTGGTCCGCTGCGCAGGCCGCGCCGATGCGCAAGCCAGCTGCCCCTTCGCCGCCGCCGCATGCGTGCGCGCCTTCGCCCGCCAGCGCTCCGCCCGCGCGGCCAGCGCCGTGTCCGACATGCGCGCCGCATCCCAGGCGGCGCGAAAGCTTTTGCCAGCGGGCGCATTGCGCGCCTTGTAAACAGCCGCCTCGCTCACCCCGCATGCCCGCGCCGCATCCCCCACAAACCCTGTCGCCGCCAGGGCCGCAATGAAATGCCGCTGCCGCTGCGCAGTGAACTTGCCGTGAGTGGCGCGGGGCAGGGGCGTGAAGGGGAAGGGTGCGGTGTCGGTTGCGGCGGTGTGGTGGGGTTTCGGCATGGGGGAGCGCTCCGGTGGGGGATGGAGCGGCGGGGGATATTGGGCCGTGGGGGTGTAGGAAAATAAAACCTGACAAGGTTATCTGGTGCTAGGTTTAAATTGTGGATTTTACGCGAAGGGAGTTCGAGTGAACGCCAACTTGGGGTCGTCTTCCGAGAGAGAAGAAATTGCTAACCGTCTATCATATGACTGGGAATCTTTAAAAAATAAAAAGTCCAAGCAAGGCACATCTTTGCAAGATTTCTGGCGGCGTTCCGGCAATGGGGGTGGTCTTGCAAGTGACGATCAGCTTTTAGCAATGGGTCATCTTATAGATGTGCCTGATATCGGCCGATATCATATAGCCTATATCCCTTGGAAATCGTCTCATCCAGCTCTCTCAAAGCAGAATTGGAAAGACAAAGAGTGGGCTCTTTTAAATCGGGTTTTAAAGATATGCTGTGAACGTAATCCTGTATTTGTTCAAAACTTTGAATGGACCAATCTGACGGTCAGGTCCGAGTATGCGATCCCCTTCATCAAAGCGAATTTTAACAATTGCCATTTCATTGGTGATATAGATGGAGGTGAATTTCATCCTAATAAGGTTTTTAGCTGCCGATTTGATGGATATATCAAAAACGCAAAAAGTGAATTTACGGGATGCTTCTGTAATGGAACGGTTATTTTTGACAGTCGAGATGCAAAAGTAAATCATTGCGAATTTAATGAATTAGTTGCGCACAATCGAAACACGCTACCAAGATCTTTAGAAGTCACAGACAGTAAGATAAATAGAATTGTTATCCGTGGCGCAATGAAATCAGTAATTTGTAGGAGAACTGAAAATAATAATCTCGATGCATCTGATGCGCATATTGGGAAAATAAATTTATCTGAAATGGGCGGTGACGGTATTTTCAATTTTCATCGATCTGTTATAGAAAACTATGCCACTTTCGAAATTGTTTTAATCAATTCTTCAAGTGACTATCGAAATGTATTCAAAAACTGTCGATTTGATGACAAGGTTGTTTTTTTAAATACCTCTCTGAAATTATCGGAATTTTGCGAGGTGCGTTTGAATCAACCTATTGATATTCGACTCTATGCAAAAACGCCCGAGGCCGCCTGCGATGAAGAAATCAAGGAAATAAGGGCTTTATCCAAGTGGGATCGCGACGCTCGCTTGGATGCATTGGAGCGATCTTGCCAGATCATTTCAGACCGTCATCGACAGGATGGTCGTCGAGACTTGGAGCACAGGTTTAGGCGGATGGAGATAAAATCCCGATCCTATAAGTCTAGCAATGTCGGTTTCGCAAAATTTGTGTCAAGATTTTATGGCTTGGTCTCGAACTTTGGCGTGAGCCTATATCGGCCAATTGTCTCCTTATTAGTTTTGCTTCTTTGTTCGGCCGCTACCTACGCAGCAATTGGTGCATTTGCGCAAGGTTTGACAGAAATTGGCGGAACTCTACGTCCAGAAGTCCTGCTAGACGCGGCAAAACTATCCTTCCAGCATATCTTTCCTATCGGCATTTCCGTTGATGGTTCAAATTTGTTCGACGGAAAATTAATAGGTGAGGACTCGGGTGCATACGGTCTCGTCGTGGGAGTGCTGGCAACGTGCCAAACGATCCTGTCCGGCATCCTCATTTTCTTGTTCGGTCTAGCGGTTCGGGCAAAGCTCCTAATTGGCTGAGCCACTTGACCCCGCCCCCGAATCCCCCTAAGGGCCGCGCCAACCGCAGGTAGGCCATCCTTCAAGCAAGGATTCCCTCACGCGGATAGAGCTGAACATTGCCGGTGAGTGGGGCGGTCCTGAATGGTCCGGGCCTCGTTATCCGTCAAAGTAACCCGGCTGGACCCGGGTGGAGCGTTTCGGTTCGTGCGATCTTCGCCTCCGGCGGCCTTTATATGTAGGCCTGCCGCCATGGCGGTTTCGGCACGTCCTTTCCTCCATCTCCCGGACAATCCGAACGGCGGCTCGCGAATGAGTTTTTCGCCGCTCTCACCCATTCACTCTGGTGCGGGGGAGAGCGGAACCTCATCGGGGAGGGCGGTAATCGCTCTCCCGCCCGGATGAGGTGACCCCGGACGGGAAACCTCCCGTTCGGAAAAGTGACGCCGGGCCATCCGGCCCGGAAACAAGGAACGTATAAATGCCTACGATTAACCAGCTGGTCCGCAAGGGCCGCGAGCCGCAGAAGGCCAAGAGCAAGGTTCCTGCGATGGAGCAGAACCCGCAGAAGCGCGGCGTCTGCACCCGCGTGTACACCACCACGCCTAAGAAGCCGAACTCGGCACTTCGCAAGGTGGCCAAGGTGCGCCTGACCAACGGCCGTGAAGTCATCAGCTACATCCCGGGCGAAGGCCACAACCTTCAGGAGCACTCGGTCGTGCTGATCCGCGGCGGTCGTGTTCGCGACCTTCCCGGTGTGCGTTACCACGTGCTGCGCGGCGTTCTGGATACGCAGGGCGTGAAAGACCGCAAGCAGTCGCGTTCGAAGTACGGCGCCAAGCGTCCGAAGTAAGAAGCTTTTTTTGGGGGTGCGGATCGGCCATCCGGCCGCTCCTCGGTACCAGCCCGTCTCCCCCACCCAACCACCCGATGATCACCGATAACTTATCGGGTGGTTGGGTGGGGGAGACGGGCTGGAGCCGCCCCTGAACTCCAAAGGAGTACGGATAAAATGTCACGTCGTCGTCGCCCCGAAAAGCGCGTCATCCTGCCGGATCCCAAGTATGGTGATCAGGTCCTGTCGAAGTTCATGAACAACCTCATGCTCGACGGCAAGAAGTCGGCTGCCGAGAAGATCGTCTATGGCGCCCTCGAAACCGTCGAGGCTCGCGCCAAGGCCGATCCGGTGCAGCTGTTCCACGATGCCCTTGGCAACGTGATGCCGCAGATCGAAGTCCGCAGCCGCCGCGTCGGTGGTGCGACCTACCAAGTTCCGGTCGAGGTTCGCCCCGAGCGTGCGCAGGCTCTGGCCATTCGCTGGCTGATCACCGCGGCCCGCAACCGCCCCGAGACCACCATGGCCGCCCGCCTGTCGGGTGAGCTGATGGATGCTTCGAACAACCGCGGCAACGCCGTGAAGAAGCGCGAAGACACCCACCGCATGGCCGACGCCAACCGCGCGTTCAGCCACTACCGCTGGTAAGACTTGTGGAAAGACGCGGTCGTCCGGGCTAAAAGCAGGGCGGCCGTGTCTTTCACCGGTCACATTTATCACTATATGGGGCGCATTCGGCTCCGTTGAGAGTCGACAGCAGAGCGAAGGCCGGGATCGGCACGCCACGCTGTTTAAAGCTTCATACTCACCCCGAGGAATTTTCCATGGCCCGCGAATATCCGCTGGAACGCTACCGCAATATCGGCATCATGGCTCACATCGATGCTGGCAAGACCACCACGACCGAGCGGATCCTGTACTACACCGGCAAGTCCTACAAGATCGGCGAAGTCCACGACGGCGCCGCCACGATGGACTGGATGGAGCAGGAGCAGGAACGCGGCATCACGATCACGTCGGCTGCGACCACGACCTTCTGGGCCGCCGAAGATGGCCAGGGTCCGAAGCACCGCATCAACATCATCGACACGCCCGGCCACGTCGACTTCACCATCGAAGTCGAGCGTTCGCTGCGCGTGCTGGACGGCGCGGTTGCGGTGTTCGACGGCGTTGCCGGTGTTGAGCCGCAGTCGGAAACCGTGTGGCGTCAGGCTGACAAGTATGGCGTTCCGCGCATGTGCTTCATCAACAAGCTGGATCGTACTGGCGCGGATTTCTATTACTGCGTGCAGTCGATTATCGATCGTCTCGGCGCAACCCCGCTGGTCCTCTATCTCCCGATCGGCGCGGAAAGCGACCTGCAGGGTGTTGTCGATCTGGTGAACAACCGTGGTATCGTCTGGGAAAATGACGGTCTGGGCGCGACGTTCAATTACGTCGACATTCCGGAAGACCTTGCCGATAAGGCTGCTGAATACCGTGAGAAGCTGATCGAGACCGCCGTCGAACAGGACGATGCGATCATGGAAGCCTACCTCGAAGGCGAAGAGCCTGATGCGGCGACGCTGAAGAAGCTGATCCGCAAGGGCACCATGGCGCGTGATTTCGTTCCCGTGCTGTGCGGTTCGGCCTTCAAGAACAAGGGCGTCCAGCCCCTCCTCGACGCGGTGGTTGACTACATGCCGTCGCCGCTCGACGTTCCGGCCATCGAAGGCGTTCTGCCCGACAGCGACGAGAAGGACACGCGTCCTTCATCGGACGATGCTCCCTTCGCCGCACTTGCGTTCAAGATCATGAACGACCCGTTCGTCGGTTCGCTCACCTTCACCCGCATCTATTCGGGCAAGCTCACCAAGGGTTCGGTTCTGAACTCGGTGAAGGAGAAGAAGGAAAAGGTCGGCCGCATGCTGCTGATGCACTCCAACAATCGTGAGGACATCGAAGAAGCTTACGCTGGCGACATCGTCGCTCTGGCAGGCATGAAGGACACGACCACCGGCGACACGCTGTGTGATCCTGCGAAGCCGATCATCCTCGAGCGCATGGAGTTCCCCGAGCCGGTCATCGAACTGTCGGTGGAGCCGAAGACCAAGGCCGACCAGGAAAAGATGGGCGTTGCCCTCAACCGCCTGGCTGCTGAGGATCCTTCGTTCCGCGTTTCAACCGACCACGAGTCGGGTCAGACCATCATCAAGGGCATGGGCGAGCTTCACCTCGACATTCTCGTCGATCGCATGAAGCGCGAGTTCAAGGTCGAAGCGAATGTTGGTGCGCCGCAGGTGGCTTACCGCGAATATCTCGCGAAGCCGGTTGACGTTGACTACACCCACAAGAAGCAGTCGGGTGGATCGGGTCAGTTCGGCCGCGTCAAGGTCAAGGTCACCCCCGGTGAGCGCGGTCAGGGCTTTGTCTTCGAAGACAACATCAAAGGCGGTAACATTCCGAAGGAATATATCCCCGCGATCGAAAAGGGTCTTCGTGAGCAGGCCGAAGGCGGCTATCTGGTCGGCTTCCCGATTATTGACTTCACCGTCGAGCTTTACGACGGCGCTTACCACGACGTCGACTCGAGCGCGATCGCATTCGAAATCGCCGGTCGCGGTGCGATGCGCGAGATCGCGCAAAAGTCGGGTATCAAGCTGCTCGAACCGATCATGAAGGTGGAAGTCATTACCCCCGAGGATTACCTCGGCGACGTGATCGGTGACATCAACAGCCGTCGTGGTCAGATCCAGGGCACCGATACGCGCGGTAACGCGCAGGCCGTTGAAGCCAACGTGCCGCTGGCGAACATGTTCGGGTACGTGAATGAGCTGCGTTCCTTCACTCAGGGCCGTGCGCAGTACACGATGCAGTTCAGCCACTATGACGAGGTTCCGGCAAATGTCGCAGCCGAGGTCAAGGAGAAGCTTGCGTAAGCAATCCTAACGGTCTAGGGGCGGCGCCTGATTCAGCGGGTGCCGTCTCTGTCCCGCCTACAATCAAACACGATCAATAGATCCAGACGAACAGAGGTTTTTAAAATGGCGAAAGCTAAGTTTGAGCGGAACAAGCCGCACTGCAACATCGGCACCATCGGTCACGTCGACCACGGCAAGACCACGCTGACCGCAGCGATCACCAAGGTGCTTGCTGAAGAATTCGGCGGCGCCGCCGTTGACTTCGCAAACATCGACAAGGCTCCCGAAGAGCGTGAGCGCGGCATCACCATCTCGACCGCACACGTCGAGTATGAGACCGACGCACGTCACTACGCGCACGTCGACTGCCCGGGGCACGCCGACTATGTGAAGAACATGATCACCGGTGCCGCCCAGATGGACGGCGCGATCCTCGTGGTGAACGCAGCGGACGGCCCGATGCCCCAGACCCGTGAGCACATCCTGCTCGCTCGTCAGGTCGGTGTTCCCGCTCTCGTCGTGTTCATGAACAAGGTCGACCAGGTCGACGATCCGGAACTGCTCGAGCTCGTTGAGCTGGAGATCCGTGAGCTTCTCTCGAGCTACGACTTCCCGGGCGACGATATTCCGATCGTTGCAGGTTCGGCTCTCGCAGCTCTCGAAGGCCGCGACGACGAAATCGGCAAGAACAAGATCCTCGAGCTGATGAAGGCCGTGGATGACTACATCCCGCAGCCCGCGCGTCCGGTCGACAAGCCGTTCCTGATGCCCGTGGAAGACGTGTTCTCGATCTCGGGTCGTGGTACGGTTGTGACCGGCCGCGTCGAAACCGGCATCGTGAAGGTCGGCGAGGAAGTCGAGATCGTTGGCCTCAAGGATACCCGCAAGACCACAGTCACCGGTGTGGAAATGTTCCGCAAGCTGCTCGACCAGGGCGAAGCTGGCGACAACATCGGCGCACTGGTTCGCGGCGTTGCCCGTGAAGACGTCGAGCGTGGCCAGGTTCTCTGCAAGCCCGGTTCGGTCAACCCGCACACCGAGTTCAGCGCAGAAGTCTACGTCCTGTCGAAGGACGAAGGTGGCCGTCACACGCCGTTCTTCGCGAACTATCGTCCGCAGTTCTACTTCCGCACCACCGACGTGACCGGCGAAGTGATCCTTCCCGAAGGCACCGAGATGGTCATGCCCGGTGACAACGTCACCATCGGCGTGAAGCTGATCGCTCCGATCGCGATGGACGAAGGTCTGCGCTTCGCAATCCGTGAAGGTGGCCGTACCGTCGGTTCGGGGGTTGTCAGCACCATCACGAAGTAATATAGGCCTGCTCGCCGGCAGGGAGTGATTCCCTGCCGGCCAGGTTTCGCCGGTTCGCCGGCAACGAATTTTCGGGGGCCGCCCCTTTTCCTGGCAACAGGCAAGGTGGGGCGGACCTTCTTTTTTTAGAGGTTGCTGAAAAGTGATCTCACGGCTCTTTCGCATCGGTATTGGACATGGAAGCTCAGAATATCCGCATTCGCCTTAAGGCGTTCGACCATCGCGTTCTCGACACCGCAACCGGTGAGATCGCCGAAACCGCCCGTCGCACGGGCGCGCTGATCCGGGGCCCCATTCCGCTGCCGACGCGTATTGAGAAGTTCACCGTGAACCGCGGTCCGCACATCGACAAGAAGTCGCGCGAGCAGTTCGAGGTCCGTACCTATAAGCGTCTGCTCGATATCGTGCAGCCGAATGCCCAGACGGTCGATGCCCTGATGAAGCTCGACCTTGCTGCTGGCGTCAATGTCGAGATCAAGCTGGCCTGATAGGCCGCGGGTCTCGCGGAAGGCCTGAGAGGGCTTTCGCAGACATCGGGATACCGCCGGAGTGTCGTTTTTCGAAGCGACATTATGCTCCGGGCCGCGTCCCCCGTCTTGCTTCCACCTTCTGGGGTGAGAGCATCCAGCCCGGACGGGGCGACGTTTCGAAATATCGGGCTGAGAATAGCCGTGGCGGCATATGTCTCCACGGCTCTTCACGCACCAGGGGGATGGTCCCTCGAGTGCCTCTGTCACCGGGCCTATGGCGAATGGTCGCTATGCCCATGTTTAGGAGTTTTGATCATGCGCACCGGCGTGATCGCCAAGAAAGTCGGGATGACCCGCCTGTTCCAGGAGGACGGTCGGCACGTGCCCGTTACCGTTCTGGCGCTGGAAGATTGTCAGGTCGTTTCGCACCGCACCCTGGACCGCGACGGATACGTCGCCGTGCAGCTCGGTGCTGGTGAGGCGAAGCAGAAGAACGTGGCCAAGCCGCAGCGTGAGCATTTTGCGAAGGCTGAGGTTGCACTCAAGATGAAGGTGGCGGAATTCCGCCTTGAGGACGAAGAGGGTCTCCTTCCCGTCGGCTCGTCGATCTCGGCTGAGCATTTCATCGCGGGCCAAAAGGTGGACATCACCGGCCACACCCAGGGTAAGGGCTTTGCCGGCGCCATGAAGCGTTGGGGCTTCGGCGGTCTGCGTGCCACCCACGGCGTTTCGCTCTCGCACCGTTCGCACGGTTCGACGGGTAACCGCCAGGATCCGGGTCGCGTGTTCAAGAACAAGAAGATGGCCGGCCACATGGGCGACCGTCAGCGCACCCAGCAGAACCTGGAAGTCGTGCGCACCGACGCCGACCGCGGCCTGATTTTCGTCAAGGGCTCGGTCCCGGGTGCGAAGAATGCATGGCTGCTCGTCTCCGACGCCGTGAAGCTGCCGCTTCCCGAGGGTGTTCCGTTCCCCGGTGCAGTTCTCGAGAAGAAGGGCACTGCTCCCGAGCATGATGAAGCGCCGGCCGGTATGGTCGAAGGTGCTGCAGAGCATGAAGTGCAGACGGAAGTTTCGGCCGAGCAGCAGGAAACCCTGCTGAACGAGCAGGAAGCCGGTGCCGACACCGAAAACAACGCTGCCGATGGCGGCGAGAACAAGGAGGGCTGATCCGTGAAGGTGAAGGTCCAGAAACTCGACGGCAAGGCGTCGGGCGACATCGAGCTGAACGACGACGTCTTCGGTCTCGAACCGCGTGAGGATATCCTCCATCGCGTTGTCACCTGGCAGCTTTGGAACCGTCGCGCCACGGCCCGCCCGACGCGTGAGCGTTCGGACGTTGCCCGTACCGGCAAGAAGTGGGGTCGCCAGAAGGGCGGCGGCACGGCTCGTCACGGTGACCGCGCTGCTCCGATTTTCATCGGTGGTGGTAAGGCTCACGGTGCTCGCAAGCGCGATTTCGACATGTCGCTGAACAAGAAGGTCCGCTCGCTGGGTCTGCGTATGGCGCTCTCGAGCAAGGCGAAGAACGACAATCTGTTTGTTCTCGACACGCTTGAGATGGCCGATGCCAAGACCAAGGCGCTGGCCGCCGACTTCGCCAAGCTGGGCTTCGGCAAGAAGGTTCTTGTGATCGACGGTGAGCAGGTCGAGGGCGGTTTCGCCAAGGCAGCCGGCAACCTCGTCGGCGTGGATGTGCTCCCCGCCGTGGGCGCCAATGTCTACGACATTCTCAACCACGACACGCTGGTGCTTACCCGCGCCGCTGTCGAAAAGCTGGAGGCACGTTTCAATGGCTAAGGCTAAGGAAATCGACGTCCGGCATTACGACGTGATCGTTGCGCCGCACATCACCGAGAAGGCCACGCTTCTCTCGGAGAATAACGCGGTCGTCTTCAAGGTCGCCAATGACGCTACCAAGCCGCAGATCAAGGCTGCGGTCGAAGCGTTGTTCGACGTGAAGGTCACGGGCGTGAACACCATCGTCCAGAAGGGCAAGACCAAGCGCTGGAAGGGTGCACCCTACAAGCGCACCGATGTGAAGAAGGCGATCGTAACCCTGGCCGAAGGCCAGTCGATCGATGTCACCGAAGGCGTACGGGGCTAATCATGGCACTCAAGAACTATAAACCGACGAGCCCGGCCCGCCGCGGCCTCGTGCTGGTCGACAAGTCGGGGCTCTACAAGGGCAAGCCCGTCAAGTCGCTCACCGAGGGTAAGCGCAAGACCGGTGGCCGTAACAACAAGGGTCATGTCACCTCGCGTGGCATTGGCGGCGGTCACAAGCAGAAGTACCGCTACATCGACTTCAAGCGCCGGAAGTGGGACATGCCCGCTACCGTCGAGCGCATGGAGTATGACCCCAACCGCACCGCGTTCATCGCGCTGATCAAGTATGAGGATGGCGAACAGGCCTATATCCTCGCACCTCAGCGTCTTGCCGTGGGTGACACTGTCGTGGCAGCCGAGAAGGCCGACACCAAGCCTGGCAATGCCATGCTGCTGTCGACCATGCCGGTCGGTACGATCTGTCACAACCTCGAGATGAAGCCGGGCAAGGGCGGCCAGATCGCTCGTTCGGCAGGTGCCTATGCGCAGATCGTCGGTCGTGACCGCGGTCTTGTGATCGTGCGCCTCAACTCGGGCGAGCAGCGCTACCTGCGTGGCGATTGCATGGGTACGGTTGGCGCGGTCTCGAACCCCGACAACTCGAACCAGACCCTCGCCAAGGCCGGTCGTCGTCGCTGGATGGGCAAGCGCCCGCTGACCCGCGGCGTCGCCAAGAACCCGGTCGACCACCCGCACGGTGGTGGTGAAGGCCGCACCTCGGGTGGCCGTCATCCGGTTACCCCGTGGGGCAAGCCGACCAAGGGTGCCCGCACGCGTAACAACAAGCAGACGGACAAGATGATCATCCGGTCCCGTCACGCGAAGAAGAAGAGGTAAGACCCATGGCACGTTCGCTTCGCAAGGGTCCGTTCGTCGAGCTGTCGCTGCTTAAGAAAGCAGAAGACGCGCAGGAAAAGAATAGCCACGCGCCGATCAAGACCTGGTCGCGCCGCTCGACGGTCCTGCCGCAGTTCGTTGGTCTGACGTTCAACGTCTACAACGGTCAGAAGTTCATCCCCGTGTCCGTCAATGAGGACATGGTCGGCCACAAGCTCGGCGAGTTCGCACCCACGCGCAACTTCCCGGGTCACGCCGCAGACAAGAAGGGCAAGCGCTGATGAGCAAGCAGAAAGCTCCGCGCCGCGTTGCCGATAACGAGGCTCTGGCAGTCGGGACCACGATCCGTGGCTCGGCACAGAAGCTGAACCTCGTTGCTGGTCTTATCCGCGGCAAGAAGGCCGAGGAGGCGATGAACATCCTCGCTTTCTCGAGCAAGGCAATGGCTGTCGACGCACGCAAGGTGCTCGCTAGCGCAATCGCCAACGCCGAGAACAACCACAACCTGGACGTCGATGCCCTGGTCGTTGCTGAGGCATCGGTCGGCAAGTCGATCACCATGAAGCGTTTCCACACGCGGGGCCGTGGCAAGTCCACGCGCATCTTGAAGCCGTTCAGCCGGCTGCGCATTGTGGTTCGTGAAGTCGAGGAGGCCTGATCATGGGTCATAAATCCAATCCGATCGGTCTGCGTCTTCAGATCAACCGCACTTGGGAAAGCCGCTGGTACGCCGAAGGGCGCGACTATGCCGGCCTGCTCAAGGAAGACATCGAGATCCGCAAGTTCATCATCGACTCGCTGCCGCAGGCCGCGATCTCGAAGGTGGTCATCGAGCGTCCGGCCAAGCTGTGCCGCATCTCGATTTACGCGGCTCGCCCCGGTGTCATCATCGGCAAGAAGGGTGCGGACATCGAAAAGCTGCGCTCGAAGCTGGCCAAGATGACCGACAGCGAAGTGAAGCTGAACATCGTTGAGATCCGCAAGCCGGAAATCGACGCCAAGCTCGTCGCTCAGGGCATCGCCGATCAGCTGATCCGCCGCGTGGCTTTCCGCCGCGCGATGAAGCGCGCGATGCAGTCCGCCATGCGTCTGGGTGCCGATGGCATCAAGATCATGTGCGGTGGCCGTCTCGGCGGCGCTGAAATCGCCCGCGTCGAGCAGTATCGTGAAGGCCGCGTGCCGCTTCACACGCTGCGCGCCAACATCGACTATGCCGAAGCCGAGGCGCTGACCGCTTATGGCATCATCGGCATCAAGGTGTGGATCTTCAAGGGAGAGATCCTTGGCCATGACCCCATGGCTCAGGACCGTCTGATGATGGAGGCCCAGACCTCCGGCGTGCGTCCGGCGCGCTGAGATAGGGACTTAAGGTAAGAGCAATGCTGCAACCGAAAAAAACCAAGTTCCGCAAGGCGTTCAAGGGCAAGATCCATGGCAACGCCAAGGGCGGCTCGGATCTGAACTTCGGCTCGTACGGGCTGAAGGCGATGGAGCCGGAGCGGATCACCGCACGCCAGATCGAGGCGGCTCGCCGCGCGATCACGCGTCACATCAAGCGCCAGGGTCGTCTCTGGATCCGCGTCTTCCCGGACGTGCCGGTTTCGAAGAAGCCTGCCGAAGTCCGTCAGGGTAAGGGCAAGGGTTCGGTCGAATACTGGGCAGCCCGCGTGAAGCCCGGCCGCATCCTGTTCGAGCTGGACGGCGTTGCCGGTCCGCTTGCTGCAGAAGCGTTCGAGCGTGCTGCGATGAAGCTGCCGATCAAGACGAAGGTCGTTGCCCGTCTCGGCGACACCTCGCACCTCGGAGGCGAATAATGGCGAACAAGACTGAAGACCTGCGCGCCAAGAGCGACGATCAGCTGACCGCTGATCTCACCGATCTCAAGCGTGAGGCGTTCAACCTGCGCTTCCAGGCTGCGACCAACCAGATCGAGCGTCCCGCTCGCATCAAGGAAGTCCGCCGCGAGATTGCGCGCATCAAGACGCTGCAGGGCGAACGCGCCCGCGCAGCGAACTAAGGAGCAACCACATGCCCAAGCGTATCCTGATCGGGACGGTTGTTTCCGACAAGACCGACAAGACCGTGGTCGTGAAGGTCGAGCGCAAGGTGAGGCACCCGCTTTACGGGAAGATCATCCGCCGCTCGAAGAAGTATCACGCTCACGATGAAGAGAATGCCTACCGCCCCGGCGAGTGGGTTCGCATCGAAGAGACGAAGCCGATCTCGAAGCTGAAGACGTGGAAGGTCATCGACCGCGTCGGTGGACAGGCGGACGTTGCAATCGAAGCAGATCTCGACGTCGAGGCCGCAGGCAACTAAGGGCGCCTGCAGTAGAGTTTTGGAACTGCCGGACATGTTCCGGCAAGCCGAGTAGAAGGAACCGGATCCATGATCCAGATGCAGTCAAACCTTGACGTTGCTGACAACAGCGGCGCCAAGCGCGTCCAGTGCATCAAGGTGCTGGGCGGATCGAAGCGCCGCACCGCGAGCGTTGGCGACGTGATCGTCGTTTCCGTCAAGGAGGCGCAGCCCCGTGCCAAGGTGAAGAAGGGCGACGTGCACCGTGCCGTCATCGTCCGCACCAAGAAGGACGTTCGTCGTCCCGATGGCAGCGTCATTCGTTTCGATTCGAACGCCGCCGTTCTCGTTAACAAGAGCGAGGAGCCGATCGGCACCCGTATCTTCGGCCCCGTCGTCCGCGAACTGCGCGGCAAGGGTTTCATGAAGATCATCTCGCTTGCGCCGGAGGTGCTGTAATGGCTGCCGCGAAGATCAAGAAGGGCGATAGCGTCGTCGTGCTTTCGGGCAAGGACAAGGGCAAGACCGGTACGGTCGCCCAGGTCATGCCCAAGGACGGCAAGGTCGTGGTGGAAGGCGTCAACGTCATCACCCGTCACCGCAAGCCGACCCAGATGAACCCGCAGGGCGGCATCGACCGCGCTCCTGCACCGATGGCGATCAGCAAGGTCGCCGTTGCCGATCCCAAGGACGGCAAGCCCACCCGTGTCCGCTTCGAAACGAAGGACGGCAAGAAGGTGCGCGTTGCCGTCAAGTCCGGGGAGACGATTGATGGCTGATTATACTCCGCGTCTTCGCACGAAGTACGACGAGGAAATCGTCAAGGCGATGACCGAGAAGTTCGGTTACGCCAACCGTTACGAAGTTCCGAAGCTCGAGAAGATCACGCTTAACATGGGCGTGGGTGAAGCGAGCCAGGACAAGAAAAAGGTCCAGACCGCTGCGGCGGAAATGGAGCTGATCGCTGGCCAGAAGCCAGTGATCACCAAGGCGAAGAAGTCGATCGCGCAGTTTAAGCTGCGTGAAGGCATGCCGATCGGCTGCAAGGTTACCCTGCGCCGCGAACGCATGTTCGAATTCCTCGACCGTCTCGTCACGATCGCGATGCCCCGCATCCGAGACTTCCGCGGCCTCAACCCGAAGTCGTTCGACGGCCGTGGCAACTATGCCATGGGCCTGAAGGAGCAGATCATCTTTCCTGAGATCAGCTACGACCAGATCGACAAGGTGCGCGGCATGGACATCATCGTGACGACCACCGCAAAGACCGATGACGAGGCGCGCGAACTGCTGCGTCTGTTCGGTTTCCCGTTCCCGGCTGAAGAGTCGGCAGAGAAGGAAGCGGCGTGAGCCGCTGAGAAAGAGAGCTTAAGTCCATGGCGAAACTGAGTTCCGTGAACAAGAACGAGCGTCGCAAGAAGCTGGTTAAGCAGTACGCTAACCGCATTGCGAAGCTGAAGGCGATTGCTGACGACGAGTCGCTTGATGATGGCGAGCGTTGGCTTGCGCGTCTCAAGCTGGCCGAGGTTCCCCGTAATGCGAACCCGACCCGCGTGCGCAACCGTTGCACCACCACCGGCCGCCCGCGCGGCTATTACCGCAAGTTCGGCCTCAACCGTATCGAACTGCGTGACCTCGGCAACAAGGGCCTGATCCCGGGCCTGACCAAGTCGAGCTGGTGAGGAATTAACCTATGGCGATGACCGATCCCCTGGGTGACATGCTCACCCGTATCCGCAACGGCCAGCAGGCGAAGAAGGATTCCGTCCTTTCGCCCGCGTCGAAGCTGCGTGCGAATGTTCTCGAAGTGCTCCAGCGCGAAGGCTACATCCGTGGCTACAGCGAAGACGCTTCGGGCAAGCACCCCGCGCTGCGGATTGAACTGAAGTATTACGAGGGCGAACCCGCGATCAAGCTGATCGCCCGCGTCTCCAAGCCCGGTCGCCGGGTCTATTCGGGCTCAAAGGAGCTTCCGAATGTCCGTGGCGGTCTTGGCATCACCATCGTCTCGACGCCCAAGGGCGTGCTCTCGGATGCCGAGGCACGTGCCGAGAACGTCGGCGGCGAAGTGCTGGCGGAGGTGTTCTGATGAGCCGCATCGGTAAAAAGCCGGTTGCGATCCCCAGCGGCGTCGAGGCGAAGATCGCCGACGGCACGCTTTCGGTGAAGGGCCCGAAGGGCACTCTCACCATGGGGCTGACCGACCTGGTCACCTATGAAGTCAAGGACGGCGCGATCGCCGTCCAGCCTGTCAATGACACCAAGAAGGCCCGTTCCTTCTGGGGCATGCAGCGTACGCTGGTCTCGAACCTTATCGAGGGCGTGACCGAGGGTTACACCAAGACGCTCGAGATCAAGGGTGTTGGCTATCGTGCGTCGGTGCAGGGCAAGAAGCTCAAGCTTCAGCTCGGCTTCAGCCACGATGTCGACCTCGACATTCCCGAAGGTCTTGAGGTGAAGACGCCTGATCAGACTACCGTGCTGGTGTCGGGCATCGACAAGCAGGCCGTTGGTCAGTTCGCTGCAGAAGTTCGCCAGTGGCGCAAGCCTGAGCCTTACAAGGGCAAGGGTATCAAGTACCAGGGCGAGTATATCTTCCGCAAGGAAGGGAAGAAGAAGTAAGATGGCTAAGCTTTCTCTTTTTGAACGCCGCCGTCGCCGCGTGCGCACTGCGCTCCGCGCTCGTTCGGGTGGCAAGCCCCGCCTGTCGGTGCACCGCACCGGCAAGCACATCTATGCGCAGATCATCGACGATGCAGAGGGCCGCACCGTGGCTGCTGCCTCGACCCTCGGCCAAAAGGCTTCGGGCGCGAATGTCGATGCCGCTTCGCAGGTTGGCAAGGACATCGCCGCTGCTGCCAAGAAGGCGGGCGTGACCACCGTCGTGTTCGATCGTGGCGGCTTCCTGTTCCATGGCCGCGTCAAGGCGCTGGCTGATGCCGCGCGTGAAGGCGGGCTGGAGTTCTGATGATGGCAGACGAAAACAACACCGAAAACACCCCCGTGGTGGATAACGCGGGTTCGACCCCGACCCCGACCGTGGCGAGCACTGAGGCTGCCGACAACCAGTCGACCGCAGCGGGTGATCCGTCGCAGCCGGCAGAGCGCGAGGGCCGTGGCGGCCGTCGTGAGCGCGGCGAACGTGGTGGCCGTGGCCGTGGCCGTGGCGGTCGTGACGACCGTCGTGGTGGCCGTGGTGGCAACCGCGAGGATGATGGTGAGGAGCTGATCGAAAAGCTCGTCCACATCAACCGTGTATCGAAGACCGTTAAGGGCGGTAAGCGCTTCGGTTTCGCAGCACTCGTCGTTGTTGGTGACGGCAAGGGCCGCGTTGGCTTCGGCCATGGCAAGGCTCGCGAAGTTCCCGAGGCGATCAACAAGGCCACTGCTTCTGCCAAGAAGAAGATGGTTCGCGTACCGCTCAAGGATGGCCGCACGCTGCACCACGACGGCAAGGGCCGTTTCGGCGCTGGCAAGGTCAATGTTCGTACGGCGCCTCCGGGTACCGGCATCATCGCCGGTGGTCCGATGCGCGCTGTCTTCGAAGCACTTGGCGTTGCTGACGTCGTGACCAAGTCGGTCGGCACTTCGAACCCCTACAACATGATCCGCGCCACTTTCGACTCGCTGACCAACCAGACTTCGCCGAAGTCGGTTGCGCAGCGTCGTGGCAAGAAGGTTGCTGACCTTCTGGGCCGCGGTGGCGCGAGCGAGGCCGAGGCGGAAGCCGAAGCCGCCGCCCTGGTGGAGTAAGCGATCATGGCAAAGGCAAAGACCATCAAGATCAAGCAGATCGGTTCGCCGATCCGTCGCCCGGAAAGCCAGAAGAAGATCCTGGTTGGCCTGGGTCTTGGCAAGATGCATCGCATCGTGGAAGTGCAGGACACTCCCGAAGTGCGTGGCGCCATCGCCAAGCTGCCGCACATGGTGGCCGTGGTCGACTGATCGCTTCGGCGACTGAGACTGCGCCTCATGGCAGGCGATACTTGACATGAGGCGGCCCGGGCGCGTACCGGGCCGCCTTCATTTGCGGATTGGGTGACCGATCCATTTGTTCAGCGCGAAGAAAAGCGAAAGCGAGTGCAATTATGAAACTGACTGACATCCGCGACAATGAAGGTGCCCGGCACCGTCGCATGCGCATCGGCCGTGGTATCGGTTCGGGCAAGGGCAAGACCGGTGGACGTGGCCAGAAGGGCGCGAAGAGCCGTTCGGGCGTCTCGATTGGTGGGTTCGAAGGCGGTCAGATGCCGCTTCACATGCGTCTGCCGAAGCGCGGTTTCAACAACCCGTTCGGCAAGGATTACGCTGAAGTGAACCTGGGCATGATCCAGAAGTTCATCGACGCGGGCAAGCTGGATGCTGGCAACACCATCGATCACGACGCGCTCAAGGCTGCTGGTCTTGCGCGTGGCGGCAAGGATGGAGTGCGCCTCCTGGCCAAGGGTGAACTGACCACCAAGGCAAGCTTCAAGGTTGCTGGCGCCTCCAAGGGTGCTGTTGCGCAGGTCGAAAAGGCCGGCGGTTCGGTGGAAACCACCGTTGCGCCCAAGGCAGCGGCTGAATAATCCGCAAGACTTTTACGGGCGGGGGTGTTCGCATTCCCGCCCGTTTCCTATATGCGCGGGCGAGAGGGGCCCTTTGGCCTTGAAGCGAGAGCGTGGTGTCTATAGCCCGTTCTGCATTCCCGATGGGGACAGCCCGTCACCGGCATAGGCATTTGATTATCCATGGCATCACGCGCCGATAACGTAGCGAGCTCGCTGAGCCTCGCCAATTTCTCGAAAGCAAGCGAGCTCAAGCAGCGCATCTGGTTCACGCTGGGCGCTCTTATCGTGTTCCGCTTTTTGAGCTTTGTACCACTGCCGGGCGTGAACCCGCTGATCCTTCAGGATCTTTATGCACAGACCCGCGGGGGTGTGCTCGATCTCTTCAATACCTTCTCGGGCGGGAGCCTTGAGCGCATGAGTCTCATCGCGCTCGGTGTCATGCCTTACATCACCGCCTCGATCGTCGTGCAGCTTGGTGCAGCGCTTCATCCTGCACTTGCGGCTCTTAAGAAAGAGGGTGAGAGCGGGCGCAAGAAGCTGAACCAATATACACGCTATGGCACTGTCGGTCTTACGGCAGTGCAGGGCTACTTCCTTGCCGTTGGCCTTGAAACTTATGCGGCCTCCAGCGGTCTTCAGGCTGTCGTGGATCCTGGCGTCATGTTCCGCATCGGCGCCGTCATCAGCCTCGTCGGTGGTACGATGTTCCTGCTGTGGCTGGGTGAGCAGATCACGTCGCGCGGTATCGGCAATGGTGTTTCGCTGATTATTATGGCGGGCATTATCGCCCAGTTCCCGACCGTGGGTGCGCAGCTCATGGAAGGTGGGCGCTCCGGCTCGATTCCGGCTTATCTGATTGTCATGCTCTTCGTGACCATCATCGGCTTGATTCTTTTCATCTCCTTTATGGAGCGTGCACAGCGGCGCCTTTTGATCCAATATCCGAAGCGTGCGCAGCAGCGTGGCGGGATGCAGGCTGACCGGTCGCACCTCCCGCTCAAGCTAAACACTGCTGGGGTCATTCCTCCGATCTTTGCGAGCTCGTTGCTGCTGTTGCCGCTGACGATTACGCAATTCGCTGGCAATTCGGTTACGCCTGACAGCACGATGGGCGGCGTTCTGGTGGCTTTGAACCAGTACCTTCAGCACGGCGCGCCGCTTTACATGCTGCTTTATGCCGTGGGCATCATCTTCTTCTGCTTCTTCTACACGGCCGTTGTGTTCAACCCCGAGGAAACGGCGGAAAACCTGAAGCGTGGCGGCGGTTTCATCCCCGGGATCCGTCCCGGCCGCAACACGGCTAATTATCTGGATTATGTGCTGACGCGTATTACGGTGATTGGCGCGATTTATCTCACATTGGTCTGCGTCCTGCCAGAATATGTCATCGCACAGACGGGACTCCCGTTTTTCCTGGGCGGAACGAGTCTTCTCATCGTTGTCAACGTAACCGTTGATACTATCGCGCAGATCCAGAGCCATCTGCTAGCGCATCAGTACGGCGATCTTATCAAGAAAGCCAAGTTCAAGGGTCGCATGCGCTAATCAGAACGTGCATGAGGGGCGGCCTATCAAGGCGGGAGGAAGCGCACAGTGAATATCATCCTTCTCGGGCCTCCGGGCGCTGGTAAGGGGACACAGTCCCAGCGGCTCGTGACAAAGCATGGCATGCGCCAGCTTTCGACCGGGGACATGCTGCGGGCTGCGGTAAAGGCCCAGACCCCGGTTGGCTTGCAGGCCAAGGCGGTAATGGATGCCGGACAGCTGGTGTCCGACGAAATTGTCTCGGCGCTCATTTCAGCCGAATTGGAAGCGATGGACGATTCCACCGGGGCAATTTTCGATGGTTATCCGCGTACCGCCGAACAGGCGCACTCGCTCGATGACATTCTGAAATCCCACGGCCGCAGCCTCGATCACGTGATCGAGTTGGAAGTTGACGAAGACGCGCTCGTCGAGCGCATCACCGGACGCTATACCTGCGCCAATTGTGGCAAGGGTTATCATGACAAGTTCGAACAACCTCGTGAGCTTGGCACGTGCGACAAATGCGGTTCGACCGAGTTTAAACGCCGACCGGACGACAATGAGGAGACCGTGCGCACGCGCATGGCGGAATATCGCGCAAAGACTGCACCTATTCTGCCGGTATATGAGGCGCGCGGAATTGTATCTCGCGTCAACGGCATGTCCGATATCGACGAGGTCACGGCGGCGATCGAGAAGATTCTGTTTTAACTAGCCAGATATTGGTGGGGAAGGGCGCTTGCGTTTCCCCTTAGTTGCATCCTAACCCTTTCCCTCTCGCTTTGGGGGAAAGGGTTTTTTAATGTCCTACTTCGATGGCCTACGCGGCCATGCACTACTCGCGGTCGTTGCATTTGCTGCGATTACGCGCCCCCAGCCATCTCACGCCGAGGTCGCGCTCCTGACTGACGATATGTTTGTCGTGAGGCACACGGGTATCGTCGGCGCTGACGTGCGGGTGAGTTGGGACGCCCTGCTTTCGCCTGCAGATTGGTGGAGCGGTGCACATTCCTTTTCCGGAGATGCCGCGAATTTCGTGCTCGATCCACGGGCTGGTGGTTGCTTCTGCGAAGTTTTACCTGTCGATGGCGAACGAGCCGAGCCTGGTAGCGTCAAGCACCTCGAAGTTGTGTTTGTGGATCCGGGCAAGGCAATGCGGCTCGTAGGGGCGCTTGGGCCCCTTCAGTCAGAGCCGGTGCGCGGCGTATTGACCGTCACGCTGAAACCGGTGGAAAATGGAACGCGCATCCTTTTCGAATATGCCGTGGGTGGCCCTTCACGTTTCGACCAGAACACTATCGCGCCAGCAGTGGATAGGGTGATTGCGGATCAAATGAGCCGCCTTGTAGATCGGCTTGGTGAAGCTGGGGCCGACATCGATGCCCGCGCGATCCCGAGTTTTGAACCTGAGCCTTCGGTGCCCGCGTCGGCGGACACGGGCGGATCTGCGGTGGCGCCTTCGGGCGAGCAGTCGGAGACGAGGGCTTTTGGGGCCGAGACACGCGCCATCCCGGCTATCATCGAGGAAAGGGAGACTCCAATAGATGGGGCGGGCGATGATACCCAGGCCGACGCCGCGACGCCAGATGATGAAGCTGGGGGGATTGGCTCCGATTTCCTTTCGCGCTGAATTTGATCTGCAGATGGTGAACGCTTTTTTGACGATTCGAGCGCTCTGATCTATCATTTTAATTCATGACGCATCGCATCAGTTTCGCACGGTCTTTGACAACCCGTGCGCGTCATTTCCTATCGGGCGTTGACAGCAGCTGCGAATCTACGTATGCGCGCCCCTCGCTCGTCCTTGTTAGTGAGTGGTCCGGCCGGATCGTGCAAAGCGCGTTCCTTTCCGGGCTTTTGCCGTTTGAGGCAGCCATTCAACCACGGGCGGGTTGAACGCGATGAGATAGGGGCCGTCACCGCGGTATTGCGGGTTTGGCGTAACCCCTGTGGAGCAGGAGATTTTTGTGGCTCGTATTGCCGGGGTCAACATCCCCACCAACAAGCGCGTTATCATCGCGCTTACCTATATTCACGGTATCGGTCCGAAGTCGGCCGTGGACATCGCCGACAAGCTTGGCATCGATCACACCCGCCGCGTGCAGGACCTGACCGACGCAGAAGTGCTTCAGATCCGTGAAACGATCGACGCCGACTATCTGGTCGAGGGTGACCTCCGCCGTGAAACCGCGATGAATATCAAGCGTCTGATGGACCTGGCCTGCTATCGCGGCCTGCGTCACCGTAAGGGCCTTCCGGTCCGCGGTCAGCGCACCCACACGAATGCCCGCACCCGCAAGGGCAAGGCCAAGCCGATCGCCGGCAAGAAGAAGTAATCAGCGCCTTTTCGGCAGCGGATTATTTCACAGTAAGCAGGATACGAGACAATGGCACGCGAACCTCAGCGCATTAAGCGGCGCGAGCGCAAAAACATCTCCAGCGGCGTCGCGCACGTGAACGCCAGCTTCAACAACACGATGATCACCATCACCGACGCGCAGGGCAATGCTATCAGCTGGTCCTCGGCAGGCATGATGGGCTTCAAGGGCAGCCGCAAGTCGACTCCCTATGCGGCTCAGGTTGCAGCCGACGATGCGGGCAAGAAGGCCGCCGAACACGGCGTGCGTACCCTGGAAGTGGAAGTGAAGGGTCCGGGTTCGGGTCGCGAAAGCGCATTGCGCGCTCTGCAGGCGGTGGGTTTCACCATCACCTCGATCCGCGACGTGACCCCGATCCCGCATAACGGCGTTCGTCCTTCGAAGCGTCGTCGCGTCTGATCCCGGTCGGCGGGGCGTTGGATCCACGCCCCGCCCGTCCGACCTGCCCTAGGCCCGAAACTGCGCCCTCACGCAGCCTGAAGGCCGCCCAAGAACAAATTCCAGGGGAAGCCCATGTCCGTCAATATGAAGAACTGGCAGGAACTGAAGAAACCCAATAATCTCGAAATCAAGGGTCAGGGCGATGCCAAGCGTCGCGCTACCTTTGTCGCAGAGCCCCTGGAGCGCGGCTTCGGCCTGACGCTCGGTAATGCGCTGCGTCGTGTGCTGCTGTCCTCGCTGCAGGGCGCCGCCATCACCTCGATCAAGATCGATAACGTCCTTCACGAGTTCTCGTCGCTGGCTGGCGTGCGTGAAGATATCACCGATATCGTCCTCAACGTTAAGCAGGTCGCGCTGAAGATGGAAGGCGAGGGCGTGAAGCGCCTCAACCTGTCCGTTACCGGTCCAGCCGAAGTGACCGCGGGCGACATTCAGGTGACTGGCGACATCGAAGTCCTGAACAAGGATCTCGTGATCTGCCACCTCGACGATGGTGCGACGCTCAACATGGAGCTGACCGCTGACACCGGCAAGGGTTACACCCCGGCCGTTGCCAACCGTCCGGCTGATGCGCCGATCGGCCTGATCCCGGTCGATTCGCTGTATTCGCCGGTTCGCCAGGTGAGCTACAAGGTTGAGAACGCCCGCGTCGGTCAGGAACTGGACTATGACAAGCTGTCGCTGACCGTCGAGACCGACGGTACGGTGACACCTGAGGACGCAGTGGCTTACGCTGCGCGCATCCTGCAGGACCAGTTGGCTCTGTTCGTCCACTTCGAGGAAGGCATTCCGCAGGGCGCTCCGCAGACCGCGGGCGTTGCAGCGGCTCCCGAGGAATCGGATGCCAACCAGCTCAACCGCTACCTTCTCAAGAAGGTCGACGAACTGGAGCTTTCGGTCCGTTCGGCCAACTGCCTCAAGAACGACAACATCATCTATATCGGTGATCTGGTCCAGAAGACTGAGGCCGAGATGCTGCGCACGCCGAATTTCGGACGCAAGTCGCTCAATGAGATCAAGGAAGTTCTCTCCTCGATGGGTCTGCGCCTTGGCATGGACATCCCGGGCTGGCCGCCCGAGAACATCGAGGAAATGGCCAAGAAGCTCGAACAGGAGCTGCTGGGCTAATACCAGAATTCCCGCCGTGGCGACGGCTGCGGCGGGAAACCGGGTTTCGGGCTGAACCCTTTAATCAGCCAGCTTTGGGCTACCTGAAACGGGCCCTCATCGAACGAAGGAACGAGATATGCGTCACAAGATTTCGGGGCGGAAGCTCCAGCGTAAGACCGGTCACCGTAATGCGCTTTTGCGCAATATGGCTGCGGCGCTGATCAAGCATGAGCAGATCAAGACCACCACGCCCAAGGCTCGCGAATTGCGCCCCTATGTCGAAAAGCTGATCACGCTGGCAAAGCGTGGCGGACTGTCGAACCGTCGTCTGGCGCATAGCCGGCTGCTCGACGATGCGCAGCTGGCCAAGCTCTTCGACGTTCTGGCCGCGCGTTATAGCGACCGTGAAGGCGGTTACACTCGTATCATCAAGGCCGGCATCCGCGCTTCGGACTCCGCGCCGGTCGCGATCATCGAACTGGTCGACCGCGATGTCGAGGCCAAGGGCCAGGACAGCGGTCCTGTGATGAACGAAGACGAGTACGAAGACGCCTGATCAAGGTTTCTTCTTGATAATTCGAAAAGGGGCGTCGGCATTTCGTGCCGGCGCCCTTTTTCGTTGTGGTCGCTTGTACTTCCGTTTTGATGAAGCTTGCATGGCAAGATCTGGCTGCTAGCAAGCTGGAATGATTGAAAAATATATCGGCGCTCTGGTGTTCGCATTCGTTTCTGCCGGAATTCCCTTGGTTGCAAATGGACAGGAGTTGGAGATGATGAAGCAAGGCCAATATCGCCAGCCGCTACCGCCATATCCTGCAACGCGGCGTGAAGACCGGGTCGAAAAGATGCACGGTGTCGAAGTTTCCGACCCATATCGCTGGCTCGAAGAAGACGTCCGCAACAGTGCTGAGGTCGCGGCCTGGGTTGCGAAAGAGCAGGCATATACCGAGGCCTTTTTGGGCACTTTGCCAGAGCGTGCTACATTTGAGCGCAGCCTTACGAGCTTGCTGAATTACGAGATATATGGATCGCCGGTCGAACGCGGGGGCAAAATCTTTTACACCTATAATCCCGGCCTTGCGGACCAGGATGTTCTGATGATGACCTCGGCTGGTGCTGCCAGCTTCGATGGCTCAGGCACTGTTCTGCTCGATCCGAATGGATTATCGGAGGATGGGACAACTGCTCTTGCATCCTGGGAAGTCTCACCCTCGGGGCGCTATCTGGCATATATGACCGCGCAAGCCGGCAGCGACTGGACTACCTTGCGGATTTTGGACATCGGCAGTGGCGAATTGCTTGAAGACAGGCTCGAATGGCTAAAGGGCGGTGCCATCAGCTGGGTCGATGACGACAGCTTTTTCTATTCCCGCTTTCCCGAACCTGCCGAGGGGCAGGATTTTCAGGTGGCTGCACTGAATATGAAAATCTATCGCCATCAGCTTGGCGATAAGCAAAGTTCCGATGTAGTTTTCTATGAAACTGCTGAACAACCTGATTTGATGCATGGTTCGACCATTAGTGCGAACAAACGCTGGCTCATCGTGACAAGCAGTAAGGCTGGCGCGTTGGGCAATCAATTGAGAGTCTTCGACCTTCATTCGCCTGCAAGTCCTGCTTTAACCGTGGCGAGCGGCAATGACACAATCTGGGTTCCTGCGGGCACGATTGCTGACCGGCTCTATGTAAAGACCGACAGTGATGCGCCTCGGTATCGGTTGATGGCAATTGATCTGAATGCGGATCAACCGCATTTGCGTGAAGTGATCCCGCAATCCGATGATGCGATTGAGAATGTCGCGGTGGTCGATGGGCATATCGCGATCGACTTTCTCGATGACGTTAAGTCCCGCATGCAGCTTTACGATGCCGAAGGACGCCCTACCGCAGAGGTGGACTTGCCCGGTATCGGGGCCATTGGCGCTTTCCATGTCGAGCCCCAAGGCAGTCGCGCCTGGTTCAGCTTTTCTTCGTTCAATCGGCCATCGGAATTATTCGCCTTTGACCCGAAGACCGGAGAAAGTCATTCTGTCGTTGACCGGAAACTCGCATTCGACCCCGCTGATATCAGGATCGAGCAGGTGTTCTATCCGTCTGCGGATGGAACGCAGATTCCGATGTTCATCGTAAAGCGAGCGGATTCGACAGGACCTGCACCGACCCTCCTTTACGCTTATGGCGGCTTTAACATCACCATGTCGCCTGCTTACAGCAGCACGCGTATGGCCTGGGTTCAGGCAGGTGGAACCTATGCCTTGGCCAATATTCGTGGCGGGGGTGAATATGGTAGCGCATGGCATCAGGCCGCTGTCGGGCCAAAGCGTGAAAATGCGTTTGAGGATTTCATAGCTGCGGGTGAATGGCTCAAGGCGAATGGGGTGACAGGCAGCGGGCAACTGGCGATCCAAGGCGGATCAAATGGCGGTCTATTGATGGGGGTTGTCACCAACCGTCGACCCGATTTGTTCGATGCCGTCAATCCGCAAGTCGGGGTCATGGATATGTTGCGTTTTGACCGGTGGGGTTACGGGAAATACTGGACTTCAGATTATGGCGATCCAGCAGACGAACAGGATTTCGCTGTGCTTCGCGGGTATTCCCCCTATCACAATATACCCTCGCATGGCGTCTATCCGCCGATACTCGTGACGACGGCAGACACTGACGATCGCGTGATCCCCGGGCATAGCTTCAAATATACGGCCGCCTTGCAGGCCGCAGATCTTGGGTCTGCACCGCATCTGATCAGGATCGAGGCGAAGGCAGGGCATGGCGCGGGCATGCCGGTTTCGAAAGTGATCGCCGCCTATGCCGACATTATGGGGTTCCTTGCGCACTTCACTGGCTTGGACGCGCATGGAGCAGAACAGCAAGGTTCATGAAACTGCGAAGTTAAATGAATATTGGCTGTCCGCTGAGTTCAGCATCATCTCATGGCCGATCTTTTAAAAGGGCCTCAATCGGGACATTCCGCCCGCTTATGAGGAAGGATCGCACCATGAAACCCATTACAAAGACACTTATCGGGACTGCTGCAATCGGAGCCATGACACTGGCGGGCGCCGCTCCTGCTGTTGCTGCTGATCGCTATCGTGATCGTGACGGCATTGATGCCGGGGACGTGATTGCGGGCGCTCTCATTATTGGCGGAATAGCCGCAGTGGCCGGTGCATTCGATGACGACGACAATTATCGCTATCGCGACCGCTACGACAACCGACGCTACAACGATCGTTACTACAACCGTAGGAGCGCCCGCAGCGCCGTCGAGCAATGCGTGCGCATTGCCGAACGTCAGGCCTATCGCGCCGGTTACAGGCGTGTGAAGGTGACTGACATCCGCGATGTTGATCGCAAGAGCTATGGCTACAAGATCAAGGGCCGCATCGCAGTCGACAATGGCTATCGCGGCGGCCGCTATGGCCGCGGTTGGGGTGGCGATTATCGTGGATGGAACCGTTCCATGAACGGGTGGGACAGCGGCAAGTTCAGCTGCAAGATTGATCGTCGCGGCGTCCGCGATCTTGACTACAGCGGCATTCGCGGGCTGCGCTGATCTGTCTAGCCAAGGCGTTCCTTCCTCGCGCCCGGTCGCAGTCCCTGTGACCGGGCACCTTACGGAAATGCCTGGATTTACGGTACCTGCTTCGGTTCAGATTTCGGTAAGCGGAAGAACGGTAATGCTTTGGACTAAGGCGCATTACGATTCGAGTTGGCGAGGTTAGATTTACCTTTGCCTTATAGCTGGGCGCCTGTTGAGGGGTTGTGACGAGATGACCAAATTCACGCGACTGTGCTCTATTCCCGCTGTAGTCGCAGCCATGGGGATGGCTATGCCGGCTTCGGCTGCAGCCATGCCGGTGTACAGCGCTGGCTCTCCTGCCGCGGAGGGGCTTGGGACTGCATTGCAGGGCGATGTCGCAGGCTGGGACCGTTATCGTCGCCATCGGCATCGTCGTGGCAGCGATGCAGGGGACATTCTGGCCGGTGTGATCGTCTTGGGCGGTGCGTTGGCGATTGCCAATGCGATCAAGAGCAAGCGCGAGGATGAGCGTTACCGGAACGACTATCCGCAGCCCTATCCTGACAATGATTATCGCCGCGAACGCAGTGATGATCGCTATGATGCATATCCCAGCCGCGAGGCATACGACTCTCGCCGCGGTATAAACGGCGCGATCGAGCAATGCGTGGGAGAGGTTGAACGTCAAGGCCGGGTCGATTCAGTCGATGATGCGTCCCGAGGTGCAGATGGCTGGATCGTCGAGGGAGATCTTTACGAGGGCGGCCGTTATCGCTGTGAGATCGACAATGCCGGGCGCATCCGTGAAGTGGATGTCGAGATGACCCGCGCCGGCTATGGGCAGGCACCTCAAGCACCCTCATATGGAAGCCGCGATGAGGATTTTTATGCGTCTGCGCGCGCACGCCAAGGCGTGGGCGAGCCGGACGAGCGGGATTGGATCGAGGTCCCGGCTCAGGAGGAATGGCGCAATGACGGGCCGGAATACGCAGAGCCTCTCGAAAGCGCCCCTGACGATGACGGTGAACAGAACTGGGAGCGTGGTGACGAAGACGATCGCTATCAGACCTCGGACGGGCCGATAGTCGCCATGGCGAGATGATCAGGAAGGCGGGCCGTCACGGCCCGCTTTTTTATTTCCATAGGACGGGAGTTCGATACTCCACACAAGCGCAGCACCGCGAAGCGCAAAGCCGGCTGCACTGGCGATCAGAAGCGCGGGCAAGCGTGGCAGGTCTGTCGCCAGCGCGGCCAGTGCCAATATCGATGTGAGGGCTGCGGCTGTGACGTATAGTTCCGGACGCATGAGTATCGAGGGCTGACCGGCAAGGACATCGCGGATAATTCCCCCCACGCATCCCGATGCCACGCCAAGGACCACGGCAGGGATTGGCGCGACACCGAACTCCAGTGCCTTGGCCGTGCCAAGTGCCGCAAAGGCGCTGAGACCGGCGGCATCGGCCCATTCCAGCAATTGTCCGCGCCACCAGCGTTCCGGCGTGAACCAGACCAGTAGGGCCGATGCAAGGATCACGGCGCTTACCCATGGATCGCTGAGCCACTCCGCCTGCGTGCCCAACAATATGTCACGAAGCGACCCGCCCCCGACCCCCGTTACGAGGGCGAAAAAGCATACCGTTACCAAGGTTTGCCCCAAACGCGCGGCCACGAGTGCGCCGGAAAGCGCAAATACGGCAACGCCCGCCAATTCCAGGATCATGACCGGGGTAATCATAAGCAATTGCTCAAAAAGGAAGCCCTCCACCCGCATTTACCGCGGGGGAGGGCTTGCCTGTCAATCATTCGCGCCTTTACGCGCAAGCGATCAGATGTGGATAGGCAGGCCTTTCACGCCCATCGCCGCTTCCTTCACCGCTTCCGCATGGGTCGGATGCGCGTGGCAGGTATAGGCGATGTCTTCGCTGGTGGCGCCGAATTCCATGGCCTGCGCGACCTGTGCGACCATGGTGCCCGCGACACTTGCGATCATCCATGCGCCCAGCACGCGGTCAGTTTCGGCGTCTGCGATCACCTTTACGAAGCCGTCGGGCTCGCGATTGGTCTTGGCGCGGCTATTGGCCATCATCGGGAACTTGAAAGACTTGACCGTGTGGCCCGCCTCCTTCGCGCCCGCCTCGGTCATGCCGACGCCGGCGATTTCAGGCATGGTGTAGACGACGCTGGGGATGACGGCATGGTTCACGATGCCGACTTCGCCAGCGATGTTCTCTGCCACGGCCAGGCCCTCGTCCTCGGCCTTGTGCGCAAGCATCGGGCCGGGGACGCAGTCGCCGATGGCCCACACGCCTTCGACCTTGGTGGCGAAGTCATGGTCGATCTCGACCTGACCGCGCTGGTTAGTTTCAAGACCGATAGCCTCAAGGTTCAGCCCGTCGGTGTTAGGACGACGACCGATGGCGACGAGGACCGCATCGGCCTCGATCGTCTCGGCATCACCGCCCGCGGCGGGTTCGATGGTGAGGGTGGCCTTGCCATCCTTGACCTCGGCGCCCGTGACCTTGGTCGAAAGCTTGAGCTCCATGCCCTGCTTCTTGAAGATCTTGGCCGATTCCTTGCGGATGTCGTCGTCCATGCCGGGCAGCAATTTGTCGAGGAATTCGACCACGGTGACCTTTGCGCCCAGACGGCGCCACACGCTGCCCAGTTCCAGACCGATCACGCCGCCGCCAATGACGACCATGTGCTCGGGCACTTTGGGAAGCTTCAGCGCCCCGGTGCTGTCGACGATCACGCCGCCGTCATTGTCGACGTCGACGCCCGGAAGCGGGGTGACCGACGAGCCGGTGGCAATGACGATATCCTTGGCAGTATAGTCCTTGCCATCGACCTTGACGGTGCTGGCATCGACGAAGCTGCCCTTGCCCTTGAGCCATGTGACCTTGTTCTTCTTGAACAGGTACTCGATGCCGCCGGTCAGTTCCTTGACCGCCGTATCCTTCTCGCCCAACATCGCGCTGAGATCGAGGCTGACCTCTTTGGCGATCACGCCGAACTTGGCCATGCCGTGATTGGCTTCCTCGAACAGCTCTGAGCCGTGGAGAAGGGCCTTCGATGGGATGCAACCGACGTTGAGGCAGGTACCGCCAAGCGTCTCGCGGCTTTCCACGCAAGCGGTCTTGAGCCCCAGCTGCGCGGCGCGGATCGCTGCCACATAGCCGCCGGGGCCGGCGCCGATCACGATAACGTCGAAGTCTGTTTCAGCCATGATTTCGTTACTCTTTTATCGTCAGGCTCAAAGGTCGATCAGGAGGCGAGCGGGATCCTCGATCGCTTCCTTGATGATCTTCAATGCCGTAACCGCCTCGCGTCCGTCGATAATCCGATGGTCGTAGGACAGTGCAATGTACATCATCGGGCGGATTTCAACCTTCCCGTTGATGGCGACGGGGCGTTCCTCGATACGGTGAAGGCCCAGCACGGCGGACTGCGGAGGGTTGATGATCGGGGTCGACATCAGCGAACCGAACACGCCGCCGTTGGAAATGGTGAAGGTGCCGCCCTTCATGTCTTCCATCGTCAGCGAACCGTCCTTCGCACGGCTGCCGAAATCGGCGATGTCCTTTTCGATCTGGGCAAAACTCTTCTTGTCGGCATCGCGCAGCACGGGAACGACAAGGCCGTTCGGGGCAGAAACGGCAACCGAAACATCGACATAGTCGTGGTAGAGGATCTCGTCCCCTTCCATCTGCGCGTTGACGCTGGGCACGTCCTTCAGCGCAAGGCACGCCGCCTTGGTAAAGAAGCCCATGAAGCCCAGGCGCACATCATGCTTCTTGGCAAAGAGGTCCTTGTATTTCGCGCGCGTTTCCATGACCGCGGTCATGTCGACATCGTTGAAGGTCGTCAGAAGCGCAGCCGTGTCCTGCGCGCTCTTCAAACGCTTGGCGATGGTCTGGCGCAGGCGGGTCATCTTCACCCGCTCGATGTTGCGGCCACCGGCTGCCGGAGCCGCGCCTGCCGGGGCAGGGGCGCTGGTCGATGCAGCGGGAGCGTCTTTCTTTGCCTTCGCGGCGGCGAGGACGTCTTCCTTGGTCAGGCGGCCATCCTTGCCGGTGCCCTTGATGCTGGCAGGGTCGATGCCATGCTCAAGCACTGCGCGGCGAACTGCGGGCGACAGCACGACGGCATCGCTGCCGCCTTCCGCCGAAGCCTCTTCCTTCGCGGCCGGAGCCGGGGCAGGCGAGGGGGCTGCATCGGCTTTGGGCGCGGGCTTGGCAGCGCCGCCCGATCCTTCCTCGATGGTAGCGATCAGCGCGCCAACTTCGACATTGTCGCCAGGCTGGACGAGGTGCTCGCCCATGACGCCTGCTGCCGGGGCGTTGACGTCGATCGCGACCTTATCGGTCTCGAGGCTGCAGATCGGTTCGTCGGCTGCAACCGCCTCACCGGGCTGCTTCAGCCATTCGCCAACAGTGGCTTCGGTGATCGATTCGCCCAGTACGGGAACCTTGACTTCGGTGCTCATTTCAATGCCGTCCTTATGTGTTTCTGACGGGGCTGCGGATCATTTGTCCGCGGCGATCATGTCTTCGATGGAAAGGCCCAGCGCATCGGCGACCAGCGCCTGCTGCTGCGCAATATGGCGCGAGGCAAGGCCGGTTGCCGGCGATGCGGCCGGTTCGCGGCCAGCATAACGGGGACGCGAAACCGGAGCCTCCGCCTCGGCCAGCGCCTGCTCGATCTGGCTTTCGACAAAGAACCATGCGCCGTTATTCTTGGGCTCTTCCTGACACCAGACGACCTTCTTCAGGTTCTTCATCCGGCTGATGCGAAGCGCCAGCGGCTCGCCCGGGAAGGGATAGAGCTGCTCGATACGAACGATGCTGGTGTTGTCGAGCCCGGCCTTGTCGCGCGCTTCGATCAGGTCATAGGCGACCTTGCCCGAGCACAGCACGAGGCGTTCGACCTTCTCGTCCGGGATCTCGGTCGTGTCCGAAACGATCCGGCGGAAATGGCTTTCGCCCAGGAACTCCTCCTTCGACGACTTGGCCATCGGGTGGCGCAGAAGCGATTTCGGCGTCATGATGATTAGCGGCTTGCGGAAGTTGCGGTGCATCTGGCGGCGAAGCACGTGGTAATAATTCGCCGGCACGGTGATATTGCACACCTGCATGTTATCGCCTGCGCAAAGCTGCAGGAAACGCTCAAGTCGGGCCGAAGAGTGTTCCGGACCCTGACCTTCATAGCCGTGCGGCAGCAGCATCACGAGGCCGTTGGCGCGCAGCCACTTGGCTTCGCCCGCGGCAATGAACTGATCGATCATGATCTGGGCGCCATTGGCAAAGTCGCCGAACTGCGCTTCCCACAGGACCAGCGATTTCGGATCTGCCAGCGCATAACCATATTCAAAGCCAAGAACGCCATACTCGCTCAGCGGGCTGTCATAGACCTCGAAGTGGCCATGTGGAACCGTGTAGAGCGGGATGTACTTCTTCTCGGTTTCCTGATCGACCCAGACCGCGTGACGCTGCGAAAACGTGCCGCGTCCCGAATCCTGCCCCGAAAGGCGGACAGCGAAGCCCTCTGCCAGAAGCGAGCCGAAACCCAGCGCCTCTGCCGTGGCCCAGTCGAAGCCTTCGCCTTCCTCGAACATCTTGCGCTTGGCATCGAGGACGCGGTTCAGCGTCTTGTGGATCTTCACGTCTTCGGGGACGGTGGTCAGCGTGCGGCCAAGACTGTCAAACAGCTTGGTTTCGATCCCAGTGATCGAATTGCGACGCGCGGTTTCGGGATCTGCCGGCTTGTTGAGGCCGGTCCAGCGACCGCCGAACCAGTCGGCCTCGTTTGCCTTATAGGTCTTGCCTGCCTCGAATTCTTCTTCAAGCTCGTGGTTGAAGGCGTCTTCCTGGCCCTTCAGATAGCCCGGCTCGATCACACCTTCCTGCTCCAGACGCTCGGCATAAAGCTTGGAGACGCCCGGATGCCCCCGGATCTGCTTGTACATCAGCGGCTGCGTGAAGCTGGGCTCGTCGCCTTCGTTATGGCCGAAGCGGCGGTAGCACCACATGTCGATGACGATGTCGCGGCCGAACTTCTGGCGATACTCGATGGCGAGCTTGCAGCAGAAGGTCACCGCTTCCGGATCGTCGCCGTTCACGTGCAGGATCGGCGCCTGAACACCCTTCGCCACGTCGGACGGATAAGGCGAGGAGCGCGCGAACTGCGGGCTGGTGGTGAAACCGATCTGGTTGTTGATGACGAAATGGATGCAGCCGCCGGTATTGTAGCCACGGATGCCCGAGAAGCCGAGGCATTCCCAGACGATGCCCTGTCCTGCGAAAGCCGCGTCGCCATGAATCAGGACGGGCAGGACCTGCTTGTGCTTCGCTTCGCCCTTGTCGTCATAGCCGATGTCGTCGTGGAAACGCTGCTGCGCGCGCACCTTGCCGAGCACGACCGGGTCCACCGCCTCGAGATGTGAGGGGTTGGGGACAAGGCTCATGTGAACCTTCTGGCCGTCGAACTCGCGATCGGTGCTGGTGCCGAGATGGTACTTAACGTCGCCCGATCCCCCCACGTCTTCAGGGTTGGCCGAGCCGCCCGAGAATTCGTGGAAGATGACCTTGTATGGCTTGCCCATAACATTGGCGAGAATGTTGAGGCGGCCGCGGTGGGCCATGCCATAGACGATCTCGCGAACGCCCATTGCGCCGCCGTACTTGATCACGGATTCCAGCGCCGGGATCATGGATTCGCCGCCATCAAGGCCAAAGCGCTTGGTGCCGACATATTTCTTGGCGAGGAACTTCTCGTACTGCTCGCCGCGGATGACCGCGCCCAGGATCGCCTTCTTGCCCATGATGGTGAAGTCGATCGACTTGTCGGCGCCTTCCATGCGTTCCTGGAGGAAACGGCGTTCCTCGACATCGGAGATGTGCATGTATTCAAGGCCGACCTTGCCGCAATAGTTTGCGCGCAGGATTTCGACCAGCTCGCGAACTGTCGTCCATTCGAGGCCGAGATTGCCGCCGATATAGACCTTGCGATCAAGATCGCCCGGACCGAAGCCGTGCCATTCGGGCGTCATGTCCTTGGGCAGTTCGTGGTGCGACAGGCCCAGCGGGTCCAAATCCGCCGCCAGATGGCCGCGCACGCGATATGTGCGGATCAGCATCATGGCGCGAACGGAATCGCTCGCCGCAGCCTCGATCGCCTTCTCGTCGACCGGCGCGCCTTTCTTCTTTGCGGCATCCTTCAACGCCGCCTTCATACCCGTGGGGTCGAGCGCCTGCGTCAGGTCGTCAAACGACCCTGCGCCAGACAATGGCCAGCTCTTGCGCTGCCAGGAGGGGCCGGGTTGGGGGCCATCGGGCTCCATCTCCGGCAGGAAGGTCTGGTTCTCTTTACCCATGGGTATCATCCGCTTTGCGCCCGCATACATCTGCCGCGGGCAGGGTTTGAAGGGAAGGCGGCCGGCTGTCCTCCCCGCGCCGGCCGCTTTCCGCTTTCAGGTCAGGCGATTTCCTTGAGCAGTCCGTCAAGGGTTTCGCCAAGCAGCGAGGGCGAGGGCGAGACACGGATGCCTGCCTCTTCCATGGCTGCGATCTTGTCTTCGGCGCCGCCCTGGCCGCCCGAAACGATGGCGCCGGCGTGGCCCATGCGGCGACCCGGAGGTGCCGTGCGGCCCGCGATGAAGCCGACCATCGGCTTCTTGCGGCCCTTCTTGGCCTCGTCCTTCAGGAACTGCGCCGCTTCCTCTTCTGCCGAACCGCCGATTTCACCGATCATGATGATCGACTTGGTTTCGTCGTCAGCAAGGAAGAGTTCGAGCACGTCGATGAAGTTGGTGCCGTTGACGGGATCGCCGCCGATGCCGACAGCCGTCGTCTGGCCAAGGCCGATGTTCGAGGTCTGGAACACCGCTTCATAGGTAAGGGTGCCCGAACGCGAGACAACGCCAACCGAACCCTTCTTGAAAATAGAGCCGGGCATGATGCCGATCTTGCATTCGCCGGGCGTCAGCACGCCGGGGCAGTTCGGGCCGATGAGGCGCGACTTGGAGCCCTGCAGGGCGCGCTTGACGCGCACCATGTCGAGCACGGGGATACCCTCGGTGATGGCGACGATCAGTTCCATTTCCGCATCGATCGCTTCCAGGATCGAGTCGGCAGCGAACGGCGGCGGAACATAGATGCACGATGCGGTCGCTCCGGTCGCGGCCTTGGCTTCGTGAACGGTGTTGTAGTTGGGCAGGCCGATGTGGGTGGTGCCGCCCTTGCCGGGGGTCACGCCGGCGACCATCTGGGTGCCGTAGGCCAGTGCCTGTTCGGTGTGGAACGTGCCGGTGGCACCGGTCATGCCTTGAGTAATGACCTTGGTATTCTTGTCTACGAGAATGCTCATTCGGTTTCCCCTTCTGGGACGGAGATGACGAAAATCGCCTTTGGCTTCTTGGCGTTGCCGCTTGGATTGACGGTGACTTCGTGGCCGGCGCGCATCCAGGTGTGGCTGTAGCCTTCCTGGCGGTCCGGCATGCCGATCGTCTGGCTCGCTTCTTGTGCCAAGGCATTATAGCTGGCCGTGTCAGCGAGAAGGGTCATGACCATGCACTGTTTTTCACGCAGGTTTTCCTTGGTCACGACGATATAGGCTTCGTTGCCCTTCTTCTCGTACACACCGCGCACGAGCTGTTCGCGGCCATTCGACTTGCGCAGCGTTTCCCAGCCCATGCCCTTCAGATCCTTTAGTTCGATCCAGGTGGGGGTGGTAATCGCGGCGCAGGCGTCAATGGCTTCCACGACCTGTTCGGCCGTGGCGGGCCTGTCCTGCGCGGCTGCCGTGCCCGCCGAAGCGAGCACGGCGCAGGCCGCGCCGGCAAAAGTGATGCGAAGGCCCGAAGTCATGGCTATCAGGCCAGCGAACCGTCGAGGCCCTTGCAGGCTTCCAGCAGTTCCTCGACCGCGTCGACCGAGACCTTGAGGTTGGACTTTTCTTCGTCCGACAGTTTGATCTCGACCACGTCCTCGATGCCGTCGGCACCGATGACCGCAGGCACGCCGACATACAGGCCGTCGAGGCCATACTTGCCATCGACATAGGCGGCGCAGGGCAGGATGCGCTTCTGGTCGCCGAGATAGGCTTCGGCCATCGCGATCGCGCTGGTCGCCGGGGCGTAATAGGCCGAGCCGGTCTTCAGCAGGCCAACGATTTCGCCGCCGCCCGAACGGGTGCGCTTCACGATTTCGTCGAGGCGGCCTGCATCGACACCCTTGATCTTGGCAAGGTCGCCCACGGGAATGCCGCTGATGGTCGAATAGGAGAGGACAGGGACCATGGTGTCGCCGTGCCCGCCGAGGACGAATGCGTTCACGTCCTTCACCGAAACGCCGAATTCCCACGCGAGGAAAGTGGCGAAACGGGCCGAGTCGAGCACGCCAGCCATGCCGACGACCTTGTTATGCGGCAGACCGGAGAATTCGCGCAGCGCCCAGACCATCGCGTCGAGCGGGTTGGTGATGCAGATGACGAAAGCGTCGGGAGCATTGGCCTTGATGCCTTCGCCAACCGACTTCATCACCTTGAGGTTGATGCCGAGGAGGTCATCGCGGCTCATGCCCGGCTTACGCGGGACGCCCGCAGTGACGATAATGACGTCGGCGCCTGCGATGTCGGCGTAATCATTGGTGCCGGTGATGTTCGCGTCGAAACCCTCGACCGGGCCACACTGCGACAGGTCAAGCGCCTTGCCCTGCGGCATGCCCTCGGCGATGTCGAACAGGACGATGTCGCCCAGTTCCTTCTTTGCGGCCAGATGGGCGAGCGTGCCGCCGATCATGCCCGAACCGATCAGGGCAATCTTCTTGCGTGCCATCGACTCTCTTCCTCTTTTCTATCGTACCCGTGGGATGCGATCGTCCGGATTGGAGTCACCTTTACAGGACCGGGCGAGCGCGGTTTCGGTCCTGTGCCGTAGGCCTCGGAAAACGGGATTGCAACCGGCAAAAAGTGGGGTGTCGCGATTATCTTTGCTATCAGTTCGCAATAGCAAATTGAGGACTTGCTGCCTCTGGCCGGTGATGGAGCAGCGTGCGCACTTTGCTCTCTACTTGCCAGCGGTGCAAGTCGCGGCTAAGCGCCCGCCATCGTTACGGGTTGGCCGAAAGGCGAAGTCACTTCGTCCCAGGCCCTAAGAGGGAAGACCGGTGCGCTCTCCTGCATCCATGCAGGAACATCGCAAATCCGGCGCTGCCCCCGCAACTGTAACCGGCGAGCATGCCGCCCATTAACGCCACTGGTCCCAATCGGGTCCGGGAAGGCGGGCGAAAATGCGCAGACCCGGGAGCCAGGAGACCTGCCCGTACCGGTCGTTCGAGCCAGCGGGCGGGGTGTACCGAAGGCATCGGCAAGGCGCAGAAAAACGCGTCTTTCCGACAGGAGCGACATTCGTTCTTGTTGGAGGGTACCCTTGCGTAATTTATTATTAGTCGCCGTTTCCACCTTTGCCATGGCTGTGCCGGCCGTCGCGCAGGATGATAGTCAGATCGTCATCGCCGATGAGCGGGTCGAGCCGATAACCGTCACCGCGACCGGTCTCGAGCTGCCCGTTGGCGACACAGGCCAGTCGATCACCGTCATAGATCTATCCGAGATCCAAAGCGTGCAAGGCCCCGACCTCAGCCGTGTTCTCAGGCGTCTTCCGGGCGTCACCTTCAGCCGCAATGGCGGAGCGGGCGGCTTTACCGGCGTGCGGGTTCGCGGCGCCGGATCCGAGCAGATGCTGGTGCTGATCGATGGGGTCAAGGTCAACGACACCGGCGCACCCGGCGGCGGCTTCGACTTCGGCAATCTGCTGGCAGGCGACGTCGATCGGATCGAACTGCTGCGTGGGCCCAACTCGGTCATCTGGGGGTCTGATGCCATGGGCGGCGTGATGAATGTCACGACCCGGCTTACCGACGGCATTGCTGCCAGCGGTGAATATGGAGCCGACGATACCGTGTACGGGACATTGTCGGCCGGAATGGTCGGTGACCGTGTCGAGGCGGGCCTGACCGGCAGCTACTATGACACTGACGGCTACAGCGCGTCCGCCAATGGCACGGAGCCGGATGGTTTCCGCCAATGGCAGCTAACGGGCCGCGGGCGTTACTGGCTTGCCGACGGGCTCTCGCTCAATGCCAATGGCCGCTATGCCAAGGGCAAGCTGGAGCAGGACGGCTATGAATGGGTCGCGCCCTATGCTTTCATCGATACGAGTGATCTGCAGGACACGCGCGAATGGTCGGGCCGCGTCGGTGCCGATTATGCAGGTGAGAAGCTGACGCTTCGCGCAGGCTATGCCGTCAGCGATACGCGCCGCCTCTATACCGGCGAAAGCTACGGCGACTATCCATACGAGACAAATGGCCGCCTTCGCCGCGCCGAACTTTTTGGGCGCTATGATCTTTTCGAAGCCGTGGCGCTCGATTTCGGGGCCGATCGCGAATGGTCCCGGTTTGCCGATTCCGGCGTGACGCGTTCGTCTACTCTGACCAGCGGTCATGGACGGTTTTCGTGGAACGGTCCGGTCGTCAAGCTGGCCGCTGGCGCTCGTTACGACGATCATCAATTTTTCGGCAGCGAATGGACCTTCGGCGCCAATGGAGCGGTCGAGCTCGGCAACGAGGTCAGGCTGCGGGCATCCTATGGGGAAGGTTTCAAAGCGCCGACGCTTTACCAGCTCTTTTCGTTCTATGGCGATACCTCGCTCAAACCGGAACGTAGCCGAGGCTATGATGCGGGTATCGAGAAGGGGCGCCGAGACGGAAAGTTCTTCGCATCCGCATCGCTGTTTCGGCGTGATAGCCGGGACCTGATCGACTTCGATCTCGTGAACTCGGTCTATTATAATATCGGCGAAGCGAGGGCTCAGGGTGCGGAGCTGGAACTGCGCTCACGCCCAGTCGATGCGCTGCAACTGGGATTGGTCTGGTCCTATGTCGAGACCGAAGACAGGACCGCGGGCAGCTATTACGAAGGCCGCGATCTGAACCGCCGACCCCGTCATGCGGTCACGGCATCGGCCGATTGGCTCACTCCGGTCGGGCTCACGCTCGGCAGCGATGTGCGGCTGGTCGGTGACAGCTTTGACGACAGGGCCAATAGCGTTTCGCTCGATGGCTATGTCACCGTCGATTTGCGCGCCAGCGTGCCGATGGGCGAAACTTTCGAGATCTATGGCCGGGTCGAGAACCTGTTCGACACGGGTTATGAAACGGTCGCGACTTACAACACCGGCGGCCGTGCAGCCTATGCCGGTGCGCGATTGAGGCTGTAACGGTGAAGGCGCGGCGCGCTTCGGGTTCGGGTGTGCTGGCGGTATGTGCGCTGGTCACGGCCGCCTGTGCGCCCGCGCCGGAAACGGATGGAAGCGATGCGATGCGTATCGTGTCGCTCAATCCATGTGCCGATGCGATCCTCGCCGATATTGCCCCCGGCAAGCTGGCGGCGATCTCTCATTACAGCCATGATCCCGGCAGTTCCTCGATGGCCCCGGCACAGGCCGCCGATTTTCCTTCGACCTCGGGCAGCGCCGAGGAAGTGGCGGCTTTGGCGCCGGATCTGGTCATCGCCAGCAGTTTTTTGCCGCCCGCCACCGAACAGGCCATGGCGTCCATGGGGCTGAAAGTGGTCAAGATGGGATCGATCTCCTCTGTGGCTGACGCCAAGGCTCAGGTGCGGCAGCTTGCCCGCGTGGCGCATGCCGAAAAGCAGGGCGAAAGGCTAGTCGCAAGCATGGAGACGGGATTGGCAAGCGCGGCACCGCCTGCGGGCGCCGAGCGCCTCCCGGCTCTCGTCTGGCAGGCTGGCGGGCTTGTTCCCGGTGAACAGACGCTGGTCAGCGACCTTCTCGATCATACCGGTTTCACCAATTGGAGTGCGGGCCGCGGGCTGGGGCAGGGCGCAGTCCTGCCTCTTGAAGACGTGATCGCCGATCCCCCGCCGCTGATCCTTGTCGCAGGCCCGGATGATGATGTGGTGGATGACGACACGCGCAGACTTCGTCATCCGGCTCTCGATGCATTGGGTGTCGAGCAGGCGGCCTTTCCCGCCCGCCTCGTCTATTGCGGCGGACCGACCATTGCGCGGGCGGTGGGGCGGCTGGCCCGAATTCGCCGGGACCATGCGCGATGAGGCGGCTGGTGCCGATCCTGCTTGCGGCAATTGCGATCGCGTTGCCGCTGTCGCTTCTGGCGGGGCGCGTCTGGATATTCCCCGGTGTCGAGCCGGTGCCGAATGCCGCGATCATCCTTGCCGAATTGCGCTTGCCGCGCGGAATCCTTGCCCTGGTGATCGGTGCCGGTCTTGGCGGGGCCGGGGCCGCGATGCAGGGCTATTTGCGCAATCCGCTGGCCGATCCGGGGCTTTTCGGCATTGCGCCGGGCGCTGCCTTCGGAGCGGTTCTCGCGCTATTGCTGGGATTGGGCATGGTGCCGCTGGCTTTGCCCGGATTTGCACTTGTCGGCGCGGCGGGGGCGATGGCGATGCTGGCGCTGATTGCAGGGCGTACCGGCGGGATTGCGCTTTTCGCTTTGGCGGGCCTGATGATCGCCAGCCTTGCAGGTACGCTCACCAGCCTTGCCATTAGCCTGTCGCCCAATCCCTTTGCGACATCGGAGATCGTGCGCTGGCTGATGGGTGCCTTGACCGACCGGAGCTGGTCCGACGTCTGGATTGCCGCACCGCTGACGCTCATCGGTCTTGCCGTGCTGTATTTCGCCGGGCCGTCGCTCGACGCGATGATGCTGGGTGAGCAGACTGCATCGTCGCTTGGGGTGGATGCAAGGCGGCTGCAATGGCTTATTGTCATCGGTGTGGGGTTCGCCATCGGGGCCGGAGTCGCCGTGGCGGGGATCATCGGGTTCGTGGGGCTGATGGTCCCGCATATCGTCCGCCCGCTTACCGATCGGCGTCCCTCCAGCCTGATCGTGCCGAGCGCGCTTGCAGGCGCAATGCTGGTGCTGGTCGCCGATACCGTATGCCGGATCGTGCCGCTGGTGAGTGAATTGCGTCTGGGTATCGCGCTTTCGCTTTTGGGCGCACCCTTTTTCCTCGTCCTTTTGCTGCGGCTTCGGCGGGAGCTTGCCTGATGCTGCAAGCGAAGGATCTGGCGATCGCGCGCGCGGAGCGGATGGTGATCGAGGGTGCGAACATCGCGATTCGGCCCGGCGCGATCACTGCGATCTGCGGCCCCAACGGGGCGGGCAAATCGAGCCTGCTTGCCGGACTTGCCGGCCTGCTCCGGCCTGTGCGAGGTGAGCTTTCAATAGACGGGAAATCATTGGATGGGATCGCGCTTCGAGTCCGCGCGCGAACGCTTGGCTTTCTGCCGCAGGATGCTGAAGCCGCATGGGATGTCGATGTGAAGACCCTTGTCGGACTGGGCCGCATGCCATGGCGTGCGGTTCCGGGGCGACCGGCACGCGCTGCTGCGCAAGAAGACCGCGGCGCCGTCGGCGAGGCGATGTCCGCGATGGAACTGGGTGCGCTAGCCGACCGTCCCCTGTCTACCTTGTCGGGTGGGGAGCGGGCGCGAGCCATGATGGCGCGCGTGCTTGCCGGGAAGCCACGCTATATTCTGGCAGATGAGCCGTTTGCCAGTCTTGATATCGGACATGCCCGCGATCTTGCCCGCCTGTTGCGCGAACAGGCGAGGCAGGGGCGGGGGCTGGCCGTGGTCATGCATGATCTCGCGCTTGCCATGAACATCGCAGACACCGTGATCGTGCTCGACGCTGGCAGGATAGTCGCCGATGCTCCGCCCGAACAGGCCCTGTCTGCCGAAACGATCGCGCGGGTCTGGCGTGCAGATGTTCGTTGGCTGGGTCAGGCGGGGGCGCGCGCGCTTTCGATCTGAACTGGCAAAAACAACCCCGGAAACGCGAGAGGGCGCGATTCCGGGGCCAGTGTTCGAGAGTGGGTCCGTCAGTTCTGTTCTTGGCCAGTTCCATCCGAGGTCCCGGCAGACCGGGCCGCCGCCCGGTTGATGTTGCCCGCCAGTGGACTGCGGCGGGCTAACCTCTCCCTTTCATCTATCTCCAATTGCTATTCCGGCTTCAGAACGCGAAACCTGCGCCAGCGCTGATGCCGGCATAGCCGCGTGTATTGACCGTGCCGCTCACCTTCGCGACCGCGCGTCCATCGTTCGAACTGGTCGAGAAGCCGAGGGCAAAGGAAGTCTCTCCACGATAGTGGCCAATTGCGCCGGCCATCATGCGGCCATCGCTTTCGATCACCTGCGGCAGCCCCGCGGTTGCCATCGCGGCGGCCGTGCCGGCGTTCGCATGTTCGCTCAGTTCCTCAAGGTCGTAATTGAGCTGGGCGAAGCGCATGTCGGTGTAGTCGATCGCCATGGATAGCCCGTCCTGCATCTGCTGGACATTGACAGCATCGTTGGGCAGCACGCCTGTCGCGACATTGTGCAGGGCGACGGGGGAAGAACTGTCGGCACCGATGAGTGCTACGTCGTTGGTCACCGTACCCCCGTTCGAGACGTTCGGATTATCCGGATCGGAATACTGCACCGCCACGACAACGCTGCCAGAGTAATTGTTCTGGATATTGGAAATCGCATTGGTGTTGGTGTCGATATCGGTCCGGTTGGTGGCGATATTGGCGGTGTTGGTGTCGATATCCGTGCGGTTGATTGCGATATTGGTCGTATTCACGGCGACTTGCTGATTGGTCGCGTAAAGTTGGGCGCCGTTCACCGCATCGGTGGATCCTGCAGACAGGCTTGCCGCCGCGACATTGTTCAGCGTTACCGGAGCCGACGGGTTCGCGCCGATAAGCGCTGTCGTCTGCGTAGGCGTGGCGCTGGCCATCGCCGGATCGCTATCCGAAACATATCCGATCGGCACATTGTCGACCTGTGCCTGGATATTGGTGATCGAGACCGAGTTGTTCGTTACCCGGGTGCCAAGATCGACGATATCGCCTTCGTTGACAGTGACACGCGCATCGATGTTCGAGATGTCGGCCTCGTTCGTCGTGACGCGGGTGCCAAGATCGACGATATCGCCCTCGTTCACAGTGACCCGCGTGTCGAGATCGGCGATATCGCCCTCGTTGATGGTGACCCGCGTGTCGAGATTGGCGATGTCGCCCTCGTTGATGGTCACACGGTCATCGAGATTGGAGATATCGGTCTCATTCGTGGTTACGCGGGCATCGAGATTGGTGATATTCGTTTCATTGGTCGAAACGCGCATGTCGACAGCGGCGATATCATTCGTGTTCTGGTCGACCTGCGACTGCACCGCAAAGAGCTGGGCTCCGTTCACAGCTTCGCTGCTCGTCGCCGAAACTTCCCCGTCGGCGACGTTCGAAATGGTGGTGCCGCCCGCGCCTCCCAGCACGATGTTGCTCTGGCTGGCATCCGAGTATTGCACGGACAATGCCTGAAGGTCGGAGATGTCGCTTTCGTTCTGCGTGACGCGTCCGTCCATATTGGCGATGCTTGTTTCATTCGTCGTCACCCGTCCGTCGAGTGTGACGATGTCGCTCTCGTTCGTGGTGACGCGGCCATCGATTGCAGCGATGTCGGCTGCGTTCTGCGCCACATTCAGATTGGTTGTATTGAGCTGCGAGCCGTTTACCGCTTCCATCGATGTGCCCGATAGCTCGCCATCCGCGACATTGCCGATAATGGTGCCGCCAGCGCCTGCCAGCGTGACGGACGTCTTGGCGTCGTCATCGTAAAGGACGGCATCGTCGGCCAGTTCGGCCACGGCGCCGACAACTTGTCCCACGGTGGCTGCGTCGCTGTCCTGCGTACCGGGAGCGACATTGGTGATCTGCCGCAGATTGCCGGCGCTGCCCACCGAGACGCTTCCCACGCTGTTATAAGTGCCCGCAAGGCCCGGGGCGCTGTAACCGGCCATCCCGGCACGATCTGCGACAGAGCCGGTACCCAGCGCAACGCTGTTCGCGACCTGTGCGGTGGCATCCGTACCGATTGCCACGGATGCATCGGCACCGACTTCGGTCAGGGCGCGATTGCCGATGGCGATGGAATCGAGGTCGTTGGCCATACCGGTCGCGCCATCATCGCCAAGGCCGCTAATCCGGTTCCCGCCGATCGTAATCCCCTGCGCGGTGCCAAGCGTATAGCCGTCAGCGGTAAGATTGCAGTTGTCCGACGGCGCAATCAGATTGCCGTCGGTGTCGAGTACGGTGAGGCCGATATTGTCGCCCGCCGCGATGCTGGCGAGAATGTCGTCGATTTCAATATCGACATCGCTGATATCGAGGACGTCGCCCGTACCGAGGATGTTGCCGACAAGTGGAATGCCGCCGAGATACGCGTTGATGTCGATCACGTTGTCGGTAAGCGAAGTGAGCGAGGTGATGAGAGGATCGTTCGCCTGGTCGATGATATCGGTGACTGCCGATGGCTCTAGCGATATGCCGGTGCATACGTCGACGGCCGGCTGCAACGACTGCGCCTTTGCCTCTTGCGAATTCAATGCTGTGGCCACTGCCATCAAAGCTGCCGATCCTGCCATCACGGTCCGAAGCCGGACCTTCCCGTTGAATTTCATTTTGCGTCTCCCACTGTCCCGTTTGACGGGCTTTTCGACGACGCAAGCCTTTCGTTTCTTCCGTTAAGGTAAAGTAACTGCAAGGTAATTCAAAATTTTACCAAAGTATCATGGTCCGAAAAATCTGAATTTAGCCAGGCGGTTTTTTCAGAAATTACGATACATTCTTTGCAAAATTGATCTGCATCGGACTCGGATTTTGGTGTCGATTCACCGGCGGGATTTTTATGATCGAGCTTCGGAAATTATATTTCAACTTGCATATAATCGGTGCAACCTGTCCCAAAATGCGAATGTTGCGGAACGGTTATCGTAATTCAGCCGCTTTTCGCCAAATCGCCGGCGCTCCAGCGCCTCTTTATGCAGAATGTCAGTGAAACTTGCGCCCGCAACAGCATTGATTCGTCTGGTTCTCGAACGCGGTTAATCCGGCAAAGCGGCAGGCCTTGGCTGAAAGAGGCGCCAGATAGAATTTGTAACAATCGAGCCACACGTTCGAAATGGCCCTGCCGCTATCGTGCGCGCCGCAACACTGCCGATGCCGCCACCGCCCTTAGGCGATGTTCCTTGTCCACGTGGCTTGCTCGCCCGCTAACGGCGCGATAGATGAAAGCGAACCTTCCGTTCCATGGCCAGTTCCGTTGAAAGCCCTATCTCTTCCGGTGACACGATGAGTGCGCAGACCATTCTGGTCGTCGAGGACGACGCCCCGCTTCGTGCGTTGATATCACGTGCGTTGAAGGAGCACGGCTACGAAGTGCGCAGCGCCGCTACGGGGGCGGAGATGCAGGTGAGCCTGGAGCGAGGTGAACCCGATCTCATCGTGCTCGACATCATGTTGCCGGGCACAACGGGTATCGACCTGCTTCGCCGCTTGCGGATGGAAAGCGACATTCCCGTCATCTTCATCAGCGCAAGGGGCGAGGAAGCCGATCGCGTCATCGGGCTTGAATTGGGTGCGGACGATTATCTCCCCAAGCCTTTCGGCACGCGCGAACTCGTGGCGCGCGTCACCGCAGTCTTGCGCCGGCACGAGGGGCAGCCGCGCAAGCGCGAGCGGCGGGACGAATTCACTTTCGAGGGTTGGCATCTGTCGCTGCCCCGTCGTGAACTGCGTTCGCCGTCGGGCGCGCTGGTGGATCTCACCACTGCGGAATTCGACCTGCTTGGAACCTTCGTCCAGAAACCGCAGCGAGTAATCGCGCGCGAGAGGCTGATCGAGATGTCGCGCTCTCGCATCGGTGACGCATCGGATCGCAGCGTCGATGTGCTGGTGAGCCGGCTGCGCCGCAAGCTTTCGCATGCAGGGCATGATGCGCCTATCGTGACGGTGCGCGGCATCGGCTACATGCTCAGCGCCGAGGTTGAATCGGTTTGAAATCGGCCCGCTCCATCGGGCTGACGGGTCGACTGCTGGCGATCCTGCTTGTCGTCGTCGCACTCGACTTCATCATCAATGCCGTGGTGTTCGAGCGCGCGAGCGAATTTTCCCTTCAGGAAGAGGACACGCACCGCATGGCCGAAAGGCTGGTCGTGGCCTATCGCATTCTCGACGATGCAGCGCCGGAAAGGCGCGAGCCGTTGATCGAAGAGCTTACGACCAAGCATCTGGCAATCGATTGGCGTGAAATGGGAACGCGGCGCCCCGCGAGCCTCGAACTCGACAAGCTGCGTCAGCAGATGATCGCTTTCGAAGGCGACCTCGCGCGGACCGGTTTACGCCTGCATCTGGCTCCGCTGTCGGAAAAGGGCGATATTTCGGGCAGCATGATCCTGACCGACCGATCGGTCGTGAATTTCACGCTGCATGCGCATGAGGCCGGTCGTCTCAATGCCGAGCGGCTGGTCGCTCTTGCCTTGCCCACGCTGCTTCTGATGGCGCTGGGCGTATTGCTGGTCAAAAAGGCGATGCAACCGCTACGCGGCCTCATCACCGCGACGCGCCGGGTCGGCGATGATAACAAGCCAATCCCCCTGCCGGGAACGGGGTCGGGCGAGGTCCGGCAATTGATCGAGGCTTTCAATGTCATGCAGGAGAGGATCCATCACCTGCTGCACAATCGCAGGCTTACGATCTCCGCCATCGCGCATGACCTGCGAACGCCGCTGACCCGCCTGCAGATGCGGCTGGAGAATTCAGAGATAGATAGCGAAGAGCGCGCCGCGATGGAGGCTGATCTCGCCGAAATGCGACATCTCCTCGAATCGCTTCAGGTGTTCAACCAGACCGGCAGCGTAAGCCATCCGCGTGAAATGATTGATGTAGCGGCAAGCGCGATGACCCTGGTCGATGACGCGATCGATCGTGGCTATCCGGCCAATTACGAAGGCCCCGGTCATCTGGAGATCAAATGCAGGCCATTGTCTCTGCGCCGGATCATGTCGAACCTCGTGGAAAACGCCCTCCATTACGCGGGTGACGCGTCGCTTAGCATCGGCATGCAGGATGGTGAGCTGGTCATCGTGGTGGAGGACACGGGACCGGGCATCCCCGAACAGTATCTGGAAGATGTGCTCGAACCGTTCACCCGGCTTGACGAAGCGCGTAGCCGTGACACGCGCGGTATGGGCCTTGGCCTTGCCATCGTCGACCGGATCGTTCGGGCAGAGGGGGGGCGGTTCAAGCTTGCCAATCGCAAGGCGGGCGGTCTTCGCGCCACGGTCCTCCTGCCGCTGGGCGAGTGAAATTCGCAGTCGCAGCAACATAAGGTTACAAAGCGGAACGACTGGAGAAAAACTCACGAAGTAGAAACCATGATTTGAGCAGCGCCTCACCCTCGATCCGCGCGCTGTTTCAGTCAAAGGAGCCTACTCGTGAACGAACTTATCGGACGCGTCTTCGACTTCGAAAAGCGAATTTTCCCTGATAGTGCCGAGCTTTACGGCACGCTGACCCGTGACGGACAGAGCCCGCAGGCCCTCATGATCTCGTGCGCTGATTCGCGCATCGTGCCCGAAGAGATCATGCAGGCGCGCCCCGGTGACCTGTTTGTCTGCCGCAATGCCGGAAACATCGTTCCGCCCTACGCATCGATGCTGGGCGGCGTTTCGGCGACCGTGGAATATGCGGTTGCAGCACTGGGCGTGCGCGACATCATCGTGTGCGGCCATTCCGACTGCGGCGCCATGAAGGCGGTTGCCTATCCCGATGGTCTGGAAGCCATGCCCAATGTCGCGGCCTGGCTGAAGCATGGCATGACGGCAGAGCATGTCGTGTCCTCCTGCACGCCTTCGCTGGAAGGCGCCGATCGCATCCGTGCGATCAGCCTTGAGAACGTCATCGCGCAGCTCAACAACCTGCGCACTCACCCGTCGGTCGCACGGGCGATGGCTTCGGGTGAGATGAGCCTGCATGGCTGGTTCGTCGACATTCATGCCGGGCAGGTTCTGGGCTATGACGGCGACAAAGGGACATGGTCGGCACTACGCGACAATGAGCCGCTGCCGGTCGCCCATCCCGCAAATGCCCGCTACATGCTGGCGGAGGCAGCGGAATGACCGCCGCCGCCATCCCGGCCGAAGACGAAAAGGGCGGCATGTTCAGCCACTTTTCGCGCGACTTCACCGCCTCGATCGTCGTCTTCCTCGTCGCCATGCCGCTGTGCATGGGCATCGCGATCGCTTCGGGCGTCCCGGCTGAGAAGGGCCTTCTGACCGGGATCATCGGCGGCATCGTCGTCGGCCTTTTCGCAGGCTCGCCCCTGCAGGTCAGCGGACCGGCAGCCGGTCTTGCCGTTATCGTGTTCGAATTCGTCAGTGCCAATGGCCTGTCGGCATTGGGGCCGATGCTGGTACTGGCTGGCGCGTTACAGCTGATCGCCGGCTGGATGAAGCTTGGCGCGTTTTTCCGGTCGATCTCTCCGGCGGTCGTTCATGGCATGCTCGCCGGCATAGGTGCGCTGATCGTGGTCGGTCAGTTCCATCTGCTGTTCGATGCACGCCCACAATCGAGCGGCGTCGACAATCTTGCCATGATGCCGGCGCGTTTGCTGGGCCTCACTCCCTTCGATCTCAGGGCTACCGAACTGGCGCTGATGGTCGGTCTTGTTACCATTGGCGTGATGCTGGGGTGGGAAAAGTTCCGGCCAAAGGGCATGGGCCTGCTGCCGGGCGCGCTATTGGGCGTGATGGCCGCGACGCTGCTTGCCATGGGGCTGGGGCTCGACATCGCGAAGGTGGATGTGCCTGAAAGCATCATCGGGGCGGTCGCCGCTCCGGGTGATGGGTTCATCGCCACCATGCTGACGCCGACGATCATCGTTGCCGCCATCGCGGTTGCTTTCATCGCCAGCGCCGAGACGCTGCTCTCGGCCGCTGCGGTCGATCGCATGCATGACGGCGTGCGCACCAATTACGATAAGGAATTGAGCGCACAGGGCGTCGGCAACCTGTTGTGCGGCTTGGTTGGCGCCTTGCCGATGACGGGTGTGATCGTGCGCTCGTCCGCAAACGTGCAGGCGGGTGCGAAGACGAGGCTGTCGACCGTCATTCACGGCTTCTGGATCCTCGGCTTCGTGTCGCTCCTGCCTTTCGTACTGCGCGAGATTCCCATGGCGGCGCTGGGTGGCGTGCTGGTCGTGACCGGCTGGAGGCTCGTCAGCCTCAAGCATGTTCGCCACCTCTATTCTGCCTATGGGCCTTTTCCGGCCTTGGTATGGGCAGTGACTTTCGTGCTGGTCGTATCGGTCGATCTCTTGACCGGCGTGCTTGTCGGGCTTGCCCTGACTTTGGTGGAGCTTATTCCGCACCGCCGCAGCCTTAAGCTGAAGGTCGAAGAGGACGATGAAGGCGAGCATCGTGAGGTCAAGCTGGGCGGCAGTGCAACCTTCCTCAGCCTCACCGGATTGACGAAGCGGCTGGAGACGATCCCGATGTCGCGCCCTGTCCGGGTGGACCTGCACCAGGTGAACGGTTTCGACCACACCTCGGCGGAGCAGTTCAAGGAGTGGGTCGCCCGTCGCAGGAAGCTGGGCAACCATGTCGTCGTCGATGGTCCCCAACACATGGTGGATCGCTTTTCCTGATCATCGCGATCCTTCATGATTGGCCGGGCGCTCTCCCTCGAGCGTCCGGCCAATTTTTTGTTGGGACGGGCCGATGGCCCCAACACATGGATTTGCCAGGTGGCGATGGCGATTTAGCCATTCTAATCCGCCGCGCAGACAACGCGCATTCTGCCAAATTTTCAAATTTATCTGCAAAAATAGAACTTAAATTCTGCAAAAAATACGCTTTTTAGGGTGAAATTACAGATCTGCTCCATATTCCGTTAAGCATTTCATGAGATCTCCGCAGCTTCAGACGGGATCGAAATTATGAACGGAATCAGTCATTTCGCGCTAACGGCTTTGGCAGGCGTCATCTGCATCTGCACAGCCTTTGTCGCGACCTTCATGCTGCGCACCGCGTTGAAGGGGGACGACAAGAAGCGGCACGGTCAGATGCTGGCTGCTGCAATCACGGCCGGTGGCGGGATCTGGGCCACGCATTTCGTCGCCATGCTCGGCCACCACGGTCCGGATCAGTTGACCTATCTTCCGGTGCAAACGCTGTTTTCGCTGGGTATCGGTCTGGGTGGCTACGCCTTCGCCTTTGGCATGAACTCGGGCAACGGGCTTCGCGGCAATGTGGTTTCCGGCATGCTTTGCGGCCTTGCCACTTCCGGACTGCATTTCGTTGGCGTGGCAGCGTCCAGCTTCAACGGTCATGTCGAGTGGGACTATGGCCTCATCGCGCTTTCCATCGTTGCAGGCACACTGATCGCCGGATGCGCCATTCCGGTGATTATTCGCCTCGAACGGCGGCGAGCCTATCTGCTTGGCGCTCCTCTGCTCGCCCTGTCGGTCATTGTCATCCATTTTACCGCAATGGAAGCGATGGAGTTCGTCATCACCGGGGGCATGCCGGCCCGTCAGTTTACGCTCCCTCCGCTTGAGCTTGGGGTTTTGATCGGGGTCGGTTCGCTCGTCCTGATCGGCTGGGCGCTTTCGTTGTCGCTGTCGATGCATATCTTCGAACTGGTTCTGGGCCGCAGGTCGCGCGAATTCTCGGTGCTGGTGCAAGGGGTGAAGGACACCGCCGTCTACATGCTTGATGCCGAGGGCAATGTGCTGACCTGGAATGAGGGCGCCCGTCAGCTCAAGGGCTATGAGCGTGAGGAGATCGTCGGCAGGCCCTTCGCGAATTTCTACCCGGCGGAGGACCGCAGGGCCGGCGTTCCGCAGGCGGCACTGGCGCAGGCACTTTCCACCGGCATATTCAAGGCGCGCGGACAGCGCATCCGGAAGGATGGCAGCAGTTTCTGGGCCGATGTCTCGATCGAGCCCGTATACGGCGACGGCCGCTTCATGGGCTTCGCCAAGATCACGCGCGATATCACCTCGCAGGTTGAGGCTGAACAGCATCAGCGCCAGATCCGGGCTGATTTGCAAGCGGCGACCGGCAATATGGTGCAGGGGCTTGTTCTGTTCGATAGCGGTGGCCGGGTAAAGCTGAGCAATGATCGCTTCCCGCAGATATTCGGGCAGTCCGTCGATAGCGTGAAGATCGGCATGGACAATCGCGAGCTGACCGAGGTCACGTTGATCCAGCGGCTTGTCGACCATGGCGTGCCGCGGGATGGCGCGGCAGCGCGCAGGCTGATCGACCAGATCGAGAATGGCAAGGACCGCAATGGCTTCGTTCAGGTCGAGATCGACGAAGACCTGTCGATTGCCATCAGTGAGCGCCTGTTATCGGATGGTGGCAGGGTCTTGACGATCGAGGACGTGACGGAGCGGCAGAAGGCGGCTGAACGGCTGGAATTCATGGCCAGCCACGATGCGTTGACGGGGCTTCCCAATCGCGAGGCGTTTCGCCGACTGGTGGAGGCCGAATGTGCGATGGGACAGATGGAAAATGGCGGATTTGCCGTGGCCATCGTCGACCTGGACCGTTTCAAGGAGGTGAACGACTCCTATGGTCACGCCGTGGGTGACGCACTGCTGCAGACGGTATCGGACCGGCTTTCGCGCGCCGTTGCCCGGCAGGGTGTGGCAGCCCGTTTGGGCGGTGATGAATTTGCGGTGTTCGCCCGGTTGGAGGGCGGCGAGGACGCCATCGGTGAACTTGCCGAACGGCTTGCCAATGCAGTGAACTTCGCCGCCATCCTCCACAATCGTGCCATCAATAGCGCGGGCAGCGTAGGCATCGCGCTAGCCGGGGAGGACGGGCAGGAGTGGAAGGCGCTCCTCACCAGCGCCGATCTTGCCATGTATCGCGCAAAGGCAAGCCCGGGGCTCAACTGGTGTCGGTATGAAAGCGAGATGGATCGGCAGTCGGAAGAGCGGCGGGCCCTGCAGGCTGCGTTGCGTGATGCGTTGGACAGGGATGAGTTCCATATTGCCTACCAGCCGCAATGTTCGGTCGATAGCGGCGAAATCGTCGGCTACGAGGCGCTGCTGCGCTGGAACAGCGCGGTATTGGGCGAGGTGTCGCCAGAGAAATTTATCAAGCCTGCCGAGGAAAGCGGACTGATCTTCCCCATCGGCGAATGGGTCCTGCGGACCGCCTGCAAGGAAGCTGCGCGCTGGAAAGAACCGCATAAGGTGGCGATCAATATCTCGCCCCTCCAGCTGGTTCAGCCGGAACTCTTTTCTCTGGTTACCGAAGCATTGGCCGATAGTGGACTGTCGCCTGACAGGCTGGAGGTTGAGATTACCGAAAGCGCGATCATCTCCGACAAGCTGCGTGCGCTGCATAATCTGCGCCAGATAAAGGCGCTTGGCGTGACGGTTGCCATTGATGATTTCGGCACGGGATATTCTTCCCTCGATACGCTCAACTCATTCGAATTCGACAAGATCAAGATCGATCGCACCTTCCTGATGGATGCAAAGCGCAACGCCGGTTCGCTTGCTATCATCAAGGCCGTTCTGGCGCTTGGCCGCAGTCTCGACCTGCCGGTTCTGGCCGAGGGCGTGGAATCCGAAGACGATCTCGCCTTGTTGCGCGAGGAACGCTGCTGGGAAGCGCAGGGCTTCTATTTCGGCAAGCCTGCCGTGATGAATGAAAGCCTTGTCATGGGAGAACCGCCAGCCAAGGTTTCCGCGGCATGACTGTTCAATAGCGCGCTATGTCGAGCAGCTTGATCCGGCGGCCGCGACCTGGATGAATCTCTGAAACGGGATACCAGTCGCTGTCGGGTGCACCCCTGACGCGAACGCCAACGGCTGCAGTCCATTTCGGGAAGTGCCAGGCATAGCAGGACCTTTGCCAGCTGGCGTCGTCGACTTCGACCCGCCAGCCGAAATCGGCCATCGCGTCATGGATCAGTATGGCGCGCAACTTGTCGATCCGGGCAATTGCCGCGACCCAGCCCCCAATCGCTTCGGCTCAGGGACTTGACGATAAGCTCGAAGCTTTCGCGCATGGTGCCGGGAAGAGGACGCTCCTCTGCATCGGTCAGCAGGTCGGGCATGGCGCAATTGGCGCATGGTGCCCTGTATCGGTCCATGCATTGGCGGCGAAGCGGTCAGGAACAGGCGCGGATGGCAGGTCTGGGCTTGTGCCTTCGCACTTCGAAATTTGCGCCGCGCAGCTTCGCCATCACGAAGGTATGGACTGCGGGGTAGAGCGGATTGATGAAGCGCAGTCGCGCTGAACTGCCGCGCTCGATCCAGTCGACTTCCGCATCGATACCGTGAAGGCCCCCGAACGAAACGGTAAGCCGGTCTCGCAGGCGAAGCTGACGCGAGATGCCTTCGATTTGGGCTTCGTCCGCAGACAGCGAGGTCAGCTGCGCCGGAAACGCCATCCCCGTTCCAATGCGATATTTGCAGCGCGCGCGCAGCGGTGCGCGCTCGGCTTCCGTGGCGATCATGTTGCGACCTACACAATCAGTGTGGGAGGGCGGTATTGCTGGGTAAAAGGTCGGTTACGAAGATTGAATTTGTCTTAATGACGGCCTGTCATGATTGTATCAGATACCAAGCGGCTGAAGCATCGCGAAAATAACCGAAAATCCGAATTGTGCGGCCGCAAATACGGTATGGGCGATGATCACATAGGCAATGCGCGCGCGCCTGTTTTCAAGTCTGGCGCCAAATAGCCCTCCACCCATCGCAGGCATCAGGATCATCGTGCCGGCAAGCGAGCTCAGCACCAGCCCGATCACGATCACTGGCGGCACACTCGGCTGGACCGGGAAGTCAGTGCCACCAACGACCGGCAGCATCAGCGCGTATAGGACGCCGACGGCGTAATGGAATAGCCACCCACTGGCCTGTTCGATTGCGCTGGTTGCTGTTTCCCTGTCGGCTAACGCCAACTCTCCGCGTGAAAGGCCCATCAGCCAACGCCCGACAAGACCCCAGTCGCTGCCGCCCATGCCGATCGTTCGGCGCGAGAGTGCGGCGAACAGGTCCAGCGCCAGAGTTGATCCGATTCCAACGACAGATGCGAAGATGAGCAGGTCGATTGTTCCGGAAGGCATTTTCCCTCAGGCCCCGAACTGCTCTGCGACCAGCTTGGCGAAGGCATCGGCGCGGTGGCTGATCGCGTGTTTTTCGCCGGGGTCGATTTCGGCGAAGGTCTGCTCGCGTCCTTCGGGCACGAAGGCCGGGTCATAGCCGAAACCCATCTCCCCACGCGGCGGCCAGGTGAGCGAGCCGTTGACGCGCCCTTCATAGACCGCGTGTCGTCCATCGGGCCATGCCAGCGCCAGCGTGCAGGAAAAATGGGCAGAGCGATCAACGTCCGCCCCTTGTTCCGAAAGCAGCCCTTCGACCTTACCCATGGCCATGTACCAGTCGCGGCCCGGCGCGCCTTCGAACCATTGCCGTTCCGCCCAGTCGGCGGTGTAGACGCCGGGGCGGCCATCCAGAGCATCGACCGACAGGCCGCTGTCATCGGCCAGCGACACGATCTGCGACGCCTTCGCCGCAGCCTGCGCCTTGATCAGCGCATTTTCGACAAAGGTCGTCCCCGTCTCGGCCGGTTCGGGCAGGCCCAGCGATCCTGCCGAGATGCAGTCCATCCCATAGGGCGCGAGCAAGGCCGAGATTTCCTTCAGCTTGCCCGCATTATGGGTGGCGATGACCAGCCTGCCGGAACCGAGACGGGGAGTGTCCGTCATGCCGAGACCGCGGCTGCCTGCGCTTTGAAGATTTCGTCGCAGCCGGTGCGGGCAAGGCGCAGGAGGCGCAGCAGCTGCTCCTCGTCATAGGTCGCGCCTTCGGCGGTGGCCTGAACTTCGGCGATGTGGCCGCCTTCGATCAGCACGAAATTCGCGTCGGCGTCGGCGCTCGAATCTTCGCTATAGTCGAGGTCGAGGACCGGCGTGCCGTTGTAGATGCCGCAGGAGATGGCAGCGATCTTGCGGGGCAGGGGGTCTTCCTTGATCGCGCCCGATGCCATCAGCCCATTCACCGCAAGGCGCAGGGCGACCCATGCACCGCTGATCGAAGCGGTGCGGGTGCCGCCATCGGCCTGGATCACGTCGCAGTCGAGGGTGATCTGGCGCTCGCCCAGCTTTTTGAGATCAGTGACCGAACGCAGCGAACGACCGATTAGGCGCTGGATCTCCTGCGTGCGGCCCGACTGCTTGCCCTTGGCCGCTTCGCGGCTGCCACGGGTGTGGGTGGCGCGCGGGAGCATGGAATATTCGCCGGTCACCCAGCCTTCGCCCTTGCCGCGCATGAAGGGCGGAACGCGCTCTTCCACGCTGGCGGTGCACAGCACCTTGGTGTCGCCAAAGCTGACGAGGACCGAACCCTCTGCATGCTTGGTGAAGCCGGTTTCGATGGTGATCGTCCGCATTTCATCGGCGGAACGGCCGGAAGGGCGCATGGGAATACCTTTGTCTTGTGTCGTCATAAATGGCGCATGGGGCGCCGTGTTGCGCCCCCTGTGGAGCGAACGGGCGCGCGGTGCAAGGCGCGTTTAGATCGTTACGAAGCCTGCACTGGGGAAGAAGCCCGCCATTAACCCGGTGTTGACCAGCATTGGGCACCAATCGTCAGCAGTTGCGCGGTTAAAGGCGCGGCTCCCCCAAACGGAGTTACCTGCTTGAATCTCCTGACTGCGATTTCCGGCCTTTCCGCGCTGCCCGTGATGGGCATGGTGCTTACCGCATCTTCGATCGCCTCGACGCAGGCAGAGACTGCAAGGCCTGCTGCCGCGCAGACCGAACTCGTTTCCAAGATGGATGACGGTGCGCGTTGCCGGGTCGAGGCGAAAGCCCTTCGCGAATATCGGCGTTGCCGCGGCGGGCGCTGGAGCAAGGCGCAGTCCGCCTATAATTAGGGCTGTATGTCATTGTCCGGGCAACTCCGGATCCATGACACTGCGCTGGGATGGCTCGATTATGGGCCTGGTTAGCGGGCCGGCGCGAACAGCCATGATTTCGGTACAGACCCACCCTTTCAGGCCGCGATAAGCCGGTGCCCGTGAATCAGGCTTGAGCCTGCGTCGCGCAGCACCTAAATCCGGCATGATGTTCTCTTCCGGCCCATCCATTCCAGAACTCAATGACCGCGCTCGCGAAATCTTTCGCCGCGTGGTGGAGGGGTATATCGCGGACGGCCAGCCGGTCGGATCGAAATCGCTGGCTGCGGGGCTGGAGCTTTCCTCCGCCTCGATCCGGTCAGTCATGGCGGATCTGGAGCGGCTGGGCCTTTTGGCCGCGCCGCATACCAGTGCAGGGCGGTTGCCCACTGAAACGGGGCTGCGCCTGTTTGTCGACGGGATGATGCAGGTCGCCGAACCCAGCGCTGCCGAACGTGCCGCGATCGAACGAGAGCTGTCGTCGAGCGGCCCGGTCGAGACCGCACTGGCCCGAACCTCTGCTTTGCTTTCCAGCCTTTCGGCCTGTGCAGGCGTGGTTATGGTGCCGGCACGCGAACCGCGCCTCAGGCAAATGAGCCTCGTGCCTCTGGGTGAGGGCAGGGCGCTCGCTGTGCTGGTCGGTGACGATGGCGATGTCGAGAACCGTCTGATCGAACTCGCACCGGGAACCGATGTCTCCGCGCTTGAACAGGCGGGGAATTACATCACCAGCCAGCTTGCCGGGCGCACTTTGGCAGAGGCCAGCCGGGCGATGCACCGCGAACTGGCCAGCGAAAGGGCGCAGCTTGACGATGCGGCCCGCGACCTCGTCTCCCGCGGCCTTGCGGTATGGAGCGAAGATGCCGCCCGGCGTCCGGTGCTGATCGTGCGCGGTCAGGCGAACCTTCTCGATGAAACTGCCGTTGGCGATCTGGAGCGTGTGCGCATGCTGATCGACGATATCGAACGCAGCGAACAGGTCGCCGCCCTTCTCGACAATGCGCGAGAGGCTGACGGGGCGCGGATATTCATCGGGTCGGAGAACAAATTGTTCTCGCTTTCCGGTTCTTCGGTCATCGCCGCGCCTTACCGCGACCGCGACGGAAAGGTCGTCGGCGTGGTGGGTGTTATCGGCCCCACGCGGTTGAATTACGCCCGCCTCGTCCCCATGGTGGATTTCACGGCACGCAGCCTTGGCAACAGCCTTGATGTGCGTGCGGGTCATTCTGGCCGGTAATCGGCTGGAAACACAGATTTTTACCGGATTAGCAGGAATACAGAAAACGCCATGAGCGACGACAAAACGCACGACGAGGCCGTCGAAAACGAACTGAAGGGCGTGCCGGAAGACATGATCGACGGTGAGAACTCCGAAGAGGAATCCATCGACGAGGCGCTCGGCAAGCTGAACGCTGAGCTGGACGAGGCGAAGCAGCAGGTGCTCTACGCGCGTGCCGACACGCAGAACCTGCGCCGCCGCATGGAAAAGGAAGTGGCCGACGCGCGCGCCTATGCCGCGACCGGTTTCGCCCGCGACATCCTCTCGGTTTCCGACAATCTTGCCCGCGCGCTGCAGGCGATCCCCGCCGAACTGCGCGAGGACGAGAAGTGGAAGGGCCTTGTCGCCGGGATCGAGGCCACGGGTCGCGAGATCGAGAAGGTGTTCGCTTCGCACGGCATCAGCCGCATCGCCGCCATGGGCCTGCCGCTCGATCCCAATCAGCACCAGGCCATGATCGAGATGCCGACCGACGACGCCGAACCCGGCACGGTCGTGCAGGAAATGCAGGCTGGTTACATGATCAAGGACCGCCTGCTGCGCCCTGCGATGGTGGCCGTGGCGAAAAAGCCCGATTGATCTGTTGTTCAATTGCGAGCCGCCGCGCTGACCTGAGCGGTGGCTCGCAATGACTGCCCAAGGCGCTTCCGTTTGACCGTTCTGCAGCACGTATGACGGTTATTCAGGAACCATGGTCGCAGCATCCCGGTTCTACTCTCACATCAGAGACAGAACCGGAGAACTCCCGTGAACATCAAGAAGATCGCCCTCCCGCTTGTAGCTGCCAGCGCTTTGGCCACTGGTGCATGCGCCGATAATTATGCCGTCGAAGGCGCTGCGCTTGGCGCGGCGGCGGGCGCTGGCGTTGGTGCGGTGACGGGCGCAGATGTCGGCACATCTGCCGCTGTGGGCGCAGCTGCTGGCGGTGCCATCGGCTATTTCACCGACAAGAATGACACCTGCGACGGCTATAACGATGCAGGTTATCTGGATAACGACTGCAAGTAAGGCCTAGCCGATCCAGACCGAAAGGGCCGCCCTGACCAAGCGTCGGGGCGGCCCTTTTCGCTTGGGCCGGAATGCCCGGTATGATCAGAAAGGAAGTATGCTCTCAAGCTGTGCCAACGGGGGCGCTCCACGGACCGTTCGGCCCCGGCGCAGCATGAATACATGGCGCACGATTTCGGCCTGCTGCTCGATCCCATAGCGTTTCAGCGGCCAGCCCGGACGGACAGAATAGTCATAGCGGCAGAACGGGTGGCGCATTAGCACCAGCCAGTATTTGCCTTTTTGCTGGGCCTGCCAGACATGCGTCATTTCGTGGATGAACAATCCCTGCGCCGTGATCGAGGCGTCGGCGAAATCATCGGTGTAGTGGGCGTGTTCTGCAGGGAAGTGGATGTGCCCGCATGGCGCCATCACCGTGTTGGATGGCTGAAAGGGAAACCATTTCCGGCGCCTGATCGACACCGGGCCGGTATCGATGGCCGTACCGAACATCGAATGCACCAGTGCCTTCTCACCATCCGTCAGCAGCCGTGTGCCGCCAGCGGGGATTGCAGGAGGGAGGGGGCGGCTCAGTGCGCCATCTCCCCGTGATCCATGCTCATCGCGCCGACATCATCCTGCCCCGGCAGATCATCCGCCGGCCCGATTACCAGCGCCGTCGCCGAAATCTTGTCGCCATTATCAAGTGTTACCGTCAGATCCGTGGTTCCGCCCGCTACCAGCGTGGCGTCTAGATCGAACAGCATCACGTGGAAGCCGCCGGGTGCGAAGGCCACGGTTTCCATCGGTTCCATCAGGATCGAACCGGCAGAGGCCATCATCGCGACCCCGTCCTCGACGATGCTTTCGTGCAGTTCGGCTTCGCCTGCTCCCATTACCGATGCGCTGGCAATGCGGATCGGGGTATCGCGCTTTGATTGCAGCGTGAAATAGGCGGCACCCGGGCGGCCCGGCACGGCGGGAAGGCGGACCACCGCATCCGAAAGCACCATGCCCAGCTCCTCGACCGGCGCGGGCGCGACCGGGCCGGTTTCGGCGGCGGTCTCATTTTCGCCCGCAGGCTTTTCCCCGCAGGCGGCCAACGCCAGCGGCAAGGCGATTGCGGTAATCAGGGTTAGTTTGCGCATGGACAGGCGTCTTTCCCACGGACAGTTGTTGATGGGCATCAGATAGGGGGCGTGGCCCACTTGTTCCACCGAAAAGCGCCCCTATATCGCGCTTCAGAATGAAGAGCCGCACCGGTCTGCTTGCCCCCTGTGGGGAGTGTGCCAAACGCGGTGTCAGCAAGTAGAAGGGTGAAAACAAGTACAATGGCTAAAGTAATCGGCATCGACCTCGGCACGACCAACAGCTGCGTTGCGGTGATGGACGGCGACAAGCCCAAGGTCATCGAGAATTCCGAAGGCGCGCGCACGACGCCCTCGATCGTCGCCTTTACCAAGGATGGCGAGCGCCTGATCGGTCAGCCGGCAAAGCGCCAGGCCGTGACCAATCCCGACAACACGATCTTTGCCGTCAAGCGCCTTATCGGCCGCCGCTTCGAAGACCCCATGACCAAGAAGGACATGGAGCTGGTCCCCTATGACATCGTCAAGGGCAAGAACGGCGACGCATGGGTTAAGGCGGGCGGTGAAGATTATTCCCCGTCGCAGATCTCGGCCTTCACTCTGCAGAAGATGAAGGAAACCGCCGAGAGCTATCTTGGCGAAACCGTTTCGCAGGCGGTCATCACCGTTCCTGCATACTTCAACGACGCGCAGCGTCAGGCGACCAAGGACGCCGGCCAGATCGCGGGTCTTGAAGTCCTGCGCATCATCAACGAGCCGACTGCGGCTGCGCTCGCCTATGGCCTCGACAAGGAAGACGGCAAGACCATTGCCGTCTACGACCTTGGCGGCGGCACTTTCGACATCTCGATCCTCGAGATTGGCGATGGCGTGTTCGAGGTGAAGTCGACCAATGGCGACACCTTCCTTGGTGGTGAGGATTTCGACAGCGCGATCGTCGAATATCTGGCCGATTCCTTCCAGAAGAAGGAAGGCATGGACCTCAAGAAGGACAAGCTGGCGCTGCAGCGACTGAAAGAGGCCGCCGAAAAGGCGAAGATCGAGCTGTCCAGCGCCCAGACCACGGAAGTGAACCTGCCGTTCATCACCGCGCGCATGGAGGGTGGCAGCACCACCCCGCTGCATCTGGTGGAAAACATCAGCCGTTCGGACCTTGAAAAGCTGGTCGATCGCCTGATCCAGCGCACGCTTGAACCCTGCAAGAAGGCTCTGGCCGACGCGGGCGTGAAGGCGAGCGAGATCGACGATGTCGTGATGGTCGGCGGCATGACCCGCATGCCCAAGGTGCGTGAAGTCGTGAAGAGCTTCTTCGGCAAGGAACCGCACACCGGCGTGAACCCGGACGAAGTCGTGGCCATGGGCGCTGCCATTCAGGCTGGCGTTCTGCAGGGCGACGTCAAGGACGTGCTGCTGCTCGACGTGACCCCGCTGTCGCTGGGTATCGAGACGCTGGGCGGCATCATGACCAAGATGATCGACCGCAACACCACGATCCCGACCAAGAAGTCGCAGGTTTACTCGACTGCCGATGACAATCAGCAGGCAGTGACGATCCGCGTCTTCCAGGGTGAGCGCGAGATGGCCGCGGACAACAAGATCCTCGGCCAGTTCGACCTTGTCGGCATTCCGCCCGCACCGCGCGGCGTGCCCCAGATCGAGGTCACGTTCGACATCGACGCCAATGGCATCGTGAACGTTTCGGCCAAGGACAAGGGCACCGGCAAGGAGCAGCAGATCCGCATCCAGGCATCGGGCGGTCTGTCGGACTCCGACATCGACCAGATGGTGCAGGACGCAGAAAAGTTCGCCGAAGAGGACAAGAAGCGCAAGGCCAGCGCCGAAGCGCGCAATCAGGCCGACAGCCTCGTCCATTCGACCGAACAGCAGATCAAGGACAACGGCGACAAGATCGACGAAAGCCTCAAGGCCGACATCGAGGCTTCCATTGCCGAGCTGAAGACCGCGCTTGAAGGCGGCGATGTCGACGACATCAATGCCAAGAGCCAGGCCCTGGCCGAAAAGGCGATGAAGATGGGGCAGGCCATTTACGAAAAGCAGCAGGCCGAGGCAGGTGCCGCCGGTGACGCTGCTGCCGCGGACCAGGCAGCCGACGAGGAAGTCGTCGACGCCGAGTTCTCGGAAGTGGATGAAGACGGCAAGAACGCCTGATCAGATACCGGCCCCGGCAGCAATGTCGGGGCCGGGCTTGATAAATGGCCCGCGCCTCCGTTACGCAAGGAAGCGTTAAGAGCGCGCGTTAACCTTGCTGATAGGGGCGCGGGTCTATTACGTTTTTCGCGCGTGCGGAAACACGGCGCGATTTTTCTGGAATTACAGGATCGAAGGACCATCCGCTTGTCGCGAGCGGGCATGTCCCATGGGGTAGCTTAGTGGAAACGGAAATCGACTTTTACGAATTGCTGGAGGTCGAACGCACGGCCGACGACAAGACGATCAAGTCTGCCTACCGCAAGCTGGCCATGCGTTTCCATCCGGACCGCAACCCCGGCGATGCCGAGGCGGAGGCCCAGTTCAAGGCGATCAGCCGTGCGTATGACTGCCTGAAAGATCCGCAGAAGCGCGCTGCATATGATCGTTATGGCCATGCCGCATATGAGCAGGCCGCCAGTGGTGGCGGCGGTGGCGGGCATCCCGGCGGCTTCTCCGACATCGGCGATATTTTCGAGACGATCTTTGGCTCCGCATTCGGCGGCGGTGGCGGCGGTGGCCGCCCGCGCCGGGGCGCGGACCTGCGCTATGACATGGAAATCACGCTGGAAGAGGCGTTCCATGGCAAGGATACCGAAATTTCGATTGAGGTGTCCCAGACCTGCGAACCCTGCCACGGTTCGGGCGCGGAGCCCGGCACGGACGTCAAGCGTTGCGACACCTGCGCCGGCATGGGCAAGGTGCGTGCTCAGCAAGGTTTCTTTGTGGTGGAACGCGCCTGCCCGACCTGCCATGGCCGCGGCGAAGTGATCGCCACTCCCTGCCGTGCATGCGGCGGCGAAGGCCGCGTCGACATGCCGCAGAACCTTGAAATCACCGTTCCCCCGGGCGTCGAGACCGGCACCCGCATCCGCCTTTCAGGGAAGGGCGAGGCAGGGCCGCAGGGCGCGCCTCCGGGTGACCTCTATATCTTCATGCATGTCCGCCGACACGATGTGTTCGAACGCGACGGCACCAATCTTTTCACCAAGGTCCCGATCACCTTTTCCAAGGCGGCGCTGGGCGGCACGGTCAGCCTGCCGGGTCTCGATGGCGAATGGATCACGGTCAATATCCCCGCGGGCGTGCAGTCAGGCGAACAACTGCGTAAGCGCGGCGATGGCATGCCGGTGCTGCAGGGCCGTGGTCGCGGCGATTTGATCGTCGACATCCAAGTCGAGACACCGCGCAAGCTTTCCTCGCGCCAGAAGGAGCTTCTGCGCGAATTCCAGCAGAGCGAAACGCAGAACCAATGCCCGGATTCGATGGGCTTTTTCGAGCGGATCAAGGCTGGCTGGGGCAAGCCGCGCTAAGTTGCTTCATTCGCGCTTCGCAGGGCCTTCCATGACTTCCCGCCGCAGCGCCTCGATCAGATGGGCGCTGCATTGTCCGGCCTCGTCTTCCTCGGCAAGGATGGCGAGAAAGGCTTCCCGCCTGATATCGGCCATAAGGCCGGCGGGCAGGGCACTCTCCGGCTCCAGCGTGGAGGCGGTGATGTCGATCAGTCTTTCCGCCCCGTGCAGGCGACCCCACAGATAATCATTCTCACGATAGGCGCGGCTGAAGAACGCGCCGAAATTATAGAACTCGATGCCTTTCAGGCTTTCCGCCGCACCCCCGCCGCGAATGGCGCTGGCGTCTTCGGGGGAGATCCTGTCGACCTTGATCGGTTCAAACTCGTCGAATCCGCGCGCCCCCAATAGCGGCAGGGTCGCAATGTCGTAGAACGGAAAACCCAGATAGGCGAGCAGCAGCACCCTTCGTTGTTCGCGCGGTAGCGGCGACAACCCATCGGCAAGAAGCGCATCGACCTTGGGGTCGGTCTCGGCCAGGTCGCGTGTCGCGGCAATATGGGCGAGCGCGGCCTCCGGATCGGAAAAGATGCGACTGGCGACAGGGGGAAATCCCGGCCCAAGCGCTTCCACGCCATCAAGCCGGGTGTAGATCGAGAGCGCTTCATAGACCGCGTCGCGCGCGGCATTGCGCTTTTCTGCGGGCAGGGCACCGCCGATGTCACCGGGCGACAGCCTGCGCGCCAGCAGGCGCAACCGCCTGATGCGAAATCCGAGATCATGGGTGCGAAAGAAGCTTATCGCTTCCTCGCTCGCCCCGGTTTTTCCGCCCGAAAGGCTGGCGAGACCATGGTGCTCGAGAAAGCCTGACAGCGTGCTCGCAATGCTTTCGCGGCTTGGTTTGTCGCCGGGATGGGCGCGGCGGATCAGGCCGGCGAGGTTCTCGATGATCCCGGCATATTTGCTGCGGGCGTAGGAATGGAAGGCGAAACCCGCGTTCTCGGCGGCGGCCTGTTGTGCGCGGCGACGCCATTTGGTCAGCCGTTCGGGCGTCGGGCGATCAAGAAACAAGGTCCTTCCCAACAGGCGGTCGACGGTCGCCTCGACTTCGGGGCGCAGGGCATCGACGATGGCGCGCAGGCGTGCGGCCTCTCGGCTATGGTCGGCGATGCGTTCCAGATCATCGCGGATCGGCTGTTCACGAGGGATCGCGGACAATGCGCCGAATATTGCGCTGAAAAAGCCGATCTCGCGATTGGGTTCGCCGGGGTTGCCGTGGCCCATGCGAAAATCAGGGCGCGGATCAATATAGATAAAGCGCCGGTCGACTTCCCGCGTCGCCGGGCGACCGGAAAGGGCGGCGATGGCCTCGGCAAAGGGCGCGCCCACCAGCACCGCCCCGTCGATCAGAGCGACATTGCCGATGTCGCCCGCGTGAACGTGATGCGGCATGACACGATGGAGGAATTCCTCGCGGCTGTCCCAGTTCTGGCCGCGCTCGGTTGCGAGCGCCTCGATCTCTGCGACGGTGAGGGGCGGGAAGGCGCCGGGAAAGCTGCTGGTCGCGCGTGCGGCAAAGACGAGGTCGGGGCGCGGCGCCATGACCGGGTCACCGCCATGGGCGCGGAAAGAGATTGGCAGGCGATGCTCGGTCTCACGCGCCATGGCCGGCGAATGGAGCCGAAGCGGCATGTTGGAGCCGCGAAAATCGGTAGCGGTGACGAACAGGTCGACCGGATGGCCATCGGGGATCAGTGACGGGCCCGGCTCCTGCCGCAACATGGCGACCAGCGCATCGTCGATCAGCCGGGCCATGCCGATCCCCGAGAAGGGCGGCGCGAACCAGCGTGAGCGGATCAGGCGCGACAGCTTGCCGCGCACTTCTTCTCGCGTTTCGGGTGCGACGGTGCGGGTGACGGCATTGCCGGGGCGACGCAGCGCCCATTCGACCAGCGGCTGTGCCCATAGTTTCGAAAAGCGATTGCCGGGTCGTGCCTCGGGCGCGACCAGCACATCGCTGTCCGCGCAATCGAGCCACAACCGGGTCAGGGGATCGAGCGAGCGGCCCGTCAGCAATGCCTCGCCCAGGAAGATCGCATTCAGCCCGCCCGCGCTGGCCCCGGCCAGAATATCGGGCACGACCCGCAGGCGAGTGTCGCCCTTCTTCGCCATGGCATCGAGAAGGCGGCGATAGGCGCTTTCGACGCCACGCGATGGCGGCGCTCCGCTGGCTGCTTCATTGGCGGCGCGGGCGAGGTGCCAGGTCTCTTTCGTAACGCCATGCATGTATACGGCGAGGCTGACGCCGCCATAGCAGATGAGCGCGATCCGCAGTTCCTTCTCCCTCATGCAAGGGACTGTGACACCCGGACCGATTAAAAGCCAGTGAATCAAGCTTCAGATAGAATTGCGTTCCCGGTCCGTTCCGGTTACGCGAGGTCATGGCGAAACCCAAACGCAGATTCGTGTGCCAGGCTTGCGGCAGTGTCTCCCAGAAATGGCAGGGGCAATGTCATGACTGCGCCGAATGGAACACGCTGGTAGAGGAAGCGCCCGCGACGGTATTTTCGTCAAAGCACGATTTGTCGGGCGGCGGGCGGCCGATTGCCTTTACCGCTCTGGATGAAGACACGCCTTTGCCGGTGCGGCAGCCGACCGGCATGGCGGAATTCGACCGCGCATTGGGCGGCGGGCTGGTGCCGGGCAGTGCGATCCTGATGGGCGGCGATCCGGGGATCGGCAAATCGACGCTGCTTTTACAGGCGAGTGCGAGCGTGGCGCGCAGCGGCAAGGACGCGGTTTACATCAGTGGTGAGGAAGCGGCGGGGCAGGTGCGGCTTCGCGCCGGGCGGCTGGGTCTCGCCGATGCGCCTATCCGTCTGGCGAGCGCGACTTCGGTGCGCGACATACTGACAACGCTGGGCGGGATGGAGCCGCCGTCGCTACTGGTCATCGATTCGATCCAGACCATGCATTCCGACAAGATCGAGGGGGCGCCCGGCACGGTCAGCCAGGTGCGCGGCTGCGCGCTGGAACTGATCCGCTATGCCAAGGAATCGGGCTGCGTGCTGGTCATGGTCGGCCATGTGACGAAAGACGGCAATATCGCGGGGCCGCGCGTGCTGGAACACATGGTCGACGTGGTGATGAGCTTTGAGGGCGAGCGTTCGCACCAGTACCGGGTATTGCGCGCGCTGAAGAACCGCTTTGGCGCTGTGGACGAGATCGGCGTTTTCGCGATGGAAGGTGCGGGTCTGACCGAGGTGTCGAACCCCTCCATGCTGTTCCTCTCCACCCGCGACGAACCGGTGGCGGGCAGCGCGGTGTTTCCGGCGCTGGAGGGAACGCGGCCCGTTCTGGTCGAGATTCAGGCGCTGATCGTGCGGCTGCAATCGGGCGCGACGCCGCGGCGCGCGGTCGTAGGCTGGGACAGCGGGCGGCTTGCCATGCTGCTTGCCGTGCTGGAATCGCGCTGTGGGCTCAGCTTTTCTTCGGCAGAGGTCTATCTCAACGTGGCGGGCGGCTATCGCCTGCAGGATCCGGCGGCGGATCTGGCCGTGGCGGCGGCGCTGGTTTCCGCGCTGGCCGACAGGCCGCTGGCGAAACAGTCGGTCTGGTTTGGCGAGGTATCGCTGTCCGGTGAAATCCGCCCGGTTTCGCATGCGCCGCTGCGGCTGCGCGAATCTGCAAAGCTCGGCTTTGACAAGGCCTTTGGCCCGCCCCTAAATGGCGCAGCGTCAAGCGACGAGAAAGGATCGGCTCGTTATGACGCGATGGACCTGTTGATCGGATTGGTTGAACGGGTCGTTGGATCGGGCGATTAGACGGGCGCGAATAGACCAGAATGGAATATACCGGATTCGACCTGCTGGTCCTCGTGATCGTGGGGCTGGCTGCCGTGGGCGGCCTGCTGCGCGGTTTCGTCCATGAAACATTGTCGCTGGCAGCATGGGTCGCGGCGGTGGCAGCGATCTATTACCTGCATGAACCGCTGACCGGATTTCTTGTCGGGTTCTTCGAAGACAACGATACCAACGCAGGGCTGCTGGCTTTCGTGCTGCTGCTGATCGTGCCTTATGTGGTGATGAAGCTTGTCGCGAAATGGGCCGGCAGCCGGACGCGCGAATCGGTCCTGGGCTTTGTTGATCGCATCCTTGGGCTGGGGTTCGGCGTGGTAAAGGGCGCGATCCTGGTCGTGCTGTCGTTTTCGATTTTGGCGCTGGGGTATGACACCGCATGGGGTGCAGAAGGCCGGCCCGACTGGATCAAGGAGGCGCGCAGCTATCCTTTCGTCAATGCGGCCAGCAACGCACTTGTCGAGACCATTGCAGCACGGCGTGAGGCGTTTCAGGAAGAAGCCGCGCAGTGACGGGGCGATCGCGATGAGCGCCGCGAAGCTTTACACGCCCGAAGTGTTGCGCGCTGCGGTCGCGCTGGCCCGATATCCGCTTTTGCCGGATTTTCCGCTTACGTCGGAGGCACGCTCCCCCAGTTGCGGCAGCACGTTGAGGATCGGACTTTCCGTGGATGACGGCGGCGCCATCGACAGGCTCGGCCTGTCGCTCAGCGCCTGCGCCATCGGGCAGGCGAGTGCGGCCATCTTTGCCGGAAACGCAGTCGGTTCCTCCGCGCAGCGGATCGGTGCTTCGCGCAATGAGATCGAAGCTTGGCTGGGCGGCGAGAGGGCCATGCCCGATTGGCCCGGACTTGAACTGATCGCTGCGGCCCGCGACTATCCGGCACGCCATGGTGCAATCCTGCTTGCATGGAATGCCGCGATCCGCGCGCTCGACAATCAGCCGCGCGGCTGAGCCGCTTTCCCACCATGCTCTTTCGTTGCGCTTGGCAATTCGCACAGGGCCGGTTTATGCGAAAGGCAAAGGGGCCAAGGGGAGAGCGGCATGGCCGATGCGAATTTTGACGCGGCAGGCGTGGATGGCGAAATAAGCGCGAGCGATGTGAGGCTGGTGATCACCGCGTCATCGCTGGGTACCGTGTTCGAATGGTATGATTTCTTCATCTACGGTACGCTTGCCGGGCTGATCGGCGCCGCCTTTTTTCCGTCGGACAACGAAACTTTGCAGATACTGCTCGTCTGGGCGGGGTTTGCCGTGGGATTCGGTTTCAGGCCGCTGGGCGCGGTGCTTTTTGGATTTCTGGGCGACAGGCTGGGGCGGAAATATACCTTTCTTGTCACGGTGACGCTGATGGGTATTGCCACGGCGGGCGTCGGCCTCATTCCCTCTGCCGCGACGATCGGTATCGCGGCCCCCATCATCGTTCTGGTCCTGCGCGTGCTGCAGGGGTTGGCGCTGGGCGGCGAATATGGCGGCGCGGCGGTCTATGTCGCCGAACATGCGCCGCCTGAAAAACGCGGTTTCTACACCTCTTTCATCCAGGCGAGCGTGGTGGGCGGCTTCGTGCTTTCCATCGCCGTGGTGCTGGGCTGCCGTTTCGTGATCCCGCCCGAGGATTTTGCCAGCTGGGGATGGCGCGTGCCGTTCCTGCTGTCGCTGGCGCTGCTGGCGATTTCGCTGTGGATGCGCTTCAAGCTGTCGGAAAGCCCGGTCTTTCGCGCGATGAAGGACGCGGGCGAGACAGCGCAGAACCCCTTTGTCGAGAGCTTTACCTATCCCGGAAACAAGTGGCGCATCTTTGTCGCGCTGTTCGGGGTGACAGGTTCGCTCACGACCATCTGGTATACCGCCTTTTTCTCCAGCCTATCATTCCTGAAAGGCCCGATGCGGGTGGAGCCGCTGACGGTGGAACTGATCCTGTTTGCCGTGGGGATCATCGCGATGCCGCTTTATGTCATTGTCGGAAGGATTTCCGATCGGGTCGGGCGCAAGCTGCCGATCGTAATCGGGCAGGCGCTCTCGCTTGTCCTGCTGTTTCCGGCGTTTCATTTCATCGGTTCCATGGCCAATCCGGGGCTGGAGGCATCGGCGCAAAGCGCGCCGGTCGTGGTGGCTGGCCCCGATTGCAGCTATGATCCCTTCGCCGATGCGCAGGCCACGCCATGCGGTCGCCTGATTGAGGATCTCACCGTTTTCGGTGTCGCCTATGACTTGCAGGAGTCTCCGTCGCTTACGCTGTCGATCGGTGATGTGAGCGAAACGATTGCCGACTATCCGGCACAAGATGCGCCAGCGCGGCGCGCAGCCTTGCAGGAGAGGCTGACAGCAGGCGGCTATGATTTCTCATTGCAGACGCCGGGTTGGGGCCGCATTGCCGGTATAGTCGGCGCGCTGGTCATGCTATCGGCGCTCTCCGCGCTGACCTATGGGCCGGTGGCGGCGCTTTTGGCAGAGATGTTTCCGCCGCGCATTCGCTACAGCTCGATGTCGATCCCCTATCACATCGGCGCGGGATATTTTGGCGGTTTCCTGCCCCTGATCGCCAGCTATATCATTGCGCGAACCGGCAATGCCTATGCCGGGCTTTGGTACACCTGGGCCTTTATGGCGATCGGCCTGGTCGTCGCGATTTTCGGCCTGAAGGGCGGCCCGCCCCGCGATTTCGAAGAGGCATGAGAATTCGAGGGAACAGGAGGCGCGGGCACTGGCGCGGCAGGCGGCGATATGCGAACCGCGTCGCATGAATTCCGACGCTTCGCTTTCCAATCTGATTCCTGCACCCTCGCTGCGCCTCTCCTTCGACGCGGGGGCGCTGGCCGATAACTGGCGCGCGATGGACAGGCTGTCGGGCTCCGCCGTGGCGGGTGCGGCGGTTAAGGCAGACGGTTATGGCACGGGGGTGGAGCGGGTGATGCCCGTCCTGCTGGACGCCGGCGCACGCTATTTCTTCGTCGCGCATTGGAGCGAGGTACCCGAGGTTATCGCGCATGCCGATGCGCACGGCATATCCGTATTGCATGGCCCGATGACCGAAGCCGACACGCGTTTCGCATTGGCCAGCGGCGTGCGTCCGGTGATCAACAGCATGGCGCAGGCTGTGCGCTGGGGCGCGGCGGGGGGCGGTGCCTGCGACCTCATGGTCGATACGGGCATGAACCGTCTGGGTGTACGGCCCGAAGAACTGGCCGACCCTGCGATAAGGGCGCTGGATATCGAGGTGCTGATGTCTCACCTTGCCTGCGCGGATGAAGACAGCGCCATGAATGCGCGCCAGTGCGCTGCATTTCGTGAGGTGACGGCCATGATCCCCCATCGCCGGGCAAGCCTTGCCAATAGCGCGGGCATCGCGCTTGGCAGTGATTATCATTTCGACCTGACGCGCCCCGGCCTGGCCCTTTACGGCGGTACCGCGCGGGCCGAAGCGGAAGGGCTGGTGCGGCAGGTGATTACGCCTGAGGCGGCCATCATCCAGATCCACGACCTGCCTGCGGGGGAAAGCATCGGCTATGGCGCGACCTTCACCGCGCCGCATGACATGCGGGTGGCGATCCTCTCGTTGGGCTATGCCGACGGCTACCTGCGTTGCTGGAGCGGGGAGGGCATCTTTACCGCGGCAGATGGTGCACAATTGCCGGTGCTGGGCCGGGTGTCGATGGACATGACCGCGGTGGATGTCACCGCAGTGCCGCATCTTCGCGAGGGCGACTGGCTGCGTGCGCAATATGATCTGGCGCAGGCTTCCCAAGCCACCGGATTAACGCAATACGAGCTATTGACATTGTCCGGACCGAGACTGCGCGGCTGATTGCTTGCCGCAAAGCCATTAGCCATGCTATTAGCAATTGCAGCAAAGCAGTGCAGCATGTGGCTTTGCAGCAAAATGCCATCCTTTAACTTGGGGGTTATGTGGCGGATAAAGAAAAAAACGATGGTGTGATCATCATCAAGAAATATGCCAATCGGCGTCTCTACAACACCGATTCGTCAAGCTACATCACGCTTGACCATCTGGCAGAAATGACGCGAGAGGGTGTCGATTTCCAGGTCATCGACGCGAAAAGCGGCGCGGACATCACGCATCAGATCCTGACGCAGATCATCATGGATGAAGAAGCGGCCGGATCGCAGATGCTGCCTGTCAGCTTTTTGCGCGACCTGATCGGGATGTACGGAAATTCGATGCAGGCCATGGTGCCGCATTTCCTTGAAATGTCGATGGCCCAGTTCCGCGACAACCAGCTCAAGATGCGCAAGGCGTTCGAGGATTCGATGGGCAGCAATCCGCTGGCCAAGCTTGCGCAGCAGAACATGGCCATGTTCAAGGCCGCGACCGATGCCTTCATGCCCGGCGCTGCTGGCATGGCAGCGGGTGAAGAGGGCGGCGAAGAAACAGCCGCCACTGCAGCACCGGCCAAGGACGCGGAGCTGGACGATCTGAAAAAGCAGATGGCCATGATGAAGGAACAGATCGACAAGCTTTCGAAGTAAACAAGCCTGTCCGATCCGCAGCAATCGGGCCGCCTGCATGCACATGCGGGCGGCCCGTTTTGCGCTGGCCCTTGGCAAGTGGGCCGCGCGGGAATAAGGGGCCGGTTTGCACTGCTGCCACGCGCAGCGATCCAGCGCCGCATGTTCCGCCCGAGGCGCCGGGCCATCCCATTTTCAAGGTGCGCCCCTTGGCCGACAAGTCCCAGAAGTCCGGTTCGCAGAACCAGCCCCAACAGGCGACGATTCGCCACGCGCTTGACGTGTCGCGCAAGGATGATTTCGCCGCATGGTACCAGGCGGTGGTCTCGCAGGCCGACATGGCCGAGGAATCGGGCGTGCGCGGCTGTATGGTGATCAAGCCGTGGGGCTGGGGTATCTGGGAACGTATCCAGCGCCTGCTCGATGACCGGATCAAGGAAACCGGCCACGACAATTGCTATTTCCCGCTGTTCATTCCGCTGTCCTATTTCGCCAAGGAAGCCGAGCACGTCGAAGGCTTCGCCAAGGAAATGGCGGTCGTCACCCATCACCGGCTGAAGGCCGAGGACGGTTCGCTGGTCGTCGATCCCGATGCGAAGCTGGAAGAGCCGCTGGTCGTGCGACCGACGTCGGAAACGGTGATCGGCCATGCCATGGGCCGCTGGATCCAGAGCTGGCGCGACCTGCCTTTGAAGATCAACCAGTGGGCCAATGTCGTGCGCTGGGAAATGCGGACCCGCATGTTCCTGCGCACCAGCGAGTTCCTCTGGCAGGAAGGCCATACCGCGCATACCGACAAGGCAGGCGCCATGGACGAGACCCTGCTGATGCTGGAGGTCTATCGCGCCTTTGCCGAGGACGTTCTGGCCATGCCAGTCGTCGCGGGCGAAAAGCCTGAGAACGAGCGTTTCCCCGGCGCGGACGCAACCTATTCGATCGAGGCGATGATGCAGGACGGCAAGGCGCTGCAGGCCGGCACCTCCCATTATCTGGGCACCACTTTCGCCGATGCCGCGAACATCAAGTACCAGGACGATCAGGGCGCAGAGCAGCTGTGCCACACCACCAGTTGGGGCGTATCGACCCGGCTGATCGGCGGCGTCATCATGACGCATGGCGACGATGACGGCCTGCGTGTGCCGCCGCGCATTGCGCCGCACCAGATCGTGCTGCTCCCCATGCTGCGCGGCAAGGATGGTGACAGCGAACTGCTCGCCTATTGCGAGGATCTGAAGAAGCACCTGACCGCGCAGGACGCTTTCCGCGAGCCGGTGCGTGTGCTGCTGGACACGAAGCCGGGCAAGGCCGCGCAGAAGCGCTGGAACTGGGTGCGCAAGGGCGCGCCGCTGATCGTCGAGGTCGGCCCGCGCGACATGGCGGGCGAAAAGGTCGCGCTGCTGCGCCGGGACCAGCTCTGGACCGATGAGGGCAAGGCAAACATGAGCTTCGAGGGGCGCGAGGATTTCCTCTTCAACGCCGCGGGCATGCTTGAGGAAATCCAGCTCGGCCTGTTTGAGGAAGCGAAGCAGCGGCGCGACGACGCGATCCGCCACGACATCACCACGATGGAGGGGCTGGCCGAATATTTCGCCGAAGGCACGGAGAAACCCGGCTGGGTCAAGGCCGCATGGTCGCGCCCGACCGGCGAGGCGCTGGACAAGGTGGTCGAACAGTTGAAGGCGCTGAAGCTCACGATCCGCAACACTCCGCAGGGCGATGCGAAGCCCGAGGATCCCTGCATCTTCACCGGCGAGCCTGCGGTAGAAACCATCTTCATCGCGCGCGCTTACTGATCCCTGTCAGCTGATCCCTGTCAGCCGCAGATGCGATCGGGCGGGCTGCGGCTTGCCTGATCGCGGTCGTGCGCGCACAATGGCTTCCCATGGGATACCGTGCCGGTGGGGCATGGATCCGCCGGTTTTGCGTCGGGGGGCTGATGTTCTTCAAATCGATCAAATATAATCTCGCGCATATTGGCGACTTCTTCGGGCGCGACGATCGGGCCACGTTCTGGTGGTATGTGCTGTTCCTCGTGGCACTGCAGTTCGTTGCCAGCCTTGTCTGGGGTTTCGTGGTGGCGGCCCGCATGATTGGTACGGCCGTTTCCGAAGCCGGCAATGCTGCAGACGAGGTGTCGCCCCCGATGATGCAGTCGGTTGCCGACATGATGATGCCGCAGCTGATTTTCAGCATAATCATGATGGTGGCGATCCTGCTGCTGCTCATCGCGTCTTTTGTGCGCCGATTGCACGATGCCGGCTTTCCCGGCTGGATCGCGCTGATCCCCGCAGCGATGGTCCTGGGCAATCTCCTCACGTCCTATCTGATGATGGACCAGATCCGCGACACGCTTGCATCCGCGACTTCGCCTGAGGAGATCGAGGCGGCGGCCTTCGCCGCGACAAGTCCACTGCAGTTGCTGCTGGGCTGGGGGCCATATCTGATCGTGCTGGTTTTCGGCGTTTGGCCCAGTCAGAAGCATGACAATCGCTGGGGCGCATATGTCCCGCCTGCCGCGCCGCAGCCGAAGGTCGACCGCCCGACCGCCCATATATCGCCCGAACATAAGGATCGTTGAGCGATTGCGATTGCGAACCGGCACGGTCCCGCCCACATAGGGCGCAATGACAAACAATCGTAAATTCGAGGGCCTGCCCAGCAAGGAGCAGGTCATGGAGTATATCAAGAGCTCCGACACCCCCGTCGGCAAGCGCGAGATCGCGCGCCAGTTCAAGCTTAAGGGGCAGGAGAAGATCGCGCTGAAGGCGCTGCTGAAGGACATGGCCGAGGAGGGCATGATCGACGGCAAGCGCACGGCCTATCACCGCATGGGCGGCGTGCCCAAGGTGACCGTGCTGCGCGTGGTGGAGATCGACGAGGGTGAGGCCGTTGCCATCCCCGAGACTTGGGACCCCGAAAGTGGGCAGGCCCCGCCGCGCCTGCGTGTGCAGGAGCCCAAGGGCAAGGGCAAGCGCGCTTATCCCGCTTTGCGTAAGGGCGACCGCATTCTTGCCCGCACCGAAGAGGCCGGGAAGGGCTGGCTCGCCCATGTCATGCGCAAGCTGCCCGACCGCGCCGAATCGATTATGGGCGTGGTGGAGATCGACAAATCGGGCAAGGGCTGGCTGGCCCCGACCGACAAGTCGCAGCGCCAGTCGCTCCCCATCGCGGATATCGGCGGTGCGGAAAGCGGGCAACTGGTGCTGGCCGAACCTGCGGGCAAATCGCCGCGTTCGGGCGTGAAGGTGACAGAGGTGCTGGGCGACCCCTTGGCGCCCAAGAGCTTCAGCCTGATCGCGATCCACAAATATGAGATCCCGCATGTCTTTGGCAGCGAGGTGCTGGAAGAGGCGCAGACGAGCGCAAAGCTGCCGCTGTCGCAAGAGAGCCGCGAGGACCTGACGCATCTGCCCATCGTCGCGATCGACCCTGCCGATGCGCGCGACCATGACGATGCGATCTGGGCAGAGCCCGATACCGACCCCCAGAACAAGGGCGGGTGGAAGGCTCTGGTCGCGATCGCCGACGTGTCCTTCTACGTCCGCCCCGGCATGAAGATCGACCGCGAGGCAAGGAAGCGCGGCAATTCGGTCTATTTTCCCGACCGCGTCGTGCCCATGCTGCCCGAGGTGCTATCCGCCGACGTTTGCTCTCTGGGTGAGGGCGAGGACCGGGCTGCGATGGCCTGCCACCTGACCATCACTGCCGACGGGCGCGTCACCAGCTTCCGCTTCACCCGGGCCATCGTGCGCATCCATGAGGTGATCGCCTATGAAGATGCGCAAAAGCGTATTGACGAAGGCGAGGCCGCGGCGAACCTGACCAACCTGTGGGGCTGCTGGAAGGCGCTGGAAACCGCGCGCAACGACCGGGAGCCGCTGGACCTCGACCTGCCCGAACGGCGCGTCGTGCTCGACGAACAGGGCCGCATTGCCGAGATCGCCGTGCGCGAGCGCCTCGACGCGCACCGCGTGGTCGAGGATTTCATGATCGCCGCCAATGTCGCCGCGGCCAAGGCGCTGGAGGCGAAGGCCGCCCCTGTCGTCTATCGCGTCCATGAAACGCCGAGCCGGGAAAAGCTCGTCTCGCTGCGCGACTACCTCAAGACCTTGGACAAGCAGCTTTCGCTGGGTCAGGTCATCACCCCTTCGCTGTTCAACCGCATGCTCAAGGACGTGAGCGACGACGCCGAAAAGGCGCTCATCATGGAGCAGGTGCTGCGTACGCAGATGCAGGCCTATTACGGGCCGCGCAATGCCGGGCACTTTGGCCTGTCGCTGGGCAGCTATGCGCATTTTACCTCGCCGATCCGCCGCTATGCCGACCTTCTGGTCCATCGCGCTCTGGTCGATGCGTACAAGCTTGAACAGCCCAAGCCGCAGTCCAACGCCATCCCCGATGGCAGCGGGCTGTCGGACCGTGACCGGGAATCACTCGACCGTGTCACCGAAGCCATCAGCCGCGCCGAACGCCGCGCGATGGAGGCAGAGCGCGACACCATCGACCGCTATGTCGCGGCATGGCTGTCGGCCCGCGTGGGTGAGGTTTTCGACACGCGCGTCACCGGTGTGCAGAAATTTGGCCTGTTCGCCACGATCCTCGGCCTTGGCGGCGATGGGCTCGTGCCGGTTTCGGTGCTGGGTGACGAACGCTTCAACTATGACGAAAAGGCGCAGGTGCTGGTCGGGCAGTCGACCGGCACCACCTATCGCTCCGGCGACCGGATGAAGCTGCGACTGGCAGAGGCCAACCCGCTGTCGGGTGCGCTGAAGTTCGAGCCGCCCGAATTCGCCGGCAGTATCGAGCCGCGCGGCGGTCGGCTTGAAGGGAAGAAAAAGCGCCCGATGCACAAGGGCAAGCCCGTCCGGCACGACAAGGCTGGCAAGCACATGGTTGGCAAGCGCGGGCGTCCGGGCAATATCCGGCATCAGGGACGGAAGAAGTAGGGAGAGCGTTCGACCTCAGTTGCCGAACAGCCCCTTTAGCAAGCCGCCGGAATTGCCTAGCGGATTAGCGCGGAACTTCGCTTCTTCCGATCCGATATATACGAAAATGCCGTTCAGCCCCTGCTCGGTCACGGAACTGCCTAGACCATCGCGGTCGATTCCGGCGAGGCCCAGAAAGCTGTGTTTGGCGTTCAGCCGGTCAAGCTGGCTGTAGGCGCCGACATCGCCGAGAGCGTCGTCGACCAAGGGGCGCAGCTTGCGATTGAGATCGTCCCCCGCGCTACGCTGAAGATATTGCGTGGCGCCGTCGTTTTGCGAAACGATACCGGGCGCATCGGCAAGAGTAAGGTTATCGATCGCCGTGCGAAAGATCGGCTTTGCTTCCCCGGCGGCAATTCCGGCAGCATCGTTAAGCTTGCGGATCAGCCCGTCGAGCAGTCCCGCCTTGCGCCCTGCATTGAAAAGCGATGACAGCGCACCGCCGCTTCCTCCGATCAACGGGAGAGCGATACGAATGTCCGGATCGCCATAAAAGGCACCGGGCTGGGAGAGCTGGTCCAGCGCATTGTCGCTGGCACGGCCAAGGATATTGCTCAACCCAAGGCCTTGTGCATGGGCCTTTGCCGCGAATGGCGCGATTGCCAGTCCGGTCGCCATCGTGAACAGGAAATTTCGGCGCTCCAGCAATTTGCCTGTCTCTCGCATGTCTGAGATCCTTTTTTCCTGCCACGGGAATTGATGAGGCGCCCAACATACCGGACGGCTCGAGGAAGCTCGATAGAGTGAAGTGGTAAATGCTCGCCCAGTTGTACGGCAGCAATAGATTTTGCGATTCAGCTGATCGCGTCGATCTCTTCCTCGCTCAGTCCGCCCGGCACGATCATCAGCGGGCAGGGAAGGTGGCCTGCGCGGTGCCCGGCAAAGTGCGCGATCAGCGGGCCGGGAGGGCCCTCTGCCGCAGCGGCCAGCACGAGGGCGGCGATATTGCCGTGTTCGGACAGATAGTCCTGCACCACCTTTACCCCGTCGCCGACCTTCACCGCGATGGATGGCATCCGGCCGCTTTCCTCCAGCAGGTGCCCGGCTGCGGCCATGACCAGCACTTCGGCGCGGCTCTTGGCCTCGTCCTCGATCGTGGCCTGAACGCCGCCGAACGCGGTGAACTGCTGTTTGGGTACAAGGGCGATGATATGAACCGATCCACCGGTGTCGGCAGCGCGGCGCGAGGCAAAGCGCAACGCGAGTTGCGATTCCGGTGTTTCGTCCATGATTACGAGGTAAGTACGCATTGCAAAAAGATGCCTGTCAGTTGTGCGTAACGCAAAAGCTGCTGGATTACGGGCGGTTGCGCAAGGGTTAGGGGGAATGCTGCAGCAAATCCAGTCTTGACCCATGCGGCGCAAGGTTGGAGATAAACACGCAAATCTCCTCCCCAAAGGGCTGCCCAGCCATAACAAGGGCGGACCCGCAACAAATCAGGATGCCTCAGCCCATGCCAATCGCGATCAAGATGCCTGCGCTTTCCCCCACCATGGAAGAAGGCACGCTTGCCAAATGGCTCGTAAAGGCCGGGGACAAGATCGCACCGGGCGACATCATCGCCGAGATCGAGACTGACAAGGCGACGATGGAGTTCGAATCCATCGACGAAGGCACCATCGCCGCGATCCAGATCGATGAAGGCGCCGAGAATGTGAAGGTGGGCACCGTCATCGCCATGCTCGCCGAAGAGGGCGAAGACGTGGAAGAGGCCGCCAAGGCTGCTGGCAGCGCTGCTGCCGCCCCGGCCCCGTCGCCCGCACCTGCTGCAGCCGATGCTGCGCCCGCGCCTGCCGCATCGTCCGCTCCGGCACCCGCGTCCGCTCCGGCACCGGCTCCGGCTGCATCGGGGGACCGCATCATCGCTTCGCCGCTTGCTAAGCGCATCGCGGCCGACAAGGGTGTCGATCTGTCCGGAGTGACGGGTTCCGGTCCGCGTGGCCGTATCGTGAAGGCAGACGTCGAAGGCGCGAAAGCCGGCGCTGCCGCGCCCGCCGCTGCGCCCGCAGCCGCTGCGCCTGCTGCGGCGGCCTCCGATGTCGCCATGGCAGACGAAACCCGCGCTATCCTCGATGCGCGCGTGCCGCATTCGGTTTCCAAGCTTTCGGGCATGCGCAAGACCATCGCGCGCCGCCTGACCGAATCCAAGCAGAACGTCCCGCACATCTACCTCACTGTCGACGTGCGCCTCGACAAGCTGCTGGCTCTGCGATCCGAAGTGAACAAGGCGCTGGAAAGCCAGGGCGTGAAGGTTTCCGTGAACGACCTCCTGGTCAAGGCTTTGGGCAAGGCGCTGATCGCGGTGCCCGAATGCAATGTCAGCTTTGCCGGTAACGAGCTGATCCAGTACGAGCGCGCCGATGTCTCGGTCGCGGTGTCGATCCCGTCGGGCCTGATCACGCCGATCGTGTCCGATGCCGATGGCCGTTCGGTCAGCTCCATCGCCAAGGCGATGAAGGACCTTGCCGGCCGCGCGAAGGAAGGCAAGCTCGCTCCCGAAGAATATCAGGGCGGCACTGCGAGCCTGTCCAACATGGGCATGATGGGCATCAAGCAGTTCGAGGCCGTCATCAACCCGCCGCAGGGCATGATCCTTGCCATCGGCGCAGGCGAAAAGCGCGCCATCGTTGACGAGAGCGGCGAGATCGTGCCCGCCATGGTGATGAGCGCGACGGGCAGCTTCGACCACCGCGCCATCGATGGTGCGGACGGCGCGCGCCTGATGGCCGCTTTCAAGGAACTGGTCGAAAACCCGCTGGGCATGCTGGCGTAAGAGCGCCGGAGATGGGCGAAAGCGAAACCCCTCCCGAAATCGATCCGGCGATCCGCGTGGTCGCCATGCCTGCCGATACCAATGTCTATGGCGACATCTTCGGCGGGTGGCTGGTTTCGGTCATGGATAACGCCGCGGGACTGATCGCTTCGCGGCACAGCCAGGGCCGCGCGGTGACCGTCGCGATGGACAAGATGCTGTTCCATGCACCAGTTTCGGTGGGCGACGAAGTATCCGTATATGGCGAGATCACGCGCATCGGGCGCAGCTCGATGACGATCAACGTGGAAGCGTGGCGCCGCCATCGCTTTGAAGAAGAAGCCGTGAAGGTGACCGAGGCCGATTTCACCTTCGTGGCGATAGACAATAATGGGCGTCCGCGCCCGATAAAGGTTTAGGAGACGACGAGTGGCAGACAGCTATGACGTGATCGTATTGGGGTCCGGCCCCGGAGGCTATGTCGCCGCGATCCGTGCTGCACAGCTTGGGCTGAAGACCGCCATCGTGGAGCGCGAGCTTCTGGGCGGCATCTGCCTCAACTGGGGCTGCATCCCGACCAAGGCACTGCTGCGTTCGGCAGAGATCAAGCATTTCGCCGAGCATGCGAGCGATTACGGACTGAAGATCGCAGGCAAGATCGAGGCGGATCTGGAAGCCGTGGTCAAGCGTTCGCGCGGAGTCGCCAAGCAGCTTAATTCGGGTGTCACCCACCTGATGAAGAAGAACAAGATCACCGTCCACATGGGCACGGGCACGCTGACCGGCCCGACCAGCCTGACGGTGAAGGGCGAGAAGGGCGAGGAGAAACTGACCGCCAAGCACATCATCGTGGCGACGGGTGCGCGTGCCCGCGAACTGCCCTTTGCCAAGGCGGATGGCGAGAAGATCTGGACCTATCGCCACGCGATGACGCCCAAGGAAATGCCGACCAAGCTGCTCGTCATGGGATCGGGCGCGATCGGTATCGAATTTGCCAGCTTCTATAACGACATGGGCGCGGATGTGACCGTTGTCGAAATGCTCGACCGCATTGTGCCGGTGGAGGACAAGGACGTGTCCGCCTTCCTCGAAAAGGCGCTGACCAAGCAGGGCATGACGATCATGACCGGCGCGGGCGTCGAAGCGATCGACGCATCGGGCAAGGGCGTGAAGGCCAAGATCAAGGGCAAGGACGGCAAGGTCGTCGAGCACGAATTCAGCCACGTCATTTCCGCCGTCGGCATCGTGCCGAACACCGAGGACATTGGCCTTGAAAAGGTCGGTGTGAAGATGGAGCGCGGCTTCATCCAGATCGACGACTACGGCCGCACCGGCGTCAAGGGCCTGTGGGCCATCGGCGATTGCACGCCGGGACCCTGGCTGGCGCACAAGGCAAGCCATGAGGGCGTGACCGCGGCGGAATCGATCGCCAAGGAGCTGGGCAATAAGGATGTCCACCCGCACGGACTTGATCGCAACAACATCCCGGGCTGCACCTATTGCCACCCGCAGATCGCCAGCGTCGGCATGACCGAGGCAAAGGCGAAGGAAGAGGGCTATACGGTCAAGGCCGGCACCTTCCCCTTCATCGGGAATGGCAAGGCCATCGCGCTGGGTGAGCCGGAAGGTTTCGTGAAGACCGTGTTCGATGCGAAGACGGGCGAGCTGCTGGGCGCGCATATGATCGGCGCCGAAGTGACCGAGATGATCCAGGGCTATGTCGTCGGCAAGACGCTGGAGACGACCGAGGCCGAGCTTATGCAGACGGTATTCCCGCATCCGACCATTTCGGAAAGCATGCACGAAAGCGTGCTCGCCTCTTACGGTCGCGCGATTCACATCTGATCGCTGGCATGATTGAAACAGGGAAGGGCGGGGCCGGAAGGCTCCGCCCTTTTTTGTCAGGGCTCGGTTTTGTCAGGTCCCGGTCAGCCCGGCGACGCGCCCGATAGCAGAACGTTCCGATTGGCGGCGACGGTTTGCAGCAGCCAGTCCTTTCCGGTCTTTACCCGCGCCAGCGTATTGGTGTCGGCATGCGTCACCAGCCAGAAATTGCGCAGGATCATATGGTGCGGCAGCACCTGGATCAGCCGCGGATCGGAATCGCCGATAAAACAGGGCAGCACGCCAAGCCCTGCACCCTGGGCGATCATGCGATGCTGGGCATTGATGCTGGAGGAGCGGAGCGTTGCCTTTAGCCCGGGATGAAGCTCGTCGAGATAGACGAGTTCGGGCGCGTAGACGAGTTCGGGGACATAGCCTATCAGCCTGTGCCCCTCGGTCAATTGCAGCGGGGTCTGCGGTTTTCCGACCTGTTCGATATAATCTTGCGTGGCGTACAGGCGCAGCGCGTAATCCGAAAGCTTGCGCGCGATCAGCTGGCCCGACCGCGGCCGTGAAAGCATGACGGCGATGTCCGCTTCCCGCTTTGACGGATTAAGGAAGCCGCTGCTGGCGACAAGGTCGATGGTGAGCGAGGGATGCGCATCGGCGAGATCCGGCAGGTGGCGGGCTAGGAACCAGCTGCCGAACCCTTCGGAAACGCTGATGCGCAACGTGCCGCCCAGTCCTCCGTCTCCCTCGGCGCTGTCTTCGATGCGGGAGGCCGCGCGCGCCATGGTCGAGACCTCATCGAACAATGTCTCGCCCGCTTCGGTAAGCTGGTGTCCGTCGCGCCCGCGTTCGAACAGAACTGCACCCAATGCGTGCTCCAGCCGCTTCAACCGGCGGCTGACGGTGGTGGAATCCACGCCCAGCAAATGGGCCGCATCGCCGGTGCGCCCGGCCTGCGCCAGCGCGAGAAAGACCTGATAGTCGCTCCAGTCTACCTGTTGCATCTCTACCTCTGCATTTTTGCAGGCTAGGCCCGTATTATTGATTGTTGCATGCAATGATGCACCCTGTAATGCTCTTTGGCAAGAAAGGCGGACCTGATGCGCGCATACGCGCATTGGTCCCATGAACACATGGAGAGGAAGCAAGTCATGCGCATCATCGACAATGTCGTCAGCGGCGGCGGTACCAGCAGCTCTGGCCGCAGCGCCGAGGTTTTCGACCCCAACACCGGACAGGTTCAGGCCAAGGTCAATTTCGGCGACCAGTCGACGCTGGAACAGGCCGTGGCCGCCGCGCAGGCCGCGCAGCCCGGATGGGCCGCGACCAATCCGCAGCGCCGCGCCCGCGTGATGTTCAAGTTCAAGCAGCTCATCGAAGACAATATGGAAGAGCTCGCCCGCCTGCTGTCGAGCGAGCACGGCAAGGTCATTGATGACGCCAAGGGCGACGTGCAGCGCGGTCTGGAAGTCATCGAATTTGCTTGCGGCATCCCGCAGGCGCTGAAGGGTGAATATACGCAGGGCGCAGGGCCGGGCATCGACGTCTATTCGATGCGCCAGCCGATCGGCATCGGCGCCGGCATCACCCCGTTCAACTTCCCGGCCATGATCCCGATGTGGATGTTCGGCATGGCGATCGCCTGCGGCAATGCCTTCATCATCAAGCCGAGCGAGCGCGATCCCAGCGTTCCCGTCCGCCTTGCCGAACTCTTTCTGGAAGCGGGCGCGCCCGAGGGCATCCTGCAGGTTGTTCATGGCGACAAGGAAATGGTCGACGCCATTCTCGACCACCCGGCCATCGGCGCGATCAGCTTCGTCGGCAGTTCCGACATTGCCAATTACGTCTATGCCCGCGGCACCCAGAACGGGAAGCGCATGCAGTGCATGGGCGGCGCGAAAAACCACGGCATCATCATGCCCGATGCCGATCTCGACGTCGCCGTGAACGATTTGATCGGCGCGGCCTATGGCTCCGCCGGCGAACGCTGCATGGCGCTGCCCGTCGTTGTGCCGGTGGGTGAAGACACTGCTGAGCGCCTGCGCGACAAGCTGGTGAGCGCGGTCGGTTCGCTGCGTGTCGGCGTTTCCACCGATCCCGATGCGCAATATGGCCCCGTCGTCACCGCGCAGCACAAGGCGCGTGTCGAGGAATGGATCCAGAAGGGCGTGGACGAGGGCGCGGAGCTTGTCATCGATGGTCGCGGCTTCAAGCTGCAGGGGCATGAGGAAGGTTACTTCATCGGCCCGTCGCTGTTCGACCATGTGAAGACCGACATGGACACCTATCACAACGAGATTTTCGGCCCCGTCCTCCAGATGGTCCGCGCCAATGATTTCGAGGAAGCTCTGAAGCTTGCCAGCGATCACCAGTATGGCAATGGCGTCGCCATCTTTACCCGCAACGGCCATGCCGCGCGCGAATTCGCTGCCCGCGTGAACGTCGGTATGGTGGGCATCAACGTGCCGATCCCGGTGCCAGTCAGCTATCACAGCTTTGGCGGGTGGAAGCGTTCGGGCTTTGGCGATCAGAACCAGTACGGCATGGAAGGCATGCGTTTCTGGACCAAGGTCAAGACCGTGACCCAGCGCTGGCCCGATGGCGGCGGCGATGGATCGAATGCCTTTGTCATCCCGACCATGGGGTGACCTGACGGTTCAGGGTCTTTCGGGTGGATATCGCGGGGCTATGCTGCGTTACATTCGAAAGACCCTTACCGTTCGACAAAGGACATCCCATGCGCATTGCCTCTTCACTTTTCCTTACCCGAACGCTGGCCGCTGCTGCCGTGCTGGCGCTTGCCTCGTGCGGACCGTCCGCGCAGGATGAGGAGAATGGCGGGATCGACGACGCAACCGCCGACATGGCCAGTGATGATGCGGCCAGTGATGATGCGGCCAGTGATGATGCGCCCATGCCGGTCGAGCCCGATGGGGGCATCGGCGATGGCGCCACGGGCCCTGGCATCCCCGCGGCCTTTCAGGGCAACTGGGGCATGAACGCCGCCGATTGCGAAGGGGGCGCTGCGGCCAAGGGTCTGCTCAAGATCGATGGCGATACGCTGACCTTCTATGAATCGGTGGGGACCCTGGCCGAAATTGAGCAATCCAGGCCCGGCAGCCTCCGCGCCGATTTCGCATTTGAGGGCGAGGGCATGGAATGGAACCGCTCCATGCTGCTGGAGACCGCCGATAACGGAGAAGCACTGTATCGCCGCGAATATGGCGATGGCGCGGTGCCCGGTGCTTTTCGGTACCAGAAGTGCAGCTGAGGAGAGCGGACGTGAAGCGTTTGATGCAAATGAGCCTGATCGCCGCCACTCTTTCCGGCTGCGCCACGGTCGATCCCGCTCCGGCAGAGCCCGTGCGGATCGGTGCGGACGGAGCATGCGATGCCGCCGGGGTACAGGACCGGATCGGTCAGACGGCAACCGCGCCGCTTGGCGCCGAATTGCTTGCCGCGACCGGCGCGCGCCAATTGCGCTGGGGCCCGCCGCGCAGCGCGATGACCATGGATTTCAGGCCCGACCGGCTGACCGTATCCTATGACGACGACATGAAGATCGAGCGCATCAGCTGCGGCTGATCGACGTTCCAGACACAAGATAAGATAAAGAGGACCGATGACAGGCCAATTCGAACTGACCGAGGAGCAGCAGGCGATCCAGGAGATGGCACAGCGGTTCGCCGCCGATGCCATCACCCCCCATGCTGCCGAATGGGATGAGAAAAAGATCATGCCGCGCGACGTGCTGAAACAGGCGGGCGAGCTTGGTTTTGGCGCGATCTATGTGTCGGAGGATTCGGGCGGCATCGGGTTGGGCCGGCTGGAATCGGCGCTAATCATGGAGGCGCTCGCCTATGGTTGCCCGTCGACCAGCGCCTTCATCTCGATCCACAACATGTCGGCCTGGATGATCGACACTTTCGGCAGCGATGCGCTGAAGGAGAAATACCTGCCGCGCCTGATCGGGATGGAGGAGCTTGCCTCCTATTGCCTGACCGAACCGGGTTCGGGGTCCGACGCTGCGGCATTGAAGACCAAGGCGGTGGACAAGGGCGACCACTGGGAAGTCACCGGATCGAAGCAATTCATTTCCGGCGGTGGCCATAACGAGATTTATGTCACCATGGTGCGCACCGGAGAGGATGGCCCGCGCGGCATTTCCTGCATGGTGATTGAAAAGGACATGGAAGGCGTATCCTTCGGTGCGCAGGAGAAGAAGCTCGGCTGGAACTCGCAGCCGACCGCGGCGCTGATCCTCGACAATGCGAAAGTGCCCAAGGAAAACATCGTCGGGCGCGAGGGCGAGGGCTTCGCCATCGCCATGAAGGGGCTTGACGGCGGCCGCCTCAATATCGGGGCCTGCTCTCTGGGCGGGGCGCAGCGGGCGATCGACGAGGCGCTGGCCTATGTGAAGGACCGCAAGCAGTTCGGCAAGGCGATCGCCGATTTCCAGAACACGCAGTTCACGCTTGCCGAAATGGCGGCGGAGCTGGAGGCTGCGCGGGCGCTCCTCTATCTCGCCGCGGCGAAGGTGACGGCCGACGCGCCCGACAAGACCCGCTTTGCCGCCATGGCCAAGATGATCGCGACCGAAACCGGCAGCAGCGTCGTCGATCGCGCGCTGCAGCTGTTCGGCGGCTACGGTTACCTCAAGGAATATCCCATCGAGAAGCTGTGGCGCGACCTGCGCGTGCATTCAATCCTTGAAGGCACGAACCAGATCATGCGCATGATCGTCGGACGGGAGATGGTGCGATGAGCGAGGTGCTGATCCATACGCATGGCCCGGTGGGGCACATCTCTCTGAACCGGCCCAAGGCGATCCACGCGCTGACCCTTTCGATGTGCGAGGCGATGATCGAGGCGCTGGTGAAATGGCGCGACGATCCGGCGATCGAGGCGGTCATCGTCGATCATGCCGAAGGGCGCGGCTTCTGCGCGGGCGGTGACGTTACATTGCTGCGCAATTCCGCTCTGGAAGATGGCGGCGCGTCGGGCCGGCATTTCTTTGAGGTGGAGTATCACCTCAACCACCTGATGTTCACCTTTCCCAAGCCCATCGTCGCCTTTATGGACGGCATCACCATGGGCGGCGGCGTCGGCATTTCGCAGCCCGCGAAATATCGCGTGGTGACGGAAAACACGAAATACGCGATGCCCGAAACCGGCATCGGCCTGATCTGCGACGTGGGCGGCGGCTGGTACCTGTCGCGCTTGCCGGGGCAGATCGGCAAGTTCGCCGGGCTGACTGGTGCGCGCCTAGATGGTGCGGAATGCCTGTGGGCGGGGCTGGCGACGCATTACCTGCCTGCCGATGTGCTGGCCGAGGCGAAGGCGAAAATCGTCGAGAACCCCTCGGCCATCGAAAGCGTGCTGGATGCGCTGTCGGCTGATGCTCCCGATCCACGGCTTGCCGGTAACAAGGAGCGTATCGACACGCTTTTCGCTGCCGAGAGCCTGACCGACATCATAACCGCGCTTGAGGCCGATGGCGGCGAGTGGGCGATGAAGGAGTTGAAGACGCTTCGCACGAAAAGCCCGCAAGCGTGTGAACTGGTCCTGCGCCAGCTGCGAGAAGGTGCGGCCTGCGAGACCTTCGCCGATAATATGCGCATGGAATATCGTGCGGCGGGCCGGGCCATCATGCTGCCCGACTTTGCCGAAGGCGTGCGCGCTCTGCTGGTTGACAAGACCGGCGACCCGAAGTGGCAGCCCGCCACGCCTGAGGAAATCGACCCGGCAGCAGTCGACGCGGTTTTCGCGCCCCTGCCGGCTGACAAGGAATGGAGTCCGCTATGACCTACGAAACCATCGAAACCGAAACTCGCGGCGCGGTGACGCTGATCACGCTCAACCGCCCCAAGGCTCTGAACGCGCTCAACACGCAGGTACTGGCCGATCTGACCAGTGCTTTCGCTGCGTTCGAAGCGGATGACAGCCAGCTTTGCGCGGTCATCACCGGTAGCGGCGAAAAGGCCTTTGCCGCTGGTGCGGATATCAAGGAGATGTCGGAAAAGCCGGCGGCGGACTTCTACAAGGAAGACTTCTTCGCCGGCTGGACGTCCGATGTCGTCAAGAAGACGCGCAAGCCGTGGATCGCAGCGGTCAACGGTTTCGCGCTGGGCGGCGGTTGTGAACTGGCCATGATGGCCGATTTCATCATCGCGTCCGACAATGCCAAATTCGGCCAGCCCGAGATCAAGCTGGGCGTTGCCCCCGGCATGGGCGGTTCGCAGCGCCTGACCCGCGCCATCGGCAAGTCAAAGGCCATGGAGATGTGCCTGACGGGCCGGATGATGGACGCTGAAGAGGCCGAGCGCAGCGGCCTTGTCGCCCGCGTCGTGCCGCTGGCGGATCTGCTGGACGATGCGATGAAGACGGCAGCGACGATCGCGTCAATGCCGCCGCTGGCCGCGATGATGAACAAGGAAATGGTCAACACCGCTTTCGAAACGACGCTGGATCAGGGCCTGATCGCGGAGCGTCGCATGTTCCAGGTGCTGACCTCGACCGAGGACAAGGCCGAAGGCATGGCTGCCTTTGTCGAGAAGCGTGAAGGGAAGTGGAAGGGGCGCTGAGCGCTTCTCCATCCAGACGAAACACACCGGGAGAGTATTCATGAAAATTGCCTTCATCGGTCTTGGCAACATGGGCGGCGGGATGGCCGCGAACCTGGCCAGGGCCGGGCATGAGGTCAGCGCCTTCGACCTTTCGGAAGATGCGCTCGCTCGCGCAAAAGAAGCCGGATGCGCGACTTTCACTTCTGCCAGGGAAGCGGTGAAGGGCGCGGAAGCGGTCGTATCCATGCTGCCCAACGGCAAGATCGTCGATGCAGTCTATGATTCTGACGTCATCGGCCACGCGCCTTCTTCGGCGCTGCTGATCGATTGTTCGACCATTGATGTCGCCACCGCTCGCAAGGTAATGGATGCGGCCAAGGCGGCAGGCCACGACATGGTCGATGCCCCCGTTTCGGGCGGCATCGCGGCGGCCAATGGCGGCACGCTGACCTTTATGGTCGGCGGCAGCGAAGAGGCGTTCGCTCGCGCCGAGGTCGTGCTTGGCCCGATGGCAAAGGCCGTCATTCGCGCCGGCGAAGCCGGGGCAGGGCAGGTTGCCAAGATGTGCAACAACATGCTGCTCGCCTGCCACATGATCGGCACGGCAGAGGCTCTGAAGCTCGCTGACCGCAACGGTCTCGATATGGAGAAATTCTACGAGATCAGTTCAAAGTCGACCGGCTATTGCTGGTCCTTGAACGACTACACGCCCGTTGCCGGCGTCGGTGCGTCGAGCCCTGCCGATAACGGCTATGCGGGCGGATTCGCAACGGCGCTGATGCTCAAGGACTTGCGCCTTGCCATGGATGCAGCCGATCGCAGCGGCGCCAAGGTCGATCTGGGGCGCAAGGCCTGCGAACTTTACGAAGCTGCCGATGCCGCGGGGCTGGGCGGCAAGGATTTCGGCTCGATATTCGAGACGCTTTGATCCGTTAACGGGGGCGGCGGCCTGTGCGCAGGTCCGCCGCCGTCCGCGTCAGGTGGTCGAGCACCATCGCATGCAGCGGGCGCAGGAACTCGATCCCGTAGAACGATCCTTCCTGCCAGCAGACCTTTGCGGCGAAGGGATTGAGATGGCCGAAAGTCAGCGTCAGCTCCGCGCCCACCGGCAACGGGTGCAGGCGGTCGAGCAGGCGGCAGCCCTTGGCCGAAAGATCGACGATCAGCGCGCCACGCTCTCCACCACCGTTCTGCAGGCGATATATGCCGTGCAGCGAAACCCGAGAGCGATCCTCGATTCGCAGATTCATTGATTACCCACCCTTTTCGATACCGGAATGAGTTACCGCGATATTAGGAAAGAAATCGTTTAAATTGCGCAGTTCACGCAATTTTGACGGCAATCGCCGGACCGTTTGCGTAAAAACGGCCCGGCGCATAGGCTTACTCTTCTGCTTTGGCCTTATCCCACTCTGCGATCTTTGCCGCCGCGGTTGTGGGACCTTCGACGATGATATCCTCATGATCGGCGATCACCGTGGGCCAGGCTTCGAAAGCGTCTTTCGGCACGCCCAGTTTTTCACGCGCGGCCTTGGCCTTGTCGCCATATTCCTCCTTCCACGGCGGAGAAATCACGACCAGCATCCAGCCTGCGCCCTGCTGGTGGAAGTAATAGGTCTCGACGGGGATCTCGGCTTCGGCGAACACCTTGTCGCGTATCGCCATCATGCGGACCGCTTCCTCCATCTTGCCCGGCGCGAACTTGTAAAGCGTGATGATCGGCGAATCGTCCAGCGATTGCGCAATGGCAGGCTGCCCCCCGGCGACCAGCGCGGCGGCGCAGGCTGTAAGGGCAATGCGGCGGATATGTTTACGGATCATGGTTTCCCCCTTGGGTTTCGGCACATGGCCGATGGCGCGACCCGATACGGGGAATGAACTGCCGTCATGCGGCATAAAGTTTTGTTGAATACCCCCCGGTGCCGCGACCATGCGCGCACCGGGCTAATTGTTCAAATTATAATAAACTACAAAAGTTAGAGAAGTCTTTTTTCTTCAAGCAGATCAGGAAGATCATTCGCGTAAAGAATTACGTCCTCGGGCTTCGCCTCGGTCTTAAGCGCATTGCGCGCGTCCGCGAAGCTCGCAACTTCGTGCGCAGGCTTACCGTTCTGCGCCAAAGCGGCGGTGAAACTCGCTATACGTGAAGGGTTCACGGCATAGACGATATCGGCAAGCCCGGCGGAATATTCGCCCAGCTTAGCGTGGACGCGGTCATGCTCCATGCCCAGTTCGGCGACGCCGGGCGTCACAAGGATCGCGCGACCGCCGCGCTGTTTTGCCAGTTCAGCCGCGACCGCCACGGCATTGCGGAAGCCGGTCTCGTTCGCGTTATAGGCATCGTCCAGCACCAGCGCCTCACCAGGGCTTTCGCGCTTTTGCAGCCGGTGGGGGACCTGCTCGACATCGGGCGTTACCAGCGGGATGCGTTCGGCGATCGTGTGGTCGATGACGGCAGCCATCGCGACGGCAAGCGCCGAGTTGGTGATGTTGTGCTCACCCAGCAGCGGCAGCTCATAGCGGATGGTCCCAAAGCTTTCGCCGTCGACGCGGCGATCCTCGAGCTCGATCACCCAGTCGGCATCCTCCAGCGTGGCGGAATTGATGCGAATGTCGGCGTCCTGCTCGGGACCAACGGTGACAACCTGTCCCGGATAGCGTTCGGCAAGGCCGCGAAAGGGGGCGTAGTCCATGACCTGCGTCGCGACGACGGCGATGCCTTCATTGGCGCACACGGCCTCGACCAGTTCGGACTTCGCCTTGGCAATGTTCTCGACCGATCCGAAACGTTCGGTGTGCGCATCGCCGATGGCGGTGACAATGCCGTAATCGGGCTTAACGAACTTGCACAGCCGCGCGACCGATCCGATACCATAGGCCCCCATTTCGGCGATGAAGAAACGGTGGCTCCACTGCAGGCGCTCGCGGATGTGGCGGGTGAGGCCGAGCACCGTGTTGATCGACCCGCGCGAATAAAAAACGGGGCCGGACACGCCCAGCACCTCGGCAAAGATATGCTTGGTTGTCGTCTTGCCAAAGCTGCCGGTGATGCCGATGCGGATGGGGTCCAGCCGCGCCAGCTTGGCCTTCGCTTCGTCGATATAGGCTTCGTTCACCCGGTTCTGGATCGGCTGCAGCATGCCATTGGCCAGGATCAGCGCCAGCGGCGGCAACTGGATCGCGACCAGCGCCTGTATCGGCCCCATCGAGGCAAGCAGGACCGACAGGATCGAGATCAGTGCCGCGACATTGCGGATGCGCCGTGCCCGCTCCGTCAGGGCGAGGGGCTTCTTGTAGGTGTAGAGACGCTCTTTCCAGCCGATCGCGGCCAGAACCGCGCCCGACACGATGACCGCGACGACGAAAATACCGGCGACAGCGGGCTCGCCCGTCGAAAGAACGGCGATAAGCAACAGCACCAGCAGGACCAGGCTGGCCTTTACGTCATAAAGCCGGACCCGGAAAATCGCGGCTGCAAAACGCTTTGCGTCATATTCCTCCTGCTGGAAATAGGTGAGCAGCGTATGCAGGCGCACCCAGACCAGCCAGCCGAAGCCAAGCGCGAAGAGAAGGATGGCGGCGAAGATCATGCGGCCGTTCCTTCATCGGATGCTGTGACCGGCAGGCCTTCCTTGATGGCCAGCGCAATCTGGTGCCTTCCTCGGTCGAGGATCGAGATATGGTCGAGGAAGGGCATTTCGACATAGCGCGCGCCGGGGATGCCGTGCGCGATTTTGCGGCCCACTTCGGGCGGGGTGTCGGTATCCTGCGCGCCATAGATCAGCGTGGTCGGCACGATAATGCCCGAAAGCTCGTTGGTCTGATCCTCGTTCACCGTGGCGGTAAAGATGTCGCGCATCCCGCTTTCCCGGCTGGCAACATAGTCGATGGATCCAAATTTCTTTTCCAGTTCAATCAGTTCAGCTTCATTTTTGGCCTGGGCTTTCAGCTTCTGGAACTGGTTGGAACGCCGCTTGCGCTTGTATTTTTCCCAGCCCGAAATCTCACGCGGGACGCCGGCGCCGGCGACGATGATCAGCCGTTCTATCAAGCCGGGGCTGCGCCGGGCGAGCCGCAGGCCAATGCGCCCGCCAAGGCTGTGCCCGACCCATGTGCACAGGTCGAAGCCAAGATCGTCGGCCATGTGGCGCGCCATGTAATCGGCGTATTCCACCGTTCCCCATGCATCACCCGGCCTCTCGGACTTGCCGAAGCCGGGCAGATCGAACAGGTAGGCATCGATGAGGGGCGCAAGCGCCTCGGCAACCGGGATGAAGTCGCGGTGGGTTCGGCCCCAGCCATGGCCGAAAGCTACCTTTGGCGCACCCGGTGTGCCGATCCGAATATGGTGGGGAGGCTTCATGCCGCCCTTCTTACAGCGCCGATTGTGGTGCACAAGACAGGTGAGCGTTGCCCTGTGGGCGATGTGCGACAAGAGTTGGGGATTACGTGAATGGATCAGGCCGTCGATAATGCGCTGGGAAGCAGGCTGCGGGTCGCCGTGCTGTTCGGCGGGGCGAGCCAGGAGCATGATGTCTCGGTCGTGTCCGCGCATCAGCTGATGGATGCAGCCGACGTGCGCCGGGTCGAGATCGTGCCTGTCTACACCGATTTCGAAAACCGCTTTTTCTCCGCTCCTTTCCTGCGCGATATCAGGCGGTTCAAGCCCAAACCGTCGGGCGCTCCCGAAGTGATCTTCCGCTGGAGCGAGCGCGGCCCGGTCATGCAGGAGCTGGTCTCTGGCGATCAGACACCGATCGATTGCGTGCTGCCCGTGTTCCACGGCCCGTTCGGTGAAGACGGACGGCTACAGGGCCATTTCGAGCTACTGGGCATTCCCGTCACCGGCTTCGCCGCCGGGTCCAGCGCGATGGCCATGCGCAAGGACGCGACCAAGGCGCTGGTGAAATTGGCAGGCGTTAACGTCCTCGATCACGTCACCGCGAACCGCGCGAAACTTGCCAATCCCAAGGCGCTGGTGGCCGAGGTCGAGGCCAAGGTTGGCCTGCCCGCGATTGTGAAGCCGGCCAATCTGGGCAGTTCCATTGGCGTGGGTCTTGCCAAGACGGCTCAGGATCTGCCTGCGCTGGTCGCCTATGTGCTGGCGCAGGACAATCTCGCCATTATCGAGCCGCAGGTTCAGAACCTTGTCGAATATAATATCGCCATGCGCTGGGATGCAGCGACGCAGGATGTAAAGCTATCCGCGATAGAGCGGCCCAAGAGCGGCGCTGAACTGCTTGATTTCAAGGAGAAATATCTGTCTTCAGGCGGCGGCACGAAGGGGGCTTTCCTCCCGTCCGAAGGCATGCTTTCGCTGACACGCGACATCAATCCCGACCTGCCGCCCGAGATGAAGGCGACGATCCACGATTACGCCCGCCGCGCCTTTGTCACGCTTGGTCATCGCGGCGCACCGCGCATCGACTTCATGTCGAATCGCGAAACGGGGGAGATCTGGTTCAATGAAATCAACGCCATCCCCGGCAGCTATGGCTTTTTCCTGTGGGAAGCGGCGGAAGAGCCGCTGCTGTTCCCCGAACTCGTCCAGCACCTGATCGAGGAAGCACTTGCGGGAAGCGTGAAGCGGTTCGACGATCCAGTGCCGCAGGGCGCCTATCTGCTGCCGCGCTAACCGCCTGCTTTCCACCAGGCGTCGATGGTGAAGCCGGGGACGGCTTCGCTCTCGACATAGCCGCCATGATACATGTCCATCACGATCTCATGCGTGGTGTCGGGGCAGGCCACTTCGAAATAATCGACGATATTGCCGTATGGGCCGGTCCCGCCGCTGCTCAACCGGCGATAGGCGGGCGGGCGGTTGTCACTACAGCGCAGGGCGTCGAGATATTGCGCTTCGCCCTCGGGCATGGTGGTGCGCACCGGGTTGTCCGCGGTGCCGAGCGGGTGGGCCTGCGCCGCCTCTATCGCGGTATTCAATTCAACCCCGCTCATCATGGATTCGCCCGACGCCATTGCGGCAAGCATGCGCGCGAACTGATCCTGCGAGATCGTGCCGTCCCCCTCGTCGGTGATGGCTTCGGCTTCGACCGAATCCTGCGCCTGCAATGGCGTGCCAGTCGAACCGAGCAGGGCGGCGGCCATGAAAGCTGTGAATTTGCGCCCCAATTTATTCCCCCATTCGAATTCATGGCGGGCTTTGATCTTTCGTCGGCCCGTGTCCGACGCTAGCGTCCCCCCATGATCAAGTCACAGAAAATCGTTTCAATCGATGTCGGCGGCACCAATGCCCGTTTTGCCATTGCCGAGGTTTCCGCCGGGAGAGTGGAGCATCTGGGCGAGCCCGTTACCTTTGCCACGGGCGGCGTGTCGGGTCTTGCAGCGGCATGGCAGCGTTTTGCCGAGGCGCAGGACGAGCCGCTGCCGCGCGCGGCAGGCATTGCCGTTGCAGCGCCGCTGGGTGATGAGGAGATCCGCTTCACCAATTCGCACTGGGTTATCCGTCCCGCCACCATCGCGCAGGACGTTGGCCTCGACGATTTCGTGCTGATCAATGATTTCGAGGCGGTCGGCCATGCCGTCGCCCGCGCCAACGAACATTTCTTCGAGCATCTGGCAGGGCCTGACGTGCCGCTTCCCGATCACGGCGTCACCTCGATCGCCGGGCCGGGAACGGGTCTGGGTGTCGCGCAGCTATGGCATGACGGGGCAGGGGGCTATCGGGTCCAGCCGACCGAGGGCGGGCATATAGGCTTTTCGCCGGAGGACCGGGTTGAGGAGAAGATCCTGTCCCACGTGCGCGAGGTATTTCCCCGCGTTTCGATCGAACGCATGTGTTCGGGCCCCGCCATCATCCAGATCGCCGAGGCCATCGCCAAGATCGAGAACCTACCCATGCCCTCGGGCGACGATCGTGAGCTTTGGCTCTCGGCCATCACCGGCAGCGATCCGGTCGCGGTGAAGGCGTGCGAACGTTTCTGTATGATCCTGGGGGCGGCAGCTGGTGATTTCGCGCTGGCGCATGGTGCCAATGCGGTCGTGATCGCGGGCGGGCTGGGGCTAAGGCTGAAAGACCGGCTGACCGATCCCGGCTTTGCCGAACGTTTCGTTTACAAGGGCAGGTTCAAAGGCCTGATGGAGAAGATCCCCGTCAAGCTCATCACCCATCCGCAGCCCGGCCTGTTTGGGGCTGCTGCGGCCTTTGCACAGGCGCATTGTCCCGCGTGAGGCGGGTGAACCAGTCGCTTTCGATGATCGCATAATCGCGGCGCTGCGCCGCGGTCATGCTGCCGCGGCGAACCACGCTGGTCGCCAATGCGGCCAGTGCGGAAATCGCGAAGAGTTCGCCCCCGTCTTCCAGCATGCCGAGAGGCACGTCGAGGCGCGGATCGACGAAATGACGCATGCCGACATGGAATGCGTCCATGATGATCGAGAAAAAGGCGAAGATGGCGAACATCGTCGTCACCGCCCATAGCTCGCGCTTCACATGGTCTTCTGCGGTGACAAGGGCCCATAGCATCGCCGCGCCGGCCGCGATGCAGACCGCGATCATGAAAACCGGCTCACCATAATCGGGATTGGGGGGATAGAGCATCTCGCCCGCCGCCTCATGCCACTGCATGCTGCCGTCGAATGCCATATAGATCAGCAGCAATGCCGGCAGCATGAGTTTTCCGCATCTCTCACCCGCGGCGCGGAAGATATAGACCACTGCGGCCAGCGTGAGCAGCACCGTTTCCCAGAATTCCGAAACGCTGCCCTCTGCATCGATATGCAGGAAGACGAGTTCATTGCCCGTCTGCGCCGCATATTCGATCGAATAGATGTGGAGCATGATCAGCATGGCGCTGATGAACATGAAGTTCCGGCCAGGCCAGTTCCGGCAGGCGATGCCCGCTTCGCGCAGGCCTGTCCAGGCGCCGAACCAGCCCCATCGAATGAAATTTTCCGCCATTGTCTTCATGAAATCGTAACATAATCGTGATCCCCGCCCCCAGCAATTGCGCGAAAGGTGAGAGCGGGAACCTGACGAAATTTTTCACGATTACATCGGCTGGAATAATCTCAGGTAAAGCTGGATCCGGTCTCTGCCTTTTCTTTGAGCAACTTGGCCGGTTCGATGCCCATCGCTTCGAGACCCGAAATAATCGTGCCAAGACCGTGAATATCGGCCCAGCACATCGGGCCTCCCTGATAGGATGGCCAGTTATACCCCAGAATTGCCGCGACATCGATATCGCCGGCGCGCAGGGCGATTCCTTCTTCCAGGATCTTGGCGCCCTCATTGATCACCGGATACAGCAGGCTGGCCACGATCTCTTCGGGAGAGAGCGCTGGAGCAGTTTCGATGCCATTGGCCTCGCGGACCTTCTCGATCACCTCCAGCGCCGCTGGCGAGGGGGTTGAACGGCGCTTCTCGTCATAATCATAGAAACCGCCATTCAGCTTCTGGCCGCGGCGTTCCAGCTTCACCAGTTCGCCCGTCATGGTGACGTCGCCGGGGAAGGTGATGACGTCGAGCCCGATCAGGTCGAGCAGTGCGATCGGCCCCATGGCAAAGCCATAGGCTTTCATCGCGGCGTCGATTTCCTGCATCGGCGTACCCTTCAAAAGCATCTGCTGGCTGGCGACCATGTAGGGGAACATCAGGCGGTTCGCGATGAAGCCATCGCACACGCCTGCCAGAACGGGCGTTTTCCGAAGCGCTTTGCCCAGTTTCATGCCGGTCGCGATCACGCTGTCGCTGCTCTTGTCGCCGCGCACGACTTCGAGCAGCGGCATCACATTGGCGGGCGAGAAGAAGTGCAGGCCGACCACCATCTCGGGCCGCTTTGTCATCGCCGCGATATGGTTGAGGTCGAGAAAGCTGGTGTTGGAAGCGAGGATCGCCCCGTCCTTTGCAATGGCATCGAGGCGGGTGAACACCTTTTCCTTGATCTCCATGCTTTCGAATACCGCCTCGATGACCAGATCGACATCGGCGAGATCATCCATTTCCAGCGTGCCGGTGATGAGGCCCATGCGCATTTCGACGTCTTCGGCCGTCATGCGGCCCTTCTTCGCCGTGTTCTCGTAATTCTTGCGGATCACGCTCAGCCCGCGCTCAAGCGCCTCCGGCTTGATTTCGACCAGCTTGACCGCGATGCCGGCATTGGCAAAGCACATGGCGATCCCGCCGCCCATCGTGCCCGCGCCGATCACGCCCACGCTGTTGACGTCGATCAGCGGGGTGTCCTTGGGGATGTCGGGAACTTTCACGGTTTCGCGCATGGCGAAGAAAACGTGGATCAGGGCCCGCGACTGGTCGGAGTTCAAAAGGCGGAGGAACTCGCTGGTCTCGACCTCGACGCCCTTTTCATAAGGAAGCTCGACCGCGGCCTTTACGCAGGTGAGGATCGCATCGGGCGCGATTACCCCACGGAAAAGCCTGCCATAGTCGGCCTTGATCCGGTCGAAGATGTCGGGATCGGCGCGGTCCTTCGTCGTCCACTCGCTGTCCTCGGTCGTGCGGGGAAGGGGGCCGTCCTTTGCGATCAGTGCGGTGACCATGGCTATGGCGGCGTCATCCTGCGTGCCGGCTGGCACGGTCTCGTCGACCAACCCTATCTTCTCGGCCTTGTCGGCGCCGATGGGCTTGCCGGTCAGCATCATGCCAAGCGCCGCCTCTGCACCGATCAGGCGGGGGAGGCGCTGCGAACCGCGTGCGCCCGGCAGCAGGCCAAGGTTGACTTCGGGAAAGCCCAGTTTCGTATTGGCTGCGGCGACGCGGTAGTGGCAGGCCAGCGCCAGTTCCAGCCCGCCGCCCAGAGTATTGCCATGCAGCGCGGCAACGACCGGCTTGTCGAGCGCGGTGATCATGTCGAACACCTCGCCGTGCGAAGGTTCGGGAACATCGGGGAATTCCGCGATGTCCGCGCCAGCGGGGAAAGTGGCGCCCTCGGCCAGGATCACGGCGCCGCGAATGGCCTCGTCAGTGGCGATCTTTACGGCGGCTTCCTTTAGCCCGACCCTGACCGCGTGGCCCAGTGCATTGACGGGTGGACTGGAAATGGTGACGCGGGCGATACCGTTTTCCACCGTTACGCTGACTGCGGCCATTTTCTGCACTCTCCTGTTTCTGTCGAATTCTTTGGCGGCCATCCCCGCAATCACGCGAATCGTGCCGACCAGCCTGCCGAGGAATGGCCGCTGTCAGCTGGCTTGGCAAACAAGCCGGCGTGAATCGCGGCCGCTGAATTGCCATGCATGATGAACGGATCTGGTCCGCCATTAGGGATTAGGGGTGTGGGCGCACTTCGCAACTGCATAAAAGAATGGGCCGTCCGGCATTCACCGGACGGCCCATTCTTTTTTCACCGGAGCAAATGCTCCCTACGGCAAGCAGATTACATGCTGACCGGGTCGATGGCGGAATCGTCATCATCGCCGCCGCCAAGTGCGACGGCAGCACCCGCGCCGATCAGAAGCAGGCCCAGGATGAGAATGATCCCATTGCCCTTGGCTTCGCTGGCTTCTGCAGCCGGTGCCGAAAGCCGCGTGCCTGCCGAACCAACCGTGTCGAGCGGCGCCGCATGCGCGGCGATCGGTGCAAGCGCCAGATTGGCGGCGACCGAAACAGCAGCGAGTTTCTTGATGATCATCATACCCCCGAATTAACCTTTTCGCGTTTGCGGCATATTACATAATTTCCTTTGGCGAAAGAGCTAACCGGTACGGTAAACCGTTTCCAAACATGGATAGTCTGTTCGCCGCGGCGTTTCGATGTCTCCGAAAGCCGTAATTTCAGCTTCTTGTCGGATAACTCTCATCACGCAATAAAGTTTCCGGGAAAGAGCCGAAATGATACAGCGCCGCAGGTTACATCGTGCGAACCGCCATGGTTCGCATCCGCGAAAATCGGGCTGGTGGAAATGAGAAACCCCGCAGCGACCGAAGTCGCCACGGGGTTTCACATGGTCAGCGGCCAGGAAGTGCCGCCCTGACGAAGCCTTTATCGCCTTACCGGGTCAACTGTGCGGGCAGCATCAGCGACCCGCCATGACTTAGCGATAATGCCTCGTAGTGGACTTCACCGACCTCTTAGCTGGACCATGAGACATCGGATCACCTCCTTTCGCGCCGGGGCCAAGAATACCGCCTGTTCGCAAGCCCCGAGTGTCTTGCGTACGGTTCGGCCGGGGCGGGTTCCGGGCGTCGCTATCCGCTCTGGCGGAGACCCTCGGTCCGTCGCCCCGTCCTTGATTCGCATGCTGCTTTTTTTGCGCTGCAACGACAAGACTTGCATTGGAATTATTCACCGTCACAATATCCGCCTTGCCGATTCAGCCGCGGCAAACCCCTCAAAACCGTATTGATTCGCAGTGGGCTTCGCAGGGGCCTTCTCAGGTTTCCTTCTCAGGGCCTAGCGGCAGTCTTGCGCCGTACGCGCGATCTCTGCCCAGGCGGGCATGACCAGCAGCGCGGTCCCATTGGCTGCCACGGCAAAACGTCCGCGCGAAAAGATCATCGCATCGATGATCGGATCGGTCGGCGCCAGCGTCGCTACCAGCTGCGGCACGGGGCCTTCCAGCACGGTCGCGGGCAGGGTGCGCGTGGCGGAACTGGTCGCGATGGTCATGCCGGTCGGCGCGGGAATGCCCTTGGGCAGGGCGCGCCACAGCTTGATGACATTATTGCCGCGCTCGCAAGCCATGGTGAACTGCGTACCGTCCGATGGCGCGCCGAACAGGGCGCGCGTGGCATTGCCGTCCGCCCGGTAAGCCCATGTCCCGCTCGCCAGAGGAACCTCAAGCCACTCGCCAATAGTATATTGCGGCGTTGCCGGGACTGGGGCCGGTGCGGGAGCGGGGGCGGGAGCCGGTGCCGGCGCGGGGGCCGGCGGTGCCTTGTATGTCGTGGGCACGGGGGCGCAGGCCGCAGCCAGCGCAAGGCCGGTAAGCGCGATCATAGTGCCGGTCAGCGACCAGCACCGGCGCATGGCGGTGCGGGCTGCCCTGGCACGGGCTGCCTTGGCACGGGCGGGGGGGATAAGTGCGGGGCCCTCGGGGCGATTGCGGCTTGGCGTCATGGGCTGCTTATGCGAAGCCTTCGCCAAGCGCTCAAGCCGCAATCGGGCGAAATGCCCCCATAACTCGCCCTGCAGTGATTTCACCAAGACCGACTCCAGCATGACAGACAGCGCCAACCGGCCCTCTCGGGCTTCCAAAAAGCCGAAAAAGATGCGTGTGGACCAGATGCTGGTCGATCGTGGCCATGCCGAAAGCCGTACGCGGGCACAGGCCTTGGTCATGGCAGGCGTTGTCTTTGCCGGGGAGGCAAAGGTCGCCAAGCCCGGCCAGCAATTGCCTGTCGATGTCGAGCTGGACGTGCGGGGCCGCGATCACCCGTGGGTGTCACGCGGCGGGATCAAGCTGGCCCATGCGATCGCGGAATTCGCCCTTGCTCCTGCCGGCGCGCGCGCGATGGATATCGGCAGTTCGACCGGCGGGTTCACCGACGTGCTGCTGACCAATGGCGCGGCGCATGTCTTTGCCGTGGATTCCGGCACGAATCAGCTCGCGTGGAAATTGCGCAGCGACGAGCGGGTGACCGTTCTCGAACAGACGAGCGCGCGGATCCTGACGCGGGAGCATATTCCACAGGGGTGCGACTGGGTCGTATGCGATGCGTCCTTTATCTCGCTGGCGAAGGTTTTGGCGGTTCCGCTGGCACTGGCGGCACCCGATGCCACGCTGGTCGCGCTGATCAAGCCGCAGTTCGAGGTGGGACGCGATGAGGTGGGCAAGGGCGGCGTGGTCCGCGATCCCGCTCTTCATGCGCGCGTTTGCGAAGAAGTTCAGGACTGGCTGACAGGCGAGGGATGGGCCATCAAGGGTCTGACGGAAAGCCCGATCAAGGGGCCTGAAGGCAATGTCGAGTTTCTGGTCTGGGCCGCACGGGGAACGCGCGGCTGAGAGCCGGGTTTGGAGGGGCTATGGAAGATAATCGCGAACCGCAATCCGCCGAACGAATTCCGCACGTCCCCAGCTATCGGCAAAAGAGCATGCTGTGGTGGGCGATGCTATGCGTGCCGCTCGTCACGATCCTCGGCCTCGCTTCCGGTCAGCTTTCAGGGTCGGGCGTCGGCGATCCCTGGTTCGATGCGCTGGTGAAACCGGCGTTGTTTCCGCCGGGGTGGGTGTTCGGCGTGGTGTGGACCATCCTTTATGTGATGATGGGGTTTTCGCTGGCCATGGTGCTGGCAAGTTCGCGGCGCGGGCGCAAAAGCGCGGCGGTGAAGATGTTCGCCGTCCAGTTGGCGGCGAATCTGTGCTGGTCGCCGATCTTCTTCGGGCTGCACCAGATCGCGCTCGCCTTTTTCTGGATATTGCTGATGATCGTGCTCGTACTGGCGACGATCGCACTGTTCGTCCGGGTCAGCCGTTTGGCGGCTGCACTGCTCCTGCCATATCTCGCATGGATATGCTTTGCTGCGGTACTGAACCTGCAATTCTGGCAGGTTAACTGAGAAATCGGGTTAACGACCTTGCGCGACGGACAATGCTTCGTTGAACGCCTGAAAGCAAATTTTTCTACCGCACCGCAGTTCCCCTCGGTATCCCCCGATCCCGACAAAATTCATTCATGCTGCAGCCCAACAAGGAGCATTTCTTGCCGCGCGCACTCACTCATTTGGAACGGCTAGAGGCCGAGAGCATCCACATTATCCGCGAAGTTGTTGCGGAGACCGACAAGCCCGTGATGCTGTATTCGGTTGGCAAGGACAGCGCGGTTATGCTGCATCTTGCGAAGAAGGCATTCTATCCCAGCCCGCCGCCGTTTCCGTTGATGCATGTCGACACGACGTGGAAGTTCAAGGCGATGTACGAGCTTCGCAACCGCGCCGCGGAAGAGGCGGGGATGGAGCTGATCGTGCACCAGAACCCGGAGGCGAAGGAGCGCGGGATCAACCCGTTCGACCATGGCCCGCTGCACACCGACATGTGGAAGACCGAAGGGCTGAAGCAGGCGCTCGACATGTATGGCTTCGACGCGGCCTTTGGCGGCGCGCGCCGGGACGAGGAAAAGAGCCGCGCGAAGGAGCGCATCTTTTCGTTCCGCACGGCAAGCCATGGCTGGGACCCGAAAAATCAGCGGCCTGAGTTGTGGAACCTCTACAACGCGAAAAAGGCGAAGGGCGAAAGCATTCGCGTATTCCCGATCTCCAACTGGACCGAACTCGACATCTGGCAATACATCCAGCTTGAGGGGATCGAGATCGTGCCGCTGTATTTCAGCGCGCCGCGCCCGACGGTGGAGCGCGACGGCATGCTGCTGATGGTCGATGACGAACGCTTCCCGCTGAAGGAAGGCGAGGAGCCCGAAATGCGCTCGATCCGCTTCCGCACATTGGGTTGCTACCCGCTGACCGGCGCGGTGGAGAGCGAGGCGAGCAATCTGTCCGAAGTGATCCAGGAAATGCTGCTGACGACGACCAGCGAACGGCAGGGCCGCGCCATCGACAAGGATGCTGGCGGTGCCGGCATGGAGAAGAAGAAGCAGGAGGGCTATTTCTGATGACCGATATCAAGGACGAGCCCGTCTACAAGACCGATGCGCTGATCGAGCAGGACATCGACGCCTATCTGGAAAAGCACCAGCACAAGACCATGTTGCGCTTCATCACCTGCGGCAGCGTGGATGATGGCAAGTCGACGCTGATCGGCCGCCTGCTGTATGATTCCAAGATGATCTTCGAGGATCAGCTGGCCGACCTCCACGCCGATTCCAAGAAGATGGGCACGCAAGGGCAGGAGATCGACTTCGCGCTCCTCGTCGATGGTCTTGCCGCAGAGCGAGAGCAGGGCATCACCATCGATGTCGCCTATCGCTTCTTCGCGACCGAAAAGCGCAAGTTCATCGTCGCCGACACGCCGGGGCATGAACAATACACGCGCAACATGGTGACCGGCGCATCGACCGCCGATCTCGCGGTGATCCTCGTCGATGCGCGCAAGGGCGTGCTCGTCCAGACGCGGCGGCACAGCTATCTCGCCCATCTCGTCGGCATCAAGCACGTGGTGCTGGCGGTGAACAAGATGGACCTCATCGACTACGACCGCTCGACTTTCCTGGATATCGTGCAGGACTATCGCGAGTTCGCCGAGGAAGTGGGCATCGAGGCGTTCACCGCGATCCCGATCTCGGGCTTCAAGGGCGATAATATCACCGAGCTGTCGGACAACACGCCGTGGTATTCCGGCCCGACGCTGATGGATCACCTGGAAAGCGTGGAGCTGTCGGCCGACGAGGATCTGGGGAAGCCGTTCCGCATGGCCGTCCAGTGGGTCAACCGCCCCAATCTCGACTTCCGCGGCTTCTCGGGCCAGATCTCGGGCGGGACGATCAAGCCGGGCGATCCGGTGCGCATCGTGCCATCGGGCAAGACCACCACGGTGAAATCGATCGTCACCTTCGACGGCGAACTGGACGAGGCGCAGGCGGGCCAGTCGGTCACGCTGGTGCTGGAGGACGAGGTCGACGTGTCGCGCGGGAGCGTGATTGCAGCGGCCGACCATCCCCCCGAAAGCGCCGACCAGTTCGAGGCGACTGTCGTGTGGATGGCGGATGAAGCCATGCTACCGGGCCGCTCCTACTGGCTGAAATGCGCGACGCAGACGGTATCGTGCAGCCTGCAGGCGCCCAAGTACAAGGTCGACGTCAACACGCTGGACCATCTTGCCGCCAAGACGCTGGACCTGAATTCCATCGGCGTGACCGAGATGGTCACCGACAAGCCGCTGACCTTCCTGCCCTATCGCGACGAGCAGGGCCGCCTCAACAAGACGATGGGCGGGTTCATCCTGATCGACAAGATCACGAACCAGACCGTCGCCGCCGGCATGATCCACTTTGCGCTGCGCCGTTCGCAGAACGTCCACTGGCAGGCCATGGACATCACGCGGGAAGCGCGCGCGGACCTTAAGAACCAGACGCCCAAGGTGCTGTGGTTCACGGGCCTCTCCGGTTCGGGCAAGTCCACCATCGCCAATCTGGTCGAAAAGCGGCTGCACCGGATGAACCGGCACAGCTTCCTCCTTGACGGCGACAATGTGCGGCATGGGCTGAACAAGGACCTTGGCTTTACCGACGCCGACCGGATCGAGAATATCCGCCGCGTGGGCGAGGTTGCGCGCCTGATGACGGATGCGGGCCTGATCGTCGTCACCGCCTTCATCAGCCCGTTCCGGGCCGAGCGCGACATGGTGCGCGCGATGATGGAGGAGAGCGAGTTCGTTGAGGTCTATATCGACACGCCGCTCGCGGTGGCCGAGGAACGAGATGTGAAGGGCCTGTATAAAAAGGCGCGGGCAGGGACGCTCAAGAACTTCACCGGGATCGATAGCCCGTACGAGGCACCCGCCAACCCCGAAATTCGCATCGACACGACCAGCATGACGGCCGAGGAAGCCGCCGACCGGATCGTCGAATATGTGCTGGGCTGGTAAGGGGCGACACGCATGATCATGGAAAGCGATCACGAACTCGCCGCCCGTCTGGCCGAAGTCGCCGGACAGATCGCGGTGCAGGTGCGCGACAGCGGCCTCATCGACGGCAAGCCGCTGGGAAGCGCGGGCGACAAGACCGCCAATGCCTTTTTGATGAAGGCGATCGCGGCGCAGCGTCCCGATGACGGCGTCTTGTCGGAGGAGAGCCGCGACACGCTCGAAAGGCTGGACAAGGAGCGGGTTTGGATCATCGACCCTGTCGATGGCACCCGCGAATATGGCGAAAAACGGTCCGACTGGGCCGTGCATGTCGGGCTCGCCATCGGGGGCAAGCCCGTGATCGGGGCGGTCGCTCTGCCCGGCGTGCCGACAGTGATGCGCACCGATCGCATCGCCGATCTGCCGCCCGCGCCTGAAAAGCTGCGCATGGTGGTCAGCCGTACGCGCCCGGGCAAGGACAGCGAAGCGGTGGCCGAGGCCATTGGCGCCGAGCTGGTCCCCATGGGCAGTGCAGGCGCCAAGGCCATGTCGATCATCCGGGGGGAGGCGGACATCTACCTCCACTCCGGCGGTCAATACGAATGGGACAATTGCGCCCCGGCAGCCGTGGCCATCGCGCATGGTCTGCATGCTTCACGCATCGACGGTTCGCCCATGCTCTACAACCGGCCCGACGTGTCGCTCCCGGACTTGCTCATCTGCCGTAAGGAACATGCCGACACGGTGCTGAAGCTGGTCGCCGAGATGGGCTGATCCTGCCCGTATCCCGGATACAAAAAGCCCCGCGCGGAAAGTGATCCGCGCGGGGTTTTTCATATCTTCAATGGATCAGCCGATCGCGGGCTGCCCATTCGCCGCAGTTACGCCGCCATCAACAGGCAGGATCACGCCGGTGACCATGCGCGCATCGTCGCTGGCAAGAAAGCTTACGACTGCTGCGATATCCTCCGGCTCGGCAGGCGCTTCGAGCGGCATCCGCTCCTGGAACTTGGCCAGCTTTTCCTTGTCGGCCATGATGCCCTTGGCCATCTTCGTGTCGGTCAGCGAGGGGGCGACCGCGTTCACGCGAATGCCGCGCTTACCCAGATCCAGCGCAAGCGCACGGGTGAAGTTCGAGATGCTGCCCTTTGACGTATTATAGGCCAGCATGCCCCAGTCGCCGCCAATGCCAGAAACCGAACTGGTATTGACGATGCACCCCTTGGTCTTTTCCAGATGCGGGATGGCCGCGCGCGAGCAATAGAAAACACCGTCCACATTGGTGCGGATGACCTTGTCCCAGTCCTCGTCGGTGTGCTCCTCGGGCGGCTTCATTTCGGCAGCACCGGCATTGTTGTAGAGCACGTCGAGCTGGCCTGTCTTTTCGACGACGGCGTCGATTGCGGCTTTCACATTCTCGCTGTTGCGCACATCGACCTTCAGGGCGAAGCACTTGTCGCCCGGCATTTCCTTCACAGCGGTCTCGACGCTATCGGAATGGCCCAGAAGGGCGACGGTTGCCCCTTCTTCGGCAAATCGCTTTGCAGTTGCCTTGCCGATGCCCGATCCGGCGCCGGTAACGATGACGGTCTTTCCTTCGAAACGTTGCATTATATTCCCTGTTAGGTTGGTTCGGCCGCCAATGGACGGGCGGCACGGTTTACAGGGAAATAGCGCATCGGGCCCGGTTTCGTTCCGGTCGCGGCATCGCTAATCTGCGAGAGGAATGAATGGCGCGACATGATGCGCCGGGGTGCGATTGAAGGGGCGCTCAGCCTTTTGCGATCAGCCGCGAAACAGTGTCGATGGCATAGCCATAGCCCGCGATGCCACAGCCGCAGATGACGGCCGATGCGATGTCCGAAAGATAGCTTTTGTGACGAAAGCTTTCGCGGGCATGGACATTGGAAATATGGATTTCGACAAAGGGGCCGCCAAACGCGGCCAGCGCATCGCGGATCGCGACCGAGGTGTGGGTGTAGGCGGCAGGGTTGATGACGATGCCATCCGCCTTGCCGCGCGCTTCCTGGATCCAGGTGACGAGGTCGCCCTCGCTATTCGACTGGGTAAAGCGCATGTCATGGCCCAGCGTGCGGCACTTATCGGCGCACAAGGTCTCGACGTCCTTCAACGTTTCGCGCCCATAGATCTCAGGCTCACGCGTGCCGAGCATGTTGAGATTGGGACCGTTGAATACACAGATCAGCGCCATGGCATACCCTCCGCCTAGTACCGCATCGGGTTAGGCGGGGCCTTGGCCGCTTTCAAGACGGCGCATGGTTTTCTGCAGAGGAATTGCCCGCATGAAGGAAGCCGCCCTGGAAAAAGACAGCCCAGCAAAAAACCGGGCGGGGCCCGGTGGTCTATTGTCAGAAATTTACGCCTGATCGATCAGCATTTCGCGCAGCGAACTCTCAATCGCGCCGACCGCGCACGGCTTGGCGCAGACGATCGCATCGGGATAACGTTTCATGAGCACTTCAGGCCGGGCATGGCCAGAGTGGAAGACGATCGGCACATCCATTTCCACCAAACGGTCGGCTACCGGCAGAACGTCGCCATCGGTCAGTTGCACATCAAGGATCGCAGCTTCCGGCCTTTTATTGGCGAGCGCATCCATCGCGCGCGCCACGCTGGGGTAAGGACCGTCGACGTCGTAACCGCTGTCTTCAAGCCTGTCGCACAGGTCAAAGGCAATGATCATTTCGTCTTCAACTAACAGTATCACTGGTCGTAATCCGTCACAATTTTTCCATCCGACACTCGTGCCCATATTAACCATGGTGCCATCTCAACCCTTTTGGGAGCCCACGCACTTGCTCCTTGAAAACAGCGACCCAAGCCAAGCAGGACAAGCCATACCGGTTGCTTATCAACCGCGAAACAGCGTTACGGTTCCGTGACTGCTGCGATAATTTGTATCTGCTATGCATCATTTGCGCGCCTGCGCAACTAAGAGATTGGCGGTGAGGATCTGCGGCAACTGCTCCGCATCCTTCCCCGGCGCATACCAAAGGTACAGGGGAACACCGGCCGCGCCCTGCGCCGACAGGAAACGGGTAATCGCGGGATCGCGCCGCGTCCAGTCGCCGACGATGACCGTTACGCCCGCCTTGTGAAAGGCTTCGATGACGGGATCGCGCGCGATTGCCACGCTTTCGTTGACCTTGCAGGTGACGCACCAGTCGGCTGTGAAATAGACGAAGACTGGCCCCGTGGCGCGGGCACTGGCCAATGCCTCTTCGCTATAGGGGATCGCGCCCGGTATCGCCTGATCGGTCGCATTTGATGTCGGTTCGGTAAGTGCGCTTGCCGCTGCGGCGCTGCCGATGGCAATTGCGATCGCAGCCAGTGCGAGGCCGATCGCCGCCTTGCCCTTGCGCTGGCGTCTGCCGGCGATCAGGCACAATGCGGCGATAACGATCGCCAGCAGTGCTCCGCCCGCCAGCAGAGCCGCGCCGCCAAGCCGCCAGCACAGCCATGCGAGCGCCAGCACGGTAAGCCCCATCGGTACCGCCATGACCAGACGAAAACGGTTCATCCACGGGCCTGGACGCGGCAGCATGCGGCGCAGCCACGGCACGAAGCCGATGGCGAGGAAGGGGGCGGCAAGGCCGAGGCCCAGTGCGGCAAACAGCGCCATCGCCTGTTCGCCCGGCAGCAGCAGCGCCGCGCCCATGGCCGCGGCCATGAATGGGCCGGTGCACGGCGTCGCGGCAACCGCGGCCAGAACACCGGTCATGAAGGCTCCGCCGCCCTCGCCGATGCGCACGGGCAGGATGAATTCGTAAAGCCCGGCCAGATTGGCGGTGATCGCAACCGCAAGCGCCAGCAGAAGCACGACGGTGGCAGGTTCCTGCAACTGGAACGCCCAGCCGACCTGCGCGCCTCCTGCCCGCAGTGCCAGCAGCACCGCCCCCAGCGCCAGCACGGCCAGCACCACGCCTGCTGTATAGGCGATCGCCTCGCGCCGAGCCTCACGCGCATTGCCGCCCGCGCGGGCGAGGGCCATCGCCTTGAGGCTGAGGATCGGGAAAACGCAAGGCATTACGTTCAGGAGCAGCCCTCCGGCAAAGGCGGCCGCGATCAGGGCGATGCCGGCCATGGAGAAGAGGCTATCGGCAAGAGCATTTGCCGCAGCAGTCGTGGCAGGGACTTCGCCCGGGCTGGCCGTAAAGGCGATGCCATTGCCGTCATCGTCCAGTCTCAGCACGAAATGCAGTGGCTCGCCTTCACTCGCGGTGGCGCGCGCGCCGGTTTCGGCGATCAGCCAGTCGCCTTCGCGCGTGAAAGCCTGCGGCGCGGCATATTCGGCATAGCGGTCCTCCTCCACGAAGAGGTGCGGGGCTGTTGCCTCCGCTCCGGCGGCAAGCGGGATCGCGACGCGCAATTGGCCATTCGCGATGCTGTAGCGCCCCTCCATCACGACGGGGGCGGGCAGCATCTGCCGCCATTTGGAAAAGCGTGGGTCGTCTCCCGGCGTTTCACCCTTGGCCGCGACCGGGATCACGGTTTTCATCTCGGCCTGTTCGGGCACGCAGATCTTGTCGGTGCAGGCCAGCCAATTCGCCCGCAAGGAAACGGGGATGCTGGTGCCTGATGCGGCCGTTTCGGGAACTGTGATGGGGACGAGCACGGCATAGGGCCCCTCATACACATGGTTCATCAGCGGGCCGATCAGCAGCGGCTCGGGCACGGGATATTCCGGTTCGCCCGCACTGGCGCCATCGGGCAGCGTCCAGACCAGATCCATTCCGAAACCGGCATCGCCCGGATTGCTCCAGTAACCGTGCCAGCCGGCATCTGGGCGCATGGCGATGGCGATTTCTATCGTCTCGCCCGGCTGCGCGGCGCGCTGGGCGATCAGTTCGGATGAAATATGGTTCGCCCGGTCCTGCGCATGGGCAGGGGTTATGGCGACGATCAAAGCCGCGATAACCAGCGTCAGCGCCCGCAACACCGGTTTGAAGGCGGGCGGGACGATGGTCGGGATCACGATGAAGCGGTTCTCTTCGTTCAAAGCACCATCCGGGGCTTGCGCAGGGCGGAGCGGATAGCCATCAGGGGGTTGATGTAATTACGGCTCGCGCGTGGCTTAGGCGCGGCGGAAAGGCAATTCAATGGCTGGCGGTTCCAACTCGGGCAATGGCGGGTCCACTTTGGGCGGTGAAAGGCGCGATCTGGTGATCCTTGGCGGCGGACTGGTCGGGCTGACCCTTGCGCTGGCGCTTGCCAGAAAAGGCATCACCAGCCACGTGATCGACGCGGGCGATCCCTCGGCCCAGACAGCCGAAGGTTTCGATGGCCGCGCCTCTGCCATCAGCACGGCAAGCTGGAACCTGTTCGGCAATATCGGCCTGCAGGAACAGCTTGAACCTTTTTGCTGCGGCATCGACGAGATCGCGGTTTCCGATCAGTTGAAGCCCGGCGAATTGCGCTTTCGCCCCGGCGAAGGCGAAGGGTCATTGGGCCGCATGTTCGAAAACCGCCGTCTTCGCCTGGCGCTGTTCGACGCGCTGAAACATGCGCCTGAAATCGCCTACCACCCCAATTCGCGGGTCGTGGAGCGCGAGCGCGGGGCGCATGGCGTTGCCGCCACGCTGGAAGACGGCACGCGCTTCACCGGCAGCCTGCTGATCGCCGCCGAAGGGCGCGGATCGCCGACGCGGGAGGAAGCGGGGCTTACGGTCGCGAAGTGGAGCTATAACCATCGCGCCATGATCTGCGGGCTCGCTCATGAAAAGCCGCATGGCAATGTGGCGTGGGAAATCTTCTATCCCGATGGCCCGTTCGCGCTGCTGCCCATGCTGGATGACGATCAGGGCCGCCATCGCAGTGCACTGGTCTGGACCGTTGCCGAAAAGGAAGCGCCCGCATGGCTGAAGCTGGGCGAGCGCGCGTTCACGGCAGAGGCCGAGAAGAAGACCGGCGGCGCGCTGGGCAAGATCTCGCTCGCCAGCCCGCGATCGTCATATCCGCTGGGCTTCCACCATGCACCGACGATCATCGCCGAACGGCTCGCGCTGGTGGGCGATGCGGCGCATGGCATTCACCCGATCGCGGGGCAGGGGTTGAACCTTGGCCTGCGCGATGTCGGCGCATTGGCCGAAGTGCTGGAGGAAGGCGCGCGTCTGGGCATGGATCTTGGCGATGCGCAATTGCTGAAGCGCTATCAGGACTGGCGCGGCCTTGATGATTTGATGGTCGCGGCGGCAACCGATGGCCTGACGTGGATATACGGCGTGCCCGGCAAGACGGCCAGCGCGATCCGCCGCATTGGCATGGCCGCGATCGAGAAATCGAGCCCGGTGAAGCGCTGGTTCATGGATGAGGCGCGCGGTGTTTCGGGGAAGCTGCCTTCCCTGCTGCAAGACGCCTGAGGGCGTTACTCTTCGGGCTGCGGCGCCACGGTTTCGGCCTGCTCGCTGCTGGCATCACCCGGGGCCTGCGTTTCTTGCGCGGAATTATTGATGCCGCTGGGGGCCGCGGGGCTGGGCTGGCGCACCGGCTGGCCCGAACTGTCGGTCAGATTGCGCGATTCCAGCAGGGCCGCGGTCTCGATCAGGTCCAGTGCCTGATGCGTCGCGACAAACCGGCGCGCATCGGCAAGCCAGTCGGCGGTCGCTTCCCTGTTCGGCAGGCGCGCGACCAGCGCGGCGGCGGCTTCCACCCGGCCATCGTTCAGCAGCTGCTCGGCGCGCTCCAGCCTCACTTCCGGCTGGGGCGAGGGGGCGTCCGAATTGCGCAGCACGAAGAGATTGCCGATCTCGGCCCGTAGCTTCGCCCATCCGGTCAGGTCGTCAGGTGTTTCCGTCGCGGTCGAAGGCAGCTTTTGCAGGCTTTGCCGCAGCTGATCCAGCGTGACCGGATTGCGCGCCGAATTGATGATCGTGCGCACCGCATTGGGCTGCGCGTTGCCAAAGCGCAGGCGAAGCTGGTTTTCCAGATAGCCCAGCGGCGCCCCCTGCTCGACAAGGCGGCGCGAGGCGAAGGCGATCAAAAGCCCCTCGGCACGGGCGGCATTGCCCGATGCGGCCTCTGCCTGAAGGTCGAGGCGGTTGAGGCGTCGCTCCAGCTCTGTCACGCGCATGCCCATGGAGGCATCCGCGGGCAGGGTCGATGAAGTGCTTGGCGTTACAGGGGCTGCAGCACGCAGTTCGGCATCGCCGTCTTCGCCATCGCCCGCAGGCAAGGCCGCGGCCTGCTGCGGCGTCTCCGCATCGTCACTGGCCAGCCAGCCGGTGCTCCACGCCAGATAGAACGCGGCGGCAAGGCCCAGCACGAACGCCATCAGCACGCTGGCGGCATATTTGCGGAGACGGTTGCCGGCGGGCGCGTCGTAGGAGGTGGGGGAGCTGGCTTCCATGGGGTTCGTTATTGTTGCGAGGGATCGCAGCCTTGGCACATTTGTTCGGCCAAGGCCAGCAGGGCGGCATCCTGAGGGGCGGGGGCTGAACGGCAGCTGGCCCAGCCGATTCCGGCCCGCTGCGCGATGCGCGGGGCAAGGCAGGCCAGCATGATCTGCGAACGCGGAATGCCGTTGCGATCGCACTCATGCGCGAAATGCTCCGCCGCTTCGCCGGAGTGGAGCAGGACCAGCGCACCAGCGGCAAGGGTTTCGATCAATGCTTCATCCATGGGGGCTGCATGCACGGCATAAAGGATACAGGTGTCGACACTGACGCCGTGGGGCACATCCAGCGGCACATGCGCTTCGCCCGACAGGCGCAGCAAGCGGTGCAGGCCTCGCGCCTCGGCATGGGGAAGCAAGGTCTGCATGCCGCGCGCGCCGGTGGCGATAACGTCGAAACCCGCCTCGCGCGCAGCCTGTGCCGTGGTTTCGCCCACGCACAGGGCGGGAAGCGTCGTCAAGGCGGTCAGTCCGGCGCCGCCATGGCGAAGGGCATTGGCGCTGCCGATCAAAACCGCGTCATGGGCAGCAGGATCGGGAATGTCCCATGGAACCGGCCCCACGGTAAAAAGCGGATGGCTGGTGACGGTCAGCCCCTGATGAGCGCCGCGCTCCACCGTCGCCGCATCGCCCGGAGCCGGGCGGATGGTGATGACCGGGATCAACCCGGCGCACCCTCGAAATGGATGCGCACGCTTTCGGGGGCTTCGGCCAGCAAGGTGGCGGCAAGTGCGGCGGGGCCGTCGCTATCGCTGGCGAATTCGGCGCAGCGCTCCAACATCACCGCGCCGTCGGGGCTGAAAATGGCGGCCCGCATAGATAGCTGCGTCTCGCCCGACGTCAGCACGGCGATGGGGCTGTGGCAATTGCCGCCCAGCGCCAGCAGCAAAGCGCGCTCTGCCATGACCTGCGCGCGGGTCGGTGCATGGTCTATGGCGGCCAGCAATTCGCGAGTGGCAGCGTCATCTGTCCGGCACTCGATCCCGATCGCGCCCTGTGCCGGGGCGGGAAGCCAGTCATCGACGGCAAGCGGATGGCCGACCCCGGTTTCGCCCAGCCGTTCAAGACCGGCGGCGGCAAGGAGGGTGACGTCGGCTTCTCCCGCTTGCAGCTTGGCAAGGCGGGTGGCGACATTGCCGCGAAAGCTCACGACCTTGAGGTCCGGCCTTTGGTGAAGCATCTGCGCGGCGCGGCGCGGCGCGCTGGTGCCCACGGTCGCGCCCTGCGGGATAGCGGCAACGGATGACGCGCCGACCAGCACATCGCGGACATCGGCGCGCGGCAGCAGGGCGGCAATGGTCAATTCATCGGGCCGGATCGTCTCGACATCCTTCATCGAATGGACGGCGATGTCGATTTCTCCGGTCGCCAGCCACAGGTCGAGTTCCTTGGTCCACAGCGCCTTGCCGCCGATTTCGGCCAGCGGCCGATCCTGCACCTTGTCGCCGCTGGCAAGGACGGGGACGATCTCGACCGCGTCCTCGCTCCAGCCATGGGCGGCGCACAGGCGGTTGCGCGTTTCATGCGCCTGCGCCATCGCCAGTGGCGAACGGCGGGTGCCGAGGCGTAAGGGGCGTGCGGAGGATCGGGCGGTCATTGCGGTTGTGGGACTAGTCATGGAGCGGCTTGTGCTAGCGGGTCAAAGCGTTCAGGGAAAGCGGCCATGAGCGCGGTAGCCCCCGACAATCAACCACTCGTGCTGGGAATCGAGTCGAGTTGCGACGAAACCGCGGCTGCGCTGGTGCGTGCCGACGGGGCGATCGTGGCGCAGATCATCGCCAGCCAGGATGAACATCACGCCCCGTTCGGCGGCGTGGTGCCCGAAATCGCGGCGCGCGCTCATGTCGAGGTGCTGGCTCCGATGGTCGGCCGTGTGCTGGCAGATGCGGGCATGACATTGGCCGATGTCGACGCGATCGCGGCGACTGCTGGCCCCGGCCTGATCGGCGGCGTGATGGTGGGGCTGGTGACGGCCAAGGCATTGTCGCTCGCTTCGGGCAAGCCGCTGATCGCGGTTAACCATCTGGAGGGCCATGCGCTCAGCCCGCGGCTTGCTGATCGCGAACTCGAATTCCCCTATCTCTTGCTGCTGGCATCGGGCGGGCACTGCCAGATCCTGGAAGTGCGCGGCGTGGGCGAATATCGCCGCCTTGCCACGACCATCGACGATGCCTTGGGCGAAGCTTTCGATAAGACGGCGAAGATCCTTGGCCTTGGCTATCCCGGCGGCCCGGCGGTGGAGCGGCTGGCGAAGGAAGGCGATCCCGATGCGGTCCCGCTGCCGCGCCCGCTGAAAGGCTCGGCAGAACCGCATTTCTCTTTCGCGGGCCTTAAAAGCGCGGTGATGCGCGCGCATGACAGCGGGCAATATGCCGCCGCCGATATCGCGGCGAGTTTTCAACAGGCGGCCATGGATTGCGTGATCGACCGCACGGCGGGCGCGCTTGCCGTGGCGAATGATGTAAAGGCGCTGGTCGTCGCAGGCGGTGTGGCGGCAAACCAGCGGCTGCGCGGCGCGCTTGAGGATATGGCGCAGCGTCACGGGCTTGCATTCGCGGCACCGCCGATGAAACTGTGCACCGACAATGCGGCGATGATCGCATGGGCAGGGCAGGAACGGCTGGCAGCCGGGCTGGTGGAAGAGGGCGGCGATCCGCTTTCTATCTCGGCCCGTCCACGCTGGCCGCTGGACCCCGATGCGGAAGCCGTGCGGGGAGCGGGAGTAAAGGCATGAGTGCCCCTTTGACTGCGAAGGGAGGTATCGGCGTGATCGGAGCGGGTGCCTGGGGCACCGCGCTGGCGCAGATGCTGGCCTCGGACGGGCGCGATGTCGCCCTGTGGGCGCGTGAAAGCGAAGTAGTGGATGCGGTCAATAATGACCATCGTAACCCGGTTTACCTGCCATCGGCATCGCTTGCGCCAACGATCAGGGCCAGCAGCGATCTGGCTGAATTTTCCGCACTCGATACGCTCTTGATCGTCACGCCGGCGCAGCATCTCGGATCTATCATGGGCGAATTGTCCGATTACGCGGGCGACGCCGTGCTTTGCGCCAAGGGGATCGAGGCCGGATCGGGCCGGCTGATGGCGGAAGTGGCACGGGTCGCTGCGCCGAAAGCGCGCCTGTCAGTCATTTCCGGCCCGACATTCGCGCATGAGGTTGCCGCAGGGCTTCCCACGGCGGTCACGCTCGCCTGCGCGGGCGGCGAAGCGCAATGGCAGCGCCTTTCGATTGAAATCGCGCGGCCCAGCTTCCGGCCTTATTATTCCGACGACATGATCGGCGCGGAAATCGGGGGCGCGGTCAAGAACGTGCTCGCCATCGCATGCGGCGTGGTCGACGGGTTGCAACTGGGTCAGAACGCCCGCGCCGCCACCATCGCGCGCGGCTATGCAGAGATGCTGCGCTTTGGCCTTGCGCGCGGGGCGCAGGCAGAGACGCTTTCAGGCCTTTGCGGGCTGGGCGATCTGGTGCTGACCTGTTCCTCCACCTCCAGCCGCAATTTCTCATTGGGACGCGCTTTGGCAGAGGGCACGCCCGCTGCCGAACTGATGGCCAATCGCCGCACCGTGGCAGAGGGTGCGCACACCGCGCCCGTGCTGAAAGGGCTGGCCCAAGACATGGGCATCGCCATGCCGATTACCGAAGCGGTTTGCGCGCTTTTGGCAGGTGAGACAACTGCGCCCGACATGGTGTCTTCGGTCCTTGCCCGCCCGCTCAAAAGCGAGGTTGAGGCCATGCCGGCGCAGGGCGACACCGCGTGACGAGCGAAACCGAAACGGCAGGCAAGCCGGACGAGCCCAGCGATCTGCAGACGCTGGCCAAGGGCGGACGCACGAATTTCTTCGGCTTCCTGCTGCGGCTGGTCGCGCGCTTGCCGTTCCTGTTCATCGCTGGCCGTTTCTATGGCGCGGACCAGCTGGGTCGCTTTGCCTCTGCACTGATCATTATCGAGATCGGCGGACAGCTTGCCACGCTCGGCCTCAAACGCGGTCTGGCCAAGGAACTAGGGCGCGGCGACCGGGACGAGGCCGACGTGATCGCGGACGGGCTGCTGCTCAGCCTCGTATTCTCTTCGGTCCTTGCCGCGATATTGTTCATCTTTCCCGCGCCCATGTTCCCCAATGGCATGAACAGCCAGTGGGACCGCCTGCTGCCGATCGCGCTGATCTTCCTTGCGTTGACAGAGGTGATGCTGGCCGCGCTCGCCTTTCGCTATAATATCGCGGCCACCGTGCGCAGCCGCGCCATTGTCGAACCGTGGGTCATCTCCATCGGGGCGGGCGTGTTGCTGTTCATTCCGCCGCTCGCGGATGGCGGTCTTGCGATTGCCTATCTGCTCTCGGTGATCGGGGCGGCCATCACCGCCTTTATCCCGATGCTGCGCATGTATGGCATTCCGCACGGGTGGAAGCCGCATATGATCAAGCTGCTCGCCATCGCACGGGAAAACCTGCCGCTGGCGCTGGCCGATGCGATCGAGTGGGGCACGCGGCGCATGGATATTGCGATCCTTGGCATCTTCGTCAGCCCGGCGACAGTCGGCGTCTATTACGTCGCGGTGCAGGTCGCCAGCCTGCCGCAAAAGCTGAAGACCAGTTTCGAGCCGATCCTTGGCCCCGTGATCGTGCGCAAGCTGAAAGAGCATGACTATGCCGCCATCGCGCGGCAGGTGTGTCAGGCGGGTTTCTGGATTATCGCGGCGCAAACAGGCATCGCGCTGGCTTTGGGCATTCCGGGTGAGGCGGTAATGGGTCTTGTCGGTCCGGGCTTCGTTGGCGGGACGGGCGCGCTTGCGTTCCTGCTGGGCGCAGAGGTGGTGGCGGCGACAGCGGTCGTATCCGAAGCGGCGCTCATCTATCTCGCGCGGCTCAGGAATCTTGCGATCTCCGTCGCGACATTGGCATTGCAGGCCCTGTTTACAGTGGCGCTTGTCCATCTGGCGAAGACTATCGGCATGACCGAGCCGTTTCAGGCCGCTGCGGCGGCGCTTGCACTGGGGCTGGCGCTGGCCTTCGCCTCTTTCGTCAAATCGCGCATGCTGGCGAAGATGCTGGGGTATTCGATCAATAATTTCCGCTGGCCGCTGATATGGGCGATCGCGCCGGCCGTGGTGGTCGGGTTCCTCTTTACCATGGGGCCCGAATGGCTGGAGCTGGCGCTGGGCGTTCCGGCGATCCTTGCGACCTATGGCTTCGTGATCTGGCGGCGCGGCTTTGGCCCCGAAGATCGCGAACTGTTCAAATCCGGGCGAAAGCAGTCCAAGCCTGCCGTGAAAGCTGATGACCTTCCACCCGAAGCGGGCGCGCGCTAGAGGGGCGGCATGAACATTTTTCTTGCCATACCGCAATGGATGCGCGTGGCCGCCGGCGCGGCGATCGTGGCTGGTGTCGGGCTGGTCGCATCCGAACAGACCGGGTCGAACATGGTTTCGCGGCTGGAAACACGGGCAGAACGGGTGATCGCCGAAAACGGGGCCGGGGGCGAGGGCGGCATTCGCGCCGATTTCACCACGACCAATGGCTGGCTGACCCGTCACCCCACATTGCGCGGGGGCACGGATCTTCCCGATGATGTCCGTACCCGCGTCGCCCGTGCGGTTGCCGCGATACCGGGTGTGGGCGGTACCCACTGGGAAGCGGGCAAACGCCGCGAGCCGGAACAGACCGAGCCAATTCCCGAACCCGGCCCGTTCCACTGCCAGCGCGATGTCGAACAATTGCTGTCCGTCCGGGTCATCCGTTTCGGACAGGGCAGCGCCGAAATCGCGCCTGCGAGCGGCGTGCTGCTTGATGAAGTCGCGGCCGCGCTCAAGCCGTGCCGCGGGTCCATCGTCGCGATCATCGGCCATTCCGACGCGGTGGGCGATGCTGCGATCAATCTCCAGCTTTCGCGCGATCGCGCCTCTGCCGTGCGCGATGCGCTGATGGAAAGGGGCATTCCGGGTGCATCGATGCGCGCCACGGGCGTCGGATCGCAGCAACCGATCGAAGGGCTGGAGCCCGAGGACCCGGCCAATCGCCGTATCGAGTTTTCCGTGATCGAGGTCGCTCCGCTGGCGCCGACCCCGATCGATCTGCCCGGCGCGTGGTAGGGGACAGGCCATGCCACTCTGGATAGAACTGACCGTATTATTGCTGATCGTCTATTTCGCCGTGCTGGCGATCATGGCGAGCTGGTTGCGGCGGGGTGCGCGTCTCGCCCGCTTGACGAGCGAGCGTACGCGGCGGCAGGAACGCAACATAAGACGCAGCAAAAACATAAAGACTGACGAGGAAGTGAAATGATCGAGATGATCCAGTCCAACTGGCTGTCATTCCTGCTGGTTGTGATCGTGGCCGTGCTGATCGCCCTGTGGCTGATCGCCCGTCCCAAGAAAACGAAGGACCGCAGCTATCGCCCCGACGTGCTCGACGAGGGGGTCGGCCCCGCCAAGCGCAACCAGGCCTTCATAGACGCCGCGCCTGCCAGCGCGGGCAAGGTCACGCATGAGCACGAACCGCCCGCCGTGCCCGAGGCTGTGGGCGGTGCCGGCATCGCCGTTGCCGCTGCTGCATTGGCTGCAGAGGAAGAGCATGAGGCGCATGAGCGCGAGGCGCGCGAAGCTGCCGACCAGATGCCCGCCAGTGCCGAGGATGCGCAGGCCGTGGCCGCGGCGGTCAAGATCCATGACGACGATGTCGGTGAAGCCGACGACCTGCGCCGCATCAAGGGCGTGGGGCCAAAGCTTGTTGAACTGCTCGGTTCGATGGGCATCTCGCGCTATGACCAGATCGCGGCTTGGAGCGACGAAGACGTGCTGAAGATCGACGAGCAGCTGGGCCGCTTCAAGGGCCGCATCGCGCGCGATGACTGGCGCTCGCAGGCCAAGTACCTCGCTGAGGGCGATACCGCCGGTTACGAAGAAAAATTCGGCAAGCTCTAGGCGGTTGTCGCCGCATCCTTCGTGCTGGCGCGGCAGGATTTCACCACCTCGCCCAGCATGGAGGAGGCGGGCGAGATAACCTTGCCGCCGCCCGCGACGGTGGCGTAGAAAGGCCCGCCGGTGATCGCGATCCAGTGCGGATCCTTCGCATCCAGCGCGCCGGTCCATTCCGTGCCGTCATTGCTGACTTGCAGGCGCAATATGCCGCGGTAGCCGACAAAGGCGAACATCGCCTCTGCTCCCTTGTCCGACGGCACGTGGCGCGTGGCCTGCACCTTGCCGCCGACGCAGATGATGTCGATCAGCGGAGGCATTCCCGGTTCGCCATATTGCGCGCCATTGCCGCTGCGCACCCAGCGCGCGTCTTCCGGGTCGATCTTGCCCGGCATGGGCAGTTCTTCCGGGTCGGACAGGCGTTCGGCAGCATTGGCCGTGCCGCCCAGCGACATATGGATGGTGCGGCCCTGCGGCTCGTCGCTCTTCACTTCTTCGCTGCCGCCGGAACAGGCGGATAGCGCAATCAGGGCACATGCGCCGATGGCGCCGCGAAGGGGGAAGGGCTGGCTCATTTATTCCATTTGCGCTGAGTCTTGCCGTAACGCAATTTCCGCGTGCCGGGTTTTCCCTCGTTTGATCGACCGACTCGCGGCGCTTTGTGCTCATCTTCCGGCAAGCCGAGTTCCTCGCTCTCCAGCCGGCGGATCTCATCGCGCAGGCGGCCCGCTTCCTCGAACTCCAGATCGGCGGCCGCGGCGCGCATGCGGCCCTCCAGCTCTTCGATATAGGCGCGCAAATTGTGGCCGACGAGATTGTTGCGCTCATCATCGCCCGTGTCGACGGTGACGCCGTCCTTCGATGCGGTATCGGCGACGATATCGGCAATACGGCGCTTGATCGTGGCAGGCGTGATCCCGTGCTCGCGGTTATACTCCTCCTGCTTTTCGCGGCGGCGGTCGGTTTCCGCCATGGCGCGTTCCATCGATCCGGTGATGCGGTCGGCGTAAAGGATGACACGGCCATCGACGTTGCGCGCAGCGCGGCCAATGGTCTGGATCAGCGAAGTTTCGCTGCGCAGGAAGCCTTCCTTGTCGGCATCGAGAATACAGACGAGCCCGCATTCGGGAATGTCGAGCCCTTCGCGCAAGAGGTTGATGCCGACCAGCACGTCATAAACGCCAAGCCTGAGGTCGCGGATCAGCTCGATACGCTCCAGCGTTTCGACGTCACTGTGCATGTAGCGGACCTTTACTCCCGCCTCGTGCATGAATTCGGTCAGGTCTTCCGCCATGCGTTTGGTCAGCGTGGTGACCAGCGTGCGATAGCCCTTCTTCGCGGTCTCCTTGCACTCGTTGATGCAGTCCTGGACCTGGTCCTCGACCGGGCGGATCTCGACCGGCGGGTCGATCAGGCCGGTTGGGCGGATGACCTGTTCGGCAAACACACCGCCGGTCTGCTCCATCTCCCACCCGCCGGGAGTGGCGGAGACACAGAAAGTCTGCGGGCGCATCGCGTCCCACTCGTTGAAACGAAGGGGGCGGTTGTCGATGCACGACGGCAAGCGGAAGCCATATTCGGCCAGCGTGATCTTGCGCCGGTGATCGCCCTTGGACATGGCGCCGATCTGCGGCACGGTCTGGTGGCTTTCGTCGACGAATAGCAGTGCATTATCGGGCAGATATTCGAACAATGTCGGCGGCGGTTCGCCCGGCAGGCGGCCCGTCAGGAAGCGCGAATAATTCTCGATTCCCGCGCATGACCCGGTGGCGTGGATCATCTCAAGGTCGAAATTGGTGCGCTGCTCCAGCCTTTGCGCCTCCAGCAGCATGCCCTGTTCGTGCAGCTCCTTCAGCCGCTCGTTCAGCTCGAAGCGGATCGCTTCGGTCGCCTGCTTCATCGTCGGTCCGGGGGTGACATAGTGCGAGTTTGCGAACACCTTCACCCGGTCGAGAGTGGCGCCCTTTTTGCCGGTAAGCGGGTCGAATTCGGCAATCTCCTCGATCTCGTCACCGAAAAAGCTGACGCGCCACGCCATGTCTTCGTAGTGCGAGGGAAAGATTTCGAGATTGTCGCCGCGCACGCGGAAATTGCCGCGGGCGAACCCTGCGTCATTGCGCTTGTATTGCAGGGCGACGAGCTTCCTGATGATCTCGCGCTGGTCGACCTCCATGCCTTTTTCCAGCTTGAAGATCATGGCCGAATAAGTCTCGACCGAGCCGATGCCGTAAAGACAGGAAACCGATGCGACGATGATCACGTCGTCGCGTTCGAGGAGAGCGCGGGTGGCCGAATGGCGCATCCGGTCGATCGCCTCGTTGGTCGAGCTTTCCTTCTCGATATAGGTGTCGGACCGGGGGACATATGCCTCCGGCTGGTAGTAGTCGTAGTAGGACACGAAATACTCGACCGCATTGTTCGGGAAGAAGCTCTTGAACTCCCCGTAAAGCTGCGCGGCGAGGATCTTGTTGGGCGCGAGGATCAGGGCGGGGCGCTGCAATTCCTCGATGACCTTGGCCATGGTGAAGGTCTTGCCCGAACCGGTCACGCCCAGAAGCACCTGAGTCTGCTCGTCCGCCCTTGCGGATTCCACCAGTTCGCCGATCGCGGTCGGCTGGTCGCCTGCGGGTTCGTATTCGCTGACGAGTTCGAACCTTTTGCCCGGCAACGACTTTTCGGGCCGTTCCGGGCGGTGGGGAGTGAACGATTCGGATGTGTCGGGCTCTTCCAGACCCCTGCGGATTACGAGTTCGGCCATGCGCGGAGATATGGGGGCAATAAGGCGCGTTCGCAATTGCCAGCACCGCGATCATCTGCAATGCCCGCCGATATCGATGAATATGCCTGGGGGAATTTCTGCAATGAACTTAGCCACTCGCCGCCCGTTTCGCGCTTTTGCCGCCATGATCATGGCAGGCTCTGCCCTGGCTTTGGCCGCCTGTTCGAGCGAAGAGGAAACCGCCGGCGCCGACAGCGAAGAGGTCATGTCTCTCGACGATGCGGCCGCCGAATATGCCAAGCTCGATAAGCCGCAGCCCGGTCAGTATGACATGAAGGTCGAGATCCTGAGCTTCAACATGCCCGGCGCGCCCGAGAACATGCTCGACATGATCAAGACCAACATGGAGAGCGGCTTTGCCGACGGTTACTGCCTGACGCCCGAAGACGCGGAAAAAGGGTTTGAAGAGCAGCTGGGCCAGATCGGCAATGGCGGTCAGTGCGACTTCAATAACCTGTCCGTCGATGGCGGCAATGTGACCGGCAAGGCGACCTGCGAAATGCAGGGCGGCACGATGCAGATGGGGATGAACGGCACCGTCACCTCGACCAGTTCGGACCTGACGGTCGACACGCAGGTCGAAACGGGCGGGCAGACGATGGACATGACCATGCAGGTCACCCAGACCCGGACAGGCGACTGCGCCTGATTGCGAAGATTAAATGCGGCCCCGCCCGGAAACCGGCGGGGCCGTTTCGCATTGGTTACCAATGCACTTCAATGGTACACCCCGGCGGCATGACGGCTGAGACCACCCCCCCTGCGACAAGCCATCCTGCCAGCGACCGCACGGGCCGCGGTATCGGTTTCCTGCTGGGTGAGATCAGGCGCAGGCGCGCATTGGCACTTCGTCCGCATCCGCAGGGTGTGCAGACTCCGCGTTCCAGCCTGCTGGTTTCGGAATTCGCCTCGCTCGCCTTTCCGCGCGTCTATGCGGCGCTGCATGGCCGGATGAACATTGCCAAGGCCGACGAACCGCGCGCGGTCATGTTGCTGCCCGGTTTCGGATCGCATCCATGGCGCATGGCCGCGATGCGCAAGGCACTGGAAGGGGCGGGCCATTCGGTCACCGACTGGGGGCTCGGCTGGAACCTGGGGCCTAGCCAGGATCGTTTTGACCGGCTGCTGTCACGCATCGAACGCGTCTGCCGCGCCGAGGGGCGCAAGATCACCTTGGTCGGCTGGAGCCTTGGCGGCGTATTCGCGCGAGAGGCGGCCAAGCGGCTGCCCGATTGCGTGGAAATGGTCGTGACGATGGGCACGCCGTTTTCGGGCGACATGCACGGCAATAACGCATGGCGGGTCTATCACCTGATTACCGGCCATGCGGTCGATAATCCGCCGGTGGGTGAGGATTTCGCCGAGAAGCCGCCCATGCCGACCATCGCGCTGTGGAGCGCGAAGGACGGGGTGATCCATCGCCACTGCGCCTGCGGCAAGACGGGGGAGCGCGATCTCGCCATTCCCATGCGCTGCACGCATATGGGCTTCGCATGGCATCCGGCAGTAATCGAAAAGGTCTCGCAATTGCTGGCAATGGGGCCCGAAAGGCTTAGCCGGGTTGCAACGCAGCAAAAAACCGCCGACAAGCCTGAATCATGAGTGGGGATTCATGAACGCCGACGACAATATCAAGTTCGACGAGATGCATGGCGGTGACGGTGCGATCCGTGACGCCTATTCCGGCTATTGCGAATGGTTCGATGAACAGAACCCGCAGGCGTTGCGGAAGAAGCACCGCGAGGCGGAGGCATTCTTTCGCCGCACCGGCATCACCTTCAACGTCTATGGTCAGGACGAGGCGGAGGAACGCCTTATCCCATTCGACCCGGTGCCGCGGATCATCACCGCGCCCGAATGGCGGCGCCTGTCGAAAGGCATCGACCAGCGGGTGAGGGCGCTGAACGCGTTTCTTCACGATCTTTACCACCGGCAGGAAATCATCAAGTCGGGCCGCGTGCCCGAATGGCTCTTGCGCGGGAATGAGGCGTTCCTGCCCCACATGTGCGGTTTCACGCCGCCGGGCGGGATCTACACCCATATCACCGGCATCGACCTTGTCCGCACCGGACCGAATGACTTCCACGTGCTGGAAGACAACGCCCGCACGCCCAGCGGCGTCTCCTATATGCTGGAGAACCGTGAGACGATGATGGCGATGTTCCCGGAATTGTTCACCCGGGTAAAAGTCGCGCCTGTATCGAATTATCCGCGGCGGCTGGCACGCAGCCTTGCCGCCTGCGCACCGCCTGCATTCGACGGCAAGGGCAAGCCTGCTCTCGCCGTGCTGACGCCGGGCATCTACAACTCCGCTTATTACGAGCACAGCTTCCTCGCCGACCAGATGGGCGCGGAACTGGTGGAGGCGTCTGACCTTCGCGTGATGGACGGGCGCGTGCAGATGCGCACGACGCGCGGGTACAAGCCGCTCGACGTGATCTATCGCCGCATCGACGACGATTTCCTCGATCCGCTGACGTTCAATCCGGAATCCATGCTGGGCGTGCCGGGCATCATGGATGTCTATCGCGCAGGCGGCGTCACCATTGCCAATGCGCCGGGCACTGGCATTTCGGACGACAAGGCGCTTTACAGCTTCATGCCCGAAATCGTGGAATTCTATACCGGCGAAAAGCCGCTGCTCCCGAATGTCGAGACCTGGCGATGCATGGAGGAGGACGCGCTTAAATACGTCCTCGACAATATCAAGGATCTCGTCGTGAAGGAAGTTCATGGCTCGGGCGGCTATGGCATGCTGATCGGCCCGACCTCTTCGAAGCGCGAGATCGCCAAGTTCACCGAGAAGCTGAAGGCGAACCCGCATAATTATATCGCGCAGCCTACGCTGTCGCTTTCCACCGTGCCGATCCTGGCGAAAAAGGGCCTTGCCCCGCGCCATGTCGATCTGCGCCCGTTCGTGTTGATGAGCCCCAATGGCATCGACATCACGCCGGGCGGGCTGACGCGCGTGGCATTGAAGGAAGGATCGCTTGTCGTGAATTCCAGCCAGGGCGGCGGCACCAAGGATAGCTGGGTGCTGGAGGACTGATGCTCGGACGCAGTGCAAACGGCCTGTTCTGGATGTTCCGCTATCTTGAGCGGGCGGAAAACTATGCGCGCCTGATCGATACCGGTTTCCGCATGGCGCTGACCCGCGATTCCATCACGGCAGAGCAGGAATGGGGCTCCATCGTCGAGACGGCGGGCATGGCAGAGGCCTATCTCGAAAAGAACGGCACCTATACCGGCATGCAGGTGTGGAATTACATCCTGCGTGACAAGGACAATCCCAATTCGATCCGCAATCTGATCGGGCAGGTGCGCCAGAATGCGCGCGCGGTCAGGAATGTCATCACCTCCGAATTGTGGGAGGCGGTGAACGAAAGCTATCTGCAGATGAACGATCTGCTGGCAAAGCCGGTCACGCAGATCAATCTGGGCGACGCGATCGCCGCGGTGAAGCGTGAATCGACGCTGGTGCGCGGGTCGATGGACGGCTCGATGCTGCGGAACGACATCTATAATTTCGCGCGCATCGGCAATTACATCGAACGCGCCGACAACACCGCGCGCATCCTCGACGTCAAATATTACGTGCTGCTGCCTTCGCTCTCCTATGTCGGCTCCAGCCTCGACAATGTTCAGTGGGAAACGATCCTGCGGTCACTGGGGGCGGAGCGCGCCTATCGCTGGCTCAACGCCGGAAACATGGAGGCGAAGAGCATCGCCGATTTCCTGATCCTCGATGGCCGGTTCCCGCGCAGCCTTGCGTTCTGCTACGCCAAGATCCGGTCGAACCTTGCCAGCCTTGCCCTGCAATATGGCGAGGAACTTTATACCCACGAGGTGATGCGCAAGGCCGACATGCGCCTGCACGACGCCGACGTGGACAAGATCTTCGATACCGGCCTGCACGAATTTCTGGCCGATTTCATCACCGACAACAACGATATTGCGCGTGCGGTCGAGGCCGATTACCGCTTCGTGGAATAGGGAGAAGCCATGCGTCTCGCCGTCCATCACCGTACCAAATACACCTTCAGGGAGCCGGTCGTGCACGCGCTGCAGCGCCTGCACCTGACGCCCAAATCCACCAGCGGGCAGACCGTGGTGGAATGGAACATGCGCTATACCGGCGCGCATGAAGAGCTGCATTACGACGATCACAACATGAACACGACGGTCCTGATCGCGGTCGATCCCGGCGTGCATGAGGTGGTCATCGAATGCGAAGGCATCGTCGACACCGCCGATAATGCAGGCGTGATCGGCCGCCATGCGGGCCATCTGCCGCGCTGGCATTTCCTCAGCCAGACGAAGCTGACCAAGCCGGGGCCGAAGATGAAGGCGCTGGCCCAGCAGTTAGCCCGTAACGAGGATTCGACGCTCGACACGCTTCATTCGCTATGCTCCGCCGTGCTGGAGGAGATGGAATACCAGACCGGCGAGACCGATGCCGAGACCAGGGCGGAGGACGCGCTGGCCGCCGGGAAAGGGGTCTGTCAGGACCATGCGCATGTCTTTATCGGCATCGCGCGGCATCTCGGAATTCCGGCGCGCTATGTCTCCGGCTATCTGATGATGGATGAGCGGGTCGAGCAGGAAGCGAGCCACGCCTGGGCGGAGGCTTATGTCGACGACCTGGGCTGGGTCGGCTTCGATATCTCGAACAAGATCTGCCCGGACGAGCGTTATATCCGCGTCGCTACAGGCCGCGATTATGGAGAGGCCGCACCGATCACCGGCATTCAGCTTGGCGGCATGAGCGACAGCCTGACTGTCGAACTCGCGGTTGAGAATCGCGGTGCGAGCCAGTCCCAGAGCCAGGGCGCGAACGGCCAGGCGCAGGCGCAATCGCAGCAGAGCCAATCGCAGGGCTGATGTGTTCGGCAGGATCTGCCGTGAAATCCGAAATCTCGGATGCGGTTGCGCAAGGGATATTGACGCGCCTGTGGAACTGGGCCTTAGGCTCTATGGTTTGCGCAAGGCTGGCGGACTAGCCTTGCGCATGGATTTCGATGAAGGACGGTTGAAGTGACCTATTGCGTCGGCATGATGCTCGATCGCGGGCTGGTGCTCATGAGCGACACGCGCACCAATTCGGGTGTCGACAATATCTCGGTGTTCCGGAAGATGTTTCACTGGACGGTACCCGGAGAGCGGGTGATCGCGGTGATGACGGCGGGCAATCTCGCCACGACGCAGGCGGTCATTTCAAAGCTGGAAGAGCGCACCAAGGCGCCGGAGGACCGGGAGCCTTCGATCCTGAAGTGCACGACCATGTTCCAGGTCGCCAATCATATCGGCGAACTGCTGCGCGAAACTATCGAGGAGCGGCAGCTGTCCAACGGGCAGTCGGGCGGTCCGCGCTTTACCGCCAGCATCATCGTCGCCGGCCAGATCGCGGGGATGGAGCCGCGCCTCTTCCTCATTTATCCCGAAGGCAATTTCATCGAGGCGAGCGAAGACACGCCTTTCTTCCAGATCGGTGAGACCAAATACGGCCGTCCGATCATCATCCGCGGCTATGACCGCACGATGAGCTTTGAGGACGGGATCAAGCTCCTGATGGTGTCCTTCGATTCCACTCTGGCGGCGAACCTTTCGGTCGGCATGCCGCTTGATGTGCTTGTGCTGGAGCGCGACAATTTCGAGCCGCTGCACCAGCGGCGCATCCTAGCCAGCGATCCCTATTTCCAGGAAATCTCCACGAACTGGAGCGAGGCGTTGCGCGCGGCGTTCCATTCGCTGCCCGATTACAGCTTCAATCAGGACGAAGAAGCCGGGTGATTCTTACCAAAACACCCTGATTCGAAGGGTTTTTTGCGAAAGTCCGGCGGCCATTACCTCCATTTCGGAGCGTTATTTGACGCACTTCCTTGGCTCTTTGGCTTAACAAATTCGATACATCCATAACGGGTTTAACCTTAGTGGCGAGACCCGGATGGTTCCGCAAATGTTCCGTTCATGGAACAGCGCATCATCATTCACATCGTCGACGCCGAGCCCCGCAATCGGGCGGCGTTTGCCCGCATCATCTTCGATCTCGGCCATCATGCCGAAGTATATGAGAGTATCGACGAGCTTACCCGGCACATGCCCGATGACGGCATAATTCTTGCCCATGACGATCCGGAATTCGGCGGCGTGCTGGCGCTGATGGATGCGATCTCGCAGCGCGGGGCATGGCTGCCGGTCATTGCTATGGCCGCCAACCCGAAGATGGAGCGGGTCGTCAATTCGATGCGCAGTGGCGCTTTCGATTATCTCGAACAGCCGGTCGATCCCGAGGCGCTTGCCTCGACCCTTCGCCGCGTATCGAAAGAGGCGGAGAACCAGGCGCTTTACCGTCGCCGCGCGATCGAGGCGCGCATGCGCATCTCGCTTCTCTCCAACCGCGAACGCGAAGTGCTCGACCGGCTGACGCAGGGCTGTTCGAACAAGGTGATTGCCCGCGAACTGGAAATCTCGCCCCGCACGGTGGAGATCCACCGCGGCAACATGATGGACAAGCTGGGCGCGCGCCATGCCGCCGAAGCGGTCCGCCTCCGGCTCGAGGCCTCGATGGGCGACTGGCTGCATTGATCTGTCCACCCGTGTCGGGGAAGGGATTGGCGTTTCCTGGTCAGCCCTTCCACCCCGATACCGATCGACCGGGTGGGCGAGCATCTGTTCGGAGCCGCCCACTCCTACGCCCGCCCGGTCAAGCGGATGACGGATCAGCCCAAGAGGCCCGCCGTCTCTATCGCAAGCACGATGCCCAGCACGATGAACAGCGCCGCTGCCGCGATGCGCACCGCCTTCAGCGAGATGCGGCGGGTCAGCCAGTCGCCGGCAAAAACCGCGGGGACATTCGCCAGCATCATGCCGAGCGTCGTGCCCGCCGTTACCCAGAGCGCGCTGTCATAGCGGGCGCCGAGCGCGATTGTGGCGATCTGTGTCTTGTCGCCGATCTCGACGAGGAAAAAGGTGATGAGCGTGGTGACGAAGGCGCCGCCTCGGCTCTTGGGGTCCTCGTCATCATCCAGCTTGTCGGGCACCAGCGTCCACAGGCCCATGGCGACAAAGCCTGCGGCGACGATATAGCGGAACACGGGCCCATCCAGCAGGCCTGCCACCGTCGCGCCCAGCAGGGCGGCAAGGAAATGATTGGCCAGCGTCGCGAATAATATGCCCCAGACTACGGGCCACGGGCGGCGGAACCGTGCGGCCAAAAGCAGGGCGAGCAGCATCGTCTTGTCGCCGATCTCGGCGAGGGCAACGACGGCGGTCGAGGTGAAAAAGGCTTCCATCCAGATGAACTCCATGCGCCGAGCGTTTCTTCTACAATACCGATGACACCACGGCCCCCCGCTCGGCAAAGCGGAGGCTGCGGTGTCATGCGGTCTCGCCAGAAGATACTTCCCTGTCGCGCCGCGGCCTCTCGGCCGAGTATGTCGACGGCAGGTCCCGCTTGCGCGGGCGGCTACTCCCCGGATGACGCGGGCGGGGTAGGGGATGATGGCGGTGCGCGCAAGGGAGAAGATTGATCGGACAGTCCAAACAAGAGGAGGTACCGGTCAGTAAGATGCGCAGATCGCATGACCCCGGCTGCCCCAGAAACGCATCCACTCACCTGCATATTGCACGAGTTCGATTTGATCCGGGATCTTGAGGGGGCTTTCTCCTGCGAAGTGGCCCAAGACGACTGCTGGACGAGCCTCCGAAGCCATGGCGAGCTTTTTGCCGGGCCTCGCCCACGGCCTTCACAAGGGCATCCCCATATTCGAGTGCTTCATCAGCGAAGCGGTTTTCCCATGCTGCCGTGATCAGAACCCGGTCTAGCACGGCGCCACAATTCTGGAGCAGGTTGCCGCGAAACTGGGTTTCGTATCGATCACGGATAGCTGCCGGTTCTTCAATTGGCGCGATATTGACGCCTGGATTGGCGTGGTCGGGATCTTGGAAGTCGAGCTCTCCTGTAAAAATCGAGATCACCCATTGCCGCCATTCTATTTCGAGGCCTTGCCTCGGTCGGCCAATGGCTAGGATATCCAGTCCCATTTCGCTCGCCTTTACCTGTCGAGAATGCTCAACGGCAAAACCCGTCGCCACCTGCCTCCAGATGCAGGTGATCCTCATGCGCTGCATTGTAATCGGGGCCCAATACGGTGCCGAAACGCTTGCAGGCGCTGCCGTGGATCACCCGCAGGAAGCGGCGTTCGGCAGCGGAGCCGTTCCAGCCCGCTTTCACCGTGATCCGCCGCCCGTCGGCCAGCACGAAGCCCGAGATGTCGACCGCACTCGCCGTCGAATGGGCGGAACGGCGCGATGATCCCGCGACATTGCGGCAGTTGTAGCTGCCAAAGGTCTCCACCTTCACCACCGGGCTGCCCAGCATCTGTTGCGCCGCGCGGCTCACGCCATAGCGGGTCCAGTTCGACAGGGTTTGCGACAATGTGCAGGAGATGCGCGGCAGGTTCGTCACCGTCACGCGGCTGTTGTCGCTGGCAAGGTGATAGAGCGTGACCGCATTGCTTGAACTGCATGATCCGGCACTGAGGTTCGGCAAGGGCACGAAATCCGCGCCTAGTTCGGCCAGTTCGCGGCGGCAGATGCGTTCGCTTTCGGATGCAGGTGCGATGGTGGGGCGCGGTGTGGGTCTTGGTCCGCTTACCGTTTCGCCACCCGTCTGCCGCACTGCCTGCGGCGCGCAGGAGGCAAGCGCAAGCATCGCCGCCAGCGCCGAGATGCGGGCGATTCGCTGCGTCGTCATGCGCTTATCGTGGCCTGCGGGCAGGTTCGCGACCTTGTCCATAAGTCTCATCCTAACCGGCCCGGCGCGCGCCCGCCAAGCCACATCCTTGCGCTTTCCCTAGGGTTTTGCGTGGTTTCTTACGCACCGGGCCTTCACCGCAGATGAACCACTTCCCACCGGCTTATGCACGCATCCGCTTGACAGTTCGGCGGCTTACTCTAGTGCGGCGAGCGGGCCACGCGGTCCCAACGCCGCGCGTGCTCTCTGTAAGGAGAGTCTTAAATGACTGATACAAAGCCGACGCTACCGGAGCGTCCATTTTTCTCGTCCGGTCCCTGTGCCAAGCCCCCGGTTTGGACTCCCGAAATCATTGAAACCGCATCGCTTGGGCGCTCGCATCGCTCCAAGATCGGCAAGGCGCGTCTGGCGTATTGCATCGATCTCATGCGCGAACTGCTGGAGCTGCCCGAAACGCACCGCATCGGCATCGTGCCCGGTTCGGATACTGGCGCGTTCGAGATGGCGATGTGGACCATGCTGGGCGCGCGCCCGGTTACCACGCTGGCCTGGGAAAGCTTTGGCCAGGGCTGGGTGACCGATGCGGTCAAGCAGCTCAAGATCGACCCCACCGTGATGACCGCCGATTATGGCGAGATCCCCGATCTTTCCGCCGTGGACTGGTCGAACGACGTGCTCTTCACCTGGAACGGCACCACCAGCGGCGTTCGCGTTCCGAATGCGGACTGGATCCCGGAAACCCGCGAGGGCCTGTCCTTTGCCGACAGCACCAGCGCCGTTTTCGCGCAGAGCATCGACTGGACGAAGATCGACGTCGCCACCTTCTCCTGGCAGAAAGTGCTGGGCGGTGAGGGCGGCCATGGCGTGCTGATCCTCGGCCCCCGCGCGGTCGAGCGCCTTGAAAGCTACACCCCCACATGGCCGCTGCCGAAAGTTTTTCGCCTGACCAAGGGCGGCAAGCTGATCGAGGGCGTGTTCAAGGGCGAGACCATCAACACCCCGTCGATGCTGGCTGTCGAGGATGCCATCGTTTCGCTGGAATGGGCGAAGCAGATCGGCGGCGCCAAGGCCATGAAGGCGCGCGCGGACGCCAATGCCGCTGCGCTGAATAAGATCGTCGAGGACCGCTCGTGGCTCGGCCATCTGGTCGCAGACCCCGCGATCCGTTCGAACACCAGCGTGTGCCTCACTGTCGAGGGCGCGGACACGGACTTCATCAAGAAGTTCGCCAAGCTGCTCGAAGACGAGGGCGCAGCCTTTGACATCGCGGGTTACCGCGATGCGCCCGCAGGCCTTCGCATCTGGTGCGGCGCGACCGTAAACACCGCGGATATTGAGGCGCTTGGCCCTTGGCTCGACTGGGCCTGGGCGCAGCTTTCAGCCTGATCCGAACACGCGATTTACGTGGGGGCGGGGCCTGAAATCCCGCCCGCAATTCCCCGATTTCAAAGAGAAAGGGAGGCTATCATGGCCAAGCCCAAAGTTCTTATTTCCGACAAGATGGACCCCAATGCCGCGCGCATTTTCGAAGAGCGTGGCTGCGATGTCGACGTGAAGCCCGGCATGAGCAAGGAAGAGCTGATCGCCTGCATCGGCGAATATGACGGCCTTGCCATCCGCTCCGCGACGAAGGTGACCGAAGACGTTCTCGAAGCCGCGACCAATCTCAAGGTCATCGGCCGCGCCGGTATCGGCGTCGACAATGTCGACATCCCGGCTGCCAGCTCCAAGGGCGTGGTGGTGATGAACACCCCGTTCGGCAATTCGATCACCACTGCCGAGCACGCAATCGCCATGATCATGGCGCTGGCCCGCGAAATCCCAGCTGCGAATGAGCGTACGCAAAAGGGCGAATGGCCCAAGAACGATTTCATGGGCGTCGAAGTCACCGGCAAGACGCTGGGCCTCATCGGCGCTGGCAATATCGGCTCGATCGTCGCCAGCCGAGCCCTCGGCCTGCGCATGAAGGTCGTGGCCTATGACCCCTTCCTCACCGAGGAACGTGCCGTCGAGATGGGCGTCGAAAAGGTCGATCTGGAAGAGCTGGAAAAGCGTGCCGATTTCATCACGCTCCACACCCCGCTGACCGACGAGACGCGCAACATCCTCAACCGCGAACGTCTGGGCCGTACCAAGAAGGGCGTGCGCATCGTCAATTGCGCGCGCGGCGGCCTGATCGATGAGGCGGCGCTGAAGGAATTGCTCGATTCCGGCCATATCGCTGGCGCGGCGCTTGACGTGTTCCAGACCGAACCGGCCAAGGACAGCCCGCTATTCGGCACCCCCGGCTTCATCTGCACCCCGCATCTGGGCGCATCGACGACCGAGGCGCAGGTCAATGTCGCGCTGCAGGTGGCCGAGCAGATGGCCGATTACCTCGTCAATGGCGGCGTGACCAATGCGCTCAATATGCCTTCGCTGTCTGCAGAGGAAGCGCCCAAGCTCAAGCCCTATATGGCCCTGGCCGAAAAGCTGGGTTCGCTCGTCGGGCAGCTGGCGCATGGCAATCTCACCCGCATCGGGATCGAGGTCGAGGGCGCTGCGGCACAGCTCAACATCAAGCCAATCACGGGCGCCGTGCTCGCGGGCCTGATGAAGCGCTATTCGCAAAGCGTGAACATGGTCAACGCCCCCTATCTGGCAAAGGAACGCGGGCTTGACGTGCGCGAGATCCGCCGTGAGCGCGAGGGCGATTACCAGACACTGGTTCGTATCAAGATCGACACCGAGGCGGGCGAGCGCACCGTCGCGGGCACGCTCTTCGGCAAGACCCAGCCGCGCCTGGTCGACATCTTCGGCATCGGGATCGAGGCGGAACTCACCGGCAACATGCTCTATGTCGTCAACGCGGACGCGCCGGGCTTCATCGGCTCGATCGGGTCGCTGCTGGGCAAGAACGGCATCAATATCGGCACGTTCCACCTTGGTCGCCGCCAAACCGGTGGTGAGGCGGTGCTGCTGCTTTCGGTCGATCAGCCGATCGCGCAGGACGTGCTTAAAGAGGCCTGCGAACTGCCGGGCGTGAAGGTGGTGAAGGCGCTGACCTTCTAAGCCGGACCGAACACCGGAAGACGCGGGGAGGGGCAATGCGCTTGCCTCTCCCCGTTTCGCTATCTAGAGGCGCTAGCGATGACGACGCCGATCAATCCGTTCGCCAATAACGGCCCCGACCCCGACCTGCTGCCCGAAGGGCTTGCGGACCGCCTGCCGCCGCGGGCGGCCGAAGCGATGCGCGTGACCCGCGCCATGGTGGATGTGCTTTCGGCCCATGGATATGATCCGGTGCAGCCGCCGCTGGTGGAATTCGAACGTTCGCTGGCCAGCCGCATGGCGGGCGTGCGCAAGAACCGCATGGTACGCTTCACCGATCCGGTTTCGCTGCGCACCCTGTCGGTCCGTGCCGACATGACGGTGCAGGTTGGCCGGATCATCGCAACAGGGCTTGGCAGTGCGCCGCGCCCGCTGCGCCTCAGCTATGCGGGTCAGGTTCTGCGGATCAAGGGCGACGGCCTCGCGCCTGAACGTGAGCAGTTGCAGATCGGCGCCGAGATCATCGGCGCGGACAATGCCGCCGCTGCTGCCGAAACCGTATTGCTGGCGATCGAGACGCTGCGGGCAGCGGGCGCGACCGGGATATCGGTCGATTTCACACTGCCCGACCTGGTCGATACGCTGGTCGAAAAGGCGCACCCGCTGCCGCCCGAGGCGGTGATTGCGGTACGCCGCGAGCTGGATGCCAAGGATGCCGGCGGCCTCTCGGCTGCGGGCGGTGAGGCGTTCCTGCCTCTGCTCTATGCGACCGGGCCCTTCGATGCGGCCATTGCCCGGCTTGAGGAATTCGACCGCGCCATCAGTGATGGCGGCGCATTGGGGACCCGCATCTCCGGGCTGCGTGAGATTGCGGCGCAGGTCGGCAATGCCGCGCGGATCACGCTTGATCCCAGCGAAAGGCACGGCTTCGAATATCAAAGCTGGTTCGGCTTCACGATCTACGCCGATGGCGTGCGCGGCGAGCTGGGCCGGGGCGGCACTTATCGCGTGACCGGCGAGGCGCGTCCGGGCGAAGCAGGGCATGACGAGGCGGCAACCGGCTTCTCGCTCTATCCCGATCCGCTGATCGACGCGAACCCGCTGGAGGGTGCGGATCGCGTGCTGTTCCTACCGCTTGGCTATGACCGGGAAAAGGCCGAAACCCTGCGCGCCGAAGGCTGGCGCACCCGCGCCGCCTTGTCGGAAAGCGACGACGCCGGGGCGCTGGCTTGCACGCATGTGCTGGGTGCGAAAGGCCCCGAGGCGATCTAACCCCCGATGCGCGCGGGCGAGGGTGTGAACAGCCCTGCCAGGTAATCATCGACAATTGGCGTCGCCGGGGAATCGCTGCGGCCCAGCATGGCGTTGATCATGTTGTGGCCGTCCATGCCCTTGCCGGGTACGCCCTCCACTGTCGCCCGCGTTCCATTTTCCTGCAAACGCGCGGCCAGCGTCCGCGCCTGTCGGATGGATTCGTTACGCTCCACATGCATCAGCAGGAAACTGCGCGCATTGAGGGTTTCAGTATGCCCCGATGGTGAGAGCAGCCGCTGCCGTCCGGGGTCGGAACTGAAGGCGATGCGATAGGCAAAGCCCAGCAGCGGGCCCGCATCGACGATCTGGCTCGGCACGTCATAGGCCGCGCCATCCAGCAGCACGACGCCGCCGATATCGCCCGGCTCCAGCGAATAGGGCCGCAAAAACCGCGGATCGGTCGCGACCAGCGCGGCAAGATGCGCGCCGGCGGAATGCCCCATCAGGATCACGCGGCGGCTGTCGATATTGAGTTCTGCCGAGCGGTCCAGCAGTGCCGCCAATGACGCGGCGACATCGGCGGCCTGATCCTCGATGTCGACTTCCGGCAAGAGGCGATAGTTGACGCTGGCGAACTGGTATCCGGCCTGCGTGTAATGGCGAACCTTGGCAGGGCCGGTCGAATCGGACTTATCGCCGCCGACCCATGCGCCGCCATGCACGAAAAGGATCAGCGGGCGCACGCCTTCAACCGGAGAGGCGTAGAAATCCATTCGCTGCAATTGCGCGCCGCCATAGGCGATCTCGCGCGCGGTGGGTGCTGCCGCCGGGGCAGGGGCAGGTGCGGGCGCTGGCGCAGCCTGCGGCCGCGATACCGAGGGGGCCGGGGGCACCTGCTGCGCCGTTGCCGGGGCGACGGCGAGAAGGGTCAGCGAAGCACAGACGAACATGAATTTCGGTTTCATGCGAAAGCGCATAAACGCCAAAGCCTTTCGCCAGCCCGAACAAATGTGCAAACAAGCGTAAATCAGGCGGCAAATCGGGCAAAACCGCCCTTGCCGTGAAACCTTCATACCCCTAAGCCGCGCGGCGAGTTTGCGATGCTTGAAAGGCATGTACTTTGGCCAATGTAACCGTGATCGGTGCCCAGTGGGGCGATGAAGGCAAGGGCAAGATCGTCGATTGGCTGGCAAGCCGCGCCGACGCCGTCGTCCGTTTCCAGGGCGGGCACAATGCCGGCCATACGCTGGTCGTGGGTGATGTAACCTACAAGCTTTCGCTGCTGCCTTCGGGCATTGTTACCGGCACTTTGTCGCTCATCGGCAATGGCGTGGTGCTCGACCCCTGGGCGCTGAAGGCCGAGGTCGAGAAGCTGACCGCGCAGGGCGTGACCATCAATGCCGAGAATTTCGCCATTGCCGACAATTGCCCGCTGATCCTGCCTGTTCACCGCGATCTCGACGGTCTGCGCGAAAATGCTGCCGGTGCCGGCAAGATCGGCACCACGGGACGCGGCATCGGGCCTGCCTATGAAGACAAGGTCGGCCGCCGTGCGATCCGCGTGTGCGACCTTGCGCATCTCGATTCGCTGGATCCGCAGATCGACCGGCTTTGCGCGCATCACGATGCGCTGCGCGCCGGTTTCGGCGAACCGCCGGTGGACCGCGAAAAGCTGCTGGCCGAGCTGCGCGAAATCGCGCCCTATGTGCTGCAGTTCGCGCAGCCGGTGTGGAAGCGCCTGAAGAAGGTGCGCAAGGCCGGCGCCAAGGTCCTTTTCGAGGGGGCGCAGGGCGTGCTGCTCGATGTCGACCATGGCACCTATCCCTTCGTCACCAGCTCCAACACCGTCAGCGGCACGGCGGCCAGCGGGTCGGGTCTGGGCCCCAATGCCACCGGCTTCGTGCTGGGCATCGTCAAGGCCTATACCACTCGCGTCGGTTCGGGTCCGTTCCCGACCGAGCTCGACGACGAGGATGGCCGCACGCTGGGCGAACGCGGACATGAATTCGGCACGGTCACGGGGCGTCAGCGTCGCTGTGGCTGGTTTGATGCCGTTCTGGTCCGCCAGAGCTGCGCGATTTCGGGCGTGACCGGTATCGCACTGACAAAGCTCGACGTTCTGGACGGGTTCGAGACGGTGAAGATCTGCACGGGCTATCGACTCGATGGCAAGATTCTCGATTACCTGCCCGCGCATGCGCAGGAGCAGGCCCGGGTCGAGCCGATCTATGAAGAAATGGAGGGCTGGCGCGAGACGACCGCAGGTGCGCGCAGTTGGGCCGATCTTCCGGCGCAGGCAATTAAGTATATTCAGCGTGTTCAAGAACTTATCGAGACTCCCGTGGCGCTGGTGTCGACCAGCCCCGAACGCGAAGACACCATCCTGGTCCGCGATCCGTTCGAAGACTGATTGGTTAACATATTGAAAATCAGCGAAACATATTGACATGTTCTGCTGATGTTCCATAAGTGTTCTTCCGTAAGGGGGAACATTCATGTCGCATATCGCAGCTCCGTTCGTTTACGATCAGCCGGACGAAAATCGTCAGCCTGACAGCAAGGTGCCCAACATCCCGGTGTCAATCCTTGCCGATCGCCCGGCGGTGCGTAATGCGCTGATGGATCAGGTGCTTGATGCCGGGCTGATGGTCCGGCAGGCCGAACCCCTCGACAAGCTGCTGACAGACGAGGCGCTGGTGCTCGGCGATCTCGTTATCATCGATCTGCCCGTGCCCGGCGCCGAACTCCTGGCGGCGCTGGCACGGCTCGACATGCGAGCGGGGCAGAGCGGGACGCAGCTGATCGTGGCCACGCGGGTCGAGGGGATCGATGCAGTGTTCGGCGCGATGGACAGCGCCGGTGTCCAGTTCCTGGTCGATCCGAAGCCTGCCGAATATGCGCTGGCCATCGGCGCCGCGCTTGCGCGCCTGCCGGGTCGTTCCGTGCATGAGATGACGCATGAGGATCATCTCGCGCTCGTCCGCCTGACAGAACAGGTCCATTCGCTGGCACGGCGTATCGGCGGGATCGGCGGGGCCGAGATGGGTGCCGGGCTGTCTGCGCCCAAAGCACCCAGTGCGGTCAATGCACCCAATGTCGCCTATATGGCCCGCGCGGCAGAGGATGAAGCCGTACAGGCGCATGGCGAACTGCCCAATGCAGGCCATGTGCGTGAGATCATCCGACAGCGGCAGCTGCGCGCGAATTTCTTCGATTCCGAACTCTTCGCCGATCCTGCCTGGGACATGCTGCTCGACTTGACGGCGGCGCGGGCAGAGGGGCAGGACGTGTGCGTTTCGAGCCTGTGCATCGCATCGGGCGTGCCGCCCACCACGGCGCTGCGCTGGATCGGCCAGATGACCGAGGCCGGCCTGTTCGAGCGCCTGCCCGATCCTGCCGATCGTCGCCGCGCGATTATCCGCCTCAGCCGTAAGGCGGAGAATGGCATGGCGGCCTATTTCAGCCGTGTCGGCACCGCTCCGATGCCAATCTAAGCCCTCTTTGGGGGCAAGTGAGCCAAGTGTCTTGCACTATCGATAAAGCGCGGCTAGGGCGCGTTTTCCTGACAGATCAGGCATGCGGAGCGGTGGCCGAGTGGTCGAAGGCGCACGCCTGGAAAGTGTGTATACGGTAACCCCGTATCGAGGGTTCGAATCCCTCCCGCTCCGCCACGTATCCCCATCATTCGTCCCGATTTTGGGACCGGTCGTGAAACCGGCTGAAAAGGGCGTGATGCGGGTCTGTTTCAGTCGCTCAACCATTCTGCGGTGATGTCGCCCCTATGCCCTTCCGGCGCCAATGCGGCGCGCAGGGCTTCGAGCAAGGGCGGCAGCGCCTGCGTGAAGGCATAGGGCGGGTTGATGATGAAAAGACCCGCGCCATTATAGATGCCGGGCTGGTCGGCATCATACAGCCAATGCTCCACGCTCATGAATTTTGCGATGCCGAGCCTTCGCAGCTTCTGCTTCCACCGCTCATGCGCGGCGCGGTCTTTCAGAGGGTACCAGATCACGGTCACGCCATGCGCCCATTTGCGCTGCGCAGCCGCCAAGGTTGCGGTGATCCGGTCGCGTTCATCCGTCTGCTCGTAAGGCGGGTCGACCACCACCACGCCGCGCGGCGTGCGCGTCGGCAGCAACGCCAGCCATAGCTCGTAAGCGTCGCGTTCATGCACGGCGGCGGAGGTGCCGCGCATCGCATATCGCAGGGCCTTGGCATCCTCGGGGTGTTTTTCATTGAGGATCAGCAAGTCTTGCGGGCGCAGAAGCTGCGCCAGAACGCGCGGCGAGCCGGGGTAGAGATCCGGCTCGTCCCCGGTGTTCACCGCCTTTACCGCGTCGCGGTAGTCGTTCAGCAGCGGATGCGCGTCGGCAAAGGCCCGGACCACGCCCTGCGCGGCCTCGCCGGTGCGCTGGGCCTGATCTGCGTTAAGATCGTAGAGGCCGCAGCCGGCATGGGTGTCGATCAGGGTCAATGCGCCCGGCTTTTGCTGCAGGGCCCTGACAAGAGCGATCAACAGGCAATGCTTCACGACGTCGGCGCTGTTTCCAGCGTGGAAGGAGTGGCGATAATTCATTGTATTCGGATTCCTGGCATTCTGCCGTGATGCGGGCTGCAGCCTCCGCCTAGACGGAGATTTCCTTGAACTGGCCCTGCGCGACCCCGGAGACGGTCCATTCGCCGATCGACCAGCGCACGAGCCTGAGGGTTGGGAACCCGACCGCCGCCGTCATGCGGCGCACCTGCCGGTTGCGCCCTTCGCGGATGGTGATCTTCAGCCAGCTGTCGGGAATGGACTTGCGCTGACGTATCGGCGGATCGCGCGGCCACAGTTCCGGTGCGTCGATGCGGGCGATTTCGGCAGGCATGGTCATGCCGTCTTTCAGCCGTACGCCTTGCCGCAAGGGTTCCAGATCCCGTTCCTGCGGGTCACCTTCGACCTGCACGAGATAGGTCTTGGCCATTTTGAAACGTGGATCGGAAATGCGTGCCTGCAACCGCCCGTCATCGCATAAGAGCAGCAGGCCTTCGCTATCCCGGTCGAGCCTTCCGGCGGGATAGACGCCCTTTACCGCAATGAAATCGGACAAGGTCGCGCGAACCGTCGGCGAACCGCGATCGGTAAATTGCGACAGGACCCCAAAGGGTTTGTTGAACAGAAGCAGCCGGGCCATCCGGTGCCTTTATCGTTCGATTGCGGCCATGTCATCAGGCCCAAAGGCGCCGCCGGATGTGCGGCGCTCGCTCTGCTTCGGGATGGCGCGGTTATTCCGCCGAAGCCGAATCAGGGGGTTTTGGCGCGAGGTTTGTGGACAGGTAATCGAGGATGATCCGGTATTCGTCATCGCTGACCGACATGCCATTGCCGATCATGAAAGTGACGACCTGCGACCATTCATCGGGGGTGCGGGGCTGGGCGAACAGATCGATCCCGTGGCACTGCGTGCAGACGGCCATGGTCACGTCCTTGCCGGGGGCTTCGGGCAGCTCTTTCAGATCCCCGGCAGCGGCGGTGGTGACCGTCGCGCCCATCGCGGTGAGCCCGAATGCGCCGATGAGAAGTTTATTTTTCATGCTGGTTCTGCGGCCGTTCCTGCTGGGTTTTCTGGGTTTTCTGGGTTTTTGCCATGGAAAGATCAGTCCGGCGATTCAAACGGATCAGACGCCCTGCCGCTTGCCTCGCTTGCTGGCGGCGATGCGGCAGTGGGTTCCAGCCGCAGCAGCATGCCATCGGTATCGTCGGGCCCGCGCAGCCGACCTTCGGTCAGGACGTAGATGTAGCCGTCCGGCCCCTGTCTGATGTCGCGGAAGCGCACGTCCAGCTCTGTTAGCATGGTGTCGCCTTGCCGAACGAAGTCGCCCATGATGGAAAGCTGCGCGACCGTCTTGGAGCCCGCGCCCGCGACCATCAGGCTCCCCTTCAGGCGCGGAAACCTGTCGCCTGTATAGAACATCATGTTCTCGGGGTTGAAGGTCGGATTCCAGAAGAACATCGGCATGTCCATGCCTTCGCGGAACCACGGCTGGTCGGAGACGAGCTTGCCAAAATAATGGCGGCCCAGCGAAACGAGCGGCCAGCCGTAATTATGGCCGGGCAGGATCAGATTGACCTCGTCGCCGCCGGCGGGACCGAATTCCGACGCCCACATCTGGCCGGTTCGCGGGTGCCAGTCCATTCCGTAGACGTTGCGGTGGCCATAGCTGTAGATTTCGCCCAGCGCGCCATCGACATCGACAAAGGGATTGTCCGGCGGAACCGAACCGTCGTCCCGGACGCGCAGGATCTTGCCGATATGGCTGGAAAGGTCCTGCGCCTTGGGCCGCGCGCTGGAGATTTCATTGCGGGTCGTGCCGTCACGGTCGCCCACGCTGATATAGAGCATGCCGTCAGGTCCGAAGACCATGCGCCCGCCATATGTACCAAGCGGGCTTTCCCATGCCTTGGCGACGAGAATATCCTCGACCTCGGTCAGGGCGCCGCCCGACCAGCGCGCACGGGCGACGGCCAGCGCGGTTCCGGCCATTGGCGCGCCCTCCTTGGTATATGAGATATAGAGAAGCGCGTTTTCGGCGAAGTCGGGATGGAGGGCGATGTCGTGGAGGCCGCCCAGTCCGACATTGTTGAGCGCCGGCAGGCCCGCGACCGGGGTGGGGTCAAGCACGCCATCGCGCACCACCCGCAGGCGGCCGGGACGCTCGGTGATCAGCATCGTTTGGCCGTCGGGCAGAAATACGAGACCGTCGGGATGCGACAGCCCCTCGGCCAGCTTGACGACGCGCAGCCCCATGCCGCCCTTGCTTTTCAGATCGACCGGTCCGTCGACTGCCGCGCCGCTGAGTGCATCGGGCGGGTAATTGCGGATGATCTCGGCCTTGGTCAGCGGGCGGGTGACACCCGGTGTCTCTGCCTCCTGCGCGAGCGCCGCCTGCGACACGGTCGCCGCGGCCAGCAGGGCCCAGGATAATCTGCGGATCATGGCGTTCTCCAACTCCTGCCTTCAAGCGCTATTCGGCTATTCCAGCGCCAGCGCGACCAGTTCGGCGGGGTGGTCGATCCCGCCCACGGCGACCACGATATATTGCCGCCCCTCATGCGTGTAGCTGATCGGCGGACCGGTCGTGCCGACGCCAAGGTCGATCTCCCACGCCACATCGCCTGTCTGCTTGTCATAGGCGCGGAACATGTTGCCGCCGCTGTATCTGGGCAGGCTCAGGCCCACCGCGTCGCCTTCGCCCATGAACAGGAAGCTCTTGGTCAAAAGCGGCGCTGCACGTCCCGACTGGCCAAGCGGCGGCAGGTCGAGATCCTTGAGCAGCGGGTGGTCGCGCGGCCCGTCGCCATTGGGGACCATCCAGAGATGATCGCCCGAATCCATGTCGATCGCGGTGATCCGGCCATAGGGCGGCTTGACCAGCGGCAGGCCCTGCGGCCCGTCGAGATAGAGCTTGTCCTCTGGCGGGCGGCGATAATCGTAACGGCTGATCCATGGCACGGTGACCGAAGGGATATAGGCGATGCCCGTTTCGGGATCGAGCGCCGCGCCGGTCCAGTTCGCCCCGCCGACCCAGCCGGGGAGGTAAAGCGTGCCCAGCTTGCCGTCATCACCCCCGGCAATGGTTGGCGGGGTATACATTGGCCCGTGGACATAGCGGTTCAGTATCTCGACCGCCTCTTCATGCAGTTCGGGCGTAAAGTCGATCGGCGCGTCCTCGTTCATGTCCTGCCGCTCGAACGGGGCAGGCTTCACCGGACGCGGCTGCGTGGGCGAGGTATATTCGCCCTCCACGATGGCCTGCGGCACGGGCACTTCCTCGATCGGGAACAGCGGTTCGCCGCTCGCGCGGTCAAAGGCGAAGACATAGCCAAGCTTCGTGACCTGTATCGCGGCCTTGCGCAGTTCGCCGTTGACCCGGATGTTGGCCAGCATCGGTGGATAGGGCAGGTCGTAATCCCACAGATCGTGATGGACAGTCTGGTAGTGCCAGACCATTTCCCCGGTCTTCGCATCCAGCGCGACAAGGGAGTCGGAGTAGAGATTGTCGCCGGGACGCGCCCTGCCGTCGTAATCGCTGCTCGGCGCGCTGATCGGCAAATAGACATAGCCAAGCTCTTCGTCCGCGCTGAAGGCGTTCCAGACCTTGGTCTTGCCGCCCTGTCGCCAGCTGTCCCCGTGCCATGTCTCGGCCCCCGGCTGGCCTTCTTGCGGAATGGTGTTGAAGGTCCAGACCAGCTCTCCGCTTCGTGCGTCGAACCCGCGCACATCGCCGGGGAGCGAGGCCTTGTTGATGTCGGCAATGCCGGTCGCGATCGGCTGGCCGCCGATCACGATGACATCGCCGACCACGATCGGCGCGGGGTAATTCCACGAATAGATCGTGTCCGGGTCCTCGCGCAGATCCACCCTGCCGCCCTGTCCGAACTCATCGACCAGTGCGCCGGTCGTGGCATCAAGCACATAGAGATACGGGCTGCGAACGGAAACGATACGCGCCTTATCGCCATCCTGCCAGAATGCGAGCGCCCGGCTTGCCTGATTGCGTGTGCTTATCGGTCCGGGGCCGAAATCCTTTTGCCGCCAGAGCACTGCGCCGCTGCCCGGATCGCGCGCCTCGACCTGACCGGCCTGATTGCTCAGATACATGACCCCGTTCACGACAAGCGGAGCATTGCGCCAATTGTTCGACAGCCGCAGATCGGGCTGTTCTGCCAGCAGCGCGGGATCGGTGGCCGGTGCGCGCCAGACGACTTTCAGCCGGTCGATCGTCTCGGCATTGATCTGGTCGAGCGGCGAATATTTGGTCGCCCCGATGTCGCCTGCGAAATGCGCCCACTCGCCGCCGTCCTGCGCCAGCGCGGGCATGGCGAAAAGCGCGAGACCGGCTGCGATGATTGTGTGAAGCCGCATCAGTAACCCACCGAGTAACCCATGCGCCGCGGGTCTGAGCCTGCGACCTTCGTGTCGTATTCCGTTTGCAGCACCGCCTGGATGCTGCCGATCGACCATGGGCCGACCGCTCGCACCGTGTGGCCCATCGCCTCAAGACCGGCGAAGGCTGCAGGCGGTAGCCGCGATTCCAGTTGCAGCGTGATCGCGGCGCCGGGGGTGTAGAACCCCGGCTCCGGGTCGAGCGCGAGGCGCGGATGTTCGATCGCCTCCTGCACCGGCATGCGCCGGTCGATGATGTTGATAAGGTGCTGGAATTGCGTCTGACCGATGGTCTCGCCGCCCGGAGTCCCGAAAGCCATCTTGAAGCGGCCCTTTTCCAGCACGATGGTCGGGCAATTGCCGAGCAGCGGGACGCGCCCGCCCTGCACGAAATTGGGGTGGTCGCGATAGGGCGCGGTCGATCCGGTCCTGAGGCCATTGTTACAAAGGAGGCCGGTGTTGCCCATGACCACGCAGGCACCGAAACCGCCGCCCAGCGTGGTGGTGACGGCGACCGCATTGCCGTCGCTGTCGGTCACAGAGAGGCTGGTGGTGTGCCCCGGCACGTAACTGGCGACAGCCAGCGGACGCGGCGGCATCATGGCCCCGGCGATATCTCCGCCAGCGGGGAAGGGGATCGCGCGCGCCGGATCGATTAGCCGGCGGCGGCGCTCGGCAAAGGCCTTGGACGTGAGGATTTCGACCGGGACGTTGCTCTGCGTCGGGTCCGCCGCATAGCGATAAACGTCGGATTTGGTGACCTTGATGCACTCGGCAATGAGGTGCAGCGCCTTTGGGCTATCGGGCGGCAGGGCGGCAATGTCGAAGCCTTCAAGCAGGTTCAGCTGTTCACAGGTCTCCAGCCCTGTGCGCGACGTCAGGGGCGAGGAGATGACATCGAACCCGCGATAGCTGGTCTTTAGCGGTTCACGCCACACGGGCCGATACTTGCGCATGTCGTCAAGGCGCAGCCATCCGCCATTGGCGCGCGAGAAACGGTCCATCTCTCGCGCGATGGGGCCGGTGTAGAAATAGTCATAGGCAGCCATCAGCGCGGCATCGCGGCTCGCCCCGCCGGCCAGCGCGGCGCTTTCTGCATCGGCAAGCGACTGGAAGGTCCGCGCCAGCGGCACGTTCGTGAACATGCCGCGCGGCGGCGGCGGCGCGCCATCGGGCAGGAAGATCGCCGCGCTCGTCGGGAATTTGCCGAGCACTGCCTGTTGCCGCGCAATAAAACGGGAGATCGACGGATCGAGGGGATGGCCATCGCGGGCATAGCCGATGGCAGGGGCAAGCAGTGTCGCCAGCGGCAGTCTGCCATAGCGGCGCGCCAGTTCGATCCAGCCACCGAACGAGCCGGGCGTCACCACCGCTTTCGGCCCGTTGTTGAATACCGACGGGTCCGCCGTATCGTCGACGAGCGCCGGAGCCGCGCCTGTAAAGGCCAGTGCCTCGATCTTGCCGGTCTTGCGTTCGAGGCAGGTGGCAAGCCCATTGCCCGCCGCGCCCGATGCCCACGGCTCGGCCACGTTCAGCACCGCCATCGCGGCGACGGCGGCATCGGCGGCGCTGCCGCCCTGCATCAGGATCGACACCCCGGCCATGGATGCCAGCGGATGCCCTGCGGCGACAAGGCCATTGGGACCCGGCACCTCGACCCGGTGCTGGGCGACCTTGGCGGGGGCGACCGACGGCGCATCGGGCGCCTGCCGACCGACGCCTGTCTGCTGGGTCCCCGTCCCTTGCGCAATCGCCGCAGCGGGCACGGTCGCTGCCACCGCTGCGGTCGATAGCCCGCCGGCCATAAGCTGGCGGCGGCTGAGGGCGTGTTTGTCGGCGTGATCAGTCATCGCTCGGCTCCCGCAAGACAGGTTTTGATCGCAATGGAATTTCAGAACGGGAGAGGGATGGTCGGCGCGCCGTCCAGTTTGTAGATGACGCCCCCCTTCATCACGACCTGCACGGAAAAGAGGTTGTTGAGCTCGGCATAGACCGGGTCTCCGGGGACCACGATAATATCGGCGTACTGGCCCGGTTCGATGGTGCCGATATCGCGCATGCCCATGATCTGCGCATTGACGCGGGTGGTGTCGCGGATCACCTCGAGCGGGGACATGCCTTCGTCGACCAGCACCTTCATTTCGCGGATCAGGCCATCATGGTTGAAGTTCATCGGCGTGCCGCTGTCGGTGCCGACGCCCATCACCGCGTTGGAGGCGATCCACTGCTTCACCTGCGGGCTGCGAAAGGCGATCTGGCGGTCGATGCGCGAGAAATAGGCTTCCGACGGCCATTCCTCGAAGGAGTGCTGGATCGCTTCCCATATGTCTGCGGGAAACAGCGCCTTTGCGGCAGGATCCTGCAGCCTTTCGGGGAAGGCTACCGTGTCGGGATAGATCCAGCTGCGATGCGCCGCGGTCAGGACGATCGGGCGATAGCTGGCGGCGACTTCCTTGACGATCTCGTCCGAATAGGTCGGCATCCCGGCTGAGCCGACATGCTGGAACACGTCAACCCCTGCATCGATGGCGTTCCTGAGCGCCGGCTCGTCGTAAAGATGGGCATGGACCTTCATGCCATTGGCATGCGCGGCCTCTACTATGGCGAAATAATCATCACGCGTCAGGCCCGCATGCAGCTTGATGACATCGACGCCGGTCCGGTGCAGGCGGTTGACGATCTCGACCCCCTCTTTGGGGCTGCTGAGCACCGCCGAGGCATCGTCCGGAAAGCCGCCAAAGGCGCGGCGCGTGACGAGCGGGCCCGACACTTGCAGCCGCGGTCCGGGAACCGTGCCTGCATCGATCCTGTTGCGCAGCGATACGCTTTCCACCGCATTGCCGCCCAGATCGATCGCGCCGGTCACACCCGACATCAGCATCTGGTAGCCTGAAAGCTCCATGATCTGCTCGATGGAATAATGGCTGCCTTCGCCTTCGAGCCATTCGAACCAGTGCGCCTCGCTGCCATAGCCGACCATAAAGAGATGGGCGTGCGCATCGATCAGGCCGGGCATCATCGTCTGGCCACTGGTGTCGATGATCCGCGCCCCTTCGGGGATGGCCACTTCGGCCGCCGGGCCAACCTCGACGATCCGCTCGCCCCGCACCACGATTGTGGCATCGTGCAGCGGCGGGACGCTGAGCCCACTTATCAGCATGCCGCCGGTAAGGACGGTAGTGTCAGGTTCTTGCGCATGGAGCGGTGCGGCCAACAGGGCCAGTGCCGGCATCAACAGCCGACACGCAGAGCGGGCAAGTAAGCGCCCGCCCTTCATCACTTCGCCAAGCCTGTTGACCCCCATCATTTTCGCCCCCCGACCGGACAGTTTCGGACGCAAGAAAACGCTGCAAGGCAAGTCTTCGGCGCCCGAATGCCAAATTTCTCAACCAAGCATTGCGTGATTATCGGCGCATTATCTGTAATGTTTGCATGATACTGTCAAAGCCGGTTGAGTGTCGGTGGAGCCCGATAGCGGGCGGTTCTTGCCGGAATCCTGCGTGTGCTAGCAAAGCTGCTCGCCGATACGGCGGAAATCGGCGCAACGAGCAGCATCAGCGCAATTTTCCGGAAGATTTCCGTTTTTGCGAATTGTATTGTCGAGATTGATGACGGCTGCTGATTGGTTTGGGCGCTTTTAGCTGATGGTTGGCGCTGTTTCTGCGCGAAACAGGTTGCAAGATTACCATGGTCTATCCTTATGACCCGGGGAATCCGCAAGCATCTTCGGGCGGGGCATCTTCGGGCGGGGAAACGCGCAAGATCCGCTCTGGCTACGGCGACCGCGAGATCTATCCCGGTTGGGCCGCCAAAGCAGGGGTCGGGTGGCGTGATAGGCGGGAAGAATTCGGCCGCAAGCTGATCTATCCATCCTCGAGCCCTTGCAATCCGGTGGCCAGCAAGACGGAGATGCAGATTGCCATCTGCGACACGCTTAAGCTGCCCAGTGAAATGCTCATCTGAAAGTGGCGAACAAGCGTTGGCTCGCGATTATGTCCGCGACAGGGAGGTGGGCGTTACAATGCCTGAGGAGCACTGGAGCCGAGAAGCACAGGGCACTCCTTCCGCTTTCGGCTCCTGAGCCGATCGAAATGCTTGGTCAATGATCCCGTGACGGCGAACTGATCGCAATACAGGTGCGGGCGATACCGGCAAATCCGGTGGAAGCATGGACTATCTTCGAATCCTGCATTTCCAGAGCGGAAGAGCCGGGTGGGGCGATTTCGGACTGGATATTCGCCTGAGCGCAGCTGGGCTTCGCGGGGTCTCCCGATTCGACGGCCTGCACGCTTTGCTCATTGCTGGATGCATGATCCGATATGTGCGCATAATGCCCAAATGGTGATGAAAAGCACTAAGCCCGGCTCAATTATTATAATCTTTTAACGGGAAACGCCGCTCCGCCATATGTAATATGCAATGCGTAAAGTGTGCTACGCTACGGGGGGTCTGTAGATCGTTGCTAATTGAAACTGGACTGTAATCGCTGCATTATTTTGACCTAATTTGGTGACAGGCCGAATTGTCGAGCTATGAATTAATAATGGCGATCATCCTGTTTCCACTCACATAGTCTGCAACGGAAATCATGCTGACTTTTTAGCGACCCCTCATTCGGTTTTATTCGGGATCTGTTTTCCGTTGGTAAAAGGGGCGAAATTGATGATGCGCAAATCTTCTGCAATGCTCATTTCTGCAGGATTGCTGGCACTAATGACCGGTTGCGGTACGCAGGATGACGCCGCCGGCGGCAGCGGAGCGCAATCGGCAGGATCGGGCCCTGTGCTGGGCATTCGTCCATCGGGCGACGAAACGATCACCTACGACAAGGCCAAGATCAAGAACGAGGATTTGTTCAAGGTCTTCGATCATATCGATGAGAACATCGATCAGCATGTCGTGAACCTGCAGAAGTGGATCCAGCAGCCTTCGATTTCCAATACCGGCGAGGGGCTTCAGGAATCCGCCGAGATGGTAAAGGGCTTCTTCGACGAATTCGGCTGCCAGAAGACCCAGATCTATGATCCCGGCGAGAACCAGTGGGGCTCTCAGTCGAACCCGGTGGTCTATGCCAAATGTGACGAAGGCGCGGAAAAGACGCTGATCGTCTATTGGCAGGGCGACACCATGCCGGTGACCCAGCCCGATCTCTGGAAGGCACCGCCGTTCGAGGCGCGCATCGTCGAGCAGGAGCCTTTTAAAAAGGTGCTGATCGGTCGCGGCGCACAAAATTCCAAGGGTCCGGAAATGACCTTCATGAATGCGATCCGTTCGATCAAGGCGGTCACGGGCAAGCTGCCGGTCAACCTGATCTTCGTGGTCGAGCATGACGAAGAGCGCATGGACATCGGCCTGAACCAGTTCATGAAGGATCACGGCGACCTGTTCGAGGGTGCCGAAGCGACCTGGGGCCCCGGCGCATCGGAAGGCTGTGTCTTCGTCGAACTGACGACCAGCGGTGACAGCTGGGGGCGCGGCCCGACCTATTCCGACATCCACGGTTCCAACAAGCGTTCGGTCGACAGTGTGGCGTGGCGTCACATGACCATGCTGTCCAAGCTGGTGTCGGAAGACGGCAACAAGGTACTGATCCCTGGGTTTTACGAAAACATCGTGCCGCCGACCGCGGAAGAGATGCGGATCCTGAGGAAGCAGGCCGAAGGGCGCGATCTCGAGATCGCGGCCAAGAACCTGGGCGTTGCGCGTTTCATCTCGGAAGATCCGCTGACCCAGCTCAAGATGGCGCGCATGGGCACGTCGATGAACCTCGACGGCATCTGGGGCGGCAACATGTTTGCCGGCGGTTCGGGCGCGATCATGCCGAACAAGATCGTCTCGAAGCACAATTTCCGTTACGTGCCCAACATGAAGGGGCCCGACATCGTCAAGAAGCTGCGCGCCTATCTCGATCAGCTCGGTTATGAGGATGTCGAGATCAACGTGATCGGCGACGTGCCGTGGGCGAAGAAGAACACCAACAACGACCTCAGCAAGTCGAACGCCTATACCGCCTCGATCTGGGGTCTGGGGTCCAAGCCCTATAGCCCGGACGATTCCATCCTGCTTGGCGGCGGCGGCGGTTATTGGCCGGCCTATCTCTTCTCGGGCAACCAGTCGTCGGTGAACACGCCGATCAGCTCTGTCCGTGCCGGGACCGGCGGCAACTCGCACGCTGCCAATGAATGGTATGTGATCGAAGGCGCGGGCGAACAGCTGGGCATGGCGAGCGCTGAAAAGGTCATTGCGACGGCGCTTTACACCTATGCCGGCCTCAATGGTGAAATCCCGGAAGAATTCGCAAATCCGGAAGGTCTCGACACTGCTGAATAAGCAGAATGGCGGCCTGTCGCGTTCTGCAGGCACGGGCACGGGCACGGGCACAGGCATGGCTGCGCGATGGTGGTGCCGGTGGCGGATCCTCCGCTGCCGGCGCCGACCGCGGTAAGCCGGGGTGTGCGGCCTTGATGGCAGGCCCGCCCGGTCGCAGCAGGACTGGTGCATCGGGTGCGGTGCCGGTTCGGGCGCGCATGTCGAGGGCGTCATGAGCGGTGGTGCATTTCCCCAATTCCCCAGTCAGGTACATTAGTCGATGTCGATCATATCCCTCAGTAATCTCAGGAAAACCTACCAGATTGGCGAGAATGTCGTCGAAGCTCAGGCAGGTGTGTCGCTCGAAATTGAGCAGGGGGAATTTGCCTGCATTACCGGTCCGTCAGCTTCGGGAAAATCGACGCTGATGCATATTCCGGCCTGCCTCGACCGAGCGAGCGTGGGCGCAGAGGATACCGCCGGGCCGGCGGTGGCTGCGCAATGAGCGGGGCGGCTGACATCTACAATCGCCACTCGCTGTCGATTGCGCTGCGTGCATTGTTCAAGAACCGGTTGCAGACCGGCCTGGCGCTGCTTGGCGTGATCGTGGGCGTGGGCGCGCTGGTCACCAGCATTGCGCTGGGTCGCGGGGCGCAGGAGTCGGTGGAGGACCAGCTTCGCGCGGCGGGCGCAAACCTGATCGTCGTGACGGCGGGCAATTACAGCGGCTCGCGGCAGGACCGCAGCAACCCCGATGGCGACATGGGCTTTACCGCCCTCGAACCGGATCTGCTGCCACATTTTCCCGATCCGACGTTTTCCGGGTTTCAGCAGGTCGCGTGGACCGGCGGCGACGGGCAAGAGCTTTCCTTGCAGCCCGCATCGTTCGAAGGCGCGGCGCCGGTTCTGACGCGCCTGCCCAATGGCATGCTCTCGTGGCAGGCACCTGCTCCGACCTTGGCTCCGGCTCCGGCTCTGGCATCTTTGGAAGCGAATGAGCCGCAGTTCATGCTGGCCCATTACGAAGACGATCCGATGGAAATGCACGATCATCCCACGGCGCGAGACCGTTTGGGCGACAAGACCGCCGGTCTGGGTGCTGCGGCAACGCTTTTGCCCGGCGATGCCGCGGCCATACAGGCCATGCCGGGTATCGAACACGTGGTCTCTGGCGTGCATGAAAATGCGCGGATCTTCGCCGGGGGAGAGGACGGTGCGCAATGGTTTACGCGCATGCACGGCACCGAATGGGCACTTCCCGAACTCAAGAGCGGTTGGGTCATCACCCATGGGCGCTTCCTCGACAAGGCGGATGCCGACGACAAGGCGCAGGTCATGGTGCTGGGGCGGGTCGCGGCGGACAAGCTGTTTGGCGAAGATTCCGATCCGGTCGGCGAAGAGGTCACGCTCTGGAACCAGCAATTCAAGGTGATCGGCGTGGTCAGCAGCCGGAGCTGGGCCACGCAGCCCGTTCCAGGGGATGACCAGTTCGATGCCGTCTATGTCCCGGTGACGACGATCAATGGCCTGCTGAACCTCAGCAAGCTCAACACGATCTCGATCACGGTAAAGTCGGCCGGCGATGTCAGCCGCATTGCCGACGAGATCAAGCTGCTGCTGCGGGGGCGGCACGAGATCGGCGAGGCGACGCCCGATGATTTCACCGTCACCACCATGGCCAAACAGGCGATAGGCAAGGGCGTGCCGCCGCAGCTTTCGCGCATCATCAGCGGCAATCTTGAGCGGGTCGACCGCCTGACACTGGAACAGCTTTCCGCGTCCCTGCGCAAGACCAATGTCATCATGCTTGCCCTGCTGGCCAGCGTGGCGACCGTGTCGCTGCTGGTCGGTGGTATCGGGGTCATGAACCTGTTGCTGCTGTCGGTTACGCAGCGCACGCGTGAAGTGGGGCTTCGCATGGCTCTTGGCGCGCGGCGCAGCGACATCGCCGTCCAATTCGTGACGGAGGCGTTGTTGCTATGCGTCACCGGCGGAATTTTGGGCATTGCGGCGGGCGTATTCGCATCGGGCGCGCTGGAGCAGATCTTCCACTGGTCGGCCGTGGTATCGCCCCTGTCCGCATTGCTGGCCCTGATCGTGGCGGCACTGCTTGGCATTGCCTTCAGCATCTATCCGGCGCGGCGCGCATCGCTGCTGGATCCCATCGAGGCCCTTCGACATGAATAGAGTGTTTTGCGTTCTTGCTGCCTTTGCCTGCGTCATTTGCAGCCCGGCCATTGCCCATAACGGCGAAATCCATGAGGCCCCGCATGGCGGTATCATGGCGCCCACGAAGAACGCCCATCTCGAGATCGTGCTGGCACCCAAAGGCGGCGTCAGGATCTATGTTTATGATCTCAAGAACGTGCCGCTTCCTGCTTCGGCGGCCAGTGTGCTGAGCGTCGAAATCGAGCGCGCGGGCCAGAAGACCGAATATGTGACGCTGCGGCCCGACCCGACAGGAACCTTGTGGATGGGGCCCAGCAAGCCGGTGCCCAATCCAGCCAGCGTCATCCGCATTGGCAGCGTCGTTCGCGGTGTGTCCGGCCTGATCGAAATTCCGCGCTCTAAGTTCCCTGTCTACAAGGTCGCGAAGGGCAAATAAGGCCAATGGGGACCAACGTCCGACTGGCGTTGAAGGCGCTGATGCAAAATCGCCTGCAGGCGATGCTCACCTTGCTGGGCATGAGCGTCGGGGTCGCCATGGTCGTGGTCGTTTTCGGTCTGGGTCTGGGGGCTCAGCGAAGTATTGAATCCCAGATAGAACGCGCCGGGCCCACGCGGGTGATGATCCGCGCGGGCAATTACGTGCCGCCGGGGGTCGATACCACCGGGCAATACGACAGCAGCGGCGGAGAATTGTCAGGGGGCAGCGTCAGCCTTGGGATGGGGGGCGAATATTCGGGCACGATCGACATGTCCAAATTCGGCGCCGTGGCCGACGCCCGCGAAAGCGCCCGAAAAGCGAAGCGGACCCGATTCATGTCGCCAGCCACCCCGCTCGGCGAGGCCGAGATTGCCGCGGCGAGGGCCATGGCGAATGTGCGGGCGGTGTCGGGTGAACTCGCCGGCAATGTTAGTCTGGATGATGGGGCGGGTCTGCCCGCGAATATTGTGCGCCTGATCGGCTTTGGCCCCGATGGCCCCGACATGTCGGGATGGAAGGTGCTGGAGGGGCGATTGCCAAACCCTTTCGAACATCGCGGCTGGGCGCCGGTCGCGGTCATCGCGCCTGCAGTGGCGCAAAGGCTCTGGCCCAATGCCAAATCGCCCATCGACAAGACACTGCCCATCGCAGGCATGGAAGCGAAAATCATCGGCGTCGTCGATGCGGATGCGGCCGGCGGCGCGCTGGTGCCCATGGTCTATGTGCCAAGCAGCCTTGCCATGAAGCTGCTGGGCCGCGACGATTATGACAGCATCGCGATCCGCACGACGTCGATTGCCGAAACCAGCGCAGTGGCCAAGGCGGTCAGCGAAAAGCTGCGTGAACTCCACGATCTGCCCGAGGACATGGTCAATGATTTCCGGGTGGAAACGCAAAGCAATGCCGCCCTTCCGGTGCTGGGGTCCGATCCGCGCATGGCGCGAGCCGTGCACTCCAATTCCAAGGGTCTGGAGGAAGCGACCTGGGTCGAAATGGCCAAGAGCCTGCGGCAGGCGGGGCGCACCTTCACCCTGCTTCTTGCCGGAGCTGCCGCGGTTTCGCTGCTGGTGGGCGGTATCGGCATCATGAACATCATGCTGGTATCCGTGGCTGCCCGCACGCGGGAGATCGGCCTGCGCATGGCGGTCGGCGCGCGGGCGCATGATGTCATGCTGCAATTCCTGGTCGAATCCGTCACGCTTTCCACGCTGGGCGGCCTGTGCGGGATCGGGCTGGGCATCGGGGGGCTGCTGATTAGCGAATACGGTCTTCACTGGGCCACGGCGCTCTCTCCGGCCATGATGGTAATCGCGGTCGCCATGGCTGCGATCACCGGCGTCGCCTTCGGGCTGGGGCCGGCGCGGGCGGCGGCACGGCTCGATCCTGTCGTGGCGCTGAGATCCGAATGACGGGATGCGCATGACCCGAAACCCCATGCCGATCCAATATGCAGGCTGTAACCATTTCCCAGACCGGAGTTATCCATGTTCGCGCTGATACCCGTCAACATACGACTTGCCCTGCGTTCGCTCAGCCGGAACCGGATGCGGACCATGCTGACCATGCTGGGAATGATCATCGGGGTCGCGGCGGTTCTGACCATGGTCGCGATCGGTACAGGTGCGCGCGCTTCGGTCCAAAGCGAAGTCAGTTCGGCAGGGACAAGGCTCGTTTTCGTACGTTCGGGCAATTACACCCGCGGTGGCGAAGGTATCGGCATCGGTGCGGGTAGCGGCGCTTCCGACACGCTGACGCTTGAAGACATGGCAGCGATCAAGGAGGGCGTCAGCGGCATCCTTGAAATCAGCCCGGTCGTGAACACGAGGACCAGCATTTCGTCCGGCTCGATCAAGGCATTTGCCAAGGTTCAGGGCGTCTCACCTTCCTTCGCTGCAGCCTATGGGTGGAATGTCACTTCAGGGTCGGTGTTCGACGATAACGCAGCTGAAGCCGTCATCGGACGCATGCTGGCAGATCAGATGTTCGGGCCCGGTTCCGATCCCACCGGAGAGACGCTGCAGTTGCGTGATGCGGAGTTTGAGATCGTTGGCGTGATTGCCGGTGAATTCGGCGAACAGGGCGAAACGGTGTTTGTCCCCTATCAGAAGCTGCAGGATCTTTTGGGGCAGCCCAATCTCAATGAAATCTCGATTGCCGCTCAAAAGGCTGGCGAAGCCTCGCGCGTTGGCGATGACGTCAAGAGCCTGCTGCGCCAACGGCACGGCATCGCGACCTCTGCCGCCAAGTCCTATATCGGGGCGCAGGCCGGAACGGGCGGCGGGGCCATCGACGATTTCACCGTGGTGACGCAGACTGCCGAGGCGCTGACGCAGGGCCTTTACACGCCTGCCGCCGCCTTTGCTCTCGCCAATCTTCCAAAGCTCGATGAAGTCAATTTGGAGGAAATGACCGAGGCGCTTGACCGAGCGAGCGATACGATGACGTCGCTGCTTGCAAGCATCGCGGGAATCTCGCTGATTGTAGGCGGTATCGGGATCATGAACATCATGCTGGTATCGGTGAATGAACGGACCCGGGAAATCGGCCTGCGCATGGCGACCGGTGCGCATTCCAGCGATGTCGCCATGCAATTCCTGGTCGAAGCCATCACGCTCAGCGTCATCGGCGGGGTCTTCGGCCTCCTTCTCGGCCTTGGCTGTTCATGGCTGATCGGCTGGGTCCTGGGTTGGCCCGTTTCCGTGTCTGTCGCCGCCATGGCCATGGCCATGGGCATCTCCGCGCTGGTAGGGCTGGTTTTCGGCAGCTATCCGGCACGGCGTGCATCGCTCCTCGACCCGATCGACGCGCTACGTATGGAATAGCCGGGCGGAACTAGGCAGGCCATGACATCATTACTCGAAAAGCGCTCCCCCCGGCGCACCATCATTGCGGCCTTGGTCGCCGTGGCCGTGCTGGCCATCGGGCTGATCGGGTGGAGGCTGATACCGCTCCATGCGCCGCCCAGTGACGAGCAGGCAGAGCGGTTCGTGAAAATCGGGCTGCAGTTTCAAGAGCAGAGCCCGCGCGAGCCCGTCAGCTTTTTCGGTCCCGCCGCGCTCTATCCGGCTGCGGAGGACAAGACCACGCTCGATGCCTTGCACAGCCAGATGGCCATGCTGGCGCAAGAGATGGAGGGCGCAAGCAATCCAAGGCGAGCACGCCTGCACGAGCGGGCAAAGCGGCTGGCCGCGCTGATCGCGCTGGCCGCGGGCGATGAGAAATTGTCCTTCGACGAGGAGGCAAAGCGGCTTTACGGGCTCGATCCCGCCACGCTTGACGAAGCGAAGTTCGCGCAGCTGCGTGCTAAGCTGGATCAGCTGCTGCCCGGCGATGGCTCACTGACAAGCCGTGTGCAGGCGTTTCGTGATCGTTACATCGTTCCCGAAGAGCTGCGACCGGAATTGTTCCAGCGTGCGCTGGACGAATGCCGGGTCCGCACCAAACGGCACTGGTCGCTGCCGCCCGAAGAAAAGCTCTATGTCGAATGGAACAGTTATGCGGGTGCGGCCTGGCATCAGTACCAAGGCAATTTCCGCAGCAGCCTGCAGATCAATCCGCAGGCCGTCGCATTCCTTGGGTCTATTGTCGATGTCGCCTGTCACGAAGGCTACCCGGGTCACCATGTCCAGTTCCTCTTGCGCGAAATGGACTTTGGCAATGGCAAGCTTCCGCTGGAGGAGAAGGTCGTATTCCTGCGCTCGCCCGGCTCGGTCGTGCGCGAAGGTGCCGCCGATTACGGCGTGTCGCTGGCCTTTCCGATAGAGGATCGGCTGGTATTCGAACGCGATGTCCTTTTCCCCCTTGCGCATTTCCCGCCGGAAGATGCCGAGCATTTCGAACAGGTGCGCAGCCTGCTCGCGCAATTGGCTCCTGCGGCCCTGCCCATATTGCGCGATTACCGCGACCGCGAGATTGCGCCCGCCGCTGCCATTGCGGCGCTGGATGACAAGGCGCTGATCGGCAGCCCGCAGGCGCTTTTGGGCTTTACCGATAATCTGGGCGCCTTCGTCACCGGCTATACCAGCGTGCGCGAGCAGGTGAGGGCGGCCATCGAGCAGGGCAATCCCGATGAGGAGGAGCGCTGGGCCCGGCTTCGGGCGTTGCTCGGCATGGCCGATAATGTGCCGCTTGGCGTAGCCAGCGATCGGCTGTCAGTCGCCGGAACAGAAGCGGACGATTGAAATCGTGACGTCGCGGGTTGGGCACGCATGATCACGCCCCCGTTCGCTCCGGCGGTTCAATCGCTCAACCTCACGAAGCGCTGGCGTTCGCCGTTTCAGGCTGCGCCCCGCCAAGGGCTTCGGCCAGCGCGCAGATGCGGCGCATCGCTTCTTTCAGCATGTCATCGGATACAGTGAGGGCGACGCGAATAAGCGTGTTCGCATTATCGCCAAAGGATGTGCCGGGCATGATCGCGACATTATGTTCGTCGAGCAGGCGCCAGACGAATTCCTCCGATGTCAGGCCGGTCCCCTTGACGTCGAGCATGATGAACATGCCGCCCGAAACCTTTGCGCCCGTTATGCTGGGGCAGGCTTCCAGTTCTGACATGATGAGGTGGGTGCGCGCCGCATAGCTTTTCGACATGCGCTCGGCCGTATCGAAATTGCCGCGCAGCGCCGCCTCGGTCATGTCGGCGATGAAAGGCTGGTTGCCGAACAAGATGCTCTCCGAGATCGGCAGAAGGCGGGTGCAGAATTCGGTCGGCCCAACGGCCCAGCCGCTGCGGAACCCGGTCGCGGCAAAGGTTTTCGAGATGGAGGAGACCACGATGGTGCGGTCGCGCAGATCGGCAATTTCCAGCGGCGAGGCAAATTCGTCGTCGGTGAAGATCAGGTCCTCGTAAACCTCGTCCGAAACGATCCACAAATCATGCGCGCGCGCGATCGCGCCAAGCCGGGCAATGCTTTCGCGGTCCAGCAGCGCACCGGTCGGATTATGCGGGCTGTTGAGCAGAAGCACGCGGCTGTCTGGCGTGATCGCAGCCTCAAGATCGGCTGGCTGCATGATGAAATCATGCTCGATTTTAAGCGGGATGGGCTGCACGATTCCGCCCGGCGCGCGGATCACCCCGGCGTAGGTCGCGTAATAGGGATCGCCCACCAGAACGCCGTCGCCATCATCGACCAGTGCGGCAATGACTGCGTAAAGTGCGGTCTGCGTTCCGGGAAAGGCGAGGATATTATCGGTGGTGACATCGGGCCAGCGCGGCCGGTATTTCTCGACCAGCGCATCCAGCAGGCCAGCCTCTCCGCGGCCGTTCGAATAATGCGTGCGGCCATCCAGCATGGATTGGTGGCACACCTCGATCAGGGCGGGATCCACGGGGATGTCCGGCTCACCGATGGTCAGCTCGATGATCTCTTCGCCGGCCGCAGCCTTGGCGCGGGCCGCGTTGTGGATGGCCCATTTCTCTCCGCCAAGATCAGCGAGGCGTTCGGTTATGCCGGCATAGCGTGGGATTGGTCTTGCTCCTTATCGGTGGTGTCTGCGCCTGCCAGAGTGCCGCCGGGCAATGCCAGCAGGCGCTCCGCGGCCTCGATGATGAGGGATGGCAGGATGTCCTGACCGTAAAGGCCCGAATTCAGCGATCCTTCCAGCCACAACCCGTCAAGCAGGGCGTTGAGCGCGATCGCGTGGCGCCTGCACAGGGATGCGCCGTGCGGCATACCCAGATCGGCAAGCACCCCTTCGATCATTGCTTCGAGCAGGGCGAGAAACTCGCGATAGCCTTCGCGGTGGGTATCGGCGAAATAGCGGTCCTGCCGCACCCGCCCGATGAACGTCGCCCACAGCGATACCTTATCTTCGGACAGGTTGGGCCGCGTCATGTTGGCGACGAGGAAATGGCGCAGCTGCCGGGCAGGGGAGCCGCCCGATCGTGCCGCGCTTTCGCTGGCGCGCATGGTCAGCTGGCCGATCAGATAGGCATAGGCATTGCGGATCAGCTCGTCCTTGCTGCCGAAATAATGGCGGACAAGCCCCGCGGTGACGCCCGCTTCATCGGTGATGCGGCGTACTGTCGCGCCTTCCAGCCCATGTCGTGCCACGCACGAAAGCGTCGCCTCCATCAGGCTCTCGCGCCGCTCGTCGAGCGTCAGCCTCTGATATGCCTTCCGGCTCATGACCTTACCGTTCCATCATGCGGGGTGGCTGTGGTCCATTTGTTATACGAGTGAATAATTGCGGATCAATACCCCTGCTCGCGATCAATCGCCAGGCTGAGATCCTTGCCTGCCAAAAGCTCGCGCGCGGATTGCACGACCTGTTCGGATACGATGTGCGGCGTGGTGTCACTGGCAATGTGCGGCGTGATGTGGATGCGATTGTCGCTCCAGAACGGGTGATCTTCGGGAAGCGGCTCTGTCGCAAAGACATCAAGGCTCGCACCGGACAATTGCTGCTTGTCGAGCGCCTCCACGAGGTCTTCTTCGTTCAGATGCTCGCCCCTGCCGATCTGGATCAGCGTCGCGCCAGCAGACAGCTTCGCGAAAAGTTCGGCGTTCAATACGCCGCGTGTCTGATCGGTCAACGGCAGCGCATTGACAAGGAATGCGGCATCGGACGCGGCATTCAGCATGGCATCCTCACCCCAGCAATAGCCGGCGCCATCGATCTGCTTGTCGGGTTCGCTGCGACAGGCAAGCGTGACCGAAAAGCCGAGCACGATCATGGCCCGCGCGATGGCGCGGCCCATGAAGCCATTGCCGAGTATGGCGATTTTTACCTGCTCAGGCGGACGCATGGGCAGCGGATTCCACTGCGCCCTGACCTGTGCTTGCGCGTATTCTTCGAAGTCCCGTTCGATGCGCAGCACCTCATGCGCGACGAAACCGGCCATCAGTTCGGCCTGATAGGGGTCGCGGACGCGGCATATCTCGACAGCGGGCGGCAAGCCGTCATGGGTGACGAGGTCGTCGACGCCGGCGCCGATCGACATTGCCATTTCAAGTTCGGGATAAGGGGCGAAAGCCTGCTCCCCCGGCTGCCAGCAGACCGCAAAGCGAATGGCGGCCGGATCGCTGACCTCATCGGGATTGAGCAATCGTACATCGTCGCATCGCCCAGAAAGGTCGAGCTGGTAGAAAGTCTTGAGGTCGAAAGTCTCGCTCAAGAGAACACCGTGAATGGTGTCGGGATTTGTCATCGTCGATACATCTCCGGGGAAGATCGTGTTCCGGGGCTGGGCCGGCCATCGGCTGAATGCAGCAGTGACGGCTTATGCCCGCGAAGGTTCGGTTCGGGGGTTGTGCTGGCTTCGATGAAGAACTTATACAAACGTATATCATCGAGTAAAGCCGGGCAGGCACCGGCTATTGCTGCGGCGAAGGAGATCGGGTCGACATGACGGATGGCACCATCTTGCAGGAAGATCGGCTTGCGGCGGTAAGCGAGGGTGAGCGGCAGGCCCGGATCGAGCTGGCCGCCTGCTACAGGCTGGCGGCGCATTACCGGATGACCGACATCATCTACACCCACATAACCGCGCGCGTGCCGGGAGAGCCGGGCCATTTCCTGATCAACCCCTATGGCCTGATGTGGGAGGAGATCACCGCATCGTCGCTGGTGAAGATCGACGTCGAGGGAAACAAGGTCGACGACAGCAGCCATCGCGTTAATCCGGCCGGCTTCATGATCCACAGCGCGGTGCACATGGGTCGCCATGACGCGGCTTGGGTGATGCATACGCACACCCGCTCGGGCGTGGCGGTGTCCTGCCTTTCGGATGGTTTGCTGCCACTCAATCAGATCGCGATGCAGTTTTACGGCCGGATTGGCTATCACGATTTCGAAGGCATCGCCCTTGATACGGGGGAGCGGGAAAGGATCATCGCGAACCTTGGCCGCAATACGGCGCTGATCCTTCGCAACCATGGCCTCGTGACCGTTGGTGAAAGCGCGGCGCAGATGTTTTCAAAAATGTTCTATTTGAACAGGGCATGCGAAATCCAGGAGTCCGTTCTGGCCATGGGCCGACGGATCGAGCCTGTTTCCGAAGAGATCGCGCAGCGCGTCGTCGAGCAATATGACGAGCTGGAGAGCGAGGACAGCGATCAGGAATTGAAGCTGGAATGGGATGCGCAGATGCGCATGCTCGACCGTATTGATCCACTTTACGTGCAATGACCGGATTGGCCCGATCACATTCTGTCAAAACCATAGGCTTTACGTGCTTGACATGACTGAGGGGGGTACATAGCCTCCTGTCAATAACGAGGAAGAGAATATCTTTCTTGTCGTTCGGTCTAGTCCGTTATGCGTGTGGTCCGGGCGGGAGAGGGCGGTCCCGATTTCGCGTTTCGCGATCTAATCCTGTATTTTTCAGGAAATATTATCGGTTCCGCGCAATAAAAATTGCAAGAACGCATTGGCTTGACGATTTATTCGTCATGCGGTGGCGTCATTACTTTGCCGGTTGTCATTTCCGGCAATGGAATTTTGCGCAGTTTTGTCGGTTTCGAAAGATTGCGGTCCACGCCCCTCCCATGGCTTTGGCACTGTTCCGCACGGTTTCGATAACTTCTCCGGCCCCCCACAAGGAGTAAGCGAATGCAAACACTCGATTGCAACGGCCTTTCGGAAATTCCCACGGTCCTCCGCATCAAGCAGGCGCTGGTCGGATGGACGGAAGCGGGGGGTGAAATCGGTGTGCTGGTCGGGTCGCATTGCGATCATGATCGTATTACCGGCTCGCTCGGGGCGATGGCCGATCGCGTCAGGCTGGTTTCGGCACCCAACTAGCACGCCCGGCGCGGATACCGCCACTGCCGCAAGCATGACCAGAAGAGGGTAGAATGGCTGACGCCAGCATTTCGGATATGACCAATCATTCCGGGCACGAGCCTGTATCTCTCGAAAGACCGGATTACGCATTTGATCCCACCGATCCATGGACGCGAACCTTTCAGGAAGGGCTGAAGCGCGCGGAACTTTCAGGCAAGTCAGTCTATGAGGTGGGTGTCGGAACGGGCACCAATGCCGCCTTCGTGCTGCGCGATTGCGGCGCGTCGGTCTTTTACGGCAGCGATCTCGATCCGCGCCTTGTCGAACTGGCGCAGCGCAACGTCCGCAGCCTTGCCCCCCATCAGGCATCACGGTTTCAGCCCGTGATGGGGGCCGTCAGCCTGGTCGACAATGATGAGGCGCGGGCAAAGCTGGCGAAGACCGATGTGATCATCGCCTGCCTGCCGCAGGTCGGTGACCCCAATGACGAACATTTCACCTCTTTCCGCAATGAGCATTCGAGTGCGGCACCCATGGAGGCCGAGGATCCATCAGAGGATCACATCGCGCATTATTATCCGTGGAAGAGCTTTGACGAATATCCCTACAACTCGGTCGGGCTGGGCCTGAACGAGGCTTTGCTACGCCGCATCCGGGAGTTTGGCGCAGCTGAGGCGCAGGTCGTGATGAACTTCGGTTGCCGCATCGGCACCGAGCTCATTTTCGAGATGTTCAGGGCAAACGGGTTCGAACCGGAAAAGCTGGCGTCGCGCCTCGTGCTGCAGCACGCGGGCACGGATATATCCTTTTTCGTCGCGCTGGAAAGCGCGCTCAAGGGTACGGGGCTGGAGAAGGACTTCACGTGCAAATTCTTCGCCGACCCCGAAGGCGAGGAGAAATTGTCGGCATCGCAGGCGCAAGCATTGCTGGATGAAGATCCGCAGGTGCCGCTTTATCACGAAGTATGCGTTATCCGCGGAGTGCAGCCCGCCTGAACGAGGCCGTGAGGGGATCGGGCGGCAAACTCGCTGGCGCGCGGATCAGAATTCGACGTCCAGCTCTTCCAGCTCTTCGGGTTCCGCCTTCGCCGCTGCGATCCATTCCTTCATCGGTGCCCAGTCGGCGATCGTCCGGCAATAGGCCGCGCTTTCGGGCGAAACCCCGACGGCATAGGTGATGAAGCGCGTCGCGACCGGCGCATACATGGCGTCGGCCACGGTCGGCTTTTTGCCAAAGAGAAACGGGCCGCCATATTTCGAGAGGCATTCGTGCCAGATCGTCTCGATCCTCTCGATATCGGGGCGTGCGCCGCTGAACACGGGGAAGCTTTCATGCACGATCTTCAGGTTCATCGGCAAAGCGGATCGCAGATTGGTAAAGCCTGAATGGATCTCCCCCGAAACCGACCGGCAATGCGCGCGCGCGATCCGGTTTTCGGGCATCATGCCGGCTTCGGGAAAACACTCGTTGAGATATTCCGCGATCGCCAGCGTATCCCAGACGCTGGCCTCTTCATGGGTCAGGCGCGGGACGAGGACGGAGGGCGATAGCAGCAGCAGCTCGGCACGGTTGCTGGCATCGTTTTCGACCGGCACCTCCACGAAATCGAGGCCCGCCAGCTTGCACAGGAGCCAGCCCCTGAGCGACCAGGCCGAATAGGTTTTGCTCGAAATCGTCAGCTGCGCTTTTTGCATTTCTTCCCCGCCAGATCGTTCAAAAGCTTGCTTTGCTCGATGATGCGCTGCAGCATTGCGCAATCCGGTCGTTTTGAAAAGGTGAAACGCATGCGCTGTCTGGTGGTGGAGGTGATCTGTAATGCTCTATAAGAGCTATCAGGCATTCACCGACCTCATGCTGCCCTCGCGCATGCTGGCCTCTGCGATGGTTGAGCTGGGCGAGCGACTGCCCGATGAGATTTCGGACAATGATCTGGTAAAGCGCTATTTCGCGCTGTGCGAGGTTTTCGCCGGCATAACCCTCACTCACAAGCGTCCCGATTACGGCATCGAGGAGGTGTTGTGCGGCAACGAGGTCCAGCCCGTGGTCGAGGAGGTCGCGCAGGACTGGCCGTTCGGCAATCTTTTGCATTTCGCGAAACCGGGCCTGCAGACGCCGCAGCCGCGCATGCTGGTGGTGGCGCCGCTATCGGGCCATTTCGCCACGCTGCTGCGCAATACGGTCGAAACGCTGCTGCGCGACCATGACGTCTATATCCTCGACTGGAAGAATGCGCGTGACATTCCGCAGAGCGAGGGGCGTTTCGGCTTTGACGATTACGTCGACTACATCATCACCGGCATGCAGCATTTGGGGCCGGGATCGCATATGTTCGCGGTCTGCCAACCCTGCGTCCCGGCATTGGTCGCGACGGCGCTGATGGCAGAGGACCGCGACCCCAGCGAGCCGCGCACGCTGACATTGCTGGGCGGCCCGGTCGATACGCGTGAATCGCCAACGGTCGTGAACGAACTGGCCAATTCGAAACCCTATTCCTGGTTCGAGGAAACGGTCATCGACAAGGTGCCGCTCCGCTATCGGGGAAGGGGGCGCAAGGTCTATCCCGGCTTTCTCCAGCTGACCGCCTTCATGTCGATGAACCCTGATCGCCACTGGGACCAGCAGCGCAAGCTTTATGATATGGTCGTCAATGGCGAGGACGAGGCCGCGCTCAAGATACAGGATTTCTACAAGGAATATTTCGCCGTTCTCGACCTGACGGCGGAATTCTACCTGGAGACGATCGACAAGGTGTTCCAGCGCGCCCTGCTGGCCAAGGGTGAACTGATGTATCGCGGTGAAAGGCTGGTCGATTGCAACGCCATCCAGCGCACCGCCATCCTTACCGTCGAAGGGGAGCGCGACGATATCTGTGCCGTGGGGCAGACGGCCGCGACCCATCTGCTGTGCGGCCGGTTGCGGCCCCATCTCAAGCGCCATTACCTGCAGCCCGGCGTCGGTCATTACGGTATTTTCGCCGGATCGAAATGGGAACGGCAGGTCTATCCGCAGGTGCGCAATATCGTTCTGGCCATGAACTAGCGGCCCTGAATTAATGGCCCTGAATTAACGGATCGCCGGCCACAGGCTGGCCACCATCAGGCCAAGGCAGATCACGCTACCCAGTATCGGCACGACGATGGGATAGCGCGGTAAGCCATCGCCTTTGGCAACCCCGCGCATCCTGATCGCGACCAGCCCGGCGCATACGCAGGAAAAGATCAGCAGCATCAGCGTGCTGGTGCCTGCGGCCAAAGTCTGGATCGGGAAAAACAGGGCAAGCAGCGCGATCACTACGCCAGAGCAGACGGTTGCCCTGACCGGGGTCCGCGTGCGCGGAGAAATCCGGGCCAGCCAGCGCGGCGCCGCCCGGCGCCGGGTGCCGAGGTCATGAATGACCCGCGACGCCATGACGATCTGCGCCAGCGCGCCATTGAGGATGGTGACAAGCCCGATCAGCGCGAGGAAATCCGATGGGCCGCCATGGCGCGCGATGATGGCGCTGAGCGGTGCGCCGCTCTCACGCAATGTCTCGGACGACAGCGTCGATACCGCGATCGCCGATACCGCGAGATAGAGGCAGAGCGAAATGGCCAGCGCGGTGATGATGGCGAAGGGGATGGCGCGGCTGCTGTCGGTCGTCTCCTCCGACAATGTGGCCAGATCCTCAAAGCCGATATAGGCGTAGAATGACAGCACGGTCCCTGCCAACACGCCGTGGACCAGCACCTCTGGCGGCGCATCCAAGCCCTGGGCGAATGTCGCGGGAAAATCGGCCAGCGATCCCCCGGCAAAGCCGATCACGAGCAGCAGGCCCAGCACCTCCAGCGCAGTGGTCGCGATCATCGTCCATGCCGCTTCCTTCACCCCGATGGCGGCAATGGCGGCAAGCGCCGCAATCACCAACGGCACGACCAGATATTTCGGCAGCGCCACGAATACGGCCAGATAGCCGACAAATCCCGACGTGATCGTCGCTGCCGAGATAAGACCCGTGGCGATGATGGCCCAGCCGATGAAAGCGGTTAGCCATTGCCGGTTGAAGGCCCGCGCGACAAAGGCGGCGGACCCGCCGCTTTCAGGTATGCGCGCGCTCAATTCGCCATAGGACAGGCCGGTCAGCCACGCCGCGACCGCAGCGACCAGAAATGCGACGGGGGCCAGAGAACCCGCTTCCCCCGCGACCTTGCCGACGACGACATAGATCCCTGCACCAAGGATCGTGCCAAGCCCATAGATCGCCAGCACCCAGCGGGAAAGTGCCGGTTCGAGCGTCTCGCCTGCCTTGCCCGCCGCCTTTGCCAATATAGGCCCCCCGCGTTCAGCCTTGCCCTTATTCGTAGCGCAGCGCGTCAATCGGATTGAGATTGGCCGCCCGCCGCGCAGGGAAATAGCCGAAGACGATGCCGATCGCACCGGAAATGAGGAACGCGGCAACATTGATCGGCAGGTCGAACACCCATGGCAGACCCATCAACGGTATGGCGAGCGCGATCACAAGCTGCGCCAGCGCCAGCCCCAGTAACCCGCCGATGCAGGACAGCACGACCGCCTCGACCAGGAACTGCATCAGCACTTCGCCGGCGATGGCGCCGATGGCAAGGCGTATGCCGATCTCACGCGTGCGTTCGGTTACGGATACGAGCATGATGTTCATGATCCCGATCCCGCCCACGACAAGGCTGATCGCGGCGATGGCGGCGACGATGGCGGTCAGCATGCCGGTCGTTTCGGTGACCGTGTCGGTGATCTGCTTGGTATCGAAGATGTTGAAATCCTCGTCCTCGCCCTCCGACAGATGCCGGCGCGCGCGCAGCACATTGGTAAGCGTCGTCTTCACCGCTTCGGTCGAGAAACTGTCGTCGATGCCGATGACGATGGTATGGATGTCGGTGCTGCCAAGGAAGCGGCGCTGCACCGTCTTGACCGGCATGATGACGATATCGTCCTGGTCGTTGCCGAAACCGCCCTGACCCTTGGTGCTCAATACGCCAATGACATCGCAGCTGACATCGCCGACGCGGAAGCGCTTACCCATCGGATCCACGGCGCGAAACACCTCGTCCCGCACGGTGGTGCCGATCAGGCAGACCGACTTGCCCGCGCTTTCCTCCTGGGCGTTGAACAGGCGGCCCTGTTCCAGCGGCCATGGCTGAATGGCGAAATATTGATTGGTGCTGCCGGTAATCCTCGTCGACCAGTTCGCCCCTTCATAGATGGCCGTCGCGCTGGTGGTGGTGAGGGGGGCGACCGCCTTTACGCCGCTGACCTGTTCGGCAATGGCGGTGATGTCGGCATTGTCGAACTGCCGGGGCGCAGACCCGCCGCCGCGGCCCGAACCGCTGCCGGGGCTGACCTGCAATATGTTTGATCCCAAAGATGCGATCTGGTCGGTCACCGCCGCCGTCGTCGCACGGCCCAGCGTCACCATGGTCACGACCGCCGCGACCCCGATCACGATGCCCAGCATGGTCAGCAGCGAACGCAATGCGTGCCGCTTTATCGAGCGCAGCGAGACGAAGACGATCGTGCCCAGCATCAGCCCGCGCCCCCGGCTGCGATGGCCCTGTTTTCGCGTGACCTGCGCACATGGCCGGTTTCCTCGCGGTCGATAAGGCCATCCTTGAAATGGACGATGCGCCGCGCAAATTCGGCCATGTCCGGTTCGTGCGTCACCATCATCACCGTGATCCCGTCGGCATTGAGATCGGACAAAAGCTCCATGATCTCAACCGATCGCTGGCTGTCGAGATTACCGGTGGGTTCGTCGGCCAGCAGCACATCCGGGCTGGACACGATGGCGCGGGCGATGGCCACGCGCTGCTGCTGCCCGCCCGATAATTCGCCCGGCGTGTGATCGGACCATGCGGCAAGGCCGACCTTTTCCAGCGCCGCCATCGCGCGTTCACGCCGCAATTTGCGATCATCGCCGCGATAAAGAAGCGGCAGTTCGACATTTTCAAGCGCGGAGGTGCGCGCCAGCAGGTTGAACCCCTGAAACACAAAGCCGAGATAGCGCCGCCGCAAGAGCGCCCGCTGGTCGCGCTCCAATGCCTCCACATGGTGGCCGCGAAACAGATATTCGCCGCTGCTGGCGACGTCGAGGCAGCCAAGAATATTCATCATCGTCGACTTGCCCGACCCCGATGGCCCCATGATCGCGACGAATTCGCCCGGCGCGACATCGAAATCGACACCCTTCAGCGCGCGAAAGGCGGTGTCGCCGCTGCCGAACACCTTGGTCACGTGCCTCAGCGATATGAGAGGGGCAGGGGCTGCCATCGCCGCCTAATCCGCCGCCTCGGCGCCTGCTGCCGAGCGTTTGCCGACGATGACCTGCATTCCGGCTTCCAGATCGCCGGAACTGACCGCGGTGAAGCTGCCATCGGTTTCGCCGGTCACGATCTGGACAGGTTCGGGATCACCATCACTGCCCAGCACATAGATCGTCTGGCGGGCGCCGCGTCCGATGACGACTGTCTTCTCCACGGTTTCACGGGGCGGGCCAAGGCGCATCCCGTCCGACTTCTCCTCTTCGTCAATGGGCTGGAAGGTCAGCGCGCCATTGGGCACCAGCAGCGCGTCGGAGCGATCCGAGGTGACGATATCGGCCGTGGCCGTCATGCCCGGGCGCAGCTTCTGATCGGGATTGGCGACCGACAGGTCTGCGGCATAGGACACGACCTGCCCCGAAGTGGAGGATGTGCCGGACGAGCCGCTGCTCGACGCGCTGGCGGCAGAGGCGGTGAGGTTGGAGCCGATCTCGACCCGGGTGATCCGCGCGGGAAAGCGCGTTCCGGGGAAGGCATCGACGGTAAAGCTCGCCTCCTGCCCTTCCTTGACGGTGCCGACATCGGCCTCGTCGATCGCGACTTCCAGCTTCATCTGGGAAAGATCTTCGGCGATCACGAACAGGGTCGGCGTGCTGAAAGATGCGGCCACGGTCTGCCCCGGATCGACCTGCCGGGCCAGCACGACGCCTGCGACGGGGGATCGGATGATGGCGCGATTACGCTGGGTGCGGCTCTGCGCCAGCGTTGCCTCCGACGCGCCGACATTGGCCTGCGCCACGGCCAGCGCGGCGCGCGCGCGGTCGAGGTCGGCCTTGCCCGTCTGCAATTCGGTGGCCGATGGCACCTTGCCGCCCGAAAGCTCGCGCACTTCCTCTAGCCGGGCATATTGCGCCTGCGACTGGGCGAGCGTCGCCCTTGCCTGCTCGACCTGCGCGCGATTGGCGGCAAGCTGGGCGACATTCTGCCTGATCTGGTCCTCGATCTGTTCGGGATCGATTTCGGCCAGCGGCTGACCGGCGCTCACGCGGTCGTTCACATCGACCAGCACCCGCGTGACAAGGCCGGAAAGTTGCGATCCGACCGTGACCTGGTTCGTGGGGGCGAGCTTGCCCGTCGCCGATACGCTGGCGACAAGGCTGCCGCGCTTTACCTCTGCGGTCACATAGCCGGCCTCATCCCCGTCCGAAAAGCAGCGGGAGATCAGGAGGACAAGGACGATCAGGACCGCGACCGTGGCCCAGATCTTGCGCCTTTTGTACCAGGGCGGGCGCTTGTCCTCGCCAAGGAATTCTTCGATCGTCTCTTCGGACATGGTCAGTCCTGCCCCCCTGGTGAAATCTCTGCCGGCCCCTCTATCGGCGGATCATATGCGGGATTGCCCTCAGGGTCCCAGCCGCCGCCCAGCGCATCATAAAGCGCGACCAGCGCGTTTGCCCGGTCGGATTGCGCCTGCACCAGCCCATTGCGGGCCGAGATCAACGCGATCTCCTGTGCGTTCAATGTCGTGAAATCGGTCAGTCCCGACTGGTATTGCGCCCGTGCATAGATGGCCGAATTATTGGCCGCATCCAGCGCCACTTCGTAAAGCGTCTCCCGCTCACGCGCGGCGCGCAGGGCGGTGACGGCGTTCTCCACATCCTCCAGCGCGGTCAGCACGGTTCCGCGATAGCTGGCAAAGGCGCCATCGGCAGCAGCTTCGGCCTGCCGGGCCTGCGCGGCCAGTCGGCCCCCTGCGAACAGCGACTGGCTGATCCCGGCAAACAGTCCGCTGGTGATCGTGTCGAACAGGCGCGAAAAGCTGGTCGCATTGGTGTCGAGGCTGCCGCTGATCGAAAGCGTGGGCAGCAATGCCGCGCGCGCAACGCCGATCTGCGCGGCTGCTGCTTCAAGCTGGCGTTCGGCCGAGCGGATGTCGGGGCGGCGGCGCAAGAGGTCTGCCGGGATGCCCGCGCCGGGATCGGATGGCCCGGTGGGAATGGGCTGTACCGCTTCCATGATGGGCTTTACCGCCCCCGGCGCCTGCCCGGTAAGGACGCCAAGGCGCGAGACGGCGGCATTATACTGCTGCCCAATCTGCGGGACCGAGGCTGCCGATTGCGCACGGCTGGACCGGGCCTGTTCCTCATCCACGGATGAGACGAGGCCTGCCATCACGCGGTATCCGGCGATTTCCAGATTATCGTCCTGAATGGCCAGGCTGGCCCGCGCATTGGCAAGCTGCGACTGATAGGCCCGCGCGAGGATGTAGTTGCGCGCGACCTCGCTCTCCACCAGCCGCATGGTCGAGGCATAGTCGAATCCCGCAGCCTCCAGATCCGCCCGGCTTGCCCGCACGGCGCTGCGATTGCCGCCGAATATGTCGAGCTGGTAGCTGGCATCGAGGCCGAGCGAGAAGCTGTCGCTGCCGCCGCCGCCTACGGTCGTCACCGTGCCATCGGGCAGGGTGACCGTCGTGCCGCCGCCGCGGATGCTTTCCTGCCGGTTGTAACCGCCCGCAGCGGATAGCGAGGGAAACAGCGACGAACGGCTGACGACGAGCGCCTCTCGCGCTTGGCGCAGGCGGGACAGGGCAACACCCAGATCGGTATTCGCCTCAAGCGATTGTTCGATCAGCCCGGTCAGTACCGGATCGTCGAATGCCTGCCACCACCGCACGAGATCGGGCGTTTCACCCGATGCCTCGACGCTCCAATCTTCCGGAAGGGCAAGCGCCTGCGCATCATGCGGCATTTCGGGGGCGAGCGTCGTGCACGATGCAAGCAGCACGGCGGCAAAAGCCGGCAGTATCTTCCTTGCAATATCGAAATGCATCAGCGCCCCCGCATCATCCGCCATCTGCATCAATCGCCTTCCCATAGCAGGATAAGGTCGAAAGGGCTTGTATCCCTGTGTATCTGCAAAGTTCTTCGGGTCAATTGAAACGAAAACCGCCGCTCGGGCCAAGTCTTGCAGGTAAAATTATGCGCAGGATTTTTTCGAAAACTGCGTGATGGCGATCGATTGCATCATTTATGCAACGCCGCGGGACTGGAAATGCGGATAATTTCAGGGGAGGCAGCATCACGCGATGCAATCGCTGCTGTGGAGCTTTCGGCTTTCGTCCCGGTCCAGCGCGCGGATCATGCGCGCAGGAGAGCCTGCGACCAGCGTATAGGGCGGGACATCGGTGTCGATGACGGTGCGGCAGCCGATGATCGCGCCTTCGCCAATGGTGACGCCGGGCATGATGACCGAACCGAAGCCCACCCAGACATTATCGCAAAGCACGACGGGCCGGGCATCGGCAGGCGCGGGGATGGTGGGCCTGCCGCGATGGCGGGGCTTTGCAAACCAGCGACCGCTCCAGATGGCGGGATCGGGGACGCAATCGGCAATGACCACGCCCCAGGCGATCAGGCAATGCGCGCCGATGGTGATTTCGGCCTCGCATTGCAGGGTGGCGCTGTTGATGCAGGCATAATCGCCAAGGCGGATCGCGCCGCGTTCCCCCACGACCAGCTGCGACTGGCTATAGATCCCGCTGCCCGTTCCCATGGTCAGACCGGGGCTGCGGGTGGAATGGAACTGGCCGAAAATCTGGGCGCTCTGCAGAAAGCAGTTTTCCGAGCAGACAATATTGGCCGGCAGCGGTATCTGCCGCCAGTCGTGGCTCATGTCGGGATGGCGCTGTTCGGGGGATTTCATGGCGTGGCTCATGAAGTTTCAACGTCCGACAATATGCGCGCGGGATTGCCCGCGACCACGCAATAGGGCGGCACATCCTCGGTCACGACGGAGCCGGGGGAGACGAGGGCGCCATCGCCAATCGTCACGCCTTTCAGGATAGAGGCATTGGCGCCGATCCAGACATCATTCCCGATCGTCACCGGGCGCGGCCTGATGACCGGGCGCTGTGAACGGTCGCCGCCGGGGGCAAGGGCGATCGTGTCCTGTATCCGCTGGGCGGGATCGACGGGGTGGAAATCGCAATCGGCGATGGTGACGCCGAACGACACATTGACCCTGTCGCCGATGGTCACTTTTTCTTCGCAAACGATCGAGCAATTGCAGAAATAGCAGTCGTCGCCGACCGACAGGGACGCGCGCGGCCCCACTGCCAGCGAGCTGCGCCAGAAGACCACGTCACGCCCGGTTGTCAGCGCACCGGGCTGCGTCGCCTGGAAGAAATAGAAGCTGTGCGAGGAATCGATGCAGGTTCCATCGCCCACCACGATATTGCCGGGTATCTGCGCATCATACCAGTCATTCGCCAGTGCGGCCCCTGCGATCAGCGGCTGTAGTTCGGGTTGTGTCGCCATCATGCATGCACCCTTGCGCGTTCGATCATCTGGGAAAGGACGAGAGAGGCATCGAAATGTTCATGCGCCAGCGCCCGTGCCGCGCGGGCATGGCGCGGCAGGTCGGATCCGATGCGCCGCGTATGTTCGATGGCCTCTTCGCGAGTGGAGAAGGCATACAACCCGTCGCCCGGCGGGACGTAGCGGGACCAGCCGGTATCCTGCACCACGGCGGGGCGCGATGCGGCAAGGTAGCAGGCCGTCCGGCAGGAAAACCAGCCGCTGCGCGAGGCGACATAGGCGTGCTTGGCCACGGAAATCTCCCCCGCCGATTGCAGGATGAAATCGTGATAGGACTGCGCATCGGGCACCGTTTTGGCAGGGTCCAGCAATCGCCACCCGGCAGCGGCGATGCGTTCGGTGGGAAAGCCGGGTTTGTCCTGCCCGTTGACGGCAAGGTCGAACGAACGGTTCGGGCAATGCGCGGGAACGTCGATGACAAGGCCGAATTCGCTGTCCTTTTGCCCATAGGTTTCGCCATGGAATTCCAGTGGGGGCAGGGCCGACCAGTTCATGACCGTGGAAAACGGCAGCCCCGCGCCGGGCGGATCGCTATCCCAGCGGTCGAGCGCGATAGGCTGGCGCGTCGGGATCCAGTCGATCCCGCATTGGGGGACAAGGCAATCGTCGGCCCCGATGTTTTCACCAAAGGTGAAATGATGGGTATAGGCTGCCAGCTTCGCCTTCAGCCCGCGCGCGCCTTTGGTGAACCCATCATCGCCGGTCAACTGCATCTGGGTGAACATCGGATCGGAATCGATGACGATGCGCACGGGTATGTCGATCCATTCCTCTCGCAATGCGGCAGAGCATGAGATGCTGATGAAGATATCGGCCGACCGCATGATGCGCACCACCTGCGCTTCGGGCAGGCCGAACCAGCCCAATGTCGCCGGATCGCGATAGGCCCAGCGGTCGCCAAGCCCCAGATCCTCCATCGCCTTGGTCAGATAGGCGATGTTGAACCGCCCGTCACCCGGCTCGCCTTCGGGCACGAAACTTGGCCATGTGCCGGTGTCCTCGATGTAATAGACATCGTGGCCCATCCCCGCGAAGCCCATGACATACTGGATATAGTCCCACACCGCTCCGCCTGCCGGGAACAGACCGATATAGCCGCATACGACGATCCTGAGTTTTTCGGCCATGGCTCGTACTCCTCAGCCGCCGCCTGCCAGATACCAGCTATCTACGGCGAATTCGTCGGTCAGGGTCTCGTCCAGCGCCTCCACCGCAAATCCGAACTTGTAGATGCTGTTGACGAAGCCGAGCGCTGCCGGATCCTCGTAATAGGGCATCATCATCAGCTTGAGATCGGGGATGATGCTGCTGTCGAGCGCATTGAGCAGCGCCGCCAGTGCAGGATCGTAAAGATCGCGCTCCAGGGTGACGATGTCATAGAGCAAGCCGTCCTTGCGAACCGTGGCATAGCCGGCCAGCGTGCCCGAAGCTGTCACCAGTTCGAAGTTGCGATGTTCCGAATTGCGATAGCTGAGCGTGGCGAGGTCGCGGTGGATCGCGCAGCCGATGTCCTGATTTTTGCGCGCCTGTTGCCAAAGCTGCGCATGGTCGGCGGTAAGCTCTGCAACCGGCCTTGCCGTCATGCCGCCGATCAGGGCGGGGGGGCTTGCCACGGGACGTTCCATGCAGCCTATGCGTTTGTGCGGGATCTCCTTCATCCCGCTTGCGGCAGCCTTGCGAAGGATGGCCAGCCAGCCGGATTTGGGCAAGGAGAAGATCACGGGGTAGCCGCGGCGTACGGCGGCCTCTCGGCAGCCTGCCCAAAGGCCCATGATCGGGTGGGTCGCGATATCGAACCTGCCCTTGAATTCATTGGACACGATATTGGCCATGAACCGCCCGCCCTGGACAACGCGGTCTCCCACCGCGATGCGGTGGGGCAACATCGTGATCAGCCCCACGACCCGGCCGGTTTCATCCAGTGCCACGACCGGGATGATCAGACCTTCGGGATTGTGGTTGCACCAGTAATCGAACATCTCGGCCGATAATTCGCCCCAGCCCGCTTCCTGCCAGATATGCTGCAAGCCGGGGAAATCGTCAGGCTCGTATTCGCGGTAGGTGAGCCCGCTGTCGCGCGAAGTGTCGATGGCTGTCTGGGTCATAGGACGGCGAGCTCCTGGTGGCGGTAAAGGGCGGAATAGGTGGCACCGTTGCCGATCAGCTCTTCATGCCTGCCGGCCTCGACCAGCCGCCCGTCATCGAGCACGATGATCTTGTCGGCGTGCTTGATCGTGCTCAGCCGGTGGGAGATGAAGAAGGTCGTGCGCGCCCGTGCCGATTGCGCGAGGTTCTGCAGGATCTGCGCTTCGGTGCGCGCGTCGAGTGCGGATGTCGGCTCATCAAGGATCAGGATCGACGACGGGCGCAGCATGGCCCGCGCGATCGCGATCCGCTGGCGTTCCCCGCCAGAGAGGCTGGATCCGCTTTCGCCGAGGTTCGTGGCATAGCCAAGCGGCAGGCGGCTGATGAAATCATGCGCGCAGGCCATCCTGGCGGCTTCATGGATCTGCGACAGGCTGGGATCTTCGACGCCGAAGGCGATATTCTCGGCAATGCTGACAGGGAACAGATAGGGCTCTTGCAGGACCAGCGAGACCGAAGAGCGCAGCTTGCGCAATGGCAAGTCTCGCAGGTCGTGGCCATCCAGCAGGACCCGGCCGGAAGCCGGATCGTAGAACCGCGAAATCAGCGATACGAGCGTCGATTTCCCCATGCCGGTCGCACCGACAATGGCGACGATTTCGCCCGGGCTGGCGGTAAAGCTGACGTGATCCAATACGGTTCGGGGGGGTCCTTCATCGCCTCGCTGGACATAGCAGAAAGAGACATCCTCGAATTGCAAGTCTCCCCTGATGACCGGCGGATCGACCGGATCGGCCCGCTCGGGCACCTCTTCACCGCTGTCGAGCACTTCGAACACACGGCGCGCTTGTGAGCCGGACACCACAGCCGCACCCAGCGCGACCGAGATCGCTTCGATCGGGCCTGATAGCGCCGCCAGATAGCTGGTGAAGACCAGCAGATCCCCCAGCGAGATATGCCCGCCGATCACGCGCCATGCGCCAAGACCCAGAACCGCTGCCGTGCTCAGCCCTGTCACGATCAGCGTCACCTGCTTGTAGGCGGCACCGATGTTGACATCGCGCTGATAGGCCCCGCCAAGCCGCTGTGCGTAGCCCTGCAACTTGGCCTGCAGCAGATCCTCTCGATTGAAGCCCTGGACGACCTTGATGCCAGAGATCGCCTGATCGACGAAGGACATGAAAGAGCCAAGCTCGTCATATCGGCGCCGGGTTGCCCGATCCATCGGCCCCGCGAACAGCAGAAGCGCACCGGCAAGACCCGGCACCACCACCATCGACATCAGCGCCAGGGTGACATCGATCTGGGCGAGGATGACAAACATCCCGATCAGCGTGCAGAGCGATATCACCCCCGGCAGCAGCACGGCCGAAACCGCCATGTGGACGCAATAGACATCCTGGCTCATCCGCTGAATGAGGTCGCCGCCGGCCTGTTTCTGGTGATAGGATAACGACAGGCGCTGGAGCTTGGCAAAGAGCTCTCCGGCCAGCCCGTGAACGAGCCGGTAGCAAAGCTTAACGACCAGCGCCGTCCCGATATAGGTGAGCACCGCAGACGCAAGCGTGATGACGACCAGCGTGCCGATCGTCCATGCCAGCAGCCCCTGTGTCGTATCGCCATAGGGCAGGGCCGCGGCCATGGCGGCAAGCGTGCCGGGAAGATCCTGACCGCCCAGCACGTAATCGACGACCACCTTGAGCGGCCATGGACGCAGCAGTTCGAGGAGCATGCCGGAAAAGGCAATCGCGAACGCCACCAGCAGGCCGGGCCAGACCGTGATCGCATAGGATAAAAGACGGGGAAACCGGTTCATGCCACCGCCTTTTCACTGTCGGCCACCGCGCAATGTTCGATCATGTCGGACAGGACTCCGTGAGCGGCGAAATGCGTTTCGGCGACCTCGCGCGCTGCGCTGCAATGCCGGGTGTAATCGCTCTCGATCTCGCGGATCGCCTCTACCGCCTCGTCCGGGGTCGAAAAGAAGATCAGGCCGCCATCGGCATCCAGGAATTGCGAACAGCCCGTATCCTCGACCACTACGGGGCGGCCGCTGGCGAGGAAGCAGGCGCTGCGTTCGCTGAACCAGCCGGTCCGCCCCGCGACATAGCCGTGCTTGGCGACGCTCCATTCGCCTTTCGAAGCGCCGATGTAATCGCGATAGCTTTCGACCGTTCGCGTGACCTCCATCGGATCGTCGATCCGCCAGCCCAGCGCGGCCAGCGCGTCATGCGGCGCGGTATCGCCGCCCAGCGCCAGCGCCATGGCCGCGTCCACCCGCGAGGGCAGGTCCTCGTATCCGGCGAACGACGCCGACTTCATCCCGAATTCGCGCCAGCCGATGCGGCGGGTGCGATAGCTGTCCCACTGCATGACCGTGGTCATCGCTCCATCAGGCTGCCCGCGGCGCATATCCCACGCCGAGAGCGCGACCGGCTGGCGCGTCGGATGCCATGTGATCCCGTCATCGGGTGCCATGGATCGGCCCTGGGGAATAAGCTCGCCAAAGGTGAAAAAGCGGTTGTGCTGCCGTGCCCGCTCCAGTGCTTCCGGCTCGCTGCAATGGCGCGCCTGCGTGAACAGCGGATCGGTATCGACATAGGCGCGCACCGGTATCTCACCCGTCCAGTCGCGCAATGGGTTCATGGCCGAGATATTGAGCACGAGATCGGCGTCGCGGCAGAACGCGATCGCCCGATGCGCGGCAGGCCCCATCCAGCGATCCGCATGCGCATCGAAATAGCACCAGTCATCGGCCAGCCCGATCAGGTCGAATGCCCGGCGCGCGAAATCGATGCCATATCTGGGATCGCATCCGGTGGTGAAGGTCGATGGATCGTAGCACAGCGGGTAATCGTCGCTGTCCTCCATGAACAACACATCATGCCCCATGTCGGCCAGCCCGCGGACATAGTTCAAGTGATGCCATGCCATGCCGCCAACCGGACCGCGCACGACATAGCCGAGGACCACGATCCGAAGCCTGTCGCTGCGCGTCGTCATGCTCATTCCTTCCGTGCTTCGCCGAAATGGCTGCGCCACGCGCGTTCCCACAGCCAGCCGCCGTTGGAACATGCGCTCCACGTGGCGATGGCGACATAGATTGCCGCGGCGATCAGCGCGCCGCCCGCGATCGGGGCGGAGGAGAGCAGGGCGCCGACGCCAAGGCCCACGAGGAGAAGCCCGAGCAGAATGGTGCCGCGAAACACCACGGGGCGAGTGCGAAAGCGGAAGAGCTGGCAGCCGGCGCCGTGCTCTTCCACCATCGCGGTGACGCGGGTTTCGGCGAACAGCGACGGGCGAAAGGCGATGTCCCAGTCGTCGGTGTCGCCGCCTACGCGGTGCGGCAGTTCAAGCTCCACCATCGTCTGCCGCAATCCGGCAAGCCGATCTTCCAGCGATACCCAGTCGATCTCGCTCCAATGTGTTTTTTCGCGTGCCCTTGGCAGCGGAAACAGGCGCAGCGGGGCGCGGCCCCAGGGGCCGATGCCATGCTGCATCCGGCCGATCAGCCGTGCCGCGGGTTGCAGCAGATGCAGCCAGGCGACGATGGCGCGCATCTGCCATGCGGGCCTGCGCCCCGTGGCGACGGAGGAGAAATGCGCCCGGCGCGCGCCCTGAACCGCCATCATCACGCTGAGCAGCACCCCGGCAATGGCGAAAGGCGCAAATACCAGCATCGGTGTCCATGCAATGCCCAGCAGCGAGAGCGCGATCAGCCCGCCGACGATCGCATACCATTCGGGCATCAGCGGCAGCGAACTGACAAGCCCCGCCGCCGGTTCATAGATCGACTGGAACGGCGCGGCATTGAACGTGCCGTGATAGATCCGCATGGGCCGGAAGGGTACCTGCATCAGCCCGCGCCCATACAGCCTGCCATGCCATGACAGATGGCCGGTCGAATTATACTTCTCCGGCCATTTCGCCTCCAGCAGCGCCTCTGCGCGGGCATAGCCGCGCTGCTGCTTGAGATAGCGCGAGATCGAGGGGCGACGGTGGTGCCAGACCATCGCGGCGGCGTGGAAGCCGATGGTCTCACCGCTGTCCATCAGGCGCCAGCAGCAGTCGACATCGTCGCCGGCCACGCGGAACTGCGGATCGAAGCCGCCGATGGCGCGCAGCTTATCGGTGCGATAGGCCATGTTGCAGCCCGGGATATGTTCGGCGACCTGATCGCCGACGAGGACATGGACCGGGCCGCCCGGCGCATTGGCAACGCATTCGGCGATGTCGCCATCCTCGGGCGGGCCGATATTGGGGCCGCCCATCGCGCCGACCTGCTGGCTCTCGAACGCCAATGCCATGTAATGCAGCCAATGCGGATCGGGATAGGCGTCGTCGTCGATATAGACCGTGATCTCACCGCGCGCCTGTTCCAGCCCCAGATTGCGCGCGTTCGACAATCCCCGGTTTTCGGTAGAGGTCAGCTCCACCGGATATTTGCGCGCGATATCGGGCGTCGCGTCGGTCGAGCCATCGTCGATGACGATGATCTGCTTGGCCGGATATTCCAGCTCGCACAGCGCCTTGATCGTCTCCTCTATCGTGCCGGAGCCGTTGTAGGAGCACACCACCACCGAGATCAGCGGCCAGTCGCGCTCGGCCATGGGCGCCGCGGCATAGGCGAACTGCACCGTTTGCAGCGCCGGTTTGGGCTGCCGCTCCCGCGTGACCAGCCCGAAATCCCAGTCGAGGATCTCATGACCGCCCCGGTGCCATTCATCGGTCCATGCGAAAACGAAACAGCCCGCGCATCCCGCTTCGAAAGCGGTCTTCACCTGCCAGTCGAGCGCCTTTGCCTGCGTGATCGCGCCATTGCGCCGGGAGTCGAGCCCGATCTCCGCCATGACCAGCGGCTTTTCGCAGGCCATGTTCTGCAGCCGCGCGAGATAGCGCGACAGCGTAGCCTTGTCTTCGAGATAGACGTTGAACGCGATGAAGTCGGCAAAGTCCTGATCGAGATATTCGGTCGTCGGGAAATTGACATAGGTGACCAGCACGCCGGGATCTTCATCGCGCACCAGTGTCGCCAGCGACCTCAGGAAACGCTCGACCTTCTTTTTGCCGTGCCAGCGCACGACGGCGGCGGGGATCTCGTTCCCGACGGTATAGCACAGCAGGGCGGGGTGCCCGGAAATGGGCCGCACCTGTTCGCGCATCCTCTTGCGGATGGCGGCGGCCTGTCCGGGCTGATCGAGGAAGGCGATATGCTGTTCCCACGGAAGGCCGACCATCACCCGCAGCCCGTTTTCGGCAGCGACATCCAGCAGCCAGCGCGGCGGCAGCGTATAGGTGCGCACCGCATTCATGCCCGACTGGGCCATCTGGCGGAAATCCGCCTCGACTACCGATCGTTCGGGGACATTCGCGCCATCCTCGGTTTCGCCGAAGGTTCCGTAGGTGACGCCCTTGATCCAGAACTTTTCGTCGCCCGCATACAGGAATTTACCGCGCACAATGACGCGTTGCTCAACCGGGCGGACGGGGGCGGGAGCCTCCGTTTCGCCGGTGCAGTGAACCGGCTGGCCATCGAAGGCGTCGTGATCTTCGGATCGGCGCAGCATCGTATCGAACAGGTCGGTCATTTCATTATCCCGTCACGAGAGGGAAGGGATCAGGCGGCCCTTTCGGCACCTCCTGCCTGCTCCGCGCTGATCCAGTTCAGTGCGGTGCTGATGATATTGTCCATGTCGGAATGGACCGGCTCCCACCCCAGCAATTCGCGCGCCTTGTCGGGCGCGGCGTAAAGTGCCGGGGGGTCGCCCGCGCGGCGCGGGGCATGGTTCACGGGCATCCTGCGCCCGCTCACCCGCTCTATCGCCGCGATCAGTTCCAGCACGCTGGTGCCCTGACCCGTGCCGAGATTGAGCGCCACCGGAGCGCCGTCATCCGCCAGATATTCGGCCGCTGCGACATGGGCCGAGGCGAGATCGGTGACATGGATATAGTCGCGCACCGCCGAACCGTCGGGCGTGGGGTAATCGGTCCCCATGACATCGAATGGCCCGCGCTGCCCCAGCATCGACATGAGGGCGAGGGGAATGGCGTGGGTTTCGGGGTAATGGCTTTCCCCGATCTCTCCATCCGCGTCGCAGCCTGCCGCATTGAAATAGCGCAGCGCAGCCCATGACAGGCCATAGGCCCGCTCGTAATCGCGCAGCATGTGTTCGGCGACGAGCTTGGTATAGCCGTAGGGATTGATCGGGGCCTGGGCGGAGCTCTCCGCGATCGGCACCGTGTCGGGCACGCCATAGGTCGCGCAGCTCGATGAAAACACGATCCGGTCCACCCCGCTTTCGCGCATCGCGGAAAGCAGCGTGGCAAAGCCCGTTACGTTCACGTCGTAATATTTCGCCGGGTCCGCCACCGATTCCCCGACATAGGCAAGCGCGGCGAAATGCATGACGAGATCGGGCCGGTGCTTTTCGAAAACCCGGAGCAGCGCTTCGCGGTCGCGAATATCGCCCACCTCCAGCGGACCCCAGCGCACGAAATCGCGGTGCCCGGTGGTGAGATTGTCGAACACGACAGGCTGATGCCCGGCCGCGGCAAGCGCCTTGCACGCATGGCTGCCGATATAGCCGGCGCCTCCGATGACGAGGATCTTCATCAGCGTCCCGCCGTCATGCTGGCGCTGATCGCTGCCGGGGCCATGCGCGCGACCTCTTCGGCGAAGTAATTGGCCGTCATGTCCAGCCCTTCGCTGAGGGGGATGAGCGGTTCCCATTGCAGCCGGTCGCGGGCCAGAGTGATGTCGGGCTTGCGCTGCTTGGGGTCATCCATGGTCGCGGGCACGCAGACGATCTCGGACTTCGAACCCAGCTTGTCGACCACGATCTCGGCCAGCTGCTTGACGGTGAATTCGCCGGGATTGCCAATGTTCACAGGGCCATGGCAGCCATCCGAATGCATCAGCCGCAGGAAGCCGGCGATGAGATCGTCGACATAGCAGAAGGAGCGGGTCTGATCGCCCGACCCGTAGAGTTCGAGCGGTTCGCCCTTCAGCGCCTTGACGATGAAGTTGGAGACGACGCGCCCGTCCTCCGGGTCCATGCGCGGGCCATAGGTGTTGAAGATCCGCACCACGCGGATGTCGACATTATAGGTGCGCAGATAATCGAAACACAGCGATTCCGCGGCGCGCTTTCCTTCATCGTAACAGGCACGCGGCCCGATCGTGTTGACAGAACCGGTGTAGTGCTCCGGCTGCGGATGCTGTTCGGGATCGCCATAAACCTCGCTCGTCGATGCCTGGAAAAAGCGAGCCTTGTTCGCCCGCGCCAGGTCGAGGAGGTTCTTCGTGCCCAGAACACTGGTCATCATCGTCTGGACCGGATCGATCTGATAGCGCGGCGGCGAAGCCGGGCAGGCAAGGTTCCAGACCTCGTCGACCTCCATCGAGGGGAGCGGCGAACAGATGTCGGCCTGGATCAGATCGAACCGTTTATCGCCCAGCAGATGGCTGATATTGGCGACCCTGCCGGACGTGAAATTGTCGACACAAGTCACATGGTAGTCGAGCTCAATCAGCTGATCGCACAAATGGCTGCCCAGAAATCCGGCACCACCTGCCACAACAGCCCTGCGAATTACCTCGGACATAGCTTATCCCCTTGTCTCGGCAGCCTTCATCAGGCTGCGCGGAACATCCATCGCAATGCGACCATCCAACGGTAAGCTAGGAGTACGAACTCCTATGCTGCATATGCACAATTAAATGTCAACGAGATCGGTACAGAAAAAGGGGAAGGCATTATTATGGCTTGCTCTTTCCGGGGGCATCTTATGCGATGCCATTTCTTCCCTTTTTCTTTTTCCTTCCGACTCGCGGTGCAAATTACCTTCTCGTGCGGCTGCTCAATGGCCGACGGCGTGGTATCTAAAGCCATGGCCTTCCATCTCGGCCCGGCTGTAGACATTGCGCAGGTCCACCATCAGCGGTTCCTTGAGCAAGTCCTTGGTCCGCTGCAGGTCCAGCGCCCGGAACGCGGCCCATTCGGTGGCGATGACGGCGCAGTCGGTGCCGGTCATCGCGTCATATGGGTCCTCGCAGAAAGTGACCTCGGTCATCATGGTGCGTGCATTGGCCATGCCCTCGGGGTCATAGGCACGCACGCTGATGCCGGCATCCTGCAGGGTCTGCACGATGGCAAGCGAGGGTGAATCGCGCATGTCGTCGGTGTCGGCCTTGAATGTCAGGCCGAGCAAGGCGACCGACTTGCCATGGACATCGCCGCCCATCGCATGAACGACCTTTCGCCCCATGCCGCGTTTGCGGCTGTCGTTCACCGCGACGACTGCCTCGACGATGCGCAGGCTGGCGTCATGATCCTGCGCGGTTTTCAAAAGCGCAAGCGTGTCCTTCGGGAAGCACGATCCGCCATAGCCGGGGCCTGCGTTGAGGAAGCTGGAGCCGATCCGCTTATCCATCCCGATGCCGAGCGCAACGTCACCCACATCGGCGCCCACGCGTTCGCACAAATCCGATATCTCATTGATAAAGCAGATCTTCGTGGCCAGAAACGCATTGGCGGCATATTTCGTCAACTCGGACGCGCGGCGCGCCATTTGCAGCATCGGGGCCGAGTTGGTGGTGACCGGACGATAGATTTCGTTCAGCACATGCGCCGCTTCGGGCTCGTTCACGCCGATGACGACGCGGTCGGGCCGCTGGAAATCATCGATCGCCGCGCCTTCGCGCAGGAATTCCGGGTTCGATGCGACATAGAATTCAAAATCGTCGCGTACCGACCGGATGATCCGCTCCACCTCGTCCCCTGTGCCGACGGGCACGGTGGACTTGGTGACAACAACCGCGCCGGGCCGGATCAACTGTCCAATTTCCTTTGCTGCCGCATAGACGTAGCTGAGGTCGGCATGGCCATCGCCGCGCCGCGAAGGCGTGCCGACTGCGATGAACACCGCATCGGCAAACGGGGCCGCGCTTTCCAGCTCGGTTGTGAATTTCAGCCTGCCCTCGGCCACGTTCTTCGCAACAAGCTGTTCGAGCCCCGGCTCGTATATCGGCATGATGCCCTCGTTTAGAGCGTCGATCTTCCGCTGGTCCTTGTCCACGCAGACGACCTCATGTCCGAAGTCAGCGAAACAAGTGCCCGACACAAGGCCCACATATCCCGATCCAATCATCACGATCCGCATATCCACCTCCACCGCAATGCGTCCTGCCGAAGATCATGGTGCAATGCACAATAAGCGGTCAATACGGCATTATTGCTCGACCTCCTCTTTCTCTGTTCTTGTTTCTATTCAATAGATTAATCTTGTTTCAAAGATTTAAAACAATATTACCAATATCTAATCTGACGTAGAAAGTCGGTCTTTATCAGAAAGCTGAAAGCGTACTTTTCGCAGCCTGGCTTCCTATCGCCAAATCCTGGCCGATCAGCGCCAGATGGCTGCCGCTACCCAGATGGGATTAGTCCTTGTCGAAACTGCGAGGTCGGGTGAACGCTACCAATTGCCGGATGCTTGATCTCATCATGTCGAGTCGGCGTGTCGGCTTATGCCGATCTGCAGCATGGAGCACAGGTTCAGCGCTATGCGCCGATCCCGCTTTTTCGTGGGATGGGGCCTCAATCCCCGGCCGAAAGGTCCTGCGTGAATAGCGCGCGCAGCGTACGCACGCCCGCTTCGAAATTGCCGATACGCAGGTTCTCATTCGCCGCATGCTGATTGTTGTCGGCATTGACCAGCGGGACCAGCAGGATCGGCGCGCCGAGCCCGTTCGCCAATGGCTGTGTCGGCACTCCGCCGCCCATGATCGGAATGCGGACCGGATCGACACCGAATTCCCGGCGCATGGCCGATGCCGCCCATTTGCCCACACCGGCATCGAGCGGCGTCATCAGCGCCGACATTCCGCCTCCTCCCGTGATCGAGGCGAGGAGGGGGTATTTCAGGCGCTCTTCCTCGGTCGGTTCACCATCGACAAGGTGATAGCCCTGTGCCTCTACCCAGTTTCGCACCAGCGCCAACTGGCGGGCAGGGGGCGTGCCCGGCACGGTGCGCGAACTGACGCGAGCGGCGGCAAAGGCGGGAATGATGGAGCGGCGCGAGCCCGGCTCCCCCGCTATCATCGAGGTTATGTTGAAGGTCGGATAGTTCATCGCCTCCTGGTAATTGTCGCCGACGTGTTCGCTTTCGGCGATGCCGATGCGCTTTCTTATCGCGGCCTCGTCGTCGGGCACTGCGGCCAGAACCGCTTTCATGCCCGGGTTCATGTCGACGCCATCGTAAAAGCCGGGGATCAGGACCCGGCCATCGGGCGCCCGCATCGTAGAGAGCAGATGCGCAAGCGCGAAGCTGGGGTCAGGCGCGAAATTGCCGAAATGGCCACTATGGACGTCATTGTTGGCGGAATGGACCTTCAGTTCGAAGCCCATGCCGCCGCGATGGCCGAATACCAGCGTCGGATTGTTACTGGCATGCATGGGGCCATCGAGCATCACCACGGCGTCGGCCCTGAGAAGTTCGCGGTTCCGCGCGACCACGTCCTTAAGCGTGGGCGGGCCGCCTTCCTCGTGTGAATCGATGATGATCTTGATGTTGATCGCGGCTTCCGTGCCATTGGCGCGCATCATGTCCATCGCGGCGATAAGCATCATGATCGGGGCTTTGTCGTCCGCAGCCGAACGTGCGAACAGGCGCCATTCGGGATCGACGGGGGCAGAGCCCGTCAGGCTTTCGAGAGCAATCGGCGACCATTCCCCACCTGCGCCCCGCTGTTTGAGCACCGGCGTGAAAGGATCGGGCTGGTCCCACTCTTTTGGAAACACGGCCTGCCCGTCCATATGGGCATAGAACAACACGGTCTTGCGATCGGGCGATGGGTCGGCAGCCTGCGCAAAGACCATCGGGGTTTCGCCATCCTCAAGCTGACGTGCATCGAAGCCATGTCGACGGAAGGCCGCCTCAAGCCAGTCGGCGTTGCGCTGCATGTCCTCTACCGAGAGGTGCATGACATTGGGGATCTTCAGGAACTCGATGAATTCGGGAAACACCTGCCTCGCTGCTTCCGGTGCCGTGACGCGGTCCCCGGCATGGGCGGGGCCGCCGGAGGCAAAGGTGAGGGCGGCACAGGTCAGGGCGATTAGCGCGGATGCAGGTTTCATGGGCTGGTCGCTCCCGCTTGCATGACGATTTCAGGCTGTTCCGATGACCCGAACATGCCCGTCTTCGCCGAGCGATTGGAGGAAAAACCGGTGGCTACCCGAACTTTGCCTGAATCTTGCAAATCATGCGCGTTGATACATCATTATTATAATTTGCTGCACGAATTATGGCTCTGATGATGAAATCCATGAACAAATGAGGAAGGTGTTAGGCGGATCGCGGTCCCTGGCCATGCTGCGATCTTGCCTGACCGCTGGCCCGTGTGCAGACTGGCTCAAATGTGAATGGAAACCGGGGCGCATGCTTATGCAAAGCCGCCCCGATCCGCAGCATACGATAAGCAGAAAAACGGTTTGCTTGGGAGACTTCGGGGAAGCGTCATCGCGGCGATGGCGTGTCATGGACGGGGGTCTTGGTCATGGTGTCAGTCGCATTTCTGCGGCAGCGTTCGAACGGCGGCAGTCGGCATATCGGGGCCGTGGGCGCGTTATCTGTTTCAACCATGCGATCGGCGCTGCTTGGCATTACGCTGGCGATCACCGTGACCGGGGGTGCACTGGCGGTCCTGCCCGAAACGCCTGCGCAGGCAGCGGACAACAAGACCGCTTTCGGTGGGGGCGAGATCCTTTGGGACAGCTATGGCGTGCCCCATGTATATGCCAATACCGAAGAGGGCGCGTTCTATGGCTTCGGCTATGCACAGGCGCAGAACCATGGCGACATATTGCTGCGCATGTATGGCGAATCCCGCGCCCGCGCGGCTGAATACTGGGGCGCGGAATTCGAAAAGCAGGACCGCTGGCTGATCGGCAATGGCGTGCCGGAGCGCGCGAAGCAGTGGTACGCGATGCAGACGCCGCAGATGCGCCGGAACCTCGACGGCTTTGCCGCGGGTATCAATGCTTATGCCGCCGCACATCCCGACAGGATCGATCCCGAGGTGCGGCAGGTGCTGCCCGTCACCGGCACCGATATCATCGGTCATGCGCACCGGCTGATGAATTTCCTATATATCGCATCAGACCGTAAGGTGCTGGTCGCGCCCGAAACGAATGAGGCGGGTGGATCGAACGCATGGGCCGTCGCGCCTTCGCGCTCTGCCAGCGGCAATGCGATGCTGCTGGCCAATCCGCACCTGCCATGGGCACCGTCGCTGCTCACCTATATGGAGGCGCAGCTCGAAGCGCCGGGGCTCAGCGTCTATGGCGCGACGCAGGTCGGGCTGCCGGTGCTGAGGTTCGGGTTCAATCGCAATCTGGGCTTCACCAACACGGTGAACACCATGCTCGGCTATACCAGCTATGTCCTTACGCCAAAGGGCGATGGTTATGAATTCGACGGCAAGATCCTGCCCTTCCGGACAGAGACCAAGAGCTACAAGGTGAAGCAGGAGGACGGGACGCTCAAGACCGTCAGCTTCACTCAGCGTCATGCGGTGCAGGGGCCTGTTTTCGAACTGCCCGATGGCAAGACTCAAGTGGCCGTGCGGGTTGCGGGGCTCGACCGGCCCGGCGTGCTGCAGCAATATCTCGACATGGGGAAGGCCGCGAACTGGGCCGAATTCTCCACCGCGCTCAAGAAGATGCAGGTGGTGATGTTCAACATCGTCTATGCCGATCGCGACGGGCATATCCTCTATCTCGACAATGGGCTTTTGCCAAAGCGCGCCAGCGGCGATCTCGCTTTTTGGTCAAAGCCGGTGCCGGGCGATACTTCGGCGACCTTGTGGGATGAGCTGCACAGCTTCGACGAGCTGCCGAAGGTCCTCGATCCCGCGACCGGCTTTGTCCAGAACGCTAATGATCCGCCATGGCTCTCGACCTGGCCGCGCGCGCTGAACGCGGCGGATTATCCCGCCTATACCGCGCCGGTCGGACCGGTCAGCCAGCGCGCGCAAATGTCGGTGAAGATGCTGGCCGAGGGGCCGAAGATCAGCTTCGACGATTTTGTCGAGAAGAAGCTGACGACCCGCTCGCTGATGGCTGATCGCATGATCCCGGAACTGGTGCAGGCGGCGGCAGGAAATAGCGACCCTGACATCGTCAAGGCGGTCGAACTGCTGAAAGGCTGGGACCACCATTTCGAACCCGACAGCCGCGGCGCCCTGCTGTTCGAGACATGGGCCGCGATCTTCGCTCCGGAAAATTTCACCGACCAGAGCAATTACGCCATCCAGTGGACGCCCGACGATCCGCTTCAGACCCCGCGGGGCCTGAAGGATCCGGACGGAGCCGTCGCCATGCTCAAACAGGCGGTGGCAAAGACCATCGAGCTTTATGGCGCGATCGACCGCCCCTATGGCGAGGTATCGCGCTTTCACATCGACGACGTGAGCGTTCCGGGCAATGGCGGTTTTGGCAATACGGGCGTGTTCCGCGTCATTACGTGGAACCCGATGAAGGATGGCGAACGCACCCCGCGCCATGGCGAGACATGGGTTTCCATGGTGGAATTCGGCACGCCGCTCAAGGCCAAGGGGCTGATGAGCTATGGCAATGCCAGCCAGCCCGGATCGCCGCATCCCAGCGACCAGCTGAAGCTGCTGTCGGAAAAGAAATTCCGCACGCTCTGGCTCGACCGCGCCGATGTCGAGGCGAACCTGGAGGACACGACCAGCTTCTGACCCCATCGCCCAATCCTGTCCGTGTCGGTGGCAGATCATGTGCATGCCACTCGGGACAGCGAAGCAAGGACCGGACCGTTGAACAGATCGACCATCCTGCACCATTCACTGCCGGCAATCGCCATTGTGGGCGCGGCCTGTGCCGGGGCGACATCTGGCGCCGCGCAGGAATTCACGAGCGTCCATCCCGAGCTGTTCGATGAAAAGGGCTCGCTCTCCAACGCATGGGCGGATTTCGACAGGGACGGTGACCTCGATTTCGCGGTCACGACCAAGAGCGGGGCGATCCGTCTCTATCGCAATGACGGCGGCCTGTTCACCAGTGTCGGAGAGGCGATGGGCCTGCCGACCGAAGGGCCGGAATATCGCGGCATCAGCTGGGGCGATTACGATGGCGATGGCTGGCTCGACCTTTATGCAGGCGCCACACGGCCCGAAGCAAGCAGCGCGCTTTTCCGCTCTAAAGGCGGCGCGGTGTTCACCGATGTCGCCGAAGAGGCCGGGCTGACCTTTCCGGGCCGCTCTTCGCGCCAGAACAACTGGATCGATTACGATGGCGACGGCGATCTCGACCTGTTCGCCACGAACAGGATCGGGCCGAACCGGCTGTATCGCAACGATGGCGGACGTTTCGCCCATGTGCTGCCGGATGCGCCGATGTCGCAGTTCAAATCCACGGTCGGGGCATGCTGGCTCGATTATGACGAGGATGGCGATCTCGACCTGTTTCTTGCCAACCAGTCGGGCCAGACCGATTCCCTTGTCCGGAACGATCGCGGCACCTTCGTCGATGTCGCGCCCGAACTCGGCATGGACATGGCCGGGCGGGAAAAGAGCGAGGGCGGGGTCGGCTGCGCGGTCGGGGATTACGACAATGACGGCCATCTCGACATTTTCGTCGCCAGCTATGGGCGCAATTTGCTGTGGCGCAACAATGGCGATGGCAGCTTTGCGAACATGGCCGCAGCGATGGGTGTCGATGTCGAAAACCATGCCGTGGGCGCGACATGGGGCGATTTCGACAATGACGGGCTGATCGACCTGTTCATCACCTCCTATACCGGCGCGCGTGATGAGCAGGTGCCCGCCGATGCGCTGTTCCGGAACCGGGGGACATCCGGCTTTTCCGATGTGATCGGGCAATATCCGCTGCTCAACAACGGGGATCACGGGGTGGAATGGGTCGATCATGACGCCGATGGCGCGATCGACCTCAGCCTGACGCATGGCTATACCGATGTCGGCGGGCATTTCGTCTATCGCAACCGGCTTTCACCGGCGGATGCCGCGCGCGGTCTCAACATCGAGGTGCGCGGACCGGACGGGTCCCCCGCAATGCCCGGCACAGAGGTCCGGCTCTACGATGCAGGCGGCGAGATCCTTGCCACGCGGCAGCTGTCGACCGGGGGCGGCTATAATGCGCAAAGCGTCACGCCGGTTCATTTCGGGCTGGCGAGCAGCGGGCCAGTCATGATCGAAGTGACCTATGTCACCGGTACGTCGCGCCGACGGTTCCAGATCGCGGATGTCGATCCGGCTCAGTGGTCGGGGCGCGTACTCGTTTTTACGCCACCTGCGGATAATGCCGAGATAAAGCCGCGGTAGCTGCAACGCCAAGTCCTGTTCACCAAAAGTGGAGACTGCTGAAATGAAGAAGATCCTGGTCATCGCCGGAGCCGCCATGCTGTCGGCATGTGGAAGCCCGGAAGCCGAGCAGGCCGAGGCCCCGGTTACAGAGACCGAAGCCCCCGTCGAAGTCATGCCGCTGCTGGACACGAGCTGGAGCTTTGCGATGGACGGCACGGATTACTTTGAATCGATCGACGCCGAAGGCAATTACCTCACCAATGTCATGACCGACGATGGCGAGGAGCATTTCGATCACGGCCTTTACGAGATGATCGACGGCAAGCATTGCTTCACCAGCCAGATGAACGAAGACGGACAGATGTGCTGGACCACGCCTGCCGAGATCGCCACCGGCGATACGGTCGACGCGGTAAGCGACAGCGGCGATACGCTTGCCATCACGCGGCAGGAATACCGGAAGCTGGAGCACTGAGGATCGGCGCTGGCCGCAGGCAGATCAGCGCGGTGGCATCGGCGTCAGCCGTGAGGCGATGCCGCCGCGCAAGCCTTTCCCTGCAAAGCTGAAATATCGTTGGTCGCGACGATTTCGCGCAGCAGGGCCCATTGCGCCCCAACATCGCCGCGGCCCAATGCGCGCGTTTCGATGCATTGGGCGATCAGTTCGCGCGCGGCGGTATAGCCAAGGACATAGGAGCGGTTCGTCTTGACGAATGTCAGCAGCGCGCGGGGGCTGGCGATCAGCGCCTTGTCGCGCAGGGCGCTTGCCGCATCATAGAATGTCATCCGCCCATCGATATAGGCGGCGATGATCGGCGTTCCGGCAGCGGCCATTTGCCCTGCCAGCCGATGGATTTCGGCATATTCCGCAGCCTTTTCCGGGTCGAGACCGGCAAGCGGGAACAGCGTGTCACGCAGATCGGCAATGGCGCCGGGTGACGAAAGGGCAAGGGCGACTCCATATTCTGCGGCCCCCTCGCGCAGCAATTGCTCCGGCGTGTGGATGAGGACGATTGTATCCTCAACCGGCAATTCCCGCCCCTCGGTAAGCAGCAGGAACTGGGCGTGATGTCCGGGATACCCCTCATGACATGCAAGATCGAGCGCGGTCCCGACTGTCGCGGCGGCAGCGAGCGAAATTTCCAGCCTGCTGCGACCGGCGCCGAGATAGCGATGCCATGCGGCCGGTGCGTTATCGGTCCAGACAGTCTCGATCGCATCTTTATCGGGCACCTTCTGATCGGGCAGGGGCCAATGGTCTGCGGTGCGCTGCCTGCATAGTGCCAGCGCCTTTGCGAACACCGCCTTACGCCGGCCGGGCGGGATCATGAATTGCGCGTCATAGGCGGCGAGGCGCTTTGCCAATGGTCCGGCGCCGGGGAGCAACTCGTCCAGTTTGGCGCTGATCCCGGCCAGCATTTCCGTATCGGGATCGGGAATTGCGAGGCCATAGAGGCGCGCAGCCTCTTCGCCCAGCGGGACAGGGCGCGGATCGCTCGCCGCTTTCACTTGAACCAGCAGATTGTCGGTGAGGTTCAGGAGGTGGGCCTGCCGCTTGGTCGGGGGAAGGGCGGCCAGCTCTGACTTCAGCGCGCGCAAGTCAGCTTGCAGTTCGTCGAATGAAGCCGGTTCCGCTTCCGCGTCCGGGCGCAGGGCGTCAGGCCCGAAATAGAAATCGAGCGCGCCTTCCTCTACCTGTGCAAAGGACAGGCCCAGCGTGACATAGCGTCGGGCCATGTCGTCGATGTCGTCACTGCGGCCCGTCATGAACGCCGCAGCGATCAGTGCCGCGATGACGGCAAGCACGGCAGCAATCAGCCACGGGCGGATCGCCCGCCCCGATGACGCCCTGCCGGATCGCGCCGTCTTTTCGGGCAAGGGCCTACTCGCTGCGCAGCGCGTCGATCGGGTCGAGGAGCGAGGCGCGCCGCGCCGGGTAGATCCCGAAGATCAGGCCGACCAGTGCCGCGATCCCCAGCGCCAGCGCCATGGCCGGGATCGGCACGCTGACCGGCCATTCCAGCGACCAGCCGATGATCCGTGATGTCACCAGCCCCAGCACCAGCCCGATAAGGCCTCCGACCAGGCTAAGGGTCACGGATTCGATCAGGAATTGAAGGGCAATATCGGCAGACCGCGCACCCGTTGCCACGCGCAAGCCGATCTCTCGCGTGCGTTCGGTGACGGATACGAGCATGATGTTCATGATGCCGATCCCGCCCACGATCAGCGAAACCCCGGCGATGCTGGCAAGCAGGATGGTCATGGTATCGCTCGCGCGGTCGAGCGTGTCGGCCATTTCTGCCGTCGTCACCTCGTCCAGCTTTGGCAAATTGGCGAGGGCGAAGGCCGCGGCAGGCGTGTAAAGCCCCTTGGTCAATGCCTTTGCCGCCTGCGTCTCGACCGTGAAATCGTCGACACCGCCTGCGCCGGAACCCTGTGCACCCAGATATCCCTGGCTGGAGCTGGCCGCGCCGATCCCGTGGCGCTGGCGCAGCAGCGCCTTTACCTCGTCCGAAATGCGTGAGGCCTGACCGGCTTCTTCGGCAGCGATCACGATGAAATCGAGGTGACGGATGTTCTGGCTGGACTGCATTGCGCGCCATGGCACGAACAGCTTTTCGTCGTGGTCTTCGGTGCCATCGTCGGTGACGCCCACGATGGTGTAATCGGCATCGCGCACGCGCACGTTCTTGCCGGTGGGGTCGAAGCCCTTGCCGAAAAGATCATCGGCAAGCGCGCGTCCGATCACGGCCTCGTTCCCGGCATCGGCCAGCATCCGGCCGGGATCGATGTCCCACATATTGGCATCGGCGAAATCGGGGCCCACGCCCTGTACCTGCGCGAATGAACGCGAAGCGCCCGACGTGACCGTGGTGCGCATCGACAGGCCCGGGCTGACCGCGGTGATGCCGTCAATCTCGTCCGCGATGGCACGGGCATCGGCATCGGTCAGCGTCGTGGCCGCGCCAAGTCCCGATGCGACCCCGACGCTGGCGCCGCCGCGCGTGTAATTGCCCGCGCGGACATAGACGAGATTGGTGCCGGCGGAGCGGACATCCCCCTCGACCGAACCACGCGCGCCGGTGCCCAGCGCCACCATGGTCAGCACGGCGGAAACGCCGATGATGATGCCCAGCATGGTCAGGAACGTGCGCAGCCGGTTCCGGGCGAGCGAGCGGGTTGCCATCCAGATATTGATGGGAATCAGTTGGAACATTCGGCACTCCGGATCTTGGCGGGGTTGGTGCACATGAGCGTCTGGCTCATTCCGATTTCAGCGCGACGACGGGATCGAGGCGAGCAGCCCTGCGGGCAGGCGCGATGCCGAACACGATCCCGGTCGCAGCGGCGAGGGCAAAGGCGAGCAGCAGCATCCATGGCGACACGGCGGTGGCCCAATGGAACCCGTATTCGGTGACAAGCAGGCCGACCCAGCCCAGCGCCAGCCCGATCAACCCGCCCAGCGTCGCGAGCGTGATGGCTTCGACAAGGAACTGGATCATCACGTCATTCGTCCGCGCGCCCAGCGCCATGCGTAGGCCGATTTCGCGCGTGCGAGCCGCGACGGATACGAGCATGATATTCATGACGCCGACCCCTCCGACCGCCAGCGACACTGCCGCCGCCCCGGCAAGAAGCAGGGTGAAGGTGCGCCCCGCCTGCCGCAGGCTCTTGGCCATTTCCTCCCAGTTCGCCCGTTCCAGTTCGGCCGTGTTCGAATGCACCGCGCGCACCAGTCCGGGATTGGTCCCCATGCTGGGGAGGGCGGATATGCTTTGGCTTTCGACGCGGAAATCGTCGAAGGTGTCATCGGGCAGCTGGTGCAGCTCGCGCAGCTTTTTCGTGATCTCTTCGGCCGCCTTGCTCGTGACCGCGACCGAGGCTGTCCGCACGGTGATCTGGTCAAAGCTGTCACGCTCAAGCAGCGTCTGGGCGAGATCGAGAGGCGCATAGACGGTGGGGATGATGGCATTGGTCTTTTCGGGCGCATCGATCACGCCCACGACAGTGAGATCCGTGCCGCCCACGGGAATATGCTTGCCGATGGGAGACCCTTCGCCGGGCCAGAGTTTTTCCGAAACCGACCGGCCGATCACGATTTCGGGCGTGCCTGCTGCAATGCTTGCCGCATCCGGGATTTCGCCTTCCAGCGCTTTCCATCCGTCCATTTCCGGCCACGCAGGGGCAAAGCCGTGAACCCGCACGACCCGCATGCGCAGGCCCGCATCGCTGTCGACGCTGGCATTGCCTTCCACCGATCCGGCGACGGCGGTGACATCGTCGATCTCGCTCGTAAGCATTGCGATCTCGGCAGCGCCGAGCGGGGTGGCGGGGTTGCGGAACTTGGTCGGCGTCTTGGTCTCCATGCGCGCGCGTGCGCGTTGGACGGCCTCGTTCAGGGTCGCATCCGATTTGCCGGAATAAGGATCGATTGAGACCGCTCCCTCGGCCTCTCCGCCAAAGCTGGTGTCCTGACCTTTGGAGCTCATGCCCGGCGGGGTGAGATTGCCGGGCTTGATGGTGATGCGGGTGGGGCCTGCGGCCTCTATCTGGGATTCGATCCGCATCTGCGCCCCGCGGCCAAGGCCGGACACGATCACGACCATCGCCACGCCCACGCTCATGCCCAGCAGGGTAAGCACGGCCTGCAGCTTGTTCTGCGTAAGTGCACGCATCGCCATGCGCAGATTAGTACCCATGGGTCTTCGCCTTTTGCGATGCCCGATCGGCACGAATTCCTGACTGCCATTCACTAGTCATAATGCAGAGCCTCGATCGGGTTGAGATGGGATGCGCGCAGCGCGGGATAGACACCGAAGACCGCGCCAAGCACGACCGCGACGACAAGCGCGATGAATGCGGCAAGGGGCGAGATCACCGCCGACCACTGGAAAAGCCGCTGAAGGCTGCCCGACGCCGCGATGCCGAGCGCAATGCCCGCCACCCCGCCGATCAGGCTCAGGAGGATCGCCTCGAACAGGAACTGGCCCGCGATGTCCCCCGGTTTCGCGCCCAGGGCCATGCGCAGGCCGACCTCTCGTGTGCGTTGGGTGACGGACAGGAGGAGGAGGTTCATCACTCCCACTCCGCCGACAAGCAGCGAGACCGTCGCCACCCCGGCCAGCAATGCGACAATGGTCCGATTGGTGCGCTTCAGTGAGTTGGAAAGATTGGCGACCGTCATCTTGTCGACCGAACGCATATTGCCCGACACCACGCGCGCGACGCTGGGGGCGAGGCCCTTGCCGAGAACCTGCTGGGCGACGCTCTCGACCTTGAAATCATCGGGCATGGCATCGCCGATTTCGTGCCGCTTTCGCAGCAGTTCGGTAATGGCTTTGGATACCTGCGTCGTCTGGTCGACGGAAACGGTGGTGACGGCAATGCTGTTCAGCTTACTGAGGTTCAGCAGCTTGTGGATCGCGGTCACCGGAACGTAAAACGCATCGAACTGGTCATCGCCGGGCGTGGGCTGCGCGGCCCAGCTTCGCGATCCGACGACGCCGATGACGGTAAAGGGCTGATTCCAGAGGACGACGGTCTCTCCCACGGGATTGACGTCTTTGCCGAACAGCTTGTCCGCCACGACCTTGCCCAGCACGGCGACCTGCGCGCCATCCTCGACTTCGGCCTCGCTCAGGAAACGGCCATGGGGGAAGGTCCAGCCGCTGCGGATCTCGGGCAGGTCGGCTTCGGTTCCGTGCAGCCGGGTGAACCAGACCGCATCGGAATCCTGCACATGCAGGCGCTGGTTTTCATGCACGCCCGAAACGACATACTGGACGCCGGGTATTCTGGCGATTTCCCGCGCATCTTCACGCGTCAGCGTCGCGGCAGAGCCCAATCCCGCGGCGGCATCCCCCAGCCGCTGGGCCGCCGTCGGATGTTTGTGCACCGCCATCGGGTCATCCTCGAAATGGATCTGGCGGAACATTTTATCCCGCGCATTGGCGCGATAGACCGCTGGCAGCGTAGGCAACTCGTCCATGCTGAGGACGTAGGGCGTGGCTTCTTCGGCCGAGAATGCGACGCTTTCCATTCGTGCGATGGCGTCGTCGGAACGAATGCCGGGGACGAGGTCGGGAAGCGATTGCGGCAAATCCAGCCAACCGATGCCATGGCCGGTGGCATCCATGTTGAGATATTGCTCGGTGTTGGGCTTGTAATTGCCTGCCGTGACCAGCAGCAGATTGGCGCCCGCAGCGCGCAATTGCTCGTCCAGCGCCTCCTTGGCCCCCTGACCCAGCGCGAGGCTGGTGACCAGCGCACCAACACCGATCATCATGCCCAGCATCGCCAGCATGGCCTGAACGCGATTGCGCTTCAGCCCCTGAACGGCAAGGGTGAGGTGATGTCTCAGCGCGATCATGTCCGTGCGCTCACCCTATCCCGATCAGCCCAGCATCTGCGCCGCAACCGGCTCGGCAAGCCCTTCGTGCGGTACATTGGCCTCATCGCTCAGGATCGCGCCATCGCGCACCGTGATGATGCGCGTGCCATAGGCCGCGATTTCCGGTTCATGGGTAATAAGGACGATGGTGATGCCCAGCCGTTCGCGCAGGTCCTGCAGCACATGCATGACATCGATGCTGGTCTTCGTGTCGAGATTGCCAGTCGGCTCGTCGGCAAGGATGAGGGACGGGGTGTTCACCAGCGCACGCGCGATCGCCACGCGCTGCTGCTGCCCGCCCGAAAGCTGGTTCGACCCATGCTCGGCCCGGTCGCCAAGGCCGACGACCTCAAGCGCCTTCATCGCCCGCTCATGCCGTTCGGTCGCGCCCATGACCGGGCGGGAATAGAGAAGGGGAATCTCCACATTCTCTGCCGCGGTGGTGCGCGGCAGCAGGTTGAAGCCCTGGAAGACGAAGCCGATCCGCTTGTTGCGAATATCGGCCAGCTCGTCGCCCGAAAGCGAGGAGACGTCCTTGTCGTCGAGGCAATATTGCCCGGACGTCGGCCGGTCGAGACAGCCAAGAATATGCATCATCGTCGACTTGCCAGAACCCGACGGCCCGACGATGGAGACAAATTCGCCCGCCTCGATGTCGAGGGATATGCCGCGCAGGGCATGCACCTCGTTGTCGCCGAGCGTATAGATCTTCTTGATGTCTTTGAGAGAGATGACTGGCAAGTGAGACCCTTTCAATCAGAGGGGCGGAACACGCTTTGATAATGGGCGGACCCGGCCCGATCCGTGGCCGGGTCCGCGTGGCTCCCGTCAGGGGGTTTCGGTTTTGGGCTTGTTCAGGCCGGCATAGTTGTAAAGGGCGGTCGCCACGGATTTCTCCGCGCCGGCCATGCCGTAAACCTTGCCCGCGCCTTCGATGACGTAATATTCATTGGCCGCGTGGGCATTGCCGCCCGATCCGGCCATGCCGCCAAAGATCGGCACGTTCACCGCATATCCCGAGAACAGGTAGGACGGCCAGTAACCGCCCATGATGCTGGAATAATCGTGCAGCGGCGCGCTCTGGATGTTGAAGCTGTCGAACATCTGCGAAACCGCGCGGCCGATCTCAGTGTCGGTGCTGGTCTTCGACCATGGCACATCGCCCACGACGTTGATCTGCACGTCCTCATAGCCATGCGCGTCGAGATGCTTGCGCACCTTGTCGACGATGTCCTGGCCCGACATGTTCGGGATATAGCGGATATTGTGCTTCGACACGATGCGGTTGGGCAGGACCGCGCCCGATCCGCCCTCGAACATGTTGCCGCCCCAGATGCCGTCAAGGTTGAACGAGGTGCCATAGCTCAGCTGCTTGAGCATGGTGTAGGGATCGTCCGACATGAAGCGGGCGACGCCCAGATTGTCGGCGGCGGTCTCCATGTCATAGCCATCCGCCGCCTTGCGCAGCTTGGCGTCGTCGGCGGGGTTCATCGGCTCCATGTTCTCGTAAAAACCGTCGACCAGCACGTTGTTGCCGCTGTCGTCGACCAGCGTGGAGAGCATCTTGATGTGGCGCCATGCAGGGGAATCCACGCCGCGCTTGTAAGCGCCGTGGATGTTGCTGCGCGCAGGGCCGCGGCCCCAGCTTTCGCCGCTGGTGATTAGTTCGAAGAACACGCACCCTTCCGAACCGCTGAGGCCGCGCGCGCCGCCGCCCGGCGACTGGCCGCCAAAGGTGTACATGGCGTCGACATCGCTGAAGAGATCCTTGTGATCGGCCATGAACTTGCGATAGCCGATATCCATGCGCTCTTCGTCGCCTTCGGCGATGAACTTGATGTTCACGGGCAGCTTGCCTGTCACTGCCTTGATCGACATCAGCGCATTCCACATGGACATTTGCGGCCCCTTGGAATTGGTCGCGCCGCGTCCGATCAGCACCTTTTTATAAGGGGCCTGCTCGACCAGCGCGCCTTCGAACGGCGGCGATTTCCAGAGGTCTGGCTGCGTCACCGGCATGGTGTCGTACATCCAGTAGATCGCGATGGTCTTTTCCGCGCCTTCGTCGCAGTGGCCATAGACGACCGGGTTGCCCTGCTGGCCCCACTCGGTCTCGCCCACGTCATAGACCTGCGTGGTCTGGCAGCCGAGCTGGTCGAAGAAACCCTGCACCATTTCGGCCGATTCCTGGATGCCTTCGCCGGTATTCGAAATGCTCGGCTGCCGGATCCAGTTCTGCAGGTTCACGACATGGCTGTCGATGTTCTGGTCGATGTAGTCGTAGATCTGCGTCAGCTCGGGATTGTTGATCTTCGACATGTCGATGCTGACTTCGGTGTCGCCGTCGGGGCGAATGCCGAGATCGGGGCCGGCATCGGCCTCGATCGTTGCCGTATCGTCGGCGGTTTCACCACAGGCCGACAAAAGAGGCAGTCCGCCGATCGCGGTTGCGACCAGGAGAATTGTCTTGAAGCTTTTCATTGAATGACCCCGCTATGAACAAAGCGAGCGGCCAGACCAGGCGAAAGGCAAAGTGGTGCACATGCTGGCAAGCAGCATGTCGATGCGTGCAAGTCCGTCCACCCCCCAAAACGGATGATAGGTCAAACAAGCCGCAAATTTCCTGCTAATCTTTGGTCAATTTCAGCAGGAAATTGATGGATTGCATCTGCATTTCCCGAAAGCGTGATGAATTCCATCATGCTGGGGAATAATCGGTGTGAAACGCTTTGCCTGACTCGCCGGATATTAGCTTTGGGCCGCCCGTTTCGCCATTTCATTGCGGGCAGGGTGCTATTCTATCCTTCAGCTTCCCCGCAGGTCGGTCTCGATGGCCGGGATCGCCGACATGCCCACCCGCAGGCGAGCAGTTTCCGCCTGCCCTTCGTCAAGCGCGATACGCACCGACGGGCGCTGCGCGATCTTGGTCAAATTGCCGGTGGCGTTTTCGGGTGCGACACCGGCAAGGCGCCGCCGGTCGCAGGCGCGACGCTGTCGACATGGCCCTTCAGCTCTACATCCGGCAGCATGTCGAAACGCAAGGTGGCGGATTGTCCCGGGCGAATGCGTTTGATCTGCGTTTCGCGGTAGTGCGCCTCGAGATAGATATCGTTCAGCGGAACCACGGCGAGGAGCGGGATGCCTACCTGCACGTAATTGCCGATGCGCAATGTGCGCTGCCCGGCGATGCCGTCGATGGGAGAACGGATCTCGGTACAGGAAAGGTTGAGCTTTGCCGCATCGGGCGTCGCGGACTGGCAATTCGGTCGACAAGGTCGACCGACATCTTGGATTGATGTCCGCCGATAAATCGGCGGGATTTTCGCAGAAAGCTGATTCCGCGGTTGCCCCTGCCGAAACCCGCGATACACAGGCGCGCCATGAGCAGCCAATTCGTACTTACCCTGTCCTGCGATGACCGCGTCGGCATCGTCGCGCGTGTCTCCAGCCTGCTGGCGGGCCTTGATTGCAATATCACCGATGCGCAGCAATTCGACGATGCCAGCAACAACCGCTTCTTCATGCGCATCGTGCTCGAACCGGCAGGTCACACGCTGGATGAAGTGCGCACCGCCTTTGCACCGATCGCCGGGGAATATGGCATGGCGTGGAAGATGCGCGACCGCGACGCGCCCGCGCGCGTGCTGATCATGGTGTCGAAATTCGATCACTGCCTCGTCGATCTTCTTTACCGGAAGCGGATCGGGGAGCTGAACATGGAGGTGGTGGCCATCGTGTCGAACCACCCGCGCGCAGCCGATCATGTTCCCATGGACCCGGCGATCCCCTATCACCATCTTCCCGTCACGCGCGACACGAAGCCCGCGCAGGAAGCGCAATTGCGCCAGCTGATCGAGGAGACCGGCGCCGAACTCGTCGTGCTGGCGCGCTACATGCAGGTGCTTTCGGACGAGATGGCGGCGTGGCTTTCGGGGCGCTGCATCAACATCCACCACAGCTTCCTGCCCGGCTTCAAGGGGGCGAAGCCCTATCACCAGGCGTATGATCGCGGGGTGAAGATGATCGGCGCGACCAGTCATTACGTCACGGGCGATCTGGACGAAGGGCCGATCATTGCGCAGGACGTGATGGCGATCACCCACCGCGAGCGGGCCGAGGATCTTGTCGCCAAGGGCCGCGATGTCGAACGCCGGGTGCTGGCCCGCGCGGTCAAGGCGCATATCGAGGACCGGGTCTGGATGAACGGCAGCCGCACGGTGGTGTTCGACGGTTGAGATGCCGCACCGCTTTCGATTGACAATATCAACCGACCGCCTAGCGTCACATCCGTGACCGAGAATATCTTCAACCTGCTGCGCGAGGTCGAGTTGGCCTTCGTCAACCGGCTGCAACAGATGCAGCCGCTCAAGGCGCTGTCGCTGGCGCCGTATCTGGGCCGCCTGCTGCGGGTGATAGGCGATCATCCCGGCATTACCCAAAACCGGCTGTGCCAGACGACCGACCGTGACAAGGCCCAGGTCGCCCGTGCGATCAAGGAACTGGAAAGGCGCGGTTTCGTGACGCGAACCCCGCATGAGACCGAGTGGCGTACACAGGTGATCGCGCTGACCGACAGCGGGCGCGAAGCTGCGGACGTTATCGTCCATCACCGCAATGCCACCATTGCGGATGCTCTCAAGGATATTCCCGAAGACAGGCAGCAAGTGTTGCGCGAAACGCTGGAAACGATCCGCGCGGCGCTTGAAAACCCCGAATCACGGACAGCGGAGCAGGGCGGTCAGGCCATCACCCATTCGGGGTAAACGCCCTATCCGACAGGATTAATTTGACGAGGTAGAACTTTGTTCCACGGCTCGTCGTTTTGTCGCCTCGGTCCACCCGGCTTAAGGATTTGACCACCAACTCCGTTACACTGAAATTAAGGTCATTCCGGCAGCTAGGGGGCTATGCAAAAATCCCCTAACCGCCATGATCGGGTCATGTCCTGCGTTCTCATTGCTCTCGCGCTGTCGTCCTGTGGCGGCTCCGGCGGCTCTGGCGATAGTGCCAGCGCGACCGAAGCCGTCGTGATCACGGAGTCGAGCAGTTCGACATCGAGCGTCGCCACTCCTTCCCCGACGCCCAGCCCGACACCCACGCCGACCCCGTCGCCAACTCCAAGTCCGACGCCCAGCAGCAGCTGGAGCAATACCGGCGATCCGGTCAATTCGGTGTTTGTCGGCAATGATCCGGCCCAGCTTACCAGCTATGAAAACTGGCTCGGCCGCAGGACCGAGGCGGTACAGCTGCATACCGGCCGCGAAAACTGGGATGACTGGAAGGGGTCGATCGGCTGGCTCGCGGGGAACTGGTCGTCCGTCGACCGCGCGAAATACTGGACCATCCCGCTTATCGTGAAGGGCGGCTCGCTCTCGGCCTCGGCATCTGGCAGCTATGACGATCATTACAGGGCCGGGGCGCAGGACTTGCTGGCGGCGTCGCCGGGCAGCGGGCCGATTTTCGTGCGCACGGGCTGGGAATTCAACGGCAACTGGCAACCGTGGGCAGCAGCGGGCAAGACATCGGATTACCGTAGCGCGTTCCGTAAGTTCGTTTCCGCGTTTCGCGCCGTGTCGGACCGCTTCGTCTTCGAATGGTCGCCCAATATCGGCGACCTTGGCATGAATCCCGAGGATGCGTGGCCGGGCAATGACTATGTCGATATCATCGGGCTTAGCGTCTACACCCATGACAGCGACCCCGCTGACCCGGCAGAGGCTTTCCAACTGGCCGTCGACCGCGATTACGGGCTGCAATGGCAGCAGGATTTCGCCGCCGCGCATGGCAAGCCGACCGCGATTTCGGAATGGGGGGTCAAGTCCGACGATGCGGGGCTTTATGTCTCCCTGATGGGTGACTGGATCGCCGATCACGACATGATCTACCAGAGCTACTGGAATTCCAACGCAGACTTCCCCGGCATGTTGAGCAGCCAGCAATACCCCGGCGTTTCGGCCGATTACCGCTACCTCGTCGCCCAACTCGATTGAGCGGGGGGCGGTGCTGCGGCAGCGCGGCGGGAATATCGTAGGACGGTGCCTAGCCCTTTTGCCACGGTACAGGACGCTGCCGAATGCTTGACGCGCCGCAGCAATCTGGCGAGAACGCAGGACACTGACCCACTCCTTTCGTGGCCGCACCTGATGGTGGCCGGCTTCGGGATTGCCTACGGGGATCACTTTGTTCTTGCCCGCCAATGCGCCTGTCGTGTCACTCAGGGACGCTGCCTGAAGCCATGGCGGTTCTGTCTCTGGGATGCAGCCGATGGGGCTCGCTGGTCGGCGGTGTCGATCCCGCGCGGGCACGGGCGCTGGTCGAGCGCGCGGCGATGCTGGGGGTCTGCCATTTCGACACGGCCGACATCTATGGCCAGGGCGACAGCGAGCGCATGCTGGGCAAGTTGCTTGCCGGTTTGCCCGCAGCCCATGTCACGACCAAGGCGGGGCAGCGTTTCCCGCTGAAGAAACGCGCCATCCTCGCCGCGAAGCCGATCCTGCGCCCACTGCTGAAGCGTCGCGCCGGTCTCGCGGATGCGGCGGCGCGCAACCGCGCCGGTGTGTTGCCGCAGGACTGGTCCGAACAGCATTTGCGCAAGGCGATCACCGGATCGCTGAAACGGCTCCGGCGCGAGCGGGTGGACGATTTTCTCCTTCACAGCCCGGACTCGGCGGTATTGCTGCGCGGCGACGCGATGACGGTGCTCTGTGCGCTGAAGCAGGAAGGCAAGGCCGCGCGCATCGGCGCATCGGTGGATGATCGCGAAGCGTTCTCCGCCGCGATCGCCGACCCGCGGATCGAGGTCGTGCAGCTGCCCTGCCTTGTCATGCAGGCCGCGCCCGAACTGGTCGAAGAGGCGCGGGCGCGCGACCTCGTGCTGGCCGTGCGGGAAATCTTCTCAGGGCATGCGGGGGACGCCGGCGCTGCCATCGCGGCCATTCCGCCGGGTGCGGATATGGTGCTGACTGGCACCGGCTCGCCCGATCATCTGGCTGAAACGCATAAATTGCTGGATGGCGCATCATGCTGATGGATGCATCGGACCTGCCGCATGGCAAGCAGCTCGACGCAGATCTGTGCATCATCGGTGCGGGGCCTGCGGGCATCGCGCTTGCCATGGAATTCATGGGCACGAAGGCCAGCGTATTGCTGGTCGACGCCGGATCGGAAAAGCCCGATGTCGATGGCGGCGGGCTTTTCGATGGCGCTTCGGCCAATCCGGCCCATCCCGAACCCACCTTGTATCGTAAGCGGCAATTGGGCGGTGCCTCGTCCATCTGGGGCGGGCGTTGCGTGCCCTATGACCCCATCGACTTTGAGGAACGCGACTGGCTTTCCTTGCCGGGCTGGCCCATCGGCCATGACGAAATCGTGCCCTTTTACGCCCGCGCGCAGCAGGTGCTGGATGCAGGGGAATTCGATTACGCCGCTGCCACTGCGCTTGATGACGGCGCGCTGATCGACGGGTTCGCCGATGCGGCGATGAAGACCGACCGGATCGAGCGTTTCAGCCTTCCCACCGATGTCTGGCGCAAGAACCGGCAGGCGTTGAGCGCGGCGCCCAATATCACCGTTTTGACCAATGCCACCTGTGTCGATCTGGTCGCGCGCGGCGATTTTTCCGGGGTCTCGGGCTGCGTTCTGGCCGCACCGGACGCAGAGCGGCACATGGTCCATGCCACGCATTTCGTGGTCGCGTCGGGCGGGCTTGAAACCTATCGCCTGCTTGCCAATAGCTGGCGCGAGCAGGGCGGGATCGGCAATCATTCGGGCCTCTTGGGCCGCGGCTATATGTGCCATCTCGAACTGGCGGCCGGGACCATCGTGCTCGACCCCGGATCGCGCGGCGTCAGCCACGGGTTCGAGATGACGCGCGATGGCATCTATGCCCGGCGCAAGTTCACGCTGTCGCCTGAATATCAGCGCGAAAACCGGGTGCTGAATGCGATGGTGCGCCTGCATCACCCCGGTATCGTCGATCCGGCACATCGCGACGGCATCCTGTCGTTAATGTATCTGGCCAAGAATACGGTGATCCCCGAATATCGGCGCAAACTCGCCATGGTCGATCATGCCTCCGCCGCCGCGATGGAACATCGGCTGGCCTTCTGGACAGGACATTTGCGCAATGTCGTGCTGGGTGCGCCGCGGGTGGCGGGCTTTACCGCGAACTGGATCGCAAGGAACATGCTGGCGACGCGCAAGCTTCCCTATGTGGCGCTGAAGAATCCGGCGGGCATCTATGCCGCCGACATGAACGTTGAGCAGGAACCGACGCGCGACAGCCGCGTCTGCCTGACGGGGGAAACCGACCAATTCGGCATGCACAGGCTGGAGGTCGACTGGAAGATTTCCCCGCTCGACATCAAAAGCGCGGGCGCTGCCTATCGCGCGCTGGCACAGTCGCTGGGCGCCAGCGGGGTGGCAAGGCTGGCCGAGGATCCGGATGAGCTGGCCGAGCGCGCCGGGGATGCGGTTGCGGTCGGCGGGCATCACATCGGCCTTGCGCGCATGGCCGATGATCCGTCGATGGGCGTGGTCGATCCCGATTGCGCCGTCTATCGGCTCGACAATCTGTCGGTGGCAGGCGCTGCCGTTTTGCCGACCAGCAGCCATGCCAATCCGACGCTGACGCTGGTGGCGCTGGCGCTGCGGCTTGGCGATCATCTGAAAAGAAAGCTTGCAGTATGAGCGCGCCGCAGATCCTCTGGCTGGCGCGGGCGCTGCCACTGCCGCTGGATGCGGGTGACCGCATGTATACCGCCTTTCTGGCCGAGGCGCTGGCTGATGCGGGGGCCGATGTACGCTTCGTCGGGCTTGCCAGTCCCGATGCCCCCGATGCGAAGGGAGAGGAGGCGCTGCCTTCCCTGTCCTTTACCGTCGTACCGGGTGGGCCGCGCTCGCAGATCCGCGCGCTTTTGTCGCGCCATCCGCTGGTGTCGGGCCGGTTCGGAACGGCGGAATACAGGCGCGTGCTGGGTGAACTGCTGGCGGAGCAGGCGTGGGACGCCATCGTGCTCGACCAATATGCGCTGGTCTGGGCGCTGCCGCTGATCGAGGCCAAGGCGAAAGGCAGGCCGGTGCTGATCCATGTGGCGCATGATTTCGAGACGCAGGTCACCCGCGATCTCGCGCGCGCCTATACCGGCAATCCGCTGCGCAAGGCGGTGCTGGCGCTGAACGCGCGGCGCACGGCGCGTGCCGAGAGGACGCTGGCTGCCGCCTGCGACGCGGTCGTGACCCTGACCGAAGAGGACCGCGAGGCCTTCCGCGCCATCGGTGCGAAGGGGGCGATGGCGGTGATCCCGCCAGGGTATAAAGGCGTGCGCGTGACCGAGCGGGCGATCACCTCGGCGACGCCGCGCCGGATCGCGATCGTCGGTTCCTATCAATGGATCGTGAAGCAGCATAACCTCGCCGCTTTCCTTGAGGTCGCAGATGCAAGGCTGGCCGAGGCGGGCATCGAACTCGCCATCGTCGGCGGTGCCCCCGCCGAATTTCGGGAGACTTGGGAGCAGCGTTGCAAAGCTGCGAAGTTCCACGGCTATGTCGATGATCTTACGGCATTTCTCATGGATTGCCGCATGGGGCTGGTGATTGAGGCGGTGGGCGGCGGCTTCAAGCTGAAAGTGCTCGACTACGTCATGACCCGCACGCCGTTGGCTGGATTGTCGGCCGGGCTGACGGGGCAGGCGAAAAGCGTGATGGATCATTGCCTTGTGCGCGATATCTCTTCCGAACTATGCGATGCGATCATCGCGCTCATCGACGATGTCGATCAGCTCGATGCCATGCAGGAAGGCGCCTATGCCGCCGCATCGGCGCATTATGACTGGGCCGAAAACGGGCGCAAGCTGCTGGCGCTGGTCACCGGGCGGAAAACGTGAGCCGGCGCAGGCAGGCGGCAGGGGCAAAGGGCCTGCGCGGGCCGATGATGTGGGTGGCAGCCGATAGCGCGCTGTCCTTCCTCTCTGCCATGGCGATCGCTTTCCTTGTCGCGCCGATCATCGGGCCGGTGGCATTCGGCATGGCCGGTTCGGCCTATCTCCTCGTCACCTTTGCCGAGGCCTTCATCGGCATCCCCATTGGCGAGGCATTGATCCAGCGGACCCATTATTCGAACAGCGCGCGCGATACCGGCTTTACGCTGATGATGGGGCTGGGGATCGCACTGTTCGCGGTGATGGTGCTGGCAGCGCCGCTGGTCGCCGATTTCTTCGGGGCTGAGGAGATCCGCAACCTTGTCTATGTGCAGGCGCTGACCTGCCCGCTGCTGGCCCTGCGCGGCGTGCCCGAGGCGATCATGGCCCGCAAGCTGCGCTTCCGTTCGCTGGCCATCCGCAATAGCGCGGCCAAGCTGGTGTCGGTCGTTGTTGCGCTGGCGCTGGCCTTTGCCGGTTGGGGGGCGTGGGCGGTGATCGTGTCGAACGTCTCCTTCGCGCTGGTTTCGACCGTGCTGGTGCTGATGATCACCCCGCGCATTCCGCGCCTGAGGTTTTCGGCGCAAGAGGCGCGCTCGCTGTCATCTTTCGCCGGGCTCAGCCTGACGGAAAACGTGATGTGGGTGGCTACGCCGCGCGTGTTCGCTTTCCTCATCGGGCGGTTCCAGGGGCTCGAGGCGCTGGGCCTTATCAATATCGCCTTTCGGATCAATGATGCGCTTGTCGCGGTCGTTTCGGCGCTGACTTCGCGCGTGGCCTTGCCGATCCTGTCACGGGCACGCGACGATGCCGACCGCATGAAGCGTGCATTTCTGAAGGGCACCGAGCTGTGCAGCATGTTGTCGCTGCCGATATTCACGGGGCTGGCCCTGGTCTCTGGCGATGTCGTGCTGCTGGTCATGGGGCCGGAATGGGAACGCGCGGGTATCGCGCTAATGGCAGTCTCGCTGTTTTCGACCGTCAATTTCGCGATGACACTGACCCAGCCCTCGATGAAGGCGGTCGGTCGGCCCGACCTGCTGGTATGGCTGCGCGTGGTGGGCCTGACCTATATCGGCACCTCCATGTGGTTTCTTGCCGATGCCAGCTTTTTCGAACAGCTCATGGTCTGGGCCTGCTTCGGCATCCTCCATCTGGCAGAGACGCTGGCACTGGTGCGGCTCGCTCTCGGCATTGCGGTAGTGCGGCAGGTTGGCGCATTGGCGCGACCGGTGATCGCGGCGCTGGTCATGGCGGCGGTGACCGCGGTATTACAGGGCTGGGCGCAGGACGTGGTGTTGATCCTGCGGCTTGGCATTGCAGTGGTGGGCGGTGCTGCAGCCTATGCGCTGATATCCATTGCGATCAATCGCAAGCTCCTGGCCGAGATCGTGAATTCCGGACCTTCGAGATGAAAATGATGAAAATTCTGCTTTGCTCCCATTCGCCCGACAACCGGTTCGCGGGCGCTTCGCGCATCTATCACCTGCTGGCCGCGTCGCTGCGCGAGCGCGGGCACGAAGTGGAAGTCTATCACGGTGAGGATGCCGGCATCACCGGCAAAGGACTTGCGGCCAAGCTTAAAACGCGTTTTGCCATGCCGCGACTGGTCAGCGCACTTGGCCGCAAATTGCAGCCGGAACGTTTCGACGTTGTGATGACGTCATCGGGTACGGGGGCACCGCTCTATCGCCATTTGCGTAAGAATGGCGGGCCGCGACCGTTGATGATCAATCATATTCACGGGCTTGGTGTCTATGACGATCTTGCCAACAGGTCGGAGGAATGGATCGGCAACTGGCCGACAAGCCGGATGTACAAGCTTTTCACTGGGCGTGCGCAAAAACGATGGGACTGGGAAGGGGTGGTTTCTGCCGACCTCACCATAGTCCAGAACCTGCGCGCCCTCGATTGGGTCGAACGCCGCCTGCCTCAGGGGCGGGAGGCGGCCTATATTCCCGCGGCCGTTCATCCCGAGCTGCTGAAGCGCAGTGCCGATGTGGACGAAAGCCTGCGCCGCGACGATATGGTGGTCTGGTTCGCAAGCTGGGAAGCGCGCAAAGGTGCCGCCTATGTCCCGCGCGCCTTCCGCAAGTTGCGCGAAGCAAGGCCCGAGATGCGATTGGTCGTCGCAGGCGTCTCGGTTCCGGTTGACGAGATACTTGACCAGTTCGATCCTCGAGACCGGGAAAACGTCGAGGTGCCGGGCTATATCGCCTTTGACAAGCAGGTCGAATTATTTAGCCGCGCTGCCATCATCCTCTTTCCGTCGGTGAACGAAGGGTTCGGCCTCGCGCTTATCGAGGCGATGGCATTTGGCCCTGCTGCGGTGTCGAGTAATGTCGGTTTTGGCGCGGATTTCATCGAGGATCGCGGCAATGGGCGCATTGTCCAGAACAGTTCGATCCACATGGCGCGGGCCATGATCGAACTGGTGGAAAACCCCGAGGAACGCCGAAGGATGGCCGCCAAGGGACGAATGCTGGCAAGAAGCCTCACGATGGAGCGCATGACCGACGCCTACGAACGGGAAATGGAAAAGCGCCTGCCTGCCTAGGCCGCAGCAAAGCGGAAGGGGCCGGTTATGGCGGATTTCTCGACGCGCTGCGCGCTTTGTCCTGAACGCAGCGGTCCAGTAAGGCGCATGTTGGCGCATAGTACTGCCGGGAAAAGCACATAGATCGGCACGCTCAAACCGCCGCCGCCCAGATTGTAATAGAAGAACACGATGGCCGCGATCTGCACCGATGGTGCCTGCACGAACATGGCATGGATCATAAGCAGAAGTAGTAGCAGCGTCGCGATCAGGCCGTATTCGTCGAACATCTTGGTCAGCGGCACGGTGTCGTCCCCCTCCTGACCATAGGGGGCGGATCCCGCGCCATGCCCCACGACCACGCGCTCAGGCTCCTCGACCAAATCGCTTACGCGCAGAATCGGACGGATATAGCGGTTATAGCCCGAGGTCCCCGGTCGGCTGAATTCGCCGACGCGGTCACCGACCGTGTCCATCCACCCGACCGATGCCGCGACACCGCCCACGGCCACCAGCACCAATGCGCCCGCAGCGATCATCTTGACCGGAACACGGCTGATGATGAACGGCGATGACAGGGCAAGGATCAGCAAGCCCGTGCCCGCCATGGTCGCAAACAGCCCGGCGACGAAGGCAGCCATCATCACGATCCGGCGAAACACCACCAGTTCGATCACCAGCGCGATCGCGAGGAATTGCGACAGGAAGCTGGGTTCGAGAAAGACAATGCCGTTGGGCTTCACATAGGGCGACTGGTAGCCGAATTCGTTGATGTAGTTGTAACCCGGGAAAAGAAGTGCGGGCGGAAAGTTTTCCAGATCCGGCCAGCTGTCATACCCCAGCGTAAACTGGACCGCGTGCTGTCCGAACACGAGCGCGACGGCGAGTATCATAAGCCATTGATAGAGCGAGAGGATGCGGCGATAGACATCCTCGTCCAGCCTGATGATCAGCACCATCGGAGCATACAGCACCAGCACCAGCGCGATGGCCGTGACATCGGTGGGCCGCATCGTCAGCATCTGTGAAAGCAGCATGGCCCCGGCCATCAGCCCGTAGAGCAGCAATCGCGTCGGATGCACCTGCAGCTTGAGGCCGAAGACGGCCAGCCCCAGCGAAGCGAAATAGATCGGCATGACCAGTTGGATCGCGGAAGAGCCGGCAGGCAGGCCGAATTTCTGGAGGAGGATCGCGGCGACGACATTGATGGCTCCGAAAAGCCACGACGCTTGCCGTTCGCGCGCTGTGCCCCGTATTTCGGGCTGCTCATCCGCCAACGCCTGTTCCACGGATCAGCGGCTCCCGAAGAGGCGTTTCAGCAGGGCCGAGCGATTGACCGAGGACTGCCGTGACACGGCCAGTTCGCGCCGCTTGGCGTCGGGCAGCGAGAATAGCGCCAGCGCCCACGCGCTGAAGGCAAGCTTGCGCTTGGCGTTCTGCGAACTGGCCGTAAGCGCCCGGATATAGGACAGGACCAGCGACAGCGAAGGCCGCTTGCCGCGCGCGACGTTGGCCAGCATTTCCCATTCCAGCATCTGACCGCCCGTTTCCGCCTGTTTGGCAAGATCGACACGGCCTGAAAGATCGGCGAAATGGACGAGGCGGTTACGCGTGCGGGTCATTTCCCTTTCGATGCCCTCGATGCTCAGCTTGTGTTGCTGGTGCTTGTTCTTGCCGTGTACGCGATATTCGACAAGCGCTTCATCGATGCTGACGACTTCGCCCATTTCCGGGGCGAGGAACAAGGGCACGCCGTCAATGGCGTTTTCGTAATCGTATCCGCTCTGAAGCCCGGCGAGCAGGGCGGTTGCAAAGACATTGCCCGATGTCGGCGGCGAGATCGGCACGCTCCAAACCGCGATGTCATGCAGCATGGCCGCGGAATCATAGCCATCCGGAAAGCTGGGAAACACCGACGGCAAGCGCGCGCCCCCGGCATCGATCGACTGCATGCGGCACTGCACCTTGGTCGGGCTGCTGGCGAGCGCTGCACGGATTTTTGCCGCGAAATCGGGCAAGAGGCGATCATCGGCATCGAGGAAATGGACATAGGGCGTGTCCACCCGCTCCAGACCGGCCAGACAGGCGGAGACCTGCCCGCCGTTTTCGCGCAAGACTGGGGTGAGCCGGTCGCCATAGGATGCGATGATCTCTCGCGAATGGTCGGTCGATCCGTCATCGACCACGATCAGGCGCACAGGCTCCGTCTGCGCCAGCACGCTTTCGATCGCGTCGCGCAGGTAATCAGCGTAATTATAATTGTTTATGACCGTCGTGAACTCGGCCGTCCTCTCCAACGACATATCCTCGCCCCCCAGCCGGGCGTGGACAGCCAGCCCGACATTTTTCTTCGCTTCTGCAAATCGCACGATGTCGGGTTACCGGATGGAGGAAACGGACCTCATCATCGCGCGGCTGCGCAGATAGGTCACGAGGAAACCAGCCCCCCAGGCAAAGTGCATGATCGGTGCCGCAATGATCCCGGCCAGCGCGCAGCGCGACCGGATACGGCTGAAGATCGATAAAGTGCCAAGCGCCACGCCGCCCAGATAGGCGAAGGGCACCAGCAGATACCAGGGGGATGCTAAAGACAGGAAAAGACAAAGGCTGACGATCAGGACCGTCATCGGCGGCAGCAGCTGGCGTAGGCGCAGCTTGCCGCCATGCTTCAACAGGTTGCGTGCACGGCCCGCGCCATAGCGGAAATACTGATTTGCAAGCGCTGCAGGCGTCGCGCGCGGGCTGTAGATGATCGTGGAATCATTGCTGAACCAGATCCGTCCGCCCGCGGCACAAAGGCGGAAGTCGAATTCCGCATCCTCGTTCGCGACAAAGCTTTCGTCATATCCGCCCAGCGATTTGAAGCTGGAAACGGAGAAGAGCGCATGGTGGCCGTGTTCGACCCAGCGCGAATTGCCGCCGATCCGGTGCACGGCCCCGCCCGTACCGATCACGCTGTTCGACACCATGCCGACCGCCCGCTGGAAGCAGGTCTCACCCTCCGCCTTGAGCCGGGTGACAACGCTTTGCGCACCATGGGTGAGCGCGGCGGTAAGCAGCTTGTCGATGAAATCGTCGGGATAGACCGAATGCGCATCGGCGCGAATAAAATATTGCGTATCGGGATCGAGCTGGCGAACGGCAAGATTGATGCCTGCGGCCTGCAATTGTTGCTCGTTATGGATCAGCCGCACCCGGGGATCGCGCAGCGAATATTGCAGCACGATATCGCAGGTCGCATCGCTGCTGCCGCCATCGACGACAATGATTTCGCGGCACCGACCCGAAGACTGGCGCGCCAGCGAATCCAGCGTGGCGAGGATGTGGCGCTCCTCGTTCAATGTCGGGATGATGATGGCCACCATGGTGCTGGCCACGCTTTCATCGAAGACATGCTCAATCTTACCCATGGTGCCTCCGTATCGGCACGCCCGTCGCTATTTTGACGCATACGAACCGGCCCTGCCGCCGGCAGGCAGCGCCATGGGTTCGCTTGGCGAAGATGCGGGGAGGGGGCATGTCCAGAGATCAGTCCGCGTAGTAGCTGTCGTAATTGCCGTGGCTGTGCCCCATCGCCGCACGCGCCGCCTTGCTCGGCTGCGTGAAGGTGAGGATGGCCCCGAGGTTGAGGATCCCGTCCGCCTGCAGCCTGCGCACGGCGGCAGATGCCGATCCGGCCGGCGTGGAATCGGCGAGAATGGAGAAGATCGTCCCGTCGCTCATCGCCGCGATGGTCCGGGCGTCGGCGACGGCCAGGACCGGCGGCGTGTCGATCAGCACGAGGTCGAAACGACCGCGTAAGTCCGAAAGCATGTCGTACATTTCGGGCTGACCCAGGATGTCGAGAGCGCGATTATCGCCTTCGCCCGCGGTCAGCACATACATGCCCGATGCGAAATCGGTGACGACCGCCTCTTCCAGCCGGGCATCGCCCGACAGCACGTCGCCCAGCGACGAACGCGCCTCGATGCCGAGTTCGCGCGTGAGGGCGCGGCGCCTCAGGTCGCAGTCGATCACCAGCACACGGTCACCTGCCATCGCAGCAACGCGGCCAAGGCTCAGCGTCAGGCTGGTCTTGCCTTCACCCGGAACCGCAGAGGTGATCGCATAAATGCCGGTTTTGCCGCGTACGTCGGAGCGGATGGCGCGGCGGATATGGCGCAGCGCCTCGGCATATTTCGACGTGGGGCGCGCGACCACATATTCCCACATGGCCCGTCCGGAACCGGCTTTGCGGATCAGCTTGGGCGTGACCGGGGGCAAAACGCCGCCGCAGCCGACGCCGACCTTTTCCATGACTTCCTGCGGGGAAAGCAGGGGCTGGCCCGACATCTCCCTCCATCCGACCGCGCCAGCGCCGAGGAAGCAGCCGACAAAGGCACCAAGGACGAGAAACAGCGGACGATTGGGGAAGCTTGGCGAGCTGGGTGCCAGCGCCTGCTGTGCGATGGTGCCGGCAGGCAGGGTGCCTTCGCGCTGCTGCCGGGCGAATTGCGCCGCCTGTGACAGTTCCTGATAGGCTTCGCGCTGGTTCTGGGCTTCGCGCTCAAGGCTTTCGGCCGTGACCTGATGGCGCGCATCACTTGCCTGCCGGGCCTGCAGGCCATTCAGGCGCGCGCGCAGCGAAGCCGCACTTGCCGCCGTGGCGCGGGCATCGCTGGCCAGTTTGGATTCGATCCGCTGCGCCTCGGCGCGGATCTGGTTGTCGATGTCGTTGAGCTTCTGGTTCGCCTCGATCGTGGCGGGGTGATTGGGGCCATAGCGGGTAATGACCTCGCCCCGCTCCCGCACGATTTCCGCACGCTGCTTCTGAAGCTCGGTAATGACGCCCGAATTGAGGTTTTCCGAAAGCGCGCCAATACCGCCGCCCGCGATTTCGCTACGTGCCGAGGCGAGTTTTGCCGCGGCCTCTGCCGCCTGCGCCTCTGCCGTGGCGAGCTGCATCGAGATGGGGGCGATCTGCTGCTGGGTCACCGTGCCCGACGTGCCGTCCGAAACGATCCCGCGCGAGGCACGGAAATTCGCCGCGCGCTGCTCCGCATCATCGAGGTTGGCGCGCATGCTGGACATCTGCTCCTCGATGTTCTCCAGCCTGTCGTTCCCGTCCTCGACCGTGCTGGTCGAGCGGATGGCGACATATTGCGCGGCGACCGCATTGGCGACGTCGGCTGCCTTCTGCGGCTCGGCCATCGTGGCCTCGATGGTGACGAGATAGCTCGAACCCTCGCGCTCCACCGTCAGCGCGTCGGTCACGGCGCTGATGGCGGCGTCACGGCGATCATCGGCAGGCGTTTCGGCACCGACCAAGTCAATATCATTGGCAAGGCCAAGTTCGTCGACGACCGCTCCGACGACATCGCGAGAGCGGATCAGCGAGACCTCTGTATTGATCAGCGCCTCGTCCGGCGGGCGATTGTCGCCTTGCGTGATCTGGGCGGTGTTGCGCACACCCGGTTCGATCCTGAGCGACGCCTCTGCCGTATAGCGGTCGGGGAAGACGAAACTGAGCGCGACGAAGAGCGCGGTGACGAGCACCACGATGACTGCGAACATCCGCCAGCGGTGACGCATGCCGCGCACCAGATCGGAAATCGAGATGGAGGGTGTGCCCCCGTCGCCGTGCTGATCGTTCGAGCCGATCCAGCCGCGCAACAGGCTCTTTGGGCTGCGATGTGGCAGCGCGATAGACTGGGCAACTATGCCGTCATTCATGAATCGGACCTGCGTTCCCCTTGCAGTCAGCCACGTTGCTAACTGCGCTATGTTAGCGATTTACCGAATTTTTACCAAGCTCTTCGCGCACGCAGCAAGGGTCAATTTCGTTGCAGCGGGCTTGGACGAACGGTCAATTACGGTCAGAATCTACCCCTTGCGAGGTAACAAACCTGATCAGATCCGTTGGAATTCAATCATTTCGCAGGTGCAGCACGGTCGAGCGAACGATTTGGCCTTGGTGCGTTGAAATGCCTGAAAAAAGCGATGGGTTGGATGGGCAAACCGTTAACATTGGTGGAAATCCTGCCCGAAAGGGGATGCTTTTACGGCTTCGCGGCCATGAACTCATACTCCCGATTTTGAGCGCGAGGGGCGGGAAATCTACACGGTCGGCCCAGATCAACCGCGCGTTAATTGCCTTGCGGTGGAAGATGCCAACAAATGTCAATTATTGGTGGGCTGAAATGGGAGTTTGAGCTAAGGAAAACCCATAGGCAGCCTTCCGAATTTTTTAGTCCCGTGACATCGCATCATAACGAAACGACGACCCGCCCACCATGAATATTGATTGCTCATGCATGCATTTTTCCATTGCTTTCAAATGCGCGAATCCAGCAGCGATTCGCCCTTGCTACGTCATGCTGAACGGAGCGCAGCGATGATTGGGCAGGGCGACGGGCTTCCCATGTCCTGGTTCGATCGCGATGCCTTCATCCGCGAGGATATCGGCTTTACCATGCGGCGGACGTTCAATCGCCTTGTCGACAGGGTAGAGGATGCGCTCAGCGATCATGTCGTAACATCGCATCAGTTCGGCGTGCTGCTGGCACTGTATCACGGGCTGGCCCACACGCCGGGCGAGATTGCGCGTCTGCGCTTTCAATATGGCGGTGCGATCACCTACACGCTCGACAGGCTGGAACAGCGCGGGCTGGTCAAGCGGGCGCGGTCGGAAGATGATCGCCGGGTCATCACCGTTACGCTGACCAAAGAAGGCGAGGCACTGGTGACGGAATGCCTGCCTCTGGTTGAAGCGGCCACTGACAAATTCGCAAGCCCATTGAGCCGCGAGGAGCGCGCCAGCCTGATGGACATGCTGCACCGGCTTGCCGACGCGCCGGGCGAATAGCGCCGTCATCCGTTGCGATCAGGTCCGGTCAGGCCGGGGCGATGCTCTCGCCGCTGTCGCGGATTTCTTCCTCCAGATCGCGGGCAACAGCCTGCGGCGGGCGGGTCTTGCGCGTGAGCCCTGCATAAAGCACCGGCACGAGGAAGATCGTCACGAAAGTCGCCAATGCGACGCCCGCCACCAGCACCACGCCGATCGCGGTGCGCGCACCGGCACCTGCGCCCGTGCTGATCGCCAGCGGGACGCCGCCCATGACTGTCGCAATGGAGGTCATCAGGATCGGCCGAAGGCGGCGGACCGCAGCGCGGCGCGTTGCAGCGAGGAATTCGACCCCTTCGTCGCGCAGCTGATTGGCGAATTCCACGATCAGGATGCCGTTTTTGGCGGCAAGCCCGACGAGCATAACCATGCCGATCTGGCTGAACAGATTGATCGAATTGCCCGTCAGCGCCAGCCCATAGGCACCGCCCGCGATCGCAGGCGGCACGCCCATGATGATGACGAGCGGGTGGACGAAGCTTTCGAACTGCGCGGCCAGCAGCAGATAGATGGTGAGCACGGTAAAGCCGAACACGATCCAGATCGAGGAGCCGGTCTGGCGGAACGTCTGGCTTTCCCCGCGATAGCCGATGGCCAGCACTTCGGGGGAGGAGCGGGCCTGATCCTCAAGGAAGTTCAGCGCCTCGCCCAGCGAATAGCCCGGCGCAAGGCCGCCCTGCAAAGTGATGGCGCGCATCTTGTTGAAACGCCCCAGTTCGCGCGCAGAGGTGGATTCGCGCAGCGAAACGAGGTTCGACAGGGGCACCAGCTCCCCCGTGCGAGATCGGACATAGATGCTGGAGAGGCTGGATTCCCGGTCGCGCTCGGACGCGTCGGCCTGCACGACGACGCGATATTCCTCGCCCCCTTGCGTAAAGGTGGAAACGCGGCGCGACCCCATCAGCGTTTGCAATGCCTGGCTGATCGCGGCGGATGATACGCCCAGATCGCCCGCGCGTTCGCGATTTACGTCGATCAGGATCTGCGGCTTCGATTCCACGTAATCCGCGTCGAGATTGACGAGGCCCGGGTTCTCGGCCGCTGCGGCGAGGATGCGATCGCGCGCGATGGCGAGATCGTCGTAACTGGTGCCCGCGATGACGAAATTGACCGGCTGCCCGCGCCCGCGGCCAAGCGAGGAGCGCACCGTGCCATTGCCGCGCAGGGCCGCCAGTTCGGACAAGCGGGCGTTGATCATCTGCGCCACTTCGGCAGAGCTTTCCTCGCGCTCTTCCCATGGCTTGAGGAAGATGACCATGCGGCCGGCGTTGAAATCCTCCGACGATCCGAAGCTTGCGGGGAAGCGGCTGATGACGCCGCGTATCGGCTTGCCGTCATTGCCGTCGTCGACCATCGGCAGGATCTTGGCCTCGGCTTCCTGACCATAGCCGACCAGCGCGTTGAAGCTGGTCCCCTCGGGGGCGTTCAGGCGGACTTCGACGATGCCGGTATCTTCTGCGGGCACAAGTTCGTTCGGAAGGGTCGAGAATGCCCAGACGGCCATGGCCAGCAAGATCGCGACACCGCCATAGACCGTGAAGGGGCGGGCCATGCACCAGTCGAGCCAGTTGCCATAGCGGCGCTCCACCTTGCCGAAGACGTGATCGATCTTGGCAGGCAGCCCGCCGCGCTCCTCCCGCTTCAGGATTTTGGAGCAGATCATGGGCGTGAGCGAAAGGGCGAGGAAGCCCGACAGTGCGATTGCGGCGATCATCGCCACGGCCAGTTCGCGGAAAAGCAGGCCGGTCTGCCCGGCGATGAACATCACCGGCACGAACACCGCGCACACGACCAATGTCGTCGCCACCACTGCAAAGCCGACTTGCCGCGCGCCGTTGAAGGAGGCGAGGAGGGGGGGTTCGCCTTCCTCTATCCGGTGATGGATGTTTTCGAGGACGACGATGGCATCGTCGACGACAAGGCCGATCGCCAGCACCAAGGCCAGCAGGGTCAGGAGGTTGATCGAAAAACCGAACACCCACAGCACCGCAAAAGTACCCAGAAGGCAGATCGGCACGGTAATCGCCGGAATCAGCGTCGCGCGCCAGCTGCCCAGGAAAAGGAAGATCACAAGGACGACCAGCACCGCGGCCTCTGCCAGCGTGTGATAGACCTTTTCGATGGCGCGTTCGATGAACTGTGAATTGTCCGATCCCGGGATGATGGAGACGCCATCGGGCAGGTCCTTCTTCATCTCCTCGATCGCGTCGCGCGCGCCCTGTGCCACCGACAGCGTGTTGGCGCCCGACTGGCGCACGACGCCAAGGCCGACGCCGGTCTCGCCGTTCAGCTTGAAATTGGAATACAGGTCCTCTGGCGCGAGTTCGATGCGGGCGACATCGCCCAGCCGCACGAGATAGCCATCGGACCCGCGCCCGACGATCAGCGCGGCGAAGTCTTCGGGTGTCACATATTGGCGGTCTACGCGAAGCGTGAGGTTCTGCGCCTCGGATTCGATGCGTCCGGCGGGCAATTCGACATTCTGGTTGCGCAGCGCGGTTTCGATATCGCCCGGCGTCAGGCGGTATGCGGCCAGCCGGTTCATGTCGAGCCAGACCCGCATTGCCGGACGCGACGCGCCGCCGGCAAAGACCTGCGCCACGCCATCGACATTGGAAAGCCGATCGACCAGCACCCGGTCGACGTAATCGCCCAGTTCCAGACGGTCCATCGTATCGGATCTGACAATGAAGAACATGATCGGACTGGCGTCGGAATCGACCTTGCGAACCTCTGGCGGTTCGGCATCGTCAGGCAGGTCGCCCGCCGCGCGCGAAATGCGGTCGCGCACGTCATTGGCAGCGGCGTCGATCTCACGCCCCGGCCTGAATTCGACCGAGATGCTGGAGCGCCCGTCCTGCGATTGCGAGGTGATCGTCTCGATCCCCTCGACCCCTGCCAGCCGGTCCTCGAGGATCTGGGTGATCTGGCTTTCGATCACGCTGGCGCTGGCACCGGTGTAATTGGTGCGCACCGAGATGACGGGTGGGTCGGTATCGGGAAATTCGCGGACCGAGAGATTGAGGAAGCCGACGATCCCGGCGATGGTGATCAGGATCGAAAGCACCGTCGCGACCACCGGCCGCCGGACCGAAAGGTCGGAAAGGAACATCAGCTGTTACCGCCGGCGGCGGCGCCCCGGTCCGGCTCGGCCCTGGCTTTGTCGCCTGGCTGCTTCCCGCCAAGCGTGACCTTCGTGCCTTCGCTGACCTTGATGACACCTTCGGTCACGACCCGCGCGTCGGGTTCGATGCCGGACACCTCGATATAACCTTCGGCGCGCTGGCCGGTGGTTACGGTGGCGCGGTGCGCAGTGTCGTTTTCGTCAAGCACATAGACATAGCGGTCGGACCCGCTGCCGATCACCGACAGTTCGGGCACCGCCAGCGCCTGTCTTTCGCCCAGTTTCAGCTTTACTTCCATCAGCATGCCGGGTTTCAGCCGGGCACCGGGGTTGGGAAGCACCGCGCGCACGGTCACGGCGCGGGTGTTGGGGTCGATCACAGGATCGATGGTGGCGATTCGGCCGGTAAAGCGCGCGCCCGGCCATGCGGCGCTGGTCGCCTCTATGATCTGGCCCGGCTTTATCTGCGACGATGCCTGTTCGGGAAGCGCGAAGTCGAGCTTTATCTGCGAGACGTCGCTGACCGTTGCGATGGGATCGCCCACCGAAACGATGGACCCGGCCGAAATATTGCGCAGCGACACTGCGCCTGAAAACGGCGCGCGGACGGTGCGGTCGGCGATGCGGGCGCGCGCGTCGTCGGCTTCGGCCTTTGCCCGCGCCATGGTGGCGATCTGCGTGTCGAGCTGGGCGCGTGTGGCAAAGCCGCGGTCATTGAGCGTTTCGATACGGTTGAGCTGGGTCCGGGCCTGCTCCATCGTCGCCTCTGCAGCGGCGAGCGCGGCGCGCTCCTGCTCTTGTGAAAGCACCGCGATCAGCTGCCCTTTGCGGACATAGGCGCCATCGTCGAAATACAGGCGCTCGATCTTTTCCGCGACGGGGGCGGAGATCGTCACCTGTTCATTAGCACGGGCCGTACCGACCGCATCGAGTTCATCGACGAAATTGCGCTGCTGGGGTTTTGCCACATCGACCAGCGGCGCCCGCGGCCCCGATGGCGCGTCATCGCCCGAGCCGCAGGCGGCCAGTAGCAGCAGGAAGGACAGCAGGAGCGGCGAGCGCAGCCCGGCCTTGCCGCCACTCAAGGTGAGGCCATTGGCGGCAAAGGGGCGCAGCGGCAGTGATTGCCGCAATTCACGCATCATAGGTCGGCGCTTTCCACTAGACGGATTGGGTCGGGAGGTCAGTCGACGAACCAGCCGGTGTCGCCGCCAATGGGCATGCCGGGTGGTACATCGGGAACCGCCTCCTTTTCACCAACGAGGGCAATCAATCTTTCCCTATCACCAAGCGCGGTCGCCATAAAGCTGGCCCAAGGTGCACCATCGCCCCTGGCGGGCGAAGTAAGCCTCTTGCCGAGACGGGTGAGGTAATCGTCGAGAATGGCCGCGGCACCGGGCGCGGTGTTCTTGTCCATCGCCGCTTCGGCGATGGTGAGCACGGTGCGATAGGCGATGCGGCGCGCAATGGCATTGGGGCGCACGCTCACGACCTTGGCATCCAGCGCGGCGACCAGTTCGGCGGGGCCGGGGATCGAAGGATCGCGGCGATGCTGGTCAAGCATGCGGGTCAGCCGTTCGGGCGCAAGCAGGCTTTCCAGCGGCAGCTGTGCGCCGATATCCGCCGCGACCAGCGGATCGAAGGCGGCAGCGCCTGCATTGGGCATGACCTCGATGTTGAACTGCTGATCGGGCAGGCGCGTCACCGGCGCGGACAGCAGCGGCACCAGCCGGTCGGGCACGGTCAGCGTCTCGTACGAAAGCAGGTCGATCAGCGCGTTCATCGCCGCGGTCTGGGTTGCGCCTGCCACGGGTTTTGGATCGGGATGATTGTCCCCCACCACGGCATATTCGTAATCCATGCCGCCGATCAGCTTGCCTGCGGCTTCCACATCATAGCGGTGCAGCAGCCAGATCGGCACGAATTTGCGCCTGAGGTTCGCCTTGGGTTCACCGGGAAGAAGCGTCTGATAGCCGAAATTGGAAAGCGCGATGTCCCGCACCTTTACCATGTGGTCGAGCGCGGCGATAGGTTCGGGGCCATCGTCCCACATGCTGGCCAGCGCGCTGGGAAGGGCGATGTCGCGCCCGTCGATGTCGGTGGCAAAAGCGACGCCTGCCTCTTTGATCGCAAGCGCTTTTTCCGCCGCGGCGGCATCGGGGTTCACGCCGGGAGCGGGCTGGCCATACAGCCAGTCGACCGAGAAATCGTCCCACGCGCCGCCCGATTTGGCATAGGCGTCGGAAAGGTCGATCTTCCCGTCGGTCAGCTTGATGCGCGGCGGCGGGTAATCCATCACCGTGGTGCGATCCTGCGTGCTGCCCGCGAAATTATGCATGAAGCCGATAGCATGGCCCACTTCATGCGCGCCGAGCTGGCGGATGCGGTCCAATGCGGCGCGAACCGGATCATTGGGACCGCCAGTGCCGTTCTGCGCCGTGCCGACCAGCCCTTCGAAGATCGCGATGTCCTGCCAGACGCGCAGGGCGCCGATGACGACATTGCCCTTGATGATCTCTCCGGTCCGCGGATCGCGAATGCCGCCGCCGTATGACCAGCCGCGGGTCAGGCGGTTGGACCAGTTCACCATGGAATAGCGCACGTCCATCGGATCGGCGCCCTCGGGCAGGACTTCGGCGCGGAAGGCGTCGATGAAGCCGGCCTTTTCAAAGGATTCCTGCCAATAGTTCACACCTTCGACGAGCGCGGTTCGTACAGGTTCGGGCGCTGCAGGGTCGATGTAGAAGACAATCGGCTTCTTGACTGTCGACCGTTCGGCGGTGGGATCGGCCTTCTCCAGCCGGAACTTTGCCGCAAGCTGGATCGCGAGCGGCATGCCAAGGGCGCTGCCATAGTCGTAAACGACCGGCCCGCCCACTGGCGCGCGCGGATCGGCAAGGCGCGGTTCGAAGCCGGGTTCGGGCAGGCGGATGAAGCTGTGGTGGACCACATAGCTGGTCGATTTCGCATCGGGCGCGATCAGCTTCACCTCGCTCCCCGGATTGTCGGAGGTGAAGGTCTGGACCGCATCGATCTCAATATTGTCGGGAAAGGCTTTGAGCGATCCGGCATCGACCGCGCTCTGGCCGGGCGCAAAGCGGAAGCTGCCGCCGCCGCGCTTCAGCGCATCGCCGATGCCGATCACGTCGCTGGCAAGGAACGGCGCCATGTCGACGGTGAGCGATCCGTCCTTGCCGGTGTTCAGGATCGGCAGCATCGCGGGGATGGAAAAGGCAAAGCTTTCCTGCGCGCCGGTTTCGGTTCCGGCATCGCCGCTGGCGCGGAATTTCGGGTTCTCGAACCGCACTGCGACCTTGCCGCCATAACGCTGGAAGCACAGCAGCTGCTCTTCCCCGATCATGCCGCGATCAAGGCGGATGCGGGCCGAGCCAAGACCGCTCCTTAGCGTGCTTGCATATATATAGCAGCCTGCCGAGCCATCGGCGTCGGGTTCGGGCAGGACGAAGCTGACCGTGCCTTTGGCGACATCGACGGCGGTCTTCAGCAGGGGTTCTTCGGCATGTGCGGGTGAAAGGCTTGCGAACATTGCTGCAGATGCGACCAGTGAAAGTCGCATGCCATTCAGATATCGAGTTTTCACAGAGACCCCCACGCGAAATTACCCGCCGCTAGCGTGTTGCGGCGCAACATGAATAGCAGCGGTCTGCTTGCGTTTCCTACCAAAATCGACAAATTTCCCGGATGTTCACACAGGATTCTTGCGCGGGGAACTGAATTCATGACGGAAAACAATTTGCACGGTCTTGATAATACGGACTTTCGAATCCTCAGGGCCTTGGTCGAGGATGGCCGCGCTCCGGACGTCACGCTCGGCGAAAAGGTCAATCTTTCCAGCACGGCGACCGCGCGGCGGCGCAAGATCCTGGAGGATCGCCAGATCATCACGGGATATGCCGCCGACATTGACGCGAGCCTCCTTGGCTATTCGATCAAGGTCCTGGTGCTGATCGAGCTGAGCAGCCAGGCCGAGAACAAGCTGGTGGAATTCGAAAAGGCGGTGCTCGACTGTCCCTCCATGGAATTCTGCAGTTTCATATCGGGCGAGAACGATTTCATGATGCTGATCTCGGTACGCTCCTTCGACGATTACGACCGAATTTATCGCACCGAGCTGTCGAATCTGCCGCATGTGTCCAAGATCCGCACCAGCTTCATGCTGCGCGAGGTCGCGCATCGCCGAATCGCACCTGTCGTGCTGTCGAATACGTTCTGACACTCGAAATGCCCGAAGATTTGGCAAAGAGGATTGGATATCCGGCGCGCTGATCCCGTTTGGCGCTGTATTCCTGCAACGGGCCGTGAATTTTGTATTAATTTAGCCGCAAATCCCCATCGTTTTTGAAATATAAATGTTTCTGACAGGGGGGTTTGTGGTCGAAGATTATTCTAGACCGCAAATGGGACGGACAACCCCCGGGCAAAAGAGTGGGGGAGGATCGACTTTTTCTGACTGATCAGGGAGTTGGTCTATGAATGCAGTTAACGGGCGGATTGCACCGCAATCGTGCAGTAAATTTTCGAGGAACATCCTTCTGGCTGGCGCGGCGAGCGTAAGTTCGCTGATGTTCATGCCGGGAACGGCCATGGCTCAGGATGCCGAGGACGCCGAGGAACCGATCGTGGTCACCGGCTCGCGCATCGTGCGCGACGGTAACGACGCACCGACGCCTGTCAGCGTCATCAGCGCCGAGGAAATCGCGACCGAGGCCCCGGCCAACATCTCCGATTTCGTCAACTCGCTGCCTGCCGTTGCTGGCAGCCAGACGGCGCAGAGCAACTCGGGCAGCCTTTCCAGTTCGAACTCGGGCATCAACGCGCTCAACCTGCGCGAACTGGGCAGCAACCGCACGCTCGTCCTGCTCGATGGTCGCCGCTCGGTTACCTCTTCGGCTGCCGGCCTGGTCGACATCAACACCTTCCCGCAATCGCTGATCAAGCGCGTCGAGGTCGTGACCGGCGGTGCATCGTCGGTGTACGGTTCGGACGCTGTTGCCGGCGTCGTGAACTTCGTGCTCGACCGCGAATACGAAGGGTTCAAGGCCAATTACGAATACGGCATCACCACCTATGGCGACGTGCCCAACCACAAGCTTGAACTGACCGGCGGCACCAGCCTTATGGATGATCGCCTGCATGTCATCGGCAGCGTGGAATATTTCGATCAAACCGGCGTCGACACCATCGATCGCGACTGGAACACGCACACCTTCATCGTCGACAATCCGGACTATGTGATCGGCAACGGACAGCCTGAGCGTATCTGGGGCAGCGGCATTGGTGAGGCTATCCTCTCACCGGGCGGCCTGATCACCAGCGGCCCGTTCAAGGGAACCTATTTCGGCGCCATCAGCCCCACGACCGGCGAAGCTTCGGTCAACCAGTTCGCCTATGGCCAGACCACCGGTCGCTACACCATCGGCGGCGACTATCTGCTCGACGATTACCACTTCGGGTCGAACTCGCTGGCTTCGCATGAGCAGCGCCTTGGCTTCTTCGGCCGTGTCGGTTTCGAAGTGACACCGACGCTCGAAGTGTTTGCGCAGGTGTCGTGGAACCGGTTCAAGGGCCGCAGCTATTACCAGCAGACGCCTTCGTCCGCGACGATCCAGCTTGACAACCCCTATCTGCCGCAGTCGCTGGTGGACGAGGTCAACGCCTATAATCTCGCGAATGGCACTGATATCTCCTCGATCACGATCGGCACTTCCAACGCGGGTATCCCCGCAGCGGGCGGCGCCAATGAACGTACGGTTGAGCGCTATCTCTTTGGTGCCGAAGGCGAATTCGACCTGCTCGGCGGTGTGAACTGGGACGCGTCCTATCAGATGGGTCGCGCCGATCTTGATCAGAACCTGATCAACACCTGGCTCAACTCGCGTCTGGCTGCGATGACCGACGCTGTCGACGACGGGACCGGCAATATCGTTTGCCGTGTCAACATCGATGGCGATGCCACGAATGACCTGCCGGGCTGTGTTCCGATCAATCGGATCGGTATCGGCGGCGTGACGCAGGAAGCGGTCGATTACCTGTTCCAGCTGACCCCGTTCCGTAATCAGGTCATCAAGCAGGACGTGGCAGCGGTCAATTTCTCGATGCCGAACCTGATCGACCTGTGGGCAGGCCCGCTCTCGATCGCTTTCGGCGCCGAATATCGCGAGGAATCGCTGAAGAGCAACCTCGACCCGCTGCAGTACGAAGAGCGCTGGCTTTACGGTAACTACAAGCCCGACAATGGTTCGTTCGATGTGAAGGAAGCCTATGTCGAAGCGATCGTCCCGCTTTTCGACGGGGCCGAATTCAACGGCGCGTTCCGCCTGACCGACTACAGCAGCTCGGGCACAGTGAACACGTGGAAGCTGGGTCTTGTCTGGCAGGTAATCGACGACATCAAGCTGCGCGCGACCTATTCGCGTGACATCCGCGCCGGTAACCTGCTCGACCTGTTCGCAACCGGTACCGCGCGTACCAATGCGATCAGCCGTCCGCTGCTCGATGGCGCGGGCAATGTCACCGGCGCTTCGGTATCCGACCAGTTCGTGCAGAGCGCGACGGGTAACCCGCAGATCGATCCCGAGGTCGCCAAGACGATCGGTATCGGCGCGGTCTTCACCCCGACGTTCATGCCCGGCTTCGCCTTCTCGGCCGACTATTTCAACATCGACCTGAAGGACGCCATCGGCTCGTTGAGCGCTGAACAGGCCGTGCTCTTCTGCTATGAGCAAAAGATCGCGCAGCAGTGCCTCAACATCGAGTACACCGGCGGGCAGCGTTTCAGCACCGGCCAGAACCTCGACATCGCGACGATCGATCTGCCGCTGTTCAACTTTGCCAAGCAGAAGGTCAGCGGCATCGACTTCGAGGCCAACTACCGCACTCCGCTTGGTCCGGGCGACCTGTCGCTTCGTGCCGTGGCCACCCACTACATCGAAAACGTTTCGGACGATGGCCTGAGCTATCCGGTCGATTCCGCAGGCGCGGGTCTGCCCAGCTGGCGCTATCGCCTGTCGGCATCCTATGAATACGAGGGCTTCCGTACCTCGATCGTGGGTCGCGGGTTCGATGATGGCGTGATCAGCAACGACTATGTCGTTTGTACGGTGAACTGCCCGCTGTCCTATCCGGATGCGCGTACGATCAACAACAACTACCGTGCCGGCGCCTTCTATCTCGATACGAACTTCACCTATTCGTTCGATCTGGAAGGGACCAGCGCCCAGTTGCTGTTCGCGGTCAAGAACCTCTTCGACAAGGACCCGTACATCTACGGTGCCGGTTCGGTCGGCGGTAACAATGTCGCGGCTTATCCGCGCACCGATCGCAGCCTGTACGACACGCTGGGTCGTACTTTCCGCCTCGGCTTCCGGGTCGAACTCTGATCCGGGCATGCGCGGAGCCGTCCCCGAAACGGCTCCGCGCACCCTTTTTCAAGTTTTCAAGACAACTGCCAGTCCAAGGATTGCAATTCCATGATTTCACTTCGCCTGCGCCATTTCGCCGCAGCCTGCGCCATCGCCGCCGCCGCCCCCGTGGCGCTAGCGCCGACGGCCGCCCATGCCGAGGCCCCCGTTCCCATGAAGGAAGAGGCCATGGCCGGCGTCGATGCGCGCGCCAAGCTGGTGCAGGAGATGGTCGATTCCATTTTCAGCTTCGCAGAGCCCGGTTTCCAGGAATTCCAGACGATGGAATATGTGACCGCCATCCTCGAAAAGGAGGGGTTCACCATCGAGAAGGGCGCCGCCGGCATCCCCAGCGCGTGGACCGCGACCTGGACCCACGGCAAGGGCGGGCCGAAGATCGCGCTGGGCAGTGACGTCGATGGTCTCCTCGGCCTCAGCCAGAAGCCCGCGACGGGCGGACTTGAGCCGCTGGTCGAAGGCGCGCCGGGCCATGGCGAAGGCCATAACTCCGGCATCCCCGCCATGGTCGCCGCCGCGCTGGCGGTGAAGGACATCATGGTGAAGGACAATATCCCCGGCACGCTGATGATCTGGCCGGGCATCGCCGAGGAGCTGCTGGCGACCAAGGCGTTCTTCGTGCGCGAAGGCATGTTCGAAGGCTATGACGCGTGCATCTTCACCCATGTCTCCAACGGTTTCGGCACCAGCTATGGCCAAAGCGGCGGCAATGGCATGGTCTCGGTCGAATATACGTTCAAGGGCAGCTCCTCGCATGGTGCGGGCGCGCCGTGGGCAGGCCGTAGCGCGCTCGACGGTGTGGAGATCATGGATATCGCGTGGAACTTCCGCCGCGAACATCTCTTTCCGACGCAGCGTTCGCATTATGTCATCACCAATGGCGGCGGGCAGCCCAACATCGTCCCTGACGTGGCATCGGTCTGGTATTATTTCCGCGAACGTGAATTCGATTCGATCCGCAACCTGTATGAAACCGGCAACAAGATCTCTGAAGCGGCGGCAATGGCGACCGACACCACCGTGTCGCACCGGATCCTGGGCTATGCCGCGCCGCAATGGGCGAGCAAGCCGATCGCCGAGGCTGCGCAGAAGAACATCGAGATGGTCGGCATGCCGAAGTGGTCGGCTGCCGACCAGGGCTTTACCAAGGCGATGCAGGAAGCGTTCGACCGCGATCTGAAGCCGCTGGGAACGGAAGTGAACGACCTGCGCGAACCGCCCGAATTCTCACTGGGCGGCGGTTCGGACGACATCGGCGACATCATGTGGGCGCTGCCCACGATTACCATCCGCTTCCCCTCGAACATTCCCAACATGACCGGGCACCACCAGACCGCCGCGCTCGCCATGGCGACGCCGGTCGCGCACAAGGGCGCGGTTGCCGGGGCCAAGGCGGTGGCGCTGACCACGCTCGATCTTCTCACTTCGCCTGATCTGCTGGCCGAAGCGAAGAAATATCGCGAGGAAGTACAGTTTGCCGAAGGACGCAAATATGACCCGGTGCTTACGCCCGAGGACATGCCCGGCATCCATTTGAACAAGGAAATCATGGAGCAGATGCGCCCCAAGATGACCCCGTACTACTACGACCCGTCGAAGTACGATTCCTATCTCGAACAGCTGGGCGTCGACTACGAAAGCTTCGCCGCGAAATAAGTTTCGATCGGGGCGACCCGAGACTGACCGGTTCCCTCGTCCGGGCGGGAAGTGTCCAAGCCACTTCCCGCCCGGTTAATTTCTGGTTCGCCCTCTTCAGTTTTCCTCGTCGGGGTCCGTTTCCGGCTCGGTCGGCAGTTTCGGATGGGTTGGAAGGGCGAAACCGCGCCCCTCGAACAGGGTGTCCTTCACGATCTCGTACTCACCGTTCTTCGTGTCGAAGATCGCGAATTGCACCACGGGGCGCTCGCTTTCGGCGCGCACGTCCGGATTGTCGGCGGCGTCAGGGTGGCAGACCAGCCGCTGCTCGCTGGCGTACCACGCGTCGAGCAGGGCGGCTTCCTTGTCGCGCACGTCCTGTTCGTAATCATTGTTCTTCATTTCCTCGCCGCCAGCATAGCTGGCCGCCGCGCTGGTCGCATATTCGCCGATGTCGAGCCCGGCGGCATATTGCGCGACATGGGCCAGCTCGTGAAAGAACAACCGCTCGTTCAACTGGTCGAGGTTCGAAGGCTCCTTGGGCACGGCGATATAGATGTCGTTCTGGCGGGTGATGCCCAGCACACCGCGGGCAAAGGCGACCTCATTGATGATGTCGTCATTGCGGAATTCTGGATGAAAGCGAACCTTGCGCCAGTCGGCGCTGCCGATCAGATCTTCCTGCTCTTCGAGGAAAGAGATTACGCAGGGGTTCAGCGGGGTGCCATTGCGGCGAAGCCCCGCGATGTCGACAGGGCGCAGCCCTTCTTCGGGCATCGCGTCATATTCGAGCACTGCGTTCTTCGCCGCCGGAGAGATCTTGGGCGTGCCAATGGTGTTGAGCACCCACCACGTGCCTGCCGCACCGCCGATGGCGCCACCAGCCAGACCCAATATTCCCGCACCCGCAATCGCCGTTGCGACGAGCCTGCGTCGTCCTTTTCTTCTGGCTTTGGCGGGTCCGTCTGCCAAGGTTAGGCATCTCCTCTTGCGTGTCGGTAGAGCGTGTCGTGGCTGCGGGTGTTCCCGGCATATCGGCGGGCGGGGCGCATCATGCGTCCTGTCGGCCATTCAAAGGCCGGCAGGGGCCTCGATCGCGTCTCGCCGTCGTCCCGATTTGGCCGGGCTGGCGTTCGCTCCCTTCATGTTCACGGTATAACGCATCGCTGCTTGCGGGTTGCTTAACCCCGTGGGAAGATTGGCATAGAGCAGGCCGCTGGCGCTTGACTCTGCAAAAGAGAACGTTCAAGTGAACGTTCACAACGCGAGCTCGGGATTAATCCGAGTCGCAGTATTTGCAGAACCCGGCACGAGGCCGGGCGCACAGTGCAGGGGAGAGGACTATGGCGCGTAGCTCACGCGTAACTTCGATTCGATTCTTGTCCGGCGCATCCGCTCTGGCTCTGGCGGCGCTTCCCGCTGTCGCCATGGCGCAGGATACGGCCGAGACCCAAAGTGAAGAGGCAACTGCCGGCGATGACGTCATCGTCGTTACCGGCATTCGTGCGTCGCTGCGCGACGCGATGAATATCAAGCGTGACGGGCAGGGCGTTGTCGATGCTATCTCGGCAGAAGACATTGGCAAGTTTCCCGATACCAATCTCGCGGAATCGCTCCAGCGCATCACCGGCGTGTCGATCGACCGCTCCAATGGCGAAGGCTCGACCGTTACGGTTCGCGGCTTCGGTCCGGAATTCAACCTCGTCACGCTGAATGGTCGCCAGATGCCGACCTCGACGCTGGGCGATGGTGCCAGCCCGCCGTCCTCGCGCAGCTTCGACTTTGCCAATCTCGCGTCGGAAGGCGTTGCCGCGGTCGAAGTGTACAAGACTGGCCGCGCCGATGTCCCCTCGGGCGGTATCGGCTCGACCATCAACATCCGCACCCCGCGTCCGCTCGACAAACCCGGTCTTTCGGGCAGCGTCGCGGTCAAGGGCGTGCTCGACAGTTCGCGCAACAGCGGCAATCCGATCACGCCGGAAGTGTCGGGCATCCTGTCCAGCACCTTTGCCGATGACCGCATCGGCATCCTCGTCGCCGGTTCCTACCAGGACCGCAAGGCGAGCGTGAACACGGCGAGCGTCGGCTGGCGCGACGGCTATCTGGGCAGCGAAAACAACTGGGGCAGCCTGGCGCAGGAAGGCAGCGCCGGTTACGACCAGATCACCAACCGTCCCGGCCCTAACGATGTCTATGCCGTTCCGCAGAACGCCAGCTATACGCTGACCGACATCGACCGCGAACGCATCAACGGGCAGGCCGTGCTGCAGTATCAGCCGACCGACACGCTGACTGCGACACTGGACTACACCTTCAGCCAGAACACGGTCGAGGCGCGTTCGAGCGATGTCGGCATCTGGTTCAACTTCGCCAACACCTCCAGCGCATGGACCGATGGTCCGGTGGCGGGCCCGATCTTCTATTCGGAAAACTTCGGCACCGATCCCGCGGGGTGGTCCGACCTGTCTTACTCGGGCGCGCTTGTAGCCAATCGTTCGATCAACAAATCGCTTGGTTTCAACCTCGAATGGGAGCCGACCGACCGCCTCAGCTTCACGCTCGACGCGCATGATTCCAGCGCGGAATCCAAGCCGACGAACAAATACGGCACCTCGGTTTCCGTTGGCACTGCCGTCTTTGGCCTGGCCGAACAGGGCATCAATTTCGAAAACGACCTGCCGGTCATCTATTACACGCCCGGCGACGGCATCGACCCCAACGACCCGGCCGAACGTTTCGCGACCGGGCAGGCGTTCCGCAACGCCTATTTCAAGGACGAGATCCGCCAGGTGCAGATCAGCGGCCGTTACGACGCCGACATGGGCTTCCTGAAAAGCGTGGACTTCGGCGCGACCTATACCGAGAACAAGGTCCGCAGCGCCTATGGCTTCCTTCAGAACGAGACATGGGGCGGCATTCCGGGCGCAGGGCCGGGCGATATTCCGGACGACATCTTTTACGAGATCAGCCTGCCGGACAAGTTCTCCGGCCTGTCGGGTTCGAACGATCCGGCGATGATCCAGAGTTTCTATGGCTTCAATTTCGAAGACATGGTCACGATCCTCGACGATCAGTTCGGCATCTGTGACGCGGCGGCCGTTTCGGGCACCTGCCTTGCGGATTACAACACCGACCGCCGGATCAAGGAAACGACCTGGGCGCCCTATATCCAGTTCAACAACGAATTCGACCTGATGGCGGGCCCGGCCCATGTCATCGCCGGTCTTCGTTACGAGAACACGGATGTCGACAGCTCGGCACTGGTGCCGATCCCCGAAACGATCCGCTGGGTTTCGGTCAATGAATTCGCCATCGACTACGGTCCGGACGATTATTCGCAGCTCAAGGGCGGGTATGATTTCTGGCTGCCCTCGATCGACTTCGATTTCCGTCCGATCGACGATGTGGTGGTCCGCGCTTCCTATAGCCAGACGATCACCCGGCCGAGCTATGCCGACCTTCAGGGCGGCCAGTCGATCGATCCCAATCCGCGTATCGAGAACGGCACCGGTTCGCAGGGCAATCCCGGCCTTCTGCCGTATAAGTCGGAGAATTTCGACGCCTCGGCGGAATGGTACTATGGCCCCTCGAGCTATGTCTCGATTGGCTATTTCCGCAAGAACGTCGAGAACTTCATCGGATCGGGCCGCGCCAATGTCTTCATCGACGGTGTGACCAACCCGGCATCGGGTCCGCGTGTGGAGGCTGCCTATGCGGCGCTGGGCGCGGATGCCCCGCTGACCGAGGTGCGGCAGTACATCTTCGACAATTATCCGGAATCGACGATTGCCACGGGCACCGACACCAATGGCTTCACCACGGGGTCGATCCTGTCGCTGCCCGAAGACGATCCGATGCGCTTCGAGGTTACCCAGCCGGTCAATTCCGACCAGACGGCGACCATCGACGGTCTCGAATTCGCGGTGCAGCACAGCTTCTGGGACACCGGCTTTGGCGTCATCGCGAACTACACCATGGTCAATGGCGATGCGAAATACGACAATACGCAGCCCTATAATGTCACGCAGTTCGCGCTGACGGGCCTGTCGGACAGCGCCAATCTCGTCGGTTTCTACGACAAGGGACCGCTTCAGGCCCGCGTCGCGTGGAACTGGCGCGACAAGTTCCTGGGCGGCACCGGTCCGAACCCGTTCTATGTCGAGGAGTACTGGCAGATCGACGCCAGCGCTTCCTATGAATTCGACATGGGCGTTTCGGTCTTTGTCGAGGCGATCAACCTGACGGGCGAAAGCCGCCGCGGGCATCGCCGTTCGGACAACACCGTCTATTTCGCATCGCCGGGCTTTGCCCGCTATGCGGCAGGCGTTCGCTACAATTTCTAAGCTGGCGACCGCTTGATATGAATTGAGCAATCGGGAAAGGTCGTCGCGGGCACAAAAGCCCCGGCGGCCTTTTCCGCCTTATAGAACAACAGGAGAGTGACGGGCCATGTCGGGCGTTACGCCCCCAAAGGGCGAGATCAGCAGGATCGTGATCGCAGGCGGCGGCACCGCCGGCTGGCTGTCGGCCTGCACGATCGCTGCGCGCGCCCGCACCGATGGCCGCGATCTTTCCGTTACGCTGGTCGAGGCTCCCGACATCCCCACCATCGGCGTGGGTGAGGGAACATGGCCGACCATGCGCGGCACGCTGGCCACCATTGGGATTGCCGAAGAGGAATTCCTGCTCGCCTGCGATGCCTCGTTCAAGCAGGGGTCGCGATTTGACGGATGGCGCGACGGATCGGCAGGCGACAGCTATCTCCACCCGTTCACCGCCCCGCCTGCGGGATCGCTTGCGCCGATGCTATCGGCGTGGAACGCGATGGGGTCGTTTGCCAGCGCCATGACCCCGCAGGCCGATGCCTGCGCCGCCGATCTGGCCCCGCGTCAGCGTACGATGCCGGGCTATGCCGGTGCGCTCAATTATGGCTACCACCTCGACGCGGGCAAGTTCGCGGCGCTGCTGAAGCGCCATGCCACCGGGCGGTTGGGCGTTACCCATATCGCCGACCGCATTACCGGCGTTGAGCCGGATGAAGGCGGCAATATCAAGGGCCTGCACCTTTCCTCTCACCCCATGCTCGAAGGGAATCTGTTCCTCGACTGCACCGGCATGCGGGCGCTTTTGATCGACGGCCATTGCGGCGCGGGCTTCATCGACCGCTCGCAAGTCCTCTCCAACGATCGCGCGCTCGCCATGCAGGTGCCGGTCGAAGCGGGCAGCGCGATTGCATCCCAGACCATCGGCACGGCGCACGAGGCCGGTTGGCTGTGGGACATCGCGCTGCCCGCACGTCGCGGCATCGGCTGCGTCTTCTCCTCCGCCCATATGGATGAAACCCGCGCCGCGGACGTGCTGCGCGCCCATGTCGCCAAAGCCGTGCCGGGTGCGGATATCGACGCACTGGAACCGCGCCTGCTGCGTTTCGCCAGCGGGCACCGTGATAGTTTCTGGAAAGGCAATTGCCTTGCCGTCGGCCTGTCCGCCGGGTTCGTCGAACCGCTGGAAGCATCGGCCATCGTCATGATCGAATTGTCGCTGACGATGCTGATGGACAATTTCCCGCAGAGCCGTGCGACCATGCCGGTCCACGCCCGCCGTTTCGATGCGCTGTTTCGCCAGCGCTGGGACCGGATCGTCGATTTCCTCAAACTGCATTATGCGCTCTCACAGCGGACCGAACCCTATTGGCGCGACCATGTCTCGAGCGTGCCCGATACGCTGTCCGACATGCTGGCGCTTTGGCGCGAACAGCCGCCTGCCGCCGATGATTTTCCATTGGCAAATGAAGTGTTTCCCGCGGCAAGCTGGCAATATGTGCTATATGGCATGGGCCATGATCTTCCCGCCCATTTGCCGCCAGCGGCATCAGATCCGCTGGCCGATGTGCGCGAACGTGCGCGGCGAATGACCGCCGCGCTGCCGACCAATCGCGCCTATCAAGATGCCTTGCGTCAGGCCGCCCCCATTCCCGCTGGAGCAAACCGATGACCAGTCACGCCATTCTCGACAGCAACACCCACCGCGACCTGCGCGTCGCCTCCGACCCGTCCGCGGACATGGGCGATGGGGTAATGAGCTGCATCACCTTTCCCGATGAATTCCGCCGGGTGCAGGGCGAGTTTCCGATCCTGTTCCGCATGGACGCCGCGCGCGAGAATTTTCACGCGCTCGCCATGTTCGGGTTTGAGCAGGGGGAGAACCTGTTTCTCGACAATGGGAAATGGGATGCAGCCTATCGCCCGCTGGCTCTCTCGATCCAGCCGTTTCTGATCGGGAGGAACCCGGATGGCGAGGGGCCGGGGCAGGTGCATGTCGACATGGAGCACCCCCGCGCCAATGCCGCCGAAGGCACACGCGTTTTCGACGAGGATGGCCGACCCACGCCATATCTGGAAGGGATCGCCGAACAGCTGGGTGCAGTCGACCAGGGCTATCGCGGGCAGGACGCGTTTTTTGCGGCCTTGAAGCGGCATGAACTGCTCGAACCCTTCACGCTGGAGATTACGCTGGCGGATGGGGCCAAAAACAATCTCGTGGGCTTCCACATCATCGATGAGGCAAAGCTGCAGGCGCTGGACGGCGAGGCTGTGGCCGAGCTGCATGCCGAAGGGCACCTTATGCCGATCTTCATGGCATTGGCTTCGCTGTCGCAGATCGGCGAGCTGGTCGCGCGCAAGAACCGGCGCGAAGGACACATCTGATGGCTGAGGCCGATCCCGGCCCTCTCACTGGCCTCACGCCGGTGCGCGAGATCGCGGTGGCCGACGCCGCTGACCTTTCCGAACGTCTGCGCGGGGCGGAGCGGCCTTTCATCATTCGCGGGCTGGTGAAGGACTGGCCGTTGGTGCAGGCGGGGCTGGCCGGTAGCCGCAATGCGCGCGATTATTTGCTGAGAAAGCGTCAGGACCGGCCCTTCACCGTTTCCATCGCGCCGCCGGATGCGGGTGGCCGCCTGTGGTACACCGACGATTTCGCCATGAATTTCCGCATGGCAAAGGCAAAACTGCCCGAGATATTCCAGAAGATCGACGAAGCCGAGGCCGAGGAGGATAGCCCCGCAATCTATCTCGCCTCCATCGACATGCACGAATATTTCGACGGGTTGGTGGAGGAAAATGATGTCGACCTGTCGGGCCGCGATCCGCTGCGATCCATCTGGATCGGGACAGCGACGCGGATCGCTGCGCATAACGACTTCCCCGACAATCTCGCCTGCTGTGCGGTGGGGAGGCGGCGTTTCACCCTGTTTCCGCCTGACCAGTTCCGCAATCTCTACCTTGGCCCGGTCGACAACACGCCAGCGGGGCGGGCGGTATCCATGGTCGATTTCGCCGCGCCCGATTACGATGCGCACCCCCGCTTCCGCGAGGCGCTGGCCCATGCGCAAGTGGCAGAGCTAGAGCCGGGCGATGCTCTCTTCATCCCGTCGATGTGGTGGCACCATGTCGAGGGATTGTCCGACTTCAACGTGCTGGTGAACTATTGGTGGCGCGATACGCCGCGCTGGCTGGGGCAGCCGCAGGATGCTCTCAATCACGCCATGATGTCGATCCGCGACCTGCCCGAAAAGGACCGCGCGATCTGGCGCGATCTGTTTGAACATTACGTGTTCGGCGCGGGCCCCGAAGTCACCGACCACATCCCCGAAAAGGCGCGCAGCGTGCTCGGCCCGCTGACGCCCGAAAGCGCGGGCCGCATCCGCGCATTCCTGCTTAGGAGCCTTTCGCGATGAAACCGACCCCGCGCCGTATCGTGATCGCAGGCGGCGGCACCGCAGGCTGGATGGCCGCTGCCGCTATCGCCCGCACCTTGGGTGAGATGGTCGATGTGACGCTGGTGGAAAGCGAGCAGATCGGCACCGTCGGCGTGGGTGAAAGCACGATCCCGCCGCTGGTGGGCTTCAACCGCCTGCTCGGCATTAACGAGGCCGAGTTCATGCGCGCCACGCAGGCGACGTTCAAGCTGGGCATCCAGTTTGAAAACTGGCGCGAGCCGGGCGAATTCGATTCAGGGAACGGCTATTTCCATAGCTTCGGCATCACGGGGAAGGACCACTGGTCGGCAGGGTTCCAGCACTTCTGGCTGAACGGGCGCGAGCGTGGACACAGCGAAAGCTATGACGAGTACTGCCTTGAACTGAAGGCCGCCCATGCGGGCAAGTTCGCGCATCTGCCCGATAATCGCCTGAACTACGCCTATCAGCTCGACAGCGCGCTTTACGCAAAGTTCCTGCGCGCCATGGCCGAAGCCGACGGCGTCACCCGTGTCGAGGGCAAGATCGCCAAGGTGGAGCTGAACGGCGAGACCGGCGACATCGCCGCGCTGACGCTGGACGCGGGCACGCGGATCGAGGGCGATCTCTTCCTCGACTGCACCGGCTTTCGCGCCTTGCTGATCGAGGGGGCTTTGCATGCAGGGTACGACGACTGGACGCATTGGCTACCGTGCGACCGCGCCATCGCGGTGCAGACTGCCAGCGTTCGCCCGCCGATCCCTTATACGAAGGCGATCGCGCATGAGGCGGGCTGGCAATGGCGCATTCCGCTGCAGCACCGGGGCGGCAATGGCATCGTCTATTGCAGCCGCTACATGTCGGATGACGAGGCCGAGGCGAAGCTGCTCTCAACAGTCGAGGGCGAGGTGCTGACGAAGCCCAATCGCCTGCGCTTCACCACAGGGGCGCGGCGGCGGCAGTGGCATCGGAACTGCATCGCCATCGGCCTGTCGGGCGGGTTCATGGAACCGCTGGAATCGACCTCCATCCACCTCATCCAGCGTGCTATCCTGCGCCTGATCCGCATGCTGCCGGCAGGCACGATCAGCGCCCGCGACATTGCCGAATTCAACGACCAGCAGTTGACCGACATGGAGCAGATCCGCGACTTCCTGATCCTCCATTACAAGGTCACCGAACGGCGCGATTCCCCGTTCTGGCGGCAATGCGCCGTGATGCCGGTGCCCGATACGCTCACGCAAAAGATCGAGCTGTTCCGCGAAACCGGACGTGTCTTCCGCAAGAACGACGAGCTTTTCGTCGAGAACAGCTGGGTGCAGGTGATGATGGGGCAGGGCATCGTGCCGCAATCCCATCACCCCATCGCCGCCAAGCTTTCGGACGAGGAAATGGCGCAGTTCCTGAAGACCATCCGCGAAAGCGTGGCGAAGACCGTCGCCAGTCTTCCCGACCACCATCATTATGTCTCCCGCACCTGCGGTGCGCGCGAGGCGGAGGCCGCATGAAACTTCTCACCTTGCTTGCCGCGACAGCACTGGTCGCGCCCGTTACCGCGCATGCGCAAGATAACGACGACAGCAAATGGCAACTGGTCTGGTCGGACGAGTTCGACGGGGACGCCATCGACCCGATGAAATGGGAGCTGGAGGAGAACTGCTGGGGCGGCGGCAATAATGAGCGCCAGTGTTACACCGACAGCCCCCGGAATGCGCATGTCGAGGACGGCCATCTGGTCATCACCGCGCGCAAGGAAAGCATGACGGGCCCCGCGCTTCCGCTGGATCAGCGTGGCGGGGGCGATGTGCCGGACGCGACCAAGCCCTTCACCAGCGCGCGGCTGACCACGCGCGATCGGGCTGCGTGGCGCTATGGCCGGATCGAGGTGCGGGCCGAACTGCCGCAGGGGCAGGGCACGTGGCCCGCGATCTGGATGCTGCCCGAAAGCGGCGCCTATGGCCGCTGGGCCGCATCGGGCGAGATCGACATTCTGGAAGCGGTGAACCTTGGCACCAAATGCGCCGATTGCCCCACCGGCAAGGAGGATACGGTCCTCGGGACCCTGCATTTCGGCGGCTTCCCGCCTGAAAACGCGCACAAGGGCGAAGAAATCCATTACCCCGAAGTGCTCTTGGGCTTTCACACCTTCGCCATCGAATGGAGCGAAGGGCGGATCGAATGGTTCGTCGATGGAAAAAGCTACCAGGTGCAGACCGCCGGGGATTGGTACACGCCGGCAAGCGATGATCCGCTGTCGCCCTTCGACCGGCGTTTCCACCTGATCCTCAATCTCGCCATTGGTGGCGGGCTTGCCGAAAGTCGCGGGCTGAAGGGCGTCGACGAGACCGGCTTTCCCAAGCAGATGAAGGTTGATTGGGTGCGCGTCTGGCAATGCGGCGCGGATCAGGCTACCGGAAAGGCGTGCGAACGCTAACAGCGGGGGCTGGAGGCGCCTTGGCATGAACGTAAGCGGGGTAGACGGAAACAATGGCTAGGCGGCGTCAGGCGGTCACGATCAAGCATGTGGCGGCGGATGCGGGCGTATCGCTTCAGACCGTCAGCCGCGTCATCAACAAGGAACCCAATGTCCGCCCCGAAATGCAGGAGCGGGTGCAGGCCTCCATCGACAGGCTGGGCTATGTCCCCTCCATCGCGGCCCAGCGGATGAGCGGGTCGCGGTCTTATCTTATCCTCGCATTGAATGACCGCGACCGCACCATTGCCGACTGGCGCGAACGGCAAGGCGCCGACTGGGTCGACCAGATGCTGCTGGGCGGCATGCTGAAATGCGCCGAACATGGCTATCGCCTGATGTTCGAACTGGTCGACACTCATTCCGACCATATCCGGCGCGAACTTGCCGCCACTATCGCCGCGTTGCAACCCGATGGCGTGATCCTCACGCCGCCGCACTCCGAAAACCCGCTGATCACGGGCATGCTGGCAGAGCAGAAAATCCCCTTCGCCCGCATCGGTTCGGCGCAGGAAGGGCCGGGCATCGCGCTCACCATGGATGACGAGGGCGCGGCCCGCAGCGCGACTGAGCGGCTGATCGAGCTTGGTCACAAGCGGATCGCGATGATCGCGGGGCCGGCGGATTATTCGGTCAGCGGATGGCGCGTCGATGGCTGGAAAAAGGCCATGGCCGGGGCGGATCTGCCGATTGATGATCTTTGCGAGGCGGGTGATTTCGGCTTCGACAGCGGCCTTGTCGCGGCAAAGGCGCTGCTTTCGCGCGAAGACCGGCCCAGCGCCATCATCGCCAGCAGCGGACCGATGGCGCTCGCCACGATGCAGGTTGCGCGCGAGATGGGGCTGTCGCTTCCCACCGATCTGTCGATAATCAGTTTCGACAACACGCCGCTGGTGCGCTTTACCCATCCCACCATGACCGCCGTTGACCAGCCCATCGCGGCGGTGACCAGCCGCGCGGTCGAGCTCTTGATCGAAGCGCAAAAGGGCGAGAAGCCGCCAGCGCAGCCCGTGGTCGTGCCTGCGACCTTGGTGGAGCGGGATTCGACTGCCGCTTCGGGGGCTTCGCCCGCCTGAACCGGGCGGAAATCAAAATTCCCCGAAGGCTTGATTTTTCCGGATCGCCGTGCGATTGGCTCATTATTGAGAACGTTCACATAAGAACGGCCAGCAGCAAAGAAAGACGGGATTGGGGATGGCAGGCAAGCTTGCATCACTCGCGATGGCGGGGCTTTTGGCAGGGACCGCGGCAGTGGCCCATGCAGGGCAGAACGCGCCGGTACTCACGAGTGAGAACACACGCGCTACCGCGCATGACATCACGCTTTGGCCAGAGGCGCGATCGCCATCGGCGATCACCGACACGGCAACCGAAAACCGGATTTCGGCAATTCTTGCCGCGATGACGCTGAAGCAGAAGATCGGGCAGCTGATCCAGGCCGACATCAGTACGATCACGCCTGATGACCTGGCCCAATATCCGGTCGGCAGCCTGCTCGCGGGCGGCAATTCGGGGCCTTATGGCGACGAACGCGCCAATGCCAGCGAATGGGACCGGATGATCCGCGAATTCCGCGCAGCATCCACCGCGCCGCGCGCGCAGGGTGTGGCGGTGCCGATCATCTTTGGCATCGACGCGGTGCATGGCCACAATAACGTGCCGGGTGCGACGATCTTTCCGCATAATGTCGGCCTTGGCGCGGCGCATGATCCTGATCTCATCCGCCGCATCGGCGAAATCACCGCTGACGAGATCGCGGGCAGCGGCATCGAATGGACCTTCGCGCCTACGCTCGCCGTGCCTCAGGACTTGCGCTGGGGCCGCGCTTATGAGGGCTATTCATCCGATCCCGCAATCGTCGCCAGCTATTCGAAAGCGATGGTGCTGGGCCTGCAGGGGCCGCTGAAATCGGGCGTTGAAATCGACGCGACCCATGTGGCCGCAACTGCCAAGCACTTCCTTGCCGATGGCGGCACCGAAGGGGGCAAGGACCAGGGCGACGCGAAGATCGGCGAGGACGAGCTTGTCCGCGTCCATAACGCCGGATACCCCGGCGCGATTGATGCCGGGGCGCTGACCGTGATGGCCAGCTTCTCCAGCTGGAACGGGGCGAAGAACCACGCCAATCCGTATCTTCTGTCCGACGTGCTCAAGGGGCGCATGGGCTTTGGCGGTTTCGTAGTGGGTGACTGGAACGGCCACGGGCAGGTTCCGGGCTGCACCGTCACCGATTGCGTGCCCGCGCTGATGGCGGGGCTCGACATGTTCATGGCGCCCGACAGCTGGAAGGGCCTGTTCGACAACATGTACAGCCATGCCCGTGCCGGTGATATCCCGCAGGCGCGCATCAATGATGCTGTGCGCCGCATCCTGCGGGTCAAGGCGAAGCTCGGCCTGCTTGACGATCCGATCCCGGCGCGGCGCGATTATGCTGCCATCGGCGCGCCCGAACATCTGGCCGTGGCGCGCGAGGCGGTGGCGAAATCGCTGGTGCTTTTGAAAAATTCCGGTTCGGTCCTGCCGATCAAACCCGGCGCGAAAGTGCTGGTCGCGGGTGAGGGCGCGAACAGTTTTGCCATGCAGTCGGGTGGCTGGACGATCAGCTGGCAGGGCACGGATGTGACCCGCGAGGATTTCCCCAATGGCCAGACCATCTGGGACGGCATCGACGCCGCCGTGACCGAAGCGGGCGGCAGCGCGACCTTGTCCGAAGACGGCAGCTTTGCCGAAAAGCCCGATGTCGCCATCGTGGTGTTCGGCGAAAAACCCTATGCAGAATTTCAGGGCGATGTCCCGACGCTCGCCTATCAGCCCAGCGGCGCGAGCGATCTGGCGCTCCTGAAAAAGCTGAAGAGCGAAGGGGTAAAAGTCGTTTCGGTTTTCCTGTCGGGCCGTCCCATGTTCATGAGCCGCGAAATAAACGCCTCCGATGCGTTCGTTGCCGCATGGCTTCCCGGGTCGCAGGGCGCGGGCGTGGCCGATGTGCTGGTCGCGGGGGCGGATGGCAAGCCGGTGCGTGATTTCACCGGCGCGCTGTCGTTCCCATGGCCAAGAGACGCGGTATCGCCGATCGCCGATCCGCTGTTCGATCTGGGCTATGGCCTGAGCTATACGAAACCCGGCACCGTGCCGAAACTGGCAGAGGGTTTCGGCCTCGACATTGCGCAGGCGCTGAACGTGGAGGATTTCTTCGTCGCGGGCCGCGCGCAGGCACCGTGGGAGATGAGCCTGACCGACGCAGGCGGCAAGCGTTCGGTCGGCCCCGCGCCGTCCAGCAGCGCGGGCGGTGCCATCGTGGCACGCTCAGTCGATTACGCGGCGCAGGAGGATGCGAAGTCCATCGTTTTCACCGGCCCCGGCACGGTGTCCATCGACGGCCCTGCCGCCGATCTGTCGCGCCAGCTCAACAATGCGTTTGCGCTGCGGCTCGACTGGCGGATCGATGCGCGCGGCGATGCGCCGGTGTCGCTGGGCATGGGCAATAACATGGTATCGCTCGATGATTGGCTGGACGGCGCGCCCATCGGAGAGGCGACCACCTTGCGGATTCCGCTGCGTTGTTTTGCTGACTTGGGCGCAGATTTTGCGCAAGTGGGCAATGCCCTGCGAATCGATGCGGGCGTAGGGTTTGCGGCAACGCTGATCGGCGCCAATGTCGAAGCGGTGGGCGAAAACTACGATTGTCCCCCGGCCGCGCCGGTAGCGCCCGCACAGTAACGAGCGGCAAAACCGCCAGCCGAAGAGAGGTTTCCCGATGGCACTAGCCCCCGACGTTTCGTCGAGCACTGACACCGCGCCCATGACCGACGATACCCCGCCGGTCGATGCGCCGGGCCTTCAGTATTTCGTGTTCGCGCTGTTCTTCATTTTTGGCGGGATCACCTCGCTGAACGATGTCATCATCCCGAAGCTGAAAGAGCTTTTCACGCTCAATTACACGCAGGCAATGCTTGTGCAGTTCTGCTTCTTCACCGCCTATCTGGTGATCGGCATTCCCGGCGCGAAGCTGGTGAAGAAGCTGGGCTATATGCGCGGTGCGGTCGCGGGGCTGGTGCTGATGATGGTGGGCTGCCTGCTCTTCATCCCGGCCAGCCAGAACGCGGTCTATGGCCTGTTCCTGTTTGCCTTGTTCGTGCTGGCCTCGGGCGTGGTGATCATCCAGGTGGTCGCCAATCCGCTGATCTCGATGCTGGGCAAGCCTTCCACCGCGCACAGCCGCCTGACTTTCGCGCAGGCGTTCAATTCCTTTGGCACCTATATCTTCCCGCTGGTTGGCGCCGGGCTGATCCTGGGCAAGCTGGCTGACGTTTCGGCGGACGAGCTGGAGGGCGCAGCGCTTGCCGCCTATCGTTCGGCCGAAAGCGCGATGATCGCCAATACCTATATCGGCCTCGCCGTTGCCATCGGCATCGTGGCGCTTGCGGTCTGGATGTTCCGCAACAAGCTCAAGGGTGAAAACCACGAAGACACCAGCATCGCCGAAGGCCTGTCCCTGCTGAAGCGTCCGCGCTTCGGTTACGGTGCGCTGTGCATCTTCCTTTACGTCGGTGCGGAAGTGTCGATCGGGTCTGTCATCATCAACTATCTCATGCTCGAAGACGTTCTGGGCCAGCCCGAGAACGTGATCGGCTGGATGATCAGCCTCTATTGGGGCGGTGCGATGATCGGGCGGTTCATCGGTTCGCTGGTGCTGCGTTTCGTCAGCCCCGGGCTGGTGCTGGCGTTCAACACCTGTGCGGCAATCGCGCTGATCGCGATCTCGACCAATACGACGGGCGTGGTCTCGGCCTATTCGCTGCTGGCTATCGGCCTGATGAATTCGATCATGTTCCCGACGATCTTCAGCCTCGCCTGCGAAAAGCTGGGCCCGCGCGCGGCGGATGGATCGGGCATCATCAATGTCGCGATCTTCGGCGGCGCGGTCGTGCCGCTGGCAACCGGAGCATTGGCCGACCTGTCGGGCAGCCTCGGTTTTGCGCTGATCCTGCCGGCGATCTGCTACGCAATCATTGCCGGCTTCGGAATATTTGCCAGAAAGCCTGCGGTCAGCTAACGGGCCGCTCATTACTGCTCTTGCACCGCACTTTGCGGTCATGAGACCATACGCCGGGCCCATCCCGTGGGGTCCGGCGTATTTGCGTCAGGTCAAGGACGCGCGCGCCGGCATCGTGGCAGGGCATAAGCGCAGGAGTGACCATGGCCTTACCCGACAAGCGCGCAAGTATTATCGAAAGCCACGCCGACCCGCTGGACGGCGTGGCCGAGACGATGGACCGATCCAGCTTTTCGGTGATCGCGCAGGCGACGCACGGCCTGTCCCCTGTCACCATGATGCAGGCGTGGTCGGACTGGGCGATGCATCTGGCAGTATCCCCCGGAAAGCAGATGCAGCTGACGTCGAAAGCGGCGCGTAAGCTGGCGCGGCTTGCCACCACCACGCTGTCGGGCCAGCTCGCCGATCATCCCGCGATCGAGCCTCTGGAGCAGGATCACCGCTTCGACGACGACGCGTGGAAGCATTGGCCCTTCAACGCGATCAGCCAGTCCTTCCTCCTTCAGCAGCAATGGTGGCATGCGGCCACGACCGGGGTGATGGGCGTGACCCGCCACCACGAGAACATCGTCGATTTCGCCACGCGCCAGATGCTCGACATGATGGCCCCCAGCAATTTCATCGCGACCAATCCGGTGCTGCAGGAAAGGATCGTCGAAACGGGCGGCAAATGCCTCGTCGACGGGGCGCGGCTGTTCCTTGAAGATTTCACCGCAACGATCCGCGGCGAACCTTCGGTCGATACCGGCGATTTCAAGGTGGGCGAGACTTTGGCCGTCACGCCGGGGAAGGTCGTGTTCCGCAACCGGCTGATCGAGCTGATCCAATATTTACCCACGACCGACAAGGTCAGGCCCGAACCGGTGCTGATCGTGCCGGCGTGGATTATGAAATATTACATCCTCGACCTGTCGCCCCATAACTCGCTGATCGCGTGGCTGGTGGGGCAGGGTTATACCGTGTTCGCGATCAGCTGGCACAACCCGGTCAGCCACGACCGCGATCTCGACCTTGACGATTATCGCACTTTGGGGCCGATGGCGGCGCTGGATGCGATTGGCGCGATCACCGGGGCGGAAAAGACGCATGCGCTGGGCTATTGCCTTGGCGGGACGCTGCTTTCGATCACTGCCGCCGCAATGGCGCGGGACCGCGATCACCGGCTTGCCAGCCTTACCCTGCTTGCCGCCCAGACCGAGTTTTCGGAGCCGGGGGAACTGGGCCTCTTCATCGACGAAGCGCAATTGAACCTGCTTGAAAACATGATGTGGGGATCGGGCTATCTCGATAGTAGCCAGATGGGCGGGGCTTTCCAGATCCTCAGGTCCAGCGATCTCATCTGGTCGCGCGTTCTGAAAACCTATTTGATGGGCGAGCGCGAGGAGATGAGCGACCTGATGGCGTGGAACGCCGATGGCACGCGCATGCCTTACGCCATGCACAGCCAGTATCTGAAAAAGCTGTTCCTGCACGATGCCTTGGCCGAGGGGCATTTCAAGGCAGGCGGCAAGGGCGTGAGCCTGTCGTCCCTTCGCCAGCCGATATTCCTTGTCGGGACCGAACGCGATCATGTCGCCCCATGGCATTCGGTGCATAAGCTGCACTGGCTGACGCCGGCAGAGATTACCTTCGTGCTGACCAGCGGCGGGCATAATGCCGGCATCGTGTCCGAACCGGGTCACCGGCACCGGCATTACAAGATCATGACCCGGGAAAAGGACGGCCCCGCCATTGGCGCGGAAGAATGGTGCCACATGGCCGAAAGCCGCGAAGGATCGTGGTGGAGCGCATGGGGCGAATGGCTGGCTACGCAATCGGGCACGCCGGTAAAACCGCCGCCGATGGGCAATTCCCGATGCGGATATCCGGCCATCGAGGACGCGCCCGGTTCCTATGTGATGGAGCGATAGGGCAATGCACGACACCGCGACCATCGAGAACCGCACATTCGACGAAATATCCGTCGGCGACAGCGCCAGCGTGTCGCGCACGCTGACAGAGCGTGACATCCAGCTATTCGCCTTGGCATCGGGCGATGTGAACCCCGCGCATATGGACCCGGAATATGCCGAAGGGGACATGTTCCACCATGTGATCGCCCATGGCCTGTGGGGCGGCGGTCTGATCAGCGCGGTGCTGGGGACGGAATTGCCGGGGCCGGGCACGATCTATCTGGGGCAGAGCTTTCGCTTTCTCAAACCCGTCAGCCTTGGCGATCACATCACCGCCACCGTCACGGTGAAGGAAAAGCGCGAGAAGCATCACGCACTGACGCTGGACTGCCAATGCACCAACCAGCGCGGCGAAGCGGTGATCACGGGAGAGGCCGAGGTCATGGCCCCGACCGAGAAGATCCGCCGCAAGCGGGTCGAACTTCCGCGGGTCGTCATCCCCGATCACGATGTCCACGCCGCGCTGGTCAAACGCTGCCGGGGCGGCGAACCGGTGCCCACTGCGATCGTTCACCCGTGCTCCGCCGTGGCATTGTCCGCAGCGCTGGAGGCCGCGGAGGCGGGCATGATCGTGCCCATCCTCGTCGGCCCGCAGGTAAAGATCGAAAGCGTGGCGCAGGAAGCCGGGATCGACATTTCGGGCCTTCGCATCGAAGCGGCCCCGCACAGCCATGCCGCCGCCGCGCGCGGGGTGGATCTGGTGATTTCGGGCGAGGCGCGGCTGCTGATGAAAGGCTCGCTCCACACCGATGAGCTGATGCATGCGGTATTGGACAAGACGCATGGGCTGCGCACCGAACGCCGCCTCAGCCATGTCTATGTGATGGATGTGCCGGGGCACGAACCGCCGCTGCTGATTAGCGATGCCGCGATCAATGTCGCGCCCACCTTGATGGAAAAGGCCGACATCATCCGGAACGCCATCGATGTCGCCCACGTCATCGGCATCGAAACGCCCCGCGTCGCCATCCTGTCCGCATCGGAAACGGTGATGCCGGTGATGGAATCGACACTGGATGCCGCCGCCTTGTGCAAGATGGCGGATCGCGGGCAGATCACCGGCGGAGTGCTGGATGGGCCGCTGGCCTTCGACAATGCGATCAGCGCGATTGCGGCGCGGGAAAAGGGCATCGTCTCACCCGTTGCGGGCAATGCCGAGATCCTGATCGTGCCGACACTGGAAGCGGGCAACATGCTGGCCAAGGAACTGACCTTCCTTGCCGGTGCGGATGCCGCCGGCATCGTGCTGGGCGCGCGCGTGCCGATTATCCTGACCAGCCGCGCCGATAGCGAAAGGACGCGCATCGCATCCTGCGCGCTGGGCGTATTACTGTCGCGCGCGGGCACTCTGGCCGCGCCGGGATTGGCGGAGTGACGGGCAAAAATGCTGCGCAGCATGGACGGCGGTGACACCACTGCGCCCATGGCGTAAACTGCCCCAAAAATCATTGGGAAAGAGAAAAATCATCGCGAAGGAGAGGGCGTGATGGCAGACCATGGACCGAAATCGGCAGAGGGCTATCCGCTCTCATTGCGCTTTCACGGGGCGGCGCGCACCGTCACCGGCAGTTGCATGGAATTCGCGCAAAAAGGCGTTTCGTTGCTGGTCGATTGCGGCATGTTCCAAGGGTCGCGCACGCTTGAATATCTGAACGCCGGACCGTTCGAATTCGACCCCGCGAAAATTCCCGCCGTCATCCTCACCCATGCGCATATCGACCATAGCGGGCTGCTGCCGAAACTGGTCGCGCAGGGGTTCAAAGGCACGATCTGGTGCACCGGGCCTACCGCCGATCTCCTTGAATTCATGCTGGCCGATGCGGGCCGCATCCAGGAATCCGAAGCCGAGCGCCACAATCGCCGCCGCGACCGCGCGGGCGAAGAGGCGTTTCAGCCGGTCTATACCGAGGCCGACGCCATCGCCGCATGGCACCTTTGCCGCAAGGTCGAGCTGGAGGAATGGTTCGAACCCGCGCCCGGTTTTCGTGCGCGCCTGTGGAACGCGGGGCACATATTGGGCGCAGCATCGGTGGAACTGGTGGCAGGCGGGGTGCAGATCATGTGCTCTGGCGATATCGGCCCCGACAACAAGGCATTCCAGCCCGATCCCGAAGGGCCGTCGGGTTTCGACCATGTCATTTGCGAATCCACCTATGGCGGGCGTCAGCGCGAGCGCGTCTCTATCGCGGAACGTCGCCGCCTGCTGGGCGCAGAGGTCCGCTCGGCACTGGCACGGGGCGGAAACCTCATCATCCCGGTCTTCGCGCTGGAGCGGACACAGGAATTGCTGCTCGATCTCGCATCTTTGCTGCGCGAAGGGCAGGTGCCGGACGTGCCCGTCTTCATCGACAGCCCGCTCGCCAGCCGCGTCACCGAAGTCTTTGCCCGCTATGCGGCGGAGCTTGAGGATACGGGCGGAGCCAATGTCTTTGCCAGTCCGTCTTTCCATTTCACGGCAGATGTATCGGAATCGATCCGCCTCAATTCGATGACCGGCGCGATCATCATGGCCGCATCGGGCATGTGTGAAGGCGGGCGCATCCGGCACCACCTGATCCACAATCTCCACCGCCGGGGCAGCACCGTGCTGTTCGTCGGGTTTCAGGCGCAGGGGTCATTGGGCCGGGTGATACAAGAGGGTGCAAATGCCGTCCGCATTTCCGGCACCGATGTGCGGGTGAGGGCGCAGATCCGGCGGATCGACCATTACTCCGCCCATGCCGACGAATGCGAGTTGCTGGACTGGGTGGCGGCGCGCGAACCCATCGGGGGCACATTGTTCCTTGACCATGGCGAACCCGAGGGGATGGAGCAGATGCGCCGCGAATTGCAGCGCCGCCGCCCGGATCAGAACGTGCGCCTGCCGGAAATAGGGGAGAGCTATGCGCTGGCGGCGGGTAAGCCGGCCAAGCGCATCGGCACGGGTCGCACCGAATTGCAGCAGGCGCTGGGCCGCGACTGGCAGAACGATTACGCCGCCTTTGTCACCGGGCTGAAAAGCGATCTTGCCCATATTCATGACGAGGCCAAGCGGCGCGAGGCGCTGAAGAAGATGAGCGAAATCCTCGATTCCTATTCCGAGTTTCGCGAGGGCAAGGCGAAGGCCTAGAAACAGCCCCCCGCCGCCGCCAGCCGGACCGGCTTTACCGGCGCGGGCGCCATGGCGACAGACCGGATGCGTCCGTCGCGGCGATAGATGTCGGGCATGATCTTCACGCCGCCATCATCATCGGCCATAGCGGTGAAATAGGTGATGTAGATCGCCAATGGCCGGTTCAGATCGACCACGGTCGATTTGTTCGTCGCGACCACGGCATCGACCTCTTCGCGGGTCATCTGCGTATCCAGCAAGGTGGCGGCAAAGCCAAGCGCATCGCCGACGCGGACACAGCCATGGCTGAAAGCGCGAACCTCTTTCTCGAACAGGGTCTTGTTCGGCGTGTCATGCAGATAGACGCTGAAACGATTGGGCATGACCAGCTTCATCTGGCCCAGCGCATTGGTCGGTCCCGGCCTCTGCCGCACGCCGCTGGCATCCCAGACATAGCCGCGCGCCTTTGCGGTCTGCGGGCTCTTGCGGATCAGCGATCCCACGCTTTCGCGCACGATGCTGGCGGGCACATACCACCAGGGGTTGAGGTTCACGCCCGTGACCTCTGCCTGAAACACAGGGGTCGGCGTGCTGGTCTTGCCGTTGATCACGCGCCAGTCGCCGACATGGCTGCCATCGCGCCAGAGCGCCAGTTTGAAAGCGGCGGCATTGACGATGATGAAGTCGCGCCCCAGCCGCTGCGGCATCCAGCGCCAGCGTTCCATGTTGCGCGCGATGGTCGTGCGGTTTTCGGCATCGGTCTCTCTCGCCAGCGCCTGTTTCAAAACCGCATAGTCGGGATAGGCGGGGGCGAGACCTGCGAAGAACCTATCAAGCTTTCCGGCTGCCAGGGCCCGGTCGATGCGTGCGGGCAAGTCGATATCGGCATCGCTGTCGGTGATGTTCCATCCGGCGCGCTCCGCCTTTGTCGCGGCACCCAGCAGATGGCCGCGCGCCAGTTCCAGCGCGAGCGCATCGGCAGCCGCGTCGATCGCCTGCGCTTCATCCGACGCCCGCGCGGCGTCAAGCGCGCGCATCGAGGGTGAGGGCAGCGCATCGAGCGGTGCGGCTTCGACCCAGCGGGCCAGCACGGCGATTTCGGCAGGCGACCATTTCGCACGCTCCGGTGGCGAGCCGCCCTGCGCGATGACCGGCGCAGCGGCAAACCCCATCAGCATTGCAGCAAGAAGCACCAACCCCCGCTCCATCGAAATACTCCATATTGTGTTGACTAACATATCTCAAACACTATATCTTGTGTCTAACGGGATCGAAAGACATGAACTTCAACAGACGCAACCTTCTGCGCTCCGGTGCTGCCGGCTTGTCCGGCCTTGCGGCCCCGCGCGCCTTTGCCGCGCCCGCTGGCTCCCGGCCACCCGCTGCACTTGGTGCGGCCCTTGCGGCGCTCGATGCTCATTCCGCTACTCCGACGGGCCGCTCGATCAAACGGGATTTCGTCGGCCTTGTCGACTTCAATCAGCACTCCCGCGAAAAGCGTTTCGACATCGTCGATGTCGGCAATGGGCGCGTGATGAAAAGCTATCTCGTCTCGCATGGGAAGGGGTCGGACCCGGCGCATACGGGATGGGTGCAGACCCTTTCCAATCGGGTGGGTTCGAACCAGTCTTCGGACGGCGCTTTTCTCACCGGCGCGGCCTATTACGGCAAGCTTGGACGCTCGCGCCGCTTGCATGGGCTCGACCCCAGCAACAGTCACGCCTTTGCCCGCGCCATCGTCATGCACGGCGCCGATTACGTCAGCCCGTCGCTGATCATGCGCCATGGCAAGATCGGGCGCAGCCTTGGCTGTTTCGCGGTCGAACAGCATGTGCGCGACGAGGTGCTGGACATCATGGGTGAGGGCCGCCTGCTTTTCGCCGCGCGTTGATCAGGCTCGGCATCGCGCCCTCCATCTGCATTTTGCCATTGAGCGCCGCGTGATCCTGCGCATAAGCCTGTGCGACGAGCATCGTGGCGGGGGCAAATCATGGCGAGTGCTGAATTGAACGCGGGCGATCCGCAGGCAGCGGGTCTGGGCACGTTCGAGAAATTCCTGTCGGTCTGGGTCGGCGGAGCAATCCTAGCCGGTATCGCGCTCGGCAATCTGGCGCCGGGGCTGTTCGCCTCGCTGGCGGCAATCGAATATGCTTCGGTCAATCTGGTCGTCGCGGTGCTGATCTGGGCGATGATCTTCCCGATGATGGTCGCGGTCGATTTCTCCGCCATCCGCCGGGTGGGTGAAAAGCCCAAGGGGCTGGTCATCACGCTGATCGTCAACTGGCTGATCAAGCCCTTCACCATGGCGGCGCTGGCCGTATTGTTCTTCAAGGTGATCTTTGCCGGCCTCATTCCCGCAGGTGATGCCAGCCAATATATTGCCGGGCTGATCCTGCTGGGCGCAGCGCCCTGCACCGCGATGGTGTTCGTATGGTCGCAGCTGACGCGCGGGGACCCGGCCTATACGCTGGTGCAGGTGGCGGCGAACGATCTGATCATGATCGCGGCCTTCGCGCCCATTGTCGCGCTCTTGCTGGGCGTGACCGACATTGCGGTGCCGTGGGAAACGCTGCTGCTTTCGGTGCTGCTCTATGTCGTGGTGCCGCTGGCGGCGGGCTCGTTCGTGCGCGGGCGGCTGCTTAAATCGCATGGCGGAGACGAGGGGGCGGTCAGCGCCTTTACCGCGCGGGCCAAGCCGCTCTCGATCCTGGGCCTGCTGGCGACCGTGCTGCTATTGTTCGGCTTTCAGGCCAGCACCATCGTTTCGCGCCCGCTGCTGATCGCGCTGATCGCCGCGCCGATCATCGTGCAAAGCTATGGCATCTTCTTCATCGCCTATGGCGCGGCGAAAGCGTGGAAAGTGCCCCATGCCATTGCCGCGCCTTGCGCGCTGATCGGCACGTCCAATTTTTTCGAACTGGCCGTCGCGGTCGCGATCGGTCTGTTCGGTCTTGGCAGCGGGGCGGCGTTGGCCACGGTGGTCGGCGTGCTGGTGGAGGTGCCGGTGATGCTCTCGCTCGTCGCCATCGCCAACCGGACGCGGGGCGCGTTTCCGGCGCGCTAGGCTCTCAGCGGAAAGCTCATCACCGGGTCGTAATGCGCGCCATGCGATGACAGCGTGCTTTCGAACAGGATGAACTGGCTGACCGTAAAAGGCGGCGATTTCAGGTCGCCCCATTTCGTCAGAAACGGTCCGACCGCCCCGGCGCTGCCCGAAAGCCGCGCCAGCGTGATATGCGGCGCATAGCTGCGCGTTTCGGGCGGCAGGCCGACGCTGCGGCAGGCGCTTTCCACCCGCTTTTGCAGCGCCAGCAACGCAGGCGATGGCGCGATCCCCGCCCAGAGCGTGTGGGTTCGCCCCTTCTTTTCAAAGTGGCCGGTGCCGCGAATGGCCAGATCGAACGGCTCACAGCGCACCTGTGTCAGCGCATCGGCGAGATCATTGGCCGCAGGGCTGTCGATTTCACCCACGAAACGCAGGGTCAGGTGCATCTGCTCGTCCGATTGCCAGCGGGCATTGTCGATCCCGTCCATCGTGTCGATCAACAGGTCGAGCACGGGTTCGGGTGGCTTGATGGCGACGAACAGGCGGTGTGTCATGGTTGCGGCGCTTCTAGGGCAGGGCGGGGCAATCCGCCAGCCTAGCGTCCGGTCGGAACCCCGTCCCACGCGGCGGCATTGGCGGCGATATCCGCCTGCATCGCATCGAGCGCCGCCCGGTCGAAGGCACGCCCATTGGCGATGACCATGGCGATCTGCCGCGTCGCGCCGATATCGGCCAGCGGATCGGCATCGAGCACGAGCAGGTCGGCGAGGAAGCCCGGCTGCACCAGTCCCAGATCCTTCATCCCTGTCATGCGCGCCGGATTGATCGTGGCTGCACGGATCGCCTCTCCTTGGGAAAGTCCGGCGTCCACCAGCGCGAACAATTCTTCATGCAGCCCGTCGCCCGGAACATAGAACGGCTTTACCGTGTCGGTTCCGGCAAGGATCGGCACGCCGCGCTGCGCCAACATGCGCACGGCCTCACTTTCGAGGCGCAAATTGGCCTGCCATTGCGCGATTATCTCTGGCGTGGTGGGGCGCTCACCCATTTTCCATGCGTCGAGATAGGGGCGCGGGATGAAGCGTAGCGCCGGATTGTCCAGAACAAAGTCGCTCTTTTCGGCAAGGCCGATGAAATGCCGCCGCAGGTTCAGCGTAGGATCGAGCCACGTGCCGTTTTCGCGGAAGGTCGCGGCCATCTCGTCGGCTTTTTCGGCGCTCAGGCGATTTTCCAGCGCGGTCCAGTCGGTATAGCCGCCCGCAAGCTTCGGGATCTCACCCTCGATCAGCGCCAGCGCGACTTCGCGGGCATGTTCGATAACCCGCTGTCCGGCGCGGGACGCTTCCAGCGGGGGGATCGCATCGGGATCATGCCCATCGACCGGAAGGCCCTGCGCTTTCGCCTCTGCCAGAATCGCGCGGTAATTTTCGGGCGTGAGGTCGGAATAGACCTTTACGAAATCCGCGCCTTCGCGTTTCAGCCGGTCGACGGCGGCGCGGGCTTCGTCCGGGTCATGCACGACGGTGATATGCGACCAGCGCGCACCGGGATTATTGAGCACCGTGCCCGCCGTCCACCAGCGCGGGCCGACGCGCGTGCCCGCCGCGATCTCGCGCCGCCATGCCAATTGCTCGGGCAAATGCTCCCACGGGCCGCCAAGATCGCGGGTGGCGGTGATCCCGTGGCTGATCAGCAGCCGCAAATGGTCGATCCCCTTGTAGCGCGAATGGATATGCGCATCCCACAGGCCGGGGATGATCCAGCGGCCCCGCATATCGACGATCTGCGCACCATCGGGTATCGGCGTTTCCGCTGCCGGTCCGATGGCGGTGATGCGATTGCCGGTGACGATGACGGTCCGGTCATGCGCCCATGTGGCGAAATCGGGGCCCAGCACCTCGGCACCGACAAGGGCGATTGTCTTGGGCGCATCCTCAGCCGCTGCCGGACCGGCCAGCGCCATGATGCCCAGCGACATGATACCAAGCGCCATGCATGTGGCGCGAACGATATTCCTGATAAAGACCCCCATGGCCGGGAAGATTGCCCGAAGGGCCGCATCGGTCAAGTCAGCGGACCTTTGATACGACCGCAGGCGTTGAAGCCGGAGGGGATGGTCCCCAAATGGCGAACAAGCCCTCATTACCCGCTTGACGCGGGAGAACATCTGCGGAACATCCCCAAGCATGCTTACCAAGATCTCCGTGCGCGGCGCGCGCGAACATAATCTCAAAGGCGTGGACATCGACCTGCCGCGCGATGCGCTGATCGTGATCACCGGCCTTTCGGGGTCGGGCAAGTCGTCGCTGGCCTTCGACACCATCTATGCCGAAGGGCAGCGGCGTTATGTCGAGAGCCTGTCGGCCTATGCGCGCCAGTTCCTCGAGATGATGCAGAAGCCCGATGTCGAGCATATCGACGGGCTCTCGCCTGCGATTTCCATCGAGCAGAAGACGACCAGCCGCAATCCGCGTTCGACCGTGGCGACGGTGACCGAGATCTATGACTACATGCGCCTGCTGTGGGCGCGCGTGGGCGTGCCCTTCAGCCCCGCGACGGGCCTTCCGATCGAGGCGCAGACGGTGTCGAACATGGTCGACCGGGTGATGGCGCTGCCCGAAGGCACGCGGCTTTACCTGCTGGCCCCCGTGGTGCGCGGGCGCAAGGGCGAATACCGCAAGGAACTGGCCGAGTGGCAGAAGGCGGGCTTTACCCGCGTGCGCATTGATGGCGAGATCATGGAGATCGAGAACGCCCCCGCGCTCGACAAGAAGTACAAGCATGACATCGAAGTGGTCGTCGACCGCCTTGCCGTGCGCGAAGGGATCGAGACGCGTCTTGCCGACAGTTTCGAAACCGCGCTGCGCCTGGCCGATGGCCTTGCCTATGTCGACCTCGCCGATGGCGTGGTGCCCGGGCGCGAGGAGGAAGCCAAGAGCGCGAATGTAACGGGCGGCCAGATGAAGGGGGCGGGGATTCCCGCCAACCGCATCGTCTTTTCCGAACGTTTCGCTTGTCCGGTTAGCGGTTTCACCATCGAGGAGATCGAGCCGCGCCTGTTCTCCTTCAACGCGCCGCAGGGGGCGTGCGCAGTGTGTGACGGGCTGGGTGAGAAGCTGCTGTTCGATCCGCAGCTGGTGGTCCCGAACGAGGCCCTCTCGCTGAAGAAAGGCGCGGTCGTGCCGTGGGCGAAATCGAACCCGCCGTCGCCCTATTACATGCAGGTGCTGGCCAGTCTTGCGAACCACTACGGTTTCGAGCTGGAAACCCCGTGGGAGGAGCTGTCCAAGGAGCACCGTGACGCGATCCTCTATGGCACCAAGGGCAAGCCGGTCCCGCTGACCTTCAAGGACGGGCGCAAGAGCTACACGGTCAACAAGCCGTTCGAGGGCGTCATCGGCAATCTCAATCGTCGCATGATGCAGACCGAAAGCGCCTGGATGCGCGAGGAGCTGTCCAAGTTCCAGACCGCGCAGCCCTGCGATGCCTGCGGTGGTGCGCGTCTTAATGAAAAGGCCCGGGCGGTGAAGGTCGCAGGCGTCGATATCGCCTCGCCCGTGCGCCTGTCGGTGTCGGATGCGAAGGCGTGGTTCCTTGATCTCGACGGCAAGCTGACCGACCAGCAGCAGCAGATCGCCAAGGCCATTCTGAAAGAAATCAACGAGCGTCTTGGCTTCCTCGACAATGTCGGTCTGGACTATCTCAACCTCGACCGCACCAGCGGCACGCTGTCGGGCGGCGAAAGCCAGCGCATCCGCCTTGCCAGCCAGATCGGCAGCGGGCTGTCGGGCGTGCTCTACGTGCTCGACGAACCTTCCATCGGCCTGCACCAGCGGGATAATGATCGCCTGCTTGAAACGCTCAAACGCCTGCGCGATCTTGGCAACACGGTCATCGTGGTGGAGCATGACGAAGACGCGATCCGCGCCGCCGATCATGTCGTCGACCTTGGCCCCGGCGCGGGGGTGCATGGCGGCGAGGTCGTCGCGCAAGGCACGCTGAAACAGGTGCTGAAGACGAAGGGTTCGCTCACCGCCGATTACCTCAACGGCACGCGCAAGATCGAGGTGCCGGAAAAGCGCCGCAAGGGGAACGGCAAGAAGCTCACCGTGCATGGCGCTGTCGCCAATAATCTGAAGGACGTGACGGGCGAAATCCCGCTCGGCACCTTTACCTGCATCACCGGCGTTTCGGGGTCGGGCAAATCGTCCTTCACCATCGACACGCTCTATGCCGGTGCGGCCCGCCAGCTGAACGGCGCGCGCGTCATCGCCGGCCCGCATGAGAAGATCACGGGTCTCAACCATTGCGACAAGGTGATCGAGATCGACCAGTCGCCCATCGGCCGCACCCCGCGTTCGAACCCGGCGACCTATACCGGCGCTTTCACCAATATCCGCGACTGGTTCGCCGGGCTGCCCGAGGCGCAGGCGCGCGGGTACAAGCCGGGGCGCTTCAGCTTCAACGTCAAGGGCGGCCGATGCGAGGCGTGCCAGGGCGACGGGCTGATCAAGATCGAGATGCACTTCCTGCCCGACGTCTATGTCACCTGCGAGGAATGCGGCGGCAAACGCTATAACCGCGAAACGCTGGAGGTGAAGTTCAAGGGCAAGTCCATCGCCGACGTGCTCGACATGACGATCGAGGATGCCGAGGAATTCTTTGGCGCCGTGCCCCCTATCCGCGACAAGATGCACATGCTGAACGAAGTGGGGCTGGGCTATGTGAAGGTGGGCCAGCAGGCCACCACCCTGTCAGGGGGCGAGGCGCAGCGCGTGAAGCTCGCCAAGGAACTCGCCCGCCGCTCCACCGGGCAGACGCTCTACATCCTCGACGAGCCGACCACGGGCCTGCATTTCGAGGATGTGCGCAAACTGCTCGAAGTGCTGCACCGCCTTGTCGACCAGGGCAATTCTGTCGTGGTGATCGAGCATAATCTCGACGTCATCAAGACGGCGGACTGGATTCTGGACCTTGGCCCTGATGGCGGCGTGCGCGGCGGCGAGATTGTCGCCACTGGCACGCCGGAGGACGTGGTGAAGGTGGAGCGGAGTTATACCGGGCGGTATTTGGCGGGGATGTTGTGAGGCGATTGGTTCTTACATAGGGCAAGACCGTTGAGGGGGACTGGAAATATTTAACTCGATAAAATCGCAAATCGTAGCGCAAACTCTGGCTCCGTTCGCGGGGGCCTACTCAGTTTTGTGCCTCTTGCTCTCTGGCAAGGATATTTCCCAATTATTCTCTGATTGGCAAAAAATTATTGCGATTGGGTGTGCCTCCGTAGGGCTTAGCCTGTTGCTAGATTTGATTCCTAAATCATTTAAAGAAATTCTAATTTTTTGGAGAATTAGGTTTCGTCTTCCAAGTCATCGGGCATTTGCAAATGGAAGAAAATTCTCGGAAATTTTAGACAGGAATGAGGTCGTTGACATCGCAATGCGAAGCAGTCTTGGTCCAAAATATCAGAATAGAACTTTTTACAGAATATATGATAAATTTAGAGATGTTGGAAGCGTAAGGCATTACTCTACACGGTACTTGCAATGGCGTGAGTTGGCGTCTCTTTCCATATTTTTGATAATTATCGGATATATTTATGTAGGAAGTGAAGGAGGGTGGGCTTCTACACAAGCAGCATTATCGCTAGCGATAGGCATTGCAATTACCCTGTGCTCTATATTAGCTGCACGGAATTCATCTGAAATGCTGATTGATTATGTTTTGCTGAGTGAGGCGGTCGCTAAAGATGACGGAAAATAATGACTTTTTTGAAATCGATTTTTTAGATGTCGAGACTGCAAAAAGCGGAGACTCTATCACTATTAGGACAAGAGTCGGTGGCATAGAAACCGTGTCTGTCGTCGATGGAGGTTATGCAGAATGTGGTCAGAAAATAATTGATCATATAAAAAAGTATTATGGATCGGTCCCAACAATCCAGCACGTGGTGCTGACGCATCCCGACGGTGATCATGCTGCTGGATTGAAAACGGTTTTAGAAGAATATCCTGTTGAACGTCTCTGGATGAATCGACCTTGGTTATATGCGACGACGCTCCTGCCGAATTACCCAACTTATAATAGTTTAAAGGCTCTAGAATCGCGATTGAAGAAGAAATATCCACACGTCGCTGAGCTAGAGAAAATTGCTCTATCGATGGGGGTTTTAATTGAAGAGGCATTTCAGGGAAATGTCATCGGCAATTTTACTGTTATGTCTCCGACATTTAATAATTTTATCAATCTTATTTTAAAAGATGACGATAAAGCTGAAGAATTTGAAGAAACGGCTAGTGTTAGGTTCGACAAATATCTTCTCGAATTAGCTAAATCTGCGATTAGCTATGTTTCATCAATATGGGGCCATGAAAACCTTCCGGAGAAAGATACAAGTCCTCGGAATGAAATGACGATCGTACAATATGGAAAAATAGCTGGCAAAAAGATTCTCCTTACAGGTGATGTTGGCCGAGAGGGTTTGCAGACCGTAATCGATTATGCGCCCTCAGTTGGCTTGGATTTGCCAGGTATTGACCGGTTTCAGGTGCCACATCATGGGTCACGGCGAAATGTGTCGAGTGAAATTCTCAATCAGTTACTCGGTCCGGTAAAGTCCGAGACAGAAAGTCAGCAAACTCATTTTACCGCAGTAATTTCATCAGCAGCCAAGGATGTGCACCATCCGAAAAAGGCTGTTGTCCGCGCGATGATCCATAGAGGGGCAAAAGTTGTGACAACTGAAGGGCATGATGTGCGGTCACACATGAATGCACCTGTACGCGAAGGTTGGACGAGTTTGAATGGATTGAATTATCCCACTGAACAGGAAGAGTAGCTTATCTTTAATTTTCCTACACCCCGCCAACCCCATAAATAACCCGGTTCCTTTTCACCCCTCACAGAGAGGAACCGCAAATGCCCATGGAAATCCCGCCGCCGTCGGATCGTGATGCGCTCGAACATGCTCGCCGTTGGCTTGAGCATGTCGAGGCGGGGCGGATTGGGTGGGGGGCGGTTACTACGCCCGCCATCGCCCTCCAGCACCTTCGCAACGAGGAAGTCGTGCTGGGCCGCTCGCGCAGCTTCTCCTTTCCCACGCCGGAACCCTATCGCGGGAGGCGGTAGGCTTGCGCCATCGGCTTTGGCGCGCGCCTCTCTTGGCGCGGCTCACGGGCGTTGGTGCATGGGGTGAGGGGAACTGTTGTTCGGTCAGCCGCTACGTTTGTGGTTGGCGCCGTTTGTTTGTTTGGGTCCCTCAAACGCCGGGCGGGGCGCATCCGCGCCACTTGGCTTCCTCGCATAAGCTCGGGCGCGCTTTCGCGCTTGCCGGAGTCACCTTCGGTGCCCGGAGACCCGGCGCGACAGGTTCCAAGCATATGCTCGCAGGTCAGCAGTGGAACGGGGCGCGAAGCGACTCCCGCAAGGCCGAACGGCCGCCGCCGCTTATTGCGGCGAAGCCAAGGCGGGCGGATGCCCGCCGCCCGGCGTTTGAGGGATCAAAACAAACCACTCACGGGGCGCGAAGCGACTCCCGCAAGGCCGAACGGCCGCCGCCGCTTATTGCGGCGAAGCCAAGGCGGGCGGATGCCCGCCGCCCGGCGTCTGAGGGTCTTAAGAATAAAGCCTCGCGCAGGCCTGTGTGACCTCCTGCATCTCGGCTTTCTTGTCTCCGAACGCATCGGTCAGTTTCAAACGGCGCGTGTCGAATTCGCTTTTCATGCAGCCGCAGATCTGGGGTTTCTTCGCCTCCAGTTCGGGCGGGAACTGGGCGCGGGCGATGCATTGGGGGATGAAATCCTCGTCCAGCTTCCTCTCGACCTCGGCCCCGATCTCGTCACGCGCGGTGAACGAAAATGCCACCAGAAAGCCGACCACCGCTGCCGCCAGAAATGCGATCAATTTCAGCATTGCTCATTCTCCCCCGGGAAAACGCTGCCGAACCCTCGCACGAGAGGGTTGAGAACGGGTGAACCGCCATCAGCCCCTGCGATTTTCCGGGATCGCCACCAGCACGATACATTAATGGAGCGCCCCATGACGACCGAAACCCACGACGCAGCCTACCGCCCCAAACCCCGCGCCCCGCGCCGGGACCAATGGACCCGCCGCAAGATGGTGATCTTCCTGCGCGAACTCGCCGCGTGCCAGTCGGTCACGCAAGCCGCGAAATCGGTCGGCCTCTCGCGCCAGAGCGCCTATCGCCTGCGCGACCGGCTTGTCGGCACGCCGTTCGCGCTGGGCTGGGAAGTCGCGCTGGAGGCGGGGATCAGCCAGCTGGCCCATGCCATGCTCGACCGCGCGATCAACGGGGTCGAGGTGCCGCATTATTACCAGGGGGAGCTGATCGGCACCTCGCGCCATTACGATGAACGGCTTGCCATCTGGATCGCCGCCAACCCGTGGAAGATGGGCCGCCACCAGATGGCCCGCGAATATTCGGCGGAAGGCTGGGACGATCTCCTCAAACGCATAGAGGACGGCCCCCTCGACTGGAGCGGCGACGAACGCGCCCCCGCAGCCACCGATATCGCCAAGGGCGATGCGGCGCAAAACCTTGCCAGCTGGTACGGGGCTAATGCCGCCAATGATGGCTCCGGCGCTCAGGTGAATTGAGATGCGCAAAGTTTCCCTTATGCGCCGGTGTGTCACCCAAAGCCGCGAAACCCCAGCATTTGCGCGGGGTTCCGGCGGGTTACGCCGGTTGTAGGGCATGTCACTTATGTCACCCTGCACACCGAGATCTGCGCGCAAAACCGCCGTTTCCGGTTCGGTTCGTCGATGCTGGGGCACGGCTGCCACAATTCGGCCTTAATTCCCGCACGAGGCATCCGCTGGCCGGTTGCGATGTGGCTTTGGGATCCTGACTCTTGGGTCATCGCAGAAGAGAGGTATTTTTTGATGACCAAGTTCACTGCTCTGAAATTCACCGGGATTGCTGCCGTTGCCGCGATCGCCGCAACCGCGACCCCCGCATTTGCGCAGGATGCCCAGAACACGATGATGGATCCGCCTGCCGCGCCGGGTGCAATGGGCAGCGCGCAGGAAGTGCCGGCTCCGCCGTCGAGCGCGGCCCCCGATGCAGCGACCCCGGCTACGCCTGCCGATCCGGCCACTCCGGCGCAGCCCTCGATGGGCGCTGAAGCCGCCGCCACTGCCGTGACCGATACGGAACTGAAGAGTTTTGCCGAAGCCGCGATGGCGGTGCAGAAGATCCAGGCCGACACGACCGTCGCTGCTGCCGACAAGCAGGCGAAGATGGCTGCAGAGGTGCAGTCCTCTGGCCTGACGGCGCAGCGTTTCAATGAGATCAGCACCAAGCTGCAAACCGATGCCGCGCTTCAAAAGCGGCTGCAGGTCGCCATGGCTGCCGAAATGCAGGCCGGCAGCTGACCGGGTCTGATCACGCAATAGCTCACGGGGCCAACTCCCCCGCAGAGCCGAGCGGGCGCCTTTCCTTTGCGGGGAGGGCGCCCGTTCCCCTGTGGACCTTTGTCGGCCCCTGTCAGGCGGCGGGTTTTGCGGTGCCGGTTTCGGGTCGTGCCGCCGTTTCCGCCGTTTCCGCCGCTGCCGCCGCATCGGGCGGGGTGGTGGCGGAGGATGCAGCATCGGGCGCCTGTGCGGTGTTGGATTCGGACACGATTTTCCAAAGCCCGTCAGTCTGGCGCTGCCACACGGCCTGGTTGGTGGTGACCGAATGCACCGGCTCCTCGCCGATCATGCCGTCGAGCGTGATCTTCGACGTGGTGACCGCGAAATCGGCATTGACCGAAACCCAGGTGTTATAGGGCGTGATCTGCATGTCGACATCGTCGTCGCCCAGCATGGAGGCATACATGGCGCGGATCGCGGCAGGGTCGGTCAGCGGCGGTTCGCCGGGCATGATAATGGTGGCATCGGGCGCGTATACAGCAACGGCCCCGTCGACATCGCCCTTGTTCAGAGCCTCCACCTTTGCGCGCAGCGCGGCGTCAATGTCCTGCTTCGCGGCCTCGGGGGTGGGGGCTTCCTCCTTCGCGGGCTTCATCGCCTCGGGCATGTCGGGCGTCTTGTCGCAGGCCGCCAGCGCGGCAAAGGGCAGGACAAGCGCACCGGCCATGGCCAGGCGGCGGAAGGAGGAAGGCATCTGTTATCTCCACGGCGCGGCCAGCCGCCGGAATGCGGGCGCCGCTGATAAGGAAAGGCCTGAAAGCCCCGGACGTTCCCTAATGTGCGATCAGCGGATCGTCTCGGTCTCTTCGATCATATTCACGAACTTTTCGCGCCACCAGTGCACGTCTTCCTTCTCGACCCCTTCGCGCAGCGTCTGGAACCGGGCCTTACGCTCTGCCAGCGGCATTTTCAGCGCAGTCTGGATGGCCTCGGCGACTTCCTCGGGAGCGTAGGGATTGACCAGCAGGGCGTCCTGCATCTGCGCGGCGGCGCCGGCAAAGCGCGAGAGGACGAGGACGCCGGGATCTTCCGGGTCCTGCGCGGCGATATATTCCTTGGCCACAAGGTTCATGCCGTCGCGCAGCGGGGTGACGAGGCCGACGCGGGCGGCGCGGTAGAGGGCGGTCAGTTCCTCGCGCCGGTAGCCGCGGTTGACATAGCGGATCGGGGTCCAGTCGACCTCGGCGAACATGCCGTTGATGCGGCCGGCCAGTTCGTTCAATTCCTCGCGAACGTGGCGATATTGCTCGACCTCTCCGCGCGATGGCGGCGCGACCTGGACAAGGACGACGGAACGGTGGAGGTCGGGATAGGCGTTGAGCAGGTGCTCGAAACTGACGAGGCGTTCCTGCAGGCCTTTGGAATAGTCGAGCCTGTCGACGCCCACGATCATGGTCAGCTGGCGCAGCGAAACGCGCATGCGTTCGGCCAGCTGGTGAGCAAGGTCGGTTTCGCTGCTGTCGATGAAGTTCTTGAAGTCGATGCCGATCGGGCAGACCACGGCGCGAAGGCGCTGACCGTCGACGGTGATGTAATCGCCATCAATCGTGCCGCCCAGCTCGTTTTCGCAATAATGGCGGAAGCTTTCGAGCCACTCGCCGGTCTGGAAGCCCACGACGTCATAGCCGAACATGGAGCGGACCAGCCGTTCATGATGCGGAAGCGAGACGAGCAGCCGGGTGGGCGGCCACGGGGTGTGGAGGAAGAAGCCGATCTTGTTCTTGATGCCATGTTCGCGCAGCAGCGATGCCATCGGGATCAAGTGGTAATCGTTGATCCAGATCGTGTCCTCAGGCTCGATCATGACGTGCAGCGGCTCGGCGAAACGCTTGTTCACGCGTTCATAACCGGAACCGAAACTGCGGTTATATTTGGCAATGTCGATGCGGTAGTGGAACAGCGGCCAGAGTGTGCGATTGGCAAAGCCGTTGTAATATTCTTCGACATCCTGCGGTTCGAGATCGACAACGGCAGAGCGCACGCCATCGCTTTCCTCGAAGCTGACGGAACCGTTGAATTCCTCGACTTCGCGCCCGGACCAGCCGAACCAGAGGCCTCCGGATTCGCGCAGCGCCGCCTGCAGCGCCACGGCAAGCCCGCCCTGCGAGCCATCCGGGCTGGGCATGGATACGCGATTGGAAACGACAATCAGGCGGCTCATTCTATTCCCCTGTATTCTTTTAAGGCCTCAATGATCCAAGAGGCTTTAGTCCATGCGTTCCCTTAACGAGCGAGATAGCCAATCGTTCACGGCGGCGACACCGGCAAGGCGAAAAGTCGCGAGCGTTGGTCGCATTTCGCCAACCAAAACACCTGCGCCGCCATGCGCATCGACCGCGCGGAAACCGTCTTCATCGGTGACGTCATCCCCCAGGAAAACGGGTCGGTGGCCGGCAAAGGGGCCGTGGCCCAGCATTTCCGTGATGGCAGAGCCCTTATCGACGCCGGAAATGCGAAGCTCGACCATATCGTGTCCGCGCTGGACGTGAAGGCCATGATCATCGGCCATCTCCTGCGCCAGATCATGCGCAGCATCCCGCTCGCCCGGCGCGCGACGGTAATGCAGCGCGGCGCCCAGTGGCTTGTCCTCAAACAGCAGACCCTCGGCACGGGTGGCAAATTCGGTAAACCGCTCGCGCGCGCGATCGAGGCCAGCTGGGCGAGGGCGGTGCTGGCGTTCCCCGCCGGCAAGGCGCCATTCCGATCCATGGCTTCCGGCGGCAGCCAGTCCCGCCATGCCGAATTCATCCAGCACCTCGAGTGCCCTGCCGCTTACCAGCGCCAGACGGCCATTCAGTCGGTCGGTCAATTCATGAAGCGTTGCGATGAGATCGTCTGGTACGGTGATCGCATCCGGGCGATCCGCCAGTTCGACCAGCGTGCCGTCGAAATCGAGAAACAACGTGTCCGTAGCGAAATCGAGCAGCGGGGGTTCTGGCAATTGCATACTCACTCCTTGTGATGTGGCCGCTGGCCGCTTTGGGGTCAACCCTCGGTGCTGCAAACGCGAATAAAGTAGCGCCGGTCAGGGCTGCGAACCATCGCCTCTCAACCAGTTCAGCATGTCTGCATCCGCCTGCGCCTCGGCACGCAGCGTTCGATTAGCCAGAGTGGATAGCCAGCGTTGACCACGGCTCCATGCCCATGCGGGATAAGCCAGCCATCGTGTCGGATCTGACGCGCGCGTACCGGCGATGTCGGCCAGTTTTTGCGGTGTGGGGCTGAGCATGCGCGTAATTGCAGCCAATGGGCTGGAAGAGGAATTTCCGCTTGTCTCCAGCCGCCGGGCCATGTCTCGGGCTTTGGCCTGCGACGGTGTGCGGAACATGGCGTCGATCGCGTGCGGCACATAAGGTGAAGCCGCATCTGTCTGGGGAAGAAAGTGGTCGGGAACGGCGATGTCGCCGCTTTCGCGCGCGATGGCAAGCAGCAGGGCGAGCGGACGGGCAAGCGATAAGCTGTCAGCCTCATGCAACAGGCGGTCCCGATCGAGGGACGGATCGGCCCATAGATGCCGGATGTCGGCAATCGTCAGCGGGCCGTTTTCAAAACAATTGTGCAGCGTTGCATGGACCGTGATATGCAGCAGGTTTGAAAGCGGGTCGGCCAGCCTTACGGCTGCGGATCCGACCGAGACTTCCTTCGCATTTTGCAACAGCAGTGCGGTCAATCCGCTGTCGCCTGCCCATTGGCGTGAAAAGACACGGTGATGGATCTCCACCGTGACCGCATGTTCGGGGCTGACAAGTTCGGGCATCTGGTGATACCGCTCGGGACCGTACTGGCCGGCCCATTCCGCTGTGGTAAACCCATGATCGCGAAGAAGATCGTAAGCCTCTTGTGCGCGCGAACGCGGAACGAGCACATCAATGTCGCGCAAGGGGCGCATGGCAGGCTGAGGATAGGCCGAAAAAGCGAGCGCCGAACCCTTGAGTGCGACATGACCGATATCAGCCGCGCTTAGCAACGCCGCCACCTGTCCCAGCACGATCCGTTGACCCAGAGCGTAGAGAGTCTGCCTGCGGTAAAGATCTGTAATGCGGCGCCTGTTCGGTTCCGGAGCGGCAATGCCTTGTGCCACCATGTGGCGATGCAGCAGACACGCTGTGCGGGTTCGCACCGCGATTGCCTCCAATGCATCCCAGCCAGCTTCATCAAGTGCGGTAAAGGTCTCATCCGGCTGCGCATTTCCTGCACAAATTCCCACCATCAGCCGCTCTGCGAAACCGTCACGTGGGGCGCTGTCATGGCAGCCTGCGGGGTTAGCCATTGCGGCCACCGACATGCCTGAAAAACCGCGCAGCAATCAGCCCGCGCCCGACGGCTGAGTATATTCTCGGCCCCTCGCGTCCGCCGATGCTGTCCCTGCCGTCCCATTCCTCAAGCCATTTGCGAAGACGCGTAAGGTCTAGCATCGCGGAAAGATCCTCATCGTTTTCCAGCCGATCGATCTCTGCCAGCATTGCGGCTCGCTCGCCTGAAAAACGTATTGGCCAGTCCGAGTTTTGGATCCCGATCCGCCGGGCGGTGCGAACCTCTTCGGGGATCCGTCCGTGCAGCAATCGCCGCGCCAACCAGCGGGTCGTGCCATTTCGCAGGAATTGATCGTCGGGAATTCCTGCGCACAGTTCGTATAACGGTCGAAAGCTTGTCGGATCGCGCATCGGAATGCCGTGCAGGAGCTCCATCGCCTGAATCGCATCGCCTCCCTCCGCCTCACTCATGGCTATAACCGCCTTTCGCCATTGGCGAGAGGATCGCGTTTCGAGAAAGAGCGGGTCATGGCCATCGCGGGCAGCTCGTTCGGCGACGCCCGATTTTGAAGCGCCGTCCCGATCAAGCGCGCACCAGCTGTCAAACGGATCCATCGCCGTACCGCGGCGATTGGCCCATGCCTGGCGCCATCCCAGCGGTAGCTGGGGCATCAGCGCATGGCTTATGAACCGCCGCCATATGGGGCGATCACCGCCGAGTGCGGCCAGTTCGGCGATGGCTTTTACTAACCGCCCCTCGCGCAGCCAGGTCGGCGGGCCGGTCCGTCCGTCATAGCTGAAGGAGCCATTCCCCGATGCGCCGGTCAGCATCACGTCATGGCCCGATGCGGCTGCTCGCCTCAGCGTCTCGTGCCCCCAATGCATGTTGCTGCCGCCCATTGGGGCAGCCCCTGCCAGCAGAAAGAAATTGTCCTCCCTGTGCTGCAGGTCAAGCGCGCCGGTATCGACAAGCTCCAGATCAACGCGCCCGTGCATGGATGCAAAGGCCCTGGCGCCGTCGCGTTCGTCCCCTGTCGCGGCCGGCCAGTCGAGAGGTTCGTAACCCTTCTGCGGAACCCAGCAATAGGCTTTGAGCCGAGCCTCTTGCGCAATCGCGTCGAGCGCGAAGCTGCCGACAGCTTGCGAATCCAGCCCGCCCGATAGCTGAAGCGCGGGCGACCGAAATGGTGAGAGCATAGCCTCAGTGCCGCGTCGAAACGCCTCTTGCACTGCATCGACATAATCCTCGTCACGGGGAAAGCGGACTTCCGGCAGGCGGTCGATGGACCAGTAATTTTCACGGTGGGTGCGGTCGGGCGTAATGTCCGCCAGTTCACCCGGCGCAATCCGCTCGATCCCGCGAAACCAGCTACGCCGCGCATCGCGGAAATTGAGGAACAGGGCGTCTTCGAGCTTCGTACGGTCGATTTCTTCGGCGGCGCCAGCGGCAAAGGCGACGCGCGGGGTGGAGGCGACAACCAGCAGACTGCCCTGTCGCCAGAGGTGCAGGGGAGGGGCCTGAATCGGCGAGCGGGCGATGCGCACGCGCCTTTCCTCGGGGTAGTAGGCAATCGCGGCGTATTGTCCGTTGATCAGTCGATCGCACGCGTCGCCATGCTGGGCGAGAGCGGTGCCATAGATTGCGGCCTCATCGCTTTCCCGTGCGGCTTGCGTGATAGCCGTGGGCAATCGGTCAGTCTCGAACAAATCCCCGGCCAGAAGGATGATCGCACCATCAGGGCCCCGCGCTGCCTGCCATGGCCGCGATCGCGCCCCCAATCCCGTGGCTGGCGCGGCGCTAATTCGAGAGCGAGAGAACAGGAGCCCGCCCGGGGCTTTCATCGTGCTGACCGGCCCCCCCAGTCCGATGCCGAGGCTGTTGGCGACGCGCTCCTTAAGCCCATCTTGGTGGGCGCCGGGATCTCCTCCGGCCAGATCGATGACGGCGGCAATAAGCAGGGCACCCATCGTCGTTTCAGTCCGTTGGATCAGCAGGGCGCGCCGGGCGAGACGTGAAGATGAGCATCGCGCGATAATCGTCGCGATCGCAATGGCCTATTACGATTTCCTCGCCATGCTCGACCCACGCATGCCATTCATCGCGGTTACCTTTCTCATGCGAACGCGCCACGATAAGGCGCGAGGCTATGGCTCGGCGGCGCAGCATCCATTGCAGCGCGATGGCGCGCGGAAGGCATTTCGTTTCCACCGGCAGTTTTTCCGCCGCCCGCTCGACATGTCGGCCAAGACGGGCGGCATCACGCCATGCGGCGGTTTGCTGGTCGGTGGGAGAGGCAGCAGAAGAAATCGTGGCCCCCTCGATTTCTCCGAGTGTCCCACGCCAGTGCTTCATCTGAACCCGGTTCACCAGGACACGTGCGAGCGGCAGCAGGGCCATGGCCTCAATCGTCAGCAGGCGGGGCGAAGCGATGCGCATCCTGAATGGCGTGTCATGCGTGTCGGATCGGATCAATGATTTTCGGATCACGAACCTCGTTCGCTCTTATTCGAGGCGGCCAAAGCCTGCCTTGGCCAGGCTCTCGGCAAAGCCTGCAACACTCTTGCGGGCATGCTCGGGATCGACTTCATATTCGTCACATAATTGCTCGGCGATCCGGTCGAGATCGGCTTCGTCGTCGAGAAGGGTCCAGATGCGCAGCCCGACATCCTTCAGCGCGAAAAACTTTCCCGTATCGACGTCGATCAGGACAAGTTCGTCATCGATGGCGCTGGATTCATAACGTGCGGGGATTTTGATCAGGGTGCTTGGCATATCAAGGCGCACCATGCCCTGCACGGTGATGCAGCGCCATAGTGGAAAATGCGGGTCACGCTCTTATGTGGAGAACGCCCCAAACGCAGGCGAGCATGCCATCGGCAAGCAGCCACCTGCGGGGGCGTTTCGGTCAATTAGCCAATGCGATTGGCGTAATGAAAATCAGGACTTGCGCGAGAGGTTGTTCGACACGGAACCGTCGTCGAAATAATTGTTGCCCGATGCGACCGAAGAAAGATCGACGTCAAGCTGTTCGAGCTTCGGCTCGGTCCAGGCGTTCTTGTGCGCGGCGCGGGTGGTCATGCCGGAAGTCCCTTTGAGAATTGAATTTTCAATAATTGGTCATAGCTCCAGACCGTGAAATTCGCAACTGCACAATTGGTTCCTAAAGCCTGTTCAGCAGATTTGCGATAAGCGCGACATCATTCGCGAAATTGCAGCGCGAGCGTACTCGAAAGAGGTTCCAGCATCGCAGGCCGCGCGCAAGGCGCAGTAGAATGGCCCTGTGCGCCTGCTGATTTGCAAGGCCGATGGCAATCTCAATCCGGTACAAGGCATTGGTAAGCGCAGGGAATTTCTGGCTGCCGACCAGGCTTTCGAGCTTGGGCGGGCCATTTTCGGCCGAATGAATGAACACCAGCTCGCAAAGGGGAAGGGGCAGCCCGTCGCCTGACAGAGGGCCGGTTTTGCTTATATTGCCCAGATCTGCAAAAAATTTGTCCGCGCCGGGTTCGATCGGCTCCAATCGCGCAGCACCCGTTAATTCAAAAGCATCCGCGCAAAGTTTGATTCGGTCCCTGTCAGGCCACGCGTAGATGCCGTCATCACGCATTTCGATGAGCAGCACATCGTCCGATCTATGCGAGAAGCCATGTTGCGCCAATGCTGCGGCAAGAGTTGACTTGCCCTCTCCCGATTGTCCGGTGAATGCGATGACCCGGCCATCGCTTACGACGCTGCTGGCATGCAGCGGGATCAGCCCGTTAAGCCAGGCGACCGCGCCATAGACAGTGCCATTATAAAAAAGGTCGGTTTCCTCCGCACTACCCTCGCGCCCTTGCGAAATGGCAATGCCTTGTCCTTGACGATAATAGAAACGTGTTCCTGCCGGCGTGGTGAACAGGAAGCTGTCAGCACGAAGCTGGATGACCTGATTATCGACGAGCGGAGTGTCGAGCCTGTCGGGAACGGGCTCGTTCAGGATCCGCATCTCTTCACGGATGATGGCGGGAAAGCGCGAGGGGGCCGACGCGTCCGGCAAAGCCTGCTCAATCGGCAAAGGCGGCATCTTCCAGAATTAGCTCCGCAGCTGGCGTGTTACCCCAATCATCGATCTTGGCCCGCCCGGCCAGCCACAGCTTGCGACCGCGCGATCCATGAAGCAACGCCTGCCCCATCTCGGTCTCCTCTGCGCGAAAGGCTATTGCCTTGAAACGGCCGCCATCCTGCCCTGCGGCGATTAGGCGGACATGCCCCTGTCCGACGACATCTGCCTTGATCAGCGTCACCGGCCCGATCGCGACACGAGGGGCGGGCCAGCCGACGCCATAGGGGCCGGCGGCCTCCATCTGCTCCACCAGCGCAGGGTTCAGTCCGCGTGGTGACAGCGAGAGATCGAGCGTCAGGGCGCGCGATGCCATCGCCCGTTCCACATCTCGGCCCAGGCGTTCATCGAGAAAATCGCGGAACGCGTCGAGCCTGGCTTCCTCTATGGTCAGGCCGGCCGCCATGGCGTGACCGCCGCCCTTGACCAGCAGGTCTGCTTCGCGCGCGGCGATGACGGCTGCGCCCAGATCGACGCCCGCCAGCGACCGGCCCGACCCCTTGCCAAGCATCACGCCGTCTTCCGCTTCGTCATCGATGGCGATCACGAAGACCGGCTTGCCCACCTTTTCCTTGAGGCGCCCGGCCACGATGCCGATGACACCCGGATGCCAGCCGCGCCCGGCGACGACGACGACCTGCCGGTTATGCTGTGCGGAAAGCTGCGCTTCGGCAGCTTCCTGAACCGCGGCTTCGATCGCGCGGCGTTCTTCGTTCAAGACGTCGAGCCGGGCAGCGATCTCGCGGGCTTCGTCCATGTCATCGCTGGTCAGCAACCGCACGCCGAGGCTGGAATCGCCGATCCGGCCTGCCGCGTTGATGCGCGGCCCAAGGGCAAAGCCGAGATCACTTGCCTGCGGTGCGCGTTTGACCCGTCCGGCATCGATCAGCGCGGCAATGCCCGCGTTCTGGCGGCGTGCCATGATCTTCAAGCCCTGAGCCACGAAAGCGCGGTTCAACCCGTGAAGCGCGGCGACATCGGCGACCGTACCCAGCGCGACCAGATCGAGCAGGGCCATCAGGTCGGGTTCTTGGCGTTCTTGAAAATAGCCCTTCTGCCGCAAGACCCGCACCAGCGCGATGCCGAGCAGGAACGCCACGCCGACCGCGGCCAGATGTCCGTGCGAAGCCGCATCGTCGGTGGAATCGAGGCGGTTCGGATTTACCAGCGCCGCTGCGCGCGGGAGCGTGCTGGCACATTTGTGGTGGTCGACGACGATCACATCCACGCCCACCTCCGCCGCGGCGTCCAGCGCCTCATGCGCCATGGCGCCGCAATCGACGGTGACGATCAGGCTGGAGCCGTCCCTTGCCAGCTGCACCAGGGATTCTCCGGTCGGACCGTAACCCTCTAGCAGGCGGTCTGGGATGTAATGGCCGGGATCGACGCCCAGTTGCCGTAAGAGCCGGATCAGCAGCGCCGCACTCGTGGCTCCATCGACGTCGTAATCGCCATAGATGGTGATCGCCTCCCCGCTCAGCACGGCCTGTGCGATACGCTGCGCAGCCTCGTCCATGTCGTGAAAGATCGAGGGGTCGGGGAGGAAGTCGCGCAAGGTGGGGCGCATCTGGCGATCCACGTCATGCTCCTCCACCCCGCGTGACAGCAGCAGCTGGCGCAGCAGCCCCAGCCCGTCACCATCATCGCCAAGCGCCATGTTGCCGCCGCGCCAACGCCACGCCCGCCCGCTCAGCGATGCGGATACGTTGCAGACGAAGCCATGTAGATTGCGTGTTTCGAGACCGGGACCCATGCTGCGATGATAACACGGCTTTTCGCCAATGGGGCGGGCGGGCGTGGCCACGGATGGAATTATCCACCGCTATGGGGCAGGGTGGGGTGATGGGAACAGATATGGATGAGGGGCTGGTCATAATCTGGCATTCGCGCACCGGCGGAGCGGCCGCGATGGCGCGCGCTGCGATGCAGGGGGCTGCGAAATATGCTCCCGACATTCCGGCCCGGCTGATTCCGGCGGACGCCGCGAATGCCAAACACGTGATCGGCGCGAGGGCTTGCCTGTTCGTCTGCCCCGAGAACCTGGCATCGATGACCGGTGTCATGAAAGAGTTTTTCGACCGCAGCTATTATCCCGTGCTCGCCGCCGGAGAGCGGATAGCGGGCCGCCCATATGCGACGGCCATCGCCGCAGGTTCCGATGAGAGGGGGCGACGCGGCAAATCGACCGGATCGTGACAGGCTGGCGGCTCAAGCGATTGGCAGAGCCCCTGATTTGCAATTTCCACGCCCAGACACCCGAAGAGATCATGGCCGATAAAGTTCTGGATGAAGAAGACCGCAGGCGGTGCGAGGAACTGGGGGGCGGGCTTGCTGCTTATCTTGACCTTTGCTGAAATGCCGGGCGGAAACTTACTTAACGGCAAAGAAATATGTCCTGCTTCGGGATAGGTCCAAATTGGACCCTACGGCGGCTCGTCAACAGCGTTAAACTTCGCTAGTGACACATGTCTAAGCGATTGTGATTTGCTGCAATTTTGCACATTTCCATTCGACATTTCGCAATATCACACGGGAACGTTCGGAAAGTGCGGGTTTTTATCTTAACCCTGTTCTTCAAATGCGAGCCGGGGCCACTGCAAGAGCATGTGGCGGCAGAGCTCGACGCACGTGGCTGGCGCGTGAAGACCACGGATGGAGATGACGGCCTTTTCGTGTCGAGGGATGGCGATGATGCTGGCGTCTATCTCGTGAATACCGGGCTACCGGTCAGTGATGGTGAAGTCGCGGCGATCGATCATCGCTTCGGGGCCGATCCCGCAGCGATCGCCGGTTGCGCAAAGGTTGAACTCACACCGCGAGAAAACGGTGACCTCGGCGATCCGGTCGAGCGGCTGCGGGAGATGGCGGCGATCGCTCTTGCGCTGGTTGACGATAGGGTCACGGCAATATGGTGGGGCGGCGCACGAAGCCTGATTTCGCCCGACTTGTTTCAGCGTAGCGTTGGCGCCTGGCTTGCCGACGGCGCTTTCCCAGCGCTGGGCTTCACCGCGTTGGAGCGCGATGGCGACGGCCTTGTTCACTCGATCGGGCTCGGTCTGCTGGCAGGACAGGAGATCGCGGTGCATCCGGGGGGATTGGCAAATTCGCCGCCGGATCAGGCCCGGCTTGCCATCCGGGTTATAGATTTTCTCGTGCGCGAAGGCCCGTTGATGCAATCGCAGTCGATGGATGTCGAGGGGTTCGGGCCCGTGCGCTTCGAGATCGAGCAAAATAAAGGTAACATTAACCTTTATTGCTAACGCAGGTGATAACATCCCCCCGCTTAGTAGCGGATGGGTCTGATATGTTAATTGAGCTTCACGTAAGCAATAAACCGGAACGGAAATTCCGGTCTGTGAACAAGAGAGGTACAGCCGGATACAGTCCGGGCTGGCAACGGCATCACTTGCTGCCGCGCCAGCTATTGCAAAGCAAGTGCTTGAAACCTTTCCTGAATGAACTCGTTCATGAAGGGTTGGGCTTTGAAGATTTCCGCACGAATGGACTTCTGCTTCCCGGCACGGAAAAGCTGGCATTGAAGCAGGGCCTGCCGCTGCACAGGGGGCCACACCGCCTCTATAACGAAATGGTGCTAGAAAGGGTCGGCGCAATCGAGATGGCTTGGTCAGAGGCCAAGAATGGCAGGACGAATCTGTCCGGAATTCCGGATAAAACACGTCGCGCCCGTGCAAATGCCGAAGCAATGGAGCGTCTTGGCCTGCTGCAGCGCGCCCTGCGCCGCCGCCTCGTCAGCTCGTCGGGTAAGCCGATGGTGCTCAACCGGAAGGATCCGATCGGCGCGAACATCGACTTCTCGCATCTCGATGCAATGGCTGAAACGCTCTGGCAGGATACCTCCGGCTAGGCGGGCGCACCGGCCTGGCCGGCGCGCCCACAACAGATCAGCCTTCCTGTAACTGCCACGCGCCATTCGCGGCGCTGAGGATCGCGCGGACGCTGGCCGTGGCGATATCTTCGTCAATACCCACGCCCCAGATCGTGTCGCCGCCGGGCAGCACGCATTCGACATAGGCTGCAGCCCGTGCATCCGATCCCTTGGTCATGGCGTGTTCGGAGTAATCGTTCACCTCCAGCGCCAGTCCGAAACTGTCACGCAAGGTAGCGATGACAGAGCTGATGAGGCCATTGCCGCGGCCCGACACGCTCTTCTCTTCGCCATTGACAGCGATCTTGCCGCTGAAGACGCGCGTACCATCGGCGGCGCGGGCCTCTTCATATTCGACAAGCTGGAAATGCTGCGGTCGCGACAGCTTGTATTCGTTGCGGAACGCCTGCCAGATATCCTCGGCATTCAGTTCGCGGCCAGTCTCGTCGGCCATGTTCTGCACGGCTTTGGAGAAATGCGGCTGCAGGCGCTTGGGCAGCTTCAGGCCCTTGTCCTGCTCCAGCACCCAGGCGAAGCCGCCCTTGCCGGACTGCGAGTTGACGCGGATCACCGCCTCGTAATTGCGGCCCAGATCGGCGGGGTCGATGGGCAGATAGGGCACGCGCCAGAACTCATCGTTCTGCTGGTCGTGCGCTTCGAAACCCTTTTTGATCGCGTCCTGATGGCTGCCCGAAAACGCGGTGAAGACCAGTTCCCCGCCATAAGGGTGGCGCTGGTGCACAGGGATCTGGTTGCAGTATTCGACCGTCTCGATCACGGAATCGATGTCGGAGAAATCAAGCTCCGGATCCACGCCCTGCGTGTACATGTTCAATGCCATGGTCACGAGGCAGCAATTGCCCGTGCGCTCGCCATTACCGAACAGGCAGCCCTCGATCCGGTCGGCGCCCGCCATCAGGCCCAGTTCCGCCGCGGCAACGCCGGTGCCACGGTCATTGTGAGTATGCAGGCTGATCACCGCGCTTTCGCGGTTGGGCAGGTTGCGGCAGAAATATTCGATCTGGTCGGCGTAGATATTGGGCGTTGCCGCCTCGACCGTGGCCGGCAGGTTGAGGATGATCGGCTTTTCAGGCGTCGGCTGCAGGATTTCCATCACCGCCTCACAGCATTGGATCGAGAAATCCAGTTCGGCCGTCGAAAACGTCTCCGGCGAATATTCGAAATGCCAGTCGGTGTCGGGGCGCTTGGCGGCCTCGTCACGGATGACCTTCGCGCCCTTTACCGCGATCTCGCGCACTTCGTCCTTCGTCATGCGGAACACGATGTCGCGCCATGCCGGGCTGACCGCATTATAGACGTGGACGATGGCCTGCTTGGCGCCTTCCAGGCTTTCGAAGCTGCGGCGGATCAGGTCCTCGCGGCTTTGCGTCAGCACCTGCACCATCACGTCATCGGGAATGCGGTCGCCACGCACGAGGCCCTGGATGAAGTCGAATTCGGTCGCGCCCGCTGCGGGAAAGCCGACTTCGATTTCCTTCAGTCCCACGCTTACCAGCGTGTCGAAAAAGCGGTTCTTCTTCACCGCGTCCATCGGGTCGATCAGCGACTGGTTGCCGTCGCGCATGTCGGTCGACAGCCAGCGGGGTGCCTTGGTGATGGTATTGCCCGGCCACTGGCGGTCAGTGATCGGCACGGTCGGGAACGGTCGGTATTTGACCGAAGGGTTCTGCAGCATGGTCATGTGAGTGTCGCTTTGCTTGATCGGATCTCGATGCGTCAGCCTTTTGCCCTGTGGGCGGTCAGCCGGTCTAAGTCATGTCCCCCGGGGCGCCAGCCGCGCCGTGGACACGACGCATCGCCTCACGCCCGGGGGCGGATAAGTCGCAGGAGTAGTCCGAGCTTTGCGTTCATGGGGCTGCCTATGATGCCGATTGCATCGTTTGTAAAGTAAAAGCCTTACCAAAAAGGGCGCTCTCCCGCAGGAAAGCGCCCTATCTTGCATTGGCGGAGCAGCTTACTGCTTTTCGAAAGCCGCTTCGATGTCGAGCGTGACCTTGTCGGAGACGTAGGGCACAAAGGCCGACACACCGAACTGCGAACGCAGCACCGTGGCGCGACCGTGGAAGCCGATCGTTTCCGCCTTCGTCATCGGGTTGGTGCCAGCGCCGGTGAATTCGGCCGCAATCAGCACCGGACGCGTAACGCCGTTCATGGTGAGATCGCCAAAGATATTGGCAGTGGTCGCACCGGTCGGCTCGACCTTGGTCGAAACGAAATGCGCGTCAGCCGGTTCAGGGCCAAAGAAATCGGGCTCGGCTCCGTCGGCGCCTGCGCGCAGCAGGTGGTCCTTCAGCTCTGGCTCGGCCACGGTGACCGAAGAAACCGGGATCGTCACATCCAGCTTCGCAGCGGCAGGATTGGCAGGGTCCAGCTCAAGCGAGCCGGTCACGCTGCCGAAGATGCCGAAGTAATCGGTAAATCCGAAATGGTTGACGCGAAATCCGACCAGCGTGTGGGCGGGGTCAGTGGCATAGGTGCCGGCGGTTACGCGCGACACATCGACCTGGCCGGGCAGGGCGGCATCGTCCTGCGCGAGCAGCGGGGCAGCGGCAATGCCTGCGCCCGAGAGCGCGAGGGCGGCGATGGCGGCACGGGTCTTCGTGAACTTCATGATCAGTCTCCTCCTTGGAATGAGCTTGCGACGTAATTTGGCGCATCGCGGGCAATCCTGAAAGAAGGCACAGAGTTGTAACTGCTGAAGTTTCCGTTTCATCCTATTCTAAAACAAGAGAAAAAAATCCCGCCGCCCCGTTAAAGGGCGGCGGGCTTCACGACCCGTCGGGGAAGCCATGCGCGCGGCATTTCCGAAACCGCGCGGGACGCATGGCCTTTTGGCGGACTTAGTTCTTTTCCTTGTCCACCAGCTTGTTCGCACCGATCCACGGCATCATGGCGCGCAGCTTCGCACCGGTCTGCTCGATCGGGTGTGCCTCGGCGGCCTTGCGGCTTGCCTTCAGTTCGGGCTGGCCAGCGCGGTTGTCGAGAACGAAGTCCTTCACGAAACGGCCCGACTGGATGTCGGCCAGCACGCGCTTCATCTCGGCCTTGGTCTCATCGGTGATGATGCGCGGGCCGGTCTTGATGTCGCCATATTCGGCGGTGTTCGAAATCGAGTAGCGCATGTTGGCGATACCGCCTTCATACAGCAGGTCGACGATCAGCTTGGTTTCGTGCAGGCACTCGAAATAGGCCATCTCGGGGGCGTAGCCTGCCTCGACCAGCGTTTCGAAGCCGGCCTGAATCAGATGGGTGACGCCGCCGCACAGCACGGCCTGTTCGCCGAAGAGGTCGGTTTCGCACTCTTCCTTGAAATTTGTCTCGATGATGCCCGAACGGCCACCGCCAACGCCCGAAGCGTAAGCGAGCGCAACGTCATGCGCATTGCCGGTCGCATCCTGATGGATCGCGATCAGGCAGGGCACGCCGCCGCCGCGCGAATATTCGCTGCGCACGGTGTGACCGGGGCCCTTGGGCGCAATCATCATGACGTCGATGTCCTTGGGCGGCTCGATCAGGCCGAAGTGCACGTTGAGGCCATGCGCAAAGGCGATGGCGCTGCCCGGCTTCATCTTGCCGGCGATATCGTCGCTATAGATCGCAGCCTGATGCTCGTCGGGTGCCAGCATCATCAGGATGTCGGCCCATTCGGCTGCTTCCGAATTGTTCATCACCTTGAATCCGGCAGCTTCTGCCTTCTTGCGCGTGGCCGAACCTTCGCGCAGGGCGATGGCAATATCCTTGACGCCGCTGTCGCGCAGGTTCTGCGCATGAGCGTGGCCCTGGCTGCCATAGCCGACGATGGCGATCTTCTTGTCGGTGACCAGATTGATGTCACAATCGGCGTCGTAATAAACCTTCACTTCAGTTTCCCCTTATGCCCGGCGGAATAGTGCAGGGCGGTTAGACGGGCCGACACGCAGGATCAATGGGCGTGAATGCGGCCGCTCGGTTTCAATAAACTTGTGCTGTCAAACCCCGTTGGGGCCGCGCATCATGCCGACGATGCCGGTGCGGCCAACTTCGACAAGGCCCAGTTCGCGCATCAGCGCGACGAAGCTGTCGATTTTATCGGGGGCGCCGGTGAGTTCGAAAATGAAGCTCTCCGTCGTGGTATCGACCACCTTGGCACGGAACACATCGGCCACGCGCAGCGCCTCGACGCGGATATCGCCCTTGCCGGCGACCTTCACCAGCGCGAGCTCACGCTCGACATGCTGGCCGCATTCGGTGAGGTCGACGACCTTGTGAACCGGCACGAGGCGTTCGAGCTGTGCGTGGATCTGGTCGATCACCTGCGGGGGCCCGTGCGTCACGATGGTGATGCGCGAAACGCGGTGGTTCTCGGTGATGTCGGCCACGGTCAGCGAGTCGATGTTATAGCCGCGCGCGGTGAACAGACCCGCGATCTTGGCGAGAATACCGGACTCGTTGTCGACGGTGATGGCAAGGACGTGGCGTTCCTGCTCTCGGTGCTGAATATGCATCTTGCTGTCTTTCGCTGGTATCCGGGCGCTCACACCGATGCCTTCGCCTCTGCGGTGACGGTCTGCGCGGCGGGCGCTTCGTCGCCATAGAGCATCATGTCGGTATGCGCCGCGCCCGAACGGAACATCGGCAGGCAATTGGCGAGCTTCGCCACGCGGCAATCGACGATGACGGGGCCATCGTAATCGATCATCGCCTGGATGCCGGCATCAAGGTCGGCGGGGTCGTCGATGACGATGCCCTTCCACCCATAGGCCTCCGCCAGCTTCACGAAATCGGGAAGCGCGTCGGAATAGCTGTTCGAATAGCGCGATTCATAAGTCAGCTCCTGCCACTGGCGGACCATGCCCATGAATTCATTGTTGAGGATGAAGATCTTCACCGGCAGGCGATACTGGCTCGCCGTGCCCAGTTCCTGGATGTTCATCTGGATGCTGGCTTCGCCGGCAATATCGATCACCAGCGCATCGGGATTGCCGATCTGCGCGCCGATCGCGGCAGGCAGGCCATATCCCATGGTGCCCAGACCACCGCTGGTCAGCCATTTGTTCGGGCCGAAGAAACCGAAGTGCTGCGCCGCCCACATCTGGTGCTGGCCGACTTCGGTCGAGATGATCGGGTCCTTGTCCTTCGTCAGCGCGAACAGCCGGTCGATGGCGTATTGCGGCATGATCTCGGTTTCGGACTTCGGGTAGTTCAGCGAACCCTTGGCCTTCCAGCCCTCGATACGGGCCTTCCACTCGGTCAGGTCGTTGGCGTCGTGACCGGCCGCTTTCCACTGCGCGATCATCTGGCGCATGATCTCACCCACATCGCCAAGGATGGGGAGGTCGACGGCGACCGTCTTGTTGATCGACGAACGGTCGATATCGACGTGAATCTTGCGCGCGTTGGGGGCGAAATCCTCGATCCGGCCGGTAACGCGGTCATCGAAACGCGCGCCAAGGCACAGGATCAGGTCGGCACGGTTCATCGCGTGGTTCGCTTCCCACGTGCCATGCATGCCCAGCATGCCCAGCCAGTCGGAATGGTCGGCGGGAAATGCACCCAGCCCCATCAGGGTCGAAGTGACGGGCGCGCCGGTCAGTTCCTGCAGCTCACGCAGCAGGGCGCTGGCGTGCGGACCGGAATTGATGATGCCGCCGCCGGTATAGAGGACAGGCGATTCCGCCGCAGCCAGCCAGTCCATGGCCTGCGCGATAGCCTCAGCGTCACCCTCGAACGGAGGGTTGTAGCGCGACGCCATCTCGCTTGCCGTGCCGTCGATGCTGGCAACCTGAACGTCTTTCGGAATGTCGATGACGACGGGACCGGGACGACCCGTGGTCGCGATCTTGAACGCCTCGGCGATAGTCGCTTCCAGCTCCGCGGGGTCTTTCACCAGATAGTTGTGCTTGGTGCAGTGACGCGTGATGCCAACGGTATCGGCTTCCTGAAATGCGTCGGTGCCGATCATGGCGGTCGCGACCTGTCCGGTCAGCACGACCATCGGGATCGAATCCATGAACGCATCGGCAATGCCGGTGACGGCATTGGTCGCGCCGGGGCCACTGGTGACGAGAACGACGCCCGGCTTGCCGGTGGAGCGGGCATAGCCCTCTGCCGCATGGGCGGCGCCCGCTTCGTGGCGGACGAGGATGTGGCGAATGCGCTCGTCCGAAAACAGAGCGTCATAGATGGGTAGCACCGCGCCGCCGGGATAGCCGAAGACCACTTCGACGCCCTGCTGTGCCAGGCTGTCCATCAATATGTCTGCGCCGCTGCGCTCGGTCACGTTTACGCTCCATCGGTTTGATCTGGCCCCGCTGCATGCGCATGCGGGTTGCCGGAATAATCAAGGCCCGAGCGAACTGGCGCCGGGCCTTGGGATTCTTCCGTCGATGGCGGCGAATTAGGTGACGTAAGATTTCATGTCAAGCGCAAATTACGTAACATTGTTGCGATCTGATCCTCAAATTGGGAATCATATCGCTCCGCTCGGGTCCAATTTTGCGGAGGCTGGCGGCGAAACCAGGTGTATTGCCGCTTGGCATATTGGCGCGTGGCCCGCGCGCCCTGTTCAATCGCCTCTTCTCGCGTGATTTCCCCTGCAAGCATGGCCGCGATCTCGCAGACCCCGATGGCCCGCATGACGGGGAGTGCCGGATCGAGCGATCGGGACAGCAGGGCTTCCACCTCCGCTATCGCTCCGCGCTCCAGCATCACGCCAAAGCGCAGGTCGCAGCGTTGGTAAAGCCAGTCTCGGTCGGGCAGCAGGACCATTGCGGCAAGATCGATCTCGTTTCCGATTCCGCCTTCGAGCATGCCGTGCCAGTGCGAGAGCGGATGCCCTGTCGATCGTATGACTTCGAGCGCGCGCGCGACACGGGTCGTATCAGCCGCGTTCAGGCGGTCGGCGGCTTCTGCATCTTCGGCCTTTAATGCCGCATAGGCATCGCTGACGGGAAGGGCACGCACTGCTTCGCGAACGGCAGGGTCGATCGCCGGTATGGGAGCGATCCCTTCGATCAGGGTCTTCATGTAAAGCCCTGTCCCGCCAACGAGGATGGGAAGGCGCCCGGCATCCTGCGCCTCGGTAATCTCGGCCTTTGCGGCGGCGGCCCAGTCTGCGGCAGAGCACCCTTGCGCGCCATCCCATGCACCGAACAGGCGATGCGGCACGCCGCGCATTTCCTCATCGCCAGGTCGTGCCGAGAGGATGGAAAGATCGGCATAGACCTGCGAACTGTCGGCATTGATCACCGTTGCGGGCAAACCGCGCGCTTCGCTCGCCAAAGCGAGCCTTACGGCAAGATCGCTCTTGCCGCTGGCGGTCGGCCCTGCAATGAGCGCGACCTTCGGTTTATCCATGGAGTCATTACCCTTGCTCATCGCCCGGCTGATAGCAGACCCCGCCGTTCTTGAAACCGCGCTCGCAACGGCGACTGCGGCGTTGGCCGATAAAGGCTGGCATGTGGCTGAGGCGACGATGCTCGATTTCTGCGGCGACGTGCTGCAGATATCGCTGCCCGATGGCGATGCGGATGGGGTGCGTGCGATCCTGTCAGACGCTTTTGGGCCGAGCGACCTGCTGCTTTCCAGCGGTCCCATCGAAGTGCCCCACCTATTCGTATCCGACATGGATTCAACCATGATCGGGCAGGAATGCATCGACGAGCTGGCCGATTTCGCCGGGCTGAAGCCACAGATCGCCGCCATTACCGAACGTGCGATGCAGGGCGAACTGGATTTCGCCAGTGCGCTGACCGAACGGGTCGGGCTGCTTAAAGATTTGCCCGAAGCTGCCATACAGCAGTGTCTTGATGAGCGGATTCGCCCCATGCCCGGCGCGCGCACGCTGGTCGAAACATTGAACGCGCGCGGTTGCCACACGGTGCTGGTCACGGGCGGGTTTCACAGTTTTGCCGACCCCGTGGCGGAAATGCTCGGCTTCACGCGTGTCGTCGGCAATGTGCTGGGCGTTGCGCAAGGCAAGCTTACCGGCAATCTGGCCGCTGCCATCGTCGACAGCTCGGTCAAGCAGAAGACGCTGGAAGAAGAAATGGCCCGACTTGGCGCGGGCGCGCGCAGCCTTGCCATGGGCGACGGTGCCAACGACATCCCGATGATCGAGGCGGCGGACTATGGCATATCCTATTACGCCAAGCCCAAGGCCCGCGCTGCCGCCGATGGCTGGGTGGAACGGGGCGATCTGACGAGCGTGCTAAAACTCTTCGACGTGCCCGAAAGCGAGTGGATCAAGTAGACATCAGCAGTCCGGCGCATCGGGGTCGAGCGCGTAGACATGCACGAAATCGACCTTGAGCTTTACCGGATTGGGCGTCTTGTCGATCGGCCAGCCGGCACCAAGCGCAAGGTTCACGATCGGATATAGCGGCGGGTCATGCTGCGGCGGTGTCGGCTGTTGCCACACCGGTTTTCGGTCGAGATACCAGGTGATGTATTTCGGCCCGACCCGCGCGCCGAAACGATGCCAGCGCGCTGGTATTGCCCGCTTTTGGTCGATCCCGTGATCTATATGAATCTCCTCGACCCCCGGCGGCGGGCGCCAGAGGTGCAGGGCGGTGCGATACTGCGCTGGCTTATGGCCGTAGAATTCGACCACGTCGACTTCGAGCGTAGTGCGTTTCCTGTCGGTAGGTCGCTGCGCGGCCAGCCAGAATGCGGGCCAGGTTCCCGCTCCGCGCGGCATTTTCATGCGCGCTTCAAAATAGCCGTATTGCGTTCCCGCATTGCCGCGTCCCTTCGGATCGGATGCGGCAAGCAGGCCTGAACGCCATTTGCCATCGGCGCCTTTTCGCGCGGTGATGGTCAATATGCCATTTTTCACCGTGAAAGGGCCATCGGGGCCGGGATCCATAAAGCGCGCATCGCCGAAATCGCCGTTCCATGGGGTATGCGCCGTCCAGCGCGCATCGGGGCCGATCTCATCTCGTGATGCGGCGAGCGTGTCGAACTCCTCCCGGAAAATCGGCCGCATCCGGCAAAGATCGAGCGGTTGCATCGATGGAGCGACGCCGATCGCCAATAGAAGCGACGTGAAGATCACCCGGTGGCGGCGGGCGCGATCAGCGCCTCGCTCAATTCGACATGGCGGCGGATATAGGAATCGGCATCGATCGCGCCGGACAGCATGCGCGATTGCGCGCGGCGGGCCATGTCGCGGGCGCCCTGCGGATCGGCCGCGATCCGGGCAAACGCATCGGCCATCGCCCTGGCATCGCCGACAGGGACATAATGTGCGCAGTCCTGCCCGAAATAGGCGTCGAGGCCCCCGGTGTCCGTTGCCACCATGGGGACGCCCGCCAGTGCGGCCTCCTCCATCACGGTGATCCCGCTGGCGTGGAAGTTGGGCGAAAGCGGCACGCAAACCACGCCGGCCTCGGCGAAGTGGCGGCGCAATTCGTCGTTGGATCGCGCCTGGTGAATTTCCACATTGTCATGCCCTGCCGCAAGCGATGCCGGGGCAGTGGCCGACAGGATCGTCAGCGCATATTCGGGCCGATCAATGACGGCATCGACCAGAGTGCGCCAGTCGCGGTGCCGGTCATTGCCCACGGCAAGGATCTTGAGCGGGGCGTCCGAACGCATGCGCGGCTTTTCAAATTTCTCCGCCGGGATGCCAAAGGGGATGAATTCGCATCGCGTTCCCGGAAACAGGCGCTCTGCCAGCGAACGGTTGTGCGGCGACAGAAAGCTGAGCACATCGACATAGGGCATGAGCTTGCGAGCCAGCGCCCGGCGCCAGAAACCCATTCGCGACCATTGATCGCAAAGCCACACGGTCTGCCCGACCAGCATGGGGCGCTTCCCTTTTTGCAGGCCGCGACGCTGGAACACGGCGGCGACGGCAAGGGTCTGGGATTCGGTATGCGTCCAAACGACGTCGGCATCGCGCATTGCCGCCCATTGGCGGCGAGCGTGTATGTAATCGAACCCCGTAATCACGCGCAGCGCAAGGCGAACGACTTTCGCGGCCAGCGATTCTGCATGCGAGGTAGAGAATGTGACATTACAGCCCATGTCGACTGCGCGCCCATAGCCATAGGGCGTTTCATCGTTCACGCCGACCAGCGTGCCCGCATCATATGCCGCTTTCCAGCGCGCGGCATCCTTGTCGCTGGCGAGATGCACGAATACGTTGATCTTGCTTGCTCCAGCATGCCGAACCGCATCGGGCCCGGTTTTCAGGACCGCCTCGTCATACTGCTGTAACCTTGAGCGCTGATCGAGAACGTCCAACTTAACCTTCCTTTGAACCGAAAGTCTTTTTTTGACTTCGGGGGACGGTTTGATTTTCTTCGAACAGGGGCTTTCTGTCCATCACCTTCAAGGTTTCTGGATGCGGTAAAGATAGTTGCGGCAACTATCCGATCGAAAACGAAGATTACCCGATCGGTTTAATTGAAACCGATCCAACAGCCATGAGGAAATGAGCCAGCCACTGGAAATGGCAGGCTGCTGGCTCAGCCATCCATCCAGTCAGCGAAGAACGCAAGGTGGCTTGCTTTCAGTTCGGAGAGAGGAACCATGCTCTCGGCATTCACCGCCCGGAAGACGAGCTTGTCGCCACCGGTTACGCCTAGCGCGATGGCAGCAAGGCCCGCGGCTTCGGCGGCCTCGAGGATCGGTTCGGCTTCGCTTGCCGTCACGACATAGCGGGCCTGATCTTCGCCGAACCAGAACGCCGCCTGGCTCAGGCGATCCTCCGGCATGGCGACGGTGCAGCCCATGCCGCCCTTCATCGCCATTTCCGCCAGCGTAACGGCAAGGCCGCCGTCGGAGCAATCGTGCACGGCAGTCACGGCCTTGTCGGCGATAAGCTTGCGCACGGTTTCACCCGCGGTCCGCTCAAGGTCGAGCATGACAGGGGGCGGAGTGCCTTCCTCGCGGCCATGGATATTGCGCAGCCACAGCGACTGGCCCAGATGGCCGCTTTCGCCGCCGATCACCACGATCTGCTCGCCCGCCGCCTTGAAGCCGGGGGTCGCCATGATCGCGTAGTCCTGCATCAGGCCGACGCCGCCGATGGCAGGGGTGGGCAGGATTGCGCTGCCGCCACCGGTCGCCTTCGACTCGTTGTAAAGCGAGACATTGCCCGACACGATCGGGAAATCGAGCGCCCGGCACGCATCGCCCATGCCTTCGAGGCAGCCGACGAACTGGGCCATGATCTCGGGCCGCTGCGGGTTTGCGAAATTCAGGCAGTTGGTGACGGCCAGTGGCAGCGCACCCACCGCGCAGATATTGCGCCACGCCTCGGCAATGGCCTGCTTGCCGCCTTCATGCGGGTCGGCATAGCAATAGCGCGGGGTGCAGTCGGTGCTGATCGCCAGCGCCTTTTTCGTGCCATGCACGCGCACGACGGCCGCATCGCCGCCGGTCTGCAGCGTGTCCGCGCCGACCTGCGAATCGTACTGCTCGGCAATCCACTTGCGCGAGGCGAGATCGGGGGAGCCGACCAGCGCCTTAAGATCACCCGCGACATCGTTAGTCTCGGGCAATTCCTGCAGCACGGTGGTGCCGACCCAATCGGCATATTCCTCGCGGCTGATATAGGGGCGGTCATAAAGCGGCGCGTCTGCGGCCAGCGGGCCGAGCGGGATGTCGCAAACGACCTCGCCATCGAATTCCAGCACCATGTGGCGCGTATCGGTGACTTCGCCGATGACCGCGAAATCCAGCTCCCACTTACGGAAAATCTCTTCCGCCATGGCTTCCTTGCCCGGCTTCAGCACCATGAGCATGCGCTCCTGGCTTTCCGAAAGCATCATCTCGTAAGGCGTCATGCCCTCTTCGCGGCAGGGGACCTTGTTCATGTCGAGGCGGATGCCCGCCTTGCCATTGGTCGCCATCTCGACGGACGAGGATGTGAGGCCCGCCGCGCCCATGTCCTGGATCGCGACGATGGCGTCGGTCGCCATCAGCTCGAGGCACGCCTCGATCAGCAGCTTTTCCGTGAAGGGGTCGCCAACCTGCACGGTGGGGCGCTTCTCTTCCGAATCCTCGCCGAAATCGGCGCTGGCCATGGTTGCGCCATGGATGCCGTCTCGCCCGGTCTTCGACCCGACATAGACGATCGGATTGCCAAGGCCCGTTGCGGCGGAATAGAAAATCCGATCGGCGTCCGCTACGCCCACGGTCATCGCATTGACGAGGATATTGCCGTCATAGGCGGGGTGGAAGTTGGTCTCACCGCCAACGGTCGGCACGCCGACGCAATTGCCATAGCCACCGATGCCGGCGACCACGCCCTGCACCAGATGCTTCATCTTCGGGTGATCGGGGCGACCAAAACGCAGCGCGTTCATGTTCGCCACCGGGCGCGCGCCCATGGTGAACACATCGCGCAGGATGCCGCCAACGCCCGTCGCCGCGCCCTGATAGGGCTCGATATACGAAGGGTGGTTATGGCTCTCCATCTTGAAGATGCAGGCCTGACCGTTGCCGATGTCGATGACGCCCGCATTTTCGCCGGGGCCGCAGATGACCCAGTCCGCCTCGGTCGGAAGCTTCTTCAGATGGAGGCGCGAGCTTTTATAGCTGCAATGCTCCGACCACATCACGGAGAAGATGCCGAGTTCGACGAGATTGGGCTCCCGCCCCAGCGCATGCAGCACGCGCTCGTATTCTTCGGGGGAGAGGCCGTGAGCCGCTACGACATCGGGCGTGATCTTGTCGGGCGTGGTGGATTGGGTCATGGCGCGCGCATAGCCACGCGAGCGCGCCTGCGCCAGCCCCTCTTTCACGCGAAACGCATCACAATCCCCGGTCACGAGGGCTTTCGCGCAATGAAGTGTTGTTGGCAGGGCGGTCCGCCAGCCTTGACCATGGCGGGCCGCCGTTCCAAACACGCCTGCAATGAGTGAGCAAACAGCCGATATTTCGCAATTGAGCTACGAGCAGGCGCTGGCCGCGCTCGAAGACGTGGTCCGCAAGCTGGAAAGCGGGGAGGCGGCTCTCGACGAGTCGATCGCGCTTTACGAGCGTGGCGAACATCTGAGGAAACACTGCCAGGCGCGTCTCGACGCGGCGCAGGCCCGGATCGAGGCGATCGTCGCCGACGCCGAAGGGCGAGCGACCGGAACTCGCCCCTTTGACGAACCGGGCGCCTGAGGTGGTGGCGACAACCGTGTCTGAAAACCTCCTTGGGCAGGCGCTCGAACGGATCGCGACAGAGGTCGATGTCTGCCTCGACGCGCTGCTGCCTTTACCGGGCGATGCCCGTGCCCGTCTGGTCGAGGCGATGCGCTATGCCGCCATTGGCGGCGGCAAGCGGATGCGCCCGCTGCTGTGCGCCGCGACTGCCGAGATGCTGGCGGTTGACCGTGAACTGGCCGTTCGCGTCGGCTGTTCGATCGAAGCGATCCATGTCTATTCGCTGATCCATGACGATCTGCCGTGCATGGACGATGACGACATGCGCCATGGCAAACCGACGCTCCACCGAGAGTATGATGAGGCGACCGCCGTGCTGGCGGGCGATTCGCTGCATGCGCTGGCGTTCGAGATCCTGTCCGATGCATCGCGCATTCCCGATCCCTTTACCCGCGCCGAACTTGTCGCCTGCCTTGCCAAAGCGAGCGGCGCGCAGGGCATGGCCGGCGGGCAGATGATGGATATCGTCGCCGAAGAGCGTGAGTTCGATCTCCACACCGTTACCCGGCTTCAGCAGCTGAAAACCGGCGCACTGCTGGCAGCTTCGGTCGAAATGGGCGCGATCCTTGCCCATTTGCCGGAAGAGGGACGCAAGTCGCTGCGCCACTATGCGCATGACATCGGCCTCGCTTTCCAGATTGCCGACGATCTCCTCGATCACGAAGGGGACGAGGAACTGGCGGGCAAGGCGCTCAGAAAGGACGAGGCGGCGGGCAAGTCGACCTTTGTTTCGCTGCTGGGCGCAGAACGTGCGCGCGAACAGGCGCGTGCGCTGGTCGACCAGGCGATCGGTCATCTCGATCAATATGGGAGTGAGGCCGACCTGCTGCGCGCGGTGGCCCGCTTTGTTGTCGAACGTAAGAAATAAGAAGGCGAGGGGAAGCAGTCTTGAGCGAAGGCAAGCCGCTGGTCGGGATCTATCCCGGCACGTTCGATCCGATCACGCTGGGGCATTGCGACATCATCCGTCGCGGCTCCAAGCTGGTGGACAGGCTGATAATCGGCGTCACCACCAATCCGTCGAAAAATCCGCTGTTCTCTCCTGAGGAGCGCATCGCGATGGTCGAACGCGAGGCGGAGGCGCTGGGGATCGACAATGTCGAGGTCGTCGGCTTCAACGCACTTCTCATGCGCTTTGCCGAAAGGCAGGGGGCGCAGCTGATCATCCGGGGACTGCGGGCCGTTGCGGATTTCGAATATGAATACCAGATGGCGGGCATGAACCAGCAGCTCAACGACGAGATCGAGACGGTATTCCTGATGGCGGATGTGTCGCTTCAGCCCATCGCGTCAAAGCTTGTAAAGGAAATCGCCCAGTTCGGGGGCGACATCACGCCCTTCGTCAGCCCGGCGGTAAAGGACGACGTGGTCGAACGCGTCGCCGCGCAGGGTCTGAAAGGCGATTACTGAAAACAGCCCTTATCGCGCCACCGCTGCGTGAAAGGTTTTTATTCATTTGATTGTCAGCGGCGGTCGTCTAGGCCCGCGCGCAGACTATCCGAGGGATCATTCATGACCATCCGTTTCACCCTGCTTGCCGCTATCGGCGCTGCCTCGCTTGGCCTTTCGACCGGCGCGATGGCGCAGGACGCCGACACGACCGCCAATGCAGAGGCCGATACTGCCGTAGAAGAGGCTGCACCGGCCCCCACGATCACGCCGGAATACTGGACCGTCGACACTGACCTTACGCATGAGCCGGAAAACATCTGGGTTCTCGACCTGGCGAACGGCGGACGCGTCCAGATCCGCCTGAAGTCCGAATGGGCACCTAACCATGTCGAGCGTATCAAGACGCTGACCGAACAGGGCTTTTACGACGGCACGATCTTCCACCGCGTGATCGATGGCTTCATGGCGCAGGGTGGAGATCCGACCGGCACGGGGCGCGGCGGGTCGGAGCTTCCCGACCTCAAGGCGGAATTCAACCGCGTACCGCATCTGCGCGGGACGGTGGCGATGGCGCGTAACGGCAATTCGGACGATTCGGCCAACAGCCAGTTCTACATCATCTTTTACCCGACCATGGCAATCGACGGGAAATACACCGTCTTTGGCCGGGTGATCGGCGGCATGAATCATGTCGATGCGATCCAGCGCGGTCAGCCGCCGCAAAACCCGACGAAGATCGTCCAGGCATCGCTGGAGAGTGACCACAAGGCACCGCCAGTAGCCGCTTCGGCCGAGCCGGAGATCACGGCGGACATGCTGAACGCAGCCACGCCCGAAAGCGCGCCGGCACAGTAATCCGCGCAAAGCCCCGGTCGGTAACGGTCGGGGCTGGCCTTTCGCCCGCTCTGGTCCTAGTGGCTCGCCCCATGCGAGTGGACGCCTTCGATTTCGACCTTCCGCAAGAGCGGATAGCCCTGCGGCCCGCGCGCCCGCGTGACGCGGCGCGCATGCTGCTGGTGCGCGGCAGCAAGATGGAGGATCGCGGCGTTCGCGATCTGCCCAGCCTGCTGAACAAGGGCGATGTGCTGGTCTTCAACGACACGCGCGTCATTCCTGCCCAGCTGGAAGGCGTGCGTCCCCCGCGCGATGGAGAGCATGGCGAGGGCGCCAAGATCGGGGCGACCCTCCACAAGCGTATAGACCTCAGGCGCTGGCAGGCGTTCATCCGCAACGGCAAGCGCCTGCGCGAGGGTGACATGGTCGAATTCCCCGCTGGCGTGACTGCCATTGCCGAAAACCGCCACGACGATGGCAGCTGGTCGCTGTCCTTTGGCGGCGATGAACCTGTCGAAGTGCTGCTGGAACGTGCGGGGCAGATGCCTTTGCCGCCCTATATTGCGGGCAAGCGCGGAACGGATGAACAAGACCGCAGCGATTACCAGACCATGTTTGCCGAGCGTGACGGCGCGGTCGCGGCCCCGACCGCATCGCTGCACTTCACGCCGGAGCTGATCGCCAGGCTGGACGAAGCGGGGATCGGGCGTGAAACGCTGACGCTGCATGTCGGTGCGGGGACATTCCTGCCAGTCAAGGCGGACGATACCGACGACCATGCCATGCACGCCGAATGGGGCCGCATCGAACCTGATGTCGCAGAGCGCCTGAACGCCGTCCGCGCCGCAGGTGGCCGTGTTATCGCGGTTGGCACTACCGTCCTGCGCCTGCTGGAAAGCGCCGCGGGTGAAAACGATCTTATTCGACCCTTTGCTGGTGATACCTCGATCTTTATCACGCCCGGTTACAGGTTTCGCGCGGTCGATGGCCTGATGACCAATTTCCATCTGCCCAAATCGACGCTGTTCATGCTTGTCAGCGCGTTAATGGGGCTCGATACCATGCAGGCGGTCTATGCCCATGCGATTGAGCAGGAATATCGTTTCTACTCCTATGGCGATTCCTCGCTGTTGCTGCCCGCTGCTTGAAATCGTCTCTACCGGCCCCCAATGATGGCCGGGTGGAAACCATTCTTGATATTCGCGGTCTGACCAAGACCTATCCCGGCAGGGGATCCGCCCCGCCGGTCGATGCTCTTAAAAATGTCGATCTCACGATCCGCAAAGGTGAGATTTTCGCGCTGCTTGGCCCAAATGGCGCGGGTAAGACGACGCTGATCGGCGCGGTCTGCGGCATGGTGCGGCCCACTTCGGGGTCGATCCATGCCTTCGGCCTCGACATGAAGCATGACTGGCGGACGATGCGCGCGCGAATTGGCCTCGTCCCGCAGGAGATGAGCGTCGATATCTTCGAAAAGGTGCACCGCTCGGTCGCCTATTCGCGCGGATTGTTCGGACGCAAGGCGGACCCTGCGCGGATCGAGGAAGTGCTGCGCACGCTCTCGCTGTGGGACAAGCGTGATTCCCAGCTTCGCGCGCTTTCAGGTGGGATGAAGCGCCGCGTGCTGATCGCCAAGGCGCTGGCACATGACCCCGACCTGCTGTTCCTCGACGAACCGACAGCCGGGGTGGATGTCGAGCTGCGCCGCGACATGTGGAACACGATCGACAAACTGCGCGAGCAGGGCGTCACCGTCATTCTGACGACCCACTACATAGAGGAAGCCGAGGAGATGGCCGACCGCGTGGGCGTCATCAACAAGGGCCGCATCCTTCTGGTCGACGATAAGGACGCGATCATGGGCCGGCTTGGCCGGACGGAAGCGGAATTCACCCTTTCACAGCCGCTTGCCAGTCTGCCCGCATCGCTATCCGACTTGCCGGTCACGCTGGAAAACGATGGGCGTACCATTGCCTTTCGTGGCGGCGATGGATCGGGGCTGGGTAAGGAGCAGGTGGCTGCGCTGGCCCAGACTCTGGTGCGAGAGAACATCGGATACACCGCGATCGACCAGCGCGAATCGAGCCTTGAGGACATTTTCGTCAAGCTGGTGGAAGAGGAGGGGGCCACATCATGAGCTTCAACCTGACCAGCGCGCTGACGATCTATCGCAATGAGCTGCTGCGGTTCCTGCGCACCGTGTTCGGCTCTCTCATTTCGCCGGTGCTGACGACTTGCCTCTATTTCATCGTCTTTGGCGCGGCCATCGGCGGGCGGATGGATCAGGTCGGCGGCGTCGATTATGGCGCATTTATCGTGCCCGGCCTGCTGCTTTTGACCATGCTGTCGGAAAGCACGTCGAACGCCAGTTTCGGGATCTACATGCCGCGCTTTACCGGCTCGATCTACGAACTGCTTTCAGCCCCGGTCGGCGTGGCCGAGACATTGGTAGGGTTCGTGGGAGCTGCGGTGACCAAGTCCCTGATATTGGCCTTGATTATCCTGACCACCGCCACATTCTTCGTAGACTACCAGATCGCGCACCCCGTGTTCGCCTTCTTCTACATCCTGCTGGTGGCCAGCGCGTTTTCACTGCTGGGCTTTATACTTGGCCTATGGGCGGACGGGTTTGAAAAGCTGCAAATGGTGCCGCTGCTGATCCTGACGCCGCTGACCTTTCTGGGCGGCACATTCTATTCGATCGACATGCTGGCCGAGCCGTGGCGCACCGTCGCCCTGTTCAACCCCATCGTCTATCTCGTCAGCGGCCTCAGGTGGACATTCTATGGCCAGGCCGATGTCGATATCGCAACCGCAACAGGGCTGACTGTCGGCTTCCTGATACTATGCGTCGCTGTTATCACTGTTATCTTTCATACAGGCTGGCGGCTTCGCGAGTGATTTGATAGCGGATGCGGCATGGGATCGAAGACCGCATTGATCGGCCTGTTGGCCACTGCCGCAGCAACACCCGCCATGGCCCAGACGGCCACGGTAATTGACCCTTATCCGCGTCAGGCACCGCCGCCGCCGCCGTTGACGGGCCTGCCCGATCCCGTGCGCGAAATGGTCGAAACCGCCATAGCTACTGGCGATGCCGACAAGGTGAAGACCGTGATCGAGATCGCGCGGCGCACCTATCCCGATGGCGGGGCGGAACTCGACAAGCTGGAAACAGGGTTCAAGGCAAACCGCCAGCGTATCGCTGCGGCAGAGGCGGCTCGCAAGCGCGAGGCGCTGCGCACCGCAGGCCCCTTCGAAGGCTGGAGCGGGAAGGGCGAATTCGGTGCCTTGGCTTCCACCGGCAACAGCGAGGATGTGGGCGTTACGGCCGGTTTCAAGGCCAGCCGGGTCGGCATCAACTGGCGGCATGCGGTGCGGCTGAGCTTCGATTACCAGCGCAGCGATGGCGACACGACGCGCGAACGCTATCTCGCCGCGTATGAGCCCAACATCAATATCTCGAAAAGCGCGTTCGTCTATGGCCTCGGCCAGTTCGAGCGGGACAAGGTGCAGGGCTTCCTCGCACGCTATTCCGCTTCGAGCGGTGTGGGTTACCGTTTCTTCGACCGTGAGGATCTGAAGCTTTCAGCCAAGATCGGCCCGGCATGGCGCCGCACCGAACTTGTCGATCCGATGACCGCGGATGAGAACGATACTTATTTCGCAGGGCTGGGCGGTCTGGAGTTCGAGTGGAGGTTCGCCGACAACTGGAGCCTGACCGAAAGCGCGACTGCATTCGTCAGCGACAATTCGACCTATACCTCGCTGACGGGCGTGCAGGCCGGGATCGGCAAGCGGCTGAAGGCGCGGCTATCATACAGCATCGAGCACGATACCGATCCACCCGAAGACACGAAGCCGACCGATACGCTTTCGCGCATTTCGCTGATCTACGATTTCTGATCGACTAAAGCGGGTCAGGGCCGCTAAGCGCGCATCGCTATGACCCGTTTCGAATTCAAGATCCACGCCCGCGAAGGCAAGGCCCGCACTGGCGAGATTGCCATGATGCGCGGTACCATCCGCACGCCCGCCTTCATGCCCGTCGGCACCGCCGCCACGGTAAAGGCGATGAAGGTGGAGGACGTGCGCCGCACGGGCGCGGACATCATCCTGGGCAACACCTATCACCTGATGCTGCGCCCCGGGGCCGAGCGGGTGGCAAGGCTTGGCGGGCTGCACAAATTCATGGGCTGGGACCGCCCGATCCTGACCGACAGCGGTGGCTATCAGGTTATGAGCCTGTCGGACCTTCGCAAGATCACCGAGGAAGGCGTGACCTTCAAAAGCCACCTCGACGGATCGCGCCATTCGCTGACCCCCGAACGCTCGATGGAAATCCAGCGCCTTTTGGGTAGTGACATCGTCATGGCGTTCGACGAATGCCCCCGCGCCGACCGACCGCGTGACGAGATCGCGGCATCGATGGAAATGTCGATGCGCTGGGCCAAGCGTAGCCGCGAAGGTTTCGACAGCGGCGAGGAGCATGCCGCGCGCTCGGCCCTGTTCGGCATCCAGCAGGGCGCGCTGGACGAGGAACTGCGCAAGATCAGCGCGGAAAAGCTGACCGAGATCGGCTTTGACGGCTATGCCGTGGGCGGGCTCGCCGTGGGTGAGGGGCAGGAGGCGATGTTCGCCACGCTGGACTTTGCGCCGGAGCAGTTGCCCGATGACCGCCCGCGTTACCTGATGGGCGTGGGCAAGCCCGACGATCTGGTCGGTGCGGTTGAGCGCGGCATCGACATGTTCGATTGCGTGCTGCCCAGCCGGTCGGGCCGCAATGGGCAGGCTTTCACCTGGAATGGCCCGATCAACATCCGCAACGCCAAGTTCGGCGAGGATCAGGAGCCGATCGACAATCGCTGCTCATGCCCGACCTGCGGCAAATATACGCGTGCCTATCTGCACCACCTCGTCCGCAGCGGCGAAATTCTTGGCGCTATGCTGATGACCGAGCATAATCTCTCGTTTTATCAGCAGCTGATGCAGGGCATGCGCGATGCGATCGCGGATGGGCGGTTCGCGGCCTTTGCGGCGGATTTCCGGCGGGATTATCTGCGCTAGTCCCGCTTGGTGATCTTAACCAGAAACGACCCAATGGCGCCGATCAGCATTAGGGTTGATCCAAGGATGAAAAGCCATACGCCCAGCACCTTCCATGCATCGAACGCGGGCAAAAAGAGCACGCTTCCAATGACGAACAGGGCATTGCCTACCAGGCCGAGGCCAAGGTGGATCCAGCCATAATCATGGATGAGCGTGCGAAGAAAACCGGGCATGCGGCGCTAATTGGATTATGTGCCTGCCGGTTCAACCCCGGCAACGCCATTTCCCGCTGAACCAACGAAAAAAGGCGGCCCCCGCAGGAGCCGCCTCTTTTTTCGTGAACCGCTAGCGGATCAGCGCGAGTAGAACTCGACCACCAGGTTCGGTTCCATGCGGACCGGATAGGGAACCTCGTCCAGCGTCGGAACGCGGGTGAAGGTCACCTTGTCGGTGCCGTCGGTCGCGACATAGTCGGGGATCTCACGCTCGGGCAGGCTCTGCGCTTCGATGACGAGCGCCATTTCCTTGGCCTTGTCGCCGAGGCTGATCACGTCACCGACGAAGCAACGACGCGATGCGATGTTGCACTTCACGCCATTGACCTTGATGTGACCGTGCGAAACGATCTGGCGGGCCGCGAAGATCGTCGGCGCGAACTTGGCGCGATAGACGATCATGTCGAGGCGCTGTTCGAGCAGGCCGATGAGGTTCTGGCTGGTATCGCCCTTCATCTTCGAAGCTTCGGCGTAGGTGCGCTTGAACTGCTTCTCGGTCACGTCGCCGTAGTAGCCCTTGAGCTTCTGCTTGGCGCGCAGCTGCAGACCGTAGTCCGAAACCTTGCTCTTGCGGCGCTGGCCGTGCTGGCCGGGGCCGTACGAGCGACGGTTGACGGGGCTGTTCGGGCGGCCCCAGATGTTTTCGCCCATGCGGCGGTCAAGCTTATGCTTGGCGCTCTTGCGCTTCGACATATGTCTTTCCTTCAATATGCTGGCCATCGCCCTGATGGGCGTTCGCTGGCCGGGGTTTGGTTCTCATAGCCCGGAACCGCTGCGTCCCATGGGGACGTGGCCACCGCTTCACCGGGGTGCGGGGCCCTATTGCGAGCGCGCGCATTTACAGGAAAAGCCGCTGTCGTCAACCCCGGTGATTGGCCCGGTGATTGGCCCAGTGATCGGCCCGGTGATGGGCACAGCCATGGACTGCGCGTGGAGAGTGCGCCGCAGCATCTCGACAGCGGGCGCGGGGCAGGGCATGGCACCGCCCATGGACAAGCATATCGAACCCGAACTGTGCCGCACGATGAAGGAAGTGCGCCGCGGCGTCGACGCGACCGACAAGGCCCTGATCTCCCTCTTGGCCACGCGCTTCGGATATATGCGGGCCGCCGCCCGGATCAAGCAGACGCATGAAGAAGTGCGTGACGAGGACCGCAAGCGTGAAGTGATCGATAATGCCGTAGCCGAGGCCAAGGCACTGGGCGTACCGGATGCGTTGATCGCGCAATTCTGGGAAGCGCTCGTCGAATGCTCGATCGCTTATGAGGGCGAGGAGTGGAAGCGCATCCGCGCCTGACCCTCTCAGTCCTTGCGCGGCCCCTTGGCCAGCGCGCTTAGAACGCCGCGCATGGTGCGGATTTCAAGGTGGTTCCAGCCCGGCTTCGTCAACATGGTGCGCAGTGTGCGCCGCGTGGCGGTGGCGCGGCTTTCCGGGCGGAAATAGCCGCAAGGCTCCAGCATGCCGTCAAGCTGCGCGATCATGCCATCCAGCTCTTCCTGGCTGGCGGGCGGCAGCAATTCCTCGTCCGTCGGCTGCACCAGCGTTTCGGCGGAGGCTTGCGTCTTCGACCATTCATAGGACAGCAGGATCACCGCCTGCGCGAGATTGAGCGAGCCGAATTCCGGATTGATCGGCACGGTCACGATCGTGCGCGCCAGCGCGACATCATCGGTTTCCAGGCCCGATCGTTCCGGCCCGAACAAAATGGCGTGCCGGCCGGGAGCGGTGGCCATGTCGCGCGCGGCCTCTTCGGGCGTCAGCACCGGCTTTGTCACGCCGCGTTTCCTGACCGTGGTGGCATGGACATGGGCGCAATCGGCAACCGCGTCTGCAACGCTGTCGAAAACCTTCGCGTTTTCCAGCACGATATCCGCGCCCGATGCCGCAGGACCCGCCGAAGGATTGGGCCAGCCATCGCGCGGTGCGACAAGCCGCATTTCGGTCAGGCCGAAGTTCAGCATGGCGCGCGCGGCCTTGCCGATGTTTTCACCCAGCTGCGGGCGGACGAGCACGATAACGGGATTCTCAGGCGGCACGTGGTTACTCGCTGGCGACGTCGCGCACGGTGCTGGCGAATTGCTCGAAGTCACTGGCCTCGCTGAATTCGCGATAGACGCTGGCAAAGCGGATATAGGCCACGGAATCGAGCTGGCGCAGGCCCTCCATGACCAGTTCGCCGATCACGGCGGAGGGCACTTCGCTGTCGCCGCGCGTTTCGATCTGGCGCTGCACGCCCGAAATTAGACGGTCCACGCTTTCGGGCGCGATGTCCCGCTTGCGGCAGGCAAGGCGCACCGCGTAATCCAGCTTCGACCGGTCGAAGGGTTCGCGCCGTGCGTCTTCGCCATCTGCGCCGGTTTTCAGCACGGTCACTTCGCGCAGTTGGATACGCTCAAACGTGGTGAACCGCGCGCCGCAGCCTTCGCACTGGCGGCGGCGGCGGATCGCGCTCGCGTCTTCGGCGGGACGGCTGTCCTTTACCTGGCTCGATTCATTCGCGCAAAACGGGCAACGCACTTATCGGAATACCTTCAGATCTTGCCCTTGGCCTTGGCATAGCCAAGCCCGCCGCCCACGACCGCACCGATGACCGGGCCGACGAAGGGGACGGGGATTGCGACGACGGCACCGATGGCCGCCCATTTGGCTGCCTTCTGCTTGTCGGGCGAAAGCCCGTTCCAGTAATCCTTGATGCCGCCGGGTTCGCTCATCGCTTGTGTCCTTTAATCTTCGTAGATCGGGAATCGATCGCACAGGGCTTCGACGCGCTCACGCACGTTCTGTTCCACCTGCGCGTCGCCTTCCTCGCCGCACTTGGCAAGCCCGTCGAGGACGTCTGCGACCATATTTCCGATTTCGCGGAATTCAGCGGGGCCGAAACCGCGCGTGGTGCCCGCCGGGCTGCCAACGCGAATGCCGCTGGTCTTTACAGGCGGCAGCGGGTCGAAGGGGATGCCGTTCTTGTTGCAGGTGATGCCTGCACGTTCCAGCGCCTCGTCCGCGTCCTTACCCGTGACGCCCAGCGGGGTGAGGTCGATCAGCGCGACATGAGTGTCGGTCCCGCCCGAAACGACGGCAGCGCCGCGTTCCTTCAGCGTGTCGGCCAGAACCTGCGCGTTTTCGATGACAAGGCGCGAATAATCCTTGAACTCGGGGCGCAGCGCCTCGCCAAACGCCACGGCCTTGGCCGCGATGACATGCATCAGCGGGCCGCCCTGAAGCCCCGGGAAAACGGCGGAGTTGATCTTCTTCGCCAGCTTTTCGTCATTGGTCAGGATCATGCCGCCACGCGGACCGCGCAAAGTCTTGTGCGTGGTGGTGGTCACGACATGGGCGTGCGGGAAGGGGGAGGGATGCTCACCAGCCGCGACCAGACCTGCGAAATGCGCCATGTCGACATGGAACAGCGCACCGACCTTATCCGCGATGGCGCGGAAGCGGGCGAAATCGATGACGCGCGGATAGGCGCTGCCGCCCGCGATGATGAGCTTGGGCTGATGCTCCTGGGCAAGGCGCTCGACCTCGTCATAATCGATCAGATGCGTGTCCTTGGTCACGCCATACTGCACGGCGTTGAACCATTTCCCCGAAAGCGCAGGGCGCGCGCCATGGGTGAGGTGGCCGCCTGCATCGAGGCTCATGCCAAGGATGGTGTCGCCCGGCTTTACCGTGGCGAGCAGCACCGCGCCGTTTGCCTGCGCGCCCGAATGCGGCTGCACATTGGCGAAGTCGCAGCCAAACAAAGTTTTCGCGCGATCGATGGCCAGCTGTTCAACCGAATCCGACGGTGCGCAGCCCTGGTAATAACGCTTACCGGGGTAACCCTCGGCGTATTTGTTGGTGAACACCGAACCTTGTGCTTCCAGCACGGCCTTCGAAACGATGTTCTCGCTCGCGATCAGTTCGATCTGCTTGCGCTCACGATTAAGCTCGCTGGCGATCGCATCGGCAATGGCGCTGTCGCTACTGGCAAGATCATCGGTGAAAAAGCCGGTGGAGCGGATCTTGGTGTCGACGGTCATCGGGTCTCTTCCTTGGCGAAAGGGGGATTGGAAAGCTTGTCTACGCGGCCGGCGTGGCGGCCGCCCTCGAACTTGCCGACAGTGAAGGCGGCGATGCAGGCCTTGGCCATGTCGATCCCGGTCAGGCGGGCGCCAAGGGCGATGCAGTTCGCATCATTATGTTCGCGCGCCAGCATAGCCGACAGCGGTTCGGATACCAGAGCGCAGCGCATGGCCGGGTGGCGGTTGACGGCGATGGAAATGCCAATCCCCGATCCGCAAACGGCGACGCCATAATCGACCGCCCCGGAACTGACGGATTTTGCGAGCTTATAGCCGAAATCGGGATAATCGACGCGGTCCGCGCTTTGCGGCCCGCAATCGGTGACGACATGGCCTTCATCGGCGAGCCAGCGGGCCAGTTCCTGCTTCATGTCGAAACCGGCGTGATCGGATGCGATGGCAATACGCATGGCGTGTTCGTTCCCGTTGCTGAGGAATCGAGGGAGGGTGCTTCCGCGTCGCATAGTGCCTATGCCCGCCAAAGGCCACCGCAAAGGGCGTTTGGCGGGGAAAAGCTGCGCTTCACGCGATTGCGGCGCAATCATGACATTGATCATGCGGGAAAAGCGATTTTACTGATCGGCGAATTAGCGCGGAACCTTGGGCAGTTTGGTGGGTAGCGAATGGGTAAGCATTAACCATTCAGCCCGAAAGGCAGGCTCCCATGGCCGACAAGAATCACGTTCCCAAGACGACCACCGATGCCGGTATCCCGGTGCAGAGCGACGAGCATTCGCTGACCGTGGGCCGCGACGGACCGATCGTCCTGAACGATCACTATTTGCTGGAGCAGATGGCCAACTTCAATCGGGAGCGTATTCCCGAACGCCAGCCCCATGCCAAGGGAAGCGGCGCATTCGGCTATTTCGAAGTGACGAACGATGTCACCAAATACACCAAGGCCAAGGTTTTCCAGCCCGGTGCCAAGACCGAGACCGCGATGCGCTTTTCGACCGTGGCTGGTGAACGCGGCAGCCCCGACACCTGGCGCGATCCGCGCGGTTTTTCGGTCAAGTTCTATACCGAGGACGGCAATTTCGACATGGTCGGCAACAACACGCCGATCTTCTTCATCCGCGACCCGCTGAAGTTCCAGCATTTCATCCGTAGCCAGAAGCGCCGTGCCGACAGCGGCCTTCGCGACCATGACATGCAGTGGGATTTCTGGACCCTGTCGCCCGAAAGCGCGCATCAGGTCACCTATCTGATGGGCGATCGCGGCGTGCCCAAGAACTGGCGCGAGATGAACGGCTATGGCAGCCATACCTATTCGCTGATCAATGCCGATGGTGAGAAGTTCTGGGTGAAGTTCCACTTCCTGACCGACCTTGGCGACGGCAACGCCTATCTCAGCCAGGAAGAAGCCGACAAGATGGCCGGGCAGGACGGCGATTATCACCGCCGCGACCTGTTCGACCACATCTCCAAGGGCGAGTATCCGAGCTGGACACTCAAATGGCAGATCATGCCTTATGAGGATGCCAAGACCTATCACATCAACCCGTTCGACCTGACCAAGGTCTGGCCGCACGAGGATTATCCGCTGATCGAGGTGGGCAAGCTGGTGCTGAACCAGAACCCCGTCGACTGGGATACGCAGATCGAGCAGCTGGCGTTCGAGCCCAATAACATGGTGCCCGGCATCGGCCTGTCGCCCGACAAGATGCTGCTGGCGCGCGGCTTCAGCTACGCCGATGCGCATCGCGCGCGGCTTGGCGTGAATTACAAGCAGATTCCGGTGAACCAGCCCAAAACCGAAGTGCATAGCTATTCGCGTGCCGGCGCGATGCGCACGAAAAACGCGGTCGATCCGGTTTATGCGCCAAACAGCTATGGCGGTCCGGCAGCGCAGCCTGATCTGACGGGCGAAGCCGGTCTGTGGCATTCCGACGGCGACATGGTTCGCGAAGCCTATACGCTGCGCAAGGATGATGATGATTTCAGCCAGGCAGGCGCCTTGGTCCGTGACGTGATGGACGATGCCGCGCGTGAGCGACTGGTCATGAACGTCGTTGGCCATTTGTGCGATGGCGTGTCGGAAAAGGTGCTGCTGCGCGCTTTCGATTACTGGAAGTCCATCGACAAGGACACCGGAGAGAAGATCGAGAAGGGCGTGCGCGAAAAACTGGGCGGCAAATCCGATGCGCCGGGAATGGCGTCTGCTCAGGCGATCGAGGAGCATGAACCGGCCGAGTAAGAGGCACTCGAACTTGCTTTCGAACGGAGCGGCGGCAACCGGTGTTGCCGCCGCTTTGTTTTTTCTGCTCATCAGGCGTAAATGTGGAAACCGCATGATGCACGACGGGCCGAGTATTTACGGCGACGAGTCGTTCATGGCAAAGTTAAGGGGAGCCACGATGAATACGCAGATTGCCAGTCGGAAAACTTTCGCGATCCTTCGCATAGCGGCGTGGAGCCTTGGCGCCGCTATTCTGATTGTCCCCGCCATAGCCATGCAGTTCAGCAGCGAGGTAAACTGGGGCCCCGGCGATTTTCTCGTGATGGGTTCCCTTGTCCTTCTGGTCGGCGGAGCCATTGAGGGGATTTCGCGCATGGCCGAAGGAGGCCGGCTGATGAAATATGCGCTGGCCGGCGGGGTGCTGCTGCTTGGCCTTGCCATATGGGTCGAGCTTGCCGTCGGTATTTTCGACTGAGCTGACTACACATCGCAACCAGTGAAAAGCCCCGCCGAAGCGGGGCTTTTTGTTACTGGTCGAGGAAGCTGCGCATCTTGCGGCTGCGGCTCGGGTGCTTGAGCTTTCTCAGCGCCTTTGCCTCGATCTGCCGGATGCGTTCGCGGGTCACGCTGAACTGCTGGCCCACTTCCTCCAGCGTGTGATCGGTGTTCATGCCGATGCCGAAACGCATGCGCAGCACGCGCTCTTCACGCGGGGTGAGGCTGGCGAGAACGCGCGTGACGGTCTCTTTCAGGTTGGACTGGATTGCCGCATCGACAGGGATGATGGCGTTCTTGTCCTCGATGAAATCGCCCAGATGGCTGTCTTCCTCGTCGCCGATCGGCGTTTCGAGGGAGATCGGCTCCTTGGCGATCTTCATCACCTTGCGCACCTTTTCGAGCGGCATCGAAAGACGCTCGGCCATTTCCTCGGGCGTGGGCTCACGCCCTTGCTCGTGCAGGAACTGGCGGGAAGTGCGGACCAGCTTGTTGATCGTCTCGATCATATGGACCGGGATACGGATCGTGCGGGCCTGGTCCGCGATCGAACGCGTGATCGCCTGACGGATCCACCATGTCGCATAGGTCGAGAACTTGTAGCCGCGGCGATACTCGAACTTGTCGACCGCCTTCATCAGGCCGATGTTCCCTTCCTGGATAAGGTCCAGGAACTGCAGGCCGCGGTTCGTGTATTTCTTGGCAATGGAAATCACGAGACGCAGGTTCGCCTCGACCATTTCCTTCTTCGCGATACGCGCCTCGCGCTCGCCCTTTTGCACCATGTTCACGATGCGGCGGAATTCCGGGAGCGCCATGCCGGTCTGGCTGGCGATGTCCGAAATCTCGGCGCGGATGCGTTCGACAGGATCGGCTTCCTTCTCGGCGAAGGCGGCCCATTTCTTGTCCTTCTTCGACATCTCCACCAGCCAGTTTTCGTCAAGCTCGCGCCCGACATATTGCTGGAGGAAATCGGCGCGCTTGACCTTGTGACGCTCGGCCAGACGCAGCATTTGGCCGCCCAGCGCGGTCAGGCGGCGGTTGAAGGCATAGAGATTGTCGACCAGGAATTCGATCTTGGTCGCGTGGAACTGCACGGATTCGACTTCGGCGGTGAGTTCCTCGCTCAGGCTTTCGTACTTGTTTTCCTTGGCCTTGGGGAACACTTCGCCACGGTTCAGCGCGTCGACGCGCTCTCCCTGCAGCTTCTCGAAGCTCTTGAACAGCTTGGTGATGCGGGCGAAACGCTCGATGGCATCGGGCTTCAGCGCCGCTTCCATCTGGGCGAGGGACAGGGTGTTGTCCTCCTCGTCCTCTTCCTTCTCGCGGGTCGAACCCTCTTCGCCGTCTTCGGACTCCTCGTCCGAATCGTCGTCATCGTCTTCCTTGTACGACGGACCGGCGGTTTCCTCGGAAATCTCGCCGTCGCCTTCATCGTCGTCATTCAGGCTTTCAGGGGCAGGTTCCTTCGACAGCATGGCGTCAAGATCGAGGATCTCGCGCAGCTGCATTTCCTCGTTGTTGAGCGCTTCGGACCACTGGATGATGGCGTGGAAAGTGATCGGGCTTTCGCACAGGCCCATGATCATCATGTCGCGGCCGGCCTCGATGCGCTTGGCGATGGCGATTTCGCCTTCGCGGCTCAGCAGTTCGACGGCACCCATTTCGCGCAAGTACATGCGCACGGGGTCGTCGGTCCGCTCGACCGTTTCCTTCTTCTTGGCAGGCGCCTTGTTGTCCTTGGCGGTGCTGGCGCCCGAGCTGTCGTCGGAATCGTCGTCGCTGCCGCCGTCGATCTCATCGGGCGTATCGTCGTCGTCGCCTTCGGAATCCTCGTCGCTCTCGACGATGTTCACGCCCATTTCCGAGATCGCGGACATCACGTCCTCGATCTGCTCGGAAGTCATCTGATCCTGCGGGAGCGCCTCGTTCAGCTCGTCGATCGTGATCACGCCGCGCTTTTTCGCGCGAGCGATGAGTTTCTTGATCGAAGCTTCGTTGAGGTCGATCAGCGGGGAATCACCGTCGCCGCCGCTGCCGTTTTTCGATTTGGTTGCCATTACCGCCTATTTGTCTGCTCTGGTCCCGGCTTTTCGCATGTCGAGCTTTCCCACTCTCTCTACTCGGCCTGACTATTGCTTCGCGTAGCCGCCATTTGCATGAGGCGACCGTCAAATTCCAGCTTTCTCTTCAAAAGACGCTGCTGTTCCGCGAAGGACCCTTCCGGATCTTCGGCGAAACGCGCGGTCGCCTGTGCAAGCGCAGCCTCAATCGCCGGCCTTTCGACCAGCAGCGAGATTGCCTCGCTCAGTTCTTGCGTGGCCTCGGGCGCCTGTGTTCGATCGGTCAGAAAGGCAAACTTTGTGCCGCCGATCGCGTCCCCGGTGGGTAGGGCCAGTCCACGTTGGGCCAATATGGCGGCAAATTCGGCTCTTTCAAGCGGGCGATCAGGGATTTGCCCCGATTCCGCAATGTCGAGCATGGCATTGAGCATCCGGGCCTGCTCGCGGTCTTCGGGTACGAGGTGCGAGAGCCTTTCCGCTTCCTCTGCCAGCAGCGCCGGATAGCGGGTGAGCCCGGCCAATACCGCGTCGGTAAGCCGCTTGCGCGCCGTGGCCGGATTCATCTGCCGCAAGGCTGCGGAAGGCGGCGTGTTGTCCCTGCCGAACGGCTTACCACCGAACCTGCCCTTGCCCTGCTGTCCGCCATAGCCTCCGCCGCGATTTGGCGTGAACGGCGTGCGCTCGCGCCGGGGAAAGGCGAAATCTGAGAACCTTTCGCGCAGTTCGCGGGCGTAAAGTGCCTTGATATCAGGGTGCTGTATGGCATCGGCATGCGCCATCAGCCGCTCCTTCAGCCCCGCCTTCGCTTCGGGAGTGTTCAGCGGGGCGGCGGCGCTTTCAACCCGCCAGATCACGTCGAGTAGCGTTTCGCCCTTGCCCAGCAGCGCCTTCATCGCGGCAGGACCATCGCGGCGAATCAGGTCGTCGGGGTCCAATCCTTCAGGGAGCGTCACGATCGAGAGGCTGTGGCCGGGCCGCAGCAGGGGGAGGGCGCGTTCCACCGCACGCATGGCGGCCCGCTGCCCGGCGCTGTCGCCGTCGAAGCACAGCACCGGAACCGGCACCATGCGCCAGAGCAGTTCGATCTGCCGCTCGGTCAGCGCGGTACCCATCGGCGCAACCGCCTCGGGAATACCGGCGCCTGCCAGTGCGACGACATCCATGTAGCCTTCGACCACGACGACGCGGTCGGATTGGCGCGATGAAGCCGAGGCTCGGTGGATATTGTAAAGCGTGCGCCCCTTGTCGAAAACGGGCGTGTCGGGCGAATTGAGGTACTTCGGCGCGTTGTCGCGCTTCTCCATGATCCGGCCGCCAAAGCCGATCACGCGGGCGCGGCGGTCCTGAATCGGCAGCATCAGCCGTCCGCGAAAGCGGTCGTAAGGTTCCTTGCCATCCACACTGATCAACAGGCCCGCCTCGATCAGCATCTCCTTGGGGAAGCCGTCCAGAACGCCTGCGATCGCGCCGCGCGCATCCGGCGCGAAGCCGAAGCCGAATTCGCGGATCTGCGCATCATTGATGCCGCGCTGCTTCAGATAGGCGCGGGCGGCCGAACCCTCTGGCGCGGCGAGATTCTTTACGAACCACCCTTGCGCTTCGGCCAGCACGTCATACAGCGTGGCGCGCTGTTCCGCGGCCTCTGCATAGCGCGGGTCGGCGGCGGGCACTTCCATGCCTGCTTCCTGCGCCAGTTCCTTGACCGCATCCATGAAGGGCAGGCCGCGCTGGTCGGTCATCCAGCGGATGGCATCGCCATGCGCCCCGCAGCCAAAGCAGTGATAAAACTGCTTCTCGTCATTGACGTAGAAGCTGGGCGTATTCTCGTTATGGAAGGGGCAGCACGCCTTGAACTCACGCCCCGCGCGCTGAAGCTTTTCGGTACGGCCGATCAGCGCGGAAAGCGTGATCCGCGACCGAAGTTCGTCCAGCCATTGGGGAGAGAGCGCCATCGCCCCCTAATGCCGCAGCGCGCTCAGGAAAGCGAGGCCTTCACGCCAGCGATGCTTTCACGAGGCCGCTTGCCTTGCTCATGTCAAGTTCGGTGCCGTGGCGGGCCTTCAGCTCGGCCATGACCTTGCCCATGTCTTTCATGCCGCTGGCACCGGTTTCCGCCTTGATCGCCTCGATCGCGGCCTTGGTGTCTTCCTCGCTCATCTGCGCGGGCAGGAATTCCTCGATCACGACGAGTTCCTTTTCCTCCGCTTCGGCCAGTTCGGCGCGGCCGCCATCGTTGTACATCGCAATCGATTCGCGGCGCTGCTTCGCCATCTTCTGCAGCACGTCGATCACCAGCGCATCGTCGTCGCCGGTCGCCTCGCTGGTGCGCAGTTCGATGTCGCGATCCTTCACCTTGGCGAGAATCAGGCGCACGGCGTTCAACCGCTCCTTGTCCTTGTCCTTCATCGCCTGGATCTGGGCGGCCTTGAGATCGTCGCGGAGCATGATTTTTCTTCTCTGTCTGATAGCGTGATTTGGGTCTGTGGCGCAGATAGGCGCGTTTGCGGCGTATGCAAACCGGACGGGCTGTGCGACTGTTAAGAAATACCCGGATCCGTGCTTGACGCTTGGCCCTGCCGTCTCTAGCGGACGGGCCTTAGCACATATCGCCGGAACCCTGACCAACGGAGCGCCCCATGGCCGACCCCGCTTCTACTCACGCGTCTACTCCAGAGGGGGCCACTGCCGTTCTCGTCTTTGCCGATGGGCATGTCGCCTATGGCCGCGGCTTTGGCGCGACGGGTGAGGCTGTGGGTGAACTTTGCTTCAACACCTCGATGACCGGCTATCAGGAAGTGATGACCGACCCGTCCTATGCAGGGCAGGTCGTGTGCTTCACTTTCCCGCATATCGGCAATGTCGGCACCAACAGCGAAGACGTCGAAGGCGCGGTCGATTCGGCGCTGGGCTGCGTGGTGCGCGAGGATGTGACCGACCCTTCGAACTTCCGCTCCATGGGCGATTTCCCCGAATGGATGAAGGCCAAGGGCAAGATCGGCATCGCCGGGCTCGATACCCGCGCGCTGACGCGCCGCATCCGCATTCAGGGCGCGCCCAATGTGGTGATCGCGCACAATCCCGACGGCCAGTTCGACATTGACGCGCTGGTGGCCAAGGCAGCGGCGTGGAGCGGCCTCGAAGGCCTCGACCTTGCCAAGGATGTCAGCCGCGAAATCAGCGAAGGCTGGACCGGCGGGCACTGGATGCTGGGTTCCGGCTATGACGAGCCGGGCGCCGATGGCCGCCCGCATGTCGTCGCCATGGATTTCGGCGCGAAGGACAATATCTTCCGCAATCTCGTGCGGGCAGGGGCCAAGGTTACTGTCGTCCCGGCGGAAGCGAGCTATGACGAGATCATGGCGCTGAAGCCCGACGGCGTGTTCCTGTCGAACGGCCCCGGCGATCCGGCGGCGACCGGCGTCTACGCGGTGCCGGTGATCAAGGCGCTGCTGGACGCAGACGTTCCGCTGTTCGGCATCTGCCTTGGCCACCAGATGCTGGCGCTGGCCGCAGGCGCGAAGACCGCCAAGATGTTCCAGGGCCACCGCGGCGCCAACCACCCGGTGCAGCGCGTCGGCGGCATCTGGGGCGAGACCGAGGGGCTGGTCGAGATTACCTCGATGAACCACGGTTTCGCGGTCGATGGCGAGACGCTGCCCGAAGGCGTGATCGAAACGCACAAATCGCTGTTCGACGGCACCAATTGCGGCATCGCGATCACCGGCAAGAAGGCGTTCGGCGTGCAATACCACCCCGAGGCTTCGCCGGGACCGATGGACAGTTTCTACCTGTTCGAGAAATTCGTGGGTGAGTTGGGGTGACGCTAAACGTCGGATTGGTAATAGGCTTCGCGATCCTGCTTCTAACAGCAGCCGCAGTTATTGTCAGTTTTCGGCGTAATAAAAAGGCAATCGATGCGCTCGATGAAAGCGATTGTCGCACATTAAAAATCAGCGTCCCTAACCATCGGATAAAATGGACGCAGAAAAAATTACATTCTCTTGGCTGGGCCAATGACGAAGGCAGGAACTGTGCTGAAGGAAAGTCAGCAACGCGTCTTACCTTCGAAAAGGGTGAAGCCGAAGGCGCTTCTTCACTGAAGGAAGTGTTGCACAGTTTAAATAGATCGATGGCGCTGCCTGCAAGCCCGCCCGATTTCTCGCCTAAGATCGAGGATAAATAACGAAATGCCAAAACGCACTGACATCTCCTCCATCCTCATCATCGGCGCGGGTCCGATCATCATCGGGCAGGCGTGCGAGTTCGACTATTCGGGCACGCAGGCGGTCAAGGCGCTGAAGGAAGAGGGTTACCGGGTCATTCTGGTAAACTCGAACCCGGCGACGATCATGACCGATCCGGAAATGGCCGACGCGACATATGTGGAGCCGATCACGCCCGAATTCGTAGAGCGCGTCATCGCCAAGGAGCGCCCCGATGCGCTGCTGCCGACCATGGGCGGGCAGACCGCGCTCAACACCGCGCTCAAGCTTTATGAGAATGGCACGCTGTCGAAATATGGCGTGAAGATGATCGGCGCGGACGCCGACGCCATCGACAAGGCCGAAAACCGCCAGCGTTTCCGTAAGGCGATGGACGCCATCGGCCTCGAAAGTGCGCGCAGCGGCGTTGCCAACACGCTGGATGAGGCGATCAAGGTGCTCGACACCACGGGCCTCCCTGCGATCATTCGCCCGTCGTTCACGCTGGGCGGCACCGGCGGCGGCATCGCCTATAACAAGGCCGAGTTCGAGAAAATCGTGCGCGAAGGCCTCGACGCCAGCCCCACGACCGAGGTCCTGATCGAGGAATCGCTCCTCGGCTGGAAAGAGTATGAGATGGAGGTTGTCCGCGACAAGAAGGACAATTGCATCATCATCTGCTCGATCGAAAATGTCGATCCGATGGGCGTGCACACGGGCGATTCCATTACGGTCGCTCCAGCGCTGACGCTGACCGATAAGGAATACCAGATCATGCGCACCGCGTCTTTGAACGTGCTGCGTGAAATTGGCGTGGAAACAGGCGGTTCGAACGTACAGTTCGCAGTGAATCCCGCCGATGGCCGCCTCATCGTGATCGAGATGAACCCGCGCGTTTCGCGGTCCTCGGCGCTGGCATCGAAAGCCACCGGCTTCCCCATCGCGCGCGTCGCGGCCAAGCTCGCCGTGGGCTACACGCTGGACGAGATCACGAACGAGATCACCGGGGCGACGCCTGCCAGCTTTGAACCCACCATCGACTATATCGTCACCAAGATCCCGCGCTTCGCCTTTGAAAAGTTTAAGGGCGCGGAGAACAAGCTGTCGACCGCGATGAAGTCGGTGGGCGAGGTCATGGCGATCGGCCGCAACATGAAGGAATCGATGCAGAAGGCGCTGCGCGGCCTCGAAACCGGATTGGACGGCTTCAACCGGGTAGAAGAGCTGGAAGGCGCGAACAAGGAGGTCATCACCGCTCGCCTTGCCGAGCGGACGCCCGAGCGCCTGCTGATCGTGGCACAGGCCTTCCGCGAAGGGCTTACCATCGATGAGATCCATTCGATCACGCAATATGACCTCTGGTTCCTGCGCCACATCGAACAGATCATCGCCGAGGAAGCGAACATCATCGCCCATGGCGTGCCCCGCACGACAGAGGGCCTGCGCCGCCTGAAAGCCATGGGCTTTTCGGACAAGCGCCTTGCCACGCTGGCCGTGCGTTCGGTCGGTGTCGCGGGCGGCATGGGCGAAACGCAGGCGAAGCGTTCGGGCCTCCTCCACGATACGCTGAAGGCCATGGCCGGCGGCACGAGCGAGGAAGAAATCCGCGCCCTGCGCCACAAGCTGGGCGTGCGCCCCGTGTTCAAGCGCATCGACAGCTGCGCCGCCGAGTTCGAGGCGATCACGCCCTATATGTACTCGACCTATGAAAACCCGCTGTTCGGCGAGGCCGAGAACGAGGCCGATCCGTCCGAGCGCAAGAAGGTCGTGATCCTTGGCGGCGGACCCAACCGCATCGGTCAGGGTATCGAGTTCGACTATTGCTGCTGCCATGCCTGCTTCGCGCTGGAAGAAGCGGGCTATGAAACCATCATGATCAACTGCAACCCGGAGACCGTGTCGACCGACTACGACACCTCCGACCGGCTTTATTTCGAGCCGCTTACCGCCGAAGACGTGCTGGAAATCCTCGATGTCGAAAAGTCGCGCGGCACGCTGGTCGGCGTGATCGTGCAGTTCGGCGGGCAGACCCCGCTGAAACTGGCGCAGGCGCTTGAGGATGCGGGCATCCCGATCCTTGGCACCAGCCCGGATGCCATCGACCTTGCCGAAGACCGCGAGCGTTTCGCCAAGCTGGTCAACAAGCTCGACCTGCTGCAGCCCTCGAACGGCATCGCGCGCAGCCAGGAAGAGGCGCGCGGCATCGCGGCGCAGATCGGCTATCCCGTGCTCATCCGCCCGTCCTACGTGCTGGGCGGCCGCGCGATGGAGATCGTGGACAGCGAAGGCCAACTCGACGAATATATGGAAACGGCCGTGCGCGTTTCCGGAGACTCGCCTGTTCTGATCGACCAGTATCTGCGCGATGCGGTGGAATGCGATGTCGATGCCTTGTGCGATGGCACCGACGTGGTCGTCGCGGGCGTCATGCAGCATATCGAGGAAGCCGGCGTGCATTCGGGCGACAGCGCCTGCACGATCCCGCCCTACAGCCTCCCACCCGAGATTATCGAGGAGATGGAGCGTCAGGCCGAGGCATTGGCCCGTGCACTGAAGGTTGTTGGCCTGATGAACATCCAGTTCGCGGTCAAGGACGGCAAGGTCTATCTGATCGAGGTTAACCCGCGCGCTAGCCGGACCGTGCCCTTTGTCGCCAAGGCGATCGGCCAGTCCATCGCGAAATACGCCGCCCGCATCATGGCAGGCGAAAAGCTGGCCGATTTCCCGCCGATCAAGCGCGACATCGACTATTTCGCGATCAAGGAAGCGGTGTTCCCCTTCAGCAAGTTCCCCGGCGCGGATCCGGCATTGTCGCCCGAAATGAAATCGACCGGCGAAGTCATGGGCATTGACCCGACTTTCACCGGCGCTTTCGTGAAAAGCCAATTTGGTGCTGGCGCGATCCTGCCCGAAAGCGGTGTGCTTTTCGTTTCGGTAAAGGACAGCGACAAGGACACCATCCTGCCCGCGGTCAAGGAACTTACGGAAAACGGATTCAAGATCATCGCGACCGGCGGCACTCAGCGCTTTCTGGCCGACAACGGGGTCGAGGTCACACCGGTCAACAAGGTTGCCGAAGGTCGCCCGCATATCGTCGATGCCATCATCGACGGTGAGGTCGCGATGATCTTCAACACGACCGAGGGTTGGCAAAGCCTGAAGGACAGCAAGTCCATCCGTCAGGCCGCGCTGGAAGCAAAGGTTCCGATCTATACCACGGCCGCTGGCGCGCGCGTCGCGGCAGAGGCGATTGTGGCCCAGCGCTCCGCTACGCTTGAAGTACGCTCGCTTCAGGCCTATTATAGCTGACCGCTAACGCTTTTCCCCTAGCAGCGTAGACCCGCACTACCCCGGAGCCAAAGGTTTCGGCAGGCGGGAAACCTGTCTCGCCGCGGGGAGGGCCAGGAGGAACGAATTAAAAATGGCGAGTGTCGAAAAGGTACCGATGCTGGCGGAAGGCTATGAAAAGCTGACCGCCGAATTGAAGGCTCTGCGTGAGGAGCGTCCCCGCATCGTCGATGCGATCGAAGAAGCGCGCGCGCATGGCGATTTGTCGGAAAACGCCGAATACCATGCCGCCAAGGAGCGCCAGGGCCAGGTAGAGGCGACGATCGCCGATCTGGAGGACAAGGTCAGCCGTGCGCAGATCATCGATCCGGCTTCGCTGTCGGGCGACAAGATCATCTTTGGCGCGACTGTCACCCTGCTGGACGAGGACGACAAGCCGATCAAATACCAGATCGTTGGTCCGACCGAGGCTGACGCTAAAAAGGGCCGGATCAGCTATTCCAGCCCGCTGGGCCGCGCATTGATCGGCAAGAAAGTCGAGGAAGAGGTAGAGGTTACCGTGCCTTCGGGCGAGCGGTTCTACCTTGTCGACAAAATCGAATTCATCTGATTGCTTCGGGCGGGGAGGCTTTGGCTTCCCCGCCCGAATTGCATCCGGACCTCAGTCGAGCTTGAGATCGGGTTCCAGCAGCCGGTGCAGGTGCACCACCACATATTTCATCTCTGCATCGTCTACAGTGCGCTGGGCTGCACCGCGCCATGCTTCCTCGGCCGAAGCCTTGTCGGGGAAGACGCCGACGATATCGAGGTTGTTCAGGTCCTCGAATTCGAGGCCACGGGGGTCTTTCACTCGGCCACCCATCACAAGATGCAGAAGCTGCGCCATCAAATACTCCGCTGGTAAAGGTAAAGCCGCCCGATCGGGCGGGATCGGGCGGCTTCTAACCGATGCGGCGGCCGATCCAAAGGGGGGTCGGACCTATTTTTTGAAAAACAACCTATTTATTTCCGCAGGCGCGAAGCGAGCGAGCCGGTCTTGAAAGCTGCGTCCTCGCTGGCCTGACGGGCGGCAAGTGCGGCCTTTTCACCGATATGGCGGGCCGACAGTAGCGTGCCTTCGCCTTTTTCCGACAAGGTGCTCGCAAGTGCGGAACTCGATTCGGCAAAATTTTCGCCAATTTCGCCCAGCTTTTCCTTGGACGTTTCAGCAGCATCTTCGGCCATGGCCAGCATTTGCGAGCCATAGGTGCTGGCCAGTTCCGCCAGAAGACCGCCGGTGGAAAGCACGGCGCCGCGCACCTTGCGCCCCGGCTTGCCCGGAAGGGCGAGGGCGATGGCTGCACCGGCAACGACCGCACCGGAAAGTGCGAGGACGGGGTGCTCCTTGACGAAATCGCTGGCGCTGCGAGCAGCCTTCTTCGTGTTCTCCGCGGCCTTGGCGCGGGCAGGGGCCGTACGTTCAGCAAGACGCGCCTGTGCTGCGGAAACCTTTTCGGCCAGCGTCGGCTCGCGGGGCGCTTCGATATCGTTCGACGGAACGCCGACCGGCTCGATCGGCGTTGCAGGGGTCGTTGCGGTGGTTGCGGCAGGTTCGTTGGTCACGGGCGTTTCCTCGATTGATTGATGTCTTGTCAGATCAATGGATCGGACGTGATCCGGTTCCAAAAGCGCTTATTCCGGGGCTTGCGGGGTGTCGGCCGTGTCGAATGCCTCTTCCTCTTCACCCTCTTCACGGCCAAGCACACGGTCGGCAAATGCCATGATAGGCCCGCGCAGCAGCCATGCCGTAACGGCAAGCGCGCCAGCGGCCACTATCGGGCGGTGTGTGTTCGCGGCATCGGCGGCTTCCTCGGCCAGCATGCGCCCATCCGAGGCGAGGCGGGTCGCGACGCGCTTGCCGACACCTGCCGCGCCAAGATCGGACTTGATCAGATCGCGCTGGGTTTCGAAAACATTGCGTGCCGCTTTCCTCAGCCGGCGCGCTTCAAGGACTTCTTCCTCGCTCATGCGTTTCGACCTTCCTCATCGGCGGCGATGACCGCCTTCATCCTGTTGATCTTTGCCGTCCCCTTTTTGGCCAAAAGCAGTGCAATGATGCCAAGCACGGCGGTAACAAGCGCAGTCGATCCCCAATAGGTGATGATCTGCCCCAGTGCGAGCACCAGCCCGACTACCAGCGCCATCGCCGCGAAAAAGCCGCATACGGCTGCCGCGACGAATAGCGCGGTAATGCCCTTCGCCTCGTTCGCGGCGTAAAGGGCGCGCTTTTTATGGAAGTCGATCTCGGCCTCGGCCAGCATCTTGCCGTCTTCGACAAGCGTGCTGATATCCTCGATCAGTGATCGCTCGACAGCGATGTCATCGGCGCTTTCCGCCATTTCAGTCTTGTCCCCCAGGCACCGGCCTTGGTCCGGCACCGAATTTCGTTTGCGTCCGGCCCTTTCGAACCGTGGCGGAAAAGGCAAAAGGCGGGCGCGCCCTGAACAGACGCGCTCCGCCTCTCATCCGGTCATGATCGGTACGCACTGCACGTCATTGTGGAGAGCACCGATCCGGCCCGATCACTTGCTGCGGAACAGCCGTGCCAGCAGGAAGCCGGCGCCTGCCGCGATCGCGACAGCGGTGCCCGGGCTCTTGCGCACGAATTCGCGCGCATCGTCGCCGATCTGCTCAAGGCTCTTTTCGTCGAGCGAGGCTGCGTTCTTTTCAAGGCTGCCGGCAGCCGAGCGGGCGTAATCGCCATATTTGACGCCAAGCTTCTCATCGAGCGTCGGCGCATTGTCGGTGATCAGCTTAGAGAGCGCGACCATGCCTTCGCTGGCCTTGCCCTTGCCTTCGTTGGCAAGCTCATAGGCCTTGGCCTTGGCCTGATCGCCATAGGCGTTGGCATCGCCCTTGAGCTGATCGCCCTTCTCACCGGCGCGGTCCTTGTAGCCACTGGTCTTTTCCAGCGCTTCGGCCTTCAGCTCGGCAACGCCGGCCTTGGCTTCCTCAAGCGCCTTCGAAAAGCGGCTCTTCGCTTCGGTGCGGTGATCGGGAGTGGGGGAAACGGGTTCGATAGGTTCGACCATGGTTTGCATCTTTCGTCCTTGTCCGTCCCCTCTGGCGAAGGGGTTGGATGGGTTGCCAGGTCGGGCCGGTGGCCCGGCGGTTCTCTCCAGCCTTACCCTTTCGGGGCGGGCTGGCAAAAAGAGGGGACGGGTTCAGCCCCCTGGTGTTGATGCAATAACGACTGTTGCCAGTCATTGTTCCGCCAACTAATTCGGCCACGCATATCACGAATTGCGCTAGCCTGCGCCCCTGCTGATATATCTGGCATGTCCGATGCCGCCAACAAGGGGGCGCAGGACCGTTAAATTTGGAAAAGAGGCCCATTAAATGACCGCGATCATCGATATCCACGCTCGCGAAATCCTCGACAGCCGTGGCAATCCGACCGTTGAGGTGGACGTGCTGCTGGAGGACGGCTCGATGGGCCGTGCCGCCGTTCCCTCCGGCGCGTCGACCGGCGCGCATGAGGCGGTGGAACTGCGCGATGGCGACAAGAGTCGCTATATGGGCAAGGGCGTGCTGAAAGCCGTAGAGGCCTGCAATACCGAGATTTCCGACGTTCTCCTCGGCCTCGACGCCGAAGACCAGCGCGATATCGACCTTGCCATGATCTCGCTCGACGGGACGGAGAACAAGAGCCGGATCGGCGCCAATGCGATTCTCGGCGCGTCGATGGCGGTGGCCAAGGCTGCGGCGGCTGCGCGCGGCCTGCCGCTTTATGCTTATATCGGCGGCGTTTCGGCCCACATGCTGCCCGTACCGATGATGAACATCATCAATGGCGGTGAACATGCCGACAACCCGATCGATTTCCAGGAATTCATGGTCATGCCGGTCGGCGCCGAATCGATTGCCGAAGCGGTTCGCTGGGGCAGCGAGATCTTCCACACGCTGAAGAAGGGCCTTGCCGAAAAGGGCCTCTCGACCGCAGTCGGCGATGAAGGCGGCTTTGCTCCCAACATCGGCAGCACGCGCGACGCGCTCGATTTCATCATGAAGTCGATCGAGAAGGCCGGTTTCAAGCCCGGTGAAGATGTCGCTCTCGCACTCGACTGCGCCAGCACCGAGTTTTTCGCCGATGGCCGCTATGACATCGCGGGTGAGGGGATCTCGCTCTCGGGCGTGGAAATGGCCGATTACCTGGCTGATCTGTGTGCCAACTATCCGATCAAGTCGATCGAGGACGGCATGGCCGAGGACGACTTCGAGGGCTGGAAGGCGCTGACCGACAAGATCGGCGACAAGGTCCAGCTGGTCGGCGACGATCTGTTCGTCACCAACCCGCGCCGTCTGGCCAAGGGTATCGAGGACGGCCTCGCCAACTCGCTGCTGGTGAAGGTCAACCAGATCGGCACGCTGACCGAGACGCTGGAAGCTGTCGCCATGGCGCATCGCGCGGGCTACACCTCGGTGATGAGCCATCGTTCGGGCGAAACCGAGGACGCGACCATTGCCGACCTCGCCGTCGCCACCAACTGCGGCCAGATCAAGACCGGGTCGCTCGCGCGGTCGGACCGTCTTGCGAAATACAACCAGCTCATCCGTATCGAGGAAGAACTGGGCGCAAGCGCGCTCTATGCAGGGTCGGGCGCATTCGGCCGCCTGTCCTGATCCGGTTCGCAATCTATTGAAACGGGCCCGTTCCGCTACACGCGGAGCGGGCCTGTTTCGTTTCGGGCCTGTTGTATCCGGCTGTGCGTCTTGCCCCAAGGAACGGTTTGCGCCGCGCGGCCTGAGCCATTAGAACGGGTGCCACGTTTTTGCCACATATCGACAAGTGCGCCGGTGCGGGCGCCACACGTAGAGCACTTTTTTGCCCGTTCGTCCTCACATTGCCGCTTTCCCCATATCGCTTCGCCGCTGCTGGCTGGGCCTTTTGGCCGTGCTTGGCCTTGCTCTCCTTTCCTCCTGTGCCGGAGAGAGCGAGACGGTTTCCCCCATTCAAGGCACCGGATCGGGAATCGACGGAGAAAGCGTGGATACCGCTGTTGATCCGGGCAATGATTTCTATCGATATGCGAACGGCAACTGGCTGCGCAACGCCGTGGTGCCCGCCGATGCAAGTAATGTCTCGCGCACCAGCGCGGCTGAGGCCGAACTTGACCGCCGCCTGACTTCCATCGTCGAGGATATCGCCGGTCGCCCGCAGGACCGGGGGACGCCAGAGGCGCTCGTTCGCGATTATTACCGCTATTACATGGACCGGGAGATGATTGATCGCCTCGGCCTGAAACCCGCCAGCAGTTTCATCGAACGCATCGACGGGATCGAGGATGTGGCCGGCCTGTCGCGCGCGATCGGTACCACGCTGCGCGCCGATGCCGAGCCGCTTGCCGGCAAGCAAAGCGAGAATCTGTTCGCGGTTTCGGTATTGCCGGCGCCGACGGGTAAGAATGCCGCGGCGTGGCTGCTGCCGGGCGGATTGGGGCTGCCCGACCGCGAAGCCTATCTGCTTGAAAGCTCCGCCGCCCGCGCGACTCGCGCGGCCTATCGCGATTACGTGGCGCGGATCCTGTCACGTGGCGGGCGCACGGGGGCGACCGCTCGCGCCAATGCGGTGCTCGATCTCGAAGTCAAGCTCGCCGAGGCGCAAGGCGCGGCGCAGGATCTTTCGCAGGCCCGAATGCTTTCTGCCGAAGAGCTTCAGGAAGAGGCGCCGGGCATCGACTGGGCCGGGCTGCTGGCAGCCGCGGGGCTTGGCGACGAGGCGCAGATCGCAGTGGTCGATGCCGAGGCGATTGCCCGTATCTCCACCTTAGCAAAGGAAGTGCCGCTGGATGCGTGGAAGGACTGGCTGATATTCCATCGCCTCTCCACCCACGCCAATGTGCTACCCGCTGAATTCGCCCGCGCCCGCTATGTTTTTTACGGACAGCGGATGGGCGTGATGGACGACGGCGGTTCGCGGGAGGAACTCGCGACGCACCAGATCAGCTCGCTTTTCGGCGGGACGCTCAGCCGGCTCTATGCCGCTCGCTATTTTTCCGAGGAAGAACGCAAGGACGTTTCGATCATCGTCGATCGCATTCGCCGCGCCATGGCCGATGGCCTGCCCGATGGGGCTGATGGCACCGCCGCGCTGGAGGAGTTGACCGTAGCGACGGGTTTTCCCGATGAATATGAGGAACTCACCGATCTCGGCCCGTTTGCAGCCAATGCCTATGGCATGACGGTCGCCGCTGAAAGGGCCGCCTATCGGCAGGAACTTGGCCTGTTGGGCAAGCCTTATGATCCCACACGCTGGGTGACCGGCACGCAGGACATGCAGGTGCGTTACCTGCCGCTGCAAAACGTGCTGGAGGTGCCCGCGGCCCTTTTGCAGCCGCCGTTCTATGACCCGGAAGCCGATGCTTCAGCGAATTATGGCGGGATCGGCGGGATCGTGGGCAAGAGCCTCGCAAATGCAGCAGGCGCCGCCCATCCGACCATTGCCGGTCTGGCAGCGGCCTATGAGGGGTATCGCGCATCATTGGGCGGAAAGGAGCCGCGCGTGATCGAAGGCTATACCGGCGACCAGCGGTTCTTCATCGCCTTTGCCCAATTGCAGGCGGTCAAGACGGCAAGGGAGGCATCGGCGATTACGCAGGGCGCGAAAGACGATGCCAATGCCGTGCGCAATCTGGATGCGTGGTACCGGGCTTTCGACGTGCAGCCCAGCGACGAACTTTACCAGCCCGCAGCCGAGCGGCTGACGGGCTGGTAGGCTCCTGCGTTTCGCGGGCCTTATTCGGCCGCGGCGAACTTGTCCTGAAGGTCGAGGAGGGCGAGGGCGGCCTTGGCTGCCTCGCCGCCCTTGTCCTTCTGTGAAGGATCAGCGCGGACGATCGCCTGTTCTTCGTTCTCGACCGTAAGAATGCCATTGCCGATGGCGATGCCGTCCATGGTCAGCGCCATGATGCCGCGCGCGCTTTCACCGGCGACGATCTCGAAGTGATAGGTCTCGCCGCGAATGACGACGCCGATGGCGACATAGCCGTCATAGCGTTCGGCCTCGGTAGCCAGCGCGATGGCGGCGGGAATTTCCAGCGCGCCGGGAACGGTGATGACATCGACGTCATGACCCTCGGCCTCCAGCACTCCCTTCGCCCCGGCGATAAGCATGTCGTTGAGATGCGAGTAGAAGCGCGCTTCCACGATCAGAAAACGGGACAAGTTCTTTACTCCAGAATGCGGTGCGTTCAAGCGGGCTCTACGGCCTCGGCCCCGGCGGGAGCGATCAGGCGCTCCTCGACGATCGACAGGCCGTAACCCTCCAGCGCGATCAGTGAATGGTGCGAGGTGGTGAGCAGGATCATCTCGTGCACGCCCAACTCGGCAAGGATCTGTGCCCCTACGCCATAGTCACGCAGTTCGTCCATCTCTTCCGGGTTCTTGCTTTCACGCGCTTCAAAATAGCGCGCCAATGCGCCGCCCTTGAGTCGGCTGATTGCAACCAGGACGCCTGAACCTTCGCCCTCAATCATTTCCATCGATCGACGCAGCAGGCCTGTGCGGGGCCCCTTTTCACCCAAAATGTCGGCAAACATGTCGAGCGTGTGCATGCGAACCAGCGTCGGCGTTTCGGAATCCACGCGGCCATGCACCAGCGCCATCATCTCATCGCCGGTCGGTTCGTTGCGGAATGCCATCGCGGTCCAGATCTTGCCAGTGGCGCTGGTGAAGCGGCTTTCCGAGACGACCTTGACGTGACGGTCATGGCGCCGGCGATAGGCGATCAGATCACGGATCGTGCCAACCTTGAGGTCGTGCAGGCGGGCAAAACGAACGAGATCGTCCATGCGCGCCATGGTGCCGTCATCGTTCATGATCTCACAAATCACGCCCGAGGGGTTAAGGCCTGCAAGCCGGGCGATGTCGACAGCGGCTTCGGTATGACCTGCGCGCGTCAGCACGCCACCGTCGCGTGCGATCAGCGGAAAGACATGTCCGGGGGTAACAATGTCGTCAGCCCCCTTCGTTCCGTCAATCGCCACGCTGATGGTGCGCGCGCGATCGGCGGCACTGATGCCGGTGGACACGCCTTCGCGAGCCTCGATCGAAGTGGTGAATGCGGTTTCGTGGCGCGTCCGGTTGTTCCGGCTCATCAGTTCGAGCCCGAGCTGTTCGGTCCGCGTACGGGTGAGGGTGAGGCAGATCAGGCCGCGTCCGTGCGTTGCCATGAAATTCACCGCGGACGGCGTCGCCATTTGCGCGGGAATCACGAGGTCGCCTTCGTTTTCGCGGTCCTCGTCATCGACCAGGATGAACATGCGCCCGTTGCGGGCCTCATCGATGATCTCTTCGGGCGAGGCGATCACATCCCGGTCGGAATTCACGCGCAGGAAGGAATCGAGCTTGGCCAATGTCTCGGACGTCGGGTTCCAATGCGGCTCATCGCAGTCGCGCAAGCTGTTGGCGTGCAAGCCTGCAGCGCGTGCTATGGCGGATTTGCTCATGCGCCCCTTCGCGATGATTTCGCGGATGCGGGTACGGGTCGATTCGAGTTGTTCGGTTTGCATGCGGGGGCAATGTCACATTGCAATGTGAATTGCAAAAGCAATGTGATCAGGTTCCCGGCTATAGCAAGACATCGGCGTCAGGGACGGCGGTGAAGTGTGAGACTTGTGCGGCTTACGTCGAACCAAGGAAAAACCCCGCCGGTTAGGGCGGGGTTCCATTTGGTCAGTCCAACCTCGAATCAAGTGTCGAAGGTCAGGCCCCAGATCCAATCGATCAGACCACGGTTTGCGCCATTCGGCTTACGGTTCTGCATTTTAGGCCTCCATTACTGAGGCCTCATCATTAACCTTAAACTCATAGTTAATAAAGCGTTAATTTCTTGCTCATGGAATCTTCGTCGCTATGAACCATCGCAAGCAGCTGAGCGATGCGCATGGGGCGTCCGTAATAGAACCCTTGCCCGATGGTGCAGCCAAGCTTCGTAAGCGTGTTTCGCTCCTCTTCGACTTCGATGCCTTCCGCCACGAGGCGCATGTCCGCATTGCGCGCGGTTTCGCACAATGCGCCGATGACGATGCGTGCGCGTTCATTATGCTGCGCAAGCGTGACGAAGCTGCGATCGATCTTGATCTCGTCGCAAGGCAGGCCGACCAGAAGCGAAAGATTTGCCTCACCAGTGCCGAAATCGTCGAGCGATATGTGGAAACCCTTCGACTGCAGCAGTTTGAGGTTGCTCGCGGCGATGGGAAAGTCGTCGATCTTGGCGGTTTCGGTGATTTCGATGGTGATTGCTTCGGGGCGGCCGCCGCCCGCCGCGATATTGTCGCAGACGAGCGGAATGAAATCATGTTCTGCGAGAAGCGTGGCCGAGATATTGACCGAAACCCGCGCGCCCGCACTGGCGAGCACATTAGCCGAGCGCGCCGCCAGACGCAGCGTGTGCGCGGTCAGCGGCTTGAGGCGGCCTGCCTTTTCGATATGGGGAATGAATTCGCTGGGGCTGATCTCGCCACGCTGCGGGTGCTTCCAGCGCACGAGTGCCTCAGCACCCACGACGTGACCATTCTCCAGCAGGCACTGGGGCTGGAACAGCAGATAGATGTGCTGGTGCGCGATGGCATGGTCGAGCGATGAATGCAGCGAAAGTTGCCAATCCGCATCCGCTCCGCCCTGTTCGCTGACAAGCGCAAGCCTGCTCGCGCGGCGCTGCGCGATTTCTGCGGCAACGACAGTCGCGCTTATCGCCTGCCGCGGGACGGTCACTTCTGTGTCCAATATGCCAAACCCGCATGCAAAATCGAGCGTGCGATCCCCGACCCGCAAGGGCGCACTGGCGAGGGCAAGCAGGCCGGTGATGTGGCTCTTGGCATGCTCCATCTCATCGAACCAAGCGAAATGGCCGGTGGCATCGGTATAGATCCGCAGTTCGCCACCAACGGCAAGTCGCTGGGCGATCTGGTTTATGAAGCTGCGATGGAGGGTGGGGTCGAGGCTGGCAAGGATCTCCTCGTAATTCTCCACGCGGGCCACCACCAGGCGGCCGTTGCTTTTCGCGAAGTCATCCTCCAGCGACTTGAAGTTGGGCAAACCCGAGGTTGCATCGCTGCCCGCGGCGCGATCGCGCCAGATCGTGCGGGCCCTGACCGCGCCATAGATTGCCAGCAGCGTGTAGAGCATGCCGGCAGGCAGGACGATGTCGAAATGCATCGCGATAAAAGGCGCTGCGATTGATGCTGTAAAAAGTGCTGCATATCCAATGCGTCGCTTTCGGCGTGGCAGGAGCGTGGCAGCCGCCAACAACAGGCCGAGGAACAGGAAGGGGATCGTCCAGTGAAAGGCTTTCAATTTGCCGGCGTAGAGCGTTTCGGCGGCCAGAACCCCGACGAAATTGGCCGATGAATCGGCCAGATTGGGCGTGCGGTATGTCTGTGTAATGCCAAGTGGCGGAGCGGTGACCAATACTCTCTTGCCGCGGATCGCTTCTGCGGAAACCTTGCCGGAAAGCAGTTCCTGAAGCGTGTAGATGGGCACGGTCTGAAAACGATAACGGTGGTCTATCGGGTAAACTTCGCCCTGCAGGCTTTGCGCATTTATATCAGCAAGAGCGAGACCTAGCCGCGGTAGGGTATTTGGTCCGGAATCGAATGTGGTGACAGCGTCCAGCGTATATCCGGTTATAGAGGTGCGATTGAGGTCGACCGCCTCCTCGTCCACGGGGAGAATGGCTGTGCGAACGATCTGCCGCCCTGTAGAATTGTCGCTGGTGTTCGAAACCGGCCAGACGACCACTGTTCGCGATCGCGACCTTGCCAGCACGTCACGAAGCTGGCCGATGCCGGGATCGTCACTCGGAAACCGGCCCTCGAACACGATCCGGCGCGGCTGCATCGGATCAAGCGCCGAAATCGCCAGCGCCTCGCGCTCCGCTCCTGAGCGGTTGTCGGTGCTGTCGGCATCGGTGGTGATCATCACGATTTCACCCGACGCATCGCGCGGCATCATGCGGGCCGATATGATGCGCGGTGGTTCATCCAGGATTTTCGGCAGGTCGAGCAGATACAGCACGGCCACTGTCGCCAACAGCGACATGGCAAGCTGGATCAACCGTTGCTTCTGCTTCTGTCCGAGCCAGATAAAGGGGGTCTGCACGCGCATTGGGCAAGCAGGTAGCATAGGATAGTTAATGTTTCGCTTCGAAAACTCGGGGCGACACTAGCTATGTTATCTCGGCAACAGGGTTAACGCGCCGTTTGCCATTATACACCCGCCATTCAGGGGAAGGGCCGGCCGATAGGCGCTGGAACGGCTCGAATTAATCGTTCGCTTGGGCGTCTGCCTGCGCCGTTTCCTCGGGGGCAGCGGCAGGGGGGGCGCTTTCGCCGGTGTCGTCACTGGGCGGCTCCACCGTGATTTCGACTCTCCGGTTGGCGGCGCGACCTTCCTCGTTCGGGGTTCCGTCGGGGAGGGCGTTGGGTTCGATTGGGTTCTGCTCGCCCATCGGAATTATCTTTATACGGTCGGAGCTTGCGCCTGCTTCCTCAAGCATTTCGGCAACGGCTTCGGCACGCTTTCGAGAAGCGCGTATATTGGCCTCGTCATTGCCTTCGCTGTCGGTATGGCCGCGAAGCACGATTGCGCCATCCCCGGCAAACTGCTCGGAAGCAGTCAGATTGGCGATGGCTTCCTTTGCCGCCTCGTCGAGTTCGCTGCCGCCATCGGGATAGGAGATCGTGACTTCCAGCGGCATGAGCGGGGGCTTTTCGATCGGGCGTTCGGGCATGTCATCGCGCAGGATCGAATTGACGGGCGGCGCTTCCACCTCTTCCTCTTCGGGCATGACCTGTGCGGCGGGATCATCCTCTGGCTCTGCCGGTGTGGTTCCGTTTTGGTCGCACGCTGCCAGTGCCAGCGCCAGACCGGCAATAGTCATCGGCTTTCCTAAAGTTGCGATCGTCTTCCTCATGCCGGCTTCGGCTCCTCCCCAGCGGTTCCGTCTTTTGTCTGCGCCAGAACTTCCTCACCGGCCTGCTCGCTCTTCGCCTGCACACGGGCACGCTTTTCACGCTTGGCCTGCACTTTGTCGGTCACCGGATCCTCTGGCGGGGAATAGGATATCACGACATCGCCGGCCATCGGGGCAGGGCGCGAGGCATGGGTGAAGAAGCGCAGGTTGCCCCCCTTCTTCACCACCAGCAGGAAATCGGCATCTTCGGGCAGGGCATCACGGGCCTGGTCGAAACCGAACTGTTCGGACAGGCGCGTCTTCCTGAACTCCCAGCCCTTGGCCTGCCGTTGATGCAATTGCTCCATGCCGAGGCCTGACGGGAACAGCGAACGCCCGCGGATCGAAGGCGGCAGAGAGCGCGGATCGTTATGATGCGTCGGTTCGCCCAGCTGATACACTGCGTCACGCCCGATTTCCGGCGCGAATTCGTTACAGACAAGGGCGTTATAAGCCTCATTCTCGGTCGCGGCGACCAGCACCTGGTATTTCGACAGGTCCAGCGAATGTTCGGTTGCCTCGGCAAGGATCTCACCGTGATAGGTGTCGAGCCCCTGCTGCCGTGCGCGCGACAGGCGCCACCAGCTGGTATCGGCGAGGGTCACGGGCACATCCAGCTCGTCCAGCTCCTTGGCGAGCGAAATCGACCATGGCGTCGCGCCGATCAACAGCAGCCCTGGCGTCGTCGAACCCGTCACGCCCAGCCAGCGCGCCACCGGCACCACGGTAAAGCCATGGGCGACGATAGTCGCGACCACCACGGCGAATGACAGGCTGATCAGGATCGTGCCGTCGCCATAGCCAAGATCGGACAAGCGCAGGGCGAACAGGCCGGAGATGGCGACCGCGACAATACCGCGCGGCGCGATCCAGGCGAGGAATATGCGCTCTTTCCACGGCACCTTTGAAAAGGCGAGGCTGAGCAGCACGGTCGTCGGACGCACGAGGAACAGGATCGCCAGCAGGAAAAGGGTGAACTGCCATTCCAGCAGGCGCAGCGTATCGTAATCAAGCGACGCCGACAGCAGAATGAAAATGCCCGAGACGAGGATGACCGCGATATTCTGCTTGAACGGATGGATGTCGCGCAGGGAATCGAGGTTCATATTGGCCAGTGCCACGCCCATCATCGTCACGGCCACCAGGCCGGTTTCCTGCTGGATCATGTTCGAGACGACAAACAGGCCGACCACCGCCACCAGCAGCACCGGTGCCTTCAGATATTCGGGCACGAAGCCGCGCGGAAAGCTCCACGCGATGACCCATGCGGCGATATAGCCCAGCACCGCGGCGGCCAATGTCGCGAAAACCAGCGCCGGCAACACGTCGAACAATGCGCCGCCATTGGCCGATGCGCGGAAATATTCATAGGCGAGAACCGCGCACATGGCGCCGAACGGGTCGTTGACGATGGCTTCCCATTTCAGGATCGCCGCAGGGCGGGGCGCAACGCTCGATTGGCGTAGCAGGGGCAAGACCACGGTCGGGCCCGTCACGACGAGAATCCCGGCAAACAGGATCGACACCGGCCATACCAGGCCGGCGATGTAATAGCAGGCCAGCGAACCCGCGACCCACGCGATGGGTACGCCGAATACGACCAATCGCCAGACCGCGCCTCCGGTCTTTCTCAGTTCACGGAAATCGAGGGAGAGGCCGCCTTCGAAAAGAATGATGGCGACCCCGATGGATATCATCGGTTCCAATAACTCGCCGAAGGCGTGATGCGGATCGATGACGCCAAGGATCGGCCCAGCGAGAAAGCCCGCGATCAGCATCAATACGATAGCGGGCCAGCCGGTGCGCCATGCGACCCACTGGGCACCGATGCCCAACACGCCGACGAGGGCGATAACGAGACCTTGTTCCTGCATGCCCCTCCGGTGACTGCCACACGCTTGCCGTGCGACGCAATGCGAGCTTGGTTAATGGTCGGGGAAAGCGCGAGTTCCCGTTATCGCGAAGAAAGCCATGGAACGCTCTGCCTCGCCGCCTGTTGGGCAGAGACAGGGACGCCATAAACATTACAATCACAGGGGACGGTATTGGCTTCGGTTACTTCAGGCAAATCATGGGTTAACGGGGCAAAGACCGGATGGGCCCGCGCCAGCGAACATAATATCGCCCTGATCGCGGCGGGCGTCGCGTTTTACTGGTTTCTCGCCATGATCCCGCTGATCGCTGCGGCGGTGTTGACCTACGGCCTTGTCGCCCAGCCCGAAACGATCGCCTCCCACATGGATGCCATCGCGCGCATGCTGCCCGGAGAGGCCGCGGCATTGGTGCAGGACCAGATGCAGGCCGCCATTCAGGGTTCGGACCAGTCGCAGGGGATCGGCCTTGCCGTTTCGCTGGGGCTGGCGCTGTTCGGTGCGCGCAATGGGGCTGGATCGCTGATGCTTGCGCTGAACGTCGCTTATGAATGCAAGGATGCGCGCAGCTTCTTGCAGCGCAATCTCGTCGCTCTCGCAATCACCGCGGCCTGTGCCATAGGCGCGCTGCTGGCGGCGGGCGCGATGGCGCTGCTGGGGCTCTTGGGCAACTGGCTATGGGACAATATCGTCGTCGCGCAGCTGTTGTCCGTTCTCACCTATGTCGTGCTCGGCGCGTTTCTCGCGCTGGCGGCGGGGCTGCTTTATCGCTTTGGGCCAGCCTGCGGAACCGGCCCGCTGCGTTGGTGGGCCATGGGCCCGATCGCGGCAGCGGTTGGCATCGGCCTGCTGACATTGGGCTTTGGCATCTACGTCACCAATTTCGGCAATTACAACGCCACCTACGGCTCGCTGGGCGCAGTGGTGGTGCTGCTGACATGGTTGTGGCTGTCGGCCTATATGCTGCTGCTGGGGGCAGAGCTGGACGCGGCCACGCGCGCCTAGTCCCTGCCATAGCCACCGCCGCCGGGGGTCGCGATTTCGAACGCATCGCCCGGATGCATTTCGGCCCCGGCGCAGGATGACAGCTCCTCGACCGCTCCGCCGGCCCGGATGACGCGGTTAAGGCCGGTCTGGCCCGCTTCTCCACCTTCCAGCCCGAATGGCGGAACGCGGCGACGGTTCGAAAGGATACCCGCCTCCATCTCCTCGCGGAAACGGATGCGGCGGATGACGCCATTGCCGCCGTGCCATTTGCCAGCGCCGCCGGACCCTGCGCGGATGGCGAAAGCCTCCAGCACTACCGGGAAACGGGTTTCGAGGATTTCGGGATCGGTGAGGCGCGAATTGGTCATGTGGGTTTGCACCGCGTCCGCGCCGTCAAAGCCGGGGCCTGCGCCAGAACCGCCGGCGATGGTCTCGTAATACTGGTATCGGGCATTGCCGAAGGTGAAATTGTTCATCGTCCCCTGCGCGCCCGCCATCGCGCCCAATGCGCCGAATATGGTGTCAGTGACGACCTGGCTTGTCTCCACATTGCCTGCGACCACAGCGGCAGGGGCAACGGGGTTCAGCATCGAACCTTCAGGCACTTTCAGCCGGATGGGGGCGAGGCACCCCTCGTTCATCGGTACGTCGCCATCGATCATGGTCCGAATGGCGTAAAGGACCGCCGCGCGAACGATGGGGAGCGGGGCGTTGAAATTGCCCTTGTGCTGATTGCTTGTGCCGGTGAAATCGAACAATGCCTCCCGCGCTTCGCTATCGATGGTGATGGCCAGGCGGATTGTCGATCCATCATCCATCTCATAGGCGAAGCTGCCGCTGGATAGCTGCCCCAGCAGGGCGCACACGGCTTCCTCGGCCTGTGCCATCACATGGCCCATATAGGCATCGACGACCTCACGCGATTGCCCGGCGGCAAGTCGGTTGAGTTCAGTCGATCCCTTGATGCAGGCGGCAAGCTGCGCCTTGAGGTCGGCGATGTTGCGGTCGGGATCGCGCGCCGGGAACGCGCTATCGGCAAGGCGGGCGCGCATGTCGACTTCCAGAAAGCGGCCTTCGTCGACCAGCAGCACATTGTCGAGGAGGATGCCTTCTTCCTCGACGCTGGTGCTGGATGCGGGCATGGAGCCGGGCGCGATGCCGCCGATATCGGCATGGTGCCCCCGCGCCGCCGCCCACCATGCCGGCGCGCTATCGTCCCCATCGGCGAAGATCGGCAATACGACCGTGATGTCGGGCAAATGCGTGCCGCCATCGTAAGGCGCGTTCAGCGCATAGGCATCGCCGGGCATAATTCCGCGCCCGTCATCAGCCCTGCGCCGCGCGACCGTGCGCACGCTTTCTCCCATGGAGCCCAGATGCACCGGCATATGCGGTGCGTTGGCGATCAGATTACCTTCACGATCGAAGATCGCGCACGAGAAATCGAGCCGCTCGCGAATATTGACCGAACTGGCGCTGGCCTGAAGCGCGGCGCCCATTTCCTCGGCAATGCCCATGAACAATGCACCCATGATCGCGGTGCGCACCGGATCGCGTTCGGTGGAAAGGGTGCGTTCACCGCTCTCGCCCGTCCGGCGCAGCAGGAGATTGCCGACATTATCGACTTGGATGCGCCAGCCCGGCTCGACCACGATGGTCGAGACATCGTCGACCACCAGTGCCGGGCCATCGCCCTCGAAACCGGCGGCGAGGGCGGGGCGGCGATAGAGCGGGATTTGATGGGCGCGGCCGTCCATCCATGTGTCCACGGTCGCAGCTGCCGGTTCCGACGTTTCGCAAAGGGGCAGCGGTGGTCCACTGCGGCGCGGGGAACGATTGATAGCCTCGGCCCGCGCCGTGGCGGCGACGATCCGCCCTTCCGGATCGAAGCCGAAGCGTTCACGCCATTGGCTGTGAAACCATGACGCCATGTCGGACGTAGGGCCATAGGTGACTTCGACCGTGTTCTCGCTACCAGCAGGGCGTAGCTGTAGCGTCTTTTCGATGGCGATTTCCGTCGGGGCAATGCCCTGCGCTTCCAGTTCGGCCCTTGCCTCTGCGGCCAGCGTATCGAGTTGCGCCGCGATGGCGCTGTCATGCCCGTCATCCAGTGTCAGCGAAAGCGTCGCCTCCCGCATGGCGCGGCGATCGGCAAGGCCCATGCCATAAGCGGAAAGCACGCTCGCCAGCGGGTGCGCCTGAACCGTGTCGATGCCCAGCGCCTCGGCCACGAGGCAGGCGTGCTGCCCGCCCGCACCGCCGAACGCGGCAAGAGCGGCACCGGCGATGTCGTGCCCGCGACGGATAGAGATCGACTTGATCGCCTGCGCCATGTCCTGGACCGCGATGGCGATGAAGCCTTCGGCGGCCTCCATGGGCGTGAGCTTGCGGCCGGTTTGTGCCTCGATCTCAGTGCAAAGGGCTTCGAGTTTCGCGATCACCACATCGCGATCGGGCGGCAAATCGCCATCGGGGCCGAAAACCGGCGGGAAATGCGCGGCCTGCAATTTGCCCAGTGCCAGATTGCAGTCGGTCACCGTAAGAGGACCGCCATTGCGATAGCAGGCAGGGCCGGGGAAGGCGCCAGCCGATTCCGGGCCGACGTGAAAGCGTCCGGCATGAAACTGGCAGATCGACCCGCCGCCCGAGGCAACGGTATGGATGCGCATCATGGGGGCGGCAATGCGCACCCCCTCAAGCCGGGTTTCGCCGTCGCGCTCATATTGGCCGGAATACCACGACACATCTGTCGACGTTCCGCCCATGTCGAACCCGACGACAGCCTTGAAGCCGGCCTCTTCCGCGGTGGCCGCCATGCCGACGATGCCGCCTGCCGGACCGGACAATATGGCATCCTTGCCGTGGAAACGGTCCCGCGCGGTCAGGCCGCCGTTCGACTGCATGAACAGCGCATCGCCGGAATCGCCAAGCCCTGCGGCAATGGTCGAGGTATAGTCGGACAGCGGCGGAGAGACATAGGCATCGAGCACCGTCGTATCGCCGCGCGATACCAGCTTGATCAATGGCGCCAGCTCATGACTGACCGAGACCTGACGCAGGCCAAGGTCACGCGCGATGCGGGCCAGTGCTTCCTCATGCGCGGTATGGGCATATCCGTGCATCAGGCAGATCGCGACCGCCTCGATGCCATCGGCCTTGGCGGCGGCAAGCTTCTCGCGCGCCGCTTCCTCGTTCAGTTCACGCTCCACCGTGCCGTCGGCCAGTACGCGCTCGTCGATCGCGATCACGCTGTCATAGATCGGTTCGGGCAACTTGATTTCGCGGGCGAAAAGGTCCGGGCGCTCCTGCGACCCGATTGTCAGCGCATCTTCGAAACCGGCGGTGATCGCCAGCGCGACCCGCGCGCCCTTGCGTTCAAGGAGAGCATTTGTCGCCACCGTCGTCCCAATGCGCAGGCGGCAGGGGGGCAGGGGTCCCGTGGGCGTTTCGGTAATCGTGCGGATCGCGTGGATCGCAGCGTCTTCGGCGCGGGAGGGATCCTCGGACAATAGCTTCGTGCGTTTCAGAGTGCCATCAGGGGAGAGCGCCACCACGTCGGTAAAGGTGCCGCCACGGTCGATCCAGAACTGCCAGTCATTCATGATGTGGGCCTTAACCTGTTTGATCTGTCGGTGCACCCCGTGGCTTGCGGGGCATGATGCGATTGGCTAGCGGGCACGCCTTATTCAAGGATCAACCCATGACAGACAGCAACGATAGCGCGAGCGGTGTGATAGAGCCCGAATTCCCGGAGCCGCGCCCGCATTCCCTGCTGGAGGATGCCTATGGCCTTTTGACCGGCGCGCTATTGCTTTCGGTCGGGCTGGTGCTGATGAAGGCAAGCGGGATCGTCACGGCGGGAATGGGCGGCGTTGCGCTGCTGTTCTCCTATCTTGTCGGGGGTGCGGTCGATTTCTGGTTCTGGGTGTTGAACATCCCGTTCCTCGTCCTGGCGTGGAGCGCGATGGGGCGCGAATTTTTCATCAAGACGGTTTGCGCCGTGACCGCCACGGCCATGTTGGCGGCTTTGACGCGCCTTTCGCTCGACATATCCTCGATCCATCCCGCCTTCGCTGCCGTGGCGGGCGGCACGGCGGCTGGAGCGGGAGTGATGGCCATGCTCAGGCATCGCTCAGGCGTGGGCGGGGTCACCATCCTGTCGGTGTGGCTCAACCGAAAAAAGGGGTGGAGCGTCGGCTGGCTCAGCTTCGTGCTCGACGGCATCATCATCTCGGTCGCGGTGCTGACGCGCCCGCCGGAACTGGCAGCATGGTCACTGCTGTCGGTGGTGGCGATGAGCACGGTGCTCATCGCCTTCCACAGGCCCGGGCGCTACACCGGCTATTGATCTTTATTCGGCGGGCTCGCGATGCGGATCGCGGATCGTGGGCGCGGTTGTCGTCACCGTTCCCGCGTTCCCGATGGAATGGACGTTCGACGGGCGCTCTTCCTCCTCGACCACACGATCTTCGACGTGCTCATCCCGGCGGGGCGCGGGTTGGGCGCGATCCTTTACCGTGGCGGTCGCATGGTCGACATCGCGGATCAGCTCGTCATACAGAGCCTCGTAATGGATCATCGCCTGGCGCAGATCCTCGGTCGAGACATCGTCGCGGCCCTGGCGAACGGCAATGTCATGGCCTTCGCGGTAGCGGCGTGCGACTTCGGGGTGATCGACGGTCAGATCGGCATGGCGCTGATCGAAATCGGCCACGGGGAAACCGCGGGCCTTCATCAACGCGCCGATGGTGCGGTCGGCGTGCAATACGGCCTCTGCCGGGCTGTTGACGAAAATGCTCTTAACCTCGGTCCATTCGTGGACGAAGCGTTCATGCTCGGCAACGGTCAGCGGGCGGATGTCGAGAGCCGCGACGCGGCGCTGGCGCTCTTCCAGCTCGTGCTCGGCCTTGCCGGTGTTGCCGGTGGTCTCAACAGTGCGGTCATATTCGTCACCGAACCGGTCGCGCAGGCGTTTGGTGCGATTGCGGGAGATGAAATACCAGATGGCGAGGGCCGCTATCACCGCTGCGGCGATGATGACCCATACAAGCGGATTGACGGTGTTCACGGCAACATACCTCTCGTTCATCCCATCCGCCGGATCAACGGGACGGGCACGAGCCGGTTCCCCGAAATACTTAACCCCCTTCGCCTTACGCCATCCCCAAAGGTCGTACCGGAATGAGACAGGCGGTGAAGGGTGCTTAAGGGATATGGTTACCGAAATTGAAGGAATCGCGGCGCTGGGTCACATGGGGGTCAGTCACCCGATGGGGGCCGGGTGACACTTCATTCATGGCCGCCGCGCACCGTCGTCGAGAATTTGGGTCAACGGTCTGCTGCACGCCACATTCGCAAAAGAGGGTTTGGGAATGTCCACGCAATATCGTCTGCTCGAGAGGCAGGAAATCGGCGCCGAATGCAAGCTGCGCGCAAGCGGCGGCCTGGCACGAACGGCAATCGTTGCCAATCTCACCAATGAAGGCTGCATGGTCGAGTGCATCCCGACCAGCCTGCAGCGCGGTGACACGGTCTATCTGCAGTTCGGAAAGGTCGGGCCGATCATGGCCGAGGTGATCTGGCTGCGTAAGGGGGTGAGCGCGGGGCTGCGTTTCGAAAACGCTTTGCATCCCGCTGTGTTCGACCGTCTCGTTCATGTCGCTCATCGCTCGATGATCCTGGGGCTTGAGACGGGCGAGCCGAATTATGCACCGCGTCCCGCACTGCGAGCGGTGTGTTGAGGGCAATACCCGGTTGAACCCTGGCGTGACTGGTCCTCCCGCGGGGTAAAAACTTACAGTTGAAACCGGTTGGGGCGCGCTGAGCCATTGCAGCGCGCCCTTTGCCATGCCAGTGTAAGGCGATGGACACGTTCTCTCTGGCCGGTTCCCTCACCGGCATACGCCGTTTCTGCAAAGCCGCCCTGCTGATCTGCGCGCCCGCCTTGCTGGCTGCCTGCGGTTCGAGCGAAAGGGCCACCGACGTCGCCGCCGAGGAAGGCGTGCTGATGATCGGCATCGGTTCCGAACCCAAGACGATCGATCCCGGCCTTGCCACTGGCACGCCTGAAAGCCGTGTGCTTTACGCCTTGATGGAAGGGTTGATCGGGCAGGACCCGAAGGACGATCTCGTCAACCAGCCCGGCGTTGCCGAGAGGTGGGAAAGCAACGAGGATTTCACCGTCTGGACCTTCCACCTTCGCGAAAACGCGAAGTGGAGCAACGGCGATCCGCTGACGGCTGAGGATTTTGCCTATGCGTGGAAACGAACGCTGACGCCGGAACTTGGCGCGGAATTTGCCGAAATGCTGTTCGTGATCAAGAACGCCGAACCCTATCAAAAGGGTGAAATCACGGACTGGTCGCAGGTCGGGGTCAAGGTCCTCGACCCCTATACGCTGCAGGTCACGCTGGAAGGGCCGACGCCGCATTTCCTCGGCATGACGAAGCATTACACCTATTTCCCGGTCGATGCGAAAGTCGTGGAGGCCAATGGCGGCGCGGCAGATCGCCAGAGCCGCTGGTCCACGGCCGAAAATTTCGTCGGAAACGGCCCGTTTGTCATCAAACGCTGGGCGATCAGCGAAGTGATGGAGACGGTCAAGAACCCGAATTACTGGGACGCGGCCAACGTCAAGCTGAACGGCGTCAACTTCTATCCGGTCGAGAATATCTCTGCAGAGGAAACGATGTTCCGCGGTGGGCGCCTGCACATCACCTATGAGGTGCCTTCGTCGAAGCTTCCCATCCTCAAGACCAAGTTCAAGGATGAGCTGCAGATCGACAAATATCTCGGCAGCTATTTCTACCGCGTCAACACGACCAAGCCGCCGTTCGACGATCCGCGCGTGCGCAAGGCTTTCGCCATGGCGATCGACAAGCAGCTTTTGGTCGACAAGGTGACGCAGGGTGGCCAGCAGCCCGCAACCGGCTATGTCCCGCCGGGCATCAGCGGCTACGAAGCATCGACCGCCGTTCCCTATGACGTCGAGGCGGCCAGGCGTCTGCTGGCCGAGGCCGGCTATCCCGATGGCAAGGGCTTCCCGACGCGCGAGATCCTGATCAACACGTCGGAAAACCACCGCCGCGTGGCGGAAGCGATTCAGGCGATGTGGAAGAAGAACCTCAATGTCGAGGTCGGCATCTACAACCAGGAGTGGAAGGTCTATCTCAACAGCCAGATCAACCTGGATTATGACGTTTCGCGTTCGGGCTGGATCGCGGATTATGTCTATCCCTCGGCTTTCCTCAACATCTTCACCACGGGTGGCGGCAATAACAACACCGGCTGGGGCAACCCGCAATATGATCGCCTGATCGACGCCTCGCGCACCGCCCAGACGGAGGAAGAGCGCATGGGCCTTATGCATGATGCCGAGGAGATCCTGCTGAACGAGCTGCCGATCATCCCGATCTACTGGTATACGCGCGTGTATCTGAAGGATCCGCGGGTAAAGGGCTGGTATCCCAAGCTCCTCGACCGGCACCCTTACAAATATATCTATTTCGACAATTCCGGCACCGCTGCTGCCGATGAAGTGAATGGGGAGGGCGCCTGATGCTGCGTTTCATCGCCACGCGCCTGTTGCAGGGCGTGCTGGTCCTCCTGGCGATTTACGCCGTAACCTTCTTTCTGGTGGCCGCGACACCGGGCAGCCCGTTCAGCTCCGAACGCGCGATCAGCCCCGAAATCCTCGCCCAGATCGAAAGCTTCTACGGCTATGACAAGCCGGTGACGGAGCGTTTCGTGACCTCCATCACCAATGTGCTGCATGGCGAATTCGGCCCTAGCGCCGTTTATGCCAACCGCACCGTCACCCAGATCATCGGCGCCAGCTTCCCGGTTTCGGCTAAGCTGGGTCTGTTCGCGCTGGCCGTGGCGCTGGGCATCGGCATTCCGGTCGGCATCCTTGCAGCGGTCAGGCAGAACAGCTGGCTCGATTACCTGCCCATGTCGATCTCGATGGGCGGCATCTGCCTGCCGACTTTCGTCATGGGCCCCTTGCTGGTGCTGATCTTCGGCCTGATCCTTGAATGGCTGCCGGTGGCGGGCTGGTTTGGCTGGGAATATACGATCCTGCCATCGCTGACGCTGGGCCTGTATTACGCGGCTTACTTCGCGCGACTGACGCGTGGCGGCATGCTGGAAATGCTCAATCAGGACTGGGTGCGAACCGCCCGCGCCAAGGGCGTACCGGAGCGCACGATCATCTGGAAACACTGCCTGAAGGGCGGTTTGATCCCGGCGATTACCTTCCTTGGCCCTGCGCTGGCCGGCATCATTTCCGGCAGCTTCGTCGTCGAAACGATCTTCCAGATCCCCGGCCTTGGCCAATGGTTCGTGAAGGGCGCGCTTAATCGCGACGACTTCCTGATCCTTGGCTGCACCGTGCTTTTCGCCGCGCTTATCGTGGTGATGAACCTGATCGTCGACATCGTTCAGGTCGCGCTCAATCCGCGCCTCAAATACGAATAGTCGGACCCAAGATTATGAGCGATCATTCCGAAACCGCCGTCCTTGCCGACGAACCCGTACCCCCGCCGACCGAGGCGAGCGAAATTGCGGCCGAAGAGCTGGAGGAAGGTTCTTCCCTTTGGCGCGATGCGTGGCAACGGCTGCGCCGCAACAAGCTGGCTTTGGCGAGCCTTTTCATCTTCCTCGCCATCTGCCTGTTCTGCGTCGCGGGGCCTTGGTTCTCGCCCTATAATGCCGATGCGCAGGATCTTTTCCTTGGCGCCGTAGGGCCAAGCTGGGCGCATCCTTTCGGCACCGATACTTTGGGCCGCGACCTGATGGTCCGCGTGATGGAGGGTGGGCGCATCTCGCTTCTCGTCGGGCTGGTCGCGACCATGGTCGCGCTGCTGATCGGCGTGATGTATGGCGCGGTGGCGGGTTATCTCGGCGGTAAGGTCGACAGCGCCATGATGCGGTTCGTCGACCTGCTTTACGCGCTTCCCTTCACGATCTTCGTCATTTTGCTGATGGTCGCCTTCGGGCGCTCGCTCTGGCTCATCTTTGTCGCCATCGGCGCGATCGAATGGCTGACGACGGCGCGCATTGTGCGATCGGGCGTGCTGGGGCTTAAGAAGCAGGAATTCGTGGAAGCCGCCAATTCGCTGGGCTTTTCCCATATGCGCATCATCGTGCGGCACCTGATCCCCAATGTGCTCGGCCCGGTCATCGTGGTCGCCACGCTGACAGTTCCTGCCGTGATGCTGCTGGAAGCGTTCCTCTCCTTCCTGGGCCTTGGCGTGCAGCCGCCTGACGCATCGTGGGGCGTACTTATCAACGAGGGGCAGCAGAACATGGAAATCTTCCCGTGGATGCTGATCTTCCCTGCCTTTTTCTTTGCGCTCACGCTCTTCTGCCTGAATTTCCTCGGCGATGGCCTACGCGACGCGCTCGACCCCAAGAGCGCGAAGGACTGATTTTATGGCACTTCTCGAAGTTTCCGATCTTCGGACATCATTCCATACCCGCGGCGGTGTCGTGCGCGCGGTCGATGGCGTGTCCTTCACTCTGGACAAGGGTGAGACGCTGGGCATCGTGGGCGAATCCGGGTCCGGCAAATCGGTCACCTGTTATTCGCTGATGAAGCTCATTCCCGAGCCGCCGGGCCGGATCGAAAGCGGGACCGCTTTTTTCGACGGGCAGGACCTGCTGCAGATGTCGCCGAAGCAGCTTCGCAAGATCCGCGGCAACCGGATCAGCATGATCTTTCAGGATCCGATGACCTCGCTCAATCCGTATCTGCGCATCAGCACCCAGCTGATCGAAGCGCTGCGGATCCACACGAACATCGACAAGAAGGCCGCCCTGAAAAAGGCGATCGAGGCGCTGGAGGAAGTGGGTATTCCCGGCGCTGCGCAGCGGGTGAACCAGTATCCGCATGAGTTTTCGGGCGGTATGCGCCAGCGCGTGATGATCGCGATGGCGCTGATCACCGAGCCTGACCTCTTGATCGCGGACGAGCCGACGACGGCGCTGGACGTGACCGTGCAGGCACAGATCCTTGATATCATCAAGGAGCGGCAGAACCGGCTTGGCACCGCGGTCATCCTTGTCACCCATGACCTTGGCGTGGTCGCAGGCACCTGTGACAAGGTGAACGTGATGTATGGCGGCAAGCTGATGGAGAGCGGCACGGCCGAACAGGTGTTCTACAACGCCATCCATCCCTATACCCGGTCACTGCAAAAGACGATCCCGTCGCTGCAGGCCAAGGGCGAGAACCTTTATACCATCGCCGGATTGCCGCCAGACGTGTCGAAGCCGATCCACGGCTGCGCCTTCTACCCGCGTTGTCCCTATCCCAAGACCGGCGCGCCGGAGGGTGACCGTCCGCAGCTCGTCGATGCAGGCGATGGTCATTGCTTTGCCGATTGCCGCTTCTGTGACAGCAGCGCGCCCATCGAAACCGTGCTTCCGCAAAAGGATGCCGGCGATCTGGCCGGGGAGGAATTGGCATGAGCGATTTCCTCGTCCTCGACGATCTCAAGACCCATTTCGACCTCGGCAACAAGGCATTCTCCCGCCAGTCGAAGGGCGTGGTGAAGGCGGTCGACGGCATTTCGCTGACCGTGCAGGAGGGTGAGATCCTTGGCCTTGTCGGCGAATCCGGCTGCGGCAAATCGACGCTGGGGCGCACGATCCTGCAACTGATCAAGCCGACATCGGGCCGCGTCATTCTGGAAGGGCGCGAATTGAATGCGCTTCCGGAAAAGGAATTGCGCAAGGCGCGCATCGATTTCCAGATGATCTTCCAGGATCCCTATGCATCGCTGAACCCGCGCATGACGGTGATGGACACGCTGGGCGAAGCAGTGCGCACCCGCCACCCTGAGCTGAAGGGTGAAGCCCTGCGTGCCCGCATTGCCGAATTGATGCGAACCGTGGGCATGAACCCGGCCCAGATGCGCCGCTACCCCCACGAATTCTCGGGCGGCCAGCGCCAGCGCGTCGCAATCGCCCGTGCATTGGCGCCCGAACCCAAGCTGATCATCGCGGACGAGCCCGTTTCCGCCCTCGACGTCTCGATCCAGTCGCAGATCCTCAATCTGCTCAAGGATCTGACGCGCAAGATGGGCCTGACGATGATTTTCATCAGCCATGATCTGTCTGTCGTGCGCTATATCGCCGACCGTATTGCGGTGATGTATCTTGGCAAGATCATCGAACTTGGCAGCGCAGAGGACATCGTTGACGATCCGCTGCACATCTACACCCGCGCATTGATGAGCGCGATCCCGCGCCCCGATCCGCGGCTTGAACGCAGCCGCAGCCGCATCGTGCTGGAAGGCGATCCGCCAAGCCCCATGAACCCGCCATCGGGGTGCAATTTCTGGCCGCGGAGCCCCGTGCAGCATGACGATTACATGAAGAGCCACGAGCCTGTATTCGAGGAAATCGTGCCGGGCCATTATGCCGCCAACTGCCCGTTCTGCCTGCAAAAACAGTCTTAGGTAACAGTCCCTAGCCCCGCCCAAACACACTGGGCGTAATGATAGGATAAGCCAGTTCCGGATCTTCTCATCACATGAGGATAACGGGACTTGGCATTTGCAGGCTTACGTAAGCGCGCAGCGCGCAGGAAGGTACGGCTGCATGGCCGGATGCGATCGAACTGCGACTGGATCGATCTAAGCATCCGGAACCTGTCGAAAAAGGGCCTGATGGCCGAAACCGACGATCCGCCCGGTCGGGGCCATTATATCGAGATAAGGCGAGCCGATCACATCTTCGTGGGCCGGGTCGTCTGGTCCAGCGGGCGCTGCTTTGGCGTGATGCTGTCGGATGAGGTCAATATCGATTCGGTTGTCGCCGGTTTTGCCAATGACAACAGCGGCGGCAAGGTCCCGGGCATGGAGCGCCGCGTTCATTCCGACAGGCATGGCAGCGTGCAAATCTTGGCTAAGCCCAGTGACTGGCGCTGGCTGGGTCAGCTGCTCGAGCGCGCTTCACTGGTGCTGTTCGGCGCCGCCCTTGTCGGAACGTTCGCCTATACCAGCTATGGCGCAATGGCCAATTCGATGAGCGCGATAACAACGGCGCTCCAACCCTGAACAGGGCGTGATCTGCTGAATATGAAAGAGGAGGGTGGTGGACGCACTTGGGCTCGAACCAAGGACCCGCTGATTAAGAGCCATGATCAGAGGGTCCTAGCGCGTCCGCATGGGTCCAAGAATGGCGGAAATCTGCGATTCATAGTCCGCATTGTTCTTGAAATGTTCGCCAGTATCCACTACAAAAAGCTACCTAAGGTAGCAGGTACATATGGCGAACAAAGTAGGTTTGACGGATGCGAAGATCGCAGGGCTGAAGGCGCCGACTGCGGGTCAGGTTGAGCTCGCCGATGGTATCGTACCCGGCCTCAGGCTCCGCATGGGTGCCAGTGGTATCAAGACGTACATTCTGCGCAAGCGGGTTCAGGGCAAATGGTTGAATGTGACAATCGGACGCCATGGGCCAAGCTTTACACTGGCCCATGCCCGAAAGAAGGCGCGCGATCTGCTTGTCGATGTCGAGCAGGGCAAGAGCATCGCCAGAAAGGCGGGGGCAAAGAGAAAGGGATCAAAAGGGGTCGGGACAGTCGCGGAGCTCTACGAGACGTACCTTGCTCAGCAGATCGAGGGCAAAAAGCGGAGCGCGAGGGAGTTCGATCGAGTGTTCCGAAAATACATCGAGCCCGAGATTGGAGACCGGCTCGCGGACTCCATTACCCGAAGTGACGTGAGCCGCTTCGTTGAGAAAATTGCGTTCGAGCGGGGCAAGGAAACCCTGACGATGGCGCGCATCGTGTATCGCCATCTTTCGACCTTCTACACGTGGGCGCTCACCAGACTTGAGCATATGCCAGCCAACCCCTGCCGGGATGCGTGGCGCCCGAAGCGGAATGAGCCTCGCGACCGTGTACTCAGCGACCGTGAGCTTGCTGCGCTGTGGCAATCTGCTGTTGAGGATGGCTATCCGTTCGGCCATCTCGTGCAGATGCTTATTCTTACGGCTCAACGCAGAGGTGAAGTGCTTGATGCGGCGTGCGATGAGTTCGACTTCAAGGCGAAAGTCTGGACAGTTCCGGGCGATCGAGCGAAAAACGGCAAAGCGAATGTGGTGCCGCTATCCGCCCAGGCCCTGGCAGTCATTACCGAGATATTCATGGCGGCTGGCATCGACCCCGACGAGGCCCACAAGCAATCCCAGATCCTGTTGGCATCGAAGGTCACCAATACGAACAGCGTTAGCGGACTATCCAAGGCCTGGAAACGGATCAGAGGAAGCGTGGACGAGAAGCTCGGCTACGAGGCCGGACACTTCACAATGCATGATATTCGACGGACGGTGGCGACCGGACTCCAGCGTCTTGGCATACCCTTGGTGGTTTCTGAGGCGGTCCTCAATCACCAGTCAGGATCAGCTATGGCTGGCGTCGCTGGGGTCTATCACCGTCACCAGTATACCAACGAGAAACGGGAGGCGTTGGCGCTGTGGGGTAAGGAGGTAATGCAGATTGCAGCCAAGTACCCAGTCGAAGTCAAAGACGGCTAATCTCACAGGGGTTCGCAACCGCTACGAACCCGTCCAGCTAGAGACCGCAGCATGATGACCGTGCTCTGGCCATTGTGGGTCGATCTTTAGAAACGCCATTGTCGAAGGACCTCTCGAACATATCCGGGCGTCTCGCCATTCCGGGGAATGCCACCTGCGCGTTCCACGGCGCCGGGACCCGCATTGTAGGCAGCCACCGCGAGGTGAACCACGCCGAACTTGTCGAGCATCTGCCGCAGATACCGCGCCGCGCCGAAGATGTTGGCCATAGGATCGAAGCGATTGAAGACCCCGAGTTCTTTGGCCGTGGCTGGCATCAGCTGTCCAAGACCTGCTGCGCCTGCAGGGCTGACGGCAAAGGGGTTGTATCGAGATTCTGTCCATACGAGCGCATCGAGCAGGCCCGCGGGCAATGAGTACTTCGCTTCTGCCGCATAGATGTGGGGAAGGTAGCTTGCTCGCCTGAAGCCGGACGGGCCACGTGCGGCCTTGGGTTCGTATCTGTATGGCAGGTTCACCCGGCCATTTTGTGGAACAGTAAGACCAGATGCTGGGCCGGCCTGACGGGATGACCATAGCCCATGCTCGACCAGCTGGAAGCCGTTCGATGTTTCAGCAATCCGGATGCCTTCGGAGTGACTGGCGGGGGCTGCGATTGTGGCTGGCGCGGACAAATCCTGGGCTCTGGCGGAGGTAGCAGAGGTGATCGCGAAGCCTGCGACCAAGATAGCTTTCATTGTCATTTCTCGATCCCTGTATAGCCGAATCGAGTGAGAACATATAAAGAACATATGAAGTAGGAAAATGGTTTGGCGCTGGTGCAGAGCGGAGGCTGAGCAGGGAGGGCACCTCAACCGGGAGAAGGTCGATGCCCCCGTTAGACAATGCTCATCAACTCGAACGCCGCGCCCGCACCATTGTCGAAAGCCTTCAGGGGAAATGGAGTCGGGGCAAAGGCATGTGCTGCTGCCCGGCGCATGATGACCGAACTCCTTCACTAAGCGTGACGCTGGGAAGAAAGGCGATCCTGTTTCATTGCTTCGCAGGATGCTCGAACGAGGAGGTCATTGCGGCACTGGACCGCCAGGGTGTTCGCAGCCGTGACCTGTTCGATGGCTCTGGTGCCGTGGCCGCTGATCGACCGGATAAAAGCGCCTTCAATGCCAACGCGCGGCGTTTGTGGCACTCGGCGACGGCGATCTCCGACAGCCCTGCCGAAGGATACCTTGCGAAGCGCGGGATCCTGCGTGCCTCTGATCAGCTCCGTTATCTCGAGCGCACGCCGCTCGGACCACGTGGTGCGGTCCAGTTCCTCCCTGCAATGTTGGCGGCAGTCACAACCGACATCGGCATAATCGCGATACACAGGACATTTCTCGACGCGCCGAACGCAAAGCTCGCCGGTTTCGATCGGCCAAAGCGTGCGCTTGGCAGCCTTGGCTGTGGTGCTGTCAGACTGGCCCCGCCAGCAGCGGGCCGGTTGGGCCTTGCCGAAGGTATCGAAAGTGCGCTGTCAGCCATGCAGATGTTTGGCGTCCCTTGCTGGGCAACGCTTGGTAACGAGCGGTTCGGCCTCGTCGCGATTCCAGAGAGTGTGCGCGAGCTCCACTTGTTCATCGACAATGATCCAGGAGGCGAACTCGCGGATCAGCGCGCGCGAAAGGCCTTTTCTGCATCAGGCCGTGTGATCCGCTCGCGAGTGCCAGCATCGACCGGTTTCGACTGGAACGATGAACTTACGGCGAGGCTTGCTCGGAAAACCTGATCAGCGAGCCAGAGGGGAGGGAGCCTTCGGCTGATTGAGGCCTGCGAGACGCAGGACCTCGTCAGGAGGTTTCCCATGCCCGACTCTTCCCTCGCTTTCGCATTCGATCCACCATCTCCGCCGCTTGTCGTGACGGCAGCCAAAGCAATGGCGTTGCAATTGGCAGCAGGCAGCGCGCTTTCGCGCAGCGACATCAACCGCATCATGACGGACCACTTCGGTGGAACCGATGCACTCGGGGCATGGTCAGTCCGTGATGCTCACGCTGCGCTCGAGCTGGCGCAGGTTCAACACCTGCAAGCATCAGATCAAGTCCAGCCCACGAGCACGATCGACGAGGCGGAACAGTTCTTCTGCGGCCTCGATGCCCGAGTTCCGACCCAGAGCAATCGCAGCGACGAGCAGATCGAATGGCAGCAGTTTGCAACGCCGCCGCGCCTTGCCTGGCTTGCTGCTCGGGCCTGCGCGCTGGCCACTGGCGAACTTGTGCTCGAACCATCGGCCGGAACGGGGATGCTCGCGGTCTGGACCGCCAAGGCCAGCTCGCGCCTTGCCCTCAACGAAATCTCGCTGCTTCGCCGCGACTGCCTGAGCGCCTTGTTCCCTGCGGCCCGAGTGACCGGCTATGACGCTGAGCTGATCGACGAACTGCTCGATCCAGCCATCATCCCGAGCGTCGTGCTGATGAACCCTCCCTATTCCCACGGCATTGAGCGAGGGCACGATAGTCACACTGGCTCGCGCCATCTGCGGTCGGCCTGGAACCGTCTGGCGTCCGGGGGGCGGCTTGTCGCGATCATGCCTGAATGGTTCGACTGTGCGAAGTTCTTGGCGGGGTTGAAGGGACCGATCTCGCTGCGGCTCATTGCCGACGTCGAACGCGCGTTCGTCAGACAGGGCACCGGCATCACCACGCGGCTGTTGGTCTTCGACAAGGTGGAAGGCTCCCATGAGCCTGTCGCTATCCGCACAAACGACTTTCGCCAGCTGGTCGATCTTGTTGATGCTTTGCCGGCTCGCGCCAGCTTGGAGGCTGTTACTGAGCAATCGAGCCTTCCGGCTCGTGCGCCGTTTCGCCTTGTGGCGGTGCCGCGCAGGCCGTTGCCTACACCAGCGAGGATCACTCCTTCAGCCTACGCCATCGGGTCGCTTACCTACCAGTCGCTTGAAACCCCTGCGCCGGTCGCCCCTCAGGTCGGCCACTATCTGCCCTATCGCCCCAGCCGGATCGTGATCGATGGCGCGGCCGAGCATCCAACGCCGCTCGTCGAGTCCGTCGCCATGGGGTCGATCTCGGCACCCAAGCCGGACGCGGTGCCGCAGCTGCCCGACGGGCTTATCGCCAAGGGAATGCTGTCTGCTGCCCAAGCAGAGACCCTGATCTACGCCGCCAGCGCTCACGCCCGCGATCTTCCCGGCCGGTTCGAGCCCGAGGACAAGGGCTGTTCGCTCAAGGCCTCGGCGGAAGGTCAGGTCTACCGACAGGGCTACTTCCTTGGGGACGGCACCGGCGCTGGTAAAGGACGCCAGGTCGCGAGCGTCATTCTCGATCGCTGGGTGCGCGGCGAGCGCCGCCATATCTGGATTTCGAAGAACGAGGCGCTGCTCGAAGACGCGCGCCGCGACTGGGCCGCCCTTGGCGGCCTGCCGATCGACATCCAGCCGCTGGCGTCCTGGAAGCTGGGCACCCCCATCGCAATGCGCGACGGCATTCTCTTCGTCACTTATCCAACCCTGCGTTCAGGCCGGAGCGACGCAACGCGGCTTGACCAGATCCTAGCCTGGGCCGGTGAAGACTTCGAGGGCGTGATCGTGTTCGACGAGGCGCACGCCATGGCCAATGCTGCTGGCGGCGAAGGATCGCGAGGCAAGGTCAAGGGATCGGAGCAGGGTATCGCTGGCGTGCGCCTGCAGAACCTCCTGCCCCGCGCACGGGTGCTCTATGCTTCGGCAACAGGTGCGTCCGACGTCAACAATTTGGCCTATGCGACCCGCCTTGGGCTGTGGGGGCCGGAGACCGCCTTCGCTAATCGCGAGGCGTTCGTTGCCGACATTCGCGACGGCGGCATCGCCGCGATGGAACTGGTTGCGCGGGACCTCAAGTCGCTCGGCCTCTACACCGCCCGGGCCCTTTCATTCGCCGGTGTCGAGTACGAGATCCTCGAGCATTGCCTGACCGAGGATCAGATCGCGGTCTACGATGCCTATGCTGAGGCCTGGGCGATCATCCACGCCAACCTGCGCGACGCGCTGGAAGCCACGCGGATCGTCGACAGCGAGACCGGGGGAACGCTCAACTCCGGTGCCAAGTCCGCAGCGCTGTCGATCTTCGAGGGAACCAAGCAGCGCTTCTTCGCGCAGCTGCTTCTGTCGATGAAGCTCCCCAGCTTGCTGCCCGCGATCGATACGGCGATTGCCGACGGTCACGCTGTTGTCGTCCAGCTTGTCTCTACGGCAGAAGCCATGCTCGACCGCCGGCTTGCTGACCTGTCTGACGAGGAGCGCGAAGCTCTCGAGATCGACCTCTCCCCGCGGGAATATGTTTAATGTTGAGCTCAACATTACACATATTCTTTGCAGTCGCAGTTTATGTCGAGCGTGGTGGCGGGAGGCGCAGGTTTCCTTCGGTTTTCCATGATTTCACTCCAGATAATTACGGTTCCCTCGACCTCAACAAGTCGAAGGAACCAACATGCGATCAAGATCATCATTGCCGTTTCGAGCGGCCCCGCTCCGGGTCGAAGAGCCGCCCAGTCACGGCGCCCTTCTCACCGCATTCCTCTCCTCTCTGTCGCTCGACGAGAAGTCAGGCTGTGCGGTTCTGTATGGCGCGGCGCCAATGGATCGAGATCGATGACGCGATCATCGACCACTATGCAGCGCATGATTGCCGATGCCCGGTCTGGCGCAAGCGGGGCAAGCTGGTCGCAACGGGCACCAAGCGGCGGCGGCGATGCGCACGGCACTTCGTCGAGTTCCTGCGAGGCCGGGGCGCCATCCCATTGGTTGAACCGGTGGCGGACGATGACCCGCACATGTCGGCTTACTTGGCATGGCTCAAGCAACACCGCGGCGCCACGGACGAGACGATCCGGCGCTACCGGACTGATATCAGACGGCTCATGCCAATGCTGGGCGAGCCTGCGCAATGGGATGCCGCCGGACTCAGGAGCGCATTCCAACGACGAAGCAAGGAGACGCCGGGCTCGGCATCGCTGCTCGTCACGATAATGAGGAGCTACATCCGGTTTCTGGTCGTGCGTGGCGAGTGCCGGCCGGCTTTATTGCATGCAGTTCCATCAGTGCAGCGCTACCGCCTTTCGACGCTGCCGCGCCATGTCGACCCGGCAACGATCGAGAGGATCATTGCGGCCTGTCCGACAGATCGTCCGGTGGAAGTCCGGGACAAGGCCATCATTCTCCTGCTCGCCAGGCTCGGCCTGCGGGCTGCCGATATTCAGGACATGCGTCTCGACGACATCGACTGGCGATCCGGCCACCTGACGGTCAAGGGCAAGACGCGTCGACCGGACCGCCTGCCATTGCCGCAGGATGTTGGCGACGCGATCCTGGCATATCTTGCGGCAGCCCGCCCGAAGACCGCCGAAAAGCATCTGTTCCTGCGTGCACAAGCACCGTTTCGGCCATTCCGCTCGTCCGCTGAGATCGCGGGCATCGTCGCTCGTACGCGCGACCGCGGTGGGATCGAAGGAGTGCCGACCGGGTCACACATATTCCGGCATTCGCTTGCCACCAACCTGCTGCGCGCAGGCGCAGGCCTGGAGTCCGTCGGGACCATCCTGCGTCACAGCTCGCCCGAGACCACTGCCATCTACGCCAAGGTCGATCTGCCGATGCTCATGAAGATCGCGCAGCCCTGGCCGGGAGAACAGTCATGCTGAACATCCACATTTCCAGATACGTCACGCTGCATCGCAACCTGGGTCGCAAGTATTCCGAACAGGACCGGATGCTCCGCCAGTACGCTGCATACGCCGAGGGTTTCGGCGATCAGCACACTCAGGTCCAGCGCATCTACGACTGGTGCCACACGTCGAGCTCACAATATGTGGCTCGCCGGAGGTTCGACACCGCACGTAACTTCAGCCTTTTCGCGCACGCCGAAGATTCAGGCCACGAAGTTCCGCCTGCCGGCGTATTCGGCCGGGGCAAGCGGCCACGCCCGACGCCGAAGATCATTGAACCGGACCAAGTGCGGGCGATCATGACTGCTGCATTGGACGTTCCACCCCAAGGCACGATCAGCCCATACACGTACCACTACCTGTTCGGGCTGCTGGCGGCGACAGGTCTCCGGATTTCTGAGGCCCTCGCATTACAATGCAACGATCTGGTCGAGGATGGCTTGATCGTCCGCAACGGCAAGTTCGGCAAGCAGCGGCTGATTGCCTTGCAGCCGTCGACCCGTCAGGCGCTCGAAGCATATCTCGCCACCCGGGCAAGGCTCGGCGCCACGGGCAATGACCTGTTCGTGACCATCCGCGGAAGAGCCCCCCATAAAGTGCGCGCGCACATCGTGTTCGTCAGGCTGGCCCGACAGCTTGGATGCCGCGGACCAACTGGAACGGCCGGGATGCGGCTACACGACTTGCGGCACACTTTCGCCGTGCGTTCCCTTGAGTCCTGCCCACCTGACAGGGAGGCGATCGCACACCACATGGCCGGACTCAGCGTCTATCTGGGGCACGCGTCGGTCGCCAACACTTATTGGTATCTCGAGGCCACTCCGGTGCTGCTGCGCGATATCGCTGCCGCCAGCGAGCAACTTTACCGAGGAGAAGCGGCATGACGGCTCTCGCTCCGCATCTCTCGACCTACCTGCGTGAACATCTGCCACGCGAACGTGCTGTTAGTCCGCACACGGTGAAGACCTACGCCAACTGCTTCGTCCTCCTGGTCCAGTTCGCTGCCGATCGGCTGAAGCGTCGGCCGACCGATCTCGAGATCGAGGATCTCGGCACCGACATGATCATGGCCTTCCTTGACCATGTCGAGAACGGTCGCGGCAGCTGTGTTCGGACTCGCAATGGCAGGCTCGCCGCGATCCGGTCCTTCTTCCGCTACATCGAGTATCGTATTCCGGCCTGCCTAGATCAGGCCCTTCGCGTCAGATCGATCCCTACCAAGAAGACCGACAAGGCGCTGATCGACTACCTCGACCGGGCAGAGATCAAGGCTTTGCTCGACGCCCCGGATCCCCGGACACGCCTTGGCACCCGCGATCGCGCAATGCTGCATCTGGCCTATGCTGGCGGGCTGAGGGTGTCGGAACTCGTAACGCTACAACTGCGCGATTTCCCGGACCGCTCCCTGTCCACCGTGCACATCATGGGCAAGGGTCGGCGTGAACGGGTCCTCCCGCTCTGGAAGGAGACTCAGTTCGCATTGCGCGCGTGGCTTGCGATCCGCCCCGATGCGCAAGCTGCCGAGATATTCCTCAATGCCAAAGGGCAACCCATGACCCGCGACGGATTTGCGTTCCGTTTGGCGGAGCACGTCAAGGCCGCGGCAGAGAAGCAGCCGTCGATCTTTGGAAAGCGCGTAACACCGCACGTGCTGCGCCATTCCTGCGCAATGCACACGCTCGCGGCGACCGGGGACATTCGCAAGGTCGCATTATGGCTCGGGCACGCCAGCATCCAGAGCACCGAGACCTATTTGCGCGCCGATCCCGAGGAAAAGCTGCAAATTCTCGCGGCACACGGCGCCCCTGCCATCAGGCCCGGGCGCTTAAGCCGCAAAGCGACGATCTACTATCAATGCTTCAGGAAATACGTGCAGGAGGTCATGTCAAAATTTGACACAGGTCCGCATCGCAGTCCGAAGCGCCAGTGGCGCTCCCGCCAACAAAGCTTCGCCTTCGAGGCGGCCGTTGATGCGTAGCATAACCGAACCGTTTTGACGGAGCAGCATCGGAATGAGTTGGGAACCAGTGAGGTTGGCCTGCCAAAACGTGCTCTGAGCGTTCGCGCGGCCGGTCGGAATGTCAATTAATCGACCAGCAAAATTCCATGTAACCGTAACGCGCTGCACCGTCGCGGGCTTGTTAAGGAGCATGGCCATCATGGGGCGGTTGCCTTCACAAAACAGGCTAAACGACTTGATGTTTGGCGAAGCAGCTACATCGACATAGGCCATTGGGGCGCGACCTTGGACCGGCACGACCTCCCAAGCAGTCCCAGGCAGCGGCACTGCGTCCTCAGGTGGGCTGTCCATAAGCAGGCGAGTAATGTCCTGGGGCACGGGCAAGCGGCCTCCTTGAGGCGCATAGACCGTCAACTTTCCCTTTTCCCAAAGGCCAATTTGAACGGCACGGCGATTTGCATCAAGCAAAACATAGGCTTGCTCTACACCGCCTTGATGCGGCGCATTTCCCGTAACCCAATAGAGAGACCCTTGTCGTTGGAGACCGGATATCGCCGAAAGATTGCTGGCCAGCAGGTCCATTTTACGGCCCAAACGCGAACGTATCGCGTCAGCTATCGGACCACTTGTCAAAAGATCTATTCCGTTGGGATCGGAATCACTTTGGAATTTCCCTATGGAACTGGCAAGATTGGTCCAGGCTAGCGGCGTCGGTTTTCCTAAAACTGGCCTTCCTTGCAGCGGTGCTTTTGAAGCAGCAGATGCCGGCCCAGACCCATTGCACAAGAGCAATGGGGATTGCGACACGAGCGCTGACTTGAACGGATCCAGGCGCTGTCCAGGCGCGACGTCTGCTTCAAGGCGGACTACGCCTCGCTTTTCGTCGTCATTAACCGTCAAGATCACGCGTCCGAAATCGTTGGCATTGACAGGAAAAGGAAAAAAGACCGCACTAATGCCTTCATAGGTCGGGCCAAGAAACGAAGCCGCGTACTCAAACCGGGTGCTTTTTACAGTCTGACCAGACGCTTTGAAAGTAAAACCGGTTTCGTTGATCTCAAGGCTCGCCCCTCGAGAGCAATCGCCACGCGGCGCATACGAGCCATAGCTTCCTTCGAGATCCATGCCCTTTAATGACGTCAATGTCACTGCGCCCGCGACGCCGGGCAAGCCCAGAAAAATCCCTGCGAGAAAAACGGTAATGGAGCGCTTGGGCAGTTTGCTCGGCATGGCAGATCTCCATGGCGGACAGCCTTGCATCGGGACCTCGATTGAAAGCGACGAACGACTGCCCCTGGGATTTTCTACAACCTGCACCATTCCAGCGGTGCCGACAATCCTAACGGCCCCAGCATTCAACCTTTTCAGGCAATTATCTGGAGTGAAATCATGGAAAACCGAAGGAAACCTGCGCCTCCCGCCGCCACGCTCGACATAAACTGCGACTGCAAAGAATATGTGATCGACTATCTCGCCAAGAGCTTCCCAGTTCGCCTGATGGCGGTGTTCACTGACGAAAACGGCAATCCTCGCTCCGAGCCGATGAGTGACGCGCACGGCGCACCTGTACACTGTCGAACTGCGCTGGCCGCACGCGACCGGATGATCGAGCAGCTTTGCGCCCTGCCGCCGATCGCCACCGCGCTCGATGCCATCATCGAGCGTTTCGGTGTTGACCAGGTTGCAGAAGTCACCGGTCGGACGCGCCGGCTGATCGTCGGCCGCGATGGTCGCCAGAAACTCCAATCCCGCTCCCCACGAGCCAATGTGGCCGAAACCCAGGCATTCATGGACGGAGCCAAGCGCATCCTGGTGTTCTCCGATGCCGGGGGAACCGGGCGCAGCTACCATGCCGATCTGACCGCGAAGAACCAGGCCCGCCGCGTCCACTTCCTGCTCGAGCCGGGCTGGCGGGCTGACGCCGCAATCCAGGGGCTCGGGCGGACCAATCGCACCAATCAGGCATCGGCCCCGCTGTTCAGGCCCGTGACGACAGATGTGCGCGGCGAGCGTCGCTTCATCTCGACGATCGCGCGACGGCTTGACAGCCTCGGGGCCTTGACGCGCGGGCAGCGCCAGACCGGCGGACAAAACCTGTTCGATCCCGCCGACAATCTCGAAAGCATCTACGCCAAGGAAGCACTCCATCGCTGGTTCGGCTTGCTGTTCACCGGCAAGCTCGAAGCGGTCAGTCTCGGGCGCTTCCAGGAGCTGACAGGTCTCCGGATCGAAGGAGCCGACGGTTCAATGGTCGATGATCTGCCGTCGATCCAGCGCTGGCTCAACCGCATCCTGGCGCTTCCCATAGCCCTGCAGAACGCGATCTTCGATGAGTTCATGGGGCTGGTCGAAGCGCGTATCGATGCCGCCCGGCAGGCCGGCACCCTTGATCTGGGCCTCGAGACCATCGCAGTCGAGGACTTTGCGGTCCTTTCCGACACGCTGCTGCGCACCGATCCGGCATCGGGCGCGACTACCCATCTGCTGGAGCTGGAAATCGCCAGAGCCTTGAAGCCGCTTACGTTGAAGCGGCTCGAGGAGATCCACGGCCTCACCGGGCAGCGGCAGCGACCGGTTCGGAACGCCCGCTCTGGTCGGGTTGCCTTGCTCGTGCCTGCCCGCAGTATTCTTGCTGATGACGGCACCCGCGTTTCCCGCTTCGAACTGCTGCGCCCCTTGAAGCGGACTCACATCACCGAGGATCAGCTCGCTGAGAGCAGCTGGGAGGCAATTTCCGTCGACGTTTTCCGTGAAGCCTGGGCGACCGAGGTCGAAGAAGCCCGTTCGAGCCACAAGCGCGAGCGCCTCTATCTTGCGACGGGCCTCCTGCTTCCGGTCTGGGACAAGCTCCCTTCGGATTTCGTGAGGGTAAGCCGCATTTCGGCAGCAGATGGCCGTTCGCTCCTCGGCCGAGAGGTTCCCGTCCATTGCGTGCCCGAACTGTGCCGAGCGCTGGGTCTGGAACGCGAGCAAACTCTTTCCGCCGACGACATTGTCCAGACCGTCTTGGCGACGGGCCGCGCCATGGAACTCGCGGGCCGCGAAAAGCTCCTGGTCAAACGCAGTCTGGTCAATGGGTCACAGCGACTTGAGCTTACGGGATGGAGTGCTGCTCGGCTCGACTGGTACAAGGCCCAAGGCTGCTTTACCGAGATCATCCGCTATCAGACCCGGCTCTTCGTGCCGATCGAGGGCGCGGCGAGCGTGATTGCCAGACTGGCATGATCGGCAGAGTTCCTTGCCAGATGGCATTATTTGCCATATATGATGCCATATGGAGAACTGCCATGCTGGCTCTGCAACCCGTTGATACTTCCGTTACCGCCTTCCGTCCCGATCCGATTACCCAGGATGAGGCAGCTGCCATGTTCCGGGCAGTCCTCAATCTGTTCGGCAAATGGGAACTGACCGACGAGCAGGCGGCAACCCTGCTCGACATGCCGGTTCGATCCTATCGTCGCTGGAAGGCGGAAGGCCCCGGGCGCGTGTCGCGCGATGGGCGAGCGCGTCTCTCCAACCTCATGGGGATCCACAAGGCGCTCCGAATCATCTTCTCGGAGGCGACCCGCGGGTATGCCTGGATTAGGGCGGCCAATGATGCGTTCGGGGGCTCCAGCGCCCTCGATATGATGCTCGGAGGTGAACTCACTGACATCATGCGGGTGCGTCGCTACCTCGACGCTGAGCGCGGCGGCTGGTGAGCGAAGCAGCAGAAATCCCCGTTTCTAGAGTTGAGTGGAAGGGCGCTGTCAGGATCATCCGCAGCGCCTTTCCGCCGATCGACCTGTTCGAGGACATCGCCGATCCCGCGGACTGGCCGCTGCTGATTTCGGCCGAGCAGAAGACCAATCCTCGCATCATGGCGACGATTGGTAATCTCGACCTCGTTCCGGTTGGCCGCCGCGTCGGCGGCAACGGCGCCTCCTACCTCATGGCGCCATTCACCCATGTCAGCACCGATCGGCCGAGCCGCTTTACCGGCGGCAGTTACGGCGTGCTCTATGTTGGGGACCGTTTTGAAACCGCACTGTTCGAGACGATCCACCATCACGCCCGCTTCATGGCCCGAACCCACGAAGCGCCTGGCTGGACGTCGCAATTCCGTGAGATCGTTATGTCGGTCGATGCAGACTTGCATGATCTCCGAGTTCCGGCGGGGGAGCCAGGTCCGGCGCTTGATCCCGACAGCTATGCCGCATCTCAAGCGCTCGCGATGCACCTTAGGGGAGCGGGATCGGACGGAATTGTCTGCCCGAGCATCCGGCATCCTGGTGGGGAGTGCGTCGCGCTCTTCTACCCCGACTGCGCGTCAAACCCGCTACAGGGGCGGCACCTCGACTATCACTGGGATGGGGCGCGGGTTGATCTGGTCCGTGATGCGGGATCGGGCGCTGTTTTCCGGATTGTCGATTTGCCTATCGATCCCGTCTGACCACATGGGTTGGGTTTCCGTCCGAGTGCTGTAGGATCTCCGATCGCAGTTGACGGCCCGCAGGCTCATGCATGCGCACCAGCCTTTACGAGTTCGTGAAGGGCTTTGTCCGGCGAAACTGGTCCCTTGTACAGCGGGCTACACGGTGTCTCCGCGAGCTTGGCGGAAATCGCCAGAAGGTCGTCGTCATCACCCTTCTCATAGGCATAGGCAGCCAGCCAGAATTCGGCCTGCTTAACGAACTCATTGAGGATGCCTACGACGCTCCGGTTCGCCGTCTTGGCGTACTGGACCTTGTCCATCCGCCAGACTTCCTGTGCAATGAATTCGCTTGGGGCACCGTGCTCTTTCAGGACTAGCGCCAGCTGCGCCGGGAAGCGTCGAGCAAGCGTTGCCGCTGGAGCCAGCGGCATTAGCACGGGAAGCAGCGTGCGCTCAGAAACCAGCAAAGCGACTTGAGGCTTCCAGAACAGGACAGTGGCGTACCAATTTCCCAGCGAAGTGTCGCTTTGTCCGGGCTCAGCGATCTCGGGTTTGATCCGATCAAGCAGCTTCTTGGTGCAATGGAGGCGAAACATGGCGGCGAAGGATAATCCTCGGCGTCCAGCGCGTCCACCGAAGCTACCAGCCACGCGGCTCGAATGGTTTGATTGGAAAGTGCCGACCACTTTCCGCCATTCCAAGCGAGGTAATGAACGACCGCTAATTCCGTAACCCGCCACCTAACTCGCCCGATTGCCGCATTATTCTGCTAAGGGACCGTTATGGTGGCGACCGCGGCGAGAATTGATCAACTTCCGGGCTTGCGGACCAGCTTGTCGAAGCAACTATCGGCAGCCGACGATGTTGCATTTTTGCGCATGCTTTGGACGCTTAACGCGCTGCAAACGGGTCGAGCTGCCGAGGCCGAGCGCTTCCTCAACGGCTACCCCCCTACCGCTGCGACGGAAGGCATTCTCGGCCCACATGCAATTTATCCGTGGGAACTCGAGACGCTAGCGAACGAGCTCCTCACGATCCCCAAGAGCGTTTTTCAAACCTTCGATTGCCGAAACTGGAACGCGATTGGCGATCTGGTTAATCTGCTGCGCTCGATGGAGGGCGCGGAGTATCTGGCGCGTCGCGAGGACGTAAGCATCTTGGTCGAACTCGGCAGGATCGGTGCTCGGCAGTTTTCTTGGCAGCGCGGTTATGTCGGGCTACCCCCTCTCTATCGGAGCGCCTTTATCTATGGTCAGGGCGAGTGCGCCGCGTATTTGCAGCAAGCCGCCAATCTCACCCCCTCCGATATGACACTTGTTGGGTTCTCACTGCTTTCGGTCTTTTATCCCGAGCCCCGCATTCGTCCGGCCACGGACATGGACCTGATCCACGAGTGGGGAATCACCCGACACACCCTGCAGCAGACGCTCGAGCGTATCTCCTGCCCTATCGCCGTCGCAAGGGCCCAAGCGGCGGACCTTCGCGCGATGGAAATCGCAACCGCCTACAAGCCTAGCATCCTCCGGCGATATCCCTGTCTCCTTGTCGGCCATCGCGCGCGAACGATGATTGCCCCCTTGCCGGACCTGATCATGGACCGGGTGACCAACGGACTGTTTTACGATGTGGTCGGCGGGGGCGGGGCCGTTCGCGATGAAGTTGGCCGAAAGTTTGAGAGCTACGCGCTTGATCTGCTGAAGCAGATGTTGCCAGCGGTCCTGTTTCACCCGGAGTCTAGCTATCGCACGCCCTTGGGACCTATCGCTACCCCCGACATTCTCATGCATGATCGGGACGGCGCAGTTTCACTGGCGATTGAGTGTAAAGCATCTCGGATGAGCGTAGCCGCCCGCTTCGGTGAAGCACCTGGCGAAGATCGCGGCTACGAGGAGATTGCCAAGGGCGTGATGCAGCTTTGGCGATTCTACGCACACAGCCGGCTCGGCATAGCGCCGAGGCGCCTTTCCGATGACGTCAAGCTTTTGATCCTTACCCTTGATGAATGGTTTGCGGGGCGGGCGACCATCATTCCCCAGATCCTTGAGCGTGCCCATGTTCTTGCGGATGCCAGTGCCCATGCGATTTCTCGCGAGGATCGACTCCCCGTCGCATTCTGCACTATCTCTGAGCTCGAGGACGTGCTGCGAACCGCGACTGCGGAGTCGCTGCTGGAAACGGTCGAGATCGCGTCGGGGGACCGGGTCGGCTGGATCTTCTCCAGCCTCCATCAAGACGCGGAGTCGCCGAAGACCGAGCCCAAAGATTATCCGTTTCAGGATGCGCTGGGCGACCTGCTTCCATGGTATGGCCGGCTACAAGATCTAGGTGACGATGAGCCTTAAGGGGACGACCTGTTATTGCTTGCCGGAAACCCGCATCCTCGCTCTGCATTTGGCCGCGCCCTTATCAGGTCTCTCCCTGTGGACTACCCCGTTGGTCCGGCGACCAGGGTGGGATCACGGTCATTGTAGGCCGCTGCAAATTCATCGTCCGTCCAGTCACCATCGCCGTAATCGGGCAGGTCGAAAAATTCCCATCCGCCCTTCCCGGGAGCCATGCCGAACAGCGGCCCTACGAACGGACAATTTGGGAGGAAGTACGCGCGGATATAGGGGTGGTCCTCATAATCCTTGCGGATAAAGGCATGGCCAAGAGTATTGGCTATGAACCAGGGGCGGACGGCATGGCTCGCGAACTGCTGCTCGATGATTGTGCGCATATGGATGATCGCCGCAAGTGCGTCATCACGCAGAGCGTTCGTTGTCTCCGGGTTGAAATGGATCGATCGGTGGCGCAAACCCATTAGGGCGCGGTACTCGACGACGGCATCAGGTAACAGGATGCCCCACGCTTCGAGGGTGTCGATCGGCAAGCGCCAATCGTCGAAGGAATCTTTTCTATACACCTTCTTGTATTCCGGCGTCGCGGTGAAATGGCCGCGCATGTCCAGCATTAAGTGATTGAGGATGCGCTCGCCAAGCGCGCATGCGCCAACCAACGCCGGATAGTAAGCGCCGATCACAAAGGCCTGCCGCACCTGATGAAACAATGCGTTGTGATGCGCGAGTACCGAGAACGGCTTGACGCCCATCGCTACGAAATTGTCGATCTTGGCATCGATGCCGCGCTCACCGAATTCCGCGACCATGCCGGCGCGCGCCGATTGTAGGTTTCGCCGGTGGAGCTCCTTCACCTGATCTTCCCAATGATCGGGAATTTCGGGGTTGAGTGACAGCGCTCGGCTGTCGAAATCCATCCCCCAGCTCAGATGCCGTCGGCGGCCGGAATCAGCGACTAGCCGCTTCTGTTCATCGAGCGATAGAGTCGGGTCGACGGTCTCGAAGGTGATCCGGGTCGGTTCCGGATCACTCATAGCGCGTGGCTTTCTGGTCGAGCCATTGCAGTCGTCGGTCCAATTCGATCGCTGGGAGCGCTGCAATCAGCCGATCGAGGATCTTCGGCACGCCATACAGGTCGCTAGTGGTGCCGGGGCCAAACAGCTTCCACAGCAAGATGAGCGTCTCACGGGGAAATTTCTCGGGTGCCCCGGACCGCTCAATCACGTGGGTGCCACCATGCCCTTCTAGGAGCGACATATGCGGTAGGAGCTGCTCAAGCGCTTCGGGAAAGGCGTCGCCGCTCTCCACGGCCAGATCGGCAAAGTGTCGGCTGAACTCTCGTTCGCGAAAGCTGCGCTCTCGCGGCCAGACTGCGAGCAGCAGCGGACCTATGCCCGTCCGCCAGGCGACCGCGCGATCCTCATCGATCTGATGGATCCACTGCTTCACCAGTTCGGCCACACCGGTGCGCAAAGCCAATGGTCCAGTGCGGAGCGCTCTGGCGGCGTCGGCGACGCCCATGCCCCAGTCCGTCTCGGTCTGTTCGCCGCGCAGGATCGACAACGCTGGCGCGATGATCTTGGCGGCGGCGTTGGTTAGATCGTGGCCACGACCGGTGAGCTCGCTGACACCGCGCAGGACTGCCGCGCTAAAAGTCCTCGAGGCGACCGATGACAGGCGTGAATCGGTGACGAGAACCCGGCGCAGCGCGATGGCCTCGTCGCCGTCACCCGCCAGCGCGGCTTCAAGCAACGGCGCTACGGTCTGCCCCTCGATCGTCAGCACAAATCCGGCCGCGAACACGAGTGCGCCCCGTGCCATGGTGCCCTGACGGCCCGGTGCCGCAACAGCCGCATCGAGCGCTACCAGCAGTTCCGGATCGATTGATTCACCCGCCTTGCGCCGGGCCTCGATGTCAATGAGCGTGGCCTGGGTTAGGCGCCCGCCCGGGGTGTTGATCAGGTCGGCATAAAGATCACGCGTGGGGTCAAGGGGCTCGGTGTCACGCGCCACGGCTGCCGCGAACAACCTTTGCCACCACGCGGCGATCGCGGGTTCGGTCTGGCGCGGCGAGGACCAGTAAAGATCGGCAAGGCGATCGACGACCAGCGCCAGAAATGGTGCTTCGGCCAGCTCGAGCGTGGCAAAGATCGCGACGAGGAGAGGCCGGCGGTCAGGATCCTTCTCGCCTTCCGGAAAAGACAGCGCGACCATGAGGTCTCTCCAGAGTGGCGCGTTGGCGTCATCGAGCGGCGCGTCCTTGAGCGTGTCGAACGCGCCCCTCGGGTTGGTACGACAAAAAACGCTCCATCCTTGCTGTTTCTCGATATCATGGCTGCCGAGCACTTCGCGTGCGACCTGCAACCGCTCGCCTTCAGCGGCATCAATGATTGGCTGCGCGTCGCCTACCACCATATGGACGCCCGTCGAATAGGATCCGAAAAAGTCCTGATCCTCGACGTCGCGTGCCAAATAGACGCGCCGCGCCTTTACGGCCGCAAGCTCCACCGTACCCTCGGCCGACAGTCTTCCTGCCTGCTCTAGCATGTTGAGTCGCAGCCAAATGGCCGCGTCGAGAGCATGGCTCCTCCAGTCCGCCTGACCAGCCTCGACCACATAGCGGTCATAATAGGCCGGCCCCTCAGTCAGGATGCGCTTTTCGACGGCGGCAACCAGATCGGCATTCGCATCCCCGGCACGGTCGCGCAGCACGAGCGCGAGCTCGCGGCGCACCGTCCAGAAGATGTCACGCGAGAGGCCCACCAGCCCGGCGAACGCTTCGTCGGCGTCGAACAGCTCCGCCTGACGCAAGCTGTGCAGCCAAAGCCGTGCCCCCAAGATGCCAGGCATGGCCTTCCAGGCTGAGGCTTGCGCGCGGACCGCATCGCGATCTTTGGCGGCCGCCGGCTTGAGCAGCCGCGCGAGCAGCTCGACCAAGAAAACCGGCCCATCATGATGCTCGTTCTGGCCGTGCGGTTCGACCGATGGCACAGCGCTGTCATTGCCGTCATAATCGCCCTCGATCGTGCCGATATCGAGCGAAAGCCCGACCGTCGCGCGGAGCCTCGCGCTGGCGATCTCAAGCAGTACTAGCGGCTGCGGCAGCGCCAGCAATGCGGCAACGAGATCCGAAGCGCCGCCGCGGTCCGAAAGCGTCAGTCGCGGCCAGGCGAGATCGGAGAGACGCCGCGGCGGATCGACGGCGGGTTCGTCATCGAAGAAAGATCTGCCGGACCGGAGTTCGAGCGCGGGGGTCAACAAGCTCACTGCCCGTTCCATGTCGGCGTGCAGCACAACGGGGCCTTTGAGCACCTCCATCAGCGTATAGGCGCGGTCTTCCCAATGGTCGCCGCGATCGGGTCGGCTGATCGCGAGAAGGCGCCAGAGGCGGAGCCACAGAACCGGTGCATCCTTCACTTGCCGGATCCGTCGCGCCAGTTCGTCAGCGAACGGCTTGCCGAGCTTCTCGAGCCAGTCGACCGCCCGCCGGAACCGGTCGGACGAGGCAAGATCCCTGACAAGCCAGGCGGCGATGATCCAGGACGCGTCGCGCTCGGTCCATAATTTTCTGTCGGCGAAGAAGTCGAACCAGTCTCCGTCGATAATGATCGGGATCGCGAGCGACCATAGGTCTCGACGGCCGCTGAACAGCCAGGCGGCGTGATCGAGTTCCGCGGCATCGGCGTCGGCGAAGGGCTTGGCGAGGATCGCCTGCGCCCACTCGCGCCGCGTCGCCCGCGGTCGCTCGACGAGGTCCGCCAGTTTTTCCAAGTCCGGCCACAGGGCGGCATGGCTGGTTGGATTGCCGGCCGCATCGAGTTGGTATTCATAGGCGATCGGCTCGACCGCAAGCGCAGCCCAGCGGACATCCGCCAGGTCGCGCGTCACCACCGCGTCAATCGCATAGACTGGGCGCAGATCGGGAAAGCGCTGCCGATCCGCTTCGAGGACGTTTAGAAAATATCGTACCGGCGCGTCGCCGGCACTGTAGCCGACCAGCACGACGGTTTTGGTGCGGCAGAGGTCAAACAGGAACCGCGACGCCCAGCCCGATCGCATATAAGCATCGCCATAGTCTGCGCTCGTCACGACTAGCGGTGTTTCATCTAGGCCGACATCCGGGTCAGCAATCCGACCGTGAATATGGATAATCCCGCCGAACCCAGCGCTGCCTGGCGGCGGCAGATCCTGCCCGGCAAAGCTGAAGGTACGGACCTGATCGGCATCCTCGGTCTCCATCAGAGCGCGCTCGATCAGCGTGTCAAAATTGGTGGTCACGATTGCCGGGCGATTTTCGAGATCGCGCGACAGGCGCAGGATGGTGCGATGATGCGAGAGATCCGCATCAGCGGGCGGCTGCAACTCCGCCACGACCGCGCGAGTCATTTCGGCTGGATTGACGATCCGGCGGCTGAGCGACCCTAACGCTTCCTCGAACCGATTCTCTTTGAACGATAATTGCTCCGACGCGCTCATTTCGACGTTGAGACTCGCGAAGCAGCGTGTCACGAGCGCGCCGAAACCAGGCAATTGCGGCGCGCTTACGCCCGCGCCGCACAAGAAGACGACATCACCGGTCAAAAGAGCTTCGACCAGCTGCTCGGGAAATTCCGGTCCAGCCTCAGAAAAGCGAAGGCTCATCTCTAACAGCCCGGCATTTGCGCACGATGATGCAGGCGGAGTGGCGCTGTTACTGCGACCACCGGCCGCCCTTTAAAAGCCGCTGATGAGGGATCGTTGAACATAGAGCCAACATCCGGGAACCGCGTCCCGCTGTCTAGTGGCGGAGAACACTGCTGGCGATTTACGTCGCGAGTGTTTGCCATTCTTAATCCACGATGCTCAGAGCTGACCGCGCCGGTCTTTCCGGTTGCACGCATTTAAGTCCAAAGCTGCCTCACCGCAGACGGCCTCGCCTCGGTGGATCGACGATTGCATCCGCGTAAGGCGTGAGTGTCTACTCTCGCCCAAAGACGTCATTCAATTGGGGCGTCGGGAACGACGGCTTCGTCCCACACTCAGTCATTGTCCGTGCAGATCCGGCGATCCGCTGCCAAGGCATGAGAGGGGAGTGGGCTTTGCCCTGATTGAGCCGATTGGGCGTCGATGGTCGATGGCACCGGGCTCACAGTCAGGAGTGTGTCCCATGATCAAATCGATCCCGCTGAACAAGCTCGTCCAGTCTCCTTGCAATGTCCGCCGTCACAGCGATCCGGCAGCAGATGCTGAGCTTAAAGCCAGCATCGCAGCCCATGGGCTGCTGCAAAACCTCATTGTCAGGCCTACTGCAAAGGGCAAATTCGAGGTCGAAGCCGGCGAGCGCCGCCGTCGCGCGATGCTTGCGCTCGTGGACGACAAGATCCTCGCGCGTGATCACGAAGTCACGTGCCTCGTGCTCGCGGACAGCGCTGAAGCGGCCGTCGAGACCAGCCTCGCGGAAAACTTCCACCGCCTCGCCATGAACCCGTCCGACGAAGCCCAGGCTTTTGCGGCGCTCGTGGCAGGCGGTGCGACTGTCGAGGACGTTGCTCGCCGCTTCGGTCTGACCGTCCGCTTCGTCGAGGGCCGTCTGCGCCTCGCGACGCTTGCGCCCGTCGTATTCGAGGCACTGGCATCGGGTCAAATCACGCTCGACATCGCCAAGGCTTTCGGCGCGACCTCGGACCAGGACATCCAGGCCCGGGTGTTCGAGCAGGTTTCCTCGGCCTACTATGCGCCCAATCCCGACAGCATCCGGCGCATGGTCCTGTCGGGCACGGTCCGGGGTAGCGACCCGCGCGCCCGCCTTGTCGGCCGCGACGCCTACATTGCCGCCGGCGGCCGGATCGAGCGCGAACTGTTCGACGACGACGATAGCGAATCCTGGGTCGATTTTGCGCTGCTCGAAAGCCTTGCCGCCGCGAAGATGGAAGAGCAGGCCAAAGCCCTCGCCGCCGAGCAGGGTCTTGCCTGGGTCAAGCCGACGCTCGATCCCTATGCCAGCCACGATCTGGTCGAAGGGCTGGTCCGGCTTCCTACCGAACCGGCGCCATTGACCGACGCAGAATTGGCGAGGCTCGACGAACTCGATACCTCCTATGACGAGCATGCGGCGATCCTCGAGGGTGAGGACAGTGCCGAGGAGGCTGTGGCTGCGGCCGAAGCCGCTATCGAGGCCATCGAACGCGAGTGCCAGGAAATTCGTGCCCGCCCGCCCGTCATCGCGGCGGAACTCAAGGCCGAGGCAGGGATGATCCTGGTGCTCTCGCGCGATGGCACGCCGGTTCTTCAGCCGGTGTTCTACGGCGAGCGTCGGGCTGAAACCGCCGAAGCCGACGAAGGAATCGAAGTCGTTGCTGGCGGTGAAGGTCCGGACAGGCGCCGGACGACCTTATCCAAGCGCCTGGTTGACGAGCTCGCGATGCAGCGCCGCGATGTTCTGGCACTGCATGTCGCATCTGACCCCGGTCTGGCGCTCGACATCATGGTCTTCACGCTCGCCGATGCCGATACCCACGACTGGCGGGCGCGGACTGCGACCACGCTGCGCGCGCCTGTTCCGGCAGGCCCGATCATCGGCTTCGAGGCCAAGGATGCTCCGGCGAGCAGCGGGCTTGCCGAGCTCAGGTCCAGTCTCGACGAAAGCTGGCGCGCTGGTGACGATGCGATCTCCCGCTTCGATCTGTTTCGGGCGCTACCCGATGACAGCCGCGCGGCTTGGCTGGGTTACGTTGTCGCCCGGTCGCTCGAGGCGAGCCTCAACATGACGGGCGAGCGTCAGCTGCCGTTCCAGGATCACCTTGGCAGCCTGATCGGCATCGACATGGCGCAGTGGTGGCGCCCGACAGCAGCCAACTACTTCGACCGGGTATCGAAGCAGGTGATCCTCGACGCGCTGACCGATGTTGGCGGTCTCGAGCTCTCTTCGCGCTTCGCCTCGGTCAAGAAGGGTGACCTCGCGATGAGCGCCGAGCGCGTCTTCGCCGGCACCTACATCACCGAGGTCGAGGTCCGCGAAAGGGCCTTGGCCTGGGTGCCTGAGGTCATGCGCTTCGCTCGCCCTACGCCGGAGGCGGGCGAAGCCAACATCGACGCAAGCGACGCTGAGTCGGGTATCGACGGCAAAATTCATACCCCCCGCGAGCTGGCCGCCTGACCTCCTCCTGACAGGCAAGGCCGCTCGTACCTCGAGAAGCGGTCCTTCGGCTTACGCCGGAGGGCCGCTTCCTTTTTGGAAGCAGAGCAGAGGGGGCCCGTGAACCTGTGGCACTGACCGGCGAACCTGTCGCCGACTGTCCAGATGCCTCAATCAGGAGAACCATCATGGCCTATCGCAAAGGGCAGAGCAGCGGCTTGTCGCCCGCCGCCCGTATCACCCTGGAAATCATCGCCCGTCTGGAAGCAGGCACGAAGCCGTGGATCAAGCCGTGGCGCGGTGTCCCGGTCTCCCGGCCCTTGCGGGCGTGCGGGATTCCGTACCGGGGCATGAACGTGTTTTGGTTGTGGATGGTCGCCGACATGTGCGGCTACGCTTCGCCGTTCTGGATGACCTACAACCAGGCAAAATCGCTCGGAGCCCAGGTCCGCAAAGGCGAGAAGTCGACCATCGCGATCTTCTACAAGAGCTACACCAAAGAGGTGGAAGCGCCCGATACCGGCGAAAAGACCGACGAAGCCCGCCGGGTGCTCAAGGCCTATCCGGTCTTCAATGCCGATCAGGTCGAAGGTCTGCCCGAGCGCTTTCATCCGGCCGCGACGTTGGAACTGGTCGAGCCTGAAGGGCGCGAGGCTGACCTCGACGCGTTCTTCGCTGCCATCCCCGTTAATCTGCGCCATCAGGGCTGCGACGCCTATTACGAACCTACCGCCGATCGCGTCACGATGCCGCCGGTCAGCCTGTTTGGCGGCTTCGACCACTACTATGCCACGCTCGCCCACGAGCTGTCGCACTGGACCGGCCATGTCAGCCGGCTGGGACGTAATCTCAAGAACCGCTTCGGCACGGCGGCCTATGCCGCCGAGGAACTGGTCGCGGAACTCTCCAGCGCGATGCTGGGCGCCGAGCTGGGGCTGCCGGTCACGCACCTCGACAGCCACGCAAGCTATATCGAGCATTGGCTCAAGCTTCTGAAAGACGATGACCGCGCCATCCTGACCGCTGCAGCCAAGGCCGAAGAAGCCGCGAGCCTGCTGCTGAAGCTCGGCGGGAGGGTCACCCCTGACCAGTTTGACGACGCGTCAGACGACGCTGCGCTCGCGGCCTGAGGGAGGATGTCATGGGCCGATCGGTCAGCTATCCAAGCGGGGCAATCGTCGCATTCACGGTTCTCGAGGTCGAAGCCGAGGACGACTGGGAATTCGAGTACGAATGGCTGCGCGAGGATCTGCGCGAGCGGGCCGCCAAAGCCTTCCCGTCGCTGATCCCGCATGACGGCTGGCGCGGCCGGGAGGAACGGATCCTCATGCGCAATGCCTATGCGGATTTCGGTGTGTCGGTCTATGGCGGGCTGGTTGCCGTCTGGATCGTCGAACGCGATGATGGGGCCTATTGGGACGCCGATTGGCGCACGGCCCGCTCACCGCGGGCACAGCGCTGGCTGTCCCAGATCGCATCCCGTTTCGATGCCTTGTTTGGCGACTACGATTGCCTCGGGCACATGTCGAACGGCGAGGGGGTCTACACCAAACGCGCAGCTTGAGGCCTGTGAGTTGGGTGGTCGCGGCGCTGGGTTGCCATCCCTGACTGCACTTTGCCGGCCGCTCATGGTCTGTCGCCATGCGAGAGAGGCCCTGGGCCAGCCGCCAGTCTTGCGCAACCCGGCTTGGGCGGGCCCGTGTTGGCCTTGGCCCTTCGGGCTTAAGGCCTGCCCGCGCCAGCCCGCCAAGCCGGGTTTCCCCTGACGGGTGCGCAATCCTGCCTGAATGCTGGCCCTGACGGGCTCTCGCTGGCGCAGCCATGAACGGGTGCGTCGGCCTCACGCCAGTCAGGAGGACTTCCCCATGCACACGTCATTTGCCGATCAACTCGCCGGGCTCGATCTCGCCGGTTTCTCGATTGGACCCGCTCCCCTATCGACAAGCGATTTCCCGGTCCGGGAGGCGGTTGTCCAAACCCTCGAAGCGGTCTGGTCCGATCTTTTCGCCATGGTGTCCGGGACCGCTCTTGAAGCCGACGCCGAGGATCTTGGCTGGGCCTTCGTCAACATCTTCCACCGCTCCGCCGAACGCAAATCGACGGCCCTTGACCGGGCGACCGACGAGGTCCGCGCGCTGATTGCTACGGCCGATGGATCCGAGGTCCACACCGATGAACTCGAGACCCAGGTCGAGCGGGCGCAGTGCGCCGAAAGTGCGATGCTGGCGCTCGAGGAGATGCGCGAGGTCGCAGCAGCCCTTTACCTCAACGAGTTCGGGTCATCGTGGAAGCCGGTCTCCAGTTCTCGCTTCAATCACAGCGTCATGCTTACCTCCGCGCTGGTCGAAGGGCGCGATTTCCTGCGCGCCCGTGCCGAGGCCAAACGCCGTGCAGCGGTGCCCGAAGGAACCCCGGTCGTCTTCGCTGGCGGGCGCACCCGTCATGGATGCGAAAAGGATGCACTGACCTTCGGCAACAATGTCTGGGCCACCCTCGACAAGGTTCGCGACCGCGTGCCCGACATGGTGCTCATCCATGGCGGTGATACCAAGGGCGTTGACCGTCTGGCATCAAGCTGGGCCGAACGGCGCGGCATCCCGCAGGTCACGTTCTCGCTCGATATGCGCCTGGGTGCCCGTGCCGGCTTCAAGCGCAACGAGCGTATGCTCTCCCTCGATCCGCGTTACGTCATCGCCTTTCCGGGCAATGGTGTGCTCGAACGTCTGGTCATCGAAGCCAAGGCTCGGCGGATCACCGTTGTCGATCGGCGCGGGCCCCTCGGCACCAATCCGAAGAGCACTTCGGCAGGCACTGACTGAGGTCATGCCGGTCCTCGCGCCAGCGCCGGGTCGGCGCTGGCGTCGTCCGTCAGAGGAAAGGCGCGCGCCTGTCGTTTGGAGCCAGCGAATTGCCGTTGGCTTCAGTTACCAGGAGGCATTCCATGATCGATATCGAGGCTGTGATGGCCGACTTTGCCGTTCGCCAGGCCGAGCGGCAAGTGCAAGTGGCCGAAGAAATCCAACAGCTCAAGGCAGCCATTCTTCCGCGCTTGCAGGACGCTGGGATTGCCCGGGTCGAGATCCATTTCGACGGATGCGGCGACAGCGGTGCCGTTGAAGAATGTGCATGCCTCGATGCAGCCGGCGCGGCGATCCCGTGCCCGGAAGTCTCCCGCATGGAAATCGAAGCAGACAACGTTGGTCGCGCTGGTCCCGAAGAGCTGCAATCAATCGGCCAGGCACTTGAACAGCTGACCTATCTGGCGCTCGAACGCCACCATCCGGGCTGGGAGATCAATGACGGTGCATGCGGCCAACTCGTGATCGATGTGGCTGAAGCGACTTTCGTGCTCGACTGCAGTCTGCGCTTCATCGCCACCGATGATCATTCGACCGAGCTCTAGGAGATCAGGCATGGCCCACTGCTACTACCACGCTCTCTCGTCGGTCCGGAAATGGGGCGGCACAGTCGATGACTATCTCCCGCTGCACCAGTGGTTCGACCAGTCCAAGGCAATCCTGGCAGACCCACGGCACCGCGCGCTGCGGCACCATGCCGAGGGGATATTCATGCTCGAAACACTTTTCGGCGAGACCCTCGTCAATTCGGATGGTCGGGTCGTTCCGGTGCGTCAGGTCGGCGAACAGCACGTACGCGAAGACCTGGGCTCGATCCCCTCATTTGCGGACTGGGCGCGCTTGATCACGCCGCAGGCCTGGATGCTTCGAGGCAACCCTCTGGACGGCGCTGAAGGGGTGACGATCGACATGCCTCTCCCAGCCGAAGCAGTTTCGTCCAGGAATGAGCCACCGGTTGGAGGAGCGGTTACTACCGCGATCTAGGATGGGGTTCTCCGGTGGAAGGTCGGGCAGGGATGATCCAGCCAAGACCGGAGGGAAACGAGTCAGGGCTGACCTGTTCAAGGCATCCAGCTCCACCCGGCTTCGATGCAAACCTGTCCCTGAATCACCCCCCGTCGAGACGCGCAACCCGGATCAGGTCCGGCCGAGTTGCCGGGCTGTGCCCGGCTGCCCGCACCACCCGAACCAGTTCCGGGTTCCCCTTCGGTGCGCTTCGCCATGGGGCGCTTCTGCTCGGGTTTGCAGCCGGGATGGACCCGGAATGCTCGATCAGGAGAAAGCCCATGACCAATCTCGTTATCCTCGTTGGCCGCATCGCTCGCGACCCCGAGACCCGCACCACCCAGAGTGGAACCAGCATCACCTCGATCTCGGTCGTGACCGATCGTCCCGCCCGCAAGGATGGCAAGACCTACAAGGACGAAAACGGCTACACCGCCAAGGACAGCGAGTTCCACCGGATCACCTGCTTCAACGGCCTGGGCCAGAACGTCGCCAAGTATTGCACCAAGGGGCAGCTCGTGACGGTCGAAGGGCGCATCCACTACACCCAGTGGGAAGATCAGAGCGGCACCAAGCGCTACGGCTGCGAGATCATCGCCGACAAGGTCGATTTCCTCACCAAGGGCCGCTCCGGCAGCAACGAAGGTGCTCCCGATATCGATGAGGACTGAATGTCCTTGCCTCACGACAAGGCCCCGGTGGCAGACGCCATCGGGGCCTTTTCTTTTAAAGGCCTGCGATGCGACGGCGCGGGGCATCGAACCCCTTGCCGCCGCGGAGTGGACTTTACGCGGGAGCAATCCGCTTCAGCGTTTCCTCGATCCCGAGCGCCATCGATGCGCGAACGATCTGGCGTAACTGTGCCGGTTCGATCATCTCCGCGCCGCACTCGATCAGCAGCTTTCCGAGTTCAGTCGCTGCTTCTTCGCGGAGACGTGCCTCCTCGTTCTCAAGTTGGGCACGCTGTTCACGCAGCTTCTTCAAGGCATCTCGTGCAGTAGGTTTGGACCTGGCCATAGTGCTTCCTTCTTGCTGGCCGTTGGTCCCCTCCGCTGCCGATCTTGGCACTGCGGGGGCATGTAGGAAAATGGTTTGTGGGGCAGGCGTTGCGCTTCTGCGCAGGCGTTGGAGAGGTCTCTCTCGCAGAAAGACCAAGTGTGATGCGGGCTTTGGGGCTGCGTCAAGGACGACGGGGCCCCACCATTTTTACCGGGCAAGCCCGGCAAAAATCGTTGCCCCCATCGCCGCTTCGCGGCCGCTGACGCGGTCCCTGACCCAGCCCGTCACCCACATCCTTCGCAGCTCCTGATGCGACGCATCGAACATCAGGAGGAAAGATCATGTACGCTTCACTGAACATTGCCGCTGCTGGTCCCGCCGCCGATCAGGCAGCCTTCGTTGCTGCCCTGGATCAGGCCCATGCCCGGTCCTTTCACAGCTACTTCACGCAGTACGTCCTGACCGATGACGAGGCAGGCTATATCGCGGTCGATGAAGGCGACTACGGCGCCTTGCCCAAGGCCATGCTGGACCGTGTCATCGATACTGTGCCGGGCCGTCTCAGCGATGAATTCTGACCCGCCGGTTTGGGAGGAAGTCCGTCAGGGCTTCCTCCTTTCTTTTTGCTCGCAGACCGTTGCGGCATCCCTCAGCCGGTACGGGGAGGCGGGTTGCCAGCGTCAGTCGGGGTATCGGGACGGTCGAGATCGGTGAGCCGCTCCGGCATATCCAGGACCTTCAATGCCGCAGCTTCGATGGCCTCTGCCTGCGTCGGGAAAGCCTCGGAAGAACTGATCGACACCCCGCTCGGGTAAGTGACTGTCGCCTGGAAACCGTTGCCCTTCGGCGTCGCGCTCAATGTGACCTGGCCCATGCGGCGCTTCCTTTCCGCCCTCATCATTGCCGGCATCATAGGCGTCGATTCCGCCTGTGCCTATCGCGATCCGCAGATCGGCAACCTGCCAGCGCCCCATAGAATGGGGGCTTGAAAACCGCATCATCCGTTACAGGCTCAATAGCTGGTTCCTGTCCTCGCAGCTGGGGACTTAGGAGCACACCCTACGCGACGGGTCGCAGGAAAGGTGGGCAGAAAAAATATGCAATCACAAAGGAATAGAGCGAATTTTGTGAAATGGCAGCTTCTCCGTCAAAAGTGACGGGGGCGAGGGCAGTTACGTGGATTTGACCAAGGCCAGGCCGGAAGTGGCGGAATTCCGCAGTCCTCTATGTTCTTGACATGTTCTTGAATCTGACTTAGCTTCGATCCTGCCTTTCGCAGTGTGAATCGGGCTCCTGACCACAAGGAGTCCGTGCATGACACGGCCAATCTGTCTCCAGGTTTACATCTCCAGCGAGCTCAGCTCGCTGATCCGCAGGGCTGCCAAGGCCAAGGGGATCAGCATGAGCGAGTGGGTTCGCGCCTTGCTCGCCAATGCCTGCACAGAGGACGAGCTTGCCTCGCGGCTCGACGCTTCCATTGAGCGCATTTCCCGCCGCTCGGTGTTCCTCATGGTCGGGGTTGATGCGCTGCTGGCAGGCCACCCCGACCACGCGCTGCGCGGTCGGGCGCACCAGGCTTACGTGCGCAAATGCAAGGAGCTCGGTCTTTCCACAGCCGCTGGCGAGGGAGGCTCCGATGAAGCGTAATCTCGTCAACTTCACGCGTGGCAGCCAGCTGCTCGGACACTTCAGCTTCATGTTCGCGGCCGGTCTCAAGGGCCCACTGATCGTTGCCGCGCTCGTGATCTCATGGACCTCCTGGTGGACCATTTCGGCAGGCCTCACCGATCACGAAGTCTATCTCGTCTGGATGCGGATCTATGCCGCCATCTACGGCTTCATGGAGTTCGATCCCGCCAAGCGGATCACCCTGGAAACCGCTTTCGGCGCGACCATCCAGTTTCCGATTGCCCAGCTCGACCACTACCCCCCGGTGGTCCATGCGTGGGAGAAGCTGACGGCGCTTCTGACCAGTGCATTGTGGCGATCCGGTTTCCTGCTGGTCCCCGCTTTTGCCGTCTTCTACTGGTTCGCCGAGCGGTTCGGTGGCCGCTCCAAAGAGCGCAAACATGAGCGCGGCGCGATGCTCGTCACGCTCCCCGAACTCGTCGACGAATTGACCGCGCACAACCGGCGTGAGCGCACCCGTGAGCTCGATACTGCACTGGGCTGGAAATGGCGGCTCAGCCTGCCGCGAGAGATCGCCCGGGTCTTTCCCTATCGGCCATCGCATATCGCCACGGTGGCCTATCCTTGGCGGCTAGAACAAAGCCACGCAATGCTCATTGGCACCACCGGTATGGGCAAGACCGTGGCGATCTCTGACATGATTGCGGAGGCAAGAGCCAAGGGCCAGCGCTGTGTGGTCTTCGACCTGACCGGCGCCTTTATCGAGCACTTCCATGCGGCCCATTGCGACATCATCCTGAACCCACTCGATGCGCGTTGCCCCCAGTGGAGCCTGTTTGACGAATGCCGTTCTGAAGGCGAGTTCTGGGCCGCCGCGGACGCCCTCGTCCCCCACGACGGGGGCGGTGAAGCCCAGTTCTGGGTGATCGCTGCCCGAGCCCTTTTCGTGGAATTCTGCCTCAAACTTGTGGCCGAGGGCAGGGCGACCAACGACGCCCTGGCGCGGGAGCTGATGACCGCGGACCTCTCGCGCGTTCATGCCATGATGCGCGGAACGATCGCCGATCCGCTGACCGCGCCGGAAGCCGCACGCATGGCGGAATCGATCCGGGCCGTCTTCAACGTGAACGCCAAGGCGCTCAAGCTTCTGCCCACTGCCGGACCTCGTTTTTCTGTTCGCCAATGGATCGAGGACGGGGCCGCTGGCGCCAGAAGCGAAGGCTCGATCCTGTTCATTTCTGCCCGCTATGTCGACATGAGCGTCTGCGCGCAGCTGCTCACGCTCTGGCTCGATACCGCCATGAACACGCTGATGACGATGCCCCGCACCCGCGATCTCAAGTGCTGGTTTTTCGTCGATGAGCTGGGTGCATTGCACCGCCTGCCGGCCCTCGAGAAAGGCTTGCAGACAGCGCGCAATTTCGGCGGCGCGATTGTCCTTGGCCTTCACGCTTATGCCAAGCTCAAGGAGGTCTACGGCGAGAACATGGCGATGACGCTGGCATCGCTCGCCCGGACCAAACTGATCCTTGGAACCGCCGACCGCGAGACCGCCACCTGGTGCTCCGACTTCATCGGCCATCGCCAGGTCAGGGACATGGAGGAGGGCTACACCTATGGCTACAACAATGCCCGCGATGCGGTCAGCCTCACCCCGCGCAAGCACATCGAGCCGCTCTTGCTGCCCGACCAGCTGATGAACCTGCCGCGCCTGTCGGGGTACATCAAGTTCCCTGATGGCTTTCCCGCCGCACCCGTCAAGCTGAAGCCCGTCGACCGACCCAAGCGGGCGGAAACCTTCATCGCCAGGGTCAAGGACAGCCCGAAGGCAAGGGTCACGGAGATCCATCCGGCGGCGGAGCAGGCAGAGCAGAAGGCAGCGCCGACAGGCGGCGAGCATCCCTCGTCGAACGACGACGGCGCCGGCAAGCCGGTCGTCCCGAAGCAGGGCGAGCTAGCCTTCGACCAGGGTGCGCGAGCTGCCTCGAAAAAGGAGCCTGAAGCGCCTGCCAAGGATCTTGGGCGAGCAGTGGAACGCACACCCGGCAAGACGTCGAAGGAGCGAGAACCGGCAACTCGTTCCGGGCAAGACAAGGCGGGCAAGGCCAGGAAGGACCGGTCGAATACCAGAACCGATGCTCCGCCGCGAAAGGCTGGACCTTCCGCCCGCCCACTTCTCCCGACAGGCGAAGCCGCAGCGGCGCGGGATCAGTCGGCTTCGCCTAAGGGCACGCCTCAGGCCAGCACGCCCGGAACGGAAGGGCTGCAACAGGGCAAGCCGGATAACCCGAAGAGCCAAAGCTCGAGTGATGCTGCCGCGCGCAAGCTGATGATCGAGGATGGTTTGCGGGAGCACGAGCCTCCGCCGATCACTGGTCCGGAACTTGGCGACATGGAGATGTGAGCATGTCGCCAACTGCCTTGGCGTTGGGGACCGATCGATGCTGTCGGTAGCCAATGTCCGCACCGCCGGCGGCGCGGCCAACTACTTCGCTGCCGACAATTACTACACGCGGGCGGATGCCGATCGCTCGGGTGAGTGGCTGGGGAAGGGCGCTGCCGCGCTCGGGCTTACTGGTTCCGTAGACGCACGGCAATTCGAGGCGGTCCTTAAGGGACTGCTGCCCGATGGTAGCCGCGTGGGCAGTGACAACCGGGCGCACCGGGCGGGGACCGACCTCACCTTTTCCATGCCGAAAAGCTGGTCGGTCCTTGCTCTGGTCGGCGGCGACAAACGGATCCTCGATGCCTATGCGTCGGCCGTCCGGGAAACCCTGCGCTGGGCCGAAAAGAACCTTGCCGAGACCCGGATGGAGGTTCGCGGAAAGGAGCGTACCGTCCATACCGGCAACCTTGCGATCGCGCTGTTCCAGCACGATACCAATCGCAACCAGGAGCCCAACGCCCACTTCCATGCCGTCATTGCCAATGTGACGAGAGGGGGCGACGGCAAATGGCGGGCGCTGCGCAATGACAAGCTCTGGCAGCACAATACCTTGCTCAATGCCATGACGATGGCGCGATTTCGCCTGAGCGTCGAGAAGCTCGGCTACGAGGTCGGTGATTTCGGCAAGCATGGCAATTTCGAGGCCGTAGGTGTGCCCAAGGCGGTCCGCGATGCCTTCAGTTCCCGGCGAGCGGAAATCCTGGAAGCGGCCGCCCAGATGAACTTCTCAGGGCCGGGCGTGCTCGATGCTGCAACCTTGATGACCCGGGCCGACAAGGGCCGGATCGAAGATCGCGATGCGCTGACGCAGCAGTGGCAGGACGCGTCCGCGAGGCTGGGCTTTGATCCCGCCACGGTGATTGCCACAGCCAATGCTCGCAGTGCGCAGGATCTTGGCAATGTGACCGGCTTGGCGCCAACGATGCGCGCGCTTGCCCGCAATGTTCAGGCCCTCGCAACCACCTTTGCCGAACGGCTCGGCCTGCGGGAAGGTGACCCGCTGATACCTGGCAGGCTCATCAATCGCAGCGTCGAGCAAGTCGCCGCAATTCATGCAGTCGCCTCGGCTGTCCGGCATCTCGGTGAGCGGGAGGCGGCCTTCACCCGGGCCGAGATATACCGCGCAGCGCTTGGCTTTGCGCTCCCGACTTCGCTTGCAGACATCGAACACCGCGTCGACCAGCTGCTCCGCCAGGGACATCTGGAGAAGGGCAAGGGTGCGGACCGGGAACTGCTGACGACACGCGACGCGATCAGCCTCGAACAGCGAATTATTGCCGGGGTTGAAGACGGGCGCGGCGTAGCCCCGGCGATAGTCTCTCCCGACCTTGCCGGGGCCCGTCTGCAAGCCCTGTCCCAGATCAAATACGGCCTGACCTTGAACGCGGGACAGGAAGGGGCCGGGCGTCTGCTGCTTGGCTCGAACAACCGCATCGTCGCGATCCAGGGCGTCGCGGGCGCAGGCAAGAGCACGGTCCTCAAACCTGTCGCCGATATCCTGCGCGAGGAGGGCAGGGGTGTGCTCGGGCTCGCGGTGCAGAACACGCTGGTCCAGATGCTCGAGCGCGACACGGGTATTGCCTCGATGACAGTGTCGCGGTTCCTCGCCCGGCACCGGGATCTCCTTGAAGGGGCCGATGCGGACCGTCTCGCCGAGGCGCGGGCCGACATGCGCGGCACCGTCGTGCTGCTCGATGAGGCATCAATGGTCGGCAATGCCGACAAGGAGAAGCTTGTTCGGCTGGCAAACCTGCTGGAACTCGGCCGCTTTGCCAGCATTGGCGACCGCAAGCAGTTGGGTGCCGTCGATGCTGGAAAGCCATTCGATGTGATGCAGCAGGCCGGCATCGAGACTGCGGTGATGGGCACCAATCTTCGCGCGCGCAGCGAAGGCCTGCGTGAAGCCCAACGGGCAGCGCAAGAAGGGCGCATCGAAGACGCCATGCGCCATCTAGCACCCCAAGTGATCGAGGCGGGGAACGATGCGGCTGTCGAAGCCGCCGCAGCCTGGCTGTCCCTGTCGACTGCCGAGCGCGAAGCAACCGCGATCTATGCCTCAGGCCGAAACCTGCGCAGTGCCGTGAACGAGGCTGTGCAGACGGGCCTCAAATCCAGCGGGGAGCTTGGTCCTGACACCATGCGGCTCCAGACCCTGTCCCGCGTCAATGTAACCCGTGAGGAGCTGCGATATGCGAGCACCTACGCCCCCGGCATGGTGGTCGATGTCGCGCGGCGTCAGCGCAACCAGGGCCTTGCAGCAGGCGAATACCGGGTGGTCGGAACCGATGTGGCGCGCGAGCGAGTCACGCTGGAAAACGAGCGTGGCCGCCAGTTCGAGTTTCGTCCCGGTCAGATCAGGCCGCAAGGTGAGCAGGATCCGCTGCGCCTGTTCGAAGTGCGCGCTCTCGACATCTATACCGGCGACAAGATCCGGTGGACCGAGACCGATCACCAGCGGGGCCTGCTCAATGCCGACCAGGCCCGCATTGTCGCTGTCGACAAAGAGGCTGTCGTGGTGAAGACATCCTTGGGCTCAGAGCACCGGCTGGAGCAGGGCGACCCGATGCTCCGCCGTCTCGATCTCGCTTATGCGCTCAATGCCCATATGGCACAGGGGCTGACTTCCGATCGCGGCATTGCGGTCATGGACAGCCGCGAGCGCAATCTGGCCAACCAGCAGACATTCCTGGTGACAGTCACACGGCTGCGCGATGGTCTCACGCTCTATGTCGATAATGCTGGCAAGCTCGAAGCGGCGGTCGAGCGCAATGCCGGCATGAAACGTTCGGCGCTGGAAACGGTCGATCTCCTCCGCGATGCGGCAGCCAAAGGTCAGGCCAAAGATCGTGTGGCTCCTGCACCGGAACGCAAGCCGCCAGAGCTTGACCGGTCGATCACCAAGCCATTCGAAATCGGCATATAGCTTGCTGCTCTCCCCATCCGTCCGCACACTGCCGGTTGACTCGAAGTTCTTTATTTGTTCTCATTAGCCCATGCCCCGAATCTCCGATGATATCCTCCTCACGCATCTCGAAGTCGCGCTGGCCGTTGCGCCGCAGCACACGCTCGTCCGCCTCAATGCCGATGATCCACGCGCCCAGCGCAGCGCCAGGGTCGATCTGGCTCGTCATCTTGTCGAGCGCATGCGCGGTTTCACCATCGAAGGCGACAGTCATGGCGGTCCAGGCGCGCAGCCATGCCTGTTTCCGGGCGATCTGTCGCCGATCGGATGAACTGGTAGTCTTGTCGAGGAGGGTTACTGGAGTGGCCGGTCCGGGGCGTTGGAGCTCAGCTGAACAATTCGCTCGGCGATAGCCTGCCATGTCCGAATGCCTGCCTCATCGCCAGCAATTGCGAGCGCCCCGATCTGTTCGGCGACGTGCATGGGCGCCTTGTCCCCATGGGATTGCAGGACATGGTTGGCGCAGGCCCAGAGCTCCCAGTCGCTGAGCATCAGCCGAGCGCGCTCACCACCCCGCCAACCGTCGCGTAGAGACCGTAGGCGACGAAGGCTGCGGCAAGAAGGAATTCGAGGCGGAGTTTGAATGCAGTCGGACGAGGCTGTCCGGCTGGCCATATCTGGTTGCAGGCGAACCCGTTGAACCCCGAACGCTCCCCGACCACTTCAACGCGAGAGCCTATGAATCTGCGTACTTGGCGGGTGTTGTCGAGTTCCCAACTCCCGCCACCATCGGTGCGCAGCACCGGCCCGTTTGCCGCCCGCTCGACGACGCCGGTCAGATGCGTGGTGCCGCTCACTGGCAAGCCGGGCCTTTCCAGTAGCGGTTCCAGCGCAGGACAGTGCCGGTCTTGATCATGGCGCATGACAAATCGGCACCTGACGGCAGACGGCACCAGGCCGCGGTCCTGTTTCCGCCTGCGGTCCCCTCGGAGCGGCATGTCAGCCGCGGACCTCTGATTACCACGTGGCCGGTTGAGATCGTTCCGCGCGCGCCGCCCATCAGCCGTACCAGCGCATCGCGTGCCTTAATTGCGGTGGCATCGGGGCAGGGTTGATTGGTGCGGCAGGTGCCGTCCATTTCTCGCGCAGCGATGCCGGCGATCCGAAGGTGAGGGCCTTCCGCACACCAGACCGGACCGTCACCATCCCAGACATGAGTGGGCGTGCAGACAAACGTCTGCCCGGAGGCGACGATCGAAGCGGCAAGCAGGGCAAGCATCAGAAGGCCACCTTAGAGCGCCCGTCCGAACCAGAGAACCCGTCCGACGATGTTGAGCGTGCGTTTCTCGAGGCCGCGCCAGCTTGGATAGGCAGGGTTGTCGCTCAGGACCGACGCGCGCTTGCCCTGTGGTTCGAGCGCAATGCGCTTTACGCTCAGCATGTCATCCATCCGCAGGACATAGATCCCGTCTCTCAGCCGCGCCTGGCCGTCCCCGAGATCGACCATGACTTCGTCGCCATCATGAAGGGTGGGTTCCATGGAGTCGCCATGCACGGCGATGATCGACAGGCTCGATGCCTTGCTCGCGGTCAGGCGGCGCAGCCACTTTTCGTCGAAGCCGAATTGCGCGGATTTGGCTTCCATTTCGGCCAGAGCGCCGTGGCCGGCTGATGCCTCGACATTGAGCAAAGGCACATGAACGAGCTCGACCACCGGGCCTGAGCGGCGGGCAGGGGCTCCAAGAACCTTCTCATCGACCCCGAAAAATCGCGCCAGAACCGAGCGATCCTGCTCGTCCAGCTGTCGCGGGCTACCGCGCCGAATGTACTGCTGGATGTAAGCGGCATTGCGCCCCAGCAGGCGCGAAACCGAGGAATAGTTCACTCCTCGTTGCTGGATCAACTCGTCCAGGGCTCTTCGTGCGTCGTCCATGACTGCCAGTCCTATCGCGGGCACCTAGGAAATTGATCCTAGACTCTAGGAAGCCTTCCTAGTAAGAACAAACAAAGAACACAAGCCGAAAGCGAGTCGAGTGCGATGGAGCTACTGGAGCAGATCGAGGCATACCTGGCGTGTAGTAGTGTCACGCCTAGCACGTTTGGCAGATTGGCCGCCGGCGATCCGAGACTCGTTGGAGACCTTCGGTCGGGTCGCCGCCTGCGGCAGCGGACCGAGGAACGCTTGCGCGACTACCTGAAAGATGTCGCAGCAGGTGGTGAAATCTTCCGAACTGACCAACAAGCTCGCAACCCGACGGCTTGCCGCCGAAGATGAAACTGCTGCCGAGTTACCCACAACTAAGTGAACATTGGAAGAACAAACTTGCCCTCTGGGAATCAATCTGCCACTGTGACGTAAATCTACACAGCGAGGCGGCGATGCGCAGATCAGTGGTACGGCAAAACGACTTCAATCAGCTGTGCGACCGCGCGGGCCTGTCTCATGCCGAAGCTGCTGCCCTGCTTTCGGTGTCCGAGCGGACCATTGCTCGCTATGCAAACGGCACCGGACATCCGTCAGCACTGGGGCGACGCGTTCTTGAAGAGGCGGCCCGGAGGGCGGTGCAGCCACCGCGCCAGGTATCGTTTCGTTTTATTGATCTGTTCGCCGGTATCGGCGGGCTGAGGATCGGTTTTCAGGGCATTGGCGGCCATTGCGTGTTCACGTCCGAGTGGGATGCCAACGCGCAGAAGACCTATGCGCAAAACTTTCGGGACAATCATCCGCTGGCTGGTGACATTCGGGAATATGCCGAGAACCCGGCGAAGATCCCCGAGCATGACGTGCTTCTTGCGGGTTTCCCCTGTCAGCCGTTCTCGATCGCCGGCGTATCGAAGAAGAATGCACTGGGGCGGCCGCATGGCTTCCTTTGCGATACCCAAGGCACGCTATTCTTCGATACGGCCCAGATCATCGCGCACCATCGTCCTGCTGCGTTCGTACTGGAAAACGTCAAGAATCTCGAAAGCCATGACAAAGGCCGCACTTTTGCGACGATCATGAACGTGCTGACGAACGAGCTCGGCTACCATGTACAGACGCGGGTAATCAGTTCCGAACACTGGGTGCCGCAGAAGCGCGAACGCATCTTCATCGTCGGATTTCGTGAGCCAACGAATTTCGATCTCAAGGGGCTAAAGCTGCCGGCAGGTGGTCCAAAACTTGGCAGCATTCTAGAGCGGCATGAAGATGTCGATCCGCGGTACACGCTGACCGAACGGCTGTGGGAATACCTTCAGGCTTATAAGGAGAAGCACAACGCCAAGGGTAATGGCTTCGGCTACAGCCTGTTTGGACCGGACGATGTCACGCGCACTCTGTCGGCCCGCTATTACAAGGATGGCTCGGAAGTACTCGTCGCCCAACCGGGCAAACGTCCGCGGCGCCTGACGCCGCTGGAATGCGCCCGGCTAATGGGCTTCGATCATGGCGACCGGCGATGGAAGATCCCGGTTTCGGATACGCAGGCATACCGCCAGTTCGGCAACGCCGTCGTGGTGCCGGTCGTAGAGTTCATTGCTGAGGCAATGAAGCCCCATATCGAGGCGGCGCTGGCGAACGAAAACGAACGGCCTGCCGATGGACCGGTCACCGTGACCCGTCCCGATCGGGAACCAGCACTCGCACATGGCTGACATTGTACCGGCTGATGTCCGCAGCCGGATGATGGCAGGGATTAGGGCGACGAACACCAAACCCGAATTGCTGCTGCGCAAGGGACTTCATGCGCGCGGTCTGCGTTTTCGGCTCCACGATCCCGCGTTGCCGGGTAAGCCTGACATCGTGTTCCCGCGCCATCGGGCCGTGATCCTCGCCCATGGTTGCTTCTGGCATGGGCACAATTGTCACCTGTTCAAGTGGCCCTCGACGCGCCCTGATTTTTGGCAGGCGAAAATCGCCCGTAATCGGGAGGTTGATGCCCGTACCGACATCGCGCTCGCCACTGCCGGATGGCGGCAGGCGGTCGTCTGGGAATGCGCGCTCAAGGGGCGGACCCGATTGCTATTGGACAACGTAATCGACAGCTGTGAGAACTGGATCAGGTCCGACCTGCAGCGGATGGAAATCAGGGGAGCATAAATGCGTCGGGGGATGTTGTCGGACCTTTTCCTTGGTGTGGTCGCCAAGCAGCTGACGCTTGTCGAGACTATTACGGAGCGGTCGAACCAGCACGAGTTTCAGGGGACGAAGCCGCTGCGGCGCCTACTGGGCGACGAGGACCGGCGCGGCATCCCGACACGCTTCATCTGGATCTCCGGCGAGCAGGAAGCGCTGGCGGAGGACGGCTTCATGAGCTGGTCCAACGTCCGCAAGGGCAAACCTCGCGCGCCGGAATACCACCTCTATTATTCGGGCAACTCGGTCACCGAAATGATGCAGGCGGGCGACATGCTGTTTCTCGCGCTGCAACGGGATGGCTCCGTACTGGTCGTCATCACTCCCGCCGGCACCATCCAGAACCAGCTGATGTGGCTGTTCGGGCTGGAGGAGCAGCGTGAGCTTGGCTTTACCTACCAGGAAATCACGGCTGACCGAGGTGCCGAGCTGGACTTCGCAGCCCGGTACATTCTCGACGAGCTCGGCATTGACCCCGAGGAGCCCGAGGCTGATCGGCTCGATGGCCTTATAGAGCAATTTGGGCTGCAATTCCCCACCACCCGGGTGTTTTCGGACCTCGCCCGTGCATCGCTGCCTGAGGTTTCAGCGGCAGATGACCCGGATCAGGCGCTGATTGACTGGATGGACCGCGAGGAACAGCTGTTCCGACGCCTCGAGCGCAGGATCGTGGCAGCGCGAATTGGCGACGGGTTCCGGGCAGCCGACGGCGCCGACGTCGACGGATTTCTGTCCTTCTCCCTGAGCGTCCAGAATCGGCGCAAGGCTCGTGCTGGTCAGGCTTTAGAGAACCATCTCGAGGCTGTATTTCAGGCTCAAGGTATCCGCTATCTACGCGGTGCCGAGACCGAGAACCGCAACAAGCCTGACTTCCTCTTCCCGGGACAGGCTGAATATCGGGACCCAGCATTCCCGGCAGCGCGCCTCACGATGCTGGGCGCAAAATCGACTCTCAAGGACCGCTGGCGTCAGGTTCTATCCGAGGCTGTTCGCATTGAGGAAAAGCATCTGCTCACGCTGGAGCCGGGCATTTCAGAGAACCAGACCGACGAAATGCAGGCCAAGAAGCTACAGTTGGTAGTGCCGCAACGGCTTCACGCCACATATCGTCCGGCGCAACGAGCGTGGCTTATGCGGCTCGGTGACTTCGTGCCGCTAGTGAGATCAAGGCAGCAAATCTGACCGCACCGTAGCTCCACTTCCTTGGACTTCGACGATTCAGTGCCCTCGCCACGGAACCAAGAGTTGCTCGCGCCTGCTTCGCAGCCGCACATAGGGCTGGACTAATCGATACACCTGAGGCCCATCAAAATTGAGATTGTTTGGGGTTCACCCGCTCGAAGCTCTCCGGCTTGATACCGATGGATCAGAGCCAGAGCCTCACTTAAGTTGATGGCGCTTGATGTCGACAGTCGTTCGAGAGCGGCCACTTGCCCCAGCCAAAGCTCTTCCGGCACGCCCTCCGGTCGAGCGGTTCTCCGACGTTCCGCAGTAAGGTTCCGGTTTCGGAGTTCGGCTTCGAAAGTTGCCGACATCTGAGCCGCTACGATCTCGAGGGCGCTTTTTGACCGTGCGACTGCATCTTCATGAAAATGCTTTGCAGCTTCTGTCACCAGATCCCGGTGCACCGCTTCCAAACGCTCAACCGACTCCTGTTTTATTAGCGGCTGAGAAGCAGGTCTGCCCCTTGCAACCGCCTTCCAGTCTGGTGGTGCAAACGGCTGCAGGCATGTTTCGATTTGCTCTCGTGACAACATGCACCAGCCCTCCTTCCCGTGAGCCGATCCGATGAGGAGCAGTCGCGGAGGTGCGGCAAGCCGAACCGCGCGCTGGACCGCCCGCCACCGGCTCATGAGCGCCTTGCGATCTGCAAGAAGGGCGATGCGTTGCGCGTCGGTCGGGGCGGTGGCAAGCAGTTCCTCCGCCTCGGTGGACCACAGACTTGGCAAAAACTCGTCGGGAAATGGGTCCAGTTGCGCGGCGACCAACAGAACCGTGGAGCCGATTGCGAGCGCCGGGTGGCCTTCTGGCATCATGACAACGGTCTGCGTGAGGCGCTTGGCCCGACTAAACGTGGAAGCCGCCGCAGCGCAGTACCCGCCCACGAGGGTGTCGAAGATGACGCTACCGTTATCGAGGAAGTGGAGCGGGCGCGGCGTGTCTTCGCCTTCGTCCGTCAGGACTGTCCTGCGCGGGGGAGACGAGACGTCGGAACGGCGCAGGATGAAGGGAAGGTGGTCCGACATCCAGCGCTCATGATTAACCCCCGGTAGCAAGAATGGGCTTTGACCTGCTCTGCCGGATGCTGCCTGACGTGGATACCACAGTGTTCGAAAGCAATAGCTGTCGACCTTGTCAGTCCTGCGCCCGACATCGAAATCCCCCGCTCGATCCATCGTCTTGAGCCAGATGGACATGGCGCTCTCTTTTCTCGCTACTGGCGTATGTCCGGCGAAGTTCGCTCCTATAGACTGGCGCTCCTGGTCCGGCTGTTGCCACGTAGCGTAAAGCTCCCGTGCCGCAACGGTGTTCACTGACGGGTCAAGTTTGATACTGCTCGGAAGCCCTTGATCTGCCGCGGCGAGCTTTGAGACGGGATCCGGGCTTGATCCCGCGACGGCTGTTTGTGCCAAGATCTGCTGAACATCAGTAAGCTGCTCCGGGGACAGTGGCGGAAGGGGGGCGTCAAAGACGCCCATCGCAGCCATACAGTCAGCTACCGCAGTTTCCTGCGCTCCTTCGACGAGTATTCGCCAAATATCTATCCACCGTTGCCCATGACGGTCAGCGCGGCCGCCGCCCAACCGGTCGATGCGCCCGATTAGCTGGTCAATGCTGTCGATCTCCCAAGGGAGTGAGTAGAAAATCATACCGCTGGAGATCTGATGGAGATTTAGCCCGGCCTGAACCCAATCGCCCACCAGAAGTAGACGGCTAACTCCTGAGTTGAGTGGGGCAAGCGTCGCCTGCATTTCCCGCAGATTGGTAACCCGGTCGACCTCCCCCGAAGACGGCCTCCGCAGCACGGAGATTGCAGCCTCAAGCTCTGGAAAGTACCTCGGCAACGCCGCCTGCAGCAGATCGATCGTCGGATTATCGCCGCATACGATAATAAATGTCTGGTCCGGGTCTTTCGTCCACTGGCTTGCGAGAATATCGAGGAGCGCGCCAAGCCGGGCGTCGCCGGGATCGTCGAGCGTGAGCTGACGCGCAGTGCGGGCCAGTTCGCTTAGTTCCCCGCCACGGCCAGCTATCTCTGCGAGGACAACGCGCGCCGCGCGCGCACTGCGCTGCAGAGACTTTGCCGAGGTCCATTGGGGGCCTTCAAAACCGAGGCGCGAATCTGCGTTGCGAACGAGAGCGCGAGCAATTTCAATCCTGAGCCGTTCATGGTGCAACGGCTGCACACGTATGGAGTGGTTGCGCCTGCGCGGGAGCCGATCGTTCCAGTCACTTCGGCTATTTCTCACGATTCGCCGCCCAGCCGCGAACCGGGCGTGAACCAGTGGAAATGCGTCAGCACCTTTCAGAAGTTCAGTCGCTGCGCCCGCTTCCCGTTCCGCGAGCAGCTCATCAATCGTCTTATTCTGAAGTTGCGCGAGCTGAGCAATTTCAGGTTCCAGAATTCGCATCAGCATGTTGCGCCAGGCACCATCTCCAAGGCGAGGTGTCGCCGAAAGCACCAAGACCTGTCTGAAGCCGTCAGCAAGTTGAGAAATCGTTTGAACCGCATCTCGGGGCATCGTCTGCGGCTCATCGACAACGAGTAGATCGAACACCTTGTTGTCGGCTTGGAAAATGCGGCCTCCTTCATCGTCTCTCACCGTAAGGTCGCGCGGGCGCACCAAGGTCACGGATGGCAGATTTGCAGGGTCAAAGTCCGAAGCGCCAACCAGAGCAGGCATGACGTGACCCTTGGTCCAGCATTCGTCCTGCCATTGCGAAAGAAGGTTGTCAGGGGCAACAACGAGCGTTCGATGCGTCGGGTCCTGAAACCTGAGCGCATTCACGATCATCAGCGCCTGAACTGTTTTGCCGAGACCCACTTCGTCGCTAATCAAATGACGTATTTCGGCTTCAGAAAGCACCCGGCGGACAGTCGCCAGCTGATGCGGAAGTGGTTCAGCAGCCACCCCGAGCGCGCCGCCCAGCCCTTCGTTAAGAGCAAACGCACGCATCCGGTACGCGCCGACGCAGTTTACGAACCTGAGAAACGGATCCGTCACGCTGTGGCAATCTCCGGCAGGTCTCGCGCCGCAAGGCGCCACCGCAAGCAGACATATCGGACGGCGCGAGCCGTTTGCGTGTCAGAGAGTGCGTGAGCGAGGGTTTCACCCCAGTTTTCGCCCGCAATCACCTGAGCCGGGCAAAGCCAGAACTGGAGAAGCGTCCGGATTTCAGACCTCCCCATCCATCGAAATCCGGGCCTCCTGAAACTGTCGACGTGGCAGCTGTCGAGGAGATCTACCAAGTCGTCTTGTGTGAGTTCTCCATACCATGCGTTGACAAGCGCGTTCCAGCGGCGTGCGGGTAGGATCAATGGCCTGAACATGGGTAACGTGGCAAGGACAGCAGCCTCTTGAAGTGCAGCTTTCCAGACGTGAGCTGGGCGGCTCATATCAGGCTCTTCGAAAGTTTCGTGACCGAGGTCTTCATGATACCTCCGCAGATCGTCGTATGCGTCTATGACGGCCAAATCGAGGTTGCCTGCGGTGTCGTCGTCCCATTCAGAGAGTGCCAAAGAGACATCGGGAATCTCATCGCGAAGTCGTTGAATTAAATATCCGTTCAGTCGCGCGCGGTCAGATCGGCTCGAGATCACGGGGAGATCATTACCTCTGGTCAGCCACTTCCGCCAGGCGCAGTGGACGACGGCACCATGTGACGACAAAATAGTAAGATCGAGGCCTTCTTCCAGCTCCAGCCAGGCATCGCCGCACAGCATGCGGGTCACCGCTGCTTCGAGCTCGCCTGCGATCGATGATCGCTGCCAATCACTGATCGCGTTTCGGCATTGCGCCAGTCTCCACGCCACCGCCGAGCGTGCCAGATCAACAATGCCGAAGCGGTCCGAGAGGCTCACTGCCTCGCGAACAACAGGCGGCACGATGCAATTTTGCGGTGCGAATGCGGGTTGCCCATGATCCAGCACTAATGCCGCAGAGAGCGCTTCGTGGTCGCGGGCGTCCGCTACCAAAAGTTGCAAGCCTCTTGAATCAGCTCGGCCGCTCTTGAGTATCGGGGCATCGGCCGTTGCAATGAGTGTTGGGATTTCCCTGGAAAGTCCGTCTTCCGCCGACCACAGGCCGGTGTCACGATCATACGTCAGACGGTTGATCGGCGGTAGCAGCTCCACAACCTCCGTTCGAAATCCGTCAACCGAGACTCGCAACTTTGCAGCGCCTGACGTGATCGGAGTCTTAAAAAGCTGCGCCCGGAGTTCCTGAAAAATCTTGGAGGTGCCGCGAACGAGCGCCGGAACTCTCTCGAGAACTCCTTCAGAGGTGATCGTTGGCATTCCTCCTGCAGTTAGCCGCAAACGCACTCGAACACCCTCAAGAGCAACAGGTGCGGATACACGAACCGAAAGATTTCCACTTTCCAGATCCGCCAATGTCGGCCGTGGAGGGTCCAGTGCAATCTCGGCGGACTCTGCCTCCGGAAGCTCAACCATTTCAAACAGGATTTTGCTGTCGCCCGCCTCGCTACACTCGATCCAATGCTCGCCGCATGCAGGTTTGAAGACCGACCAACTTTGATCGCCAACCCGCATGACACGGCCGGGATCAATGCTGCCATCCAGTTTCGGTGAGATGCCCACGCTGCTGGCCGAGACAAAAACGGGAAATGCTGCAGCGAACTTTGAGGCTGCACCAGGTAACGGCAAGCCCATAACTTGCAGTCCGGTCTTGCCAATGACAAAGCCTGATCGGCGCAAGACTTCCGCATCTGCTTTGTCAGCCGTCGAAAGCCAACTGAATTCCGGCGCGGACGGTTCGCCGGTCGCAATCCATCGAATTACATGCGAACGAGCAGGTAATTGCTCACCCGGGAAAACAGCCTGTGCCTCTACAAACCCGGCACCGACAAGGAAGAAGGATGTGCTCCTCGGCTGGAGAGCAGCAAGGATCTTCTCACCGGATTCGTCGAGTTGTTCCAGTTCACCGTCTTGGCAGAGCGGAGCAGCGGGAAGCTCTGCCGGAAGCCCGATTGCAATCGCTCCACCGAACAGAAATGTCCGCAGGGGAACCGCCCTATCCGCGCCAACTGCTCTGATCCGATCGCCCGGAGAGCGCAACAATCCTGCCACCTCCTGCCGCACTTCAGTCGGGAGAACGGGGCCTCTGACGAGCAGATGAGTCGGCGATCGCTCCTTAAGCGCCAACACGTAGCGAGCCGGCGGAACACTGGCGACGTTCCTGAACTTCCGCTCCGTTATGCGTCGTGCTTCGTGGATCGCGCGCGACGCGCCCGCGTCTTTTCGCAGATCGCGGTCGATCCGCTCCAGTATAGCGCCCGACAGCCAGCCATCGGATGCTGGGTACAGCAAGCGCCTCATTACTTCCGACGCTGTATCCGTCTGCTGAAGCCAGTTTTCGAAACGACGACTTGCCTGACCGACGGCGATTTGCACTAGGTATTGATGAAGCGCTTCGGGATCATTTCCCGAGATTCCAGCCCGGAGCGCTTGCCGCAATGCGCGAGCGAGCTGCGGTTGCAGCTCCAGCGGAACCAGAGCGTTTGCAATTGGCCAGGCGATTAGTGGGAAATGGCGCTCCCAAGCACTGTTTCCTGGTTTCGCTATGGCGAACTCGCGATGCCCGAGTTCGAAAAATCGGACTAGTGCTGACCGAAATCCACCACCAGCGATGTGGTGAAGGTCTTGCTCGACTACGGGCCAGAAGTCGGTTCCGGTCCCTCGATATCGATATCCCACCTCAGCCGTTACAGCCAAAAGCGGGAGGTACGACCAGTTCCACTGAGGGCTTGAAAGGCTGGGGTCACGCTCGAGCGCGCGCCAAAGTAAATCCCTTACCCCGATTAAATCGTCAGCACGCAGGCCGTGCTCTATCATGAAAACAGGAAAAGAGCCGCGGTCGTCGGACATCCTTGAAATGCGACTGCCGATCTCTTGGTGTTTTTCTTTTAGGAGATCTAGCGCCGACATTGTTACTTTCATGCACAAGAGGCGTGGTCGGGGCGGATCCAAAAAAATTGATTGCCCCTCATTCCCCTATGCGCAACACACTGGCCTACAGACCTTTCTCCGGTCAACTCGGATTTATTGAAGCGGCGAGAAATCTTGGTGAAGATGCGTTCTAACGTCAGGGATATGCGCATTTCGCAGGAGTTCCAGGAGCTACGACGCATAGCCGACTTCATCCGCAGCTTTGTGCATGCTCGGAGATCGGCGAGTGTCGCGGAGGTCTGTGAGTGGGCGAGCCGATTCCTCGATCCGCTTGGCGCAAGCGAGGATGCCCGGATCCGGCCGCTGATTTCGCTCCTTTGCGAGGCCGGAGATTTTGGATTTGGAAGCGTACGCGAGGAGCAGGTTCTGATCGCTCTGCCGGAGCGGCGAGTGGAACTGCCGGACGGTCGGGTGATTGGCGTGGGTGATCACGGAATGCCTATGTCTGAAGAAGGTATCGGTCTCTTTCCCGACGCCGCCTTGCCCCCGTGTTGCAGCTTGTTGGAGTATTTGCAGGAAATCGATGACGCACCGCCGCCGCATCTGGAGCGATTCGTGACTCCCTCAGGCACGTGGGCGGAGGTAGCCGAAATTCCAGAGGCGCTGTCACGCGCACTCGCACTATGCGGCAGTTTTGATCCAGCTACAAAGTCGTGGTTCATCAGCGATCAGAACGCCAGTTTCATCAACGACTGGCTCGGGCTTCATGAGCAATGGCAAAGCCTGGCAGACGCCGCCGGGCCTGACCCGGAGCAGCAACGCGTAATTGAAGCGCCTGCGAATGCGCGATTGTTGGTGGAGGCAGGGCCCGGTTCAGGCAAGACTTTCGTGGCATGCGCACGGATAGCTTCACTCGTGGACCTTGGAGAGGTCGTCCCGTCACGAATTCTCGTTTTGAGTTTCACGCGCGTGGCAGTGGCCGAACTTCGTGATCGCGTCGCCGCATTGAGCCCTTCTTCGGCAACCTCTGCGATCCACACGCGAACATTCGATGCATTTGCTGCGCGCTTGCTTGGGGCCGCAGGCCAGCCGGTCAAGGGGGGGCACGATGCTTCGATCCGAGCGGCGACACGGCTGCTCGTGCGCAAAGATCCGCTTGTTCTTGATATTGTTTCGGGATTCGAGCACGTCGTCATCGATGAGGCGCAGGACCTTGTGGGGGACCGGAAAGCCTTCTGTGACGCACTCGTTGAGGCGCTGCACGACGGTTGCGGAGTCACTGTTCTGGGTGATCCTGCGCAGGCTATCTACGGCTATCAGGTCACGGAAGCTGAGAGAGACGCGTTCGTCGAAACCGTCTGCAATCGTGCCGAATTTTCGATCATCCGTCTTGAACAGGATCACCGGACGAAAACTCCGGCACTGGGTGATATGTTCGCCGAATGCCGCGATGAGCTGCTGTCCCCTGCCTCAGATCAGCGGGCACGCTACTTCAAGGTGCGCGATCGTATCCAGGCTGCTGCATCAGAGAGCGGCATTTCTGGGTTCGCCGGTCACGCTTCCACGACGCGTGGTCTGATCCTCACGCGGGGGCGCGGCGCGCTTATCACCGCCGCAGAAGCGTTGAGGTATCGAGGCCGGGAATTTCGGATCCGTGTTCCAGATCGCCCGTTGCACATCGAAGCGTGGATCGGGGCGACCTTGGGCGGCTTGCCCGGAAATGAGCGTATATCGAGAGATGGCTTTTCCGCCCTGTTCGACGAACTGGCACCTGCCTGTGACCGGGATATTGCCGAATGCTGGGAAATCCTGCAGGAACTTGAAGGTGCAACTGGACCCCATGTCGTCGTTTCCAACATTGCCGAGGCGCTTGAAGATCCAGTCCTCGAGATCGTCCGCGATCATGAGGGGAACACGGGCCCACTGCTGTCTACCATTCACGCAATCAAGGGTCGAGAGAGCGACCGCGTGATGTTGCTGTTGACGAAAGCTCCAACTGGAGAAGATGTTGACTGGGACGAAGAAGCGAGGACGCTTTATGTTGGAGCGACCCGTGCATCTGCGGAATTGCGGACGGGATGGGTTACCCCGAACAGATACTTCCGAACAGGGAGACCTGAACGATACTGGGCTCCGCGCGCAGGCTATCGAATGCTTGAGATTGGACTAGACGGTGATCTGTTGAGCTGGAGCGATCTTCTTAAAAACGGTCTCGTTCCAAAGCCGCGCGAAACCGTTTCTGCAATCTGGGCGGCTGCTCGCGCCCAATCATCGTTAAGGGCGGTGCGGAACAATGCAGGGCTGTCAACGGCGGAGCAAAAGTCGGCCATTCGGCGGCGTAAAACCAGGCCATCGTGTTACATGCCGGGGGGAGTGGCGTGAGGGCGTAGCCCGAGGGCCACTCCCCCCGGCATTGGTGTAATTTTCAGGGTCTGGTTTTGGCCTTGCGGGCCCGGCTGTGCGCGAGGCGATAGCTTTCGCCGTTCATCTCGAGGATGCTGACGTGATGGGTCAGGCGATCGAGGAGCGCGCCTGTGAGACGCTCAGATCCGAAGGTTTCGGTCCATTCGTCGAAGGGCAGGTTGCTGGTGATGAAGGTGGAGCCGCGTTCGTAACGCTGGGAGATCAGCTCGAACAACAGTTCGGCGCCGGTCTTGGAGAGCGGCACAAAGCCCAGTTCGTCGATGATGAGCAGCTTGTATCCGGCCATCTGCTTCTGGAAGCGCAGAAGACGGCGCTCGTCGCGGGCCTCCATCATTTCGCTGACCAGCGCTGCCGCGGTGGTGAAGCCCACCGACAGTCCTTTCTGGCATGCTGCCAGTCCGAGCCCCAACGCTACGTGCGTCTTTCCGGTGCCTGATGGCCCCAGAGCGATGGCGTTCTCACGCCGCTCGATCCACTCGCAGCGCGCCATCTCGAGCACCTGCATCTTGTTGAGCCTGGGGATGGCGGCGAAGTCGAAGCTGTCGAGGCTTTTGACGGCGGGGAAGCGCGCGGCCTTGATGCGCCGCTCGACCATGCGACGCTCCCTGTCGATCATTTCCATCTCGACGAGGCGGGCGAGGAAGCGGATATGATCGACGCCTTCAGCGGCACATTGCCGCGCGAGCTTGTGATGCTCACGCAGGCACGTAGGCAGCTTGAGCGCCTTGAGATGGTGAGCGAGAAGGATCTCCGGGGCCTGATCGCTCATGCGGCCTCCTGCCGGTCGGAGAGCAGGCTCAGATAGGCTCTGGCAAAGGTCTTCTCGACCGTGGTGCGTGGCAGGAAGGGATAGACGTCCAGGTCCAGCCTGGGCGGTACGCGTTCGATCCGGCACAGGACGAGGTGCTTGACGGCATCGAAGCCGATGGCGCCAAGATCGATGGCCTGTTCGACCGCCGCCTGGAGATCGGCGAGGGTGAACGTTTCCAGCAGGCGCAGTACCTGCACATATTCGCGCCTGCCATGTTTGTGCATGCGCCCTTCCATCAACCGCTGCAGTGTCGTGAACGCTTCGGGCAGGTCCCAGCCCTGCAAAGGCGCAGCCTGGTCGAATGCGTTGATCTTCTGCTCGATCAGCGGGAGATAATGGAGCGGGTCGAAGACAACCTCCTCGCGGGCATAGCAACGAGGATGACGGGCGATGACTTCGCTGCGGCAGCCGATCACCACCTCATCGACATAGGCCCTGATCCAGACCTCCTGATGGCCCCAGGCCACCGGAACCGAATAATCGTTGGTCCTGTAGCGCACCAGGGATTGCGAGGAGACCCTCCCGCCTTTCTGATCGCAGGCCTCGAAGGGTGTAGCGGGCAGAGGCTGCATGGCCGCGAGATCGCGCTGCAGCCGCTCACCGATCGTCTCGCTCTGCCCGCGCACCTTGTCCTGCTGGCGCTTGCGGCATTGCTCCTCCAGCCACAGGTTGAACGCCTCCCAGGTCGGGAACTTCGGGATCGGCACCATGAAGTTGCGCCGGCAATAGCCTACCAGCCCCTCCACATTGCCTTTCTCGTTCCCCTTGCCCGGGCGAGCATAGCGGTCGCGGATCACGTAATGTGACAGGAAAGCGCTGAACAGCGTGGCACGCTGCCGCGTGCCGTCGGGCAGGATCTTCGTCACAAGGCAGCGATCGTTGTCATAGACGATCGAGCGCGGTACCGCGCCGAAAAACGCGAAGGCATGCACGTGTCCGTCCACCCAGGCCTCCGCCACCGCCGCCGGATAGGCCCGCACATAGCAGGCATCACTGTGCGGCAGATCGAGCGCGAAGAAGTAGGCCTTCTGCTCCACCCCGCCGATCTCCACCAGCGCTTCCCCGAAATCGGCCTGCGCATCTCCCGCAGGGTGCGCCAGCGGCACGAACATCTCCCGGCTGCGCTGTTCGCGCTCCCGGATGTAATCCTTGATGATCGTATAGCCGCCGGTGAAACCATGCTCGGTGCGCAAACGGTCGAATACCCGCTTCGCCGTATGGCGTTGCTTGCGCGGGACACTGCGGTCACCCTCAAGCCATCCATCAATGATCGCCACAAACCCGTCCAGCTTCGGGCGCTGCGGTACGGACTGGCGCCGGTAACCCGGCGGCGATGAAAACGACAGCATCTTGCGTACCGTTTCGCGCGACACATTGAAACGCTTCGCCGCCGCCCGTTGGCTCATGCCATCCGCGCAAGCCAGACGGACCTGAAGATAAAGTTCCACGCTGTAGATCCCCACACCTCCCTGACTCGGCAGAAAGGCTTCAAGGTGGACGACTTTTACGCCGCCCGCAGCAGGACTATCCCGCCGCTACCGTGGTCGAATATTGCTCCGCCGTTCTCA
>NZ_LYWZ01000026.1 GCF_001661965.1 Croceicoccus mobilis
ATGTCTGCGACCTGGAAGATGGGTGCGTCCTCGTCCTTGTTGATGGCGATGATGGTCTTGGAATCCTTCATGCCGGCAAGGTGCTGGATCGCGCCGCTGATGCCGATCGCGATATAGACTTCCGGAGCCACGATCTTGCCCGTCTGCCCGACCTGGTAGTCGTTGGGGACATAGCCCGCGTCCACGGCGGCGCGCGATGCGCCCACGCCCGCGCCGAGCTTGTCGGCAAGCGGCATGATGAGGCTCTCGAAGGTCTCGCTGTCCTTCAGCGCGCGGCCGCCCGACACGATGATCTTCGCGCTGGTCAGTTCCGGGCGTTCGCTCTTGGCGATCTCGGCGCTGACGAAGCTCGATTTGCCGGTATCGCCGGTCGATGCGACCGCTTCGATCTCGGCGCTGCCGCCCTCGGCCTCGGCCTTGTCGAAGGCGGTGCCGCGCACGGTGATGACCAGCTTCGCATCGGTCGATTCAACGGTCGCAATCGCGTTGCCCGCATAGATCGGACGGGTGAAGGTCTTCTCGCCCTCGACCGAGAGGATGTCGCTGATCTGCATGACATCGAGCAGCGCGGCGACCCGCGGCGCGATGTTCTTGCCGGTGGTGGTGGCGGGGAACAGCACGGCGTCATGCCCATGCTCACCTGCGTCCATCAAGCCCGCAATCAGCGGCGCGACATTCTCGGCCAGCTGGTGTTCAAAGGCCGCGTCGTCCGCGACATGGACCTTGCCCACGCCTGCGATCCTGGCAGCGGCTTCACCCACGGCAGCGCAGCCAGCGCCCGCGACCAGCAGGTGCACTTCGCCCAGCTTGGACGCAGCGGTGACGGTGGCGAGCGTCGCATCGCCCAGATTGGCGTTGTCGTGATCGACATAAACAAGCGTCTTCATCTTACGCGACTCCCATGGCTTTGAGCTTGGCGACCAGTTCGTCGACGTCGGCGACCTTCACGCCCGCCTGCCGCACCGGCGGTTCGGACACTTTCAGCGTCTTCAGGCGCGGCGCGATATCCACGCCGTAGTCAGCCGGGGTCCTGGTCTCCAAAGGCTTCTTCTTCGCCTTCATGATGTTCGGCAGCGACGCATAGCGCGGCTCGTTCAGGCGCAGATCGGTCGTCACGATCGCAGGCAGCGACAGCTTCACCGTCTCCAGCCCGCCATCGACTTCGCGGGTCACGCTGACGCTGTCACCCTCGACCACGACCTTCGAGGCAAACGTGCCCTGCGGCAGGTCCATCAGCGCGGCCAGCATCTGGCCGGTCTGGTTCGCATCGTCGTCGATCGCCTGCTTGCCGAGGATGATCAGGCCCGGTTCGACCTCTCCGGCCACGGCCTTCAGGATCTTCGCCACCGCGAGCGGCTCCACGGTCTCGTCCGTCTCGACCAGCACCGCGCTATCCGCGCCCATCGCCAGCGCCGTGCGCAGCGTTTCCTGCGCCTTTGCCGGGCCGATGGAGACGGCCACGATCTCCGAAACCGAACCCGCTTCCTTCAGCCGGATCGCTTCTTCCACCGCGATCTCGTCAAACGGGTTCATGCTCATCTTGACGTTCGCAAGATCCACGCCCGAGCCGTCCGCTTTCACACGCGGCTTCACGTTGTAGTCAATAACCCGCTTCACGGGCACCAGGGCCTTCATAAGCCTATCCTATTCAATGCAGAGGTGAATCAGCGCAGCAGTTCTTTTGCGATGGTGTTCTTCTGAATTTCCGAAGAACCCTCATAAATCCGCGTGATGCGGATATCGCGATAGAGCCGTTCGATCGCATAGCCCTTGCAATAGCCCGCGCCGCCATAAATCTGCAGCGCGGTATCGACCGTACGGCCACCCGCCTCGGTCGCGAACAGCTTCGCCATCGAAGCCAGTTCGCGGCGCTTTTCGCCCTGATCATAGCGCCATGCGGCATCGAGCAGGATCAGGCGCGCGGCACGCATGTCGGTCGCCATACCGGCCAGATAATGGCGAATTGCCTGAAAATCGGCGATGACATTGCCGAACGCCGGGCGAACTTTCGCTTCTTCAGTCGCAAGTTCGAGCGCATATTCGCCCATTCCCACTGCCGTCGCGCCAACATTCATGCGGCCTTCGTTCAAACATTCAAGCGCATAGCTGAAGCCCTTGCCCTCTTCGCCGATCAAAGCGTCGGCAGGCACCTGACATTCATCGAATGTCAGTTCGTACACGGCCGGCGAAGTACCCATCAGCTCGATCACGCCCGACACCGAAAAGCCCGGCGTATCCGCTGGCATCAAGAAGGCCGAGATGCCGCCGCGAGCACCTGCGCTCTTGTCCGTGTAGGCATAGACCGTGACAAATTTCGCGTTCTTGCCGTTCGAGATATAGGTCTTCGATCCATTGATCACCCAGCCATCGGCATTGCGCGTCGCGGTGGTGCGCATTGAACCGGGATCAGACCCCGAACCCGGCTCCGTGAGAGCGAAGGCTACCGGAATTTCGCCAGTTGCCATTCCCGGGATCAGCATCTCCTTCTGCGCTTCAGTGCAGTGATAGGCGATGTTCTTCGCGCCCGGACCCATCAGTGGGCGAATTTCGGTCCAGAATTGGGGGGGAAGGCGCGCAAGCTCGATCTGCACCGCAGCCTGCGCCAGAGCGCCAAGCCCAAGGCCGCCATATTCCTCGGGCAAGGCCATGCCGAAATATCCGTTATCGACTAGGGTCTGGCGAACGATCGGCGGGACCACGCCAGTCTCAACGAATTCGCGCTCCAGCGGCAGCAGGTCGTTGACGATGGCCTTTGTCGCCTCGCAGAAATCCTTGATCTCGTCGGGAAGTTCGAAGTCCATGATGTGCCTTTCAGATGTCTCGATCACTCTCAACACTGAAAAAGCATAATGGTCCTACCATTGCAAGAGTGATGTCGGCCAATTCTGAGGCAGGCGACAAAGCGAGCGCCGTTCCAAACCGGCTGCTAGAGAAAAATTGCGTTGCCGGCGGCCAATCAACATACTGAAATTAGTAGATTTATTATCTAAGCAAATCGCAATTATTCAATTTCGCAAATACCATTCAGAACCCGTGAAATTGCGCCTCGCCCGCCTACACACGACAACGGCGCTGAATTTCATGCCCCCTCCATCCCGAAAATCTTATGGCATTATGCTATTGGAATTGGCTTGCGCGCAGCATGGCAGCATACTGAAAATACAGATCAGAACAGTGCCGCTCAGATCGGCAGGAATTATCTGGAGAGAGTCATGTTCATCAAGAACACATGGTATGTCGCTGCCTTCGCCGCCGAGATCGAGTCGGGCAAGACACTCGCCCGCAAGCTCCTGAACAAACCGGTCGTCCTCTTTCGCACCGAAGACAGCAAAATCGCCGCACTGGAAGACCGGTGCAGTCACCGTGCGATGCCCCTCAGTTCCGGCCACGTAGACGGTTGTCGCATCCGCTGCGCCTATCACGGTGTCGAATTCGAAGCCGACGGCAAGTGCGCGCGCATTCCTAATCAGGAACGTATTCCGCCTGCCGCCAATGTGCGCAGCTATCCGGTTGTCGAAAAGGATCATCTGATCTGGATCTGGATGGGCGATGCCGAACTGGCCGATCCCGCACAGATCATCGACAGTCCGGAACACAACGATCCAAAGTGGACGTGGCGACCCTATAATTTCCCGGTGAATGCCGATTGGCAGCTTATCGTCGACAATATCATGGACCTGACCCATGTGCCGTACATCCACGCGGGCACGATCGGCGGTAACCCCGAACAGCATTATGGCGCGGAAACCAAGGTAGAGTTCGACGGCAAGCGCGTGGAACTTCTGCGCAAGATGCCCAATTCGGTCCCGCCGCGTTCCTATATCGACGCGGGCGGCTTCAAGGGACGCGTCGATCGCTGGCAGGAAGTGCGCTTCGAACCGGCCCGGGGCATGACCCTGCGCGTCAATGCGGGTGGCTGCGATGCGGGGACCGGCGCCTATGAAGGCCGCCGCGACAATGGCTTTGAACTGGCGAACAACCATTTCATCACGCCCGAAACGGAAACGACCAGCCATTATTTGTGGACCATCTGCACCACGGCCGATCCGGCGACCGGCGTGCCTGACAAGCTTTTCGATCAGTTCTTCGACACGATCACCGAAGACGAACAGACGCTGGCGCTACAGCAGGAACGGATCAATGACGATCCTGGTCGTACCTTCGTCGGCATTGCCAGCGACGGCGCCGTGAATCAGGCTCGCCGCCTGCTCAGCGCTATGGCTGAGGCTGAAGAAGGTCAGGGCATGGCGGCCTGACGGAAAAGATTCTGCCCCACTAAAAAGGAGCGGCGCTTCAGCACCGCTCCTTTTCTTTTGCACATGATGAACGCTTCGATCAGAACGAGGTAATCACGCTGCGGGCGATCGCACCGCCCTTCAGCTCCGCATAGGCCTCATTAATCTCCTCGATCCCGATCTCGCGCGAGATCAGGTCATCGAGGTTGAGCTTACCCTGCAAGTACAGCTGGGCATACATCGGGATGTCTTGCTTGATATTAGTCGAACCCATATAGACACCGCGGAGATCAACCTGATTGGTCAACAGGTCGACCGTGACATTGACATCGATGGTCGATGTCGGCGCATGGACCCCGATCATATAGGCGCCCCCGCCCTTGCGGGCCATCTGGATCGCCTGCTCCGATGTAGCCTTGATGCCCACGACCTCGAAAACGTGATCCGCGCCGCCCGGTATAAGCGTGCGCAACGCTTCGACAGAATTGCCGGAAGACGCATCGATGAAATCGGTCGCACCGAACTTGCGGGCAAGCTCTTCCTTCCTTGGCTGCATGTCGATCGCCACAATGCGCCCTGCGCCAGCCAGCTTCGCACCCGAAATAACGTTAAGCCCGACGCCGCCAATGCCGATCACGGCAACCGTATCGCCCGGGCGGACAGAAGCGGTATTGATCGCTGCACCTGCCCCGGTGATCGTGCCGCAGCCCAGCAGCGAGGCCTGTGCGAACGGCAGTTCCTTTGGCACCTTGGCAAGCTGGTTTTCATGCACCAGCGCCTTTTCCGCAAAGGCACCCGTACCGAAAACTTGCGTGACGGCCCCGCTCTCACCTCGCAGGCGCGGCTTCTCACCCTCATCGGCGCGCAGCGTTTTTTCCGGATGGGTGCATTGATAGGTCTTGCCCGAATTGCAGGCGCGGCAATGACCACAGAACTGGATAAGCGAGCCGACGACATGGTCGCCAATCTCGAATTCGCGCACTTCGGGACCGACCGCGATGACCACGCCGGCCAGTTCGTGCCCCAACACGGCGGGAAGCGGCACGCCGAAATCGGTCTCGGCAAAGTGAAGATCGGAATGGCAAAGGCCCGATGCCTTCACCTCGACCAGCACCTCGTGGTCGCGGGGTTCGTCGATTTCGATTTCGCCGACCTGAAACGTACCGTCCAGGTTATTGAGTATGGCAGCCTTCACGTTCTTCTCCTTGATCCTTCTGCGTCAGGCGCAAATCGGCCCGACGATCATGGTCGTATCCTCAATCGCCTTTGGATTGCGGCAGCACTCGACCATCTGGTCGGGTTGGCCGATCGCGAATTTAAACGTTGCGCATTCGGCGCATGTGGGAAGCTTCTCACGCAGATCGTTCCAATTCACGGAACTGTGTCTTCGAATGAGTCTTTCTGCGTCCTGGCCATCGTCGCATGGCGATCGCAGCGGTGAGCACGCTGCCTACACGCCGCCAAACACGTCGAAAAACAACTCATTCACTCATGTCTCCCGTCTTTTCCTGTTGTGAAGGCAGCCATGTTCGCGCTCATTCGCCAAGCAGAGCGGTCACCGTCTTGGTCTCGGTGTAGTGCAGCAAGCCCTCTTCCCCGACCTCGCGGCCCCAGCCGGATTCCTTCACGCCGCCAAAAGGCGCGGAAGGATCGTTCATGCCGTGGGTGTTGATCCAGACCACGCCGGCCTGCAGTTGACGTGCGGTAAGATGCGCGCGCGAAAGATCGCGGGTCCAGATATTGGCGGCCAGCCCATAGTGTGTGTCATTGGCAGCCTTCACCACTTCCTCGACATCGTCGAACGGGGTGGCGACAAGGACCGGACCGAAGATTTCTTCACGCACAATGCTGGCGTCGCGGTCCGGATTGGAGAAGATCGTCGGCTCTACGAAATAGCCGTCCTTGCCGCCGGTCCCGCCGCCGGTGACGACTTCGGCTCCGCACTGCCGGCCCTGTTCAATATAGTCGAGCACGCGGATCTGCTGCGCACGCGACACCAGCGGTCCAAGCATCGTGTCCGGATCACGGCCATGACCCAGCTTGAAGCCTTGCGCCACCTTTGCAATGCCTTCGACAACCTGATCATAGACCGATCGTTCGACGAACAGGCGCGAGGCGGCGAGGCACACCTGACCCGAATTGAAAAAGATGGCGAGCGCGGCCCCGAGAGTCGCCTTCTCGAGGTCCGCATCGGCAAAAATCAGCGAAGGCGATTTACCGCCGAGCTCCAAAGTTACGCGTTTCAGATCATCGGCAGCCGTGCGCACGATCTGCTTGCCGACCCTTGTCGAACCGGTGAAGGCGATCTTGTCCACGCCGCGATGTTCGACCAATGCCTGCCCGGCATCCTGGCCATAGCCCGTCACCACGTTGAGCACGCCTTCTGGCAAACCGGCTTCGAGCGCGAGTTCAGCCAGTCGAAGCGCGGTCAGCGGCGTCAGTTCCGATGGCTTCAGGACGATCGTACAGCCTGCCGCCAGCGCCGGCGCGATTTTCCACGCGGCCATCGCCAGCGGATAGTTCCATGGCACGATCTGGCCGACCACGCCCACTGGCTCGCGCACGGAATAGCTGTGGTATTGCTGCCCGTCGCCCGAAATCGGATTGACCTGCCCGCCGATCTTGGACGTCCAGCCCGCCATATAGCGAAAAATGTCGACCGCCGCCGGCACGTCGACGGCTAGCGCGTGATGCACCGCCTTGCCGTTGTCGTAACTTTCCAGAAGTGCCAGTTCGCCGGCGTGCTCCTCGATCTTGCGGGCGATATTCTCGATTATCTTGCCGCGGTCGAGCGGACGCATGCGCGCCCAGCTTGCAGACTCAAATGCCTTTCGCGCGGCGCTAACAGCACGGTCAATATCCTCGGCGGAACCTGCCGGGACGCGGGTGAAGATTTCGGCGGTGGCCGGATCCTCCACATTGATGCATTGCCCTTCGGCGCTTTCGATCCATTCGCCACCGATCAGCATGCGATTGCGTGGTAAGTGGACTTCGTGCCCCTTTTGACCATGCAGCGTCTGCGCAAAAGCCGTTGCGTTCATAGCTCTCTCCCTCGCGCAGGTTTCATTCGCCAGCGCGTCAGTCTTTTCTCAAGGCGGCCGTCTGCCCGCCGCGCCGCATCAAACACCATCGGTCAGACAGCGCTCAGCCAGCGAGCCTCGTCAGGATGGTCGAAGCTTTGCGCTCATCTCGATTCCGGGGAATGGGTCACATTGATCCTCTCATCCATCACGCATCTCTCACTGTGCGTATATAGAATACGTAACTAGCGATATGCAGATCGGCAATATGTTTAAAAGGTCGCACCAATATTGGCTTTTCATGGCAAAAATCACGTTTTTAAGCCGTTTTTCTAAGGCAAATGTCGAGGCTTGCTTCACTTTTTGAATAGTCAGCAGTGATTCGAATATCATCGGCCACCTAAGCTCATGACCCATTGATTTGCAGGCGGCGATATGAACCAGGCTCCGCGAGGAGACTGAGTATGAGCGACCTGTATTGGCTGACGGATGAGCAGATAGCGCGTCTGTCGCCGTATTTTCCCAAGAGCGATGGAAGGCCACGGGTCGATGATCGGCAGGTCCTGAGCGGGAATATTTTCGTCAATCGGAACGGCCTGCGTTGGCGGGTTGCTCCCAGAGCATACGGGCCACGCATGACATTGTATAACCGCTGGAAGCGGTGGGGCGAGATGGGTGTGTTTGCTCGGATGATGGAAGGTCTGTCCGCCCAGAGAGCCGAACCCCAGACCATCATGATCGACCCGACCTATCTCAACGCTCACCGCACGGCTTCCAGCCTTGGGTTAAAAAAGGGAACCTCGGGCGCCTGATCGGGCGGACGAAGGGCGGCATGAACACCAAGCTTCACGCAGTCACTGATGCCAACGGTCGCCCTTTGAGCTTCTTCATCACGGCTGGCAAGATCAGCGACTACACGGGCGGCGGCCCTCCTCGGCGACCTGCCTATGGCGAAATGGATGATGGCCGATCGGGGTTAACGCCCAATGGTTCAGGGACGCGCTTGAACGAAAGGGCATCAAGCCGTGCATTCCGGGCCGGCGGCGAAGGGCGATGATATCGCTGACTGTGCCGATCTTCATCGCATGGTCGTCGGCGAACTGGACTAGATCGTCAAAGTCGGCGACATTGCCGTTTATGTCCAGCTCCGCACAGATAACTGCCGAGGGTTTAAGGCCAGCAAGCCGCGCAATATCGACCGACGCCTCGGTCTGACCCGCTCGCAGCAGGACGCCGCCCTCGTTCGCAGTCAATGGAAAGACATGGCCGGGAGTGACGATATCGTCTGGCCCGCAGTCGGAATTGATCGCCACCGCAATTGTGCGCGCACGATCGGCCGCACTGATGCCGGTGGTCACACCCTCAAAAGCCTCTATGGACGTATGGAAGGCAGTGCCCGGCCCAGCGTTTTGTCCGCCGACCATCGGTTTGAGGCCAAGTTGCGCCATGCGTGCCTGCGTCAGCGCAAGGCAGACCAGCCCGCGGCCCTGCATCGCCATGAAGTTGACGGCACCCGGGGTCGCCATCTGGGCTGGAATGACAAGGCTACCGCGCCCAGTACCATTCTCGGCCTTCTCGCCATCGATCCGATGCCCGGATCGTTTGCTACGCGCTTGAGCGGCAAACCGCTGGTCAATGCAATCCGCACCGCCTCGCGCTGAAATTCCAATGAATATTTGATTACCTTTCGGTCTCTTTCGATGAGCATCATGCTCGCAGGAGACCGGCACAAAACCATCACAAGTCCACTTTGGCGCATGCTCTTCGAGCCAAGACAGAATTTCATCGCGACCAGGGCCGTATCGGCGATACGCGTTAAACGGGTTTCACATCCACGTTCAGCCTTAAGGCGACCTCGGGAATAACGGTGCACGTCAGTGTAAAACGTCCACTCTTCGGATAGGTCCGGCTGGTTCCAATACCTCTTGGAGAGCCCTTACCATCTCGTATGGGTTGCCAGCCTCGCACATCGAGGCGTGCGATCAGGTCATGGTGAGCTGGTTAACGATATCCTCAGAAATCCTCGGTATCGATCGTTCCGCGCATGACTTCCGGGTAGCGACGGCCCGATACGGTCTGCTGGTTCACGATGTCGCCCGCCTTGGCCAGCACCTCGTCGCTGACAGCGATGTCGCTGGCCGCGAAATTTTCAGCAAGATGCACGGGACTGGTGGTGCCGGGGATCGCATGGACGTGATCGCCGCGCGATAGCACCCATGCCAGCGACAACTGCGCGGGCGTGATGCCAGCCTCTGCCGCCAATGCGTTGAACGCCCGGATCAGCACCATGTTACGCGGCCAGTTATCGTCGCTGAAACGCGGGTGGCTGGCGCGCAAGTCTTTCTCTTCCAGCACCAGCGGATCGCTCAGCGCATTGGCCAGCGCCCCACGCGCGACGGGGGAAAAGGCGACGAGCGGGATGCCCAGTTCCCTGGTCGTTTCCAGCACGCCCAGTTCGACATTGCGGGTCCACGGCGAATATTCGGTCTGCACCGCCGCTACGGGATGCACGCCGTGGGCTTCGCGGATATGGGCGCTGCTCCATTCGGAAACGCCATAGGCGCCGATCTTGCCCGCCTGTATCGCATCGCCCAAAGCGCCGACGCTGTCGGCAATCGGCACCTTGGGATCGAAGCGGTGCATGTAGAACAGGTCGATATGATCGGTCTTCAGCCGCTCAAGGCTCGCCTCGATCGAGGCGGTCATTGCGTCGGGGCTGCAATTGATGCCGCGCTTTGGCCCATCGACGACGATGCCCGTCTTGGACGCAAGCAGGAATTCGTCCCGCCGATCCATGATCGCCTCGCCAAGGATCTCCTCCGACACGCCCTTGCCGTAGATATTGGCGGTGTCGAAATGATCATAGCCAAGATCGAGCGCCTGCCGGAACAGACGAACCGCATCCTGGCGCGACGGGGGCGTGCCATAGGCCCAGGCCACATTCATGCAGCCAAGGCCGATGGCCTCTACATTACGTCCGGCAAGCGCGCGCTTCATCAGGACCAGCCGTCCTGCGCTTCAAGGCTGGCGGCCAGCTCCCCGATCACGCGGTAGCAATCGAGCACGCTGGAGACGGAACTGTTGGGCTCACGCCCTTCGGTGATGGCGGCCACGAATTCGCGGTCCTGCAGTTCGATTCCGTTCATGGAAACATCGACGTTCGACACATCGATCGGTTCCTCGCGCCCGGTCACCAGATCGTCATAGCGCGCGATATAGGTGCCGGTGTCGCCGATATAGCGGAAGAAGGTGCCCAGCGGCCCGTCATTATTGAACGACAGCGCCAGCGTCAGGATCTGGCCTGCCTCGGTCTTCAGCTGGATCGACATGTCCATCGCAATACCCAGCTCGGCATGCTTGGGACCCTGCAGCACATTGGCGGCGATGACCTTCGACCCGGTCATGTACTGGAAAATATCGATGGAATGCGCCGAATGGTGCCACAGCAGGTGATCTGTCCAGCTGCGGGGCTGGCCCTTGGCGTTCATGTTCTTGCGGCGGAAGAAGAAGGTTTCGATATCCATCGCCTGGATGTTGAATTCACCGGCGTCGATCTTGTTCTTCACCCACTGGTGGCTGGGGTTAAAGCGGCGGGTATGGCCGACCATGCAGGTGAGGCCCGTTTCCTTGGCCTTGGCTTCCACGGCCAGCGCATCTTCCCAGCTGTCGGCCAGCGGGATTTCGACCTGCACGTGCTTGCCCGCATCCATGCAGGCAATCGCCTGCTCGGCATGCATCTGCGTGGGGGTGCACAGGATCACCGCATCGACTTCGGGCAGAGCCAGCGCATCGGCAAGGTCCGTGCCCGAATGGGGAGCGCCATATTTTGCGGCGACTTCGGCGGCCTGCTCGGCCTCGCGAGAGATGACCGAGGCGATCTCGACGCCTTCGATATTCTTAAGGCCGTCGAGGTGCTTTTCACCGAACGCGCCGGCACCGACGAGTGCGATCTTCATGGGGGTAACTCCTGAATGTGCCCGGATGGGGGGTGTTCCGGGGAGGGATGGGTTCGGTGGGGCTCAGGCTATCAGAGCCTGCGCCGCCGCATTATTGCCTTCGAGCGTGGGACTGGGCGGGACGCTGCCATCGACAGGTTCCAGCACCAGATGGCCCAGCGCGGTATTGCTGACGGGGACGTGATAGTGACGGTGCAGCGCCTTGGTGCTCTTGCCCAATGCGCCGCGCATGATCAGCCACATGACCATTTCGATCCCCTCGCTGCCGGTTTCGCGCAGATATTCGATATGGGGGATATGGCGCAGGTCCTGCGTGTCGCCGATCAGTTTGTCGAGGAACATATTGTCCCACTCCTTATTGATCAGCCCCGCACGCGGCCCCTGCAGCTGGTGGCTCATGCCGCCGGTGCCCCAAACCTGCACTTTGAGGTCTTCGGGGAAGCTTTCGACGGCGCGGGCTATGGCTTCGCCCAGCAGCCAGCAGCGATTGCCCGACGGCGGCGGATAGGTGACGACATTGACGGCCAGCGGGATCACCTTGACCGGCCATTTTTCGACATGGCCATACATCATCGACAGGGGCACGGTGAGGCCATGGTCGACCTCCATCTCGTTGATGATCGTCATGTCGAATTCGTCGAGGATCAGCGACTGCGCGATATGCCAGGCAAGATCGGCATGCCCTTCGACCGGCGGCACGGGCCGCGCGCCAAAACCTTCGTCGGCAGGCTGGTAGATCTCGCCCGTGCCAATGGCAAAGGTCGGGATGATCTTCATGTCGAATGCGGAGGCATGGTCGTTATAGACCAGCACGATTACATCGGGCTTTTCCTCTTCCATGAACTGGCGGGTCCAGTCGAACCCTTCGAAGGCGGGCTTGAAGTAATCCTCGCCGTCCTTGCCATGATCGAAGGCATATCCCAACACCGGGATATGGCTGCAGGCAATGCCGTGGGTGATGCGGGCCATCAGTTCTTGTCCTTAATCGAACGGTTGCCGGGTGCGGGGCGACCGCCGGCCATCATCATGGCCTGGTAATCCTCAACGCTCATGCCGGTCATGGTGGACACGGCCTGCACGAAGGAAAGCCCGTCGGAGGAAAAAACCTTGGAAAGGAAATAGATGTTCCCGCCAAGGTCGAGCAGGCGATTGTAATCCCGGTCGAGGACCGCCTGCTTCTGCTCGTCAGTAATCGGCCATTCGTCGAGATAGGCCTTCTCGTCCGCGTGGAAACGCTTGCGGTTTTCTTCCTTCATCAGGCTCATCGCGAACTGGTTGAGGTGATACCCCTGCCGTGCACGCGCCGCCGTATATACCCGCGTGCCGGGAATATCGTCGAATTCCGCCAGATATTCGTGAATGTCGGTCATAGGCCTCCCCCTTACTGACCCTGCGCCTTGAGCATGGCGTCGAGGCGCGGGAACACCTTCCGCGCATTGCCCTCGAAGATCGCGGCGCGCTCTTCCTCTGTAATGTCGAGCGCGTCGACATAGCGTTTGGTGTCGTCGAAATAATGGCCGGTCTGCGGATCGATCCCGCGCACCGCGCCCACCATTTCGCTGCCGAACAGGATGTTCTTGTTGTCGATCACGTCGGCCAGGAGGTCGACCCCCGGCTGGTGATAGACGCAGGTGTCGAAGAACACATTGTTCATGATATATTCGTCGAGGCTGGGCTTTTTCAGCATGTCGGCGAGCCCGCGATACCGGCCCCAGTGATAGGGCACCGCCCCGCCGCCATGCGGGATGATGAAGCGAAGCTTGGGGAATTTGGCGAACAGGTCGCCCTGCATCAGCTGCATGAAGGCGACCGTATCGGCGGCCAGATAAAAGCCGCCCGTCGCATGCATGGCCGGATTGCAGCTGCCCGACACATGGATCATGGCCGGAACGTCGAGTTCCTCCATCACCTCATACAAAGGGAACCAATATTCGTCGGTCAGCGGCGGATGTTCGAAATGGCCGCCGCCCGGATCGGGATTGAGGTTGCAGCCGATGAAGCCCAGCTCCTCGACGCAGCGACGCAGTTCGGTGATGCTGGCGGCAAGATCGGCCTTGGGGCTTTGCGGCAGCATGCACACGCCGACGAAGGTATCCGGAAACAGCTTCGTCACGCGGTGGATGAGGTTGTTGCAATGGAGCGCCCATTCGGCGCTGACATCCTGATCGCCGACATGATGCGCCATGGCCGACGCACGCGGGGAGAAGATGGTCAGATCCGCGCCGCGCTCCTTGATCAGGCGAAGCTGATTGTCCTCGATCGTCTGGCGAATTTCATCATCGCTGATCTCGGGATAGGGCGGCGGGGCCTTGCCTTCCAGATAAGCGGCCTTCTGGTCTTCGCGCCATTGGTCGTGCCCCTTGGGCAGGACGGTATAATGGCCGTGGCAATCGATAATCATGATGCGTGTCTCTCCCGCCTTACTGGCTGAAATCATCGGGTGTGCGCCCTGCCATTGCGCGCTGGCGCTGCACGGTGCCGCCGGTCATCAGCGGCTCGATGCCAAGACCGGTCAGCGTCTTGGCGCTCTCCTCCATCTCGGCTGCGCGGCGCAGGCCGTGGGTCATCATGCGCTCAAGGTTGTATTCGGCGCGTTCGGCCCAGCCGATATTCTTCTCGCTCGCGTCGAGAGAGGCGATGACCTCTTCGGTCACACCGGCGCGGGTGGCGGCGATCATCATCTCGGCGGTCAGCGCTTCCACGCCCTTGACCATGATCGAACGGATCATCTTGATCGCCGATGCGCGCCCGATTTCATCGCCGACGATGCGCGTATTGGCAAAGCCGGCCTGCTCCAGCGCGTCGCGCCCATCGGATGCTGCGGGTCCCGCGATCAGCAGCGGCACCCGCAGCCGCGCCGGATGAACAGGGGCCAGCACGGCAACATCGACATAGCGGCCAGCGCCCGCGTGCACAGCTGCCGCCGCTTCCCGCTTGGTATCGGGGGAGACCGAGTTCATGTCGCAAAAAAGCGCACCGGGCATTAGCAGCGGGGCCGCGGCCTGTGCCGCGTCAAGCGCGCTGTCGGCGGTCACCAGCGAAAGGACGAGATCGGCCCGTTCGAGCGCCTGCGCAGGCGATGCGCAGGCGGTGACGCCATCGGCCTCCATCACGGTATGGCGCGCAGGCAAGGGATCGAAGGCGCAGGCCTGCGCTTCCCACCCGGCGGCATGGGCAAAGGTGTGCCCGGCCTCGCCATAACCGATGAGCGCTATCGTTGGGGTTGGGTTGCCTAACATGCCCTTACTATGCCGGGCGCGTGGCGAGGGTAACCAATGGAAAGGCCGAGATAGCGATAAGCTTTCGCTAATTCTCGATCCTTGAAGTCACCCACTTGTTATGGCCAGCACCGATGTCGGGGCGCGGCATCGGTCACTTCACACCGCAACCACCTCGCGCAAAGTGGCGAGGAAGGCACTTTGCACGCTGGTCGCACGCCATCCCGATCGCTGGGTGATGCCGATGGTGCGGCGCATGCCATCGACCGGCTCTGCAACCTGCTGCAAAAGCCCGGCATCCAGCTCGACCGCCAGCTGGTCGGGCGACAGCACCGTCAGCCGGTCGCTGCCGACCAGCATCTGACGGATCATCATGACCGATCCGGTCTCGATCACGACACGCGGCGGTTCCAGCCCGGCAAGGGTGAAACGTTCATCCCAGGCATCGCGCAGCGGCGTCCCGACCGGGGGCATGACGAATTCATGCCGCGCGAGTTCCGCAAGCGAGGCGTCGGTACCGGCAAGCGGGTGACCGGACCGGGCGATCACGACCGGCATGTCGATGAACAGCGCCTCCTGCTCCAGATCGGGTTCGGGCAAGGGATCGCGCAGCGCTCCAATGGTGAAATCGATCATGCCGTCGCGCAAGGGTTCGACCAGCTCGACCCGGGATCCTTCGACAATGGAGATGCGTACTTCGGGATAGCGGCGGGCAAAGCGCACCACCGCTTCTGGCAACACGCGCGCCCGCGACAAAGGCATGGCGCCGATCGCGATGGCCCGCGTCTCGCGCCCTTTCAGTGCCTCGACCTCCGACAATCCAGCGATAAGTTCGGACCGCGCCAGCCGAAAGGCCCTGACCGTGCGCAGCCCCGCTTCGGTAAAGACCAGCGCCTTGCCGCGCCGTTCCACCAGCTTGCGCCTTGTGGCAAGCGCAAGATCGCTGACGGCCCGGTGCAGCGATGGCATCGACAGCCCAGTGGCCGCAGCCGCCCCCGTATAGCTGCCCGCATCGGCGAGCGCGAGCAGCGCTCGCATACGCGCCATGGTGACATGGGGACTACCGATCCGCTCCATCGCGGCATCCACGCGCGGGGCCAGCAGCAGGGCCGGTTCGGTCGGCGTCATGCCATCGGGGCGCCGGTCGAACAGGCTGGCGCCCAGCTGGCGTTCCAGCCGGGCAAGCGCCTGGGTGATCGCAGGCTGGGTCAGGTTCACCGCACCTGCGGCTGCATTGATCGTGCCCAAGCGCGCGATCTCGGCCATGGCCGACAGGTGGCGCAGGTTCAGGTCCCAAAGCTCCATGACGGGTGTTTTAGCGAAAACTAATAGGCGATCCAGCATTTCCTGTTTTCCAATTCCGCGCGGCAGGGCCAAGTCAGCAGGCCAAGATCAGAAAACCAAGGAGCAGTCCCGTGAGCGGCATCGTCGTCCAGAATATCGAACGCGCATCTCAGGACGTCATCGATGGGCTTGCCGCCTGCGGCGTCGCCACCGTGCATGAGGCGCAAGGCCGCACCGGTCTCCTCGCCAGCTATATGCGCCCGATCTATGCCGGGGCGCGCATCGCGGGCAGCGCGGTCACGATCAGCGCGCCTCCGGGCGACAACTGGATGGTGCATGTCGCGATCGAGCAGCTTCAGGCGAATGACATCCTGCTGCTGGCCCCGACCTCCCCGTGCGAGGATGGCTATTTCGGCGATCTTCTTGCCACCAGCGCACAGGCGCGCGGCTGCCGCGGGCTGATCATCGATGCAGGCGTGCGCGACGTGCGCGACCTCACGGAAATGAACTTCCCCGTCTGGTCCAAGGCTGTCTATGCGCAAGGCACCGTCAAGAACACTTTGGGCAGCGTCAACGTGCCGGTGGTGTGCGCCAATTGCGCGGTAAACCCGGGCGATGTGATCGTGGCCGACGACGATGGCGTGGCCTGCGTGCCGCGCGAAAAGGCTGCCGAAGTGCTGGAAAAAGCCCGCGCCCGCGAAGCGATGGAAGGCGAAAAGCGCAAGACGCTGGAATCGGGCGTTCTCGGCCTCGACATGTACAAGATGCGCGAGCGGCTTGAGGCCGAAGGGCTGAAGTACGTCTGATGACCGCGTCGGCCAAAGTCATGTGGATGCGCGGTGGCACGTCGAGAGGCGGCTATTTCCTGAGCACGGACCTGCCGTCTGACACCGAGGCGCGCGATGCGTTTCTGCTGGGCGTGATGGGCAGCCCCGATCCGCGCCAGATCGACGGCATGGGCGGCGCCGACCCGCTGACCAGCAAGGTCGCAGTGGTCAGGAAGTCGGAGCGCGAGGGCATCGATGTCGATTATCTGTTCCTGCAGGTTTTCGTCGATCAGGCCATCGTGTCGGACCAGCAGAATTGTGGCAATATCCTTGCCGGTGTCGGCCCCTTTGCGATCGAGCGTGGACTGGTGACACCCACCGGCGATGAAAGCCGCGTGTCGATCTATATGGAAAACACGGGCCAGGTCGCGGTGGAGACGGTCGAGACGCCCGGCGGTGTGGTAAATTACGCAGGCACTGCCGCCATCGACGGCGTGCCCGGCACCCATGCGCCGATCCCGGTCGAATTCCGCGATACCGCCGGTTCATCCTGCGGCGCGCTTCTGCCCAGCGGCAATCCGGTCGATGTCATCAATGGCGTGCCCTGCACGCTGATCGACAATGGCATGCCCTGCATCGTGTTCAAGGCGCAGGACGTGGGCGCCACCGGTTACGAAACGCGTGAGGAGATGGAAGCAGACGCTTTCGCCCCCATCCGCGAAAAGATTGAGGCGATCCGCCTTGCCGCCGGCGAGATGATGAACCTTGGCGACGTGACAAAGAAATCCGTGCCCAAGATGACGCTCGTCGCTCCGCCGCGAAACGGCGGCGCGGTCACCACCCGCGTTTTCATCCCGCATCGCGCGCATGCCAGCATCGGCGTGCTGGGCGCGGTGACGGCAGCCACCGCCTGCCTCGTCCCCGGATCGCCTGCTGCCGAGGTGGCCGATATTCCCGAAGGTGCGCGCAAAACGCTGAGCATCGAGCATCCGAGCGGCGAGATGAGCTGCTTGCTTGAAACAGATGAAACCGGCGCGGTCGTTTCCAGCGCCCTGTTGCGCACTGCGCGCAAGCTTATGGATGGCATTGTTTATGTCTGATCGTATTGTCTCGTGGCACTCCGCCCCGTCGAAGCCCGCCTTCACTCCGCCTGCAGGCGCGGTCGATGCGCATTGCCATGTGTTCGGCCCGATGGCCGAGTTTCCATTCAGTGCGAAGGCAAAATATCTGCCCGAAGACGCCGGGCCGGACATGCTGTTCGCATTGCGCGATCACCTTGGCTTTTCGCGCAATGTCATCGTTCAGGCCAGCTGCCATGGCACCGACAATGCCGCCACCGTCGATGCCATCGCCAAGTCGAACGGGAAGGCGCGCGGCGTGGCCGTGGTCGATCCCGACATTTCGGCAGAGGATCTGGCCGCGCTGCACGATGCGGGCATTCGCGGCATTCGCTTCAACTTCCTGAAGCGCCTTGTCGATAATGCACCCAAGGACAAGTTCCTCGAAGTTGCTGCGCGCCTGCCCGAAGGCTGGCATGTCGTGATCTATTTCGAAGCCGACATTCTGGAGGAAATGCGCCCCTTCATCGCTGCCATTCCCGTGCCCGTTGTCATCGACCACATGGGCCGCCCCGATGTGAGGCAGGGTCCCGACGGCGCCGACATGCAGGCGTTCCGCGCGCTGCTCGACAGCCGCGACGACATCTGGTTCAAGGCCACCTGCCCCGAACGGCTCGATGCCAAAAAGGAAGGCGGCATGGGCGATCCGTGGGATAATTTCGCCGCCGCGGTCACGCCGCTGGTTGCCGATTATCCCGATCGCGTGATCTGGGGCACCGACTGGCCGCATCCCAATATGCAGGACGAGATCGCCGACGATGGCCATATCGTCGACATGATCCCGCGCATCGCCCCTACGGCAGAACTTCAGCAAAAGCTGCTCGTCACCAATCCGATGCGGCTCTACTGGCCAGAGGAACTCTGACAACGGACAGAAAAAGGCCCCGCCGGTGATAATCCGGCGGGGCCTTTTCTTTTGCGCGGGCGCTGAGATCAGGCCGGCAGACCAACATGGTTTTCCGCAATGGATGTCTGCGCCGCGCGCTCGTGGCGATATGGTCCAGCGCTGCCACCTGCATGGCGCGTTCGGACCGGACGTCCTCAGGCAAGCGGTGCATCAGGCGCGTCAGTGACCAGCTGAAAGGTTCGGACGTCCACACGCGGGTCAACGACTTGTCCGAACAGGCGGTGATGAAATCGCCGTCGTTCCTCTTGAAAAACCCGGTCATTGCCTCGGCCGCATAATGCACGTCGCCGGCGCCAAGGTTTGGCCCCTTGGCCCCGGTCGGCGGCACGATATGCGCGCTATCGCCGCACAGCAGCAGCGAGCTGTGCCGTATTGGCGCGACCACATAGGAGCGCAGCGGCGCGATGCTCTTTTCGATGGACGGGCCGCGCGTGATATGCGCCGCCGCCTCGGGGCCGAGGCGGATGGCAAGCTTGTCCTAGGTGCGGTCATCAGACCAGTCCTCGATTTTTCCGGTCAGCGGCACATCGGCGAGGCTGCCAAGCCAGCCGAAAGTATAGACACGCCCGAACGCCTTGCCCACGCTCATCCGCACGGCCTTGTGGCTGGGGCAGTGAAACCCGTCGCAACCGGCGATGAAGCGGCAATCGGCGCGATGTTCGGTGCCTGCGGTCGCGATTTCGACCAGCCCGCCCTTCACTTCGAGAAACTGACGATAGGTTTCCTCGTGCCTCAGACCAGCCTTCTGGGTCAGCACATTCAGATCGCCATCGGCTGCCTTGTCCGGCGCAGCAGCGGGATCGGTTGCCTGCAGCAAATGCAGTGCCGTGGCATGGCCGCAACCGAGAAAGCGGACCAGATCGGAGGGCGCGTGAAGCAGCAAGCCATGGTGAATGTACAAGATTGCCCCCTGAACGAATGGGCTGCGGCCGTTATTTCCTACACCTGCGTCAGATTCGGTCGTCGCCGCCGCTTGCGTAAAGAGATGCGATTTTCCCGCGCAGGACGGGGAGGCTTTTGGAGCGGACAGACGACCCAGACTTCGGACAATCCTCGGTCGATTTTCTCACCAGGAAGAACGACATCGATGCCCCCTCCCCCATATCCTGCTGGACGGCATCCGAATGTCGCCGTCAAACAAGAAGCTTTTTGCGGTGCTTGTCGATTGCCGCAACTACTTCGCTCGGAAAGGGAAGATTGCTGCGTTCCTGATTCCAAAGCTGATCGAAGCGCGCGACAATGTCACGCGCAGTCGACACAACAAGATGCGATGGGAGCCGCGCTTTGTCGTAAGCCGGAATAGGCCGACGCCGATCCGGATGAGCAAGAGACCAGTTCTTGAGGTGCATGTCCCCATTTCCGATCAGCACGCAATATGTGAGACGCTGAAGACCTGAGCGAAATCCTCCATATGCACGGGTCCGTCTGGGCTGGGGTCGAAACGCCTGATTGCATAAGCCGATTGCCCATACCGCTGGATCCCTTCCGGCAAACCTTCAACGGCCTCGATCGGTATCAGATCGATTTCTGGCACATCTATTCCCAATTGCCGGGCGAGCGTCATCGCCGCGAACTCTGCTTCAGGAACGTCGGGATGCCGCACTGAGGGCAATTTCACGATCCAGTCGCCACCCGTCCCGCTCGCCGGTATGGCCAGCCCCCCGTTCTTGGCGCCGGAGCGGATACCCGAAAATTTCAGCTGAACACCGGCCAGCGAGAAGCGCATTGTCCGCGTGATCTGCTCGCTCACACGCTCGTCGGACACCGGATCTAATGCGGCCTGCACCTTGTCGATAGGAAGGACCTTCACAGCACCGGGCAGGTCTTCGCCGAGCTGCGTGAGAAGCGGAAACTCACGGAGCGCTTTGACACCTGCCCGGCGAGCCAAGAAATCTCTTAAGGTGCCTTCAGGTAGCAGGTTCGAGAAGAAGGGTTCGATCCGAGTACGATAGGCGCGCGGCGTATCGATCAACCCGCCCAATGTATCCTTGTACGACAGATACAAGGTCGGTCGCGCGGTGTCTGCAACATAGTCGCGATCGAACGAGAAAATGCTGCCGTCGCCGTCGAGATGGAGCAGACTTCCTATGCGGCGATCATGCAAGAAGACGTCGAGCGCAGGAGCATTGGTCATGCGTCATCCTCGTCGAGCCGATACGCTGGGATTTGGGGCGAGCCGGTTGGAGATCCGACCGTTCTAAGAACACCTTCTAGAACTACTACTGCCGCTCTGGGCACCAGTGTCACTCGCGATGCTGGGCGATATCGTCATCGCGGGCGAAGCCGCGCAGTTTACGCTGGCCTATACCGCCATCGGCCTCACACCCGACGGCGGCGCGAGCTGGCTACTCCCCCGGCTTGTCGGAATGCGCAAGGCGCAACATCTTATCCTTACGAATGCGCGCCTTTCCGCGCAGCAAGCCTTGGAAATAGGCCTGATCACACAGCTTGTCCCCGATGCCGATCTGGAGGCAATGGCAGTGGCGCAGGCCGGGCAACTCGCCGAAGGGCCAACCAGGGCTTTTGCCCGTAGTCGGGCGCTTTTGATGGGTGCCTATGCAGAAGGTCTCGAAACCCATCTCGAACGCGAAGCGAAAAGCATCGCCTCCTGCGCTGCAGGAGAGGATGGCCGGGAAGGTATCGGCGCCTTCCTTGGAAAACGCGCTCCATCTTTCAAAGGGCAATCGTGATCGCCTATCGGCTTCAAATTCCGGCGAAGCAAATATATTTAAGCTCGGTGTAATCCTCTATGCCGTGCCGCGATCTCTCTCGGCCCATGCCGGGTTCCTTGATACCGCCGAACGGGGCGACTTCCGTGCAAATCATGCCGGTGTTGACGCCCACCATCCCCACTTCGAGCGCTTCGGCTACCCGCAGGCGCGTGACAAGTCGCGACTGTAGAAATAGCCGGCCAGCTCGACCTCGGTATCATTGGCGAGCGCAATCGCCTCCTCCTCGGAAGCAAAGGGAAACAGCGGTGCGAGAGGGCCGAAAGTTTCCTCTTTCATGACCGCCATGTCAGGCGAACATTGCGCAATGACGGTCGGTTCGAAAAACGTCTGCCCGAGTGGATGCCGTCGTCCACCGGTCACGAGCCTGCCGCCCTTTTCGATGGCGTCAGCGATGTGAGCCTCGACCTTCGCCACCGCGTTCTCGTCGATCAGCGGGCCTTGCGTCGTTCCGTCCGAGACACCGGCCCCTACCTTGAGCGCGGCAACGGCGCGCGACAGCCTATCCTCGAACTGCTCGGCCACGTCCTCATGCACGAAGATCCGGTTGACGCAGACACAGGTCTGCCCGCTGTTTCGATATTTTGAGGCGATCACCCCTTCGACCGCAGCATCGAGGTCGGCATCTTCGAAAATGATGAAGGGAGCGTTGCCGCCCAGTTCCATCGACAGTTTTTTCATAGTGGACGCACATTGCGCCATGAGCATCTTGCCCACTCGGGTCGAGCCTGTGAAACTGAGCTTGGCGACATTCGGGTTTTGCGTGAATTCGTCGCCGATCGGTTTGGCTGGCCCGGTGACGACATTGAACAGCCCGGCCGGAATACCAGCCCGTTCGGCCAAGGCCGCCAGGGCCAGGGCGGTCAGGGGCGTCTGCATGGCAGGCTTGAGCACGACGGAACAACCCGCCGCGAGTGCCGGAGCGACCTTGCGCGTGATCATCGCGGCCGGAAAGTTCCACGGGGTAATCGCGGCGACAACGCCCACTGGTTGGCGGATGACAACGATCCTGCTGTCCGATCTGTGCGCGGGGATGGGTTCGCCATAGACCCGCCTCCCCTCCTCGGCGAACCATTCGACGTAAGCGGCGGCATAGGCGATTTCGTCGCGCGCTTCTGCCAGCGGATTACCTTGTTCGCGCGTCAGGATGAGGGCCAGGTCCTCAGCGTTTTCGAGAATGAGATTGAATCAGCGACGCAGGAGTTTCGCGCGATCCGCGGCCAGTCGCGCCTTCCACTCGGCCATGGCGACCTGGGCAGCCTCGATCGCCTGGCGCGCGAGCTTTCCATCGGCACGTGGCACGAAGGCGATTTTTTCGCCCGAGGCAGGATCATTTACGGGATGGTCCGCGTCACCGATCCAGTCACCACCTATGTACATCTGCTGCCGCAAGAGACTTGAGTCGGCCAAAGGCAAAGATGATATGGTCATACGATCAATCCGACTGACTGGAAGCAACAGGCATCTGCTACCCGTCGCTGGATTGATAAACTCGCCCCATTGGCGTCGCGTTTTTCACAAGCGCGTAAGGGGCATGCAGGGCACGATATTTGAGCGTCGAACCCGCTCCGGCTGCGCAAGGTCTCTTCAGCTGGCGACGCGTACCTCGGTTCATCCGCGGACAGTTGCGTATTTTACTGCAGCCCAGAGACGGCCCTGGGCTCAGGACCATTGGCCATGTCCAGAGAATGACGAAAGCGGTTACGGAGGGCGTCGAGAAGACAGGATCGCGGATCTTGGCCGTAGCGGGTTGCCACACAGCTCCCTTCTTTCAGGCGATTGTTCATGGGCATCGATCATGGCATGGATCTTCGTGCCCATACCGACCCTGGTCCGACATATCGGGCGCACGATATCCCCTCTCCAGTCCCTAAGCCGGATGGTGTGCGGCATCCTTCAGTTAGATGGCTGCAACCACGACCGTTGTCGGTTTTGTCCTACCGCTTCCATTGGACGTCAATTGACTGCCCTAAAGGCTGGAATTCAGGCCGCACGGATGTCCGCGTTCGATTGCCGGGCCGGATGGTCACTCAGTTGGGCCAGAGCCCTTGTGTCTTTGCCCTGCGTCTTCAGCTGCCGAGAAGTCGCTCGTTAAGCAAGGTGTGGAAGTCCCGGCGTGAATCGGCGACGATGAGGACCGTTACGGTCGTGCCCTCAAGGTGATAGACGATCCGGTAGGGGTTGAGGGATAGTTGCCGGTATTCGCGTATGCCGATTGCGTCGAGTTCGTGCACCACCGGCCCGCGAGCTGCGAATGTGCCAAGGCTTTCGATCGCTTCGACAAGAGCATCGAGCAGGGCATCGGATCCGTCAGGCCCCCCTTCCCCGCGCTGGAGGCTGCGCCGACGGTATATGGCGGCAAGATCGCGTTCGGCGCCGAGCGCGATCCTGACTTTGTTCGACTGTTCGGCCATGGATCAGCGACGCGAACGGATCCTGTCGGCAAGGCCTTCGACCGGGACGGTGCGGCCCTGCGCCATGTCGTCGCGGCCGAGCGCGATCAGCTTGAGCAAGGCAAGCGTCTCCTGCGTCTGTTCATAACTGCCGATGTCCTGCAGTACGGCCTTCGCCTCGCCGTTTTGCGTCACGATCAGTGGCGGGGCGCCCTCCCCCAGCTGGCGGATAAGCTCGGCACTATGAGCCTTGAGATAGCTGATGGGTTTCACGCGGTCGTGCATGTTCACGGATCGGTCCTTTCAAGGACTGAATATAGTCCTGAAGCCGTGGCATGGCAAGGTGCGTGTGCAGGGGCACCCTTCCCCTTCATCCAGAGATCCTATGATCTTCGTGAAGGTTAGAGGGGTTAAAGGAGAGTTTGAATAGTTAAGCGGTCGGAAGAGGGGTGTCATGCGGTTGAGTCCGCGAGTCGCGGCAGGCCTGCGTTCCTGATGGATCGAGAAATCGTTCCCGTAGTGTCGGGGAAGCGTTCCTGAAGGGTCGATAATCTGTTCCTGTTGTGCCTAATGGCGTTCTCGATGTGTCGATGCTGTTCGAAAAGTACAAATCCGGCGCTCTTATTGAATCAGTTTATTGCCGCATCTGCGGAAACTCCTTCAAAGATGCGCTCGCTTGCTGACGGCCTGATGATCGGGCCTGCTAAACGCGACACTTCGGGAACGCTGGGGCGGAATCTGGCGCGGCAGCTGAGGGCAAGTGCCACGATAAAAGGCGCAAGTCATGACGAAGATCGGTTCAGGCCAAGTTTGGAAGGCCCTCTCAGGCGGTCAGCCGCGCAGTTCGTGACGATGCTTTTCGTGGTGTCGCTTGACCCATCCAATGAAAGCCTTCTGCCAGTTGGCGGGCATGCGTGTGGGATCTGCATCGACCCAGCGCTGGTAATCGGCATGAAGCGCGTGGAGGTCCCATCCGGGGCATTTCTCGCGGAGATGTTCGATCGTATCGTCGGTGAGATAGCCGCGCGTTGCCGCATCGGTCATTCCGGCGAGCGTTGAGCGGATCAGCGCACTGGCATCGATAGCGTCTTCGGTGACATGGTCATCAGCGCCGGCACGTGTTCCGGGCTGCGCGCGCCCTCCCCGCCCCGGCTTGGCATTGGCAGGCGCGGGGCTTGATTTGTGCGCGACGGCTGTTTCCGGTTTCCCCGGGGAAACATCGTTTGTGGGTATCGGTGCATCCTGGCATTCCGAATTCGGCGACATCGTGGACCTTGTCTCCGCCCCGTCCTTGCCGTCGATCCGCCGCATGCGTACGAGTGTCTCCCCTCCCCTGCCCTCCTCGAGGGTCAGGCCGTAGCCCGGAAGTGCGTTCTTCTCGACCAGCTTGAGCATCTCGAACTTGAAACGGCGATATTGCCCCTCTGCGCCCGATTTCTCGAACAATGTCGGCATGGCGATGGCAAAGCCCGCCTCCCCTGCCCCGCCCGCGTGCTTTCGCGCCACGCGATAGAGCCAGCGTTCGCGACCGCCGGTGATGTCGAAATAGGCGCGGTCGATGGAGAGGACCCCGCCCTTCATCATCACGCCTTCCCAGAACCAGTTCGACAGTTCCAGTGTCATGCCGCGAGACCGTTCGGTCTTTTCATCGACAAGCTGGGTCCAGCCATCGAGCCATGAGAAAGTTGCCTCGCGTCGGTTTTCTGCGCGAATATTGGTCTTGATCGTGGTGGCGACGAGACGGTCCAATGCCTGTCCGAGCAGCTCGTAGGCGCGGCCTGTGGTAGGCCGGCCGATGGCACGCAGAAGATCGTAAGGCATCAGGTGCAGCTTGCGCGGGACGTCATTGATGCCCCGGCGCGCCATGTCGGCGAGCTGGCTGGCGCAATAGATAAGGATGTCGGCATCCCAGATCGTGGCCATGCCGTAATCGGAATTGGCGCTGACATGGACCCACAGCTTGCCGTCTGGGCTGGTGTAATCGATCGGCTTGACGCGTTTCGATTTGGCAAGGGAGAAGAAGGGCCGCTCCATCATCTCGCGCTGATCGCGCATCGGCAGATCGGCGAGATAGGGAAGGAACAGGTCGAACTGTTCGGGGACCGATTGTCTGGTCGCATTGGTCTTTGCAGAGCGCGTCATTTTCGTCCGGCCTTCATAGCATCGAGCCGTGTTTCCCCGGGGAAACACGGCTCAGGTCATGGCGGGGAAACATGCAGGTTTCCCCGGGGAAACATATCCTGCCGGATGGGCAGGGCAGGGGGCGGGCGCTCACGGCTTCAGGCCCCGACCATCCTCATCGAGTTGCACCAGCGCGCGCTTGACCGCATTCAGCACATCGGCCTCGCGCGCTCCGGTTCCCGAATGCAGCTGGATGGTGACGCCCTGCCGGTTCGTCTGCTTGACCGTCAGCAGGGGCCGTCCTTCGCGCAGGATCACCATCGGTTTTGCCTCGGGCTTTTCCGTGCCGGCGGCCAGCAGGCGCTTCAGCACATCGACGGCGGGGAGGGGAGGGCGGCCATTGACGCGCGCGTCTGCCTGCTCTTTGGAGAGCGTCCGGGCTTCGCCACGGATCGACTTGGCGCGGCTATCGTCATCCAGCGCCTGCGCCAGGGAATAGGCGGGCTTGAGCTGCACGTCGCCAGGTGAGGCGAAGGCGGCGATAACGCTATCGGGGATCGCGGCGACCTTCAGCATTTTCGACAGCCACCCTTTCGAAAGCTTCAGCCGTTCCGCCATGCGGGTCATGTGATTGCCGTAATGCGTCTTGAGCGCCTCGGCATAATTGCGCGCGCGTTCGAGGTCGGAAACGTCCTTGCGCGCCCGGTTCTCGATATCGGCAAGGCGAAAGGCAGCCTCGTCGTCCAGTTCCGCAACCTGCGCCAGAAAGCGCATTTCGGGATAGGAATTGGCGCGCAGCCAGCTGATCGACCAGTGGCGGCGGGTGCCGGCGATAACTTCGTATTCATGGTTCGGATCGTCCGAAACCCGGCGCACCACGGCAGGAACCTTCTGTCCCCCCTCGGCGATGATCGCGTCGATCAGCTCGCGGCAATTCTCCTCGCTCAGATGCGCATATGAGCGCGCATTGCCTGCCCATGGCCGCACCCGCGCAGGGTCCAGCAGCATCTGCGTGACCTGCTTTACATCACCGCTGGCAACGCGGGCGAGGGCGCTTTCGCGGCCCAGCAGCGTCATCGAACCGCGGCGATTGCGGGGCGGGGAAGCGGGCGCCGGCGTCGACACTTCCGGAACGGCTGCTTCGGCAGTCTCGGAAGGTGGCGCCGTGGCTGCATCGTCCTCGTCATCACCCAGGAGATCGGCGAGATATTCGCTTTGCTTACGGGCCATCGTGCATCCTTTCGGCGTTACCGGTGTGTCGGGCGCGCTCGCTGCGCAGATCTTGGGCCGGTAGGAAAATAAAATCGAAGGAGAGCGGGAGTTCAGGCCGCATTGACCACGGTCTCTTCGCTCGCGGGTTGGGCAACACCCCATCCGCGGCGCACCAGCGCCTCGACCTGTCCCATCGCCTCGTCCAGATTGGCGCGGCAGCGTTTATGCGTGCGCGGGGTGCCGATGGGGCGCTCCAGCTCGTACACGGTCATCATGCGCAGGGCCGCGTGGCTGATCTCCGCACTTTCAAGGATCGGCACCGGCAGCAGGGCAGGGCCGAAGCTCTGCTCCATGATCTGGCGGACCATCGCGTGGCTCGGGTCATTGGCGTCGAATTTCGAACAGATGAGGCGGACGAAATCATATTCGACCGCGATCCCAGCTTCCTGAAGCTGCCCGGTGACCTGCTCCATCATCGAAAGGAATTGCACGGTCGAGCAGTAATCGGGTGTGGTCGCCGCCATCGGCACAAGCAGCGCATTGGCCGCCTGCATCACGGCAAGGCTGATCGTCCCCAGCGCTGGCGGAGGATCGAGCAAAACGATGTCGTAATCCTGCGCAAGCTCCATAAGGCCTTGTTTCAGCTTACGAAAACGGCTTGCCAGCACCGATCCGCCATCGGAACCGGCGGCGGCCAGCTCATATTCCACATCGAAGAGTTCGAGGTTCGACGGGATCAGATCGACATTGGGCCATGGCGTGCCCTGCACCGCGTAATCCAGCGTCTGCTGCGTCGGCTCGATCGACAGGTAGGGATAGAGCGTCTGTTCCCGCGTCACGTTGAAATGCGGGTTGAACCCGAACAGGGTGGTCGTCGTCGCCTGGCTGTCGCAATCGACGACCAGCACGCGGTACCCCTGTACCCCGAAATAATGGGCGAGGTGGGTGGTCACCGTCGACTTGCCCACGCCGCCCTTGAAGTTCTGCACCGCGATCATCGCGGGCGTATCCAGCGGCGCGCGCCGGGGCGAGGCGTCCAGCACCTCGCGCATGTTGAGGAGTTCCTCGATCGTATAGCCGGGACGCCTCCCGTTCTCGGTCGGGGGAGGGGGGGGGAGCCGGCCATCCTCTTCGGCCATGCGAATGCGGTTGGTGCTGCACTCCAGCAGGGCGGCCGCCTCGGCAATGCCATAGCGGACCGACAGCCCCTTGCGCGCTTCGGGCAGAAATGCCTTTTTGCGCAGGCGTTCGATCATGCGTTCACCGGCTTCAGCCAGTTCGGATATGCGGTCGATCTCAGAATGCATTTTGCGCCTCGCGAAAAAAATGAAGCTTTTCGCTGGCACGCTGCGCCAATTTAATTCATTTCACAAAGGCGCTCATGGTTTTTCCACAATCCATGGGGTTTTAGCACAAAAAGCTGCGGAAAAATCCTCTTTCAGGGCTTCGTACAAGGCCAAAAGCCCGATTCGGGTGGGGTAGATGCCACCCCATCCCAGAAACGCGCTCTATGCGACTCACAGGCGGTTTTTCTCCCCGGAAGAATGGCGAAACCTGCCTGATCGGCGAATTTTCGCACAATGGGATCAGCGTCCGCTGAATTCAGGGGGGCGCTTGGCCAGGAACGCATCGACTGCCTCGGCATGGTCCTCCGTCTCATGCGCAACAGCCTGCATGGCCGCCGACATTTCCAGAATCGTATCGAGACTCGCGTCCTGCGCGTTGAGGAGCAGTCGCTTTGCCATGCGGAGCGAGCGTGCCGGGTTCGCAGCGATCCGCTCTGCCATCGCCAGCGCTTCGTCCATCAGCGCATCGGGTTCGACCACGCGCGAGACGAGGCCGCAGGACAGTGCCTCTTCCGCCGTGATGAGATCGCCGGTCAGGATCATTTCCGCCGCTTTGGAAAAGCCGACGATGCGCGGCAGGATCCACGCGCCGCCATCGCCGGGGATGATCCCGATCTTGATGAAGCTGGCCGCGAATTTCGCATGGGTGCTGGCGATGCGAATGTCGCACAGGCAGCCGATGTCATTGCCCAGCCCGACAGCCGCGCCATTGATCGCAGCGACGATTGGCACCTCGCACGCGCGGAAGGCGCGCGGAATCTTTTGCACGCCGGACCGGTAATTGCTGCGGGTGAGGGCAGGGTGCTCCCGATTGGCGACGCCGTTCTTTTCCTTCATCGATTGCAGATCGCCGCCCGCGCTGAAGCCGCGCCCCGCGCCAGTCAGCACCGCGGCGCTGATCTGCGGGTCATCGCCGATCCGTTCCAAAGCGGCGATCAGATCGTGGCAATCCTCCAGCGAAGCCAGCGCATTCAGCTTGTCGGGACGGTTGAGCGTCAGCACCGCGATCTGCCCGCGCTTTTCGTATTGGACAAAGTCACCCATCTCTTCGCGTCTCCTTGCATCGCGTGGCCGGATCGGCGGCCTGCCACGCCGTCTTAGGCGAAATCGCTTGGTTGTGTAGCCCGCTGCGCGATAGACCCGGATCTGCCGAACAGGGGAATTGGCGCATGGCTGAAGAAGTGGGGGCGATCGTTGTCGGCGCTGGCGTCGTAGGCCTTGCCGTTGCGCGCGCATTGGCGCTGGCGGGAAAGGCTCCCCTGATCCTTGATGGCGAAGACCATTTCGGTAGCTGGACCAGCAGCCGCAATTCCGAGGTTATCCATGCCGGAATCTATTATCCGGAAGGCTCGTTGAAAGCGCGGCTCTGCGTTGAGGGGCGCCAGATGCTTTATGATTTCTGTGCGCAAGCCGGCGTGCCGCATCGCCGCCTGGGCAAGCTGGTGTTCGCCCATGGGGCGGCCCAGTTCGGTGAGCTGGAGACGATACTGAAGCGGGCAGAGGGAGCGGGTGTGCGCGATTTGCGCTTCCTGTCACGCACAGAGGCGCAAGGCCTGGAGCCGGAACTGGATTGCGCGGGCGCGCTGTTCTCTCCCTCTACCGGTATCATCGACAGCCATGCGCTGATGCTGGCGCTATTGGGCGTGGCGGAGGCGCATGACGCGATGCTGGTGACCGGGAGCCGGGTCACGCATGTCACGCGCGCCGGCGGATTGTGGCAGATGTGGCTGGAAGGCATGGACGAGCCGGTCGTTTCGGCACCTCTGCTGGTGAATTCCGCAGGGCTGAAAGCGCAAAGCCTGGCCCGCGCGACCGAGGGGCTGGACCCTGCGCATGTGCCACCGATCCATTATGCGCGCGGCGTCTATTTCACCTATGCGGGCAAACTGCCTTTTTCGCACCTTATCTACCCCGTGCCCGAGCCGGGCGGTCTGGGGACACATCTGACGCTCGATATTGCGGGCCAGGCACGGTTCGGTCCGGATGTCGAATGGATCGAAGAGGTCGATTATACGGTCGACCCTGCGCGACACGAGAGATTCGCCGATGCTGCACGGCGGATCTGGCCTGCGCTTGATCCCGAACGGTTGCAACCGGGCTATGCAGGGGTCAGGCCCAAGCTTTCGAGGCCGGGTGAGGCTGCCGCCGATTTCGTGATTTCCGGCCCTGACGACCATGGCTGCGAAGGGCTGGTCAACCTGTTCGGCATTGAAAGCCCGGGGTTGACCGCCAGCATGGCGATCGCGCGGGAGGTGGCGGCGAAACTCGCCTGAAAGCGCCGCAATTCGCGGCTCGACAGCGCCAGCGCGCCGTCTGCATTGATCTTCTCCGAGACTGGTTCCGATACCGCGGCTGCGGCGGCAGCACCGGGTGATCCTTTTGCACGGGATCAACGGCGTTGGGCGTTGCGTGGCCGCATGCGCCATTCTTGGGCGAGAGGATACGGCTTTCAGGCGCCATATCGTGCGCGTAGCGGGCAGGTCAGGGCCCGGCTGAAAAGAGACACGGGCTGAAGAGGGAAAGGCCCGCGATCTGCCGCCTGTCACCAATCTATCTGCAAGCTTTGGTTGCAAATGAGAGTGAGTCGCATTATCGAGTCGGCAACTTCGAAACGGGGAACCCATGCGACTGCTCAAATTCTCGATCCTGTCCGCCACCATGCTCACTTCAGCCCATGCGTTCGCTGCCGAACGCACCGAAGCCAAAGACAATGCTGCTGGGAAATATGCTGGCGCGAGCGAACAACCGCGCGACATCGTCGTTTCGGGCGGCAAGGAAGAAGGTGTCACCGCCACCAAGACCAAGACGCCGGTGGTGGAAATCCCGCAGCCCGTGACCATCATCGACGATAGCGTTTTCGAAGCGCAGGGCGCGGTATCGGTCAGCGATACGCTCAACTATGTCTCGGGCGTGACGGCCAATCCCTATGGTCCCGACAGCCGCGTCGATGGCGCGCTGGTGCGCGGGATCAGCGCGCTGCAGTTCCGCGACGGCATGCGCGACATCTTCAGCTATTACGCCAGCATTCGCGCCGATCCGTATAATTTCGACCGCATCGAACTGGTCCGCGGGCCAGCCTCTGTCCTGTTCGGGCAGGGATCGCTGGGCGGCATCATCAACATGGTATCGAAAACCCCGCAATTCGAAAGCGGGGGCGAAGTATCGCTACGCTATGGCTCTTTCGATCGGAAGGAAGCGATGGCCGACATCACCGGGCCGCTGACCGACACGGTCGCGGCGCGCATCGTCGCCCGCGTGCGCGATTCCGGGACGCAGACCGATTACGTTTCTGACGACCGGGTGATGATCTCGCCCTCCATTACCTTCGCGCCGGATGCGGCGACGACGATCACGCTGATCGGTCTGTATCAAGAGGATGACGGCGGCTCGACGTCGCAGTTCCTGCCGCTGGTCGGCACGATCCTCGACAATCCGAACGGGCAGCTGGACAATGATACCTTCATCGGCAAGCCGGGCTGGGACCGGTATGACGGACGCCTGCTGCAGGGCACGGCCATGGCGTCGCACCAATTTTCACGCGATCTGACGGTGAATCTCAAGGCGCGCTATATCGACAGCGACCTGACCTATCTCACCCATTACCCCAACAGCTATTCAAGCCCGCTGAACCCCTATCTGGACGAGGATCAGCGCCTGATCTCCAACTATGCGAGCGGCAGCATCGCGCGGATGGAGATCTTTTCGGCCGACAATAATGTGCAGTTCGATTTCCGCACCGGCGATGCGGTCGAACACACGCTGCTGGCGGGCGTCGATTACAGCTGGAACCGGGTGCGCAAGACCAGCGGCTATGCGCTGGAGACGATCGACATATACGACATCGATTACGATGCGCTGTCGGATTTCGGCGGCACGATCCCGATGCCCGGCGATACGGGCTATCTCTATGGCTCTGAAGAGGACACGAAGCAGAGCCAGATCGGCTTCTACCTGCAGGACCAGATCCGCATGTGGGACCGCGTGTCCATCGTGCTGGGCGCGCGCCGCGACAAGGCACGCTCCACTTCCTATGGCACAGAGGTCTATGACCAGAGCGCCACGACATTCCGCGCCGGGATCATCGGCGAGCTTGTTCCCGGCATCTCCCCCTTCGCCAGCTATACCGAGAGTTTCGAGCCGATCGGCGGCACCGATGTCTATGGCGATCCCTTCGTCCCCAAAACGGGCCGCCAGTTCGAAGCAGGTGTGAAATTCCACCCCCTCGACGGCATTATCGTCACCGCCACGGCCTATCACATCAAGGAAGCGAACCGCCCGGTCTCTGCCGTCGTGACCAGCCCCGACGATCCCGATGTCGTGCTGACCGGCCAGCTTCAGATCGGATCGCTGACATCGAAAGGCGTGGAGCTGGAGGCCAATGCCGCGCTGCCCGGCGAAATCAGCCTGATCGCCAATGCCAGCTATAATGAGGCGGAGGTCGAGGATACCGGCCACCAGCTCGACAATGTGCCGAAATTCAACGCCTCGCTCTGGGCCATGAAGGGGCTGCGCCTGTCGGCGGATACGGCCGCAAAATTCGGCGCGGGCGTGCGCCATGTCGGCAAGAACAGATCATATGGCACCGCATTCCCCGACGGGCTGACGACGCCTGCCTTCACCCTTGTCGACGCGGTGGCCGAAATTGGCTGGCAGCGCTGGAGCCTGTCGGTCAATGCGACCAACCTGCTCGGCAAGGACTATTACGCCGCCTGCCTTGCGCGGGGCGATTGCTTCATGGGCAGCGAACGCAATGTCTATGCCACCCTTGGCTATCGTTTCTGATGGCGGATGATGGATTGCTCGCCTTGGGCAGCGCGGCGGGGGTGGTCGGCATCCTCGTCCTGCGCCTGTCGTGGGGGCTGCAGGCTCGCTCCGCATGGCACAATCTCGCGGGTTGGGGTGCCATTGCCCTTTCCCTGCTGTGCGGAGCGGGATCGGCGGGCGCGTGGGGGATCGCGGTCGCGGCGCTATGGGCGATGGCGGCGGCTTTCGCCTGTCTTGGCTGGGCGGCGATCACTACGCCGCCAAAGCGGGGCAGGGCGCCGAACCGGCGCGCCGGCATGCTGCCCGAAGGGGGTGAGCCGCTGCGCCTTGGCGAGCGGTTCCTGACCTTTGCGCTGGTCGCGGTGCTCTCCTTCGGCAGCGCGATCGCCATGGCGCTGCTGCTGCGCTGGATCGCGCTGCTTTGCGGCGCGGCAGAGGCGAATGCGACCGTAATCGCCCTGTTTACCGCGCCGCTGGCGTGGACGGTGCTGGCCTATGCCCTGTTGATGACGGCCAGCCGCCGCCGCCAGTTCGCGCTGATCGGCGCGACCATGGCCGCCGCGCTTCCGCCGGTTCTTGCCGGGGGCCTGTCATGACCAAGGCCGTCGAAGCCGGAACGGTAAAGCGCGCCTTGTCGGCCCATGCCGCGATCGGGCTGATCGCGGGGGCTTTGCTCTATCTCGTATCGCTTACCGGAACCGTCGCGGTATTCTACGCCGAATTGCAGCGGGCCGAGCAGCCAAATGCCCCCGAAATGGCCTCGATCGCGCCCGAAGCGGTGCAGCGCGGGGTGGAGGCCATGCTCCGCCAGCCCGCAGATGCACTAACGACGCATCTCTACGTCCATCTTCCGACGGAGGATCTGCCGCGCACAACGATCACCACTGACAGCGCGGCCATGCACCTGACCGCGAATGGCGATATCGCAGGGCCGGAAGAGATCGCCTGGTCCGATTTCCTTGTCGCGCTGCATTACACGCTGAACCTGCCGTCGCTGGTCGGCATTACGGTGGTGGGCATATTGGGCGTGATGATGCTGGCGCTGTCATTGTCGGGCGTGGTGGCACTGCCGCGCATCTTCCGCGATGCATTCCGCTTTCGCGCGCGGAGTTCTGGCGGTGTGGCGCTGGCCGACTGGCACAACCGGTTAAGCGTGTGGACCCTGCCTTTCGGCATCGCCATCGCCCTGACGGGTGCGCTGATCGGCCTCGCCAGCGTGACCGCCTATGCGATTGCCGCGAATGATTACGATGGCGATGTGGAGGCGGTCTATGCCCCGATCTTCGGCGAGGAGGCCGAAGGCGACAGCGCGCCCGCCCCGCCGCCCGATGTCGCGGCGGCCCTGCGATACATGGGCGCCAACCACCCCGGCGTCGAACTGACATATGCCATTCTGCACGACCCGTTGACGCGCGGACAGCATGTGCAGATGGTGGGGGTGCACGACAGGCGGCTGATTTTTGGCGAATATTACGGATTCGATGCCGCGGGCCATTTCACGGGAAAGACCGGGCTTTCCGACGGCGAATGGGGGCAGCAGGCGGCTGCGTCCACCTATAACCTCCATTTCGGAAACTATGGCGGGATATGGGTGAAGCTTGCCTATGTCCTGTTCGGGGCGGCGCTGACCGCGATCTGCGCGACCGGCACCTATATCTGGCTCGGCAAGCGTCAGCGGCGCGGATATCGCGAACCGATGCTCTGGTCCCTATGGCATGGCGTGGTCGGTGGTGCTCCCGTCATGCTCATGCTGAGCTTCGCTGCCAGGATCGCTCTCGGCAATGCCGCACCGCTCACGGCGATCTTCTGGACCGGCTATGCGCTTTGCATCGCGGCTTTTTCAATCGCGGACAGAATGCTCGCGAAAAGGCGGATTGACGCCCCTGCCGGTTGAAACCCGTCAAGCGGGAGCGGTGCTCAGCGTTTCTTCTTGGCTATCGTGGCCGTGAAATCGGGGTCCTTGTTAGCCACCCAATCGACGAACTTGCGGACCGCGGGGTCGGCCAACAAGCCCTCGACGTCCATCCCGTGGCGCTGCATTTCCGAATTGGTGAAATTGGCGATCAGCGTCTGCTGACAGATCGGGTGCATCGGGACCACGTCTCTTCCGCCCCGGCTTTTGGGCACGGGATGATGCCATACGATGGTCTTTCCGGTCGGGCGCCCGCAGAGCCAACAGTCCGGAATGCTTTCAGGAGTGTCTTCTTCCTGATGCAGGTCGCCATACGGGTCTTTTTTCGAATGCTTGCGGGCCATTGGTCTGCCTGAATTTGCGGTGTTCGCCTCATAGCGGGTTCGCCCGATAAAGCCATACCGGCATCGCCACTCGCAGCGTTCATTTCGCGGCACTGGCGGCGCAAAGCGGGGCTGCGTCAGTGGCCATCCGGCCAGCAAGAGGCACACTCACCATGCCCATGGGTGGCCATCCATCGGCTCTCTGTCAGTTGGCGAGCGACTAACCGGTGCGTCATCTGTAGTGTGGCAGGGTGCGAACCCGATTGAGCATATGTCTGAAGAAGAAATCCTACCGCTCGCAGGAAGAGGCCCTTGCGGTAGTGCGGCGCTCGGGCTTGCAGCTTCGAACTTACCGCTGCGACCGCTGTCATTCCTTTCACCTGACAAGCCGCCGCAAGGGGAAACGCATTCCTCGCCCTGCCGAGTAAATCAAAGTGGCTGGGCACAAGATAAAGCCGTCTGTCTTGCTGCGCCTTGCATGTCAAAAGCGGTCAGAGAGAAAGCGGCGCGGTGTAAACCGGTCAGCGATAATCCCGATCAAATCGGTAGATTGCTTGTCCCCTTGACCCTGACATGATGTCAGGCCTTATATGTCTTATCGGCAAGGAGATAAGCCGATGGAAGCGCATCAGCACTGTAATCACGATCATGCCGCGGCAGGCAGCACGCAGGTCACCGATCCCGTATGCGGGATGCAGGTCGATCCACAGGCGACCGCGCATCACGCCACGCATGACGGGCGCGAATATTATTTCTGCAGCGCCCGCTGCGCGGCGCGCTTTGTCGAGGACCCGGATCGCTGGCTGAACCCGGCGGACGAGGAACCCGCCCCCGAAGGCGCGATCTGGACCTGTCCGATGCACCCCGAGGTGCGGCAGGACCACCCGGGATCGTGCCCAATCTGCGGCATTGCGCTGGAGCCCGAGATGGTCGACCCCGATGCCGGCCCGAACGAGGAACTGGTCGACATGACGCGGCGGTTCCGGATCGGGCTTGCGCTCGCCTTGCCGGTGTTCCTCTTGGAAATGGGCGGGCATGTGTTTCCCGCTGTCCATCATCTCGTGCCGATGGATGTTTCGGTCTGGGTGCAGCTGGCGCTGGCGACGCCGGTGGTGCTGTGGGCGGGCTGGCCGTTCTTTACGCGGGCGGCGGCATCGGTCGCCACGCGCAATCTCAACATGTTCACCCTCATCGCGCTGGGGACCGGGGTGGCGTGGTCCTATTCCATGGTCGCGACGCTCGCGCCCGGCCTGTTCCCCGATGCCTTCCGCCGCGCCGATGGCACGGTCGCGGTCTATTTCGAAGCGGCTGCGGTCATTACCGTGCTGGTCCTTCTGGGCCAGGTGCTCGAACTACGCGCGCGCGAACGAACCTCTGGCGCGCATCGTGCAGATGGTGGCGCAGGCCCAGCGTTCGCGCGCGCCGATCCAGCGTCTGGCGGACAAGGTTGCGGGCTGGTTCGTGCCGCTGATCCTGTTCGTCGCGCTGCTCGCCTTTGCCGCGTGGGGCCTGTGGGGCCCCGAACCGCGCCTTGCCCATGCGCTGGTCGCGGCAGTGGCGGTGCTGATCATCGCCTGTCCCTGCGCGCTTGGCCTTGCCACGCCGATGTCGATCATGGTCGGCGTGGGGCGCGGGGCGGAGGAAGGAATATTGGTCAAGAATGCCGAAGCGCTGGAGCGGATGGAGAAGGTCGATACGCTGGTGGTCGACAAGACCGGCACGCTGACCGAGGGCAAGCCGTCGGTCACTCGCATCGTGACGCTGGGCAATCTGGCAGAGGAGGAGGCGCTGCGCCTTGCCGCAGGGGTCGAGCAGGCGTCGGAACATCCGCTTGCGCAGGCGGTCATGGCCGAAGCGGAGCGGCGCGGCATTGCTGCGCCCGAGGCAAGCGACTTCGATTCCCCCAGCGGCAAGGGCGCGAGCGCCCATGTCGATGGCAGGCGGGTGCTGCTCGGCAATGCGGCCTTCCTGCGCGAAAACGGCGTGGATCCCGATACAGCGGCGCAGGAGGCCGATCACCTTCGGCACGATGGCGCCAGCGCGATTTTGATGGCCGTCGATGGCAAGGTCGCCGCCGTCATCGCCATTGCCGACGCGGTCAAGGCGACCACGCCTGCCGCGATCAAGGCCCTGCGCGCCGAAGGTATCCGCGTGCTGATGCTGACCGGCGACAACCGCACCACGGCAGAGGCGGTGGCAAGGTCGCTCGGCATTGACGAGGTCGAGGCCGATGTCCTGCCCGACCGCAAGAGCGCGGTGGTCGAACGGCTGCGCGCAGAGGGTCAGGTCGTCGCCATGGCGGGCGACGGGGTGAACGATGCCCCGGCACTGGCCGCGGCGGACGTCGGGATCGCCATGGGGTCGGGCACCGATGTCGCCATCGAAAGCGCGGGCATCACGCTGCTGGGCGGCGAGCTGACCGGCATCGCCCGCGCCCGGACGCTGAGCCGCAAGGTCATGTCGAACATCCGGCAGAACCTTGTCTTCGCCTTTGCCTATAATGCGCTGGGCGTGCCGGTGGCGGCGGGGGTGCTCTATCCGCATTTCGGCATATTGCTGTCCCCCGTGATCGCGGCGGCGGCGATGTCGCTGTCCTCTGTCAGCGTGATCGGCAATTCGCTGCGGCTGAAAGCGGCAAGCTTGTGAACATCGGCGATGCAGCACAGCGCACCGGGGTGTCGCAAAGGATGATCCGCCATTACGAAAAGATCGGCCTGATCCCCGCGCCGCTGCGCCGCGACAGCGGCTATCGCGATTATGCCGATGCCGACGTCAACCGCCTGCGCTTCATCGCCAATGCCCGCGACCTCGGCTTTTCGATCGAGGAGATTGGCGAGCTGCTGGCATTATGGAGCCACGAGCACCGCGCCAGTGCCGAGGTCAAGGCGCTGGCTCTGGCCAAGGCCGACGAGCTGGGCCGCAAGGTCGAGGCGCTGGCCGCCATCGTCCATCTTGCCCAGACCTGCCATGGCGACGACCGGCCCGAATGCCCGATTATCGACAGCATGTCGGGCAAAAGAACGGCCATCAATTTCGATTCTGCCAAGGATGATTGATCCCGGTCATGTGCCGGCAATCGCAAGGCGCTATGATCGCGCAAATGTCGCAAGGGGAAACAGGATGATGGCTTTCAAGCATAATACGGCCCGTAATCTGGCGAGCGCGGTGGCTCTCCTTGCCGCTTCGTGCACCGGCGCCGCGCAGGCCGTGCCCTATGTCATGTTCCGCGATCCGGGCTGCGGCTGCTGCCACGAATGGGCGAAACATGTCCGCGAAGGGCTTCAGGCCGAAATCGTGATGCGCGAAGACGTGCCGATGCCGCAGGTAAAGGCCGCCCGCGGCGTGCCGCTTGCGCTCGCCTCGTGCCACACGATGGAAGTCGAAGGCTATGTGATCGAGGGCCATGTTCCCGCCGCCGAGATCAAGCGCCTGCTGCGCGAAAGGCCCAAGGGCGTGAAAGGCCTTGCCGTGGCGGGAATGCCGCTGGGTTCGCCTGGCATGGAGATGGGCGGGCGAACCCAGCCCTATCAGGTCATCGCCTTCGGTGACTTCGGGCAAAGAGTTTTCGCGCGATACCCTTAGGCACATGACAGGAAAGCTGTTCCGACCGAGGCGGAGCATGAGTTCGCCGCGCACGAAGGGCTGGAGGGCGAGGATCACGCCCACAGCGACGATCTGGCTCCCCACAGCCTGATGATGGCAGGATAATTGCTGCCCATTCGAAAATCCGCGCGGGTTAGCTTTCTCCCGGGTCTTCCCCGTCCCAGCCCAGACCCAGCTCCATCATCACCGAGATGTAATCGACGGCAAGCTGGGTGCGAGCCTTTTCGGTAGAAATGGCGGCGGCAATCGCCTGCCGTTCTGCGCCATACTGGTCGATCAGCGTGGCGGTTCCGGCCTTGTATCGCGCGGCGTTCAGCGTGCCGGCATCCTGCGCCGCGCGTTCGGCCAGCAGAAACGCCGCGAGCTGCTTGCGCGTCGCGCCAAAGCGGGCGAGGCTGTCTTCGGCTTTTTGCAGCGCTTCCAGCACGGTCCCGCGATATTGCGCACGCGCCTGATCCGCCTGCGCCTCCGCCCCGCGCACCCGCGCCTGTCCGGCCCCGAAATCGAGGATCGACCAGCTGAGCATGGGCAGCGCGATCGTGCTGAGATTGCCGGGATCGAGCACGTCGCCCGGATCGGTGCCGCCAAGGCCAAGGATGCCGGTAAAGCTGATCTGCGGGAACAGGCTGGCCTTGTTCACGCCGATATTCGCATTGGCCGATGCCAGCGCGCGTTCGGCGGCGCGAATATCGGGCCTGCGCGCGATCAGCGCGGCGGGATCGCCGACCGATACGTTCGCCGGGGGCAGCGGCACGGGAGAAGGCTGTTCCAGCACCGCGTCCAGTTCGCCCGGAACCCGGCCCGTCAGCACCGCCAGCGCGTCGAGATAGGCCGCGATCTGCGCCTCCAGCGGGGCGGCCTGCGCGATCATGGTGCGCAGATCGCCTTCCATCCGGTCGACCTCCAGTCTTGTCGCCGTGCCTGCATCGTAACGCGCCTGCGTCAGCACCAGCGATTTTCTCATGAGGTCGATCGAGCGCGCATTAAGCGCATCGCGCGCCTGCGCATCGCGCAGGTTCACATAGTTCTGCGCGACCTGCGCGGTAAGCTGCACCTGCGCATCGGCCAGATCGAAGCCGCTTTTCTGGTAATCGGCTCTCGCGGCTTCCAGCTTGCGGCGAGAGCCGCCGAACAGGTCCGGATTCCACGAGGCATTGGCCCCGACATTGTAGAAATTCAGCGTGCTGGTGCCGGCCGAAGAACCATCCGCCTCGCTCGACTGCCCGATGCCGCTGCCCGGCAATTCGGCATGCGCATAAAGCGCGCTGGCCGACAGTGAGGGAAACAGCGCCGCGCGTGCTCCGCCGATCTTGGCGCGGGCCTGGGCGATCTTTGCTTCGGCGGCGGCAATGTCGGGGCTGTTCGCCAGCGCGTCGTCAATCAGGCCGTTCAGCACCGGATCGCCCAGCGCGCTCCACCATTCCATCAATTCCGGTCGGCCCGCATCCGCGATGTCACCGCCGCGCACAAAGCTGCCGCGTTCCACCGCGCCACCCGCGACCTTGGGCGGGCCGTCGTAATCGGGGCCGACGGTGCAGGCGGCCAGCGCCGCAAGGCAGGTGAGGGGGGCAAAAATTCGCATCAATGCATCGCCATTTCTTGTGAACCGTCCTGCGGCAGCGGACGCAGCAGCAGCACCAGCGGTGTGGCCAGCGCGACCGCGACCGTCAGTGCGAAAAATATGTCGTTATAGGTCATGACCAGCGCCTGTCCGTAAATCTGCTGGCCCAGCACCCGCATGCCGGTGGCGGCATTGCCGAACTGGTGCGAAAGCTGGGCGACATAGGACTGGACCTCCATGCCATTGGCGTTGAGCGATTCCTCGATCCGGCGCTGGTGCAGCCACAGCCGGTTCTGCTGCAGGATCGAAATGCCCGCCAATGCGAAACTGCCGCCCAGATTGCGAAAGGCGTTGAACAGCCCCGACGCGTCGCCCGCATCCTCTGGCGGAACCGATGCGACGGTCGCCTGGCTGAGGAACATCATCGCCATGATCGTGCCCGCCCCGCGCAGCAGCTGCGACACGGTAAAGGCGCCGCCGGTCGAATTGATGGTCAGCTCCGCATCGAAATAGGCCGACAGTCCCATCATCACCATGCCCGCCCCGACCGCAACGCGAATGTCGATATTGCGGATCATCAAGGGCACGAAAGGCATGAGCATGATCGAGGGAATGCCCGATAGCAGCACCACCTTGCCCGCCTGCAGTGCGTTGTAATCGGCAATCGCGGCCAGGAATTGCGGGATCGCATAGGAGGTGCCGTAAAGCACCATGCCGATGGTGATCCCCATGATCGCCACCGCCCCGAATTGCCGGTCGAGCAGCAGTTTGAGCTTGATGACCGGTTCGCGCGCAGTCGCCTGCCCATAAAATAACAGACAGGCCCCGACCACGACGATCAGCGCCATCAGCTGGATCAGCTCGCTCGCAAACCATTCTTCGCGCGCGCCTTCTTCAAGAAGCACGGTCAGCGCACCCAGCGTCATCGCAAGGCCGAGGATCCCGATCCAGTCGGCGCGACCGAGCAGGCCCAGATTGGCCTTTTCATGCGGCAGACCGGTCAGCAGCAGGATCAGCAGCACGCCCGATACGGGGACATTGATGAAGAACGCATAGTGCCAGCTGATATTCTCCGTCAGCCATCCGCCCAGCAGCGGGCCGAGCAGCGGGCCGAGGATGACGACCACGCCGAACAGCGCAATGCCGACCGGCTGCTGCCTGCGCGGCAGGCGCAGGGCGATGATGGTCTGTGCGATCGGGATCAGCGCGCCGCCGGTAAAGCCTTGCCCGATCCGCCCGATCACCATGGTCGAAAGCGAGGTTGCAATGCCGCAGACGATCGAAAAGCCGGTAAAGGTCGTGACCGCGATCAGCAGGAAAGTGCGCAGGCCGAACACCCGCGTAAGCCATGCGGCAAGCGGGATGACGATGATTTCCGCCACCAGATAGGCGGTGGCGACCCATGCGCCCTCGGTCCCCGAAGCGCCGATTTCGCCCTGGATGGTGGGAAGCGCGGAATTGACGATGGAGATGTCGAGCGTCGCCATCAATGCGCCCAGCGTGCCCGCGATCACGGCGAGCCAGTCGGTGATGCTCGCCTTTGGCTCCGCCCGCGTGGGGGGAGGGGCGGTTTCCAGACCGCCCGTTTCGTCCGGTGTCGCGGCGCTAGCCATGATCAGTTTGCGGCACCCATCGCGTCCTGTTGTTCCTGAATCTGCTCAAGCTCGCCGTCTGCTCCGCGGGTGTCGACAGTGACGGTGACCGACATGCCGGGCACCAGCAGCTTGCGCGCATCGGGGGCGGCGTCCAATGCGATGCGAACTGGCACGCGCTGCACGATTTTCGTGAAATTGCCCGTCGCGTTTTCGGGTGGCAGCAGAGAGAATTGCGCACCCGTCGCAGGCGATATGCTGGCGACATGGCCGTCGATGGTAACGCCGGGCAGGGCGTCGACCTCGATCTCCACCGGCTGGCCGGGGCGCATCAGGGCGAGCTGCGTTTCCTTGAAATTGGCGGTGATATAAAGATCCTGCAAAGGCACCACGCTCATCAGGCGGGTGCCGGGCTGGACATATTGCCCGGCGGTCACGGTCTTGTCGCCGATGCGGCCTGCGACTGGCGCCTTCAATTCGGTGGAGGACAGGTCTTGCTGCGCCGCGTTCAGTTGCGCGCGCGCCTGCTGGCCGCGGGCCTGCGCCTCTCTCACCTGGGCCTGCATCCCTGAAACCTGTCGGCGCTGCGCGGCCAAAGCGGCGGTCAGCTGGCGCACCCGGTCGGCGGATTGGCGCGCCTGCGATTGCAGGCCGTTCAGCTTTTCGCGGGTTTCTGCGCCCATCTCGACCAGCGGGCGATAGCGGGCGACTTCTTCGGCGTCATGCGCGGCCTGGGTCCTGGCGGCAGCCAGCTGCGCCTCTGCCTGCGCGATCTGGGCGCGCTGCACGCCAATGGCCGAACGCGCATTGTCGGCGGCAGCCTCGGCCTGTGCGATCTGCGCCTGTGCCTGCCCGGTCTGGCTGCGGTAATCGGTGGGGTTGATGCGGACGAGGACCTGACCCTTTTTCACGTCTTCGTTCTCGCTGACCAGCACGGCATCGACGAAACCGTCGATCTTTGGCGAGATGACCGAAAGGTCCGCCCGGATCTGCGCGTCGTTCGTTTCCTGCATGTACTGGCCGTAGCTCTTGTAGCGCATGTACCATGCCGCCGCTCCCACCAGCACCACGATAGCCACGACGGCAAGAATGGTCTTTGTCCGCTTCGAAAGGGACTTCTTTTCCGGGGCTCTTTCCTCTCCGGCCGGATCCTGAGCGATTTCGCTCGGCGGATTGGCCGGTTCATTGCCGTTCATGGGGTCGAATTCTCACGGTTAGAGTGGGGGGCGCGGATGGAGCTAGCCGAGCTTTCGGTCCAGTCAAGACCGCAACCCATATGCTTGTCAGCGGTTTCCCGAAAAGCTATTCTGGCAAAAAATAAAATGGGAGTCGGATGCGTGGAACGTGGCGATGCCGGATTCAAAACCTGCCCGATGGGCATGCTCTGTGCAGCCAGTGCGGGCGCGCTGGCGATTTTCCTGCTGGCGCTGATGCTGGTGGGTTGATCAGCCCCCCCTGATCGGCCCTCTCGATCAAGGCCCCGGTCAAGCCCCTGATCAAGCCTCTTATCAAGCCAGCGCCTGATGCCTGTCGATATGTCGCGGACCAGGTCGATCTGTCCGCGCGCGCCGGTCTTGGCGTATACCCTCTTCGAAGAGTAGTGCCCGGGCGGCACATTTCTGCGGCGCTATCGATGCAGGGACCGATGCGCCGCAGATATGCCTCATGGCGGGCAAGACGCACCGCGAGGAACTGGCGGGTCAGTTCATTCCGATCGAACGGGCCGAACGGGGTGGGAACGTCGCGCTCAATGTCCGGTGACCGTCGTGCTGTCGAGCATGTTGCCAATGCCGATCACGATCGTCGCCCCGACCAGCAAAGCGATGCCGAGCCAGACCATGCGCCGCGTACGGGTGCTGGCGCCCTTCCATTCCTTGAGCGCGAAACCCCACAGCGTGGAAAACAGGATGATCGAGGCCATGTGCAGCGTCCACGAAGAGAAGCTGAAGCGGCCCATCTGGCTTTCGCCCATCGTGTAGAAGAAGAACTGGAAATACCAGAGCGTGCCGCCCAGCGCGGCCAGCAGGTAATTCGCCAGAAGCGGCACCCGCGCCCCGGCAGAATCGTCGGTGCCCGCACCAAAGAACTGACCGAAGCTATTGTTGCGATGAATCAGTATGGCGCACCAGATCGCATTGGTCGTCAGCCCGCCTGCCAGCACGACGCACAGCACGGGGAGGCCCTGGCTGAGCGGATCGGTGCCGGCGGCCAGGGTTAGCTGGCGGATGGGTTCACCGGCGTCGAGGCCCCATGCAAAGCAGCCCGACAGCACGCCCGAGAAGACCGCGATGATGAGACCCTTTTTAAGGTCGAATTCGGCAACGCCCTCGCTGGCGCTATCGCCCAGCTCCGCATCCTTGGCATGGCCCGCGCGGGCCACCACGATGATGCCGACAAGGGTGATCAGGATGGCGAACAGCGTGATCTGCCCGCTGGTGCGTGACGCGATATCGACCAGGGTCCCGCGGAAGATTGGCGGCCCCAATGTTCCCACGACAGTGGTCAGCCCCATGATCACCGCCATGCCGAGCGAAAGGCCGAGATAGCGCATGGTCAGCCCAAAGGTTAGCCCGCCAAAGCCCCAGAGCAGACCCCAGAAATAGCACCACCCCAGCGTGCTGGTCGGTGTGGCGGCCAGCACGCCCAAAAGGTCGTTCGTCCTCCATGCGGCAAAGAACCAGGGGGCGATCGCCCAGGAAAACAGGCCACCGAAAAGCCAGAAGATCTCCCATGACCAGTACTTGATGCGTTTGTAGGGGACGTAGAAACTGGCCGAGGCAAAGCCGCCCAGCCAGTGGAAGATCACGCCCAGTATCGGATTTGCGCCCATGGAATTTGTCTCTTCATGCTGTCTTTGTGGATTTTGAGCCGGTTATCGACCCTTTGCGTGGATGGTGATGCGGCTTACGGTGCGACGTTTCCCCCGAGCCGGCAGTCGGCATCTTTTATGACCACGTCTTCGCATTGATCGAGGATGATGTCGGTTCGTTCATCGCTGAATGTCCGCGCAGTAAAATTCTCGACCCTGAGGCCGCATACGTGCCTCGCCCAGAGAGCCCATGCGGGCAGCACGCCCAGCATGCTGGGTTCGGGGTAGGCATCGCGGATTTCAGGGACCATGCGCCGCGCATCGGCGGCGGTTCCGCCGCCTTCGTATTGCAGCAGGATGTTGCGCAGCACAATGTCTTCCAGCGGACTGTCGGCGAGGCCCGAAAGCATCACCGGAAAGCGATGATCGATGCCGCTCGCCTCGATGTCCTCGAAGGTGATGCGGCGCACGCGGCCTATGCCGGTTCCGTCGGGGCCGCGGCGGCGGTCGCCGACCATCGCGAACAACGGGGCGGTGGTCACTTCGCGCATGGTGATGCGGCGAACGGTCACATCCTCCATGATGCCGCCGTCGACCGTTTCCAGCGCCACGCCCCGGCTGCGTTCGAACCGGCAGTCCTCGATCGTGATGCGGCGATATCCGCCATTGCTTTCGGTGCCGAGCTTGATGCGGCCCGTCACCCGGTCGCGGTCGGGCGCGCATTGCTGCGTGCGGCCAAAGCTGCCGTCGAGCATCGTGCCCATGTCGAAACCCGACACAAGGCAATGGCGGATGACGACATCTTCGCTTGGGATGGCGCGGCCCAGCGCAAGGCTGCTCTTGAGGACGATGGCGTCGTCATTGGGGCTGTTCACCCGGCAATGTTCGACCACCACATCGGCCACGCAATCAAGGTCGATCCCGTCGCGGTCGGTATCGATGGCAAGATGCGAGATGGTGAGCTTTCGCGTGCCGGTGGCAAGGATCGCGAAATGGCCGCCCATGGCCATGGTGAAGCCCGACAGGACGATATCGCGCCCGCGCTTCAGCGCGATGGCCTTGTTGCCCTTGCCCTGCATCGCGGCGGCTTCGGGCTCCAGCTCGGCGATTTCGGACTCGCTCATGCCGGCCATGGACAGAGGCCTTTCGCCGGTCTGCTGTTTCCAGCGCGCACCGGGCCCGTCGCGCGTCAGCCCGGTGCCGACGATCATGCCGGGACCGACGATCGCCGCCTGTTCCAGATCCTCGGCCCAGATCAGGCTGTTGTGCCAGTGGCTGTGGCCGAAATCCTGATAGAGCTGTTCGCCATTGTCTTCGGGCAGGTCATAGCTGCCCGGATGGATCGCGGGGTCCGCCGCCTCGATCACCGCGCCCTTTGCCAGCACCAGCGTGACATGGCTGGCGAGCCGGATCGAAAAGCACAGATAACGCCCCGCAGGCACGATGACGGCGCCTGCGCCCGCAGCGGCGGCGCTGGCGATTGCCATGTTTATCGCGCCGCTGTCGATGGTCGTGCCATCGCCGCGCGCGCCATGATCGCGCACATCGAAGACTTGCGCGGCATGGCCCGCGAAGGGGAGGGTGATTTCCGAAGGAATGGTCATGCGCGTCAATACCCTTGCGGCCGGGCCGAATTGTGCAGCAGGCTCGGCGCGATGGCGACCGTGCCGGGCAGGGGCGGATGTTCGGGGTCGAACGGGGCTGCGGTCAGATGCGGGGCAAGTGCGGGCACCGCTTTGACAAGCCCTGCCGCCACCGCATTGGCCATCAGCCATGCGCCGTAATTATCGTGATGCGTCCTGTCGCGCCCGCCATCGTTGAAGGCCAAAGCCGCGCGCTGTTCGCCAAGTGCTTCGTAAATGGCGATGCTGTCGCGGTTGAGATCGACGAGCGGCACGCCTTCGGCCTGCGCGACCTTTCGCATAGCGTCGGGATAGCCTGCCAGCGTGTCGCGGATGCGGCCATCGTCGAAAAAGCGCCGCTCAGGCGAGGTGACGAGAACCGGATGCGCCCCGCGTGCCCGCGCTTCCGCGATCAGGGCGCGCAGATAGGCTGGATAGGCGAAGCGGGCATCGGCATGGGTCTGCGGCCAGTTCGCCTTTTGGTCATTATGTCCGAACTGGATCAGCAGGTAATCGCCGGGCTTCAGCGTTTCGGTTATCTTGGCAAGCCGCAGCTCGGCGATGAAGCTTTTGAGCGTGCCGCCCGATTTCGCATGATTGGCAACGGCAATGCGCTCGTCGAACAATGCGGGCAGCATCTGCCCCCAGCTGGCGGCAGGCTCGGCGGGCTGGTCCGCGACCGTCGAATCCCCGGCAAGGTAAATGGTCGGCACATCTTCCCCTGCCGGTTCGACGCAGATCTCTGCCACCGCCGGCCGGCCCAGGAATTCCAGTGTCAGCCTGTCGTCCCAGTCGCGCGTTTCCGCTTCTGCCGTATCGACCAGCACGGCATGGCCGCCCGGCGCGTTTTCAGGCACCGGGGCAAGCGCGGGCGTTCGTACGGGCACCAGAAAGGAGACATCGCGATATTGCCCTGCGCGGGTCGTGATGGAACGCGCCATCAGGCGGCGGCTTTCGGCCTTGATCGTGGTGTCGCCCGCGGCGCTCTTGCTCCCCAGCCTCACGGTTACGCGCCATGTCCCTTCCGGCACGGCGAAGGAATAGGCGAAGCCCGTGTCCGAACCGCCCGGCTCAATCCCTTGGCCGTTCACTCCATAGGCTGGCAGCGCGGTCGGGAGGATTTCGGAAAGATCGGCGTGGATGGCGCCGGGCGCGCTGCACGCTATCGACATGGCCGTGACGGCGGCGAAAATTGGCATGTCACCCTGAAGCCTCTCTGCTGTCGGTCATCCCGATGTGCCCATTCATCGTGGAACGAGATGCCTTGACCTTATGGTCCATATGATAAAACATTAAACCATAAAGTGAAACACCGGGTTCGATTCAAATCGGCGCCCGTGGACAGGAGAGAACGCTTGAAGAGTTTCCTGGCAGGCATCGCAGCCATGGCGCTGACCGCCCCGGCATTTGTTGTCGCCGATAGTGCCAATGCCCGCGACGCAGCCGCCGCGACGGCGCAGCAGATGGCCCACCCCAAGAGCTGGGTCGATGAGCTGACCGGCCACCGCATCGTGCGCATTACCGATCAGGCGGGCAGCCAGTCGCTCTATTTCCATCAGAACAGCTATACCCCGCAGGGCGACATGATGGTCATCACCACGCCTGCTGGCATCGCGACGATCCGGCTGAAGGACTGGAAGGTCGCCCCCCTCGTCAACGACAAGGATGCGAAGCTGCTTTTCACCGGGCGCAAGACGCGCACGGCCTATTTCTCAAAGCCCTATGGCGAGGAGGGCACGAGCGTTTACGGCGTGAACGTCGACACGGGGAAGATCCGCAAGATCGCGAGCATCGAATCCGGTTCGATCGGTTCGATCAATGCCGATGAAACGCTGCTGCTGGGCCAGTGGGCGGAGCGCAATCCCCCGCTGCAGCCGGGCGGCGAAATGCAGAAGCATGGCGACCCCGCCTATGCCGCGCTGGGCCCCGACGGCAAGCCACTGACCTATGCCGAGGCGAAGGAAGTGCGCCTTGACCAGCGGCTGGAAGCGAAGATCCCGATGGAGATCTTCACGCTCGACACCAAAACCGGCGAGAGGAAAGTGGTCGTCGCCTCGACCGACTGGCTGAACCATGTCCAGTTCTCGCCCACCGACCCCAATCTCATCATGTATTGCCATGAAGGGCCCTGGCATAAGGTCGACCGTATCTGGACCGTGCGCACCGATGGCAGCCAGAACACGAAAATCCACACCCGCACCATGAACATGGAGATCGCGGGCCATGAATTCTTCAGCCCCGACGGCAAGTGGATCTGGTACGATCTCCAGACCCCGCGCGGAGAGGATTTCTGGCTGGCGGGCTATGAGATCGCGACCGGCAAGCGCAAATGGTACCATGTCGAGCGCAACGAATGGTCGGTACATTACTACCAGTCGCCCGACATGACGCGCTTTTCGGGCGATGGCGGCGATAGCGAAATGGTCGCCCATGCGCCGGACGGCAAATATCTCTATCTCTTCACGCCGCAGGACGTGCCCGATGTCGCGGGCATTCATGCCGCCAATGCGGCCGATTTGATCAGCCCGGGCACCTTCGCTGCCGAAAAGATCGTCGACATGCGCGGCCATGACTACAAGCTGGAGCCGAACATCACTTTCACGCCCGACGGCAAATGGATCATCTTCCGTTCAAACATGGAAGGCGAAGAACAGGTCTACGCCGCCGAACTGGCGAAAGCGGAATAAGGGACGAATGGCGATGGACAGGTCCAAACTCGACCGGCCCGTTTTTGATGGGCCCGGTTTTGATAGGCCCGGTTTTGATAGGCGGGGCATGCTGAACGCGATGGCACGGGCAGGGGCACTGACCGGTGCGGGGCTGGCTATGGGGGGCGGGCTTGGCGCCTTTTCCGCACAGGCCGAAGTGCTGCCGCCGGGCGGCGATGGCGGTATCGTGCGGCTGTGGCCGGGCGCCGCGCCGGGCATGCCCGATGGCGGGGTGCAGGACGAATTCGTCAACCGCAACAAGGGCGGCGGACCGGATGACATCGCATGGCCCCATGTCGCGGATCCGGTGATGACCGTGACGCCATCGCCCAATCCATCGGGCGCGGCGATGCTTCTGATCCCGGGCGGCGGCTATGCCCGCGTCGCCGTGGGGCGCAAATCCATGCCCATCGCGCTCTGGTTCGCATCGCTGGGCGTGACGACTTTCACCCTGCGCTACCGGCTTGCGCATGACGGCTGGGCGGCTGGCCCCGATACGCCCTTGCAGGATGCGCAGCGCGCGATGCGGCTGATCCGGTCATGGGCATCGCATTACGGCTATGATGCCGAAAACGTCGGTGCGATGGGTTTTTCCGCAGGCGGGCATCTGTGCGGCATGCTGTCCACCCGATCGGGCGACAAGACCTATGACGCGGTCGATGCCGCCGATGGGTTGAGCGCGCGGCCCAAGGTGTCGGCCATGCTGTTCCCGGTGGTGTCGATGATGGCGCCGCTGGCGCATGCCCAGTCGCGCACCGAACTGTTGGGCGAAAACCCTTCGGCAGAGCTGGAGCAGCGCTATTCGCTGGAACGCAATATTCCCGCCGATTGCCCGCCGATCATGCTGGGGCAGGCCGCCGATGACGAAGTCGTCCCCGTCGGCAATTCGATCGCCATGTTCCAGGGGCTGAAGGCGGCGCAGGTCCCGTCGGAGCTGTTCATCATCGAAGAGGGCGGGCACGGCGCGCCCATGTTGACCGACGATGGCGATGCGCTGCTCTGGCTCAGCCGTTTCAGCCATTTCGCGCCCCGACACGGGCTGCCGATGACCAGCGTCTAACGTTTACTCGGCAATCGGGGTGATCCGCACGTTGCGGATCTGCAAATGGCTTTTCGTCGTGCGCAGCGCGAACCATCCCATTTTATAGGGATCGTCGTCCTGCATGGTGAAGATCCGCTTGCCGCCGTAATCGACGGCGACGGTCTTGCCATTGGCGGTCAGCGTCACGCTGGTCCAAATATTGGGCTTTAGCATCACATCCGCATCGGCGCGGTCGTTTTCGGGCAGCAGCGGGCGATTGCCCGTTTCCCCGACATAGCGGCGCATCCGCGTCGTCGTGTTCCGGTTGCCGCCGATCCCGACATAATAGGTCTTCATCGTGTCATAGGTCGCAAAGGCCCCGCTGCGCCCATAGAACAGGGGCGAACTGTCGGGTGCTGACGGATCGGTCGCCATCCAGAAGGCGTTGACGTCGCTGACCTCGTCATTGGGGCCGCCCTCGCTGACTGCCCTGGCTTCAAAGCTGATCCTGACCGGCCCTTCGACCGGCTGGTTCCACCACAGCGAGAGCCCCTTGGGTGTGTCGATATCGATGATGTCGCCATCCAGCGCGCGCACCGTGGCATCCTCGCCCGCTTCGGCTTCCACCGTCCAGCCGGGCAGGCCCTTTTCCACCGGGAGCACGTCGACCGGAGGGATGGTCGACGCGCAGCCTGCCAGCAGCAATGCGACCGGCAGGAAAGCCCGGGGGGCAAGGCTAAAGCGGGAAGAAAGGGTCATGGACGCAGCACATCCCCGATCAGGGTCAGGTTCTCGATCGCGGTCAGGCCCCATTGCGATGCATCATTGGTCGAGATCTCGATGATCTCGTCCACGGGCCTCAGCACCGCATCGCCGGTGACGCGATGCCCTTCGGCATATTGGTCGCGGTCTGTCCGGTCGCCGGGTCCGAAGAATTCGGCCCATGCGCGGCGTTTGAGTTCGGGATCGTCGCGCATGACGCCTGCATAGGCGGTAAAGCGCGAGTGTGCCTGCCGCAGCCCGCGTCCCGCCGCGCCCGGCGCGCCGCCAGGCAGCGTGTATTTCTCGGCGGTGAGATTATAGACCGCGCAGTAATCCAGCCAGGCCTCTTCATATTCGGGCACGTCGAGCAGGGTGAGCAGTTCCGCCGTGATCTCGAACACGCCGAAAACGCCCGACAAATGGCTGATCGAAATTTCATCGCCCGCGCCCAAGAAGCGCCCGGTCTTGAGATCAAAGGGCGCACCGCCCGCGAGCCAGCCGTATTTAAGGCCCGCAATGCTCTTCATCCCGTTGACGATCATGGATTTCGCCCATTCGGACCGGGTGCGCTCCCACTCTGTCAGCCATGCGGCGAGCAGCGATCCCCAACTGGTGCCAAAGCCCATCATCACCTGGCCTTCGGGCAGGCCATTGCCCGCCCCGATGCTGCCGGTCATGCGATTATCGCCTTCACGCGCATTGACCTTGCGCTCGATGATCACGGTGGAGAGCGCCTTGGCGCTGTCGTTGAGATCGCGCATCAGATCGCCGCAACGTTCATCGGCGGCGAGGTAGAAGTAGAAGCGGCGATAGGCGGCATTGGAAATGCGTGGCTGTTTCGAACTATCGGCCCAGTGCTGCACCCCGTGGCGCGTGCCCAGCCCCTTGAACCGGCCGGTGTGATAGACATCGACCTCGCCGGTGTGGCGGGTCATCGCCTCGGCCATGCGGAACACATCGGCGCGGCCGGTGCGCAGATAGCTGGTCCACAGCCACAGATCGCTCGACAGTTCGGAATTGTCCCAGGCAAAGCCGCCGATGTCATAGCGCCAGACATGGCGGTCATTGTCATAGCTGTGCATGACATCGCCATAGTTCCAGAACCCGTACCAGCGCCGCTGGTCGACCTGGCCCACATAGAAATCGAGTTCGCGCTTCAGCCGCGCCTCGATCTTCTCACGCAGCGGATTGCCGTCGGCGGCGGGCGGGCTCCACGGGCCGAACATGTCCGCTTCATACACGCGCATCGTATTGGCGGTCAGGCGGGCAGGGGTCTCCATCGTCGCCGACATCTGCGCCAGCCGGTCGCGCGAAGGCGTGGCGGGCAGGGCCCACAGGCGAAATTCCATCGTGCGCGCAATGCCGGATGCATCGCCCCAGCCGGGCTCATAATCTTCATAGGTCACGTCGAGCCCGCGGTTCTGGTCGACGTAATCCTCCATCCCCATCACGTCGTGATAGAAACGCAGATCCATCGCGGGCGCATCGGGGGCATGGTACCAGACCGTGAAACCGGCCTTGTCCGACGCGGCATCATTGATGTCGAGGCCAGTCGGGCAACGCTGCCAGAAATCATGCATGCCGAATGCGACGCCGCCGGTGGTCCCGCCGACATAGCCAAGGCCCGGCGCGCGGCCGGCGGTGTCGACATCGATCCAGCCGAAGCCGGGTGCCGTGCGCTTGATGATCGAGAACCCGTCGGCATTGGGCTGGCGCAGACGGAAATCGCCCCAGGCCGGGATGAACTGCAGATTGGGCCGCACCCGCTCCGACATTTCGGACAGGGGCGGGGTGGGCATGCCGGCGACCTGCGCGGCGCGGAAAGTCTCGCCCGGATCGCGGCGCAGGCCGGTGAGGGGGCGCACCGCCTCTCCCCACAGGCCGCCATCCTCGCCGCCAAAGCGGACATGGCGGTCATGCAGTTCATCGCGCATCGGCACATGGCCCGACAGGCCAAGCCCGCGGATGAAGCGTTTCGCCGGATCGCCGTCGAAGATCTGCGAATGCACGATCCGCACGCTGGCGCTGCCCGCGTGGAAATACAGGCGCATGGAAAAGGGCATCCAGTCGCCCCCTTCGCCGGTGAATTTGCCAAACAGTTTCACGACCGCGCGGATCGGGCCGGTCTGCTCGATCTCGGCCCCGGTGATCGTGCCGGTCGATCGGATCAGTTTCGGCGCGGCCTCGACCGGGCCGGTGCCGTCGTCGCCGGGCTTGTCCTGATCGGTCGCGTGGAAATGCACGTCTTCCAGCACGGTGCGCCCGTCGGCGCTGGTCGCGCGCAGGAAATTCGTGCCCGATTTGGCGATGGACCACACCGTCGCGCCATTGGTGACGGTGATCGCCGTGGATCCATCGGCGAGCTTGAGCGAGGGCGCTCCTTTGGCGGCGCCCGGCTTGACAGCGAAGCCATCTGCCAGCGCGGCATCGGCGGCAGTGGCGTGGCCGGTCCACTTGATCGAACCGTCCGGCCACCATGCCAGCGGCCATGTCTGAAGCGGGATCTTTCCGTCCTTGCCCGAAAGGTGATATCCCGACTTGTCGTATTTCGTCCCGCGCGGCCAAGGTTGTCCCCATGCCTGCCCTTCATGCGCGGCGGGCGGCGCAGGGTCGAGCCATGCGACGTCTGGGCCGGAGCCCTTATGCAATCCGGTCGATGGGGCGGGGGAGGCTGCCTGCGCAAGGCCCGGCAATGCCGCTGCCGAACCTGCCAGTGCCGAGGAAGCCAGCATCGATCGACGTGTCATGGACGCCAGGGCCATATCATCTCCCATGAGAAAGCGAAATCGCTATGATTTCCATATTATGGTGATAAAGTTCACCATCTGGGAACATCAAGTCAAGCCTTTCAGTGGCGGAATTGGAAAACTCCCCTTATAGCCATCGGACATATCGCGATTTCATATCCGCGGTTTGACACGGCGGCGGGGCCATAATTCTGCCACGGCGGGCTCGTCCTTTACGGACTGGCAGAGTTGCAAGCGGTCAAATTGGGGGGGGCTCGAGGCTGCGCCGACGGTCAAGGTCGGGGTGAACGGGCCGGGGGAGAGGAGGATAGACATGCAAAACGTGGCCGACCGGGACGTGAATCCCGATCTTGAGGTAAAGGGCGCGCAGACGCTGATGCGGGCGCTCGACATCCTCGATGCCGTCATCGACGGGCCGATCCGCACCACCGACCTTGCCCGCAGGCTGGGCGTTAGCAAGACGACCGCGCATCGGCTGGTGCAGGCGCTGCGCTCGCGCAATTATCTCGCCGTCACGCCAGAGGGGCTGGCCCTGGGGCCAAAGCTCCTCCATCTCGGCCGGCTTGCGACCGAGCAGATTGACTATGTCCGCGTGGCGCGGCCGTTCATGGAGACCCTGTCGGAACACACCGGGATCTGCGTGTTTCTGGCCAAGCGCGAGGGCGATTTTTCACGCCATCTCGAACGCGTCACCGGCACGCAGCGGCTGCGCGTGGCGACCGCGCCGGGCGATCGTCGCCCGGTGGCGGAAACGGGTCTGGGCAAGACCTTGCTGCTGGACGAGAGCGAGGAGGAGTGGGAGCGGCTTTACCGCGCGGCGCGCGGCGAGACGGCAACCGCTGCCGCGCTCAAGCGTTTCATCGCCCAGATGCGCGAGGCCAAGGAAGCGGGTTCGCTTATCCATGACAGCGAGCTGGGCGATGGCGTCCGGTCCATTGCCGCGCCGGTACGAGATTCCTTTGGCAAGATCTGTGTCGCGATCTCGATCGCCAGCGCCGCCTTCTACCTTGCCGACCGGGATATCGACGAGCTTCGTGCCTCCGTCGTCGAGACTGCCGACCAGATCAGCGAAGCGCTGGGTTACCGCCCCGGCAATTAGGCCCGGCAACTCGGACCGGTAACTGGGCGACGCGGCGCTGGCCGCCGAAGCTGATACAAAATTTTCAGGGCCCGCCGGCATCAGCCGCGCGGGCCCGTTTTTCATGACGCGTCAAGCGTCATGATGTCGCGGTTTTGTGCGGGATCCGGCCCGATTGCGACCGATCGCGACCCCATGTGGAACAGACGTTCAGGCGTGTTCCACATATTGGGCTTTGACAGCACTATGTGAACTTTTTCTTGACTGTGAATCGGAATGGAACGAAAGAGGCGACGCTTCACCGACCACAGAGTCGGGACCGAGATTTGGGGAGTAAGCTGATGCGAAAGACTAATCATACATTCCTGATCGCCGGCGCTTCGGCCATTGCTCTTGCCTTTGGCGGCACCGCCAATGCGCAGGACGCAACCACCGCGTCGAGCGATGACACCATGGCCGAAGCGGCCGACGAAACCGATGCGCAGACGCCGGCTCCTGCCGATGAAAATGTCATCGTCGTGTCGGGCATCCGCCAGAGCCTTGAAAACGCCCTTCGCGCCAAGCGCGATTCGGACCAGGTCCTCGATGCCATTTCGGCAGAGGACATCGGCAAGTTCCCGGACAAGAACGTGGGCGAGGCGCTGCAGCGCGTCACCGGCGTTCAGATCAGCCGCACCAACGGCGAAGGCAGCGGCGTCTCCATCCGCGGCGCCAGCCCAGATCTCAACCGCGTTGAAATGAACGGCGTCTCGATGCTGGGCACGCAGTCGGGCTCGCGCGCGGTCGATTTCCGCGATATCCCGGTCGAATTCGTCAACCGTCTCGAAGTCGTGAAGTCGGTGACTCCCGACATGACCGAAGGCGGCCTTGGCGGCACGGTGCGCATCATCACCCGCCGTCCGTTCGATTCGAAGGAAGATTCCTTCATCGCGGGGTCTGCGCAGGGCATCTATTCGGAAATCGGCGATACGCTCGATCCCAAGCTCGCGCTGATCGGTTCCAAGCGTTTTGCCGACGACACCATGGGCATCCTGCTGTCGGCCACCTATGAACGCCGCCGGATCGAGACGCACACCACCCGCACCACCGGCTGGCGCCAGATCACCGATCCCGACACGGGCGAACTCTACGACCTCGACGGTAACGGCAATCCGGATTTCTTCCCCGAAATCCCGCGCTATTCCGAAGACGTGCTGGATACGAAGCGCATCGGTCTCAACGGCGTGTTCGAATACAAGCCCACGGATGACCTCCACGCCTATGTCGAAGGGACCTACACCCGATCAAAGCAGGACCTGGAAGCGCCCTATTTTCAGCTGTTCAGCGGCGGCGCGCTGGTCGATGCAGCCAATTCGGCCACGGGTGAGGACGATACCGTCAGCCAGGTCACCTATCTGAACAATGGCTCGGCCCCCTATCTGAACCTGCGCACCATCCGCGGCGACATCACGCGCTATAACTGGAGCGCGGCGGGCGGCGTCGACTATACGCCCGGCCAATGGGAAATCGGTGTCCGCACCAGCTTCTCCAAGGCGCAGATCGACAACGACTACGTCAACACCACGGCGGACGTGCGCGGTCTCGATTATCTGATCGTGAACTACGACAATGCCGAATATGCGCCGGAAATCACGCTTCCGTTCGATTATGACGATTCGTCGGCGATCAACTATGTCCGCGTGCAGCACCGCCCGGTCCTGTCGACGCAGGAAGAGTTCATGGCCAAGGGCGATGTCGCGCGCAACGACCTGACCGACTGGCTGACCCAGCTCAAGGCGGGCGTCCAGTATCGCCGCACCACGCTCGACAACAAGCAGTGGGACGCGAATATCATCCTCGACGGATATTCCGATCCCTCGCTGCTGGACGAGATCCAGAGCTATGCCGACCTGCTCGTCCCGATCGAGAACGAGTTCTTCAATACCGGCTCGCTTGGTGGCTTCTCGGTCCCGGCCTGGCTGTATGACGATGGCGCGTTCTCCTCGGCCATCGGTGTTCCCGATCCGTACGACAACCCGACGCTCAGCGCGACCTATGACGTGGTCGAAAAGAACCTTGCCGGCTATCTGCAGGGCAGCTTCACCTTCGACCTCGGCGTGCCGTTCTATGGCGTGGTCGGTGCCCGCGTGGTCCAGACCAAGACGACCGCGAACGGCTATCAGTCGGCAGGCGGCGTGTTCTCGCCGGTCAGCTTCGACGGTGATTATGTCGAGTTCCTGCCCGCACTGAACCTGCGTGCCGACATCATCCCGAACAAGCTTCTGTTCCGCGGCTCGGCGACCGAGGTGCTGGCCCGTCCGAACCCGACCGATCTTGCCCCGCGCCTGACGCTGGACATCGTCGGATTCTCCGGTTCGCGCGGCAATCCGGATCTGCAGCCCTATCGTGCCCGTCAGTACGATGCCGGTCTCGAATATTACATAGACTCGGTCAGCTTCGTGTCGGCGACCTATTTCCGCAAGGAAATCAGCTCGTTCATCGAACGTACCACGGTCAACGAAACCTATGATGGCCAGGTCTATGCGATTAACCTGCCGGTCAACGGCTCGGCTGCGGTGACGGTTAACGGTCTTGAGATTGGCGGCCAGCTGTCGTTCAGCACCTTTACCGACATGGCGGTCGTGCAGAACTTCGGCGTGATCGCGAATTTCACCTATTCGAAGGACTCGGGCTATGAAGGCACCGACTACTTCACGGGTGAGCAGCTTCCGTTCCCGGGCCTCTCGCGCAAGAGCTACAACCTCTCGCTCTATTACGAGGATGATCTGTTCAGCCTGCGCGGTTCGTACAACTGGCGCTCGAAGTATCTGATCAACGCGGTCGGCCGCGGCAACAACCCCGAATTCGGCGAAGCTGCAGGCCAGCTCGACGTTTCGGCGAGCGTCAACGTGACCGACAATATCTCGGTGTTCTTCGAAGGTGTGAACCTCACCGACGAGATGACCATCCAGAACGCCAACAGCACTTACCGCCGGATCTTCATGGAAACCTACGGCCCCCGTTACTACGGCGGCGTTCGCTTCCGCTTCTGATCCTTAACCGGTGAAAGGGCGCCGCTAACCTCTCCAGGCGGCGCCCTTTCTTTTTTATCCCGGCGCATGACATGCCGGAAGCGATCCAGACCCGACCCTGCTCCCGGCCACTGCCTTTGCGCCAGATCGGCGAAAGGACGGTTGAGCGGTCTTGATCGAATTCTTGCGGACAAATCGGACCCTTGCGGCGACCCTGTTGCTGGCAGCTGCCTGCCTGCATGGCGCGTCGGCTTTTGCCGCCCAGCCGGATGGCGGCCTGCTGTTCGCCATGGATGGATCGACAGGAACCGAGGCGCAGCAGGCGGGCGGCGCGGCGCGGCCGCTTTTCAATCGCGGCGTACGGGCGGCCTCCGATGGCGCTGTCGGTCCGGCGCTTGATCTTGATGGCGATCTGACCTTGGCATGGGCCGCGCCCGGCAACATGCTGGCACAGCGCGGCACGATTTCCTTTTTCATCCGCTCGACAGATCCGTTCGATAAGGCACCGGTCACGCTTTTCAGGGTGGGCACCGCCGATTCCACCAGCTGGGATTTCACCTTCCTCAGGGTCGACTGGAACGGGCATGGCTATGATGCCTTTGTCACCGATGCCAATCTGGGCCGGACCCGCGTTTCCTGGGTATCGCCCGATGCGCCCGATGGCAGCGACTGGGTGCATGTCGCCTTTGCATGGGATGAGGAAACGGGCGCAGAGCTGTGGATTGATGGAAAACGCGTAGGTGCGGCGAAATCGACCGGCGTATTCGACCAGTCACTGTTCGCATTCGGTCCGTTCCAGCGGGTCATCAGCCCGCAAAAGACCGAAAGCGCCTATAATGGTGTGCGGCCGGGCCAGCTGGACGAGCTGAGGATCTACGATCACGCGCTCAGTGATGGCGAAGTGGCAAAGCTGGCGGCGGGCGAAGCCGTGTCGTCCACCGCCGCCGCGCCGCGCAGCTTAAACGACAAGGGCGTGAGCGCCGACTGGGACGCGCGCTTCGGATGGAGCGGCGTGTCGGCGCTCGACATCCCGGCCAGGAGCGGGGCGCTGGCCATACGCAAGGTTGAATTTACCGATACCCGCGATGAAAAGACCAAGGCTTTTCGCGGTGCCGACGGCATTCGCGAAACGACATGGCCCGGCGTCTATAACCGCTCGCGCCTGACCGGGCGGACCGATTATTTCGTGCTGCCTGACTGGAACACCTATTCCACCGCGGGCCGCCGATACGATCTCACCCTGCCGGACAAGGCGTGGAACCGGGTTGAGATTCAGGGTGCAGCGCATGGCAGGCTGCTGTGGCAGGACAAGCCTGTCCTCACCCGCCGCGCCGGAATCGAACGCAGCAGCGACGCGCTGAATACCCGCACCGGCGGCGTGCTCAGCTTTGTGAACGATCTGCCCGAAACGCCGATACAGGAAATCGGTGTCTATCACGTGCATGCGGTCGAAGCGTTGCCCGAAAGCTGGCGGCAGCTGGATTACACCGTCGATATTGCCGCCAGCCCCGGCGCTTATCGCGGGCTCGACACGCTGACGGCGGCGCTGGCCGGGCGCCGCCCGCGCGACGAACGCGCCGCCGTGGTCGCGCTGCCCTCCGGTGGACCGCTGGTTGAGGGCGCATCGGGCGCGATTCCGGCGCCGGACGAAAAGACCCTGCCGGTCGTCACCGTGATGATCCCCGCGACCTTCCGCGACCAGGCCCACGGCGGCATCGCCACGCGCTTCGACCAAGGGTGGAAGAACATGAACGCCGGACTTGACGGCGTGGCGCTGACCCTGCCTGCGATGGGCACGGCCAAAAGCATGGCGCTTAATATAAGGCTGCACGATCCGCTCTGGCCCGCGCGCGATCTGGTGGATATCAATGTCCGCATCGATCCGCGTCATGCGAACACGATCTGGCTCGACAGCCGCGACCGGATTTTGCGCGATGGCGACCCCATTTCCCTGACCATTGCTTCTGCCGATCCGGATTTCGGCGCGGCCAGCCTGCAAGGCGCGGAGATCTCGCTCCGCTTCAAACCGGCGGATGCGGCACGGGCAGAGCATGTGGCCGACCGGCTCGAACAGGCGCGCGACCAGCTGGCCTCGACCATCGAGGAAAAGCCGGCGAGCCGCCTCTACCCATCCTATGTCCGGTTCGAGCGCGACGTTTCCGATGTGCTGCGCGTCGATCCCGACAATGCGCGCGCGCTGGCGCTGTGGCACGAGGTCAATCCCGATCAAGCCGCACAGGCCGTGCCGCCTCCGCCGCCCGTGCCCGATGGCGTCCCCGCATGGGCTTTCCGCCAGACCGAGGCGCTCAAGACCTATCGCGAATTCGTCGACTGGTGGATCGATCATCGCCAGATGCCGAGCGGCGAATTTGGCGGTGGGCTTTCCGACGATACCGATCTGGTCAACCAGTGGGTCGGCCTTGCGCTGATGGGGGTGGAGCGCGAGCGCATCGCCGCTTCGCAGCGCGCGGTGCTGGATGCGACCATCGCCAATGGCATGTGGGACAATGGGATCAATCGCATCGTCACCGACCAGCTCCACACTTACGAGGAAGGCATCAACACGCTGGCGCAGGCGATGATGCTGACCCCCGGCGATCCCGCGCTGATCGCCATGGCGCAGGCGGCGGTGGCCCAATATCCGCGCATCATCCGCAAAAACCCGGCGGGTCACGATCATTTCGCCAGCGCCTGGTATTCGGGCAGCGAGATCTACACCGGCGGTCATCTGGGGCGGCAATATCCCTATAGTTTCCTGATCACCCATCCCGGCCTGCTGCTCGGCGAATATGAAGGGGACGAGGCGGCGAGACGGTCGATCCTTGCGGCTCTCGACAGCTGGCTGGCCCATGCGGAAAAGGGCGACAATGGCGTGTGGCGCATCCCTTCGGAAATCGCATGGGAAAGCGACAGCGGCAGCGGCAATGGCGTCGGCCCCGCGATCCACGATTTCTGGGCGGCATGGCTGTGGACCGGCGATGACCGATATCTGCGTGCGATTGCACCTGCCGGCATGACCGCAGGGTCGGCCGCGAACCTGTTTTCGCTGAATGCCGATGCGCTTGCATGGCTGCCGGGGGGTGACGCGCTGGCGCGCAAGATCGCCGATGGCGCGCTGTCAGACCCCGGTGCGCGGTTCGACCCCAATCTGGGCACGGCCAGCAATGCCGATCGCGCCCGTTTCGTCACATGGCAGATGGACGGCGACAATGATCTGCTGGCAAACCTCTATGCCGGGGAAACGGCTCGCACGCGCGCACGCTGGTATGTGCTGACCGATGCGGAGCTGTGGTCGGACCGTGTCGCGGTACCGAGCGAGTTTCTCCAGCGCGCAAGGCTGGGCGGGGTGGCGCATCTCAGAAACGCCTATTTCCCGGGCAATCTTGTCGAATGGCGTTTTGCCGATCCGCATGGGGCAGAGGATATGGGGATCATGATCCCCCGTGGGAACCGCACGCAATTCCGCGTGATCGCGCATAATCTCTCGGACCGGCCGATCGAAGCTGAAATGCTGGGCGCGATGCTGACGGGCGGGCAATGGACCATGACCTCGGGCCGCGATGCCGATGGCGACAACCGCGCCGACCGGCAGGAAAATGCGGCGAAAGTGACGCTGGCGCGGGGGCAGGGCGTGACCCTGCTTTTCCCGCCGCACCGGACGATGGTTTTCGACTTCGCGCTGGCCATGCCCGAGGTGGCAAGACCGTGACCCGCGTAGCCACTGCTCTTGCGGCCTGCGCCGCGATGCTGGCACTCGGCGCACCTGCTCAGGCGCAAAGCGTGTCCGTGCGCGATTACGGCGCCTTGTCCGATGGGCGCATGGTCCATGAATACACGCTCTCCAGCGGCGATGGCATGGATGTGCGCGTGCTCGACTATGGCGGGATCGTCACCGCCGTCCTCGTTCCCGATCGGGATGGGCGTCGCGATAATGTGGTGCTCGCTCTGCCCGATATCGCCGCGATCGAGGCACGGCCGAATTTCAGCGCGATCATCGGACGCTATGCCGGTCGGTTATCGGGCCATGGGGTGACCATCGATGGGAAATTCCACGCGCTCGACACCAATGATGCGGGGATCATTACCCATGGCGGCAAGGGCGGCTTTGGCGCGCAGCTTTGGCAAGCTCGCGAGACGCCGATGCCAAGGCGAGCGGCGCTGACCCTTACGCTGGTGAGCCCCGATGGAGACAATGGCTTTCCCGGGACGATGACGACGCAGGTCACGTTCTCCGTTGGCCGGGATCACGTGCTGCGGCTCGATTACCGGGCGACCACGACGGCGCCGACGGTGGTCAACCTGACCCATCATGCCTTTTTCAACCTTGCAGGCGCAGGGGAAGAGGGGGTGGACCGCCAATGGATCCACGTGGCGGCGTCACGCTACACGCCGCTGGGCGATCACAGCCTCCCGACTGGCGCGATCGCTACGCTCGACGACATGCCGCTGGACCTGCGCGGGTGGACCCGGCTTGGCGCGGTGATGCGCTCGCCATGGCCGGGAATCGTGGCCATGCGTGGGCTCGACCATTACTGGGTTCTGGACGGCTGGGGCGGTGACGGGCGCTCGGTCGCCCCGCAGGCGTGCCTTTACGATCCGGGCAGCGGGCGCCTTCTGGCGGTGCGAACAAGCGAACCGGGCATGCAGCTTTATACCGGCAATGGCTTCGACGGCATGCGAGAGGCGATGGCCGGTGATGGACGCCGCTATTTCCTGCGACAGGGGGATGGTATTGCACTGGAAACACAGCATTTTCCGGATAGCCCGGCGCATCCGCAATTTCCCTCCACCGTATTGCGTCCGGGCGCGGCGATGACCAGCACGACCAGCTTTCGCTTTGCCGCCTTGAAGGACCCCGAAGACGGTCCGCCACCAGCGGGAGCATGCGGCGGATGACAAAAAAGTTCCATTTAAGGAAACCGTGTTCCACATTATGACTTTTCAACCGGGCAACACTCGTTCATAGAGTGCGGACCGGATACCGGATGATGGGAGAAACTGGCGTGGAAACACACGCATTCAGGATGCAGCTCAAACAGGGCATGACGGAGGAATATCGCCGCCGCCATGACGAGATCTGGCCGGAACTGGTCACCTTGCTGCATGAAGCGGGTATCCGCGACTATCACATCTTCCTCGATGCAGAGACGAACGCATTATTCGCGACGTTGAAGCTGACCCCGGACAATAATCGCGATTCGCTCCCCGACCATCCCGTGATGCGCCGGTGGTGGGATCACATGGCCGACATCATGGAAGTCGAGCCAGACAACAAGCCTTGCGAGTGGCCGCTCGCGCATATGTTCACACTGCCCTGAGGAGCTGACCTTGGCTGCCCTTGACCATAATATCCCGCGCGACACGACCGTCGATGCGATCAAGCGCCTGATGCACAATCTCGTCAATATCAAGGACGAGACCGGCGAATTCCTGCTGCACCTCGAAGACGGGCGCATCATCGACACGAAAGGCTGGGCCGGATGGGAATGGACCCACGGCGTCGGCCTGTTCGGCATGTGGCGCTATTTCGAACAGACCGGCGACCAGACCGCGCTCGACATTATCAAGGGCTGGTTCGAGGACCGGTTTGCCGAAGGCACGCCGACCAAGAACATCAACACGATGGCGCCCTTCATCACGCTCGCCTATCTGTACGAGCACGAGCCCGATCCGCGCTACATCCCCTATCTCGACACCTGGGCCGAATGGCTGATGGCCGATGACGGCCTGCCCAAGGTCGAGGAAGGCGGCTTCCAGCACATCGTCTATAATGATGAGAATCCGGGCGAGATGTGGGACGACACGCTGATGATGAGCGTGCTGCCGCTGGCCAAGATCGGCCTGCTGCTGAACCGCCCCCAATATATCGAGGAAGCCAAGCGCCAGTTCCTCGTCCACATCAAATATCTCTTCGACAAGAAGACCGGGCTCTGGTTCCACGGCTGGGACTTCAACGGCCGCCACAATTTCGCCGAGGCGCTTTGGGCGCGCGGCAATTGCTGGGTCACGGTCGCCATCCCCGAGATCATCGAGATCCTCGACCTGCCCGAAGGCGATGCCTTCCGCATGTATCTGATCGACACGCTGGCCGCGCAGGTGAAGACGCTTGCTGAAACGCAGGATGCCGAAAGCGGGTTGTGGCACACGCTGATCAACGATCCGACCAGCTATCTGGAAGCATCGGCCACCGCCGGTTTCGCCTATGGCATCCTGAAATCGGTGCGCAAGGGCTACCTCCCGGCCAAGTACAAGGCCGTCGGCCTCAAGGCGATCGAGGGCGTGCTGGCCAATATCGACGAAACCGGCGAGCTTCAGCAGGTTTCGTTCGGCACGGCGATGGGCGAAGACCTCCAGTTCTACAAGGACATCGCGCTGACCTCCATGCCCTATGGCCAGAGCCTTGCGGTTCTCGCCCTCGCGGAGTTCCTGCGCACCTATATCTGATGACACTAGCGCCGGCCGGATTCCCTCATCCGGCCGGTGATGAGAGGAAGAGCCAAATGGCCCTGCTAGGCAGTTTCGCCCCCACCGGAACGCGACCGATCCGCTGGTACAATTACGCGGCCTATGGGTCGAACGACATCCTTGGCGCGGGCTCGATGGCCGTGATCAGCGGCTGGGTGCTGATCTTCTACACCACTTTCTGCGGGCTGGAGGCCTGGGAAGCGGGTCTCATCTTCACCGTGGCGCGCGTATTGGACGCGATCGCATCGCCGCTGATCGGCCATTTCTCCGACAGCCTGGCTGGCACGAAGGTCGGGCGCCTGATCGGCAGGCGGCGGGTATTCCTGCTCGCGGCGATTCCGCTGCTGCCCAGCTTTGCGATCATGTGGGTTTCGGGCCAGAGCTTCTGGTATTACCTCGTCACCTATGTGCTCTTCGAGCTGGTCTACGCGCTCGAGATCATTCCCTTCGAGACGCTGGCCGCCGAAATGGCCAAGGACTACAAGTCGAAGGCCAAGTTCGCCGGCATCCGCATCCTGTTCGCGCAGGCAAGCGCGATCCTGGCAGGTTTCCTGCCCGCCATGCTGATCGAGGCATTGGGCGAGGATAGCGCCGACACCTTCCTTTACATGGGCATCCTGTTTTCCGTGCTTTTCATGGTCACGGCCAGCTTCCTGTATCTGTGCAGCTGGGAACGGCCCCCGGAAGAGGTGATGCAGGTGCGCGGCAATGGCGAGAAAGCGTCGCTGGGCGCATCGTTCAAGGCGCTCTACCGCAATCTGTTCTCCACCCTGCGCATCCGCGCGTTCCGGCTGCATCTCGGCATGTATCTGGGCGGCTATATCAGCCAGGACGTGTTCAACGCGGCCTTCACCTTCTTCGTGGTGTTCGCGCTGGCGGGGTCGATTTCGGTCGCCTCCACCCTATTGGGCTTCATGTATATCGTGCAGTTCGTCGCGGTGATGATCGCCATCAATCTTGCGCTGCGCTCATCGCCTGCGCGGGCCTATCAGCTGGCGGCGGCGAGCTTTGCCATCGGCGTCATCGTGCTGTTGCTGATGTGGTCGGCGGGCGTGCGTTCGGGCGACGCGCTGCTGTGGGTGCCGATCATCTTCGCAGGCCTTGGCCGCGGGGCGCTGAACTATATTCCATGGGCCACCTATAATTACATGGCCGACGCGGACGAGGCGGTGACAGGCCGCCGCCGCGAGGGTGCCTTTGCAGGCGTTATGACCTTTGTGCGCAAGCTCACCCAATCGGCCGCGGTTGCGGGCGTCACCGCGATCATGAGCTGGGGCGGATTCCAGTCCGCCGCGACAGTGCAGAGCGATCAGGCGATCATGACGCTGGCGCTGGTGCTGGGCATCGGCACGGTGGGCATGCTGATCTTCGGCGTGTTCGTTTCGACCAAGTTCAAGCTGAACGCCGAAACGCATGACCGTTTGATGGCGCAGATCGACCGGTTCAAGCAGGACCCCGATGCCGCGCCCATCGACCAAGAGACAAAGCTGCTTGTCGAGGACCTGACCGGCTGGCGCTATGACCAGCTGTGGGGCAAAAACAACGTGGTCTGACCCGCCGTTCCATGCGCCAATGAAAAAGGCCGGCACCTTCGCATGAGGGTGCTGGCCTTTTCTTTATTTCGCAGCGAAGCGGTCAGTCGCGCACGAGCTGGCTTTCATTGAAGTCGGCGACTTTGGTCACGCCGGTCAGCGCCATGGCGACCCGCATCTCGGCCTCGATCAGCTGGAGGACGTGGGCGACACCTTTCTCCCCCGCCGCTGACAAAGCATAGACCCACATCCGGCCCAGCAGCACGAAATCCGCGCCTAGCGCCAGCATGCGCACAACGTCGAGACCCGAGCGCACGCCGCCATCGACCAGCACTTTCATCCGGTCACCCACGGCCTCGGCAATCGGGGGCAGGGCGTGGGCGGTGGAGGGGACACCGTCGAGCTGACGGCCGCCATGGTTCGACACCACGATCCCGTCCGCGCCGATTTCGGCAGCGGCCAGCGCGTCTTCCTTGTCGAGGATGCCCTTGATGATGACCGGGCCGTCCCAGATGTCGCGGATGAATTCCAGATCCTTCCAAGACACGGTCGGGTCGAAATTATTGCGCATCCAGGCGAAGAAATCTTCAAGCCCGGTATTCTTGCCCAGCACCGGGGCGACATTGCCCAGCTGGTGCGGACGGCCATGGATGCCGACGTCCCACGCCCAATGGGGATGGGTCGCGCCCTGCCACACGCGGCGCATCGCGCCCATTATGCCCGGCGCGCCCGCCAGGCCCGAGTGATAATCGCGGTAGCGCGATCCCGGCACCGGCATGTCGACGGTAAAGACCAGCGCGCTGCAGCCTGCGGCCTTCGCCTTGTGCAGCAGGTCCTTCATGAACTCGCGGTCGCGGATCATGTAGAGCTGGAACCAGAACGGCTTGGTCACCGCCCTGGCCACCTCGTCCAGCGGGCAGGCCGAGACGGTGGAGAGGCAGAAAGGAATGCCCGCCGCTTCGGCGGCGCGGGCCGCCTGCACTTCGCCCCGGCGCGCGTTCATGCCGGCAAGCCCCACCGGCGCAAGGCCGACGGGCAGCTTGTAGGCATGGCCGAAAATCTCGGTCGACACATCGGTGACCGAGACATCGTTGAGCACACGCTGGCGAAGCGCGATCTGTTCGAGATCGGCGACATTGCGGCGCAGCGTCGCCTCGGCATAGCTGCCGCCGTCGATATATTCGAACAGGAACGGGGGAAGGCGCCTTCGCGCCAGCTCGCGATAGTCGAGCGCGGAAGCGGCTTTCCTCATGGCTGCCCCCTCTTACTGCAGGTTCACGAATGCGCCGCCGTCGACCAGCATCGCAGCGCCGGTGACATATTCGGACAGGTTCGAGGCAAGAAAGACGGTCGGGCCGACCATGTCCTCGGGTTGGCCCAGACGGCCCAGCGGCACGCGCGATTCCATATATTCGCGCTTTTCCGTGTCGGCGAGATCGTCCTTGTTGATCTCTGTCAGGATGGTGCCGGGCAGCAGCGCGTTACAGCGGATCTTGTGCTTGCCCAGCGCAATCGCGGTCGACTGCATCAGCGACAGCACGCCAGCCTTGGTCGGGGTGTAATGGGTCTGGAATTCCCCGCCCACCAGCGCCGAGATCGACGACATGGCGATGATCGAACCGCCATTGCCCTGCGCGACCATCTGGTTCGCTGCCGCCTGCACCATGAAATAGGCGCCAAGCAGATTGACGTTCATCGTGCGGGTCACGGTTTCGACCGGCATGTCGAGAAAGGCATGGAACGGGCAGATGCCGGCATTGTTGACGAACACGTCGACGCCGCCCAGCGCCTCTACCGACTTCGCGACGAATTCGCCTGCGGCGGCCGGATCGGCGACATCGCCCTTGATCGCCACGCCCTTGCGGCCCGCAGCCTCGATCCCCGCGATCGCTTCCTCGGCCCCGGCATCGTCGGAGCGGTAATTGATCGCGACATCGGCCCCATGCTGCGCGCAGCCGATCGCTACCGCACGTCCGATCCCGGTCGAAGCGCCGGTGACAAGTACCTTCTTACCTTCAAGGAGCATCGCTCGTCCTTCGTATTCGGCACCGCCCGGCTTGGGGTGGGCCTTGTTGTCGGTTATCGTCACCGCCGCCTTGGGAGAGGCGAGCGATGAATCCATTCTATCAGACTTTCCAACCCGGATTTGCGCCATGCGCACGCGCCCGAAATCGGACCATGTTCGATAAGAGGCTCGGCTAGCAAAAAATCCCATTATATGGAAGGGTGTCTTGTAAAATGGAACAATTCGAGTCATAGCGCTCCCGTTAAGAGGAGGCCTGATGCTGCCGAAGATCAAACATGTGCGCGCCTTCGTGGCGCGCGGAGCGGGTGCGGATTACCACGACCAGGGCGAAGGCCACTGGATCGACGACCATATCGCGACACCCATGTCACGCTATCCCGAATATCGCCAGTCGCGGCAGAGCTTCGGCATCAACGTGCTGGGCACGCTGGTGGTGGAGATCGAGGCCGAGGACGGCACGATCGGTTTCGCGGTGACGACGGGCGGCGAACCGGCTGCCTTCATCGTCGAAAAGCACCTCTCGCGCTTCCTTGAAGGCCGCAATCCGGTCGAGGTCGAGAAGATCTGGGACCAGATGTATTTCTCGACCCAGTATTACGGCCGCAAGGGGCTGGTGGTGAACGCCATCTCGGGCGTCGATCTGGCGCTGTGGGATCTTCTCGGCAAGCTGCGCGATGAACCGGTCTATCACATGCTGGGCGGCGCGGTTCGTGACGAGCTGCAGTTCTATGCCACCGGCGCGCGCCCCGATCTGGCCAAGGAAATGGGCTTCATCGGCGGCAAGTTGCCGCTGCATCACGGCCCGGCCGAAGGGCTGGAGGGCATGGACAAGAACATCGCCCAGCTTGCCGAGATGCGTTCGCGCTGTGGCGATGATTTCTGGCTGATGCTCGATTGCTGGATGTCGCTCGATCTCGATTACGCGACTCGCCTGGCGCAGCGTGCCTATAACGAATGCGGCCTCAAATGGATCGAGGAGGCACTGAGCCCCGACGATTACTGGGGCTATGCCGCGCTGAAAAAGAACGCGCCCACCGGCCTTCTTGTCACCACGGGCGAGCATGAGGCGACCCGCTGGGGTTTCCGCATGCTGATGGACATGGAATGCTGCGACATCATCCAGCCCGACGTGGGCTGGTGCGGCGGCGTCACCGAGCTGACCAAGATCGCGAACTACGCCGATTCGAAGGGCGTGATGATGGTCCCCCACGGGTCGAGCGTTTACAGCTATCATTTCGTGATCACCCGCCACAACTCGCCCTTTGCCGAGTTCCTGATGATGCACCCCGGACCGACCGAAGTCGTGCCGATGTTCGCGCCGCAGCTTTTGGGCGAGCCGATTCCCGAAAAGGGCCGCATGCGCGCCAGCGCGCTGGACAAGCCCGGTTTCGGCGTCGAGCTGAACCCCGAGGTTCCGCTGCATCGTCCCTATCCGCGTTAAGCCAAACCAGATCCTAAGGAAGTCCCCATGAAACTTTGTCGTTTCGGACCTGCCGGCGCCGAAAAGCCGGGCATCGTCGACGCTGATGGCCGCATCCGCGACCTGTCGGGCCATGTCGATGACATTTCCTCTGCCGTGCTGGGCAAGGATGCGCTGGCGAAGATCGCCGCCATCGACATAGCCTCGCTGCCGCTGGTGGAAGAAGGCACGCGCTATGGCCCGATCGTGGCCGACACGCGCCAGTTCGTCGCCATCGGCCTGAACTTTGTCGACCACGCCGAGGAATCGAACCTGCCGATCCCCGAAGAGCCGGTCGTGTTCAACAAGTGGGTGAGCTGCATCCAGGGTCCGAACGACCCGGTGACCATCCCGAAGGATTCGCTCAAGACCGACTGGGAAGTCGAATTGGGCATCGTCATCGGCACCGAGGCGAACAATGTCTCCGAAGCAGATGCGCTGGACTATGTGGCGGGCTATTGCGTCGTCAACGACGTGTCCGAACGCCATTGGCAGACCGAACGCGGCATGACCTGGGACAAGGGCAAGGGTTTCCCGACCTTTGGCCCGGTCGGTCCGTGGCTGGTCACCAGCGACGAGGTCGGCGATCCGCAGAACCTTGCCATGTGGCTGGAAGTCAACGGCAAGCGCATGCAGGACGGGTCGTCCAAGACGATGATCTTCACCTGCGCCGAGATCGTAGCTTACCTGTCCAAGATCATGAAGCTCCTCCCGGGCGACATCATCACCACCGGCACGCCTCCGGGCGTCGGCCTCGGCCAGAAGCCGGAGCCGTGGTATCTGAAGGCCGGCGACGTGGTCGAACTCGGCATCGAAAAGCTCGGCAGCCAGCGTCAGGATTTCGTCGCGTGGGAGGCGGGTAAGTGAGCGTTTACGCAGGACGTTACGAAGGCCGCTGCGCTGTCCTGACCGGCGGGGCTTCGGGCCTCGCCAAGGAAACCGCCAAGCGTCTGGTCGCAGAGGGCGCGAAGGTCGTGCTTTGGGACCTCAACGCCGACGCGCTCGCTGCGGCGAAGGAAGAAGTGGGCGCGGTCGATGTCGTCGCTCTCGATGTCGCCGACCCGGCGCAGGTCGAAGCCGCCGCCGCCGCCAGTGCCAAGGCGCTGGGCAAGATCGACATCCTCGTCTGTTCGGCGGGCATAACCGGGGCGACCGTGCCGGTGCATGAATTCCCGATCGACAGCTGGCAGCGGGTGATCGACATCAACCTCAACGGCCTGTTCTATTGCAACCGCGCCATCGTGCCCTTCATGCTGGAAAACGGCTATGGCCGGATCGTCAATGTGGCATCGGTCGCGGGTAAGGAAGGCAATCCCAATGCCAGCGCCTATTCGGCGTCAAAGGCGGGCGTGATCGGCCTGACCAAGTCGCTGGGCAAGGAACTGGCGGGCAAGGGCGTCATTGCCAATGCGCTGACCCCGGCAACCTTCGAGAGCCCGATCCTCGACCAGCTGCCGCAGAGCCAGGTCGATTACATGCGCTCGAAAATCCCCATGGGGCGTCTGGGTGAGGTGAGCGAATCGGCTTCGATCATCTGCTTCATGGCGTCGGAAGAGTGCAGCTTTACCACCGCCTCGACCTTCGACACCTCGGGCGGTCGGACGACCTTCTGAGGGTGCTGGGATGACCGGTCGCCTGCCCTTCATCGATGCCCATGTCCATTTGTGGGACCTGAAGCATCTGCGCTATCCCTGGCTGATGCCGCCGTTTGCCGATGATGGACCAAACGGCAGTGTCGAGGCGATCGCGCGCGATTACGGGCTGGACGATTATTTGGCTGAAAGCGCCAGCTGGGACGTGCGCGGCATCGTACATATCGATGCCGGCGCGGACCCGGCCGATGCTTTGGCGGAAACCGACTGGCTACAGGCAATGGCGGATGCGCGCGGCATGCCCAGTGCCATCGTCGGTTTTGCCGATCTGGCCGATCCGGATGTCGATACATTGCTGGCGGCCCATGCGGCCCGGCCCAATGTGCGCGGTATCCGCCATATCGTGAACTGGCATCCCGATCCGCAGCGCACCTATTCGCCGCGCGACGTAACACGCGACGAAGCATGGGCGGCGGGTTACGCAAGGCTGGGCGCGCATGGCCTCAGTTTCGATCTGCAGGCCTATCCGGGCCAATTTCCTCATCTGGCGGGCATCATCGATCGTCATCCCGAAACGCAGGTGATGGTCAACCATACCGGCATGATGGTCGGGACGGATGGTCATGGCGAATGGCTGGCGGGAATGAAGGCGCTGGCCGCTATGCCCCATGTGGCGGTCAAGATTTCCGGCATGGGCTTTGCCTTTCGCCCGTGGAACGATGACGAGGCGCGCCGCTACGTGCTCGAAACGATCGAGATGTTCGGACCGGAGCGCTGCATGTTCGCCAGCGATTTGCCGACCGACCGCCTGTTCGGATCCTTTGACCGGCACCTGTCGTTCTATGACAGGATAACCGGCGATTTCGCCGAAGACGAACGACGCGCCATGTTCGCGGGCAATGCCGCGCGGCTCTATCGCATCGAATGGGAGGGCTGATCGCCCTTCCGTATCCTCGAACCGGGGCTTGCCCCATCGTGCCAGCCTGCCCCCAGCCCCCCTGCTGACCACCGGTCAGCCCAATGCAAATCAGGAAAGTAATTACCATGAAGATTGCCGTCATCACCGAGAACAGCCAGGCCGCGAAGAACTGCATCATTGAAGATGCGCTGAAGTCGGTTGTGGAGCCTTTGGGCCACGAGGTTTACAATTACGGGATGTACACGCCCGAGGACAAGGCGCACCTGACCTATCCGATGGTCGGTCTGCTTGCCGCCTCGATCCTCAATGCGAAGGCTGCCGATTTCGTCGTCACCGGCTGCGGCACGGGCACCGGCTCGATGCTGGCCTGCAATGCGATGCCGGGCGTGTTCTGCGGTCTGGTCATCGACCCGACCGATGCGTTCCTGTTTGCCCAGATCAACGACGGCAACGCCATCGCCATGCCCTATGCCAAGGGCTTTGGCTGGGCTGCCGAACTCAACCTGCAGGATTGCTATCGCAAGCTGTTCGAAGGCGAGAGCGGCGTCGGCTATCCCAAGGAACGCGCCGCCGTCATGGCCAAGAACCGCGGCGTGCTGGCAGACCTCAAGGCCGCGTCGTGCAAGGACATGCTGACCGTGCTCAAGAGCGTGGACCAGGACCTCCTCAAGACCGCGGTATCGGGCGAGCGTTTCGAGGAATATTTCTACGCGAACTCTCAGGACGAAGAGATCAGCGCCTATCTCAAGAGCCTCTGATCGGGGCCTGCCGGACAGATATTCCGGCAAGATGGGATGACCAGTGCCGCCGCCCCGCCATGCGCCGGGCGGCGGCAGACAGCGAGGATGCAATGACGAAGAGCCCCTTTGATCTTTCCGGCCGCGTGGCGGTCGTCACCGGCGCGAACACCGGCATCGGCCAGGGCATCGCCCTCGCGCTGGCCGAAGCGGGCGCGGATATCGCCGCGGTCGGCCGCAGCGCCGCGACCGAGACCTGCGAGAAAGTGAAGGCACTGGGCCGCCGCTGCGAGCTGATCGGCGCCGATCTTTCCAGCATCGAACCGGTGAACGAGGTCGTCGACACGGTGGTCGAGAAACTCGGATCGCTCGACATTCTGGTGAACAACGCCGGCATCATCCGCCGCGCCGACGCGCTCGATTTCTCGGAAGAGGACTGGGACGCGGTAATGGACACCAATCTCAAGACGCTGTTCTTCCTGTGCCAGGCAGCAGCGCGCCACATGACCGGCTGGTCCAGCCAGGACGGCAAGCGCGGCAAGATCGTCAATATCGCCTCGCTGCTGACCTTTCAGGGCGGCATTCGCGTGCCCAGCTATACCGCCAGCAAGTCGGGCGTGGGCGGGCTGACGAAGCTGCTCGCCAATGAATGGGCGACCAGGGGCATCAATGTGAACGCCATCGCACCCGGCTATATCGCGACGAACAACACCGCCGCGCTGCAGGCCGATCCCGAACGCAGCCGCCAGATCGTGGAACGCATCCCCGAAGGCCGCTGGGGCAAGCCCAGCGACATCGGCGGAGCCGCCGTTTTCCTTGCCAGCGACGCCGCCGATTACGTGCAGGGGCAGGTCCTTGCCGTTGACGGTGGCTGGCTGGGCCGGTGATAGAAACGATGGTCGGCCCCGTCGTCTGCTTTGGCGAGATGCTGCTGCGCCTCTCGCCGCAGGGCGCAATACCGCTGCAACAGGCGGGCGGTGTCGCCATCGATGTCGGCGGGGCCGAAGCGAATGTCGCGGCAGCCCTTGCCAGCCTTGGCGTGCCGACGCGCATGCTGACCGTCGTTCCCGACAATCCGCTGGGCCGCAAGGCAAAGGCGGCGCTGGGCGCGGCGGGCAGCGACACGCGCTTTATCGCGTCTGTCCCGGCGGGCGTGGGCGGCGGGCGTATCGGGCTCTATTGGTTCGAGCCGCCTGCTGGGCCCATCGCGGGGCGCGTCACCTATGACCGCGCGGGCAGTTCCTTTGCGCTTGCCGATCCTGCCGACCTGCCGTTTGCGCAGGCGCTGGAAGGGGCGAGCCTGCTGCACATGTCGGGCATCACCCCGGCGCTGGGGCCCGCAGGCGTGGAACTCGCGCGCGCCGCCGTCGCCGCGGCGAAGGACGCAGGTGTCCCGATCTGTTTCGACGGCAATTACCGCGCCAATCTGTGGGATGCGTGGGACAGCGATCCGCGCGCCATCCTGACCGAACTGGTCGGTGCGGCCACGCTGATGATCGGCAATCACCGCGACATCTCGCTGCTTTTGGGCAAGACATTTTCAGGCGACGGCGCGGACCGCCGCCGCGAAGCGAGCGAGGCGGCGTTCGAGGCGTTCCCGAACCTTCAGCTGATCGCCAGCACCGCGCGGCATGTAGAGGCCGCCTGCACCCACCGCCTTGCGGGCCGGATCGACCTGCGCGCCAGCCACTGGCAGACCGACGAGGTCCGGATCGAGAACATCGTCGACCGCATCGGCACCGGCGACGCCTATGCCGCGGGCGTGATCTACAGCTGGCTTGGCGGCGGCGATGCAAAGCAAATGGCAAAAACCGGATTGGCCCTGGCCGCGCTCAAACATGGCGTGCCAGGCGACATGATCCTGGCAACGGAAGAGGAACTCCATGA
>NZ_LYWZ01000027.1 GCF_001661965.1 Croceicoccus mobilis
ATGTCTGCGACCTGGAAGATGGGTGCGTCCTCGTCCTTGTTGATGGCGATGATGGTCTTGGAATCCTTCATGCCGGCAAGGTGCTGGATCGCGCCGCTGATGCCGATCGCGATATAGACTTCCGGAGCCACGATCTTGCCCGTCTGCCCGACCTGGTAGTCGTTGGGGACATAGCCCGCGTCCACGGCGGCGCGCGATGCGCCCACGCCCGCGCCGAGCTTGTCGGCAAGCGGCATGATGAGGCTCTCGAAGGTCTCGCTGTCCTTCAGCGCGCGGCCGCCCGACACGATGATCTTCGCGCTGGTCAGTTCCGGGCGTTCGCTCTTGGCGATCTCGGCGCTGACGAAGCTCGATTTGCCGGTATCGCCGGTCGATGCGACCGCTTCGATCTCGGCGCTGCCGCCCTCGGCCTCGGCCTTGTCGAAGGCGGTGCCGCGCACGGTGATGACCAGCTTCGCATCGGTCGATTCAACGGTCGCAATCGCGTTGCCCGCATAGATCGGGCGGGTGAAGGTCTTCTCGCCCTCGACCGAGAGGATGTCCGAGATCTGCATCACGTCGAGCAGCGCGGCGACACGCGGCGCGATGTTCTTGCCGGTGGTGGTGGCGGGGAACAGCACGGCGTCGTGCGCATCCATCAGCCCTGCGATCAGCGGCGCGACATTCTCGGCCAGCTGGTGTTCGAAGGCTGCATCGTCGGCGACATGGACCTTGCCAACGCCAGCGATCTTGCTTGCGGCTTCGCCCACAGCAGCGCAGCCCGCGCCCGCGACCAGCAGGTGCACTTCGCCCAGCTTGGCTGCGGCAGTGACGGTGGCGAGCGTCGCATCACCCAGATTGGCATTGTCGTGATCGACATAAACGAGCGTCTTCATCATGCGACTCCCATGTTCTTCAATTTGGCGACCAGTTCATCGACATCGGCGACCTTCACGCCCGCCTGCCGCACCGGCGGTTCGGCGACGGTCAGCGTCTTCAGGCGCGGCGCGATGTCCACGCCGTAATCGGCCGGGGTCTTGGTCTCGAGAGGCTTCTTCTTCGCCTTCATGATGTTGGGCAGCGAAGCATAGCGCGGCTCGTTCAGGCGCAGATCGGTCGTCACGATCGCAGGGAGCGAGAGCTTCACCGTTTCCAGCCCGCCATCGACTTCGCGCGTCACGCTGACGTGATCACCCTCGACCTCGACCTTCGATGCAAACGTGCCCTGCGGCAGGTCCATCAGCGCGGCCAGCATCTGGCCGGTCTGGTTCGCATCGTCGTCGATCGCCTGCTTGCCGAGGATGATCAGGCCCGGTTCGACCTCTCCGGCCACGGCCTTCAGGATCTTCGCCACCGCGAGCGGCTCCACGGTCTCGTCCGTCTCGACCAGCACCGCGCTATCCGCGCCCATCGCCAGCGCCGTGCGCAGCGTTTCCTGCGCCTTTGCCGGGCCGATGGAGACGGCCACGATCTCCGAAACCGAACCCGCTTCCTTCAGCCGGATCGCTTCTTCCACCGCGATCTCGTCAAACGGGTTCATGCTCATCTTGACGTTCGCAAGATCCACGCCCGAGCCGTCCGCTTTCACACGCGGCTTCACGTTATAGTCAATAACCCGCTTCACGGGCACCAGGGCTTTCATGATGATATTCCCTTTCGGTTCAGATAAATTTAGTGCGAAAATTCAATTATTTCGGCGACATTCTGATCGCCCCGTCGAGGCGGATGACCTCACCATTCAGCATGGCATTGGCGATGATCGATTCCACCATCTGCGCATATTCCTCAGGCTTGCCGAGGCGGCTGGGGAACGGGACCTGCGCACCCAGCGCATCCTGCACCTCCTGCGAGAAGCCTTCCATCATCGGGGTCAGGAACAGGCCCGGCGCGATAGCCATGACGCGGATCCCGTGACGGGCGAATTCGCGGGCGATCGGCAAGGTCATGCCCGCAACGCCCGCCTTTGACGCGGAATAGGATGCCTGCCCGATCTGACCGTCAAATGCGGCGACGCTGGCGGTGTTGATGATCACGCCGCGCTCTTCACCCACCGGATCGGCTTTCGACAGGCGTGCGGCAAATTGCGACAGGACATTGAAGCTGCCAACCAGATTGACGCTCACGCCCTTTTGAAAATCGGCGAGTTTCATCGGATTGCCGTCGCGGTCGATCACGCGGCCGGCAGGCGCAATCCCAGCGCAATTGACGAGGATGCGGGCCACGCCATGCGCGGCCTCGGCTTCCTCCAGCGCGGCAGCGACCGCGGCTTCGTCTGTCACATTGACCTGCGCGAAACGCCCGCCAATCTCGCTCGCAAATTCTTCGCCCGCATCGTTCAGATCGAAGATCGTCACCTTCGCGCCAAGCGACGCCAGATGCCGCGCGGTCGCCCCGCCCAGCCCCGATGCACCGCCTGTCACGATTGCCGCCAATCCGTCGATCTTCATATCCGCATCTCTCCTCGTCGTCCGACATGGACACGCCCGCCCGATCCGCAAGGGGATTTGCGACGCTCCGTTCTTATATACTCATGAGTAGATAATAGGCTCCCCCGTAGATCGTCAAGCGCCAGAAGTGGAAACTCTGCAAAGCGATAGTGCCGCCGGTCGGCGCGCAAGGGGTGTCATGCTTAAGGTGGACAGGACGTTATTGATTAATTTTAGGTTCCTCGAAACTTGCGGGGGCCAGCCTGTCCATCTGACACAGGGGGACATTATGACGATATTCGGCGTCTCGTTCATGAGCATCGGTCTGGCTCTGCTGCTGTTCCTGCCGACCTTCCGCAACCGGCACGCGCGATTTTTCTCGCAACTCGCCAGCGCGGGCGTGTTCGGCGCAGGCACCATTGGCTTCGTCTATTCGATGATCACCCCGCCAGTCTGACGCGATGGGCGGCAAGCGCGTCGGCGACGCGCGCCTTGGCTGCGACGATCGGGTCGCTTTCGGTCAGCAGGCGAAACGTGCCATTCAGCGCGAAAAAGCAGTGGCCATGCACCGTCGCCAATAATGACCGGGTCAGCGCAGGCGCCTCATCCGCGCTCTCATGCGGCATGGCCGCCCTCACCTCGCGCTCGACCGCTTCCATGATCGCGGTGACTTTTGCCGCATAGGGTTCGGGCAAGGGCGTATCATCGGGCAGGCGGAAATCATACAGCGCGGTCCACGCATGGCGATGCGCCATCGCGAAATCGAAATAAGCCTCGATCGCGCGGTCGAGGCGCCTGGCCGGTGCGTCATCATCGGCTCCGTCCAGCCGCGCTTCTAGAAAATCGAGCCACAGGTCGAGCGTGCGGCCATTGATGGCGAGGATCAGCCCGTCATAGCTGCCGAACACATTATAGACCGTACCCACCGAATAGCCGATCCGCTTGGCCACTTCGCGTGCTGAGAAGCGGGCATAGCCGACATCGCCCATGTGGCGGTGTCCTTCGGCGATGAATATCTCCCTGAGCTCGGCGCGGCTGTGGTCGGATCGGCGGCCCATCTGCTGTCCCTGTCGGATTGCGCCCATGGCGCAAAGGCCAATGGCGCGAGAAATGATCGCTGTTCAATATCGCGGGTTGCGGCGGATTGCACAAGGGCCAACACAAAGGGGCGAGACCGCAATGGTCCCGCCCCCGATGTTCCGTCCGAACCGGGCGGATTACAGGATAAATGCAGCCTCCACCGGCATATCGCCATGAACTTCGATCACGAAATCGGCAGTGCCGTCGCCGTCGATGTCGCCTGCCACGATCGCGCCATCATCGGTCGCGGTGACCTGCAATTCACCTGCCGTGCCGGTGAATGCGCCCTCGGCGATGAAGGTAAAGGCATCGTCGTCGCTGCCCGGTCCGGCGTCGATGGCCGACAGGTCGATCAGATCGCCATCCTCGAAATTGAAGATGATGTCCGCATTGGCGAGATCTGCCGCGCTGTCACCTTCGTCGAAGACGAAGATGTCGTTGCCTTCGCCGCCGTCGAGGAAGTCACGCCCCGAGCCACCGATCAGGATGTCGTCGCCGAACAGGCCGATCAGCAGATCGTCGCCCGCGCCGCCCAGCAGCGTGTCATTGCCAGAATTGCCCTCGATGATATCGCTGCCGTCGCGCCCGTCGATGAAATCATCGCCCGCGCCCGCCGAAAGCTCGTCATCGCCCTCAGTCCCGATGACCGTCTTGTCGAGACGGCCGCCGCCATTGTCGACCGTCAGGCTGACCGTCGCGGTCGAGGTCGAGCCATAGCCATCGGTGATGGTGTACTCGAAGCTGTCCGGCCCCTCCTTGTAATCCTCGTCCGGGATATAGGTCAGCGAACCGTCGGAATTGACGATCACCGTGCCATGTTCCGGATCGGTGAAGGAGGTGATGGTGAGTTCATCCCCTTCGGCATCGGTGTCATTGGCCAGAACGTCGATGCGGACCGGCGTGCGGCGGAAGGCGAAGGCGGCATCGTCCATCGCCTCGGGCGCTTCATTGGGCAAATAGATGCTGGTCAGCAGCGGGTCATGGTCCGACGCCTGGATGAGGAATTCGGAATTCACATGCACCGCATCGAACACCGCGCCCGACAGCAGCGAATCCGAAACGAACATCTGGTCCAGCGCCTGCGCATTGCCTTCATAGGTATAGCTGTAGCGTTCCTCGGAAGGCAGCGTGTACCAGAGATTGTTGAGGCCAGCGGCATAGAGCGGGTCCAGCGCGTCTTCGAACTGGAATTCGTTCATGTCGCCCATGACCATCACGCCATCGACAAGGCCCTCTTCGCCCGCGACGAAATCGGCCACCGCCTGCGCCTGGTCATAGCGGCTGTCGGCGCCCGCGTTCTCTGCGTCCTGTTCATCGCCATAGAGATAGCCGGAGCCACCCTTTGAGGTGAAATGGTTGTTGACCAGCGTGATTTCATAGCCGTTGAAATCGAAGGTCGCGACCAGCGGCAGGCGCGAGTTGTAATAGGGATTGTCGGGATTGGTCTGCTGGTCCTCGCCCTCGATCGTGCGAACCGAGCCTTCGATCACATCCACGCGATCGGGGTTATAGAGGAAAGCAGTGCGGATATTGCCGCCCGGCTGTCCGCCATTGGTGCCATCGCCGATGAATGTGTTGTCGATGACATAATACTGGACACCGCTTTCGGCATAGATCGCGTCGGCCAGCATCTGCAGCGTCGCACTGGCCGATACCGTACCGTCATTGGTCGCGCCCGAACCGTCCTGCACTTCCTGCAGGGCGATGATGTCGGGTGTGTTGAGCGAATAGACGATGTCGTCAGCGATCATCTCGAAACGCGTGCCATCGGACGGGTCGAGGTTTTCGACATTATAGGTCGCGACGGTCAGATTGTCGTGGTCGCCGGTAATGCCGCTGATCTCGGCCGTCAGGGTCGATTCCTCGGTCACCGTGACCGCCGTGGTCGGCAGGATCTCGTAATTGCCGTAGCTATAGGAGAGCACGCCCGTGATGTCGGCCAGCTTCGCGCCCACATCCACGTCGGGAATATCGCCCGGCGTGATGTTGAAATCGGCGTCGATCTGGATGCGTTCCGGGTTGTAGTCCGAAATGCCGCCCTCGTCCGTCAGGCCAAGCACGCCGCCCTCGCCTTCGATGACCAGCGTGCCGCGTTCCGACATGTTGGTCGCATCCGCGCCGCCATTGGCGGTGACCCACAGCTCTCCGTAAGAGCTGGTCGGAGCGATGGAGACCGGATCGGGCACGGTCAGCAGCATGCCTTCCATGCTTTCCCAGAAATCGATGCCGTCGGTTTCGGGATCATAGCTGGCGAAGGCATCGTCCTCGATGATCTCGGTCGGGATTGCGCGATCCTCGCCCAGCACGATGGCGGCGGGCAGCTCATTGCCGCTCGACAGCACAACCACCTGCGGAGAGGTGATCTCGGTCGTGGTCAGGCTGCCGGAGAAGCCATATTCCTCGACGATGCCCGATACGCGCGCCTCGTCGCCCACGGCGACGTTCGGGGCGCTTCCGGTATAGACGAAGATCGCGTCGGAGGTGGCATAGTCGCCATCACCGGTCGCGTCCTGCAGATAAAACCCATTGCTGTCGACCGCGGTGACGATGCCCGAAGTCGCGACATTGGTCCCGGCATAGGCGGATTCGTGGCCCGCGCCCTGAATGTCGTAGATCGCGGTCAGCGGGGTGTCATCGTCATAGATCGTGCCGATGGCGCTCGCATCGCCGATGCCTGCGCCGCCGGTGGCGTCGTACAGGGTGAGCGTGAAGGTTTCGTCGGGCTCGATCACGGTGTCGCCCGCAATGGGGATCGTGATGGTCGCCGTGTCCTGACCGTCGGCAAAGGTCACCTTGCCCGTGCCCTCTCCGGCAAAGGCGAAATCCTCCGCATCGGCCGTGCCCGGCGATCCGACCGTGTAATAGGCGCTGACCATGCCCACCGTGCCTTCGGCGCGGGTGACGGTGAAGACCATCGAAGTCGTGCCGCTATCGCCTTCGCCGACAGAGGCATCGCTTACGAACAGGACGCCTGCCGGATTGGGCTCGCCGGTGAAGCTCTGCCCTTCATTTACCGCGCCGCTGCTGGCGGGCGACGGGGTGGCCCAGGTGAAATCCTCGTAAACCGTGCCTTCGCCCGTCAGCTGGAGCGAATAGCCGACTTCGGTGCCGCTCGTCTCATAAACACCGATATCGGTACTGGTCATGCCATCGGCCGGGCCGCCCACAGCGGTCAGCGTGCCTTCATAGGAAAGGAACTGCACGACTTCGCCCGCGGCATTGACGAGCGCGAGGCCATCGGCCGAACCGTTCTGGATGCCGTTCGCGGGAAGATCGAAGCCGATCGTTCCATAGCCATGGTCCTGCGGCTGGATCACGCCCGCCAGATCGACCGTGCGATAGGGTGCGCCGCCATTGCCGTTATACAGCACCACGGTCCAGCCCGTCAGGTCCGTGCCGGCAGCGCCCGCGATCTCGAACCCTTCGTTCACATCGCCGCCGTCATTGTCGTAATGGATTTCGTTGAAGAACACTTCGGTCTGCGGCCCCGGCGGAGGCGGCGGAGGCGGCGCGGCGGTGTCGTCGATGGTCTGGCCGGTGTTCACCTCACCCACGGTTTCCGTCTGCGATGCCTGCCAGGTGAATTCGCCATAGGTGTCGCCCGTGCCGCCCAGCTGCAGCGACGTGCCGACAGGGGTGGACGTGCCTTCGCTGACCCCGATATCGGTGCTCGTCAGCCCCACTGCCGGGCCATCGGTTGCGGTAAAGCTGCCTTCATAGGAGAGGAACTGCACGACATTGCCCGCGGCATCGACCAGCGCAAAGCCATCCGGCCCGCCGTTCTGGATACCGTTCGATGGCAGGGAAATCGCCTGAAACGCATCGCTGCCCGAAAGCGTATAAGTCGCATAGGTCCCGCCGCCCGAGCCATTGTACAGAACGACGGTCCAGCCTGTCAGGTCGAGCCCCGCAGTGTTCGCGATCTCGATGAATTCGCCGGTGTCGGTGCTGGCGTTGTCATAATGCACTTCATTGAAAAAAACGGTGGAATCAGTCCCTGCGACCACGATCAGTCCCCTCGGTCAAAAGCTGTCGTCCATCCGGGCGCGCAGTCCCCGCGCCCGGGCAATGTTTCAAGCGTCTAGATGGATAAAAAGACGTGAAGATGAAACTTGTGCGGCCCGGAAGAGACCAGATAATTTCATTTGTGACAATGCTGCGCCTGCAGCGCATTCGGGTTATTCCCAGCCTGTCACCAAACCGAACGGGGCAGTGCAATAATGTGTGCACCCCGCCCCATCGGGCAGGGCGCCGCAGGCCATTACTGACGCGATTTCATCAGCGGCTGGATGCGCGTGCCGAACGCCTCCACCCCTTCGAGAAAATCGTCGAAGGTCAGGAGAACGCCGCCGGTATTGGGCACCTCGGCCATCTCATCCAGCATCTTCGCGACCGTCTCATAGCTGCCGACCAGCGTGCCCATGTTGATGTTCACGGCCCCCTCGGGCGCGGCCAGCTGGCGGACATTGGTGTCGGTGTTCACCGTGTCCTTTGCGCCCTGGTCGGCAAGCCAGCTGATCGCGTCGATGTCGACGCCCTCGTTATAGCTCTGCCATTTCGCCTGCGCCTCCTCGTCGGTCTCTGCCGCGATGATCATGACGAGGACGAAGACCTGCACATCGCGCCCGGTCTTTTCCAGCGCGACCGCAAGCCGGTCATTATTCGACGAAAACGCGGTGGGCGTATTCACCCCCTTGCCGAGGCAGAACGCGTAATCCGCCCATTTCGCGCTGAAGGCGAGGCCCGCATCCGATGACCCGGCACAGATGATCTTCATGTCGCCGGTCGGCTGCGGCCACACGCGGCAATCGTCCATCGTGTAATATTCGCCTTTGAAGTCGGACGAACCCGTCTCCCAAAGCTCTCGCAAAACCTGCGCATATTCGTCGAGGACATTGTAGCGGTTCTTGAAATGCTCATCGCCGGGCCACAGCCCCATCTGCGTATATTCCGGCGGCTGCCAGCCGGTGATGAGGTTCAGGCCGAAACGACCGTGGCTGATGGAATCGATCGTGTTGCACATGCGGGCGGCGAATGCTGGCGGGATGATCAGCGTCGGGCAGGTGGCGAAGATCTTGATCCTCTCCGTCACCGCGGCCAGCCCCGCCATCAGGGTGAAGCTCTCAAGGCCATATTCCCAGAACTCGGTCTTGCCGCCAAAGCCCCTGAGCTTGATCATCGAAAGCAGGAAATCGAGCCCGTGCTCCTCCGCCTTCATCGCGATCTCTTTGTTGAGGTCGAAGCTCGGCTTGTACTGGGGCGCGTTCTCGCTGATCAGCCAGCCATTGTTGTTGATGGGAATGAAGACGCCGACTTGCATGTGGGTTCAGCTCCTGAGGAAATCGATGACTGCGGATTGGAAGGGGGCGGGATCGGTCAGGTTTACCGCGTGGCCGCCCCAGGGCAGGTGAATATGGCTGGCATTAGCGCCGATCAGTGCCTTATGTTTTTCCGACGAGGTCCACGGCACCAGGAGATCGTCCGCCGCGCTGACCATCAGCACGGGACAGGTGAGATCACCTGCCCACCCGCTGCAATCGAACCCGCGCGCTGCAGCGATGCGGGTCCGCATCGTGTCCTCGCCCGGCCAGCTTGCCAGATGATGCTCGGTCTCGGCCTGAAACGCCGCGTCATGTTCGGAAAGCCATGTCGCCGGGAACAGGAAGATCGGCTGCGCTTCCAGATAGGCACGCGGCCCGCCGCCATCCAGCACGGCAAGCCGGGCCGAAAAACACCGCGCCGTCTGCGGGTCGAGGCTGGCCCAGCCATTGACCACGACCACCCGCTCGATCCGGTCGGGCGCGGCCCGCGCCGCCTCCAGCGCGGCCATGCCGCCGATGGCGTGGCCCATCAGGCTGGCGCGTTCGATGCGCAGCGCATCCATCAGCGCCAGCATGTCCGCGCCCAGATCCGCCAGCGTCAGCCCTTGCGCGCAGACCCGCTCACTGCGCGCCGTGCCGCGATGGTCATAGGCGATGACGCGGAAATGTTCGGCCAGCGCCGGGATATTGGGCGACCAGTAACCGCCCGATCCGCCCAGCCCTGCCGACAGGATCAGGACCGGCGCATCGGCGGCCCCATGTTCTTCGTAATAAAGCCCCGCCGCTTCAGCCAAGATGCGCAACCGAGGCGATCTCTACCAAAAGGTCGGGCTTCACGAGATCGGCCTTGATGCAATAGCGCGCAGGCTTGTCGCCGGGGAAATACTCGGCATAGACCGCGTTGAAGGCCGGATAGTCGGCAAGGTCCTTCAGGAAGATATGGTTCATGGCGATATCGGCCATGGTGCCGCCGCCTGCTTCCACCGTGGTCTTGATCACTTCCAGCACATGGCGCGTCTGCGCGGCGGCATCGCCGACATGCAGCACGCTGCCGCCCTCACCCAGTGCCAGCACGCCGGAAACATAGATGGTGTTCCCCGCCTTCGTGCCCGCCGAATAGGGGGCGATCGGAGCAGGAAACTGCGGCGGGTTGATAGGTTCGAAAGGCATTAATCGTCTCCCTTTGCAGACTGGCCGACGCTGCCGCAGAAATCCGCGACGGAGCTGACCCAGCCAAAGAATTTCTCGACATTGTAGACCGTGGCCTGATGCACGAAGTCGGGGCCCAGATGGTGGGTCGCATCCTCCAGCATCACGCCGAAATATTCGAGGTGGAAGGCATCGCGCAGGGTCGATTCCACGCAGACATTGCTGGCGATGCCGACGAACACGATGGTCCTGATCCCGCGCGAACGCAGCACGCTGTCCAGCTGCGAATTGAAGAAGGCGGAATAGCGTGTCTTGTGCACGCGTATGTCGCCCGGGTGCGGCTTCAGCGCATCGACCAGCTCGTAATCCCAGCCGCCGCGCGCCAGCAACTTGCCGTGAAGTTCGGGCCTATCGCGCATGGTCTTCAATGCGTTCGATTTGTGCCAGTTGGGCGATCCCGGACCGCCCGCCTCGACATAATCGCTGTCCCAACCGTTTTGCAGATAGACCACCGGCATCCCTGCACCGCGCGCCACGTCCAGCACCCTGCCGATATTGCCGATGACACCCGCCGCGCCCGATATGTCGAAGCCCGCCAGATCGACATAGCCGCCTTCTGTCGCATAGGCGTTCTGCATGTCGATCACCACGACCGCGGTATTCGATGGGTCCACCCGGATCGGCTCGGGCCGCGCGGGCAGCGTGACGCTGGCGGGGCCTGATGGGGCGGGTTCGATGATGGATGCGATCGCCGGTCTCCTGTTTTTCCGAAGCGACCAGCTTTCCCCAAACCGCTTACGATTGCAACCGCTTGTGCTGCAGTGCAAAATCACTGTGGAAACAGGCGCCTGTCCGCAATCCTCCCTGCGCCCCCTTAAATCCCGCTGGCACAAGCCGTCTCAGACTCCCGCAGGGCAAGTCGCATGCTGCGCAAAGGCGCGCATGCCAGCAATGGGGAAGCTGATGACACAACCGGGGGATCGCGCAACGAAGGCGACCGCGCGGCAGGCCGCAACCGTGCCCATGGACGGCGAAGCGGGCCATTGGCTGCTGGACGCCGCGACCGGCGAATTGCAGCTTTCGCCCAAAGCGCGCCTGATCTGCGGCTTCCCGGTCGATGGCCGCCCCGACTGGCGCAGCGCGGTCGCACGATTTGCGCGCGAGGACCGCCGCCGCCTGCTGGCAGCCACGCGAAACGCGCTTGCCAGCGGAGAGATCGCCACCTGCGATATCCGCCGCATGCGGCCCGATGGAGAAATCCGCCGCCTGCGCGTCCTCGTCATGCGATCGCCGGCATTCGGATCGCGGCAGATCAACGGCGTGGTGACCGAACAAAGGCCCGATGCGCCTTTCGCCGGGGATGAAGCCCATTTCGACCGGCACCGCTTTTTCGGTCAGCTGGCGCATGAACTTTACAACCCATTGAATGGCATCATCGGCTTTTCCGACCTGATGATGCGTTCCGGCCTGCCTGCAGGACAGGAAGAGCGCGCCGCTGCCATCGCATGCGCCGCGCGGGCCATGCAGCACCATGTCGAGAACGTGATGACCGTCCACGGCGAAGGCAGGCTGCCCGCCGCGCCCGATATGGTGCCGGTCGACATCGCCTGCCTCGCCCGCGATTTCGCCCGGCGTGAAAGCGAGCGCGCATCGCCGGGCGCGATGCCGATCGTGCTCGGCTTCCAGCAGGCCGCCGGGATCTGGGCGCGCAGCGATGCCGCCGTCGTCAGCGCCATATTGCAAAGGCTGATCGCGATCACCGGCGCGGCGCAGGGAAGCCCGCTGCTGCTCGGCCTTGGCTGCGCGGGCGACCGGGTGGAGCTGACGGTGCAGGATCACGCCTGCCGCACCGCGCGGCAGGTCGCAGAGCTACAGTCTGCCCTGCGCGGCGATGCGCAATGCATCTCGGCCAGCGATTTCGCCATGGCCGCCGCCGCACGCCTTGCCGCCAGCATTCAGGCGCGGATCGCATTCGAGGCGACGCCCTGGCCCGGGCATATGGCGACCCTGTCCCTCCCCGCGCTGCTTGGCGCGCAGGCAAGCGCAGGCCTGCGCCCGAAAATGCCCGAACGCGTGCTGTTGGCAGAGGATGACGAAATCTGCCGCATGCTGATCGCCCAATATGCGGCAAGCTGCGATGTCATTCTCGACATTGCCGAAAATGGCGCGGTCGCGGTCGCCATGGTCGAGGAAGCGCAGAGTCTGGGCCATCCCTATGCGCTGGTGCTGATGGATCTTCGCATGCCGGTGATGGATGGTTTCGCCGCCGCGCGCCGCCTGCGCGCGCTGGGTCATGGCGAAGCCGGCCTGCCGATCATCGCCGTCAGCGCCAATTGCAGCGAAGAGGACGTGCTGGAATGCCGCGCCGCCGGCATGCAGGACCTGATGCCGAAACCTTTTATGGTAGAGGAATTCGAATCCTGCATGGTGCGCTGGCTGCCATCGATGCAGCTCAGCGCCCATCACCCCGGCATCTAGTGCACGGCAGGGCTCACCCTGCGATCTCCACCCGGTCGCGCCCCGCTTCCTTTGCGCGATAGAGCGCCTCGTCCGCCGCGCGCAGGGCGTTGCGACGGTCGGGAAAGGCGAAGACATCGGCGACCCCGGCGGAAAAGGACACCTTGCCGATCACATCTCCGGTGCTTTCCTGCACGAAGCGCCTTTTGCCAAGTGCGATCCGCATCGCATCGATCCGCTCACGCGCCTGTTCGGTGGTAAAGCCGCGGAAGATCATCACGAATTCCTCCCCCCCATGGCGGGCGGCATGGCATGACCCGGTTCCCATCGTCTTCAACAGCTCACCCACCGCCACGATAACGCGGTCGCCGGTGTCATGGCCGAAACTGTCGTTGATGCACTTGAAACGGTCGATGTCGCAAAATGCCACGCACATGGCCTCGACATTGCTGCGGGCCATGCGGAATTCCTCCTCGAACACGGCTTCGAAACCGCGCCGGTTGGGCAGCTGGGTCAGCGGGTCGATGGTCGCATCGCGCCGCGCCCGCGCCAGCTCTTCGCGCAGGGATTGCGCCTCGCGCTCTGCGCGCAACAGGCGCATTTCGAACGTGCGGGCGGTTTCCGCCATGCCCTGCGATTTTTCGCGCAAAAGGCTCGTCGCCGCAGGTTCTTCGCGCGCCAGCGTTTCCACCTGCGACGCAATGTCGCGGCCATAGCTGACGACCGCGTTGCGCGCCGAACTCGTGGTGTCGCGAAATCTCTCGACCGAGGATTGCAGGCGCACGGCCATGTCTTCGTAATGGGTGGCGGGATCACTCTTGCCGTCATCGCGTAATTGCTGGTCGAGCCAGAACTGGCTGATCGCCTCTCCCGCCGCGATCCGTTCGCCGATACGGCGGCGCAGGCGCGGATTGCCGCCGGAAAAGGCCGTATGGGCCGCCAGCAGATTGGCGGCGGAAATGTCGAGATTATTGCCGAGCAGGAAGTCCCGGATCGCATCCAGCAGGCGGGCGCGCTCACCTTCTACCGGCGTGTGGGCGTCGGCGGGGGCGTCGGTGGGGGCGGTGACGCCGAAAAGCCCCCTGATACGGCTGCGCCTGCGCTGCATGGACTGGTCGTGAATCATGGCTTCATCCTTTCCCCGTGGATCAGATGATCGTCGCGATGCCGTCCAGCGCCTCGCGCAGCCTTGCCAGCGCCTGCGCCTTTAGCTGGTGCACGCGCGGCACGCTGACCGAAAGCACTTCGGCGATCTCGGTCAGGTTCAGTTCCTCGACGAAATAAAGCTTCGTCACGAGTTGCAGCCGTTCGGGCAAATCCGCGATCGCGGCGATCAGCGCCTCGCGCGTTTCGGCATCGGTGAGCTGGGCGAAACTGTCGGGCGTTTGGTCGGCAAAGGCCGCGCTGGAATCGGAATAGACCTCATCGATGGCCTCGAAGCGCAGCGGCTCGCTTGCCATGCGCAGCGCGGCAAGATCCGGGACCGCCAGCCCCAGCGCCTCGGCCAGTTCGCCTTCATCCGGCAATCGGCCCAGTTCGCCGCGAAGCGCGATCTCCTTCGCCTCGATCTCGCGCCGCCGCTGCGCCGCGCCGCGCGATATGGGGGCCTCGCGCCGGACAAGGTCGAGCATCGCGCCCCTCACCCGCAATTTGGCATAGGCGGCGAAACCGTCCTCGGTCGGGCCGTCATGCTTTTGCGCGCATTCGGTCAAGGCGACGAGGCCCGCCTGCATCAGGTCGGAAAGCTCCATGCCGGGGCGGCCCGATCCGTGCACGTGCCAGGCAAGGCGGCGCACCATCGGCATGAAGCGCCTCACCCTGTCCTCCACGGCCCCGCCATAGGCGTTGCGGGCGGCGTTTCGGCGCGGGTTTGGAGCAGCCGATGACTTCTGCCCGAGCGAGCGTTCGAAAGATGCGTAATCATGTTTCATGCGGCCATCTCGATCTGTTGTGGCTGGCTTGATTGGCCGGGGCTCTCACCGATCACCTCGATCACTTCGATCGGCTGGCTGACCGGCAATTCGGCAATGGAAAGGACAAGGCAGGCAGGCGCGCGCTGTTTCAAAAGCGCGGCGATGGCGCGGCGCGTGGGCGGCTGGACCACCAGCGCGGGCGGCACGGCGGCAGGGCCGCGCGCATCCATGATCGCCTTGACCCGGCCCGAGATGGTGGCCGACAGGCCCGGTTCGATCACCGGCCAGCCCGTCACCGGATCGCGCAGACCGCCCAGGATCGCGCCCTCCATCTGCCCATCCAGCGTGATGACCGGCAGCGCCTGTGCGGACGGGCATGCCTGCCCCACGATCATCGCGCCCAGATCGGCGCGCACCATATCGACCAGCGGCTCATGCTCGGTCGAGCGCATGACCGCGCGCGACAGGCTGGCAAGGATCGGCATGGGATGGGTGAGCGCTATGCCATCCTCCAGCAAATTGCGGAAAACGCGGGTCAGCGCGGCAAGTGAGAGCGGCTGCGGATAGATCGTCTCGACCAGCCCCTCGGCATGATGTTTCGCCGCGTCGATCATCTCGCGCACGTCGTCGGGCCCCAGCAGGTCGTGCGGGCGCGCGGCGAGCAGCTGGTTCAACTGCGTCGCGATGACGGTCGCGGGATCGACGGCAAGGAATCCCTCTGCCACCGCGTGATCGCGTGATGCGGGATCGATCCAGATCGCGGGGCAGCCAAAGCTGGGGTCGATGGTCTGTTCGCCCTGCAGGCGATGCGCCTTGCTTGCCTCTCCGGTGTCGATGGCCAGCAATCTGCCGGGCTGTACCGCCCCGCCGCCCAGCACCACCCCGCCCAGCATGATGCGATAATCATAGGGCGGCAGCCCCAGCGCATCGCGCACGCGGAACTGCGGCACGACGAAACCGAAATCGCGCGACAACTGCTTACGCACGCCGGTAATCCGGCTGACAAGCGGGCTGCCGCGCTTTTCATCGACCAGCGGGACAAGGCCATAGCCAAGCTCGATGGTGACGAGCGTGTGGTCGGACACTTCCTCCAGCGTGATTTTCTGCGGATCGGGCGCGGGTTCGGGTTCGGCGACGGGGATTGCCGCCCGTGCCTGCCGTTTGCGCAGGGCGTGGGACAGCCAGAAGGCAAGCGCCGCCGCGGGCAGGAAGATCGACTGCGGCATGGCCGGTATCATCCCGACCGCGGCCAGCACCACGCCGACCGGCAGCCAGCTTTTCGCATCGGCGAACTGCCCGCCGATCTGCCCGGCAAGGTCACGCGTATCCGAAACGCGGGTCACGATCACGGCAGCCGCGATCGAAAGCAGCAGCGAAGGCACCTGCGCCACCAGCGCATCGCCGATGGCGAGCTGCACATAGGCCTGCGCCGCTTCGCCCGCCGAAAGCCCGTGGCTGATCATGCCAAGGCAGAAACCGGCGATGATATTGACCCCCAGGATCAGCATCGCGGCAATGGCATCGCCTTTCACGAATTTCGACGCGCCATCCATCGAGCCGTAAAAATCCGCTTCGGTCGCGACGTCGCGGCGGCGCGCCTTGGCGTCTTCGGCCGTCAGGATCCCGGCGGCGAGATCGGCGTCGATCGCCATCTGCTTGCCCGGCAAGGCATCGAGGGTGAAGCGGGCGGACACTTCGGAAACACGGCCCGCGCCCTTTGTCACCACGACCATGTTGATGATCATCAGGATCAGGAAGACGAAGATCCCGACCGCGAAATTCCCGCCGATGAGGAAGGCGCCGAACGCCTCGATCACCTTGCCCGCGGCCTCGCCCCCTTCGTGCCCGTGCACCAGCACCACGCGGGTGGAAGCGACGTTCAGTGCCAGCCTGAGCAAAGTGGCGAACAGCAGCACCGATGGAAAGGACGAGAAATCGAGCGGTTTTTCTGCATTCATCGCCGCCATGAGGATCGCGACCGACAGCGCGATGTTGAATACGAAGGACAGGTCAAGGAGGATCGCCGGAACCGGCACGATCATCAGCAGCATCAGCACGAGGATGCCCGCAGGCAGCGCCGCCGCGCCGGGATTGGCAAAGCGTTTCATCACAGCCCCATCCCCTCAAGCCGGCGATAGGCGCGCTGCACGGCGGCGGGCGTGGCGGCATCGTCCATCGACCCGAAGGCGGAGGCGAGGCTTTGCGCCATGGATGGCCCGCGTGCCGCCTGCGGCAATGGCGCGGCCATGGTGATACGCGCCGGTGCTGCCGCAGGGGCAGCTGCAGGCGCTGGCACGCCGCTGCCTGCCATTGCGCCATCGACCTTGGCGCGGATCAGCCCCATGACCTCTCCCACACTGCGGGCAGAGCCGCCGTCATAGAATATCGCCCGATTGGCCGACGCCGCGCGCGGCAGCACGCTGGCAGCGCTGATCTCGGGCGTCGATTTCAGGGCCGAGAGGAATTTCCCCGCATCTCCGCTGCCCAGAAAATGGCCGAGATAAAGTTCGGAGGCATCCGGGCTGCGCCCCAGTACGGCGGACAGATTCGCCCCGTTCTCGCGCGCCAGTTCGCCTGCCATCAGGGCCGAGGCGGCAGGATCGTGCCGCAGCGCCATGATATTGCCGGCAAGCCGCGGATCGGTAATACGCCCGCCCGCGATCGCATCGCTGGCCCAGGCCATGCCGTGCCGCGATCCATGCCGGTCCAGCGTTTCAAGCCAAGTCGCATCGGTAAACTGGTAAAGCCCGCTCGCGCTGGAGGTTTTCGCCTGCGCCTGCGGGTCGAGCGAGGATTCGATCCTTGCCTGCGCCAGTAGGAAATCGAAGTCGACCCCGGTGCTTTGTGCCGCCTGCGCGATGGCGCTGCGGATCTGCGGCGTCGCCGTTCCCAGTGATGATATTCCGGCTCCGCTCACGCCGATGCCTCCGGTTCGTTGTTACCGAAGGAGGATTTGCAAGCACCGTGCCAAATGCACGGGGCTGGCGCGGATCAGGCGCCGCGCCCGGCAACCGCATAAGCGCCGGCGGCATAAAGCCGGGGCGATCCGGTCAGCGCGTCGAGACGCGCCGAGACATTGGCGGCGACAAGATTACGGATCTGCCGGTTCGTTTCGTTAAGGCTGCGCGCCGCCGCGATCATGCCGCGACATTCCTCGTCCAGCGCGTCATCGTCATTCGCGCCTGAAAGAGCGTCGCACAGCACCGCCTTGCCCTGCGCGGCAATGGTGATCGCATCAATGTCGAGACCGGCAAGCGCCTGCCGCTCTTCCTCCAGCACGGCAAGCATCTGCCGCAGCGCCTCGCGCATGGTGTGGCCGCCAGCGTTCATGCCGCGGTCCTGAGCAGCATGCCCGCCGCGATCATGGCATCGCCGATCTCCTGCGGCAGGATCGGGTAATCGCCCGTCTCGATGGCCTTGCGGATTTCGGAGACGCGGTTCGTGTCGACCGGCGGCTGCCCTGCGTCCAGCGCCTGCGCGCTGACGGCAACGCCTGCATCCGCGGCGGCGTGGCTGGCCGCGCCCTGCGGATTGGGCGCAGTGCGCTGGGGGGTCGAGATGCGGGCGTCGATGGCCGCTGCTCCCCGCGTCGCTCCGATTTCGAAAGAAGACATGGGTTATGTTCCTCCTGGTGTTCGATGCTGAGAACGGCGGCGGAAACACAGGTTTAAGGGAGACGCGCGAATTTCGTGAAACCTCCCCTTAACCTCTGCGCTCAACCGGGGGTCAGGGTCACGGTGCGCGCCGCGGTCACGCGCGCGCTCACGACCTTTGCCGGGCGGCGGTCGGTCGAGATGGGGCGCACGCGGATCCATTCGCCCACCGCGCCATCCTCCAGCGCCTGCGCCGGGCGGGTGACGGTAAAGCCCTGTCCGCTGATCTCGATCGCGACGGCATCGCCGCGGGAGATGACATCTTGCGAAACAGCGGCCGGCGCGGCGGATACATCCACGGAGTTTGACGCAGCCGCTTTGGCCTGTGCCCGCACCGGGACAAAGATGCGCCAGCCGCCCTCTTCGGGACAATGTACGATGACATTGCGCCGCTCCTCACCGCGCCATTCCAGCGCCAGCGGCACGCCGCAGCTTTTAAGGCGCAGGCGTCTGTCGACGGGGTACAGCGCCCCGCCTTCTTCGCCGATGGCAGCGCCGGTGAACTGCGCGACGGCGACATCGATGATCTCGGGCGCGGTGGTCGATGCGGCGGCAAGGGTAAGGGCAATGATAAGCGACATTGGGTCAGGGCCTCTGGCGATTGGCGGATTGCCCCTTTCCCTGCAATCAGCGTGCCAGTTCGGCGCCGGCCTGCGCGTCATAGGACAGGCGCACGCGTATCCCCGGTTCGCCGGGCGAAAATACCACGATCGCCCGCTTGCCCCTTGCCCGCGCTTCACTGGCCAGCTCGCCTGCGCGCGCCATTGCCTGTGGCAGCTCGCCGTCGCCATAATGCGCCTCGATGGTGAGATCCGCGCTGTCGCCCATGGCCAGGCTGTCGATCCATTCGGGCAGGCTCGGCGCGCCCGGGGCATCCTCGTAAACGGCCTGCATGACGCCCGGCACGGCCTCCGGCATGGCCCCCGGCATGGCATCCCCGCTTCCCGCCGGACCGGAGGCGGCAACGCTGTCGCGCGGCACCACGGCAGACGCGGTGACAAGAAACAGGATCAGCGCCAGATCGGCCAGCAGGATCGCCCAACCCTGCCCCTTCGCCGCGATCACGCCGCTTGCCGCCGCCATCGCCGATCGGGGACAGGGACCGCGCAGGCCGCCTCCAGCTGGCTGGCCGCCCAATCGAGCAATTCGCCGCGCTCGGCCTCCTCACGCTCACAGGCGCGTGTAACGGCCTGTGCCAGCGGGGCGAAAAGGAGATGGGCGAGCAAAAGCCCGTAAAGCGTCGTCAGCACGGCAGCGGCGACCGCACCGCCGAACCCTGCCTGCAGCCCGCCATCGGGGAGCTGGCTCAAGGCGAGCAGCGTGCCGGCAAGGCCAAATGCGGGCGCGGCCTCTGCCGCCATGGCCAGCGTGCCCGCCGCGGTTTCGGCGCGGTGCCGCCGGTGCTGGCGATGACGGTCGAGCGATGCGCGAAACGCGGCCAGCGAACGCGTCTCGATCAGAGCCCGTGCGGCTTCGTCGATGGCGGCATCGCCCGTTCGGTTCGGATCCGCGCGCAGCAAGCCGTCGGTCCGGATGTCCTGCACCTGCCGGGCGAGATCAGACCTCAGCGCCGCGGCATCGAAACCCCTGTGCGGCAGGCGCGCGACTGCCGCCATGGCGCCGCCACATGCGCGGGGCCCTGCCCGCAGGACGGTGGCCAGCAAGGTGCCGCCGCCCACGACGGCAGCGGAAACGGGATCGATAAGGCTGGCGGCATCCATGCGGCGGTCTCCTTTGCGCGAAAGGAGAGACGGCACGGCGGCGGCAAATTTCACCCCATGCGGCGCGTATTTGCCGTTCGGGGGCGAAATACCGGCAGGTTCTTGCCGCTTGCCATGCCGCACGCCCCCGAAACGGCAATTGGCACGGGCTTTGCAAATACATCCGGGAACGCGGGGCATGCGCCCCTCTCGGCCCACTGGACCGACAGACTGGAGCGATCTGGCGATGAGCAACAATGACAGCAGCCTTTTCGGCATCCATGGCGCGGCGCTTCAGCTGCGTTCGCGCCGCATGGGGATGCTGGCATCGAATATCGCGAATGCCGCCACGCCGGGGTATAAGGCGCAGGACATCGATTTCGATGCCGCGCTGCGCCGGTCTATGCAGGGCGGATCGGCCGAGACCGCCGCTTCTGCCGAAACGCTTTACCGCGTGCCGGTGATGACCGCTTTGGACGGCAATACGGTCGAGCTTCAGACCGAACAGCTCGCCTTCAGCGAAAATGCCGTGGGCTATGCCACCACGCTCTCCTTCATCCAGGGCCGGGTCGAAACCGTGACCCGCGCGATCCGGGGGGAGTAAGCCATGCCCGGTCCCATCTCCGTCTTCGACGTCGCGCAGCGTTCCATGTCTGCGCAGATGGTGCGGATGAACGCGGCGGCATCGAACCTTGCCAATGCGGGCACGGTCAGCGGCAGCGAGGGCGAAGGATACCGCCCTTTACGCGCCGTGTTCCAGTCCGACCTCGATGTAGCCAGCGGGCTTTCGACCGTCGATGTCAGCGCCGTCGTGCGCGAGGATGCAGCCCCTGTCCGCCGCCACGATCCCGATCACCCGCTCGCCGATGAAAACGGCGATGTCTGGGTCTCTCCCGTCGATGAGAATGCGGAAATGGTCGAGATGCTCGAAGCCAGCCGCCAGTACCAGAACATGGTCGAGGCATTGTCCACCGCCAAGCAGCTCATGCTCGAAACGATGAGGATGAAATGACCGTAAGTTCCGTCACTTCCACTGCCGCCAGCACGTCTTCGTCAGCCAGCTCGGCGGGCCTCGGCTCGCTCGATCAGGCCGATTTCCTGAAGCTGATGACCGTGCAGATGCAGCAGCAGGATCCCTTCGATCCCGTCGATCAGAAAGAGATGCTGGCCCAGATGGCGCAGTTCTCCTCCCTTGCCGGCATCGCCGACATGGGCAGCACGCTCGATAGCATTGCCGCCCGGCTCGACACGATCGCGGGCGCCGTAACCACCAGTTCCACGCAGGAGTAAACGCCAATGTCCTTCTACACCTCGCTTTCGGGCCTGAAGAACGCGCAGACTGACCTTGGCGTCGTCTCGCACAATATCGCCAATGCCGAGACCAACGGCTTCAAGAAATCGAACACCGCCTTTGGCGATCTGGTCGCAGGATCGTCGTTTTCGAACCCGAAGATGATCACCGGCATCGGGTCGAACACCGAGGCGATCATCCAGAACTTCGCCATGGGCTCGATCGAGCAGACCGGCTCCTCGCTCGACATGGCGATCACGGGGGACGGGTTCTTCAAGACTTATTCGGCCGCGGGCGACCGCACGCTTTTCACGCGTAACGGATCCTTCGACATGGATGTCGCGGGCAATATCCAGGACGGCGCGGGCAATGTGCTGCAGATCTTCGCGCCCGGTGCAGACCCTGCCACCGATGCGACGATCAATGCCGTCGTGCCCCTGACCAATGCGGCGGGCAGCGAATATGCGGGCGTCACGGTGGAGATGGATGGATCGGTCGTCGTCTCCTACGCCGATGGCACCAATGACACGATCGGCACGGTCGCGCTGGCCAGCTTCTCCTCGCCCACCGGTCTGCGTCAGGTCGGATCGTCGAACTGGGAAGTTACCGGCATTTCCGGCCCTCCGGGCTATGGCTTTCCGGGCGAAGGCAAGTTCGGCAACACGCTTTCGGGTTCCATCGAGCGCTCGAACGTCGATCTTGCCGAGGAACTGGTCAGCCTGATCACCGCGCAGCGTTATTTCCAGGCCAATGCCAAGGCCATCGATACGGCGACGCAGATCAGCCAGACCGTCATCAACCTCAGGACCTGACGCCCATGGACCGGCTGATCTATTCCGCGGTTTCGGGCATGAACGCATCGATGGCGCAGCAGCGCGCCATCGCCAGCAACATGGCCAATTCGGGCACCATCGGCTTCAAGGCCGAACTGCTCGACGCGCGCCCCGTCACGGTGGAGGGCACTTCGCTGGAAGTGCGCGCCATGAACCGCAGCGAAGTGCGCGGCGCATCCATGGCGCAGGGCACGGTGACCGATACCGGCAACCCGCTGGATGTCGCGCTGACGGGCGACACCATGCTGGCCTTGCAGGGCGCGGATGGATCGGAGGTCTATTCGCGGCGCGGGGATCTGTCGGTTTCGGCCAGCGGCGCTTTGCAGAATGGCGACGGACTGGTGGTGCTGGGCACCGCGGGGCCGATCACCGTGCCTGCTGGCGGCGCGCTTTCCATCGCCAGGGACGGCACCGTGCTGATGGCCGATCCTGCCGCGCCGGAAGCCCCGGTCGAGGTCGGCAAACTCAAGCTCGTCTCCACCACCGGAACCGATATCGCCAAGGGGCTGGACGGCCAGTTCCGTGTTCGCGGCGGCGGCACCCTGCCCGAAGATATCGAGGCCGAGGTCATTCCCGGCTCGCTCGAACAGTCGAATGTCGCGGCCAGCGAAGTGCTGACCAGCATGATCGAGGCACAGCGCCTGTTCGAGATCCGCACCAATGTCGTCTCCACCGCGCGGGACATCGATGAAAGCGGCGCGCGTCTGATGCGCCTCGATGCGTAACAAGGAGCAGTAGAAATGCCCACTTCCGCACTTCACGTCGCCCGTACCGGGCTAGAGGCGCAAGATGCGCGCATGCGCGTCATCTCGAACAATCTCGCCAATGTCGCCACCACCGGCTTCAAACGCGATCGCGCCAATTTCGCGACGCTCGCCTATCAGTCGGCGCGCATTGCCGGACAACAAAGCTCGGCCGAAACGCAATATGCCGAGGGGATGAACCTTGGCACCGGCGTCGCGGTGCAATCGACCAGCCGCATCACCAGCCAGGGCACCCTCAACAGCACGGAAAACCCGCTGGACCTCGCCATCTCGGGCGATGGCTATTTCCAGGTCGAGCGCCCCGGCGGGCAGCTCGCCTATACCCGCGCGGGCAATTTCACCCTGTCCGCCGAAGGGCAGATCGTCACACCGCAGGGCTATGCCGTGCAGCCCGCGATCAATGTGCCGCAGGGGGCGGGCTCGCTTGCCATTGGCGACGACGGCATCGTCAGCGCCGTTCTGGCCGGAGAGAGCGAGCCGGTCGAGCTGGGCCAGATCACGTTGGCCAGCTTTACCAACGCGGGCGGATTGCAGCCCATCGGCGACAATTTCCTGATCGAGACTGCCGCCAGCGGCCCCGCCCAGATCGGCGCCGCAAATGCGGAAGGGCGCGGTTCCATCCGGCAGGGCATGCTGGAGGGATCGAACGTCAATGTCGTGACCGAGCTGGTCGACATGATCGAGACGCAGCGTGCCTATGAAATCAATTCCAAGATGATCAGCGCGGTCGATGAAATGCTGCGCAACGCGAACCAGACGCTGTAAAGCCCCATGAGCATTCATCTCCTCATTTCCGCCGGGATCGCCATCCTCATCGCCCCTGCCGCATTTGCCCAGGCCGCAGACGGTGCGATCTTCCACGCCCGCGACGGCTATGCAGGCCTCCACGAAGGCACCCGCGCCCGCGGCGTGGGCGACGTGCTGACGATCCTTCTGGTCGAAAGCACCACCACATCGAAGTCGGTTTCGGGCAAGACCGATAAGTCGGGATCATTGGGGCTTACCCCGCCCGCCACCGGCCCATTCGCCTTTCTCTCGCCCGATGCGCTTAAAGCCAGCTCTTCCGCGTCGTTCAAGGGAGCGGGGAGCGCGGGCCAGTCCAGCACGCTCGCCGCTTCGCTGGCTGTCACCATCGTCGAGGTTCGGCCCAATGGAACCGCTCTTGTGCAAGGGGAAAAGCAGATGCTGCTGAGCCAAGGCGAGGAATGGGTCCGCTTTACCGGCATCGTGCGGCTGGCCGACATCGATATCGAAAACACCGTGCCGTCGAGCCGGGTGGCCGAGGCGCATATCGAATATTCAGGCAAGGGCGCGATCCAGAGGAGCAGCCGCCCCGGCTGGCTGGCCCGTTTCTTCAGCATCATCAACCCGTTCTGAGGACTTTGGCAGATGCGCAGGCTTACCCTTCTCCTGATGGCGCTCCTCACCGCCCTCGCCCCGGCGGCGGCGCAGGCAGAGCGCGTGCGCGACCTCGGCCAGTTTCAGGGCGTCAGGTCGAACCAGCTGACAGGCTATGGAATCGTCGTCGGGCTGGCCGGCACGGGCGATGACAATCTTGCATATCTGACACAGGCGATGAAGGGCGCGGCTGGCCGCATGGGGCTGCAATTGCCGCCGGGCGTACAGCCGGGGCTCAAGAATGCCGCCGCCGTGATGATCACCGCCGACCTTCCCGCCTTTGCCAAACCGGGGCAGCGGATCGACATCACCGTTTCCACCATCGGCAAGGCCAAATCCCTGCGCGGCGGGGCCCTGATCCTGACCCCGCTTTATGGCGCGGACGGGCAGATCTATGCGATGGCGCAGGGCAATCTCGCCGTCGGCGGGCTGGGCGTATCGGGCGCGGATGGGTCGAAGCTGACGGTCAATGTCCCGACCGTGGGCCGCATCGCCGATGGCGCCAGCGTGGAACGCGCGGTCGCCAGCGGTTTCGACACCGGCGATGTGGTGCGCTTCAATCTTGCCGCCGCCGATTTCCTGACCGCAGGCCGCGTGCGCGATGCCATCAACCGCATGCTGCCCGGCACCGCTTCGGTCGAGGACGGCGTATCCATCGCGCTGCGCCTTCCCCCCGGCAGCGACACGCGTGCCAGCCTGATGGCCGCGATCGAGATGCTGGAGGTCGAGCCTGCCGAAACCGCCGCGAAGGTCATCGTCAATTCGCGCACCGGCACGGTGGTCATCAATTCCGCCGTCCGCCTCTCGCCCGCAGCGATCAGCCATGGCAAGCTGACCGTGCGGATCGAGGAAGACCCGCGCATCGTCCAGCCCGAGGCGTTCAGCCGGGGCGTCACCGCCATCGAACCCGCCAGCCAGATCTCCGTCACCGAAGAGCAGGGCAATGTGGCGCTGGTCGCCCCCGGCCCCTCGCTGGCCGAGGTGGTGGATGCGCTGAACCTGCTGGGTGTGGGGGCATCCGATCTGGTCGCGATCCTTGAAGCATTGAAGCAGGCCGGCGCGCTGAAGGCCGAAATGGTGGTGCTGTGAAAATCGCTGGCCCCAACATTCCCGCGCCGACGAAAGCGCCGTCCGACCTGAAACAGGCGTCGCAGGCGTTCGAGGCGATCTTCCTGCGCCAGATGCTGGCGGCGGCGCGCAGTTCGTCGATTGGTGATGATCTGATGGGTAGCCAGGCATCGGACACGTTTCGCCAGATGCGCGACGATGCCTTTGCCGACATCGCTTCGCGGCAGGGCAGCCTCGGCCTTGCCGCCATGATCGAGGCGCAGTTTACCGCGCAGGTGAAGGAATAAGCGATGGCGAACGACCTCCTCTCCATCGCCAAGAGCGGCGCGCGCAGCTCGCGCCTTGCGCTGGACGTTACCGCGCAGAACATCGCCAATGCCGCGACCGAGGGCTATGTCCGCCGCAGCGTCGGGCTGGCGGAGGTCGCATCCACCGGAGGCATTGCGCCTTTTACGCAGCTGAACCTGTCGGGCGTGCGCGTCGACAGCATCATCCGCAACGCCGATGCCTTCCGCCAGAGCGAGGTACGCCGCACCGGCTCCGACCTTGCCCGCGCCGATGCCGAACTTGCGGGCCTGCAGAATATCGAGACCGCGATCGAGCAGACCGGCATCTACGATTCCATCGTCGGTTTCGAAGCCGCGCTGCAGCAGTTGGCCGCCGATCCGGTCGATCCCTCGCTTCGCGCCGCGACGATCGAGGCCGCGCGATCCATGGCGGGCAATTTCAACGTCGCTGATGCCAATCTTGCCGCTGCAGGCGATGGCATGCGGTTTGAGGCAGCGGGCGCGGTCGAACAGGTCAATCTGCTGTCCGACGAACTGGCCCGCGTGAACCTGCGTCTTGCCCGCACCGCCGATAACTCCGGCGATCAGGCGGCGCTGCTGGACCAGCGGGACCTGCTGCTTCAGCAGATTTCGGATTCGGTCGGCATTTCGACGAAGATCAACGCCGACAACACGGTCGACGTGCGGCTCGGCGACAGCTCCGGCCCGGTGCTGGTGACGGGCGGCACCGCCGCGAGCCTGACGATGACGAGCGCCGCCGACGGCACCGTTTCCTTCGATCTCGACGGAACGGCGGTCGCGCCTTCCGCAGGGTCGCTGGCCGGGCATGCGCAGGCGCTGGACATGCTGGCGCAGATGCGCGGCGATCTGGACACGCTGGCGACCGACATGGCGGATGCGGTGAACGCGGCGCAAGGCGCCGGCATCGACCTTGCTGGCGCTTCCGGCACAAACCTGTTCACCGCCACCGGCGCGGGCGATATCGCGCTTGCTTTCGAAGACGGCGCGCTGATCGCCACCGCCCCTGCGGGCGCGGGCGCGGGCAGCCGCGATACGACCAATCTCTCCGCGCTTCAGGCCGCGATGACCGGCGGCAATATCGCAGGGCGCATGGATGGGCTGCTCTTCGACATCTCCTCCACCGTCGCCGGGCGGCAGACGATGCGCGATACCATCGCCACCATCGCCGATCAGGCCAGCACCGCACTCGCCGCCCAGTCCGCCGTCGACCTCGACGAAGAGGCGGTGAACCTCGTGCGGTTTCAGCAGGCGTTTCAGGCATCGGGCCGGGTGATGCAGGTGGCAAGCGAGCTTTTCGACACGATCCTTGGCATCAGGTGACGGCACATGGCGATCTATTCCACTTCCACTGCCGCGTTCTACGACCGCTCACGCATGTCGATGAGCAGCCTGCGCCTGCAGGCCGAAAGCTATCAGCAGCAGCTATCGACCGGCGACCGGCTGGAGCGATCCTCCGACGACCCGGTCGCCGCCTCCCGCCTGCGCACATTGTCGCGCACCGGGCGATTGAGCCAGATCGACGCCGCTAACGCCGACCGCGCCGCCACCGATCTGACACTGGCCGATAGCACCTTGTCCTCTATCGCCGACGTGCTTGCCCGCGCGCAGGAACTGGCCGTGCAGGCAGGATCGAGCACGATGAGCGACACGAACCGCGCCGCCATCGCCACCGAGATGGAGCAGATCCACCAGCAATTGTTCAGCCTTGCCAACACCCGCGACGCGACCGGCCATGCCTTGTTCGGCGGCGAAACGGCGGGCGATGCCTATGCGCTGAATGGCGCGGGGACCGCGGTTTATATCGGCACCGCCGCCGCCGACGAGCTTGACGTGGGCGAAGGGCAGAACGTGCCGCGCTCTGTCACCGGGCCGGATATCTTCGCCTTTGACGACAATGGCACGCCCGCCGACGCGATGGCGGTCGTGCAGCAGCTTGCCGCCGCGCTGGCCGGAGCATCGGCCGATCCCGCCGCTGCCGCGCGCGATGCCGCCGGATCGCTTTCAAACGCGATAGAGAATGTCACCACCAGCCAGACCGTCGTCGGCGCGCGGCTGGCATGGATCGATTTCGTGCAGGCCCGCCAGACCGACATGGGCGAACTGCGCGCCGCCGAAGAGAACGAGCTTGGCGGCATCGACATCGCATCGACCGTCATCAACCTGCAGGAAGCCCTGACCGCTCTCGAAGCGAGCCAGGCCAGTTTTACCAAGCTCTCCTCCATCTCCCTGTTCAACCATATCGGCTGAGGCCCCGCCCCATGTTTGCAATCATCGGCATCGTTATCCTGATCATCATGGTCTTTGGCGGCTTCGCGCTGACCGGCGGCGCATTGGGGCCGGTGATGCATGCCATCCCGCATGAAATGCTGATCATCGGCGGGGCGGCCATCGGCGCGGTCGTGGCGGGCAATTCCATGCATGAATTGAAAGCCATCGGCGGCGCTTTCGTGAAGATCTTCAAGGGCCCGCGCCACACCAAGGAGGACCATGTCGACGCCATCGTCCTCACCTCGAAACTGATGAAGCTGCTCAAAAACGAAGGCCCGGTCGCGCTGGAAAGCCATGTGCAGGACCCTAAGAGCAGCGCGATCTTTGCCGAATATCCGCGCCTTTTGGCAAACGGCGAGCTGGTTCACCTGATCTGCGACACGCTGACGCTGATCGTGGTGTCTTCGGGAACGCTGGAGGTGCATGCGGTGGAAGACGTCATGGACAATGCGATGAAGACGCATTTCCACGAAATGCACGAGCCGCAGCATGCGCTGCAGAGCCTTGCCGATGCGCTGCCGGCTTTGGGTATCGTCGCCGCCGTGCTGGGCGTGGTGAAAACCATGGGTTCCATCGACGAGCCGCCATCGGTGCTGGGCGGCATGATCGGGTCGGCGCTGGTGGGCACCTTCATGGGCGTGCTGCTCGCCTATGGCATTGTCGCGCCGCTGGCAGGCCGGTTGAAACAGATTATCGAGCAGGACGAGATGATCTTTCACGCAGTGAAGCAGGTGGTGATCGCCTCGCTCCACGGATGGCCGCAGCCGCTGGTGGTCGAAAGCGCCCGCTCGGGCCTGGGCCATGCGTTCCGTCCAGGGCTTTCCGAATTGCTCGACGCGATGCGGGGGCGTTGATCCATGGCTTCGAAAGCGGCGAAGGGGCATAATGGCCCGCCCCCTGCCCCGATCATCGTCAAGAAAGTCACCGTTGTCGAAGGCGGCCACCATGGCGGCGCATGGAAGGTCGCCTATGCCGATTTCGTGACCGCGATGATGGCTTTCTTCCTGCTGCTGTGGCTGCTGGGCGCGACGACGGAGGAGCAGCGCAAGGGGCTTGCCGATTACTTCACACCGACGCTGGTCAAGATGAAGCAGAAGAGCGCGGGCGCGAACGGCCTGTTGGGCGGATCGTCGATCACCGATGTCGACAGCTATCCCAATCGCGCCGGGCAGACCGGCACGCAGACGCTCACGATCCCGCGCGATGCGACCGGCGGGCCGAAGGAAGGGTCGGGCCAGCTGAAGCGCTCCGCCTATACGCGCCGCGCGGTCGAAAAAATGCTGCGATCATCGCCCGAATTGCGAAAGCTGGCGCGGCAGGTCCGGCTGGTCGACACGACAGAGGGGGTGCGCATCGACCTTGTCGACAACGCCGATTTCTCGATGTTCATGCTGGGCACCACCGTTTTGACGCAGGACGCGGCGCGTCTGCTGGGCGCGATTTCACAAGCGGCGGCGGATAATCGCACGGAATTGACCGTGCGCGGCCATACCGACGCGCTGCCATGGAAAAGCGGACAGAGCGGCAACAACTGGTCGCTCTCGGCCGGACGGGCAGAGGCGACGCGCCTTGCCATGATCCGCGCCGGCGTGGATGCGGAACGGTTCCGCCGGATCGAGGGGGTAGCCGACCGCGAACCGCTGATCCCCGGCGATCCGAACGATCCGAGGAACAGGCGTATCTCGATCACCGTTCTGGACTGATGCGACATCCATAAAGGGTCATGCCAGATTGCCCACAGTCACCCGAAGGTTGGCTGGACACATCCCGCTGCATTTCATAAGAAAATTGCAGGGGGTCGCCATTTCATTACTTGCCCGTTTCCTGCGCGGAATATCAAAAGCGCTGCCTGTTACGCTGGCTATTGCCGCGCCCGGCCTTGCCCTGCCCGTTGCGGCGCAGGACGGATCGCCGCCTGCGGTAAAGCTGACCCCGGCGCAAATGTTCGATGTCGCATCGCAGGCAGAGGCGAAGGAAGATTACGCCACTGCCGAAGCCTTGCTGGAGGCACTGGCGAGCCATCCTGATCTGGAACTACGGTCAGAGGCTCGCTTTCGTCTTGCCCTGCTGCGCGCCAATCGACAGGGACGCATCCGCGATGGCGCGGTGCTGCTGCGCCAGATCCTCGATGAACAGCCCGAAGCCGCGCGCGTGCGCGTCGAACTCGCCCGGCTGCTGGTCATGCTTAACGATCGCGAAGGGGCGGAACGCGAATTGCGCGCCGCCCGCGCGGCGGGCCTGCCGCCGGAGATCGAGCGGCTCGTTCATTTCTACGCACAGGCGCTCAGCTCGCCCGCCAATATCGGCCTCAATCTCGAAGCCACGCTTGCGCCCGACAGCAATATCAATCGCGCCACCGCATCCGATACGCTCAGCACGGTCATCGGCGATCTCGAACTGTCCGACGATGCGCGCAGGAAGTCGGGCCTTGGCCTTGCCATGCGGGCGCAGGGCTATGGCCGCGTACCGCTGGGCGGCAGCGCCGAATTGGCGGCGACGATTTCGGCCGCGATCCGCGAATATGACGGCTCGGCCTTTGACGACTACCAGGTCTCGGCAGAGCTGGGCCCGCAATGGCAATCGGGCGGCGACCGCATCTCGCTGGCGGCCAATATCCGCTATCGCTGGTTCGGGGACGAACCCTTTACCGAAGCGCATGGCGGCAGGGCCGAGATCCGCCACCCGGTCGGCAAGAGGGGCCGCCTGCGCGCCAGCGTCAGCGCCCTTGATGAAGACAATCGCCGCAACGACCAGCAAGACCAGACACGCCTGTCGCTCGATGTCGGTATCGACCGCGCCTTTACCAGCCGCTGGGGTGCGGGGTTTTATCTTACCGGATCGCGCGCGATGGCTCGCGCCGAACCCTATTCCAACGCCAGCGGCGGGCTGCGGGCATATGTGTTCCGCGAATTCGGGCAGACCTCGCTCGCGCTGTCGGGAAGCTATTCGCATCTCGAAGCGGACCAAGTGCTGGGGCTTTATGGCGCGCGGCGCATCGACGATTTCGCCGCGGTCGGCCTGTCGGGCACGTTCCGGTCTTTTCGCGTCGGCACCTTCGCGCCGATCGCCCGCCTGCAATTCGAACGCAATGCGTCGAGCATTGAAATTTATGATTTTACAAGAAAATCTGTTGAAATTGGCCTGACGGCCGCATTCTGACCGGGGGACGCAGACACCATGAGAAATTCTTTGACCGCCATATCCGCCATCGCCATGTGCAGCGCTCTTGCCGCATGCGGGGGCGGCGGAGGCGGAGGCGGAGGCGGCGGCGGCGGCGGCGGCGGGGTCGTCAGCACGCCTGCCCCCAAGAAGCTGAGCGAGCTTAATTCCAGTGCGAGCTTCGATGCGACCTCGGCTTCCAACAGCTTCAGCATCGAATTGAACGATGCCAGCGTCATCGATGCGGCCGCATCGCGGCAGGCGATGACGATCAGCTATGACAAGGCCAGCGACAGCTATACCCTGACCAGAGGCACCCAGACCGAGACATTCTCCCCGGCCGAGCAGCTGGAATCGCGCTTCGAAGGCGAGGTCAATTACGAAAAGGGCGCGCAATCGCTGTCCCTGTCCACGACCGCATGGGGAACCGAAAAAACCTACGACTATGTCGGCAAGGGTCTGTGGATCGATTACGGCGTGGTGGGATCGAACCAGATCAACGATCTCAGCACCTTCGTCTATGGCTATGAAAGCCCCGCGTCGGCCGTGCCTGTCAGCGGTCAGGGCCAGTACTGGATCGACATGCTGGGAAGTGTGAGCGAGCCGGGCGAACAGGCGTGGTGGATCACCGGGCAAAACAGCTTTCTCGTCGATTTCACGCGCGGCGCCTTCACGATCAACGGCTCGCAATCAATCGAGGGCATCTTCGAGGGAATCTCCAGCGCCGGATCTCTGTATGCCGCCGGCAAAATCAGCGACGGCGGCTTTTCCGGCACTGCCATCTCCAGATACGGCGGGTTCGATTATACCGGCGACATTTCCGGTTCCTTCTACGGGCCCGACGCGCAGGAGATCGGAGGGCAGTTCACCGGCACCAGCGCAAGCGGCGGCGCGGTCGCCATCTCTTTTACCGGCGTGGAGGGCGATGAGCTGGAGACGATGTCGCTGGCCGAGCGTTTCGGCTTCGTCAATATCCCGGCCACGACCGCCCAGATCAGCCTCGACACCCGCTATACCGGCGAGGAAGAGCTGGACATTCGCATGGGGGCTTCGGCGAATGTAGTCTTTGATGCGGATGGATTGTACGAGGTCAGGTCCGGCATCGACGAATATGTCATCGCCGATATCCCGTCGGTAGAGGACGAGAGGGAAAACTTCGACAGCTATGAGCTGGCGAGGTCCACGGGTACGCGCTTCCTGTCGGCATATCGGATCGGAGATGCGAATAGCGAGATCCAGCTCAGCTATTCCACCTTTTTCGAAACGAACGGGGTTGTCGACCAATCCTATCAGACGGTGGACCGCAGGCAATATATCCTTGCCGGGCTGAATACGCACGAAAAGATGATCGAGGCCCGGACAGGCGGGGCCAGCTATTCGGGCATCCTCTACGGCAATGCCCGTAGTCTTGCTGGTGCGGATTACGAATTGTCGGGCAGTTCCAGCTTTGGCGTGGATTTCGGCAATGGCACGGTCGAAGGCGGTCTTGCCGTAATGGGTAACGTCGGCGGCGCGGATGAATATAACTTCGGGCTGTGGACCTTTGCCGGTGACATCGCGGGTCAGGGTCTCGATCGCGTTCAGCTGAGCGGCGACGGGTTGAATGCCGATTCCCAGATCAGCACCTATTTCTTTGGGCCCTATGCACAGGAAATCGGCGCGACTTTCATCGGGACGATGAACGGGCCGGAAGGCGATCCCGATCAGCTGAAATTCGCAGGCGTCGCTCTGGCCAAGGAGGACTGAGGCTGGGCGGCGGCGGAGGGAGCGACCACGCCCCTCTCCGCCAGCCTGCCGCGAAAAGCTGACGGCGGTGCTTTGCCGCGCTATGGGGCGGCCATGTCGATCAATACCGATTCCGCCCACAATGCCTTGGACACGCCGGTTCGCGTCGCCGCGCTCTATCGCTTTACGCGTTTCGACGATCCCGCCGCGCTGCGAGTGCCCCTGCTTGATGCGTGTGGCGCGAACGGGATAAAGGGCACGCTGCTGCTGGCTGCCGAAGGGATCAACGGCACCATCGCGGGAACGGCGCAAGGGATCGACGCGACGCTCGCCCATATCCGTACCCTGCCCGGTTGCGCGGAACTGGAGGTGAAATTCTCTGCCGCGCGCGAAATGCCGTTTCACCGCATGAAGGTGCGATTAAAGCGCGAGATCGTGACCATGGGCCAGCCGGGCATCGACCCCAACCGGAGCGTGGGCACCTATGTCGAGCCGCAGGACTGGAACGCGCTGATCAGCGCGCAGGACGTGATCACCATCGACACGCGCAACGATTACGAGGTCGCGGTCGGCACCTTCCACGGGGCGGTCGATCCCAAGACCGCCAGTTTTCGCGATTTTCCCAGCTGGTTCCGCGCCGAGCGCGAGCGCCTTTTGGGCGAAGGGAAGGAACCGCGCGTCGCCATGTTCTGCACCGGCGGCATAAGATGCGAAAAATCGACCGCCTTCCTGAAACAGGAGGGCGTGGAGGAGGTGTTTCACCTCAAGGGCGGCATCCTCAAATATCTGGAAACCGTGCCGGAGGATGAGAGCCTGTGGGAAGGCGAATGCTTCGTCTTCGACCAGCGCGTGACCGTGGGACATGGTCTGAGGCTGGGCAGCTATGGCCTGTGCCACGCCTGCCGCCGCCCGGTCAGCGACGAGGACCGGACCGACGCGCGATACGAGGAAGGCGTCAGCTGCCCTGCCTGCCACGACGAGCGCACCGACGAGCAGCGCGCATCCTATCGCGAGCGGCACCGGCAGGAGATGCTGGCCGCCCGGCGCGGTGAGGCGCATGTCGGCGCGCAAATGCCCGAGGATGAGGACGAGGCATGACGGGCGACATCCTCTACAGCTTCCGCCGCTGCCCCTATGCGATGCGGGCGCGGCTGGCGCTGGCGGCAAGCGGGTTCACCGGTGAATTGCGCGAGGTGAAGCTGGCGAACAAGCCAGCCGCCATGCTGGAAGCATCGCCCAAGGGGACGGTGCCGGTGCTGGTGCTGGCCGATGGACAGGTGATCGAGGAAAGCATCGAGATCATGCATCACGCGCTGGCGATAAGCGATCCCGATGGCTGGCTGGAGCGTGACGATCCTGATCTGATCGCCCGCAATGACGGGCCCTTCAAGCACGACCTCGACCGCTACAAATATCCCGAAAGACATGACAGCGACGCGCTTGCCCACCGGGAAAGCGGGCTTCGGTTCCTGCGCGATCTCGATGCGCGGCTGGAGACGCACGGCCAGCTTTGCGGGGCGGCCATGGGGCTGGCCGATGCGGCGATCTTTCCCTTCGTCCGGCAGTTCGCCAATAATGATCGCAGCTGGTTCGACGCCCTGCCCCTGCCGCATCTGCAAGGCTGGCTGGCAGGGCATCTCGCCTCAGACCTGTTCGCCACCATCATGGCGCGGCCCAAGCCTTGGGCCGAAGGTGACGAGCCGCTCGCCTTTCCGGGGTAAACGGCCTTAAAGAACCGGGCGGCCCATCGTGTTGCCCGCCGGATAATAGCGGCACACCAGCCAGTCCTGCCCCCCGCCCGGAGCCACCGCGCAGCCGACCTTTTCCGTCTCGCGCCAGATCAGCTGGGTATAATGGCCGACATCGGCCCATTGGCCGGTGGTCGATACCTTGGGGAACGTGCCGGGGCGGTAATATTGCTTTTCGTCGATGAAGGTCTCGATCATCTCTTCAGCGGTGTAATAGCCTTTCACCCCGACCCAAAGGTTCTCGCCCGCGCCATTCCTATCCATGCGGCTGGCATGGGTTAGCGTCTGCTTGCGAGCGATCACATTGGCCCATTCCTGCGCATCGCGGGCCAGCTTCGGGTCCCACGCCAGCGGCGGCACGCCCATGCGGATGCGTTCGCGGTTGTGCGTTTCCAGCAGGCGCCCGGCAAAGCTGCCCTGCGGCACGCTGTCGATCTCGGGGTATTTGTCGGTATAGCCCCATTGCTGCTGCGCCAGCGCGGGCACGCCCACCACGGCCAGTGCCAGCCCCGCCGCGGCCATAGCGCCGCCCACAACCCGTTTCCTCATCGATCCCGCCCTATTTGCTGTTTCCGATCCGGGCGCCATCCTTGACATCAGCCGCTTAACAGGTGCTGAAACAGCGGCCATGTCGCTTGCGCTTTATATCCACTGGCCCTTCTGTCTGAAGAAATGCCCTTATTGCGACTTCAACAGCCACGTCCGTGACGGCGTGGATGTCGAGGCATGGGAAAGCGCGCTGCTGGCCGACATGGCGCATGAGCGGGAGGCGACGGGGCCGGACACGCTCGGCTCGATCTTTTTCGGCGGCGGCACGCCCAGCCTGATGCCGCCTGCGCTGGTGGAACGGCTGATTGCCGAAGCGACGCGGCTCTGGCCGGCGCAGCCGGGGCTGGAGATCACGCTGGAGGCCAATCCCTCTTCGGTCGAGGCATCGAAATTCGCCGATCTGGCGCGGGCGGGCGTGAACCGCGTGTCGCTGGGGCTGCAGGCGCTGAACGATGATGCGCTGCAATTCCTTGGCCGCCTGCACGATGTGCGCGAAGGACTGGCCGCGCTGGACGTGGCGCAAAAGGCGTTCGGGCGCGTCAGCTTCGACCTGATCTACACCCGCCCCGGCCAGAGCGTGCACCAGTGGCGCGCCGAGCTGGAGCAGGCCTTGTCCTTCGGCACCGGCCATCTCTCGCTCTACCAGCTCACGATCGAGCCGGGGACGCGCTTTGCGACCGACTATCGCCTCGGCCGTTTCGAATTGCCGGATGAAGAGGTGAGCGCCGAGATGTTCGCCCTCACCCGCACGATGACGGCACTGGCGGGGCTGCCCGCCTATGAGATCAGCAACCACGCCCGCCCCGGTGAAGAGAGCCGCCACAATCTTACCTATTGGCGCTATCAGGATTATGTCGGCATTGGCCCTGGCGCGCATGGCCGCCGCCGGGGTTTCGCGACGCAGCGGCACAAGAAGCCCGAAAATTTCCTTGCCGCAGTGGAGCGCAATCAGCACGGCCTGTCCGAAACGCGCGCACTGGACCCGGCCGAATGCGCGGCCGAGGCGCTGATGATGGGCCTGCGCCTGACAGAAGGCGTGGATCTTGCCGCCATGGGGCAGCGGTTCGGCATTGCGCCCGATGCGCTGATCGACGGGCGCAAGGCCGCGCTTTATGCGGATCTCGGCTTTGTCGAGCGCGATGGGTCCCATGTCACCGTCACCGAAAGCGGCATGGTGCTGCTCGACAGCCTGCTGGGCGAACTGGTCGCGCCCGGCCTGATGACCGAAGGCTGACCGCTTGGCCCTGCGGAACGACATGCTGGCCGAGTGGCACGATCATCTCGCACTGGGCCTTCGCCGTTCGCCGCATACGGTGCGCGCCTATGCCAATGCGGCGGACCGATTCCTGAAATGGCTGGGCGAGGATGCCGACTGGCGGCGCGTCGCATCGTGCAAGGCGGCAGACATGCGCCGTTTCCTTGGCGCTCGCCGTGCCGATGGGCTGTCCAACGCATCGGCGGCGCGCGAACTGTCGGCATTGAAGGCCTTCATCAAGTTCGCGCTGACGCAATCGGGCGCGCAGGACATCGCGCCACCGCGCCTGCGTGGCCCGCGTGTGCAGAAGGGCCTGCCGCGCGCGGTCACACCTGACGAAGCGGTGAACATCGCCGAAACCGTGGCCGAGTTTTCGGACGAGGACTGGATCGGCGCACGCGACCGGGCGGTTCTGCTGATGCTCTATGGCGCGGGGCTGCGCATTGACGAGGCCCTGTCGCTCGACTGCAATATATTGCCCGTGGGCGGATCGATTACCGTCACCGGCAAGGGCCGCAAACAGCGCGTGGTGCCGATGCTGCCGCTGGTGAAACAGGGGCTGGAGGATTACCTCGACCGCCAGCCATGGAGCATGGGCCTGCGCGATCCGCTGTTCCGCGGGGCGAAGGGCGGGCGATTGTCTCAGGGCGTGGTGCAAAAGGCGATGGCGAAGGCTCGCAAGGCGCTGGGCCTTCCGGCCACCGCGACACCGCATGCGCTGCGCCACAGCTTTGCGACGCATCTGCTGGCGGCGGGCACCGATCTCCGCTCGCTTCAGGAACTGCTGGGCCACGCCAGCCTCGGTTCGACCCAGATCTATACGAAGGTGGATGCCGCGACCCTGCTCGACGTCTATCGTGACGCCCACCCGCGCGAGCGCGGAGACTAGCGCCTATTCCGCCAATTCGCTGTCGGTATCGTCCTTGGGGCTTTCACGCGGTTCCCATGTGATGACGCGATAGACATAGCCAATCAGCATGAGGCCGATCAGAACCCACGTGCCAATGGCGATCACGTTTTCGAACCCGGCGAACCAGCCTGCCATCAAAGATGCCCCGGCAATCAGCGCCGCGTTCCAGATGGCGGAACCCGCCGCTGTGAAGATCAGGAATTTCCAGACATTCATGCAAGACAGCCCGGCGGGCAGCGAAATGATGGTCCGCATCAATGGCGAAAAGCGCAGGAAGAACACGACCCACTGGCCATGTTTCCTGAAAAAGCGGCTGGTATCCTCGACATGTTCCCAGTCCACGGTCAGCCAGCGGCCATGCTTGTCGATAAAGGGGCGCATGGATTTATAGCCGTAATGATAGCCGACCCAGTACCAGACGTAATTGCCCGCCACCGAACCGACCGTGCCCCAGAACAGCAGCGGCCAGAACGACATCGTACCCTTGGACACGGCAAGACCGCCCACCCCCATGATCACCTCGGAAGGGATCGGCGGGAAGATGTTCTCGATCGCCATGAGCAGGGCTATGCCGAGATAGCCGCCGCCCTGGATGATATTGACTATCCAGTCCGTCATTGCAGCATCAATGGATGGCGGGCCGGAAAGCTCCCCGAACGCGGTGAATTACTGGGCGAGCCGTGCCTCGATCGCGTCCCAGATCATGCCGCTGGTGTCGGTGCCGTTGAAATTGTCGATGGAGACGATGCCGGTCGGGCTGGTCACGTTGATCTCGGTCAGCCACTTGCCGCCGATGACGTCGATGCCGACGAAGACGAGACCCAGTTCCTTCAATTGCGGCCCCATGGCGTCGCAGATCTCCTGCTCACGCTCGGTCAACCCTGCGCCCTCGGCATAGCCGCCCTGCGCAAGGTTGGATCGGAATTCGCCCTCGCCCGGCTTGCGGTTGATCGCGCCTGCGACCACGCCATCGACCAGCACGATGCGCTTGTCGCCCTCGGACACTTCGGGAAGGAAGGGCTGCACCATGAAGGGTTCGGGCCAGGTGTTGTTGAACATCTCAACGAGGGCGGACAGGTTGCCGCCATCGGCCTCGACCTTGAACACCGCCTTGCCGCCATTGCCATGGAGCGGCTTTATGACGACCGCGCCATGTTCGGCGATGAAGTCGCGCACCTCCTCGATCCGGCGGGTGATGAGCGTTGGCGGCATGAAACGCGCGAAGTCGAGGACATAGATTTTTTCTGGCGCATTGCGGACGCTGACGGGATCGTTGACGACCAAAGTCTCGCCCTTGATCCGCTCCAGCAGCCATGTGCCAGTCAGGTAACCGATATCGAAAGGCGGGTCCTGCCGCATCAGCACGACATCGACATCGCTGCCAAGGTCGATGGTGCGATATTCGCTGCGGGTGAAATGGTCGCCCTTCACCTTCTGCACCGTGACCGGCGCGGCCCATGCGGTGACGCGGCCGCCGCCCGATCCATCGGACTTCCATGTCAGGCTGCGCACGTCATAGTGGAACAGCTCGTGCCCGCGCTCCTGCGCGGAAAGCATCAGCGCAAAGCTGGAATCGCCCGCGATATTGATCGTTTCCATCGGGTCCATCTGGACGGCGACACGGAGCTTTTGGGTCACGATATTTCCTCTTGATGCGCAGGCTCAGAACTGCCCGGCGTTTTCCAGATGGCGTGGGGGATGGCCCGGTGCAAGGAGCAGTACGTCGATCCGCATGTCATCGCCCGGTTGCACGTAGTTTGCAGCCTCCACCTCAGCTGCGGCGCAAACGCGCGCAAGGCGGCGCGCATCGATGGCAGTGTCGAGCGCAGCGGCGGAGGACCGCCACTTCACCTCGATAAAGGCGACGATATTGCCCTTTCTCGCGACAAGGTCGATCTCTCCCGCCGGATTGCGCAGGCGGCGCGCCAGAATGTCCCAGCCGCCTGCGTGGAGGTAGAGCGCGGCTTCGTCCTCGCCGCGTCGCCCCTGTTTTTCGGCGCGGATGCGTTTGACGGCTGCGGGTTTCACTTCAGCTCCATGGCTCTGGCGTAGAGCATTTTCCGGTCCAGCCCATGCGCCTTGGCGAGTTTCGCCGCTGCCTGACTGGGCTTGTCGGCCTTCAATGCCTCGACGAGCAGGGCGTCGATGTCGAGATCCTCTGCCGCCGTGGCGACCGGCGGGCCGATCATCAGCACGATCTCGCCCCTTGGCGGATGCGCCTCGTAATGGGCGATCAGTTCCTCGGCGGTACCGGATCGACATTCCTCATGCAGCTTGGTCAATTCGCGCCCGACCGCGATGGTGCGCCCCGGCAGCAATTCGCCGATTGCCACCAGCGAAGGCCCCAGCCGCGGCGCGGTTTCATAGAACACGAGGCTGGAGGGCACGCCCGCCAGTTCGGTCAGCACATCGCGGCGTGCCTTGTCCTTGGGCGGCAGGAAACCGGCGAACAGGAAGCGGTCGGTGGGTAGTCCGCTGATCGATAGCCCCGCGATCACCGCGCTCGGTCCCGGCACGGTGACGACGGCGATCCCGCGTTCGCGCGCCTCGACCACCAGCCGGTAGCCGGGATCGGAAATCAGCGGCGTGCCCGCATCGCTGACAAGTGCCACCGGGCCCGTTTCCGCCAATGCCAGCAGCCCGTCGCGCGCGTTGTCGCCCGCGTGGTCGTCGTGCCGGATCAACCGTTTCCTGATCCCGAGGTGATGCATCAGCTTTCCGGTCACCCGCGTATCCTCACAGGCCACCGCATCGCAGGCGTTCAGCACGCTGACAGCGCGCATGGTGATATCGCCGAGATTGCCAATCGGCGTCGCGACTATATAGAGGCCGGGTGAAAGTGGGTCGCGTTGCTGGTCCATTGCCAGCGCTGATGCACAAAGGGTTCAGGGAGATGCAAGCATGAACACGCGGGTCGCCAATAAAACCGCGCCTATCCACACCGCCGCCACGGGCCGCCGCCGCGCCATGAAGCTCGGCTTCGCCGGTTTCGGCGCAATGCTGCTGGCAGGCTGTAGCGGGATTATCCCGGAAAGCGGCGCGCCGGTCGCAGGCCCCGCCCCGACCGAGGGGCCGAGCGCCACGACGCTGCCCGATACCGATACGGACCGCCACCGCGTGGCGCTGCTGGTGCCGATGTCGGGCACGAATGCAGCCGTGGGGCAAAGCCTGTCGAACGCGACCACCATGGCGCTGCTCGACACCAATACCTCGAATATCCGCATCACCAGCTATGATACGTCCAGCGATCCCGCAGGCGCTGCACGGAAGGCGATCGCCGATGGCAACCGGCTGATCCTTGGCCCGCTGCTGGGTGACAATGTGCGCGCGGTAAAAAGCGTGGCGGGACCGGCGCGCGTTCCGATCATCAGCTTTTCGAACGACAGCGAAGTGGCAGGCGATGGTGTCTATGTGATGGGGCAGGTCCCCGCGCAGTCGATTGCGCGCACCATGCTGTTTGCACAGCAGAACGGCATCACCCGCTTTGGCGCGCTGGTACCAAGGGGCGAATATGGCAATCGCGCATCCGAAGCCATGCTGGAACAGGCCCGCAAGAGCGGGGTGACCGTCGGCGCGATCGAGACCTATGACCGCTCGGCCAGCTCGCTTTCGGCAGCGGTGAAGCGGCTTTACGGCAAGGGCGATTACCAGGCGGTGCTGATCGCCGATGGCGCGCGCATGGCCGTGCGCGCCGCCCCGATGATCCGTGATGCGGACAAGATGGCAAAGATCCTCGGCACCGAATTGTGGAGCGGCGATGCGCAGATCGCGCAAAGCGCGCCGCTTCGCGGGGCATGGTTCTCGGCCGTGTCGGATGCGCGTTTCAAGCGCCTGTCGGATAGTTACAAGGCCCGCTTCGGTTCGGCGCCCTATCGCGTGTCGGCGCTGGGCTATGATGCGGTGCTGCTGACGATCCGCGTCGCGCGCGGCTGGAATCCGGGCGGCCGCTTCCCGACTTCCGCGCTCGATGATCGCGGCGGTTTCCTCGGCCTCGACGGCGCGTTCCGTTTTGACGATGGCGTGGTGCAGCGCGCCTTCGAAGTGCGCGAGGTAACGGTGAACGGCGTCAAGGTCGTGTCGCCCGCGCCCACGAAGTTCGATTGATGTGAAATGGTGCCCCGGCTCGTCTGGGGCACCGCCTCGCCTGTCGGGGGATGGGAGAGAGACGGCAAAGCGGTGCCCGTTTCGACGGCTTCCGAGAGGGACTGGGGAAGCCGGACGATACGCGCTGCGCCGGAAGGGGGATGGCGCATTGCGTTGCGCGCCCCCTAGTCGCATAAGGCTTATTCGGTAAAACCGGAAAAAACTGTCTCAGAGATCGTTTTCGTCGATCATCCGGGTCGCGTCCGTCCCCTGCCCCCTCCCCGCCTGCCGCCCCCTTTGTCGCATGACTGCTCATAACTGGGGGCAAGAGGCTTGATCGCGGGGCTGCCAAGGCCCTAGCCTCGCCCCTATGCCCGACGATAAAAAAGACGATCTTTTCGATGCCAAGGCCACCGCCGCGGCGCAAAGCTATGACAGCAGCGCGATCGAGGTTCTCGAAGGCCTTGAACCCGTGCGCCGCCGCCCCGGCATGTATATCGGCGGCACAGACGAACGCGCGCTCCACCACCTTGCGGCCGAGGTGCTCGACAATGCGATGGACGAGGCTGTCGCCGGCCACGCCAACCGGATCGAGGTGACGCTGGAGAAGGGTGAGCCCGGGACCGCGGGCAAGATCACGATCAGCGATAATGGCCGCGGCATGCCGATCGACGAGCATCCCAAATATCCTGGCAAATCGGCGCTGGAGGTGATCCTGACCACGCTGCATTCGGGCGGCAAGTTTTCAGGCAAGGCCTATGCGACATCGGGCGGTCTGCATGGCGTGGGCGTTTCGGTCGTGAACGCGCTCTCCACCCTCACCCGCGTCGAGGTGGCGCGTGACAAGCAGCTTTACGCGCAGGAATTTTCCAAGGGCCACCCGCTCGGGCCCATCGAGAAGATCGGCGCCGCCCCCAATCGGCGCGGCACCACGGTCAGCTTTACGCCCGACCCTGAAATCTTCGGGCCGCAGAAGTTCAAGCCCGCCCGCCTGTTCCGCCTGACCCGGTCGAAGGCCTATCTTTTCGCAGGGGTCGAGATTCGCTGGAAATGCGATCCCGAACTGGCCAGCGAAGACGTTCCGGCAGAGGCGGTCTTCCAGTTTCCCGGCGGCCTTGCCGACCATCTCAAGGAACAGGTCGGAAACCGCGAATGCGTGACCACCGAGTTCTTCGCCGGCAGCCAGGATTTCCCGAAGGGCGAGGACGGGCTCGATCAGGGCCGGGTCGAATGGGCGATCGCATGGCCGCTGTGGTCCGACGGTTCCTACAGCTGGTATTGCAACACCATCCCCACCCCCGATGGCGGCACCCATGAACAGGGCCTGCGCGCCGCACTGACCAAGGGGCTGCGCGCCTTTGCCGAGCTGGTCGGCCAGAAGAAGGCCAAAGACATCACGCCCGACGACGTGGTGACGGGGAGCGAGGTCATGGTCTCGCTCTTCATCCGCGATCCGCAGTTCCAGTCGCAGACCAAGGACCGGCTGACCTCGCCCGAAGCGGCGCGTCTGGTCGAAAACGCGATCCGCGACCATTTCGACCATTTCCTGTCGGGCAATATGGACCGGGGCAAAGCGCTTTTGGGCGCGGTGATGGACCGGATGGACGAGCGCCTGCGGAGGAAGCAGGAGCGCGAGATCAAGCGCAAGACCGCGACCAATGCGAAGAAGCTGCGCCTGCCCGGCAAGCTCACCGACTGTTCTGGCGAAGGCAATGGCGAAACCGAATTGTTCATCGTCGAGGGCGATTCCGCAGGCGGCAGCGCGAAACAGGCGCGCAATCGCAAGACGCAGGCGATCCTGCCGATCCGCGGCAAGATCCTCAACGTCGCCAGCGCCAGCGCCGACAAGATCCGCGCCAATCAGGAAATCGCGGACCTCACCCTCGCCATGGGGTGCGGCATCCGCAAGGACTGCAACCCCGACGATCTGCGCTATGACCGCATCATCATCATGACCGACGCCGACGTCGACGGCGCGCATATTGCGACGCTCTTGATGACCTTCTTCTTTCAGGAAATGCCGGAGATCGTGCGGAACGGGAATCTCTTCCTCGCCCAGCCGCCGCTCTATCGCCTGACTGCGGGTAAGGAGAGCCGCTATGCCCGCGACGACGCACACCGCAAGGAGCTGGAGGAGACGGTCTTCAAAGGCAAGAAGGTCGAGATCGGCCGCTTCAAGGGTCTGGGCGAGATGAACCCCGGACAGCTTCGCGAAACGACGATGAACCCCGAAAGCCGCAGCCTGATCCGCATCACCCTCCCCACCGAATACGAACAGCGCGCAGGCGTGAAGCGGCTGGTGGACGAGCTGATGGGCCGCAATCCGGAACACCGTTTCAACTTCATCCAGAACAATGCGGGCGAATTCGACCGCGACATGATCGACGCGTGACCTGCCGGGCTGCGTGATGACAGACGCAGCAGAGCGATCCGAATCCGGCCCGCCCGAGTCCGGTCCTCTCGCCCGGCGTATCCATCTGGTCATCGTCGGCGTGATGGAACTGATGATGGCAGCCGAGCTGGTCGCCCTCGCATTCGATCAGCGGTGGATGGGGATGTTCCTTGTCATCGCCCTGATGATCGTGATCGGCGTGCCTGCCGTCGCGCCCGAAAAGCTGCCCGTGTTCATCCCGGCGGAAATCCAGATCTTCGTCGTATTGTTCGTGTTTGCGACCCTCTTTCTGGGCGAGGTGCGCGACTATTACGAACGTTTCTGGTGGTGGGACCTCGTGCTTCACACCAGCTCGGGCGTGCTCCTGGGGCTGCTGGGGTTTCTCTTCGTCTACATGGTGAATGAAAACCGGCTGGTCGATGTCACCATGCGGCCCAGCTTCGTCGCATTGTTCGCCTTTTTCTTCGGCGTGGGGATCGGCGCGCTTTGGGAAATACTCGAATTTTCGGCTGACCAGATTTTCGGCCTCACCATGCAGAAACCGATGCTGGGCGATCCATCCGGCCTTACCGACACGATGTGGGACCTGATCGTCGATACGATGGGTTCGGCGACGGTCGCGGTCATGGGCTGGGGCTATATGCACCGCGCCCGGCGCGAACGCACCGATTTCTGGCTGCGGCGCTTTATCCGGCGCTATCCGCATCTCTTCGGCAGCTAATCGCTTCGCTTGCCATGCTGCGGCGCAATACCTAGCCTGTCTGCAGACGCGAATGACAGGACAGAAAATGCAGCGCTTTACCGGCACCGAAAACTATGTCGCCACCGAGGATCTGAAGGTCGCGGTCAATGCCGCGGTCACGCTTCGCCGCCCGCTGCTGGTCAAGGGCGAACCGGGCACCGGCAAGACCGTGCTGGCCCATGAAATCGCGAAAGCGACCGGCGCGCCGCTGATCGAATGGGGCGTCAAATCCACGACCAAGGCGCAGCAGGGCCTGTATGAATATGACGCGGTCGCCCGCCTGCGCGACGGGCAGCTGGGCGATGAGCGCGTGCACGACATTTCGAACTACATCCGCAAGGGCAAGCTGTGGGAGGCCTTCACCTCGCCCCAGCTGCCCGTGCTGCTGATCGACGAGATCGACAAGGCCGATATCGAGTTTCCGAACGACCTCCTGCAGGAGCTCGATCGCATGAGCTTCGACGTTTACGAAACGGGCGAGCGGGTCGAGGCGGTGGAGCGGCCCATCGTCGTCATCACCTCGAACAATGAAAAGGAGCTGCCCGACGCGTTCCTCAGGCGCTGCTTCTTCCATTACATCAAGTTCCCCGATGCCGAGACCATGACCGAGATCGTCGAGGTCCATTTTCCCGGCATCCAGCAGCGCCTCGTCTCCCGCGCATTGGAAATGTTCTACCAGATCCGGGATGTGCCCGGCCTCAAGAAGAAGCCTTCGACAAGCGAACTGCTCGACTGGCTGAAGCTGCTGCTGGTCGAGGACATGCCGCTGGAGGTGCTGCAGCAGCAGGACCCGAAAAAGGCGATCCCGCCACTGGCCGGTGCGCTGCTCAAGAACGAGCAGGACATGATGCTGTTCGAAAGGCTGGCCTTCATGAGCCGGAGGGAACGTTGAGCGCGCCCTATAAAGGCGGCTGTGCCTGCGGCGCGGTTAGCCTGACCATTACCGCCGAACCCGTCGGCACGCGCCAGTGCTGGTGCCGCCAGTGCCAGAAGATCTCGGGCGGCGGGCCGAGCAATAATGCGATGTTTCCGGCGGATGCGGTAAAGGTCGCGGGCACGCTGGGTCATTCGACTTGGCAAGCGGCGAGCGGGAATGCGCTGACTTTCCATTTCTGCCCATCATGCGGGGTGCAGATCTTTGCGCAAAGCTCGGCGCGCATGCATCTGAAAACGGTGCGGCTGGGCGCGCTCGATCCCGGCCACGGCCTTGCGCCAGAGGTCATCATCTGGACCGAGGACGCGCCCGAATGGGCCATCATCGACCCCGCGCGCGAAAGCTGGCCGCAGCAGCCCCCGCCGCCTCCATCGGCGGGCTGATCCAATGCTGCTCAATTTCCTTGAAGAACTGCGCAAGGCCGGGATCAAGGCCGGGATGAAGGAGCATCTGACGCTGCTGGAGGCGCTGGATGCCGAGGTCATCAGCCATACGCCGGAGGATTTCTATTACCTCTCACGCGCGGTCTATGTGAAGGACGAGGGGCTGATCGACCGCTTCGACCAGGTGTTTCACAAGGTCTTCAACGGCGTGCTGTCAGAGCTGGCCGAAGAGGAAGCGCAGATCCCCGAGGAATGGCTGCGCGCCGTGGCGGAGAAGTTCCTGACCAGGGAACAGATGGAGCAGATCGAATCCCTTGGCGACTGGGACGAGATCATGGAGACGCTGAAGAAGCGGCTGGAGGAGCAAAACGAGGAGCACCACGGCGGCAACAAGTGGATCGGTACCGGCGGCACGAGTCCTTTCGGTCATTCGGGCTACAACCCCGAAGGCATCCGCATCGGCGGGCAGAGCCGGCACAAGCGCGCGATCAAGGTCTGGGAAAAGCGCGAGTTCGCCAATCTGGACAACCAGAAAGAGCTGGGCACGCGCAACATCAAGGTGGCGCTACGCCGCCTGCGCCGTTTCGCGCGCGAGGGCGCGGCGGACGAGCTGGATCTGGATGCCACCATCGCGGGAACGGCGCGGCGCGGGTTCCTCGACATCAAGATGCGGCCAGAGCGGCATAATGCAGTAAAGCTGCTGCTCTTCCTCGACGTCGGCGGGTCGATGGACCCGCATATCGCCATGGTGGAGGAGCTGTTTTCCGCCGCTACCTCCGAGTTCAAGAACCTCGAATTCTTCTACTTCCACAATTGCCTTTACGACTTCGTATGGAAGGACAACCATCGCCGCCATTCGCAGCGGATCAACACATGGGACGTCCTCCACAAATACGGCCATGACTATAAGGTCGTGTTCGTCGGCGATGCGGCGATGAGCCCGTATGAAATCATCCAGGCGGGCGGATCGGTCGAGTATCTCAATGACGAGCCGGGTGCGGTGTGGATGCAGCGCGTGACCAACACTTACCCCAGCGCGGTGTGGATCAATCCGGAGCCCAAGCGCATGTGGGAATATCACCAGTCCAACCGGCTGATCCGCCAGCTGATGAACGACCGCATGTATGAGCTGACGCTACAGGGTCTGGAAGACGCGATGCGCCAGTTGACCCGCAAGCAGGCGTAAGCGCAACCGTTTCTGATCAACCAATCGGATCGTCGATGGAGGACGGCGGCGTGGAGAACCAGCGCGGCCCGCTTTCGGTCATGTAAAAGCAATCTTCGACCCTGATGCCATAGCTGCCGGGGATATAGATGCCGGGCTCGTCCGAGAAACACATACCCGGCGCCAGCCGCGTGGTTTCGCCATGGACAAGATTGAGCGGTTCGTGTCCGTCGAGGCCGATACCGTGCCCGGTACGGTGCGAGGTGCCCGGTAGCTTGTATCCGGGCCCGTAGCCCAAAGTCTGGTAAAAGCTGCGAACCGCATCGTCGACCTCGCCCGCCGGGCGGCCCGGTTGCGCCGCATCAAAGGCGATCTGCTGGCCCTGCCGCATCTGGTTCCAGACCATCCGCTGCTGCTTGTTCGCGCCGCCATGAACATAGCTGCGCGATACGTCCGATTGGTAGCCATGGACGTTGCAGCCGCAATCCATCAGCACGACCTCGCCCTCGCGCACCTCCTGCGGCTTGTCCGATCCGTGCGGATAGGCGCTCGCCTCGCCCAGCAGCACCAGCGCAAATTCGGGGGTGCCGCCCATCTGCCGCACCGCGCCATTGATGATGCCGCCAATGTCGGACGGGGTCATGCCCGCCTCTATCCGCGTATAGGCATGGCGATAGGCGCGCATGGTAATTTCGGTCGCGACCTGCATCAGCGCGAGTTCGGTGGGCGATTTTATCATGCGGCAACCGCGCACCACTGGATTGGCGCTCACGATCGCGGCGTTCGGCAACACCGCGCGCAGCCCGTCGGATGCGAAGAAGCGCACCGTTTCCTCGATCCCGATGCGCCCGCCGGTCAGCCCGCGCTTTTCCAGCCATGCGGCGATTGCGGCCAGCGGGTTCTCGTCCTCGTCCCATGGCAGCACCTCGGCAGGCACGGCCAGTGTCTCGCGGACAGAGGGTTCCTCGAAAAACGGGGTGACGATGGCGATCTCGCCCTCTCGCGTCATGACCGCCGCGGTAAGGCGCTCTGATCGCCACCAGTGGACGCCGGTGAAATAGACCATGCTCGATCCCGCCTCCACCAGCACGGCGTCGATATCGTATTCGCGCATCAGCGCGCCGGCCTTGGCGATGCGGGCCTGCCGCTCCCCGGTGGTGATGGGCTTTGCGCTGGCAGCGAGATCGGGCAATTCGCCATCGGCGGCGAAACTGGTGGCAGGAAGGCCGAGAGCCAGCGAAGCGAGCCCCGTGCGGCCCAGAAAATCACGCCTGATCATGGCGCTTCCCTATCGCCCGCCAAGCGCGGCGGCAATCGGGATCAGCGGTTACAAGACTGTGCCTTCTTGGCAGCAGGGCGCAACGGGCCGATATTGCGGTCATGACCAGACAACCCGCTCTCTTCCTTGGCCATGGTTCGCCCATGACCATGATCACCGACAACCCCGAACGCGCCACGTTCGAGGCTCTGGGCCGCGAACTCGCCCGGCCGGGGGCGATCATCTGCGTGACCGCCCATTGGGAAACGCGGGGGTCCACCCGCGTCACCTCGGCCGCGCATCCGCACACGATCCACGATTTCCGCGGCTTCCCGCAGGAACTCTATGACATGCAATATGCAGCGCCCGGCGATCCAAAGCTGGCGCAGCGCGTGGTCGATCTGATCAGCGACGAAGGCTTTCCCGCCCGGCTCGATCCCGATTACGGTTTCGACCATGGCGTGTGGGGCACGCTGAAGCCGATGTTCCCCGAAGCCGACATTCCCGTCGTCGCGGTCAGCGTCAATATGAGCGCGCCGCCCGAACGCCATCTCGACATCGGCCGCCGCCTCGCCCCCTTGCGCGATGAAGGCATCATGATCGTGGCGAGCGGGAATATCGTGCATAATCTGATGCTCTGGCGGCAGACCGCAGGGACGAAGCCCGACTGGGCCGTCGAATTCCAGTCGCGCATCAACAAGGCGCTGGTGGAAGGCGACGAACGCGCCATCAGCTTCTTCACGCGTGAGGACAAGGCCGCCGGCGCCGCGATCAATTCGGGTGAGCATTACCTGCCGCTGCTCTATGCGGCGGGCGCGCGTCTGCCCGGCGATGTCGTGTCGATCTTCAACGACAATATCGACGGCGCGTTGTCGATGACCAGTGCCGCTTTCGGCGAAGCGGAACCCTTCGCCGCCTACGCCTGACGATCAGTACAGCAGGATGGGCGCGATCGCTTCGCGCCACGCCGCCTCGTCCGCGCCCGCGATGCCTTCCAGATCGGCGGGCGTGGCGTCGGGATCGTCGACCCATTCGCGCAAGGCAGGGCCGCCATTGATCACGTCGATGGCCAGCCGCTCGAACTCGTACTCATACGGGAAGTCGCGCCACAGCTCATAGCCGGGGTACAGATTCCGGATCGCCTTGAACGCCAGCGCCTGAAGCCGCCAGGGGCGGAAGGCATCATGGTCATAGAACGCCCCCTCGGCATGGATCATCAGCCCGCTGCACAGCTTTCCGGCATGCTTGTGAAAGGTCGGCTCGAACCAGCATTCGCGCAGGGCGCAGCCAACCAGCCATTCGGGGGCGACGCGCTCCATTTCGGCCATGATCCGCTTCGCATCGAGGTCGGGCGCGCCGAACAGCACTTCCAGCGGGCGGGTCGTGCCGCGCCCTTCGGAAACGGTCGCTCCCTCGATCATCACCGTGCCGGCATAGGCGCGCGCCATGTTGACGTTCGCGGCATTGGGGCTGGGATTGATCCACACGCGGTCGGTCGGCCAGCCGAAACCGGGGCCATCGGGCTGCCAGCCCTCCATCTCGATCACTCTGTAGGCGACATCGATGTTGAAGTGGCGGATGAACCAGTGCCCCAGTTCGCCCATGGTCAGGCCGTGGCGCATGACCATCGGCCCTGCGCCGACGAAGCTCTCATGCCCCTCGATCAATGTGGTGCCCTCCACCGAGCGACCGGCGGGATTGGGGCGATCAAGAACCCAGACTTCCTTCCCGTGCTTCGCCGCCTCTTCCAGCAGATAGAGGAGCGTGGTGGCAAAGGTGTAGATCCGGCAGCCAAGGTCCTGCAGGTCATAGATGAAGACATCGGCGGAAGAGATCATCTGCCCGGTCGGGCGGCGCACTTCGCCATAAAGGCTGAAGACCGGGATGCCGTATACGGGATCGGTCTCATCCTCGCTCTCGACCATATTGTCCTGCTTGTCGCCTTTCAGCCCGTGCTGCGGGCCCATGGCGGCGGACAGGCTGATATCCTCGCACGCGGCCAGCGCATCGAGCGTATGGGTGAGATCGGCGGTGACCGAAGCGGGATGCGCCAGCAGCGCCACGCGCCTGCCTTTCAGCGGGGCGCGCAGTTCCGGGTCGGCCAGCAGGCGGTCGATGCCGAACCTGACACTTGGGCCGGATTTCACACTGTGATTGCTCATGCGCGCATTGCCTCGGGAATATCGAATGTGAAGCCATCGGGGTGATGGAAATCGGGCCGCGCGCCGGGATGCGCTAGCGCCCAGTATGAAAGATGCCCGCCTTCTTCCTCGATCACCATCGACAGCCCGGCGCGGGTAAAATCGCCGATCTCGCGCGGGTCGAGCTTGGCATCGAGCACCGCCATGGTGTCGCCGGTGCGGATGTTGATTTCGGGAATGTCAAAGGGGTCATGGTCGCCAGCACGCTTGCGATAGGCTGCAAAGTCCCAGGCGGCCCAGCGACCGCTGGGGGAGAAATTGAATTCGCGGTAGCGATCCCCCTCGCCTATCAGGAAAACCTCGCCGCAGCTGTGCTTCCACAAATCGTCCTCACGCCCGCGGCCGGTGAATTCGGGGATCACCAGTCTGCCTATGCCGGTGATGCGATATCGGGCCATCAGCGCGCCCTTGCCGGGCAGGCGGATAAGCTGGGCCTCGACGCTTTCGACGGCGAGCGGCGGACTTTCGGGATGCGGGTGCAGCGCGGGCATGGCGTCTCTGTGCCCAAGCCTTCGGCCCGTGGCAATCACCTGTGACACAGCTGTGCGCAAACTCGCACCCAATAACCGTCTTTGCCCCTTGCGCACCCCGTGCTAACGGCGCTCCCCATCATGACACAGTACAAGTCCGAACTCCTGCGCCTGCTTTCGTCGCGCGGCTACATCCACCAGACCACCGATGCCGAGGCGCTCGACGCTCTCGCGAGCAAAGCGGTCGTGCCGGGCTATATCGGCTTCGACCCGACGGCACCGTCGCTGCATGTCGGTTCGCTGGTGCAGATCATGATGCTCAGGCGTCTGCAGCAGGCCGGGCACAAGCCCATCGTGCTGATGGGCGGCGGCACCGGCAAGATCGGCGACCCCAGCTTCAAGGACGAGGCGCGATCGCTGCTGACCGAAGAGCGGATCGCGGCCAATGTCGCGTCGATCAAGACCGTGTTCGAACGCTTCCTCACCTTTGGCGACGGGCCGACCGATGCGGTCATGGTCGATAATGCCGACTGGCTCGATGCGCTCGAATACATCCCCTTCCTGCGCGAAGTGGGGCAGCATTTCTCGGTCAACCGGATGCTCAGCTTCGATTCGGTGAAGAACCGGCTGGGGCGCGAACAGTCGCTCTCCTTCCTCGAATTCAACTACATGATCCTGCAGGCCTACGACTTCCGCGAGCTGTCGCAGCGCATGGGCTGCCGCCTGCAGATGGGCGGAAGCGACCAGTGGGGCAATATCGTCAACGGCATCGAACTCGCCCGCCGCATGGACGGGACCGAGGTGTTCGGCGTCACCACCCCGCTGCTCACCACCGCCGATGGCGGCAAGATGGGCAAGACCGCCGCAGGCGCGGTCTGGCTGAACGACGACGCGCTGCCCGCCTATGATTTCTGGCAGTACTGGCGCAATTGCGACGACCGCGACGTGGGCCGTTTCCTCAAGCTGTTCACCGACGTGCCGCTGGACGAGATCGCCGCGCTTGAGGCGCTGGAAGGCAGCGCCATCAACGAGGCGAAGATCCGCCTTGCCGACGAGGTGACGACCCTTTGCCGCGGCGCCGACGCCGCCGCCAGTGCGCGCAAGACCGCCGAAGAGGTATTCGCCAAAGGCGGCGTGGGCGAGGACCTGCCTGAACTGTCGATCCCGGCAGGGGGCATGGGACTGACCGCCGCGCTGACCGCGATCGGTTTCACCAAGTCCAACGGCGAGGCCAAGCGCAAGATTGCCGAGGGCGCGGTCAAGCTCGACGACGTGCTTGTCAGCGACGCCCAGATGACCGTGCAGCCCGGCGCAGGCGAATCGATCAAGCTCTCGCTTGGCAAGAAGAAGCACGGCCAGCTGGTTGGTGCCGCCTGAATCGCGCATTCCCCCCGCATTGACTGACATCATTGTCAGCAATGCGGGGGATGGCGGTTAGCAATCCTAACAATTTTAACTCTTTATTCGCCATTTCCTCATACCCTCTCCCAACAGGACGAGAAGGAGAACGGCAGTGGTTGGCGGGGCCCAGCTTTCGGTTACAGACTTGCGCCGTGCAGCGCGCCATCCGGTCCATTATCCGGTCCTGGCGGAGCACCGCCTGCTGGGCGACGTGCATTTCGTGATCGCCAATGTTTCGCAAAACGGCTTCATGATCGAGGGCGAAACCCCGCTTGGCCGCGGCGAACGCGTGCTGATGCGCCTTCCCGTGATCGGCCGGATCGAGGCGCATGTGATCTGGGTGGCCGAAAGCCGCGCCGGCTTCCAGTTCGAACGCATCGTGCGCCCCGACCTGTTTCAATCGATGGTCGATGAAATGCAGCCCCGCACCCGCCCGAACACGCGACCCAAGCGTCGCAAGGGCTGAGTGGTTAACGAAACCGCCGCTGCTTGCAATTCAGTGGCAGGGACCCGATTTCGGCGGCATGACAGAAGAATCACTGAAGAATATCGCCCTTCTCATCGATGCGGATAACACGACGCCCGCCGGGATCGACCCGGTGCTGACCGCATTGGCAGAGCTGGGGCAGGTGAACATCCGCCGCGCCTATGGCAATTTTGCCAAGGACAACCTGCACAAATGGGGCGAGATCACCAATCAATACGCGATCGCCCCGCAGCAGCAATTCGACCTGACCAAGGGCAAGAACGCCACCGACATGGCCATGACGATCGACGCTATCGACCTCCTCTATCAGGGCAAGGTCGACGGGTTCGGCATCATGAGCAGCGACAGCGACTTTACCCCGCTGGTTTCGCGCCTGAGGCAGGATGGTCTTGTTGTTTATGGCTTCGGGTCGAAGCAGCGCACGCCGAACGCGTTCATGGCTGCCTGCACCCGCTTTATCGATCTCGACGCGCTGATCCGCGAGGATGCGAGCGACAGAACGGGCGGTCGCTCTGGCGGCAATGACGGCAACGCCACCCCCGCCCCTGCTCCCGATGACGAGCTGATCACCCTGCTGGGCAAGGCATGGGCCGCGGCCAAGCGGGGCGACGACAATTATGCGCGGCTTAGTGAAGTCGGGAAGATCGCGGGCAATCGTTCCAATTTCGACGTGCGCAATTACGGCTATCAGCGGCTGACCGACCTGATCGAGGCGCTGCCCAATTTCGATGTGCAGAAACGCGATGGGCAAAGCTGGGTCAAGCGGCTGCGCTGATCGGCTGCGCGGCATCGCAACCAACGAAAAAGGGCGACCCCGCGGGGCCGCCCTTTTCCTTTATAGATCCGTGATAGCGATCAGGCGCCTGCCTTACCGTCCACATAGGCGATCCACAGCTTGGCAAGCTCGGAACGCTGACCCGTCGTGATTTTCTCGAACGTGGCCTTGGCCTCGGCATATTTGCCCTGATCGGCCTGTGCGATGCCAAGCCCGGTCAGCGCGCGATCCTGTTCGGTCGTGCCACCGTCGATCGCCTTGGTATAGGCGGCTTCGGCTTCGGCCGACTTGCCATAGCCGAGATAGGTGTCGGCAATAGCCAGTGCCGCATCGCCGGATGCGCTCGGCGCGTCGGCGTCCAGCTCCTTCAGCGTGGTGGCGTAACGCTCGTTCGCGACGCGCTTTGCATCGGCGACCAACGCATTGTCGGTCGGCGCCTTTGCGCCGACGCCGTCGAAGAAGTTCTTCGCCTCACCTGGGCGGCGCAGCGGCTGCATCAGGTCGAGATAGGCCACATACTGGCGCGGCTGGTCAAAGGCGTTCTCACGCGCCATGAGGCGCATCAGGTCGAGCTGCACATCATCGGCAAAGGGCGAATAGGCCTCGACCACGCGATAGGCCTGGCTGCGCGCGCTGTCGCGGCTATCGGTCGCGAGCGTCATGACACCCCATTTGAACGCGGCGGGACGATCGTCCTGACCGACGGCGGCGGCCATGCCGTTGAAGGCCCAGCCCTCGGGCACCGGCTGACCGGCGGCCTGCAGGTCCTTGATCGCGCTGTCGAGCATGGCAAGACCCTCGGCGGGCTTTTCATTGGTGATGTAGGTGCTGGCGAGCAGCCCCTTGGCATCGGCGCTACCTGCGTCGGCGGCCTGCTTCAGATATGTTTCCGCCTTGGTGTAATCCTTGGCGTTATAGGCCAGCTGCCCCGCGGCAAGGCTGAACGATGCGATGTTCTCGGCAGGAACCTTGCCCGAAGCGAGCATCATTTCCACGCCCTGCAACTGCACGGCCTGATCCTGCGTCTTGGAACCGATATTGAAGATCACATTGCCTGCGGCCATCTTCTCGTCATTGGAAGTGGTAAGCGCGACGAGGCTGGGGATCTGCGGCTTGAGCGCGGCCAGATCGCCACCCGCATCGACTGCGTTGGCGAGCGGCTGGTAGGCCTCGACGAATTCCTTGGAATATTCGGCAGCAGCTTCCTTTTCCTTCTTCTTGCCCTGTGCCATTGCAGGCGTCACGCTCACACCGGTCGCGGCCATGCCGGTGGCAAGGGCGAATGCAAGTGCAGCGCGGGAAATCGAACGAACCATCAAAAACTCCTTTTCGGTTTTCTGGTAAAAGGCCCTGACGATCGCAACGCACCGGGAGGGATGGTGCATTGCAGAAGGCCCCTCTCTTAAAAATGGCGCGCACCAGATGACGGGATATGCCCCGCAGCGCAACCGGTACGCGCCTTTAATTCCATATTTGACCTGTTTTATAGCAATCGGCGACTGAACGCGGATTGAATGAAAATGACGCCCGGTCAGACCCTTTCGTCGCCCTTTGGGTCCATCGGTCGCCCGACTGTGGAAAACGGGCCACTTACAGGGGGGCAGCGGTCCGCTTCGCTGGCCTTGGGCGCGCCGCTGCCCTAGGCTGCCTGGGCGATATGACAGTCAAAAGACGCAATTCAGAGCAGACCTTCCAGTGAACGACATCACCACCGACATTCCCGATAGCGCGGGCCCTCAGATCGAGCCGATCGACATCGTCGATGAGATGAAGACGAGCTATCTCGATTACGCGATGAGCGTGATCGTGTCCCGCGCGCTTCCCGACGTGCGCGACGGTCTGAAGCCGGTGCATCGCCGCATTCTGTATGCAGCGCAGGTCGGCGGCTATCACGCGAATAAGTCCTATAACAAATCGGCGAAGATCGTCGGTGACGTGATGGGTAACTACCACCCGCACGGCGACAGCGCGATCTATGACGCGCTGGCCCGCATGACGCAGGACTGGTCGATGCGTCTGCCGCTGATCGATGGCCAGGGCAATTTCGGCTCCATGGATCCGGATCCGCCGGCGGCCATGCGTTACACCGAAAGCCGCCTTGCCCATGCGGCGACGCCGCTGCTGTCGGATCTCGACAAGGATACGGTCGATTTCGTCGACAACTACGACGGGTCCGAGCAGGAGCCTTCGGTCCTTCCCGCTCGCTTCCCGAACCTCCTCGTCAATGGCGCGGGCGGCATCGCGGTCGGCATGGCGACCAATATTCCGCCGCACAACCTTGGCGAAGTGATCGATGGCGTGTTCGCCATGATGGACAATCCGGCGATCACCATTGATGAACTCACCGAGATCATCCCCGGCCCCGATTTCCCGACCGCCCCGCTGATCCTGGGCACGGCAGGCGCGCGCGCCGCCTATCGCGAAGGGCGCGGGTCGATCCTGATGCGCTGCCGGCATGAGATCGAGAGCCGCCGCGGCGACCGCGAATCCATCGTCCTCACCTCGATCCCCTATCAGGTCGGTAAGGCGGGTCTGGTGGAAAAGATCGCCGAGGCCGCCAAGGACAAGCGGATCGAGGGCATCACCGACATCCGCGACGAGACCAACCGCCGGGGCGTGCGCGTGGTCATCGACCTGAAGCGCGATGCTACGGCAGAGGTCGTGCTCAATCAGCTGTGGCGCCATACGCCCGCGCAGTCGTCCTTCCCCGCCAATATGCTGGCGATCCGCGGCGGCCGTCCCGAAACGCTGAACCTGCGCGAGATCCTGCGGACCTTCATCCATTTCCGCGAAGAGGTCATCACCCGCCGCACCAAGTACGAGCTGAACAAGGCCCGCGAACGCGCGCATGTCTTGCTCGGCCTCGTCATCGCGGTCACCAATCTGGACGAGGTGGTGAAGATCGTGCGCGGCTCCTCCAGCCCCGCGGTCGCGCGCGAGACGCTGCTGGCCCGCGAATGGGAAATGGGCGAGATCGCGCCTTATATCCGTCTGGTCGAAGCGATCGAGGAGCATGAAGACGCGCCGGAGGCGGCGACCTATCGCCTGTCCGAACGGCAGGTGCGCGCCATCCTCGAACTCCGCCTCCACCGCCTCACGGCCATGGGCCGCGACGAGATCGGCGAGGAACTGGAAACCATTGCCGCGGCGATCAAGGAATATCTCTCGATCCTCGGCGACCGGGTAAAGCTTTACGAGGTGATGCGGCAGGAGCTTTTGGAAGTGCGCGAGCGTTTCGCCACGCCGCGCCTCTCCGAAATCGCGCCCGCGTGGGACGGTCTCGACGATGAAGATTTGATCGAGCGCGACGAGATGGTCGTGACCGTCACCCTCGACGGCTATATCAAGCGCACCTCGCTCTCCACCTTCCGCGCGCAGCATCGCGGCGGCAAGGGCCGTTCGGGCATGAGCACGAAGGACGAGGATGCCATCTCGGCACTCTTCGTCACCAGCACTCACAACCCGGTGCTCTTCTTCTCCACCAGCGGCAAGGTCTATCGCCTCAAAGTCTGGAAACTGCCTGAGGGCGGACCGGCCACGCGCGGGCGGCCCATCGTCAACCTGCTCCCATCGCTGGACAAGGACGAGGGCATCGCCGCCGTTCTGCCTTTGCCGGAGGACGAGGACAGCTGGGGCGCGCTTCATGTCGTGTTCGCCACGGCGAAAGGCAGCGTGCGCCGCAACGCGATGGACAGCTTCTCGAACATTCCGTCGAACGGCAAATATGCCATGCGATTCGACGAGGCTGGCGGAGACCGCCTGATCGGCGTGGCCCTGCTTGATTCCAACGATGACGTGCTGCTCGCCAGCCAGCAGGGCAAGGCGATCCGCTTTGCCGCCGAAGATGTTCGCGAATTCCAGTCGCGCACCTCGACCGGCGTGCGCGGCATGACGCTGAAGGACAAGGACGAGGTCGTCTCGCTCTCGATCCTCAAGGGCCTGACCGCATCGCCGGACGAGCGCGACGCTTACTTGCGCGTCGCCCCGTGGAAGGATGCCGAGGCCGAGCGCGACGAGGACCAGCAGGCGATGGCCGAGGACGAGGAATTCATCCTCACTGTCTGCGCCAATGGCTATGGCAAGATCAGCTCAGCCTATGAATACCGGAAGACCGGGCGCGGCGGTCAGGGCATCGTCAATATCGACAATATCGAACGCAACGGCCCCGTCGTCGCCAGCTTCCGCGCCAATGTCCGCGATCAGCTGATGCTGGTGACGGACAAGGCCAAGCTGATCCGCATCAACCTTGAAAGCCTGCGCGTGCTGGGCCGCAACACGGCGGGCGTGCGCCTGTTCGATGTCGGCAAGAACGAACATATCGTCTCTGTCGCCCGCATCGACGAGGAAGAAGCGCCCGAGACCGAGGCCGAAGAGGCCATTGTCGAGGAAATGATCGGCCGCGATGCCGAGGAGACGACGCCCGAGACCACGCAGGACCGCGACGATCCGGTGGACGACGAGGATACGCCTCCTACCGAGGATTGATCCGCAACCGGAAAACGAAAACGCCCGCCAGTCAGACCGACCGGCGGGCGTTTTTCTTGGGCACGTGACCTATTTCCTGATTTCGCGCGAACGCAGCGTGCGGTTTACCCCGGTGACGATCAGGAGCTGCCCGATATAATAAAGCGGCCACACCAGCTCCGACACGGCAAGGCCGACCGCCCCGCCCACTTCCAAGAGGTGCGCCTGCGTCGCGATCAGCAGCAGTTCGGAGACGAGATAAAGCAGCGCGCCAAGCCCCACGCGCTGGCGCGGAAAGCGGCTGAGCCATGCGATGGCAGCGGTGATCGCCAATAGCGCGGCGCTGGCGGCCACGGCGCCCTGCCCCACTTCGCCCACCATCAAGAGCCATGCCAGCACCGGCGCGATCACCACGGCCGCCAGCCCCGCCAGCATCATCGCGGGCCGCACGCCGGGGCGATGGTTGCGCCAATACAGCACGATCGCCACCAGCTGCGACAAGGCATGCGCAATCCCGCCCCAGCCATATTCCAGCGTGGTAAGCGCGTCGCCAATGGCCGCGATCCCCATGACCGCCGCAATCAGCCGCCCGTCCAGCCCATGATGCCGCCGCCACGAATAAACCGCCAGGAACGCCACCGGCAGGAACTTCAGCCCCAGCAGATACAGCCCCGGCGTCATCGTGTTTTCAAACCCGAGCCACCACACCAGCGCCATCACGATGGACAGCATCAGCCATGGTCGGCGTTCGATAAGGGCACGCTTGGGCATTAAAACTCCACTGGTCTGCCGGGGTTTTGCAAACCGGCGTGCGCGTGATTGCATTTGCCAAGGGGGCAAGGCAATCGCTATCGGCGCCCCATGGATAACAAGACTTACGATATTCACGTCATCGGCGGCGGCCTCGCCGGCAGCGAGGCGGCATGGCAACTGGCGCGCCGGGGCTTTTCCGTGCGGCTTTCCGAAATGCGCGGTGGCGGCGGTTCGACCGATGCGCACCAGACCGACGGGCTGGCCGAACTGGTGTGCTCCAATTCCTTCCGCTCGGACGACGACACCTCGAACGCGGTCGGTCTGCTGCACCATGAAATGCGGGAATGCGATTCCCTTGTCATGCGCGCGGCGGCAGAGGCGCAGGTTCCCGCGGGCAGCGCGCTTGCCGTGGATCGTGATGTCTTTTCCGCCCATGTCGAAAAGGCGCTGGCCGATCTGCCGAACGTGACCATCGTGCGCGAGAAGATCGATGTCCTGCCCGATGCGGGCATGACCATCGTCGCCACAGGCCCGCTGACCGCAGCATCGCTGGCGTCCAGCATCGGCGCTGCCACCGGGGCCGAAGCCCTCGCCTTCTTCGATGCCATCGCGCCCATCGTGCACCGCGACACCGTCGACATGGACATCTGCTGGATGGCCAGCCGCTGGGACAAGGGTGACGGGAAGGATTACATCAACTGCCCCATGAACAAGGAGCAGTATGTCGCCTTCCGCCAGGGCCTGCTCGATGGCGAGAAGACCGAGTTCAAGGAATGGGAAGCGAACACCCCCTATTTCGAAGGCTGCATGCCGATCGAGGTCATGGCGGCACGCGGCGAAGACACCTTGCGCTTCGGCCCGATGAAGCCGGTGGGTCTCGACAATCCGCATGCCGCAACGCCCGAATTTCCGAACGGCCGCTGGCCCTATGCGGTGGTGCAGCTGCGGCAGGACAATAAGCTGGGCACCTTGTGGAACATGGTCGGATTTCAGACCAAGCTGAAGCATGGCGCGCAAAAGGAGTTGTTCCGCACCATCCCCGGCCTTGAAAAGGCGGAGTTTGCGCGGCTTGGCGGGCTGCATCGCAACACGTTCCTGAACTCGCCGATCCTGCTGGATCGCCAGCTTCGCCTGAAATCCGCGCCGCATATCCGTTTCGCCGGACAGATCACCGGGTGCGAGGGTTATGTCGAAAGCAGCGCCGTCGGGCTGATGGCGGGCATGATGGCCGCCGCCGAAATGGCGGGCCGCCAATGGACCAGCCCGCCGCGCACGACCGCGATGGGCGCGCTACTCTCCCACATCACCGGCGATGCCGAGGCGGACAGCTATCAGCCGATGAATGTCAACTTCGGCCTCTTCCCCATGCCCGACGAGGCGGTGAAGAAGAAGGACCGGAAGCGCGCCTACACCGAGCGCGGCAAGCGCGACATGCAGCACTGGTTGAGCGAGACCAAGGCGGCAGAGCCCGCCTGACCTAGCAGGAGCACTTCGGCTTAGGCTTCGGGGACCGCTTGGGCGCAGAGGTCGCGAATTCGGCAGGGGTCAGGCTGTCGTTTCCATCCGCGTCCATCTTCTCGAACCGGTCGACGGTGGTGACGGCCCATTCCTCGAAGGTCAGCAAATTATTGCCATCCTTGTCCAGCTTCCGGAATGCGGCGGTGCGGGTCGAGAGCATTTCGTTTCGCGTGATCTCAAGGTCGCGGTTGCGGTCATAACGGAAGAACCGCTTCTGCTCGCGCGTCAGCTCCTTCGCCTCGGGCAGTTCCGGCCCCTGCATGTCGCCGACATCGGCGGTCGGCAGGTCTTCGGGATCGGGCTCCGCCGCGACGATCTCTTCGGGTTCCGGCGGCGGCGGTGCGGGCGCCTCCACCGCGCGGCCCTGCCACCAGAAAACGCCGATTGCGACAAGGATCAATGCCCCGAAGGCGCCGAAAAGCGTCCGGTTCATCGGCTGAGAATCCGTGAGATATATGCGACCATGCCGGGGGGCATAGCAAACCAGTCGTTAAGCAAAAACTATCGAATTCACAGCATCTTCACGGCCGATCCTACCGCCCGGTCAGCCCTGCTCTGACCGCCGCGAGGAAATCGCCGCCGCCGCCGATATGCCGCCCATCGCCCGCCGCGCGCTCGGCCATGGCGCGCAGGGCCGCCAGAGGGCGCATCGGGCGGGAAAGCCGCGAGGACACCGGCTCGGCCCCTGCCAACAGAGCTGTCACGCCCTCACGTTCCGCCCCGTCAGTCAGATGGCCTGCCAGATCGGCCAGCGCCCAGCGAAAGCCCGCCTGGTGTGCCGCCTTGCCATCATCCTGCGCGCCGCTGATCCGCGCCAGCGCCGCCATTGCTCCTGCGCGTCCGTCGGCAAAGGCGACCATGTCGGTGACATCCAGCGCGCCCTCGCCCACCAGTGCTTCCCAGCCCTCTGCCAATCCGGAAAGCGCGGCGCGTTCATCATTCCATGCCGCCAGCCGCGCCAGCAGCGGTTCACCCGAAGGCCAGGCATCGGCAGGCTTGTCGAAATTCTCCCGCCACCATGCCAGCCGCAATTGCGCCAGCATCGGCTCGCTCGCCTGCGCGACAATACGGGCGAATCGCGAATCGAGTTCGAAGATATCAACCCAATATGGCCGCCAGCGAGCAGGCGCATAGGCGATCGCCAGACGCTCCGGCGGGGTCAGCGCGTCGAAAGCTTCCCCGGCAAGGGGCGGATCCCCCTTGGCTTGCGTGTTTAATGAGTTGTTTACCATGTTCCTTGGGATCGTGCTTACCAGAGTTGCGCTAGCTCTTGTCCTTGAACGCGCGCCTTGCCCTTTTTCCGCCTGAATATCGAGGGGCTGCGCGCATGGATTTATGGAGTTTGCGCCCTATGACCAGCAATCGCCTCCGTCGCTACGCCAGCCGGATCAAGACCCATGCGGCCTCTTGCGCCAGCCGCTTTGCCCGGGATTCGCGCGGCAATGCTACCATGCTGGTCGCCTTTGCAATGCCGATGATCATCGGCGGTGGCGGCATGGCCATCGATTTCGGCCAGTTCTACCTGTGGAAGCGCGAGCTGCAATACGCCAACGATCAGGCTGCCATCGCGGCCGCATGGGAGATGATCGAGAGCGGCAGCCAGAGCAAGATGAGCGAACGCGCGCTATACGCCTTCCGCACGAACGAGCAGGTCACCAACAGCTTTAACCAGGAGCCGACGGTCGAGCTGGCATTCTGGTCGGGCGGTGACGAGGACGGGAACGAGAACTCCGTCATCGTGACGTCGAGCGCAACGAAGCGCCTGCCCTTCACCAGCTTCTTCACGAAGGACGCCACCACCGTCGCCGTTAAAAGCCAGGCGACCTTTGCCGGTACGAAGACCTTTACCAGCTGCCTGAAAGCCATCGAAGAAGACGTCGCGGAAGGCACGACCATCACCATCGGCGGCAATGCGATTTTCACCGCAAAGTGCGGGATCATGGCGCTCTCAGCATCGTCGCGCTATTGCGTCGAATACGACAGCGATAATGTCTGCACAAAGTGGGAGGGTGAAGATGCGATCAGCAACAACGGCACCTCCTACGAGCTGGAGGCAGGCACCATTGTCACCGCCGGCACGGTCAGCGATGACATCAAGGCATCGGCAGAGGAAACCGGCGACGAAATTTTCGAGAAACAGCCAGGCCTGACCGACGAATTCGCCGATCTCGACCCGCCAGAGCCTGACTCGAATACGCCCACGGGCGTGTACACTTGCTCGAAGACCAACAAGAAAAAGCTGAACGAGGGCCTGAACCCCGGTGATGACGGCTATGTCTGGATGGGCGTGGCCAATCCCGGCCTTTACGAAGGAGGCATCACGGTCAGCTGCGACACCACTTTCAAGCGCGGTGTCTATTACCTCAGCGGCGGATCGCTGACCATCAACGGCAATTATGCCGTATCAAGCGAAAAGGGCGTGATGTTCGTGCTTTATGACGGCGCCGACTTCAAGATCAACGGCGGCGCCGACATCAATCTCAACGGCATGGAGAACGACCAGCTCCTCGCGCTCGGCTATACCGAGGAGGAAGCCAACACCCTTGACCGCATGCTGGTGTGGGAATCGCGCGACAACGACGAGAACAATGGCAACATCCTCAATGGGTCGAGCAACACCTATCTGAACGGCGCGTTCTATACCCCGGTTAATACGCTGAATCTGCAGGGAACCGCCGACGTCGCAAACGCCTGCCTGCTGATCGTCGCCAATAAGATCAACCTGACCGGCACGCTCAACATGCGCGATTTCTGCGAAAATGATCCTGATCTCGTCAGCACGACCGTGATCTTCGGCACCGTAAAGCTGGTGGGATGATGGCGATGCAAAAATTCATCAACCGGCTGCGCCGCGACGAAAAAGGCTCGGCCCTGATCGAAACCGCCTTTGTCGCCCCCTTCCTCGTCTTCATGAGCCTTGGCGGGGTGGAAGTGTCGAACATGGTCAAGCGCCAGAGCGAGCTGCAGAATGCAGCAAGCAAGGCGGCGGAAATCATCATGGCCGCCGCACCCGAAGACGATACAGCCACCAGCGCCATGCTGACCGGCGTTGCCGCGAAGCTGGAAGCCGACACGGGGCTGACGACGCATGTGCTGGGCTTCGATCAGGATCCTGACGAAACGAAGAAGAACGTCGCTTATGTCATGCGCCGCTATCGCTGCGGCAATTCGAAAACCTTCAAGAAGGCGGATACCGGCTGCACTGATTCGACGAATGCGCGAGAATTCATCGTCTTTCTGATGCGCGATGATTACACGCCCGTCTGGAAAGATTTCGGCATCGGCGAGACGCTGCAATACAGGGTCGAGAAATCGATTCAGATCGCGTGATGGACATGACCGGCAAGCTACGCACCTTCCTTCGCGATGAGAATGGCGCCAGCGCGATCGAATTCGTGATCCTGGCACCGATGCTGATCATGGCACTTCTGGGCGTGATGCAGGTCGGTTTCTATATGCAGGCGCAGAACGCGCTGGCCAGTATTGCCACGGACATGAGCCGTTTCATGTCGGTCGAGTATCAGCGCGACAACAAGATTACCAATACGCTTCTGGAAAACCGCGCCTATTCGCGGGCGATCGGTGCGCCTTACCTGCTTCAGCCCGAAGGAATTTCGGTTTCGGCAAAAGACGCATCAACGCAGACTATCAGCAACGTCCGCGAGATCGAGCTGGAACTGGGCTACAAGGTACCCAATGTCATGGCTTTTGCCAGCTTTGGGCCGATGGACCTGACCTACAAGAAATCAATCTTCGTCCCGAACTGACGGTATTCGACAGCCATGATGCAAAAAGGGCCGCCCGACACTTGGGCGGCCCTTTTCATTTGTCATCCTGCCTGCCGTCAATCGACGTAGCAGACCTTCTTCGCCGCCTTGACGATGCGGTCGGCATCGATCAGCGCCAGCTTCTCAAGGTTCGCCGCATAAGGCAGCGGCACGTCTTCGTTGGCAACGCGCAGGACCGGGGCGTCGAGGTCGTCGAAGCCCTGCTCCATGCAGACCGCGATGATCTCGCTCGCGATCGAGCAGACCGGGAAGCCTTCCTCGGCGACGACCAGGCGGTTGGTCTTCTTGAGCGAAGCCAGCACCGTTTCGGTATCGAGCGGACGCAGCGAGCGCAGGTCGATCACTTCCGCGTCGATCCCCTCGCCTGCCAGCTTCTCCGCCGCTTCCAGCGCGAAGCCGACACCGATGGAGTACGAGACGATCGTCACGTCCGAACCTTCGCGCATGATGCGCGCCTTGCCGATGGGCAGAACCCAGTCGTCAACGTCGGGCACATCGAAGCTCTTGCCGTACATCAGCTCGTTTTCGAGAAACACGACCGGATCGGGCGAACGGATCGCTGCCTTCAGCAGGCCCTTGGCATCGCGGCTGTCATAAGGCGCAAGCACGACCAGACCGGGGACCGAGGCGTACCAAGGGCCATAGTTCTGCGAGTGCTGCGCACCCACGCGGCTGGCAGCGCCATTGGGGCCACGGAACACAACCGGGCAACGCATCTGGCCGCCCGACATGTAATTGGTCTTGGCCGCCGAGTTGATGATGTGGTCGATCGCCTGCATGGCGAAGTTGAAGGTCATGAACTCGACGATGGGCTTCAGGCCGCCCATCGCAGCGCCCGTACCGATGCCGGCAAAGCCATATTCGGTGATCGGCGTGTCGATGACACGCTTGTCGCCAAATTCGTCCAGCAGGCCCTGCGTTACCTTGTACGCGCCCTGATATTCGGCGACTTCCTCGCCCATCACGAAGACGGTCTCGTCGGCACGCATTTCCTCGGCCATCGCGTCGCGCAATGCTTCGCGCACTGTGGTCGAGGTCATCGAGGTGCCCTCGGCGATCTCGGGATCGTTGGCGCGTTCCTTGGGGGCGGGCTTTGCCTCGGGCGGCTGCGCGCCTTCGCTCGGCTCGGCCTCGCGGCCCACGTCCTTGCCTTCGCCCGGAACGTCCTTGACCTCTGCCGCAGCGCCGCCGTCGACATCGCTGGCGTCGCCGTCGAGTACTGCGATCACGGTGCCGACCTTCACGTTCTCCGTCCCTTCCGGAACGGTGATCGCGCCGACGGTGCCTTCATCGATGCACTCGAATTCCATGGTCGCCTTGTCGGTCTCGATCTCGGCGATGATGTCGCCGGGCGACACGCTGTCACCTTCCTTGACCAGCCACTTGGCAAGCGTGCCTTCCTCCATCGTCGGGGAAAGCGCGGGCATCTTGATCTGGGTCGCCATCAGTAGTTCTCCACCAGCACGTCGGTGTAGAGCTCGGATGCTTCCGGTTCAGGCGAACTCTCGGCGAAATCCGCCGCCTCGTTCACGGTGGAACGGATGTCCTTTTCCATCGACTTGAGCTTGTCCTCTTCCACGCCGCGCTTGATCAATTCGGCCTTCGCCGCCTCGATCGGGTCGTGATGTTCGCGCATGTTCTGCACCTCGTCGCGGGTGCGGTACTTTGCCGGGTCCGACATGGAGTGGCCGCGATAGCGATAGGTGTTGAGCTCCATCAGCACGGGGCCGCCGCCGCCGCGCACATGCTCCAGCGCAACCTCGACCGCGCCGCGCACGGCGAGCACGTCCATGCCGTCAACGTCCATGCCCGGAATGCGGAAGGCGCTGCCGCGGCGGTGGAACTCGGTCTCTGCCGAGGAACGCGCGGTGCTGGTGCCCATGGCGTACTGGTTGTTCTCGATCACGAAGATGATCGGAAGTTGCCAGAGCGAGGCCATATTGAAGGTTTCATAGACCTGGCCCTGGTTCGCCGCGCCATCGCCGAAATAGGCAAGGCATACGCCGCCGTCTTCCCGGTACTTGTGCGCAAAGGCAAGCCCTGCGCCCAGCGGCACCTGGGCGCCGACGATGCCGTGGCCGCCATAGAACGCATGTTCGGTCGAGAACATGTGCATCGAACCGCCCTTGCCCTTGGAGATACCGGCCTGGCGGCCGGTCAACTCGGCCATGATGATTTTCGGGTCGATGCCATAGGCCAGCATGTGACCATGGTCACGATAACCGGTGATGACGCTGTCCTTGCCCTCGGTCAGGGCGGACTGCAGGCCGACGGCAACCGCCTCCTGCCCGATATAGAGGTGGCAAAAACCGCCGATCAGACCGAGTCCATAAAGCTGCCCGGCCTTCTCTTCGAAACGGCGGATGAGCAGCATCTGCTCATAAAGTTTCAGAAGTTCATCGTCGGTAGCCTTGTACGAACCTTTTTCCTCAAAGGTCGTCTGCAGGCTGTGCAGCTTGAATTCGAGATCGTCGGACGGAGGCGTTACGGGTTTTTTCGCGGCCAAGTCAGGTTTCCTCGTCTGCGATCAGGGCTGTAAGGGAGGTTTTGCCCTGATTTCGGGGTGCGGGTATATGGTCGAAACGCTTGAAGACGCAAGGAGGCTCCCGCCGATTCCAATTGCGGTTTTCGCAAATTCCAAGCGTCAAAGACAACTCGCACACGCACAAATCCGCATGGTGCAATGCAGCACCACGCTCACCCCTGATCGGGCGATCACTTGTCGCGGGGGACGACGACCTCGTCGGGATGAGCAACGTTGAGATTGCTGCGCAGCAATTCGCCGACCAGGTCAGGATCGGCATTTTCCGGGTCGAGCAACTCGACGCGGTTGGCGATCCGGTCACGCTCGGCTCTCAGCTTCGTCAGTTCGTCCTGCCGGTGCTCAAGCTTTTGCGAGCTTTCCGCCCATGCGGAAACGCCGGTGGGGCCAACCAGCGCGGCGGCGGCCAACATGATCACGCCGAGCGCCGCGGCCATCTGGCCGATACTACGGCGACGCGCACGCGGCTGCACGGGAAGCTTGCGCCCCCGCCGTACAAGTCCGAATTCGTGCTGATCTGCCATACTCTAGCAGAATCACGGTTAAGACATAGAATCAAGAGCAATGATGGGAGTGTTAGCATTAATTCGGATCACAAGCGCCGAACCGAGTCAATAATGCGACCAAACGCCGCCGCAGTGCGCCACGCCTGCCGCCCCGCCCGTTTCGCCGGGCAAAGCTGCAAGCACCCGATTGCCATTTGCCGCACCGCTTCGTAAACGGGCCCCGGCGCGCCCGTAGCTCAGCAGGATAGAGCACCAGATTCCTAATCTGGGGGCCACAGGTTCGAATCCTGTCGGGCGCACCATTTTGCCATAGAAGTACGCACTGGCTCGTCGCGTCGAGCGAATGCTATGACCCATGCTTCGAGCGCGCCCTTCGTGCCGTAAATTTCGATTGATTGCTTCGTCATCCTGACTTCGCTGACGAATGCATTGACTTATCTTTTGCGTAGCGATGGATCATCGGAACTACGCAAACGCTTTTTCAGAATATCAGCGAAACGGATTACATGATCCTCGGAAATACGGATGTTTTTGTTTCCTATCTGCCGAACCAGCGCTTGAGCCTCGACTTCGTCCACGATCAGATAGCCTCGGGCAGACGGTTCCGGATCCTCAACGTGGTCGATGGCGTGACGAGGGAGTGCTTGGCCGCACTGCCGGACACCTCGATCTCGGGGCACCGTGTCGTACGCGAGTTGACCCGGCTGATTGCCCAGCGGGGCAAGCCCGGCATGATCGTCAGCGATAATGAGACTGAGCTCACCAGCAACGCCGTGCTGGCCTGGTGCGGCGAGATCGGCATTGAGTGGCATTACATCGCTCCGGGAAGGCCGATGCAGAATGGCTATGTCGAGAGCTTCAACGGCCGCATGCGCGACGAGCTTCTCAACGAGACCCTGTTCCTCAGCATGGCATATGCACGAGTCGAGATCGCCGCTTGGGCGGAAGACTACAACCGGGAGAGACCGCACTCATCCCTTGGCTACGCAACCCCGGCGGCATTCGCCGCCAAACTGGATAAGCAATGGCCTGCTTCGACCGCGCTCATGCGCAATACAACCGCCCGGCTCTAATCCCATCTGGGGGAAACCTGGGGGTCACGTCACCAGCACTCTCGGGGTCATCGCGATGAATTTCGCCAATTCCCAAATTGTGATGCTGTATGGCTCCTCCCGAATTCTTCGATTTGGCGGCGGAATCGCAGCATTGTCGGGCATGGTGCTGGTCGCTTTGTTCGCCATGCCCTCCCTTCCCTTATTCTGGTCTGTATACGCAGCCCAATCGACATATGTGGCAATGGTCGGCTTGATCGTGGCAAATTCCGTCGCCGGCGCCATGAACGTCGACCCGCAAAGTACCGGATCAGTTTCCTCGCTGGTCGGGGCGATGCATTATGGCGCAGGGATAATCGGGGCTTCGTTGGTCGCCCTTTTGTATGACGGCACACCAAGACCTGCCATGTGGCTCATCCTTTTGTTTGGCGGGCTTGCATGGCTGCTCGCTTCGCGCGCCATGGTAGTCGTCAGAACGGCGTGAAGGGCTATGATGGCCTCAATAAACAGTCTGGTATTACCGGCTGGTGAATTGAACCTCGCATTTCGATTGCCGTACTTAAACGCGATAGCGGTCTTTTTCATGACGCCTTTTGGCCGATTGCGGACCGGCAGCTTTTGGGTGCGGAAGAAAGAAAAGCCGACACCGGCGCTCCCAACGGTAGATATTAAGGTGCCATAATATGGCGTAGCCACCGCCTTCGGCAAAGTCCGTCAACAGCAGACACCGCCTTTGCACCACGCCAAGATAGGTCGCTGCTGACTGTCGACGCCCTTGAAAGATGCGGCGTTTTACCCCTGCCTCAGGGACGGGCGAGCATGTCCATCTTGCCGGTTTCATTATGCGCGGTGCCCGCCATGCCCACGGCCTCACCGATCAGCAGCAATGCGGGACCATCTCCGATTGCGGTCGTGGCCATGATGCCAAGCAGATCGAGCCGACCGGTAAACACACGGGCCGTCGGAAGGCTGGCATTCTCGACAATGGCGACAGGGGTATGACCGGCAAGACCGTGGTCCATGAGTTGGCGTGACACCTCTGCTGCGGCAGCCTTCCCCATGTAGATCGCGAGGGTCGCCTGCGGATCGGCAAGGGTCTGCCAGTCGAGGTCAAGCGCCTCGCCCGCGCGCGCGTGGGCGGTGACGAATGTCAGCTTGCGGGCCAGTCCGCGCAGGGTCAGCGACAGGCTGAGATCTGCGGCGGCGGCACTTGCCGCGGTGATGCCGGGGCAGATACGAACGGTCACGCCCGCCGCGCGGCAAGCCTCCAGCTCTTCCGTGGCGCGGCCGAAAATCGCGGGATCGCCGCCCTTCAGGCGCACCACGCGATTTCCTGCCAGCGCAGCCTCCACGATAAGGGCGTCGATCGTCTTCTGATCCTTCGAATGGCGGCCCGAACGCTTGCCCACATGGACAAGGCGCACGCCGGCGGGGATGAGGTCCAGCACACCTGGCCCCACCAGCGCGTCATGGAATACCACGTCGCAGCTGTTCAAAAGGCGTTCGGCCTTGCGGGTCAGCAGATCGGGATCGCCGGGGCCAGCGCCCACCAGCCATACCTCGCCAGTTGCAATCATCGCGTTACGGTCAGTGGTCATCGTCGGCCTCCAGTCAAAGAGCGACGCATGAATGCGCGCCGCGAAACAGCCCCGATTGGGGCCATGCAGGCGGCGTCATTGCCGTATATGTCGTTAGAGGACTTTGCTGCTTTGCCCTTCCTTGGGCAGGCGCGTCCGATCCTTTGGTTTTTACACGATTCCCTTCGCATCCGCAAAAGAAAACATCATCGCGTGGCAAGGCTGATCAGCAAGGCCGCGAACAGCGCCACGCTGACGATCTGCCAGAACCGAACCGGATCGCGCTCCAGCAAGGGACGTTGCTGCCGCCGCGCCCAGTCTTTGGGCGGTCGGCGCAGATCGGCAAGGAATTCGGAAAGCGCATCGTGCCGTTTCAGCGGATCGGGATGAACCGCCTTTCTCAGCGCCTCGTCCAGCCATGCGGGCACGGCATTGTCTTCGCCCCGCGCGGCGCGATAGCGAAGCGCGCGCTGATCACGGCGGGATCGGATTTTCGCGACCTGCGTGCCATAGGGCAGTTCGCCTGTCAGCATTTCATAGGCGATGACGCCCAGCGCATAGAGATCGGAACGCCAGCCGACCGGATCGCCCGACAGATATTCGGGCGCGGTATATTGGAACGTGCCCGGCATCAGGCCCGCCGTGCCGGGGGCGGCCTCTTCCACCCCTGCCACGCTGGTCGATCCGAAATCGATGATCAGCACCGTGCCCGCCTCATCGATCATGATGTTTTCGGGGCGGATGTCCTGATGCAGCATGTCCTTGCGGTGAAACGCGCGCAGGCCCCGCGCGATCTGCTCGACGATGCCGCGCATGTCGTCGGGCGTGCAGCGGGGATGATCGTGCATCCACTGGCGCAATGTCCGCCCCTTCACATGCCGGGTGACGCAATAAAGCGCAGTGCGTTTTTCCGGCGCGGGCGCGGCCTTCAGCACATGCGGGCTTGAAATGCGGCGCGCGATCCATTCCTCCAGCACGAAGCGTTTGAGATAGGCTTCGTCCTCCGCCATTTCGCGCGTCGGGATCTTGATCGCCACCGCCGAACCGTCTGGCGCCTTTGCCAGATAGACATGGCTGCGCGCGCTGGAATGCAGGCCGCGCAGGATCGTGAACCCATCCAGCACATCGCCCGCCTTGGGGAGAGCGGGCAACGGAAGAAGCGCGGTCTCCGGTCCCATCGCTTCTTCCAGAGCGGCATCGCGTTCGGGCAGCGCGTCGATCCTCACGATCTGGCAGGTGAGATTATCGGCGCTGCCATTGGCTAGCGCAGCCTGCGCGATCATGCGCGCGGCATCGTCCAGCGTTTCGGATGCCGCGATAGCCTCTGCCACCGTGCGGCCGTCGACATGGTCATGCACGCCGTCGCTGGTGATCAGCCACACCTGCCCCACTTCCAGCGGAACGCGGGCGTAATCGGCCACGACCTCTTCGCCAATGCCCAATGCGCGCTCAAGATAGGATTCGCTGGCCGACAGGCGTTTCACATGATCGCGCGTCAGCAGTTCAAGGCTGATGCCGGTCAGCCGCTGGATGCGGCTGTCGCCAATGTGGAAGAGATGCGCGTGCCGTCCTTTCAGCACCAGCGCGGAAAAGGTGCAGGCCATGCCGGCATCGGCGTCATATATCCCGGCATTGCGATTGGCATCGTGCAGCCAGCGATTGGTCGCCGCAATTACCCGCATGCCCGCCGTCTTGACCGACCAGGCGTCCGACGTGGAAGGATAATCGGCAAGGAATGAAGTCACCGCCGTGCGCGCCGCCTCTGCCGATACGCGGCTTGAACTGATGCCGTCCGCAAGGGCCAGCACCACGCCTTTCATGGCGCTCTGACCGGCATCTGGCATCAGCGCGCCATGAAAATCCTGGTTTTCGGGCTTTGCCCCGGCATCCGAATATTGGCCGATAGATACGCGCAGCATGGGTCGTTACTCCGCCAAAAAGGCCCCGCCGCGTGAACGACGGGGCCCCTTCGCCATGTCCGGATAATGAGGAACCCGGACGTCAGGAGAGCCGGTTACTCGGCAGCGATCGACAGATAGTCGTCGCCCTGCGCCGCAGGCTTTGCATTGCGCGGAGCCGAAGCCTTGTAGTGGGTGGCGTAGAGCATGCCGCCGACAAAGGTCAGGCCGCCGACAAGGTTGCCGACAACGGTCGGGATTTCATTCCAGATGAAATAGTCCATCCAGGTGAACTGGCCGCCCAGCATGATGCCCGACGGGAACAGGAACATGTTCACGATCGAGTGTTCGAAGCCGAGGTAGAAGAAGACGAGGATCGGCATCCACATCGCCATGATCTTGCCCGAAACGGACGAGGACATCATGGCAGCGACGACGCCGGTCGATACCATCCAGTTGCACATCACGGCGCGGATGAAGAGCGTGAGCATGCCCGAAGCGCCAGCAGCGGCATAACCCAGCGTACGGCTTTCACCGATCACGCCGATCTTTTGCCCGATGGCATTGGGTTCGGTCGAGAACCCGGTGGTGAAGATGATCGCCATGAATACGGCAACGGTCATCGCACCGGCAAAGTTGCCGCAGAACACCAGGCCCCAGTTGCGCAGCACGCCGCCAATGGTGACGCCCGGCCGCTTGTCGATCAGGGCCAGCGGGACCAGCGTGAACACGCCGGTCAGCAAGTCGAAACCCATCAGGTAGAGCATGCAGAAGCCGACCGGGAACAGCAGCGCGCCCAGGAGCGGGTTGCCGGTATTGACGGTGATCGAGATCGCGAAGGCGGCCGCCAGCGCGAGGATGGCGCCCGCCATATAGGCGCGGACCAGAGTGTCCTTGGTGGACATGAAAACCTTCGATTCGCCAGCGTCGACCATCTTGGCCGCAAACTCGGCGGGAGCGATATACGACATATCGAATTCCTTCCTTCTTAAGTTGGTTTCCCGCCGGTCAGGCAGCAGGAGAGTTTTGCAGGTTCAGGTGGATGGTCCGGCCTTCCAGCCGCACCGCGTAGGTCGGCACGCTGCCTTCGTCCGCGCCTTGGGCAAGGCCGGTTTCGAGGGAGAGCACCCAGTTATGCAGAGGGCAGGTCACGCAGTTTCCGTGCACGATCCCCTGGCTAAGCGGCCCTTGTCTGTGCGGGCAATTATCCTGCATCGCGAAGATGCGGTCGTCTTCGGTGCGGAAGACGGCGATGGTCGGGCCATCGGTCTTCACGCAGCGTGCACCCTGGCGCGGGATATCGTCGATGGTGCCGACGCGGACCCATTCGGCGTCCGCAAGACGAGTGAAAGGCGTTGCGGCGTTCATTCTGCGGGCTCCATCTGCGAGGGTGCATGGGGCGATGACAGGTCAGCCATCGGCTTGAACTCGTGCTTGTCCTTGCCGCTGACGCGTTCGGACCACGGATCGGTCTGCGCGAACCGCTGCGAGAACACGAAGCGCTCGTAATAGGCGCGGCGCGTTTCCTTGTTGTCGAGGATCTGCTCGCGGATCGTGTCGTGCCCGACGCGGTCGGCCCATTTGTAGATGCGTTCGAGGTAGTAGCCCTGCTCGCGGTACATCTGCATCATGGCCGCGGTCACCTCCATCACCTCCTCCTCGGTCTCGAGGGTGGTGAGCTTCTTGGTGCCCTGGATGTGGAGGCCGGCAGCGCCTGCGTAGTGCAGTTCATAGCCGCTATCGACGCAGACCACGCCAATGTCCTTGCAGGTGGCTTCGGCGCAGTTGCGCGGGCAGCCCGAGACGGCGAGCTTGACCTTGTGCGGGGTCCACGACCCCCACAGGAATTTCTCGAGCGCGACGCCGAGGCCGGTCGAATCCTGCGTGCCCATGCGGCACCAGTTGGTGCCGACGCAGGTCTTCACCGTGCGCAGCGATTTGCCGTATGCGTGGCCCGAAACCATGCCCGCCTTGTTGAGATCGGCCCAGACGCCGGGCAGATCTTCCTTCTTTACGCCGAGCAGATCGATGCGCTGCCCACCGGTGACGTGAACGGTCGGGATCTGGAACTTGTCGACCACGTCGGCGATGGCGCGCAATTCATCGGAATTGGTCATGCCGCCCCACATGCGCGGGATCACCGAATAGGTGCCGTCCTTCTGGATGTTGGCGTGGACGCGCTCATTGATGAAACGGCTCTGGTTGTCGTCAACATACTCGCCCGGCCAGTCGGACAGCAGATAGTAGTTGAGCGCGGGACGGCACTTGGCGCAGCCGCCGCTGGTGGTCCATTCCAGTTCCTGCATCACGGCGGGGATGGATTTGAGGCCATTCGCCTTGATCAGGCGGCGGACCTCGCCGTGGCCGAGATGGGTGCAGCCGCACATCGACTTGGGCGCGCTGGCATCGAAATCATCGCCCAGGGTCAGCGCCATCAGGCTTTCGACAAGGCCGGTGCAGCTGCCGCACGATGCAGACGCCTTGGTATGGGCGCGCACCTCGTCCAGCGTGGAAAGGCCCTTGTCCTTGATCGCACCCGTGATGGCCCCCTTGCAGATACCGTTGCAGCCGCAGATTTCCGCGTCATCTGCAAGGTTGGCGACCGCTGCAAGGGGATCAGAGTTTCCCGCGTTCTGGAACGCCTGGCCGAAGATCAGGGTCTCGCGGATGTCGCGGACGTCCTCGCCCTTGCGCAGCAGTTCGTTGTACCAGCCGCCATCGGCGACATCGCCGTAAAGGACCGCGCCGATAACGCGGTCGTCCTTGATGATGACGCGCTTGTAGGTGCCGCGCGCGGCATCGCGCATGACGACTTCCTCACGGTCTTCGCCTTCCGCGAAATCCCCGACGGAATAGAGGTTCACGCCGGTGACCTTGAGCTTGGTCGGGGTTTCCGAATGGACGTAATTGTCGATCGGCGCACCCGCCAGATCGGCAGCAAGGATCTTTGCCATGGTGTAGAGCGGGGCGACGAGGCCATAGACGCGGCCATCGACCTCCACGCACTCACCGACCGAGCTGATCGCCGGATCGCTGGTGCGAAGCTGCGCGTCGCAGACGATGCCGCGATTGACTTCCAGACCGGCCTCCCTGGCAAGGCCGGTATTGGGGCGGATGCCCACGGCCATGACGACCACATCGGCGTCGATCACGGTGCCATCTTCCAGTTCGATGCCGGTGACCTTGTCGTCGCCCAGAATCTGCTTGGTATTCGCGCCGCAGCGGATGTCGATGCCGCGGCCCTGAAGTTCCTTTTGCAGCAGATAGCCCGCAGCGGTGTCCAGCTGACGCTCCATCAGCGTGGGCATCAAATGGATGACGGTGACCTTCATGCCTTTCATGTGAAGACCGGCGGCGGCCTCCAACCCCAGCAGGCCGCCGCCGATCACCACGGCGGACCCGCCCGTCGCCGCGTAACCGTGCATCTTTTCGACATCGTCGAGGTCGCGATAGGCAAGCACGCCATCGAGTTGATGACCCGGCACGGGAATGATGAAGGGGGCGGAACCGGTCGCGATGACAAGACGGTCGTATTCGGCGGTAATGCCGTTGGCGCTGGTCACGGTCTTCGCGTCACGGTCGATCTTTTCGACCTTTGCGCCGCGATGCAGCGTGACCCCGTTATCCTCATACCAGGCGTCGTCGTGGATCACGATATCCTTGAACGCCTTTTCGCCCGACAGAACCGGCGACAGCATGATGCGGTCGTAGTTCACGCGCGGTTCGGCGTTGAAGATCGTTACGTCATAACGTTCCGGAGCCAGCTCGAAGAGATGTTCGAGCATACGGCCCGGAGCCATACCGTTTCCGACAATGACCAGACGTTCACGCGCCATGGATAACTCCCGTGTTCGGTGGAGCTGCGCGTGAGCCGGAAATGGCGCGAACACGGGGCAAGACAAAAAGCGCCGCGTTCCCCGTTCAGCCGGACATCCGGTTGAAGGGCCGCGCAGCGCCATTGCTGCATGTCAAAAGTTCAGTTGAAAGATGGCTGGCCTGATCGCCGTTGGTCCGCCTCATCGCAGGACCGGATCGGGCCGTCATCGCTAGAAAATTCTATACGGCGATTCGATTTATGCCGCAATGCAAAATTGACCTGGATCGCACTTTTTGGAACTTTTTGCGCAAGCTCCAAGGCTAAGTCACGCAATTTTCAGGCATCTATTTTCGCAGCAGCGGTCTCCTCCTCGATCAGTTTCGCGATCAGCGGGCGGCAGCTGCCGCAGTTGCTGCCGGCACCTGTCTGGTCGGACACTTCGCCCAGCTTGCAGCAACCGCCGCGCACGGCTTCGCGAATGTCTTTCTCTCCGACATCGAGGCACAGGCACACCAGCGGGCCGCGATCTTCGGCAGGCTGCGCCGGACGCCCCGCCAGCAGTTCAAGCGAGCTGGCCTGTTCGTCGGTGAACTGTTTCGCCACCCAGTCCCGCTCGGGCAATTTGCCGCTGCGCGTCAGGTAAAGCACGGCGGCCAGTTCGCCATTGTCAGCGCGCACCACGATGCGCGTCATGCCGCGCGCCTTGTCCGATGCCTCGCAGCGTTCGCCTTCGGGCAGGATCGCGTCGACATCGATCGCCCCGTCGCCCGCCATTTCGGTAAGCCAGCCGCCTTCGACGCGGGCCATGGCCCAATAGGCTGTTTCGGGCCTCACCGCATCGCGCGCGATCAGAAAGCCGCGCCATTCGGGCTCGACCGGCGCGATCGTGGCCGACACGTTCTTGAAGCCGGGCTGGCCCGAAACCGGATCGGTGGCCGGGTGCACCAGCTTGCCTGTGCGCCCCTTCCCCGTAAGGTCCGTCCAGTGCATCGGCACGAAGATTTCGCCGCTGCGCTGTCCGTCGGAAACGGCGACGCGATAGACAGAGGCGCCCCAGCGCGTGCCGACCTGCGCAAAGCCGCCATCGGAAAGGCCGAACCGATCGGCATCGGCGGGATGAACCTCGACCAGCGGCTCGCGGCGATGGATCGATAGCTTGGCGCTCAAGCCCGTTCGCGTCATCGTGTGCCACTGGTCGCGATAGCGTCCGGTATTGAGCCGCAGCGGGAAATCGGGATCGACAGCTGCCGCCTTTGGCGCATCGACGGCGACGATGCGCGCCTTGCCATCCGCATGGCTGAAGCCCCCCTGCAATGGGTGCTCCCCGCCCCAGCGGAAGGGGGTCATCGCATCGTAGTCCTCTATGCTGCAACAGGCCCATGCGGTCAGGTCGAGCATCTTGCCATGGTCCACGGAAAGCTGCGTCATCGCGGCATATTCGGCGAAGATCATGCCGGGATGGTCGAAATCGAAACCACCATACCCCAGTCGCCGCGCGACATCGCACATGATGCGCCAGTCCGCCCTCGCCTCGCCGGCTGGCGACATCAGCGTGCGCTGGCGGCTGATCATGCGTTCGGAATTGGTGACGGTGCCATCCTTTTCGCCCCAGCCCATCGCGGGCAGGCGAATATCGGCCAGTTTCGCCGTATCGGTCTCGGCGATCACTTCGGACACGACCACCGTCTCGCAGCGATCCAGAGCCTCGCGCACAAAGCCTGCATCGGGCATGGAAACGGCGGGATTGGTGCCCATCACCCAGATGAAACGGATGCGCCCGTCATGCACGGCACGGAACATGTCGACCGCTTTCAGCCCGGGCTCTGCGCACAGTGCCGGCGCATTCCAGAACCGGGTGACCGATGCACGCTCTTCGTCCGAAAAGCCAAGGTGGCAGGCAAGCATATTGGCCAGGCCGCCCACTTCGCGCCCACCCATCGCATTGGGCTGGCCGGTCATTGAAAACGGCCCGGCGCCCGTGCGATTGATGCGCCCGGTGGCAAGGTGCAGGTTGATGACCGCATTGCCCTTGTCGGTCCCGCAAACGGACTGGTTCGCGCCCTGGCTGAACAGGGTGACCATGCGCCGGTTCGCGGCGACCAGTTCGGCAAGCCGGGCAAACACGTCCGGATCCACGCCGTGATCCTGCGCGGACAGGTCCGCCAGGAAATCGACCGGTAATTCACAATGCGCGTCCATGAAGCCGAGGTCGAGCAGCCCGCGATCGCGCATTTCGGCAAGCAGGGCATTGAACAGCGCGATATCGCCATCTGGCGCGACCGGCACATGCAGGTCCGCCCGCTCTGCCGTTTCGGTGCGGCGCGGGTCGATCACCACCAGCTTTGCACCGTGCGCCTCGCGCGCCGCCTCGATCCGCTGCCAGATGACGGGGTGGCACCATGCGGTGTTCGACCCTACCAGCAGGATCAGATCCGCCGCTTCGAGATCCTCGTAAGTACCCGGGACCACGTCTTCGCCGAATGCGCGATTATGCGCGGCGACTGCGCTGGCCATGCACAGGCGCGAATTGGTGTCGATATTGGCGGTGCCGACAAAGCCCTTCAGCAGCTTGTTGGCGATATAATAATCCTCGGTCAGCAATTGGCCCGAGACATAGAACGCCACGCTTTCAGGCCCGTGCTGCGCGATGCAGTCGCCCATCCGTTTGGCAACAAGGTCCAGCGCCTCGTCCCAACCCGCGCGGCGCTCGCCGATCATTGGATGCAGCAATCGCCCCTCCAGCCCGACAGTTTCGCCAAGCCATGTGCCCTTGGAACACAGCCGCCCGAAATTGGCGGGATGCTCCTTGTCGCCCTTGATGGTCAGCGCGCGGCCCTCGCCCGGCTGCGCCACGATGCCGCAGCCCACGCCGCAATAGGCGCAGGTGGTGCGGACCGCGCTCATCGCCCTTCGCCCCTTCTGCTGCGTGCCATCATCGCTTCAATCCCTTGGACTTGATTGCGCACGCAAAAAAGCCGCCTCGATCCGGTCCCATCAGGGACGGTTCGGGCGGCGCCATTGCCACGCGTGTTTCGAATTTCGCGCAATGCCGGTCTGTTCCCCCAACTGCGGGGACGGCATTTGCGGCTGCATATATATGCTTTTCCGGGGCGGGACGGCAAGCGCGAATGCGCGGCCTGCCGTCCCGGTGGGAAGGCGGAGGCGCCACACATTCGCCCCCGCCGATTGCGACCCGATGATTTCCGTCAAGCGGATCAACGATTTGCCTCAATAACTGAAAGAGGCCTGGAACCAGAACTTTTCGGTATCGGTGGCCCACTCCTTGGCATTGTAATTGGCGTATTTCGCCAGCAGGCCGACCTTGCCGACTTTGAAGGCGAGCGTGGCGTCGATTTCGTCGCCATAATTCATGCCGCCTTCGTCGCTTTCGAACTTGTGATAGGTGACGCCTGCGGCAAGCCCCTTCAGCGGCCCCATGTCACCGATCTTGTACGACGCGCCGCCATAGTAATCCTGAAGACCGTTCGCAGGCGTGCTCAGGAAAAGGTCGGCAAAGCCGTTGAACTTGTGCAGCGTGGCAAGCGGGGTCTGGAAAGCGGCGACGCCGTCGTCGCTGCCCAGCAGTTCATAACCGCCCTTGATGCCGAATGCGCCAAAGCCAAGGCCGGCTTCCGCACCGATGTAATCGGCCGAATAATCGATGGGGTTGTCGCCGTAATCGGACTGCTTGGCATAGCTCAGCACATAGTTGAGCTTCGTCGATCCGCCCAGCGGCACGGCGCCAGCAGCACGCACGCCATAGGTCTGGCTGGAGTAGGCAAGGCGGGTGTCGTAGTCGATGAGATAGGCAAATGCCTTCACCTTCACGCTCGACAGGTCGAAGCCGCCATTGACGAGGTAGATATTGCCGTCGAAATGCTCGTTCGGGCTGTCGACGCCAAAGATCGTGCGCTGCGAGAAGGAATAGGTCCCGTCCAGCGACACAGGGCCGATCTTCGTCTGCACGCGGGCGGCATCGAAGGTCTGTTCGTTCTGGCGCCATGCGACCGCGCCGACGAAACGCTGGTCGTCAAGGTTTATCGCCTGACGGCCGAGGGTAACCGTGGTGCCTTTGGCCGAATAGCCGATGGCAAGGCGGTTGAGCTCGATATTGTCGGGATCGGCGACGACCGAATAGGGCTCGACGCCATTGCCCGGGATCGTGTCGTTGTAATCGTCGATGATCGCAAGCGTGGCTTCCGCCTCGGCCAGCAGGAACAGACCGCCGGTCTTGAACTCTGCGCCCGAACGGATGCGGAAGGTAAGCGCATCGGCATCGTCGGCGGCGGTGTCGGGCTGACTGACGCTTTCATAGCGCAGCGTGCCTTCGATGATCGGGTCGAGCGTAGTGTTCTCACCGATCTCGTACGGACCGGCCTGCGCCAGCGCCGGGGCCGAAACGAATGCGGTTGAAGCCGCGCAAAGCAGAGCAAACTTGTTCAACACAATACCTCCCTCACGGGGTGCGCTCGCACCCCAGGCATGACTTGAAAGTCGAGCAGGCGTCATCGCCTGCCTATGGCTGGGTGAATGGCGGGACAGCATTGCCCGCCGGTGGATTATGGCGCCTTACCGCCGGGCGTCCTTGCCCGCGGCTCGCCTGCCCCGCAGCGGGGGCAGGCGCTGCGCTTGTCTATCAGGCTGCCTTGGCGGCGGGGCCGTGATCATATTCGGCAAGGAAGTGCAGCACTTCCTGCCGGTATTCGTAGAACTTGGGATCTTCCAAAAGCGACTTGCGATCACGCGGGCGCGGCAGGTCGACCTTGAGGATCTTGCCGATCGTGGCCTGCGGGCCATTGGTCATCATGACCACGCGGTCGGCAAGCAGGATGGCTTCGTCGACATCGTGCGTCACCATGATGGCAGTGACCTTGGTGCGGTTCCACACCTCGACCAGAACGTCCTGCAGGTCCCAGCGGGTCAGGCTGTCGAGCATGCCGAAAGGTTCGTCGAGCAGCAGCAGGCGCGGGCTGAGGGCAAAGGCGCGGGCGATGCCGACACGCTGGCGCATGCCGTTCGACATTTCCGCCGCCATCTTGTCCTTGCTGTCGGCAAGGCCCACGCGGTCGAGGTAATAGTCGACGATGTCGCGGCGCTCGCTGCGCGGCGCATGCGGATAGACCCGCTCCACGCCCAGCGCCACGTTCTGCCGCGCGGTCAGCCATGGCATCAGGCTGGGGGCCTGAAACACCACCGCCTTATCGGGGCCGGCAGCGCTGATCTCACGGTTATCAAGGACAATGCCGCCCTTCGAAATTTCGTTGAGGCCAGCCGCCATGGTCAGCACGGTCGACTTGCCGCAGCCCGAATGGCCGATTAGCGAGACAAATTCGCCCCTCTCCATGATGAGGTTGAAATCCTCCACCACGGTCAGCGGACCCTTGGGCGTCGGGTACACCTTGTCGAGCTTGAAGAATTCGAGATAGCGGTTCTTCACCGCGCTCTGCCCCGCCTCGCGATAGGCCTTGGGCGGCGGTGCGAGGTCGAGCGGGGTGACACCCGGCAGCGCGGTCGCGCTCTCACCGACGCTGGAGGATTCCGCGTTGAGGGTGGAGAGATAGTTCACGATCTTGGCGCGCAAGCTCTTGTAATGATCGTCGTCGTTCATCGCCTCACGGTCGCGCGGGCGATTGATGGTCACGTCGAAGATCTGCCCGATATGCGCGGCAGGCGCAGGGGTCAGCACAGCGACACGGTCGGCAAGCAGCAGCGCCTCGTCCACGTCATTGGTGACGAGGATGATGGTGCGCTTTTCTTCTTCGCGGATACGCTCGATCTCGTCCTGCAGCTTGGCGCGGGTCAGCGCGTCAAGGGCCGAGAGCGGTTCGTCGAGAAGGAGGATTTCGGGTTCCATGGCAAGCGCCCGGGCCACCGAAACACGCTGGCGCATGCCGCCTGACAGCTGCGCGGGCTTACGGTCCATCGCATGGCCAAGGCCGACGAGTTCAACCTTTTGGCGGACCAGCGCGGCGCGTTCGGTCTTGCTGCGGTCCTTGTGCACCGCATCCACCGCCAGCGCCACGTTCTGCTGCACCGACAGCCAGGGGAACAGCGAATAGGACTGGAACACGAGGCCCCGGTCGCGGTCCGGCCCGTCGATGGGCTTGCCGCGAAGCAGGACCTCGCCTGCGTCCTGTTTCACCAGCCCGGCAATCGTGCTGATCAGCGTGGTCTTGCCAGCGCCCGAGAACCCGAGGATCGCGATGAATTCGCCTTCCTCGACATCGAGGTCGATGCCGCCGAGCACGTCGGTGGTATCGCCGGTCTTCCCGGTATAGCTCTTGGTCACGCCCTTCAGGGAAAGGATGGGTGCGTTAGCCATGACCTGTCTCCTTATCGACTGAGCGCGGCTCAGATCTTGTGGTTCTTCGAAACGAGCGACTGCAGCGCCATCATGATGCGGTCGAGACCGAAGCCGATGAAGCCGATGACGACGACGGCGAACATGATGCGGGCCAGCGACTGCGAAGAACCGTTCTGGAATTCATCCCACACGAACTTGCCGAGACCGGGGTTCTGCGCGAGCATTTCGGCCGCGATCAGGACCATCCAGCCCACGCCCAGCGACAGGCGCATACCGGTGAAGATATAAGGCAGCGAAGCGGGCAGGACGAGGCGGGTAAGCTTTGCAAACCAGCCCAGTTTCAGCACGCGGCCCACGTTCAGGAGGTCCTTGTCGATGCTGCTGGTGCCGACGGCGGTGTTGATCAGCGTCGGCCACAGCGAGCAGAGCATCACGACGAGCGCCGAGATAACGAAAGCCTTGGGCAGCATGGGATCGGCGCTGGTGATGGTGGCCGAGATGACCATGGTCACGATCGGCAGCCAGGCGAGCGGGCTGACCGGCTTCATGATCTGGATGAGCGGGTTGATCGCGGCGTTGAACAGCGGCGACAGGCCAGCGGCCAGCCCCAGCGGCACGGCAACGACGGTTGCCAGCGCAAAGCCTAGCGCCACCGTTTCCAGCGAGGTGAAGATCTGGTCGAGGAAGGTCGGCGGGCCGGCATATTCGAAATTGCGCACACCGGCCGAGTTGCCCGCGGCAATGGCCTCCGCGTTGCGGGCATCCTGATCGGCGTAGAACTGCGCTTCCTTCTCATTCGCGGCCTGCCATTCGCCCACCAGCGAAACACCCTGCTCGGCGACCTCAACCGGACCGGGCAGCGCGCCCAGCGATGTTTCGACCTGCGGCGCGAGCGCCGCCCAAAGGCCGATGAAAATAAGAATGCCGAGAACAGGAGCGATCAGGCTCTTGCCCCACTTGCCTATCAGTCCGGCCAGCGGCGACGGCCCCGACTTCTTCGGCGCCGAACCCTCCGATGAAGTCTCGGGCTCGCTGGGAACAGCGACCTTGCCGGCGACAGAACCCGCCGCTGCTTCGATCGCGGGTTCGTCCGCAGAGCCACTGTCGAACTGGTTTGCAAATACGGTTGCCATGGGATCGCTCCTGTTCGCGGTCACTTGGATTGTATTACTTCGAGCTTACGCCGGATGCCGATACCGTCTGGCCTTCCTTCAGGCCGATCGGGAATTTGGCGAGATAGGCGTTGGGCTGGCTGCCATCGAAGGTGATGCCGTCGATGAAGCCCGACTGTTCGCCGCGGTAGCCGTCGGTTTCCGGAACGGAATCTGCGGGGATAACACCGTCTTCGACCAGCTTGTTGGCAGCGGCCAGATACAGGTCGGGGCGATAGACCGCCTTGGCCTGCTCCATGTACCAGCTATCGGGATGGTCGGCGGGAATCTGGCCCCAGCGGCGCATCTGCGTCAGATACCAGATGGCGTCCGAATAATAGGGATAGCCCGCGTATTTATCGAAGAAGATGTTGAAGCCTTTCGCATCGCGGGTGTCACCCTTTTCAAAGGTGAACTTGCCGGTCATCGAGGCGGCGATCACTTCGGCATCGGCACCGACATAGTTGGGGCGCGAGAGGATCTCGACCGCCTCGGCGCGGTTCGCGCCATTGTCGGCGTCGAGCCATTGCTGCGCCTTGATGATGGCGCGCAGGAGGGCGGCGGTGGTGGCGGGGTACTTCTCGGCGAAATCCTTGCGGATCGAGAAGACCTTTTCCGGGTTGTCGTTCCAGATTTCGTCATCGGTAATGACCGGAACGCCAATGCCCTTCTGCACTGCGGCCTGGTTCCACGGCTCACCCACGCAATAGCCTTCGATGGTGCCAGCTTCCAAAGTCGCGGGCATCTGCGGCGGCGGGGTGACCGACAGCTTGACGTCGGCGTCGATGGTGCCGGCAACGTCTCCGTCAGCGTAATAGCCCGGGTTCAGACCGCCAGCTGCCAGCCAGTAGCGCAGTTCGTAATTGTGGGTCGAGACCGGGAAGACCATGCCCATGTTGAAGGGCTTGCCCTGCTTGGCATAATCGTCGACGACCGGCTTCAGATACTTGGCGCTGATCGGGTGAGCGATCTTGCCGCCTTCGGTGGGAAGGCTCGGCTTGATCGCGGCCCAGGTCTTGTTCGACAGGGTGATCGCATTGCCGTTGAGGTCGAGGCTGAGCGGAGCGATTAGCTCGGCCTTGGTGCCATAGCCGATGGTCGCGGCGATGGGCTGACCCGCCAGCATGTGCGCACCGTCAAGCTGGCCGCCGATCACGCCGTCCAGCAGCACCTTCCAGTTCGCCTGCGGCTCGAGTTCGACGTTGAGGCCTTCCTCGGCGAAGAAGCCCTTTTCCTTGGCGATGGCCAGCGGGGCCATGTCGGTCAGCTTGATGAAGCCGAGTTTCAGATTGGGCTTTTCGGGCTGGCCGTCGACCGATGCGGCGACGACGTTCTCGCTCCCCGCATCGCTCGAACCGCCGCCGCCGCAGCCAGCCAGTGCCGCCGAGGCGAGCATCGCCGCCACGACCGCGCGCCGATTGAAACCGAATTTCCCGTTACGTCCCGACATTGCCACTCGATCCCTCTATCGTCGGACAACGCAAAAAAGCCGCCTCGAAACGCTCCCCAATCGGGAGGTTCGGGCGGCGACGTTGCCACGCAATTTCGTAAGTACGGCGAGGTTCGCTGGGTCACCCATCCGTGGGTGGCGATCCGCTCGCTGTGAGATCCAGATAAGCGATTCGCCGCAGCTGCGTAAAGAGGTTTTTGCGCTGCATCATGAAATTTTATTCAAGTCTGCGATGCCAGATAAGCCTCAAGCTGTTCTGGATCGAAGGTTTTCCCATCGAAAAATGCGTCGAATGCCATGACCAGATCGCCCTGCTCCGCCCCTACGCCAAGCGGGCTTTTCACCGCGCCTTCCACCTTGGAGCTTGCGCCGGGCAACGGCGAATCCTGTCCGCGCAATGCACTGCGGTAGACGTCCGGACGAAACACGCGTCCCGCCTTTTCGGCATCTGCCGGGTCGTAATCGAACCCGTCCCAGCGGACCATCTGCGTATAGAGCCACTGGGCCTGGCTGATCCATGGGAAGTTCGCCGCCTCGCGGTACTGGAACATGAAATCCTTGAAATGAACGGGCTCGCTATCCTGCGACAGGATCAGCTCGTCCGAGATCGCGGCGAGGATCAGTTTCGGGTCTGACGCCAGATATTCGGGCCGGGCCAGCAGGTTCGCGTGGCCTTCCCAATTGGCCGGATTGACGAAATGCTCGCCCGCGCGGCGCATGGCGCGGATCAGCGCCTCGATACTCTCGCGACGCTCGTCCAGCACGCTTTCGCGCATGGCCAGCACCTTCTCGACGCCGCGCCGCCAGATCTGCGCCGTTGCCAGCACGATCCGGCCCACGCCGCGATCCACCGCGACCGAATTCCAGGGTTCGCCCACGCAGGTCCCGTCGACCTCTCCCGCCGCCAGCGCATCGGCGGTAAATGGCGGAGCGACGGTGATGATCTCAACATCGTCATCAGGGTGCATGCCGCACGCTGCCAGCCAGTATCGCAGCATGTAATTATGGCTGGAATAGCGGTGTACCACGCCAAAGCGCAGCGGTTTGCCGGCGGCCTTGCGGGCAAGTGCCTCATCACGAAGGCGCGCGCCCAAGCCCTTGGGATCGCACAGTTCTCCATCACAGTCATGTGCGACCTTGTCTGCCAGCTCGTTCGAAAAGGTGATGGCATTGCCATTCAGGCCCAGCACGAAAGGCGCGGCCAGCGGCTGGGCTGGACGCCCCCGCCCCAGCGTCGTCGCAATCGCCAATGGCGCCAGCATATGCGCGACATCGCTATGCCCGTAAAGCAGCCGGTCAAGCACCGTTGCCCAGCTGACATCGCGCATGAAGGTAAGGTTCAGCCCCTCTTCTTCGGCAAAGCCCATTTCCTGCGCGATGATCGGCAGACACGCGTCCACAAGCGGAAGGAAGCCGACAGACAGCTCCTGCGTCACGATCCTTCCCCTTCTTGCAGCACCATTCAGTCCTTCATCAATTCATGCGCCGTGATCAGCGCTTCGGCAATATCGGCGATGCGTTTGGATGACGACATCGCCTTGCGCCGCAATTCGGCATAAGCCTCGGGCTCGGTAATGCCCTTGGTGTTCATCAAAATGCGCTTCGCCTTGTCGACATTGGCGCGCTCGGTCAGCTTGCTGTTTGCAGCATCCAGATCCGACTGCAGCCGCGAGAATGCGTTGAACCGGCGCACCGCCATTTCCATGATCGGGCGAATGCGATTAGCCGACAGTCCGTCGACGACATAGGATGAGACGCCCGCATCGATGGACGAGGCGATGGCATCGTCATCCGATTGATCGACGAACATGGCGATGGGGCGCGACAATGCGCGGCTGACCGCGAAATATTCCTCCAGCACGTCACGCGACGGGTTACCGAGGTCCATCAGCACGATTTCGGGATCGATTTCGGCAATCCGCGCCAGCAGGCCATGGCGGCCGGTAATCACCGAAATCTGGCAATCGGGAAGCTGCGAAAGGCCCTCTTCGATAATCGAGGCGCGCGAGGCGCTTTCATCGATGATGGCGATGCGCATGCAGCCTTACTGCACTGCAGCATGGCTTTGGGCAAGAGGATAAGCTGGGCTCTCAGCTTTTAGAGCAGATGCCGAAGTCGATTGCCAATCGGCGCATGGCGCGGCGACTGAATCCGGGCAAGGGCCGCCAATCCACCTCGCCAGCTTAACAAGCCAATTCTCCAGACTGCATGATCGTGCCGCCGGTTTAATCTTGGTAGTTTGGAAGCTGGATGTCCGCTTTTGGGCGAACGAAAGTTCGACCCTTATGACCGAAACCGGGCGCATAGCTGACATCACGAGATGATAATGGCCGAGCGGCGCTGCACACGATTAGAAGTCAAAGGTCGACTAAAATTCTCCAATGATCTGAGTGCCCATTGTTGTCCGGTCCGGCGCACCAACTTCCGCATCATTCGCGCCGGGTCTTTGCCCCCTTGTCGGCAAAAGCCCAGTTCAGCGTGCGCGTCATGGCATGCGCTCCTGCCCGAACCAGCGGGCGCGAGCGGCGTGACAGGTGCCTGCCGTGCATGTCCTGCGCCCAGCGCGGCATCAGGTCAATTGCCGCCCGCATCATCAATTCCTGCGCCGGTGCCGCGCTCAGCGAACGGGCGGGCTGGGACAGGACGAGGCGCGCGATTTCGCGCGTGCGATCGTCGACACGCAGTTCGGGCATGAATTCGCCGATCATCGCCTCGACCTCGGCTCGGGTCGATGGCACGGGGTCCGCGCCCAGCCTTTTTGCGACCAGGCCCGACTGGCGCACATATTCGTCGCGCTGCGCATGGGGCATCGCCGGATCACCGTAGATCGTCCAGGCATCGAGGAAGCCGATAGTCTCACACAGATGCACCCACGCCAGCAGATGCGGGTCATCCGCGCGATAGGGGGTACCGTCGGGCAACTCACCGCGCACCTGCGCATGTATCGCCTTCACCCGCTCGATCGCGGCCTCGGCCTCGGCACGCTCGGCATAGGTCGTCACCGCGATGAAGCGCGCCGTCCGGCGCAGGCGACCCAGCATGTCATGGCGGAAATTGCTGTGATCCCAAACCCCGGCCAGCGCAGCGGGATGCAGCATCTGCATCAAGAGCGCGGCGACACCGCCGATCATCATCGTGGTCACGTCACCATGCACGCGCCAGATCGCCGACGCCGGATCATACAGCGCATCGGGTGACCGCATGACCGGTGCCTCACCTTTCGACCTGTCGTTGAACAGGCTGCGCACCCGCGTCACCAGCATGTGGCGCAGCAGCCTTGCCGGAACAGGTTCGGAGCGTTCCGTCATGGCCGGCCTATGGAGGAAGTCCGCAGGATCTGGCCCGCCACCGCTGCCGCGACCAGATCGCGGAACAGCCCCTCAAACGTCTCGCGCGTTGCGACCAGCAGTTCGCGCACGGTTTCGGGCACGGCGCGCAAATCGTTCATCAGCGATGTCGTCAGCGAATCCGGATCGGCGACATCGTCGATGGCCCTGCGTATCTCCGTCTCCGCCTCGTTATCCGCCTCCGCCTCGTTAAAGGCGCGGTCGTGGATCCGCACCAACAGCACCTCTTTCAAGCGGATGTAGTGATGGTGCGAGCCGGCCAGCAGGCCCATCTTTTCACCGATGTCGCGAATGCTGGTGCCGGCATAGTCGCGAGTCGCGAACAATTGCGCGCCAGCTGCCAGCACCTTTTCCTGCCGGGCCGGATTTTGGGCTGCCGGGCAGCTATCTGCCTGTTTCGCTTGCGCCATCTGTACCGAGTAGAGCGCGCGCGCCACGCTCGGCAAGCGCTTTCGCCCCGAAATTGTAACGATCGCTTGATGCATGTGGTCCGCCAGGACCTTAACCCCCCTGGTGAATGCAAATGCCCTCTCCCGCTTTTACGCGGCCCATGTGCTGCCGCAGGCACCTGCGCTGAAAGCGGCCATGGCGGCGGGGCCCGACCTGGACATGGATCTGGCCGAAGAGCTGTTCCCAAAACGGATGGGCCAGCGCCACGCTGGCCCTATGCTAGCGCCCGACGATGACCCCGCGGCATTCGCCGAAGCCGATGCGGGCACAGCCCTCCTTTTCGGCGAAGGCGCGCATCACGATTTCGTCGCCATCCTCCAGGAAGGTGCGCGTCTCGCCCGAAGGCAGGGCGATCGGCTTCGTGCCATTGGCCGACAGCTCCATCAGGCTGCCCCAGCTCGTCTCGTTCTTGCCCGACAGCGTGCCGGTGCCCAGCAGATCGCCCGGATTGAGATCGCAGCCATTGCTGGCGTGATGCGCGACCATCTGCGCCGCGGTCCAGTACATCGCGGTCATCGAACCGCTGCTGAGCCGGTGCGGCGCATGGCCTGCATCGCGCATCGCAGCCGTGCTGATCAGCACCTCCATCGTCACCGCCAGCGCGCCTTCCCCCTGATCGGCATCGTCCCACAGATAGGGTAGCGGTTTCGGATCGCCTTCGGCACGCGCGGGCTGCGCCGTGCGGAACGGGGCAAGAGCGTCCATGGTGACCACCCATGGCGAAACGGTGGAATGGAAATTCTTGGCAAGGAACGGCCCCAGCGGCTGGTACTCCCATGCCTGCAGGTCTCGTACAGACCAGTCGTTCAGGATCGAGATCCCGGCGATATGTCGCCCCGCCCCGGCAATCGGGACCGGCTGGCCGAGCGCATTGCCCTCACCCACCCAGACGCCCATCTCCAGCTCGTAATCCAGCCTCGCGCTCGGGCCGTAACCGGGCATGTCCTCACCCTCTGCCGGGCGCGTCTGGCCGTAGGGCCGGATGACATCGCCGCCCGATACCCGCACCGAAGAAGCGCGGCCGTGATAGCCGATGGGCACATGCTTGTAATTGGGAAGCAGCGGATTTTCGGGCCGGAAGAAACGCCCGATATTCTCCGCGTGATGGATCCCGGTATAGAAATCGGTGTAATCGCCAATGCGGAAGGGAAGCTCCATCACGGCGTCGGCCACCGGGTGGAGATGCGGCTCGACCCGTTCGCGGTGATCCTCCTGCGTCAGCAGGGTAAAGAGCTGCCGTCGCAGATCGCGCATCGCATCCCCGCCGCGCGCGGCAAGATCGTTGAGCGATCCCATCGCATCGCGCGCCGCTTCCTGCGCCTTGCCCGTCATCAACCCGGCGATTGTCGGCAGCGACAGGACGTGATCGCCGATCCGCGTTACGCCCAGCGACGCGCCGCCATCAATGCTCGCCATGCCAAGCGGCAGGTTCTGGACCGGAAAGTCGCAATGGCCCTGAGCGCCGGGGACCCAGCAGCGTGCTGCCGGATCATGGGTGAAATCGATCATGCTCAAGGGTCTGGCTCCTGCTCTGCCGGATGCCTGTATCGGACCGGTCGTTATCGAGAGCCCCACATCGTCCCGCCCCCCCGCCATTGCAAGTGGCAGCGATTGGCCGGGGCCATCTCAATCCACATCGGCCTCCAGCTTCTGGAAAGCACGCGGCGGCATGTGGAAACGGCGCCGGAACGCGGTCGTGAAATTGCTGACGTGCCGATAGCCGGCGTCGATCGCGATATCCTCCAGATCCATCCCGCCATCGCTCAATTGCTGCCGCGCGCGCATCAGCCGCGCCTCTCTCACGATATCGGCAACCGACATGCCGAACACGTCCTGCAAGGCCGCGGCCAGACCGCGCGGCCGCATGCCGAGATCGACCGCAAGCTGTTCAAGCGTAGGCGCATCGTCGATGGATGCCAGTACCCGGTCGCGCGCATCCATGGCGCTATCGACAAGGGACGCGCGGGCAAAGGATCGCTGCGTCAGCGCCCGGTTGTCGACCGCCTCGACCACCGCGCACAGCAGGCCCGGCACCAGCGCCGATAGGAAGCGGGTGCGGATATCCCCTTCCAGATTGCAGTCGAGCGCGCTGCGGGCCAGATTGCGCACTCTCTCGCTGGTTCCGACCAGCGTGCCGGGGCGGTCATGCGTCAGCAGCCGCCGGATCTGCGCCTCATGCGTGCCCCAGTCGAGCGAGAGGAGATATTCGACATCCTGCGCTCCGAAGGTCATGGCCACCGCCCGAAAATGCGCGCCGCCCAGATAGACGGCGGAGCCCGGCGGATCCTCGACCCTCTTGATGATGCATTCGCCCGGATCGATGCGGCGCTCGACCGGGTCGTCATCTTCAAACGCCACTTCCATCCCGCCGGTCAGCAGGATCAATATGCCCAGCGAACCGATCGCCTCGGCCGGGGCGTAGGGGATGTGGCAATCGCCATCGAAGACGAGATCGATCAGCACCAGCCCGCCGGTGGGGCCAAAGGGCACAATTTCGTGCGGCATGACGGCACAGGGGTTGGGAGAGGAGGAAATCTCGGCTGACGAGACTACCGTCGCGCGCAGCCCATCCTCGAACCGATTCTCGTTTTCGCCCCCGAAAAATACGCGCAGCTGATCCATTTGCATTCTCCTGCGCGAAGAGCCTTACACGGTTCTTTGCCCTTTGTACTCCTGCCGATAATATTCTGCCCTTTTCACGACACCGCGCGTTAAACTGCCCATCACAGGACGAACTGTCCGCTGCAGGGGGCCGTATGGATCGAAACCGGCTCCGCGCCGCCAAGGTTCTAAAGGCGCCGCTTCTCCAGCTTTCGCGCAAGCGTGCGGCGGTGGAGGCCGAGCCGGCGCGCCGCCTCGGAGACATTGAAGTCACACTCGACCAGTGTCTGGTGGATATATTCCCATTCCAGCGTCTTGATCGAGGTTTTGCGCCCTTCCACGGGCACGCTGGCATCGCCTTGCTCGGCGTTGAAGGCGGCCTCGATATCGTCGGTGTTGGATGGCTTCACCAGATATTGCGAAGCGCCCAGCTTGATCGCCTCGACCGCCGTTGCGATGCTGGCATAGCCTGTCAGCACGACGACGCGCGTATCGGGCTGCACCGCTTTCAGCGCCTGCACAACGGCAAGCCCAGAATCGCCACCCAGCTTCAGATCGACGACCGCATAGGTGAAATCACCCTGTCTCGCGGCTTCATCCGCCTGAGCCGCGGAAGATGCGGTGGTGACCGCATAGCCGCGCCTTTCGAACGAGCGGCCAAGCGTGCGGGCAAAGGCCGGGTCATCTTCGACGATCAGCAATCTGGCGCCGCTCATGCGATAGGTCCCTTCCGATAGGCGATGGCCTCCAGCGGCAGCGACAGGCGCACCATCGCGCCGCCGTTTTCGCGATTGGCGACCCGGACATTGCCCCCCAGCTTGCGCATCACATTGGTGACAAGGAACAGCCCCAGACCGCCCCCGTCGCGCCCCTTGGTCGAGGCGTAGGGCTGGCCGATGCGATCCATGATTTCGGGCGCGAAGCCCGGTCCGTTATCCGTCACAGTGACAACCAGATCATCATCGACCCGCGCGATTTCAAGCGCGACATGGGCAGGCGATGCTTCCTGCGCATTGTCGATGACATTGCCGATCACCTGCCGCAATCCTGGATCGGCGACGATGGCCATGTCTTCACCGAACAGGTCGGTGAAGATCAGTTCGCCATCGCTGCGCGACTGCCATTCGCGCGCGATCTCGGCAAAGACCGTGCGCACGCTGGTGACCACCGGGTTTTCCCCGCGCAGTTCGCCCGCCGACATCAATATGCCGCTCACGATCGTCTTGCAGCGTTCCAGCTCTGTCCGCATGTCGGCGATGTCTTCCTGCAATTCCTCATCGGCGGTGACGACCGGCAAATGAGTCCAGTCGCCCAAGATCACCGACATGGACGACAGCGGCGTTCCCAGCTCGTGCGCCGCGCCCGATGCGAGGAGCCCCATGCGGATGATGTGGTCCTCCTCTGCCGCCTGACGCCGCATAGCTTCCAGCGCCTTGTCGCTTTGGCGGCGATTGCGGTCGAGCCGGGTCACGAAAAACACCAGCAGCGCCGCGGCCAGAACGAAACAGAAAAGGCTGCCGAACTGGTAGAGGCGAAATTCCTGCGCCGCATGTTCATCGGGCAGATCGAGCGGCACGTTGAAAAAGGTGAGAAACACGATCGCAAGGCTGGCAACCGCCGCGATCACCCAGCTTTGACGCGGTTCGAGGATGACCAGCCCGATCACGATCTGCAGCAGGAACAGGAAGGTGAAGGGGTTGGTCGAACCGCCTGAATGATACAGCTGCCAGCACAACGCCGCGACATCGATCAAAAGGGCGACCAGCAGCTCCCCCTGAGAGAATTCGCGCCTGCGCCGCAGGCTGAGCGCGCCCAGCAGGTTCACGCATATCAGCAGCAGCGGCGCGAGCAGCAGCGGCGCCAGCGGCAGGCGGGCTTGCAGCAGGGCGGTGACGGCGACGATGGTGGCCAGTTGCCCGATGACCGCGATCCACCTCAGCTGGATCAACAGCAGCACATTGCGCCAGCTGGCGCTCGCATGTGCAGGTACCGGGGCGATGAAGCGCAACATGCGCTAGCGGTTAGGCGAAACCCGCCACAGAAGCCAGATGGCCACGAGGGAAAGCACGGCCAGCGCAAACCATGTCAGGGCATAGGACAGGTGATTGTCGGGGAAATTGATGACGGTCAGGCCGGGCACCGGCTGCGCCCCTTCCCCGCTGTTCGCGCCGCCTGCTTCCGCCTGCGCATCGATAAAGGCGGGCACGACCGCGCCAATGCCGCGATCCTGCGCCAGTGCCGCGACATCGCGCGAATACCAGCGGTCGTCGGCAGGGCGGTTCGACTGGAGGAGGCTGCCGCCCGGTTCGGGTTTGCGCAGCAGGCCGGTGACCATGACCAGCCCTGTGGGAACGGCGGCGGAAGCTTCGCCAACCGTGGTGCCAGCGGGGACAAAGCCGCGATTGATCCAGATCTGGCGACCATCTTCGGCGCGCATCGGCACCATGGTCCAGTACCCGGTGCCAAGCCCCGTCGCCGCCCTGACCAGCGCGGCCGCCTCCGGCTCGAACCGGCCGGCGGCGCGCACGCGAAGATATTCGAAATCATCCGCTGCCAGCACCCGGTCGGAAGGCAGCGCCACCGGCGAGGCCGCGACCCGCGCATCGACGCGGGCGATCAGATCATGCTTCCAGTGCAGGCGCTGCACCTGCCACACGCCCAGCGCGACGAACCCCGCACAGGCCAGCAGGAGCACTATGGTCAGCACCCATGGCCTGCGAGACTTCACTACTCCGTCAATCGCCCCAGCATCCGGCATCGGTCATTGTCAGGGCAATTGCCCCATCTCGCTCATTGAAGGCATCATGTTGTAGTTCAGGTGATACATGACCCAGAGCGAGCCCGACAGGGCGATGACCACGATGATGACGGTGAAGATCAGCGCCATCATGGTCCAGCCGCCTTCGGATTTCGTGTTCATGTGCAGGAAGTAGATCATGTGCACCACGATCTGCACGATGGCGAAGGCCATGATGACCAGCGCGGTCGCCTGCTTGTCCGCGATCGCGCCCGACATCACCAGCCAGAACGGCACGGCGGTCAGCACGACCGAAAGCAGGAAGCCGATCACATATTCGCGCATCGAGCCGTGGGCCGCGCCATCATGTTCGTCATGACCGTGAGAGTGGGCGCTGGCGTGCATGTGCTTGCCGGCAAGCTCTTCGGGGCGGGTTTGGGTATCAGCCATCACAGCATTCCCATCAGATAGACAAAGGTGAAGACGCCGATCCAGATGACGTCGAGGAAGTGCCAGAACAGCGACAGGCACATCAGGCGGCGCTTGTTGGCGGGGATCAGTCCCTTCATGCCGACCTGGATCACCAGCGTGACCAGCCAGATCAGGCCAAATGTGACGTGAAGCCCGTGCGTGCCGACCAGCGAGAAGAAGGCAGTGAGGAAGCCCGAACGCCACGGCCCCGCGCCTTCCATGATCAGATGCGTGAACTCGTAGATCTCGATCCCGAGGAAGCACAGGCCAAAGAAGCCGGTGACCAGCAGCCAGAGCTGCGTGCCCTTCACGCTCCCCTTTTCCATCGCCAGCATGGCAAAGCCATAGGTGATGGAGGAGAACAGCAGCATCGCGGTGTTAAGCGCGATCAGCGGCAGCTCGAACAATTCCTTCGGACCCGGACCCGCCGCGAAATTGCCGCCCAGCACGCCATAAGCGGCGAACAGCATCGCGAAGATGAGGCAGTCGCTCATCAGATAGATCCAGAAGCCCAGCATGGTGCTGCCGCCTTCGGGGTGATCGTGTTCGTCGAGGTCGTAGAACGCCTCTTGCAGCTGTTCCTGCGAAAGCCCGTGATCGGGGACCTGCGCGGATACGGTGCGGGCGTCGGCGGTGTTTGCAGTCATTGTCTCGGCCCTCCCTTACGCTGCGGCCTGCGCCAGCTGGCGCGTGCGGGTATTCTCGGTCTCCACGACCTCCTCGACCGGAATGTGATAATCCCGCTTGTAGTTGAAGGTGTGGAAGATGCCGTAGCCGAGGATCCCGACGAAGGAAGCGATGGCGAGCCACCAGATGTACCAGATCATCGCGAAGCCGAGGCCGACCGACAGGCCCGCCAGCACGACGCCGGTGGCGGTGCTCTTGGGCATATGTATCGCCTTGAAGCCTTGCGTGGGGCGGGTCACGCCGCACCGCTTCATGTCGGCCCATGCATCGATGTCGTGCACGCGCGGGGTAAAGGCGAAGTTGTATTCCGGCGGCGGCGAGCTGGTCGCCCATTCGAGGGTGCGGCCATCCCACGGATCGCCGCTTTCGTCGCGCAGCTTTTCCTTGTTCCGGATGGAAACATAGAACTGCACGAACATGGCGCCGATGCCCGCCGCGATCATCACCGCACCCAGCAGGGCGACGATGAAGAACGGCTGAAGCGAGGGATCATCGAACATCCGCATGCGGCGCGTGACGCCCATCAGGCCCAGCACATAAAGCGGCATGAAAGCGGCATAGAAGCCCGGCACCCACATCCAGAAGCTGACCTTGCCCCAGAACGGATCGAGCTTGAAGCCGAACGCCTTGGGCCACCAGTAGTTGATCCCTGCGAATACGCCGAACACCACGCCGCCGATGATCACGTTGTGGAAATGCGCGATCAGGAACAGCGAATTGTGGAGCACGAAGTCGGCAGGCGGAACCGCCAGCAGCACGCCGGTCATGCCGCCGATGGTGAAGGTGAGCATGAAGGCCACCGTCCACATCATGGGCAGTTCGAACCGAATGCGGCCGCGATACATCGTGAACAGCCAGTTGAAGAGCTTCGCACCTGTCGGGATCGAGATCACCATGGTGGTGATGCCGAAGAACGAGTTGACGCTCGCCCCCGAACCCATGGTGAAGAAGTGGTGCAGCCACACGACATAGGACAGGATGGTGATGACCATCGTCGCATAGACCATCGACGAATAGCCGAAGAGGCGCTTGCCGCTGAAGGTCGAGGTGACTTCGGAGAACACGCCGAACAAGGGCAGGATCAGGATGTAGACCTCAGGGTGGCCCCAGATCCATATCAGGTTCACGTACATCATGGAGTTCCCTCCAAAATCGTTCGTGAAGAAGTTGAAGCCCATGTACCGGTCGAGGCTGAGCATGCACAGCACCGCCGTCAGCACCGGGAAGGCGGCGACGATCAGGATATTGGTGCACAGCGCCGTCCAGGTGAAGATCGGCATGCGCATCATGGTCATGCCCGGCGCGCGCATCTTGACGATGGTCGCCACGAGGTTGACGCCCGACAAGAGCGTGCCCACGCCCGCGATCTGCAGCGCCCAGATCCAGTAATCCACGCCGACCCACGGGCTGTAGGCGATGCCCGACAGCGGCGGATAGGCAAGCCAGCCGGTCTGGCCGAATTCGCCCAGGAACAGGCTCATCATGATGATCACCGCACCCGCGGTCGTCATCCAGAAGCTGAAATTGTTGAGGAAGGGAAATGACACGTCGCGCGCGCCGATCTGCAGCGGCACGACATAGTTCATCAGACCCGTCACGAACGGCATCGCGGCAAAGAAGATCATGATCACGCCATGCGCCGTGAACACCTGGTCGAAGTGATGCGCGTTGAGGTAGCCCTCGTTCCCGCCGAAGGCCATGGCCTGCTGCAGGCGCATCATGATCGCATCGGCAAAGCCGCGCACGAACATCACAAGGCCCAGCACCATGTACATGATGCCGATCTTCTTGTGATCGACGCTGGTGAACCATTCCTTCCAGAGATAGCCCCAGAGCTTGAAATAGGTCAGCGCCGCGACCAGCGCGATGCCGCCCACGGCGACGCCTGCAAAGGTCGCCCAGACGATAGGCTCCATCGGGATGGCATCGAACCAGAGCCGGCCCAGGATGGGGCTCCAGTGATCGTGGCTTACGTGTTCCAGTTCCATGACGGTCAATTCCGGGAATTCGTGGGGGATGCGGCAGCGGTTGCCGCTTCGGTGGGGGCCTCGGGAAGGATCTCCTGACCCTCCATCGCGGGCTTGTCCGCACCCTTGTTCATGTTCTGCATGTGATGGGCAGAGACGGCAGCGCGGGCCTTGGCGCGCACCTTTTCCAGTTCGCGCATATGCTCGGCGCTGGGGTTGCCGGTGATGGCGACCGATTTATCGCGGCCGTATTTGTCATAGGTCAGCAGGTCGGCGCTGACCATTTCGTGGCCTTCACCATCTTCGCCGGCACCCTCTTCACCGGCATGTCCGGCAGCGGCCCTGGCGTCCATCGCCATGATCTCGTCCTGACAAAGCTTGCCCGGCGCGACGCACATGTTGAGGATCGCCTGATAAAGCGCCGGATCGACCGAGCCGAAATGCATCGTCGGATCCGCCTCGCTCGGCTTTTCGAGTTCGAGATAGGCCGCGCGGGTCAGTTCGCCGCGGTTCTCGATATCACGGTCCGAAAAGGCCGAAGTATCCGCGCCCGCCTTCACCCGGCCCGCCCAGTCGGCGAACTCTTCGTCCGAAACCGACACCAGCGGGAAGCGCATGTTCGGGAAGCCCGCGCCCGAATAATTGGCGGAGAAGCCGACCGACTTCACGTTTTCGTTCATGACGGCGTGAAGCTTCGTCTCCATGCCCGGCATCGCATAGATCTGGCCCGCCATGGCCGGAACGTAAAAGGAGTTCATCACCGTGGCGGAGGTAATCTTGAAATTGAGCGGACGGCCCGTGGGGACGACCAGCTCGTTCACCGTGGCGATGCCCTGATCGGGATAGATGAACAGCCATTTCCAATCGAGCGCGACGACTTCGACCGTCAGCGGCTCCTGGTCCTCGGCCACCCTGGTCGCGGCATCGATCCGCTCAATCGGGCGATAAGGGTCGAGGAGATGCGTGCCCACCCATGTCAGCGCGCCAAGCGCGATGATGATCAGCAGCGGCGCGGCCCAGATCAGCAGTTCGAGCTGGGTCGAGTGATCCCAGTCGGGATCGTATTTCGCGTCCTTGTTCGAGGCGCGGTAATGCCATGCGAACCAGGCCGTGGCGGCCATCACCGGGATGATGATCAGCAGCATCAGATAGGTCGAATGAACGACGAGATCGCCTTGCTGCTGTGCGACATCACCGGCGGGGTCCAGCACCACGGTGCCACAGCCGCCCAGTGCCGCGGCAAGCGCGGTGACGCTGGTGATTCGCAGATAAGTCCAGCTTTTGCGCCGGTTTTGGGGGATGAGGGAGCGGGTCATGGCGCTGCGCCTAGACCCGTGCTGCGAATGCGAACATAGGACATTTTGTCCAATGTCATTGATCGCGGTCAAAGTTGATATGGCCCGCGAACACGAATCGTCCGGCGTTGCCCCGCCCATGGTAAAAGGGGCACGACGCCCCCGTACCGGAACGAGGCCGAACCTGAGATCATGAGCAGTCTTTCCCCGACCCGCGAAGCGATGGGCCTTCCCATCTTCAAGGAAAAACACAAGCCTTCACCGGCCGAGATTTCGATCGGGGTGATCATCGGCCGCACGTCCGAATTCTTCGACTTCTTCGTCTATGCCATCGCATCGGTGCTGGTGTTCCCGCGCCTGTTCTTCCCCTTTGTCGATGCGCTGACGGGCACGCTCTGGTCCTTCGCGATCTTCGCCCTCGCCTTCATCGCGCGGCCCGTGGGTTCGCTGGTCTTCATGGGCGTCGACCGGGCTTATGGCCGCGGCACGAAGCTGACGATCGCGCTGTTCCTCTTGGGCGGATCGACCGCGGCCATCGCTTTCCTGCCTTCGTATGAAACGGCGGGGATGACCTCGATCTATCTCCTCATCCTTTTCCGTCTGGGTCAGGGTTTCGCGCTCGGCGGCACGTGGGATGGCCTCGCCTCGCTGCTTGCCCTGAATGCGCCTGAGAACAAGCGCGGCTGGTATGCGATGATCCCGCAGCTAGGCGCGCCGATCGGCCTGATCGTTGCCTCCGTCCTCTTCGCCTTCATGAAAAGCTCGATGTCGGAAGCCGACTTCCTGAGCTGGGGCTGGCGCTATCCCTTCTTCGTGGCCTTTGCGATCAACGTGGTGGCGCTGTTCGCCCGCCTGCGCATCGTGGTGACCGAAGAGTTCGAGAACCTCTTCGTGTCCAAGGACCTGCAGCCGGTCAGCGTGATGAACACGCTGAAGACCGAATGGCGCACCATCGTAGTCGGCGCTTTCGCTCCGCTCGCCAGCTTCGCGCTGTTCCACATGGTCACCGTGTTCCCGCTGTCATGGGTCTACCTTTTCACCGAGGAAGGCCCGACCCACTTCCTTCTGATCGAGGCGCTGGCCGCCGCTGTCGGCGTGTTCGCCGTGGTCGCATCGGGCCGGCTTGCCGACAAGCTTGGCCGCCGCACGCTGCTGGGCGGCTGCGCGGTGGGTATCGCGGTGTTTTCGGGCTTCGGCCCGCAGTTGCTCGATGCCGGACGCGCGGGTGAGATCGCCTTCATGGTGATCGGCTTCATCCTGCTCGGCCTCGCCTTCGGCCAGTCGTCGGGCGTGGTGTCCTCCGAATTCCAGACCGAACACCGCTATACCGGCTCGGCGCTGACCAGCGACCTTTCCTGGCTCATCGGCGCAGGCTTCGCGCCGCTGGCCGCGCTGCTGCTATCGGTCAATTTCGGGCTGCTGGCATCGGGCGCCTATCTGCTGTCGGGCGCGCTGGCGACGCTGGGTGCGCTATGGCTGAACAAGGAATTGGCCAGCAGGAAGTAAGACCTGCTCGCCACGGCCTAAAGAAAAGGCGCCGCGCAGCTGATGCTGCCGGCGCCTTTTTCTTGTGCCTCTATGCCGTAGATCAGTTCATCGCTTCGGGAGGGCCGACCGGGAACGGCAGCGGGGCGATGTCGATGCCTTCATCCACCAGCTCGGCCGCTTCCTCGCGGCTGGTCTGGCCGTGGATCGCCTCCACCTCGCGCTCACCATAATGCATGGCACGGGCTTCCTCGGCGAAATCATTGCCGACCCATTTGGATTTCGAAAGCACCTTCTGCTGCATCGCGGCCATCGAGATCAGCGCCTTCTTCGCCTCATCCGTCAGATGGGTCATCGCCGGAACCGGTGCGGATGCTGGCGGCGCAGGTGCCTCGCCATGCGTCGGGTCAGGCTGCGCAGGGGCGGACACGGGGCGCGCGTCGATCTGGTTGCCCTTACGGCCGACTGCCGGCGCCATCACCGCCTTCTCCACCTGATGGCTGCCGCAATGCGGGCAGCACAGCAGGCCGGTGTCACGCTGATGTTCGAAATCGGCGGACGAGCGGAACCAGCCCTCGAACCGATGGTCGGCGTTACAGCAGCGGAGGTCGAAAACGATCATGGTTGCGGCGACTTAGCGATGCCAAGCGAAAGCGCAATGGCCTATTTGGTTAATGTGCGCCTGTTTGCGAGCGATGGCAACTGCCGCCGCACCTCGGCGATGCGGGCCGGATCGATCTCGGCGAAACCGACACCGGGGCCCTCTTCGCCCATGTCGAGCAGCACCTCGCCCCATGGGTCGACGACCAGCGAATGGCCATATGTCTTGCGCCCGTCCTCATGCTCTCCCACCTGCGCGGCGGCGATGACATATGCCGACGCCTCCACCGCGCGGGCGCGCAGCAGCAGGTGCCAATGGGCGCGTCCGGTGGGCCGGGTAAAGGACGCGGGACAAGCGATGGCATCGCAGCGGCGATTGCCCAGTTCCTCCCACAAGGCGGGAAAACGCATGTCATAGCAGATCGCGAATCCAATCCGGCCCAGTGGCGTGTCGGCGGTGACGACATCCTCGCCCGACGCAAACCCGTTCGATTCGCGCCAGCTTTCGCCGGACCCGCCATCGTCGAGATCGACATCGAACATGTGGATCTTGTCATATCGCGCCGCGATTTCGCCCGCAGGCGTGATCAGCAGCGAGCGGTTCGCCCAGCGCCCGTCGCCGCCGTCGGGCCTCACCGCGATCGAACCCAGCGCGATCCAGATGCCATGCGCCTTGGCCGCCACCTGCATCGCGGCCAGCGCCCTGTCCTCGCCCTCGCTTGTCACGCTGACGGCCGCGCGTTTGCGATCGCGGTCGAGCAGGCTCGACATCTCCGGCGTGAACAGCATTTGCGCCCCGCCTGCCGCCGCCTCTTCGACCGCCGTTTCCAGCGCGGCGATATTGGCGGCGAGATCGATGCCGGTATTGGCCTGATAGAGCGCGATCCGGGTCATGCGCGGCGCTTACAACCCCAGCATCGGGTCAAGCTTGCCCTCGCGGTTCAGGCCCATCATCTCGTCACAGCCGCCGATGGCTTCGTCGTCGATGAAGATTTGCGGCACGGTGCGCGCGCCGGGCTTGCGCTCTGCCATTTCGGCGCGCTTGGCACGGTCCATGGTCACGTCATATTCGGTGTAATCGACGCCCTTGTCCTTCAACAGCGCGATGGCGCGGTGGCAATAGGGGCAGCCAAACTGGGTGTAGATCTCGACCTTTGCGGACTGGCTCATAAAATTCCTTCAAATTCTCGGTTCGCGCCCGTCAACCGGGCACTTGAAACACGGATTTTCCCGCACCAGATAACAACTGCGCAAACCCATGCCGGTTTCGGATGGAGGCGCGCAAAGTTCGGCAGGAGCCGCGGATGCCCGATTGATGGGGTCCGTTCCCGGGGAAAACAACCGGGCCTGCGAAAGATTGCTTCATTTGGAGGATTTGACATGAACCGTTTTGATTTCACCCCCTATCGCCGGACCACTGTCGGTTTCGACCGTCTGTTCGACCTGCTTGAGAATACCGCGCGCAATCAGGGCGACAATTATCCGCCCTTCAATATCGAGCGCCGCGGCGAGAATGCGTATCGCATCACGCTTGCCGTTGCGGGTTTCAAGCCGGAAGACATCGACATCACCGCGCAGCAGAACATGCTGACCGTCAAGGGTATCAAGCCCGAGGACGCGGAAGACCGCGAGTTCCTGCATGTCGGCATCGCCCAGCGCGGGTTTGAGCGCCGGTTCGAACTGGCTGACCACGTCTTTGTCAAGGACGCGCAGCTTGCCGACGGCCTGCTGGTCGTTGAACTGGTGCGTGAAGTGCCCGAAGCGATGAAGCCCAAGAAGATCGCGGTGAACGGCGCCAAGAAGCTGTCCGTGGTCGAAGGTGGCGACGACAATAAGGGAGAGCAGGCTGCCTGATTTCCCGTAAGGCAGTCTCATTCCAGCTCTTTGGGGGGCGCGGCAGCATTACCTGCCGCGCCCTTTTCATTTGCGCTCTTGCCTTATCGCGCCTCCCGCCTTAGCCGCCCCGGCGAACACACGCATTCTTCCGGAGCTGCCCCAATGGTCCCACGTTACGCCCGCCCCGCCATGACCGCGATCTGGGAGCCGGAGGCGAAATACGCCATCTGGTTCGAACTGGAAGCACACGCGACCGAGAAGCTGGGCGAACTGGGCGTTGTGCCCCCGTCGGCAGCGAAGGCGCTGTGGGACTGGTGGGCGACGAACCCGAAGATCGACGTCGAGGCGATTGACGCGATCGAGGCGGTGACCAAGCATGACGTGATCGCCTTCCTCACATGGGTTGCTGAAAACGTGGGCGATGAAGCCCGCTTCATGCACCAAGGCATGACCAGCTCCGACGTACTCGACACCACGCTGGCCGTGCAACTCGACCGTGCCGCCGCGATCCTTCTGGAAGATCTCGACAAGCTCCTCGCCGCGATCAAGACCCGTGCCGAGGAACACAAATACACGCCCACCATCGGCCGCAGCCATGGCATTCACGCAGAGCCGGTGACCTTCGGTCTGAAGATGGCGGAAGCCTATGCCGAATTCTCGCGCTGCAAGGAGCGCCTTGAATTCGCGCGCAAAGAAATCGCCACCTGCGCGATTTCGGGCGCGGTCGGCACCTTCGCCAATATCGACCCCAGCGTCGAAGCCTATGTCGCCGAGAAGATGGGCCTTTCGATCGAGCCCGTTTCGACGCAGGTCATCCCGCGCGACCGGCATGCCATGTTCTTCGCCGTGCTGGGCGTGATCGCATCGTCGATCGAACGCCTCGCCGTCGAAGTCCGCCATTTGCAGCGCACCGAGGTCCTGGAGGCCGAGGAATATTTCTCGCCCGGCCAGAAGGGTTCGTCGGCCATGCCGCACAAGCGCAATCCGGTGCTGACCGAAAACCTCACCGGCCTCGCTCGCGTGGTGCGCGCCGCTGCCGTTCCGGCGATGGAGAACGTGGCGCTCTGGCATGAGCGCGACATCTCGCACTCCTCGGTTGAGCGTTTCTTTGGCCCCGATGCGACCATCACGCTCGACTTCGCCCTCGCCCGCCTGACCGGCGTAATCGAGAAGCTGCTCGTTTACCCCGAGCGCATGCAGAAGAACCTCGACCGCATGGGCGGCCTCGTCCATTCGCAGCGCGTGCTGCTGGCGTTGACGCAGGCCGGCGTGTCGCGTGAGGACGCCTATCGCCTCGTCCAGCGCAATGCGATGAAGGTGTGGGAGAGCGACGGACAGCTTTCGCTGCTCGACCTCTTGAAGGGCGACGAGGAAGTGACCGCAGCCCTCACTCCGCAGCAGATCGAGGAGAAGTTCGACCTCGATTATCACTTCAAGCATGTCGACACGATCTTCGCCCGCGTCTTTGGCTAAGGCCATCTGAAACCGGCGCGATCCCGCCGACGGGCGCAACTCTGGCCAAGCCGGAATTCTGCGCCTAGGATCGCGCCTGTCTCATGGCGGGCCCCCGCCTGCCAAGCATGCCATCCGAACGGGAGCACACATGCGAATTCTTCGTACCGGTCTGTGGGTGGTCGTGATCGTGGCGCTTGCGCTGTTCACGGCCTTCAACTGGACTTCGGTCGATATCCAGATCTGGGAAAACCTGGTGCTGGAGACCAGGCTTCCCGTGCTGATCCTTGCCGCCTTCCTGCTGGGCTATTTGCCAATGTGGCTGACGCATCGCACCACCACATGGAGATTGAAGCGCCGCATCGCCTCGCTTGAGGCTTCGCAGCGTTCGCTGATCGCCAGCCAGCAGCCTGCCGTACCGGCGGACCAGACCGTCACCACGCCTGTCGATGAGGCACAGCCATGAGCAACCCGATCTTCCTCGCCCTCGACACCCCCACGATAGAGGGTGCGCGCGACCTAGCCGCCAAGGTGAAGGGCCATATCGGCGGGGTAAAGCTGGGCCTCGAATTCTTTTGCGCGCATGGCCATCACGGCGTGCATGAAATAGCAGCGCTCGGCCTGCCGATCTTCCTTGATCTCAAACTGCACGACATCCCGAACACGGTCGCAGGCGCGATGCAGGCGATCCATGTGCTGGAACCGGCCATCGTCACCATCCACGCATCGGGTGGACGCGCGATGATGGAGGATGCCAAGGCCGCCGCGGGCGAGAATACCAAGGTCGTCGCGGTCTCAATGCTCACCAGCCTTGACGAAGCGGACCTCGCCGCCACCGGCGTATCGGGCAGCGCGCATGACCAGGTGATGCGCCTTGCCGATCTGGCGCAATCGGCAGGTCTCGACGGCATCGTGTGTTCCGGCCACGAAGTCGGCGCGGTGCACAAGCAGTGGAAGCATGGCACTTTCGTCGTGCCCGGCCTGCGCCCGGCAGGCGCGACGGTGGGCGATCAAAAGCGCGTCGTCACTCCGCGCCAGGCGCGAGACGATGGCGCATCGGTGCTGGTGATCGGGCGCCCCATCGCCAAGGCAGAAGACCCGCTGGCCGCAGCGCGCGCGATCGAGGCAACGCTCTGATCGTGATTTCATTGCTTTTGCCGCTGCTGCTTCAGGCCGCCGCACCCGTCGTTTCCGCTCCTCCCCAAGACACTCTCCCGCCCAACACCACCGTGCTGTCCGCGCCGCCGGCAGGGTTCGAATTGCCCGGTTGCTCGCGCGCGATTGCCGGCACGGTCGATGGCGGCTGGGACCCGACCGACAGCGACATCGCCGCGATGGAACTGGCGCTGTCCGACACGCTGCTCGGCCTTGCGCAGGACGGTGGCTATACGCCGGGTACCGAGAGCCCCGATCCACTGTCCTATCGCCCCGGCGACGGGCGCTGGCAGCGGGAGATGATCGGCATCACCCGCGATGGCCACCGCATCCTTTACGGCAATTACCTGCCCATCCGCGCCACCGCCGATGCCATCCGCATGCCGACCAATGTCTGCGACGGCGGGCCGGTGTTCTTCGCTGCCGAATATGACATGGATGCAGGGACCATTACGCACCTCTCCTTCAACGGCGCATTGGGTGGCCCGTTCTGGCCGGTCTTTACGCCGGGGGATGCACAGCCGTGACCGATATTGCCGTCCGCCGCGCCGGCCCTGCCGATGCGCCCGCGCTGAAGGCCCTGATCGAAAGCGGCTATCGCGGCGATTCCGCCCGTCGGGGCTGGAATCATGAAGCCGATATTCTGGAAGACGAGCGTATCGCCCTGTCGGATCTCGAGGAGATGCTGGCCAACCCCGCGATCCATCTGCTGATGGCGGAAAAGGATGACGGCTTGATCGGCTGCATCGCGGTCACCGACAAGGGCACCAATGATGCGGGCATCCACCGCGCCTATTTCGGCCTGCTCTGCGTCGATCCCACCTTGCAAAGCAGCGGTCTGGGAACGAAGCTCATGCAGGCAGGTGAAGACGCGGCGCGCCGGTTCGGTGCGAGCGTCATGGAAATCTCGGTCATAGAGAACCGCGATGTGCTGATCGCGTGGTATAGGCGTAAGGGTTACATGGAGACCGGCAGACGCGAACCCTTTCCCACGCCGCAGGACCCGCCGCTGTTCTTTCGCCTGTTCGAAAAACAGCTATAAGCGGGCCGGCGGGAATGGCCTCACGGGCTGTCAGCCCGCCAGCGCCTGCCCGACCTTGACCCCGGCGGCAAAAATGAAAACAGCCAGCACGAACAGGATCAGAACCTGTGGACCGCTGTCCAGCTTGTTGAATTTGTTTCTCAAATCACCCATGCAATTACGCATAATGGACATGAAATTTCGCGCAAGGGAAATCCCGCAATGAGCGGTGTGAAGATCAAGATCTGCGGCATCCGCGACCGCGCCGCCCTGGATGCGGCGATGGAAGCGCGCGCCGATTACGTCGGGCTTGTCTTCTACGCCCCCTCCCCGCGCGCAGTCAGCCCCCGCGAAGCCGCGCAGCTGGCCGAATTATCGGGTGATCAGATCGACCGTGTCGGCCTGTTCGTCGATGCCGGCGACGCCGAGATCGAGCAGGCGGTGCAGGCAGGCCGGCTTGGCGCGCTGCAGCTGCACGGTTCGGAAACGCCCGAACGCGCAGCCCAATTGCGCAGCCGTTTTGGCCTGCCCGTGTGGAAGGCGATTGCAGTATCCGGCCCCGGTGACATTCGCCGCGCCCATGATTACGCGGGCGCTGTCGATCTCGCCCTGTTCGATGCCAAGACGCCCAAGGGCACCTTGCCCGGCGGCATGGGGCTGTCTTTCGACTGGTCGCTCCTCACCTCTTATCGCGGGCCGCTGCCATGGGGGCTTGCCGGTGGGATCAATCCCGACAATGTCGCCGATGCCGTTTTGGTAACCGGCGCCAGGCTGGTGGACGTGTCATCTGGTGTCGAAAGCGGCACTGGAGTCAAGAGCCCAGAGAAGATCGCCGCCTTCGCGCGGGCGGTCAGGGGGGCCTGAACCGCTGGCTGAACCGGCTTCTCATGCTGGACACGACTCGCCTGCTCTGCCAATCGCGGGCGCATGACCGAGACCCAGACGCCTGTGCGGCCCAACAGCCTTTCGAACCAGCCTGACGAGCGCGGCCATTTCGGCCAGTTCGGCGGACGCTATGTTTCCGAAACGCTGATGCCGCTGATCCTCGATTTGGAACGCGAATATCGCGCAGCCAAGGCCGATCCGGCATTCCACGAACAGTTCGAGGATCTCCTCGAACATTACGTCGGTCGCCCCAGCCCGCTCTATTACGCGGAACGGCTGACCGAGGAACTGCGCAAGGACGCTCCTGCCGGAAAGGGCGCGCAGGTCTGGTTCAAGCGCGACGAGCTGAACCATACCGGCGCGCACAAGATCAACAATTGCATCGGGCAGATCCTGCTGGCCATCCGCATGGGTAAGACGCGCATCATCGCGGAAACCGGCGCGGGCCAGCATGGCGTGGCTACCGCCACCGTTTGCGCGCGTTTCGGCCTGCCCTGCGTCGTTTACATGGGCGCGACCGATGTCGAACGGCAGCAGCCCAATGTCTTCCGCATGAAGCTGCTGGGCGCCGAAGTCGTGCCGGTCAAGGCGGGCGCGGCCACGCTGAAGGATGCGATGAACGAGGCGCTGCGCGATTGGGTCGCCAATGTGCATGAAACGTTCTACATCATCGGCACCGCCGCAGGGCCGCACCCCTATCCCGAACTGGTCCGCGATTTCCAAAGTGTGATCGGGCGTGAGGCGCGCGCGCAGATGCTGGACCGCATTGGCCGCCTGCCCGACGTTTGCGTCGCGGCGATCGGCGGCGGGTCGAACGCGATTGGCCTGTTCCACCCTTTCCTCGAAGACGAAGAAGTCGGCCTCTTGGGCGTGGAAGCGGCGGGTTACGGCCTCGACAAGGAACATGCCGCATCGCTGGCAGGCGGCGCGCCGGGCATCCTGCATGGCAACAAGACCTATCTCTTGCAGGACGAGGACGGCCAGATTCTTGAAGGCCACTCAATCAGTGCCGGCCTCGATTACCCCGGCATCGGCCCCGAACACGCATGGCTGCGCGACATTGGCCGCGTCGAATATATCAGCGCGACGGACAAGGAGGCGCTAGACGCCTTCCAGCTCCTCTGCCGGACCGAGGGCATCATCCCTGCCCTCGAACCCAGCCACGCCATCGCGGCAGTGGTGAAACGCGCGCGCGAAATGGACGAGGATAGAATCGTGCTGTGCAATCTGTGCGGGCGCGGCGACAAGGACATCTTCACCGTGGCCAGCGCCCTCGGGGTGGAGATTTGAAACCCTTCCGCTCCCGCGATTTCACCGCCGACAGGGCATGGGGCAGCGCGCTGCTTGGCCAGGTCGACGATGTGACCGCGCGGCTGCACTGGACCGACCAGCCCTATCGCTGGCATCGCAACACCGGCAGCGAAGTGTTCTTCGTCGTCGATGGCGTAGTCGACATGCATGTGCGTGAGGGTGGACAAGAGAACATCTATCGGCTTGAGGCCGGTGACAGCATGACTTTCAACGACGGCGACGAACATGTCGCGCACCCTGTGGGGCCTGCGCGCATCCTAGTCGTCGAGCGGCAGGATAGTGAATGACCCGCTTTGAAAAAACCTTTGCCAAGCCGCAGCCCGCGCTCGTCTGTTTCATCACGGCGGGCGATGGCGATACGGCGGCCAATCTCGACGCTCTGGTCGAGGGCGGCGCCGATGTGATCGAGCTGGGCATGCCTTTCACCGATCCGATGGCCGATGGCCCGGCAATCCAGCTGGCTAATTTGCGCGCATTGGGTGCGGGCACCACCACCGCCGACGTGCTGAAGCTCGCCGGCGATTTCCGCGCGCGGCATCCCGATATTCCGCTGGTGCTGATGGGCTATGCCAATCCGATGGTGCGCCGCGGGGCGGACTGGTTCGCGCGCGAGGCAAAGGCCGCGGGCGTCGATGGCGTGATCTGTGTCGACATTCCGCCCGAGGAAGACGATTCGCTGGGCACCGACCTTCGCGCCGAGGGGATCGCCCCGATCCGGCTGGCGACGCCCACCAGCGATGCGAAACGCCTCCCCGCCATTCTGGAAGGCGCTGGCGGCTTTCTCTATTACGTCTCGGTCGCCGGTATCACCGGGCTGCAGCAGGCCGCGCAGACCAGTATTAACGATGCGGTTGCGCGGCTGAAGGCAGCGACCGATCTGCCCGTGTGCGTCGGCTTTGGCGTGCGCACCCCCGAACAGGCCGGAGCGATCGCCAAGGTTGCAGATGGTGTGGTTGTCGGCTCCGCGCTGGTTGACCTGATTGCAAAGCACGGCCACGAGGCCCCGATGCATATTCGTGATTTGACCGCCGCGCTGGCACAGGCCGTGCACTCGGCGAGGGAGACTGCCTGATGAGCTGGCTCAATGAAGTTCGCAAACGCCTGCCTTTCGTGCAGGCAAAGCGTGACACGCCCGACAATCTCTGGCGCAAATGCCCCGGTTGCGGCGAAATGCTGTTCACCAAGGAATATGAGGACAATTTGTGGGTCTGCCCGCGCTGTGAACATCACGGCCGCGTCGGCGCCGACACGCGCCTGGGGCAGATCATGGATGCGGGCTATACCGTGCTGCCGCCGCCGCATGTAAAGGAAGACCCGCTCCGCTTCCGCGACACCAAGAAATATCAGGACCGCCTGCGCGCGGCGCGCAATAATGCGCCCCACCCCGACGCACTGACCAATGCCGAGGGCACCATCGATGGCCGCAAGGCGGTCGTCGGCGTGCAGGATTTCGGCTTCATGGGCGGATCGATGGGCATGGCCGTGGGCGATGCCTTTGTTGCGGGCGTCGACCGGGCGGTGCTGGCCAAATGCCCCTATGTGATCTTCACCGCTGCTGGCGGCGCGCGCATGCAGGAAGGCATCCTTTCGCTGATGCAGATGCCGCGCACCACCGTCGCGATCCGGCGGCTGCATGATGCAGGCCTGCCCTATATCGTCGTGCTGACCGATCCGACCACGGGCGGCGTCACGGCCAGCTATGCGATGCTGGGCGACATCCAGATTGCGGAACCCAACGCCCTGATCGGCTTTGCCGGACAGCGCGTCATTCAGGACACGATCCGCGAACAGCTGCCCGAAGGCTTCCAGCGCGCCGAATATCTGCACGAACACGGCATGCTCGACATGGTCGTGCCGCGCGGTGAGATGAAGGACACGCTGGCCAAGGTCATCGACTACATGATGGCCGCGAAAAAGGCCGCCTGAGGCCCACTATCCGCCATGCGCGACTTCGCCGTTTCGGAAGACCCGCGCGTGCAGGCGCAGCTTGACCGGCTGGAGGCATTGTCCATTCCGCAGGGGCGGCTGGGGCTGGATGCGATCCGGGCGCTTTTGGCGCGGCTTGGCGATCCGCATCTGGCCATGCCGCCGGTGTTCCATATCGCGGGCACCAATGGAAAGGGCTCCTCCAGCGCCTTCCTGCGCGCCATGCTGGAGGCGGACGGGAAGCGCGTACACCAGTTCACCAGCCCGCATCTGTGCCGTTACAATGAACGGATTCGGCTCGCGGGCGAATTGATTTCCGATGTCGCGCTGGCCGATTTGCTGGCCGAGGTCATTGATGCGGGTGAGGATGTCGGCGCCAGCTTCTTCGAGGTCACGACCGCTGCCGCCTTCCTTGCTTTCAGCCGCACGCCTGCCGATGCCTGCGTGATCGAAGTGGGGCTTGGCGGGCGCTTCGATGCGTCCAACATGGTCGCCCACCCTGCTGTCTGCGGCATCGCCTCGCTGGGGCTGGATCACGAACGTTTCCTGCTCGCGCCCGATGACAGTGCCCCTGCCCACCCCATGGCGCGTATCGCGTTCGAAAAATCGGGCATCGCCAAGCCGGGCGCTCCGCTAGTGACGCAAAACTATGTGCCCGAGGCGGAGGATGCGATTGCCGCCAGTGCCGCGCGGATCGGCGCGCCGCTCCACATGCGTGGGCGCGACTGGGATGCCGTGGCGGGTGAGGCCATCGAATATCGCGACCGGCATGACACGCTGACCCTGCCGCTTCCGGCCCTGCCCGGCGCACATCAGGCGGATAACGCGGCGCTCGCCGTGGCGATGCTGCGTCTGCAGGACGCGGTCTCGGTCAGTGCCGAAGCCATGGCGCAGGGCATCCGCGCCGCCCGCTGGCCCGCGCGGCTGCAATGGCTGTCGGCTGGGCCGATGACCGAATTCGTCGATGGCGGGCGCGTGCTGCTGGATGGCGGGCACAACCCCGATGCGGCGCGGGTTCTGGCGCATTATCTCGGCGGGCTTGGCGAAGAGGTGCATGCCGTGTGCGCCATGCTCGACAATAAGGATGCGCGCGGGTTCCTGACGCCGCTTGCGCCCTATCTCTCCAGCCTGACCGCCGTGCCGATACCGGGCCATGCCTGCCACCCGCCCGAATTTCTGGCAAAGGTCGCGGGCGAACTGGATATCCCCGCCCGCACCGCCGACACGCTGGATCAGGCGCTGACCGGAGCGCAGGGCCCGCTGATGATCTGTGGCTCGCTCTATCTCGCGGGCACGGTGCTGCGCGCGAACGAGGAATTGCCCGATTAGGGCGCGGTGATCCCCGCCTTCCGGCCCAGCCGAACCTCGCGCATCCATTCGATGACGCACGCGACCACTGCGATCATGCCCAGCATCGTCGTCAGGATGAAGACCGGGTAATAGCCCTGTTCGTCGATCATCTGGCCCAGCGCCCCGCGCCCCAGCGTGCCGACAAGGAAAGTCAGCGAAGACAGCAGCGCATATTGCACGGCGGAATAGCCCTTCGACGTGATCGAGGACAGGTAAGCCACCAGCGCCGCGCCAGCGAGACCGCCCGCGACATTCTCACCCGCGATTGCCATCATCAGTTTCGCCAGCCGCAGATCGCCGCCCAGCCATTCGACCAGCGTGGTGAAACCGGTGATGTTCGACACCAGCTCCATATAGGTGCCGCCCAGCGCCAGATCGGCATAGAGCAGGTTCGAGAGCGCCGCCGTCAGCGCGCCGATGAACAGCACCGCCATGCGCCCGATATAGCTGAAGAGCACGCCGCCCAGCATGATGCCGAACATCAGCGCGCCAACGCCGAAACCCTTGGACGCGATGGCGACCTCATCCTTCGAATATTGGAGTTCGCCAAGGTAGAAGGGATAGGCGAAGCTGCCCCAGACCGTGTCAGTGAAACGGTAGGAGAGCACCAAGGTCAGTACGATGATAATCGCCCAGCCCAGCCGCCCGACGAATTCGGTCAGCGGCAGGATCAGCGCGCGATAGCCATGATCGACGAAGCCATCGAGCGCCGTCATCTTGGGCACCGAACCTGTCAGCACATGCTTGCCCTTACGCCGCCAGTTTTCGAGGACCGCGGCGATAATCACCGGGATCACCACGGTGGCGATGACGATGATCGGACCCATGCCGGTGATGAATTCGACCGAATCGGGCCGCGTTTCGGGGTTGGACGAAAGCGACCGGAACATGAACACGCCCACGGTCACCAGCGCCCATGCCCACAGCACACCCACCGCCGCCAGCGCCCAGCCGCGAATCTTCGGCTCCAGCTGGCCTGCCTGCCGCAATTCGCGCAGCGCATCGTCATCGGCGGTCAGCGAAGCCACGCTGCGCGTCGGTTCGGGCGCAAAGATCGCGGCGATGGCGATGGCGGTCATCACCGCGCCCATGATCAAATAGACGGTCGGCCAATCGGTCGCCTGCGCGATCACCAGTGCCAGCGCACCGCCGACCAGCACCGCCGTGCGCCAGCCAAGCTGGTACACGGTGGAAAGCATGTCGATCGTCGCCTTCTCGTCGGCGACATCGACGCGCCATGCATCCATCACCACGTCCTGCGTCGCGCCCGCAAACGCGCCCAGCGCCGCCATCAGTGACAGCAGTCCGATGGCATTGGCCGGATCGAGCTGCGACACGAACAATAGTACAATGCCCAGCAGGAACTGCGCGGTCACGATCCACTGCTTGCGCCGCCCCAGCTTCTTCACCACCGGGATATTCACCCGGTCCAGAAGCGGCGACCACAGGAACTTGAAGCTATAGGCAAGCCCGATCAGCGAAAACACGCCCATCGTTTCAAGGTCGATCGATGTATCGCTCATCCACGCATAAAGCGTGGAAAGCAGCAGCGTATAGGGCAGACCCGAAGCGAAACCGAACAGCAGCATATAGGCCGTTTTGCGATTGCCCAATGCGGCAATCAACGCACGCCAGCCCGGCTTGGGAGCCTTGGTAGCCGGTTCGACCGTTTCATCTGCGGTGGCGGGTGCGCTGCTCATCCATTCTCCTGCTTATGCGCGTCAATCAACGGCGGGGTGTAGCCTATTGCGCCCTTCATGCAATTTACACATGGTGGCTTTGCACCGAATTGGACTCGAAAACGGCTCATATCGGCTGGGCCGAGCCATCGAACCCGCATGCGGCGCTTGCACGATGCTCGCCGATGGCGCATGGCGCGCGGCTGAACGGATAGCCTTAACGACATGACAGACAAGCGCCCCCCTTCCCGACCCGGCGGCCCCCGCAAGGGCAAAGCAGATGGCCCACGCACCGGACGAGGCGGTCCGCGCGGCGATGCGCCCCGCAAGGATGGACCACGCCCCGGCAACCCGGGCAAGCCTTATCGCGCGAAAAAGCCCGGATCGCGGCCCGGAAGCGCGCCCAAATCCAGCCAGCCCAGCCCTGACCTCCCCAAGCGCGAGGGCGAACGCATTGCAAAGCTCCTCGCCCGCGCCGGCATCGCCAGCAGGCGTGAGGTGGAGCGCATGATCGAAGACGGCCGCGTCGCCATCGACGACAAGGTTCTGGATACCCCGGCTGTCGTGCTGAAAAACCTGAAAGGCGTGACCGTCGACGGCAATCCCGTCGCGCAGCCCGACGCGCCGCGCCTCTATCGTTTTCACAAGCCGCAGGGCCTGTTGACGGCAGAGCGCGATCCGCAGGGGCGCCCGACGATCTACACCGCGCTCAGGAACGCGCTGCCCGGCGACACGCCGCGGCTGATGCCGGTGGGAAGGCTCGACCTGAATACGGAGGGGCTGCTGCTCCTCACCAATGATGGTGAGCTGAAGCGCGCGCTGGAACTCCCTGCGACCGGGGTTCCGCGCACCTATCGCGCCCGCACATTCGGCGACATCAGCCAGACGCAGCTGGAAGAGCTGATGGACGGGATCGAGATCGACGGCGTGCATTACGGACAGATCGACGCAAACCTCGAACGGCGCACGGGCCGAAACCAGTGGATCGAACTGACTCTGACCGAGGGCAAGAACCGCGAGGTTCGCCGCGTTCTTGAACATCTCGGGCTGAAAGTGTCGCGCCTGCTGCGCCTGTCCTATGGCCCCTTCGTGCTGGGCGACCTGCCACGCGGTCAGGCCGATGAGGTGCCGCAGCGCGATGTCGAACGCCTGCGCAAGAGCCTGAAATGAGGGGCCCGGCAAAGGGCAAAGGCGCCAGGCCCACCGGTCTTCGCATCGTCGCGGGCGAATGGCGCGGGCGTAAGCTGTCTACGCCCGAAGGTGACGCCACCCGCCCCACCGCCGACCGCACGCGAGAGGCGCTGTTTTCCATGCTGACCAGCCGCCTTGGCAGTTTTGACGATCTCTTCGTCGCCGATTTATTCGCGGGATCGGGCGCGCTCGGGCTGGAGGCGTTGTCGCGCGGCGCAGGCCGCGCATTGTTCGTGGAACAGGACGCCTCCGCGATCCGCGCCCTGCGCGCCAATATCGCAGCCCTGCGTGCACAGGCGCGCTGCGACGTGCGGGCAACTTCGGTGCTGTCTCTGCCCAAGGGCAGCGAGCAGCCCGACCTTATCATGATGGACCCGCCCTATGGCACCGGCGCTGGCGCGGTCGCGCTCGACCGGCTCAACCGGCTGGGCTGGATCTCGCCTTCGGCATGGATCAGCATCGAGACGGCAAAGGACGAAGAGGTCAAGGTCAAGGGCTTCGACGTCGAGACGTCACGCGATAGCGGCAAGGCGCGCATCCATCTGTTGCGCCTGTCGACGGGTTCTGTGGAACCGGAAACGGAATAAAAAGGACGGCCTCGCCAAAGCGAAGACCGCCCTTCTCCCCTTCTCTCCCCGATCTTATGGCCGATCAGGGCCGAGCATTCGGGTTTTCGGCGTTACGACCCCATCTCGCTGGCGGGCTGACCCGGCCAGTAATCAAGCGGCTTGTTGCCGTAATTCTTGCCCGCTGCGCGCGGATTGACGCAGCTGTCGGTGCGCCCGTCGGTGCAAAGCGGATATTCGCTGTCCGGGGTCTTGGGCGTGGCGGCCATCGGCTGCGCCATTTCGCCGCTCTTCATCACCATCTTCGGGGAGGTGGTTGATGCGCTCATGCCAGTCGATGCGCTGGTGCTGGTCGAGGCGCTGGCGCTATTGGCAGCCATCTGCTGATTGATCGCGGCCCATGCCTGCGCACGCTGCGCCGGGGTCATGGTGTCGATGCGCGAACGCTGGTCGGCGGTCATCGCCCAATAGACATTCTGCTGGGCCGGCTCCAGTGACCAGTAATAATCCTGATAGCTGGTCGGCCAGGTCCAATAGGTCGTGCGGCTGTCGGCGGGCCAGCTCCAATAGCTGGTGCGATATTCCGCCGGCCATGCGACATATGTCGTCTGATATTCCGGGCTCAACGTTTCAAACTCCGCCTGCTGCTCGGCATTGAGCTGCGCGATCACGTCGGCCTTCTTGTCGGATGCGGTGTTAGATCCGCCTACGGCATCCTGTGCGTGAACGGCCATCGGGGCTGCGCCAAGCATCATGGCGGCGCCCGCCATCAGAAGATTTTTCATCAGTATAACTCCGGTATCGTTTTGCTTTGTGCTTGCTGAAACTACGCAGAAAAGCGCGATTTCGTTCCGGACACCCTCGCCCGGCGCGCCTTTGGATGGCTTGCGCCCGATGCATTCGTTCCCTACCTGTTCACCGATGGAAAACCCGCTTTCAGCAACAGCAGATTCCCCCGTCAATTCCCGCGCCGAACCGTTCATTTCGGGCCTTAACGAACCGCAGCGCGAAGCCGTGCTGACGACCGAGGGGCCGGTGCTGATGCTGGCAGGCGCGGGCACCGGCAAGACGGCGGCGCTGACCGCGCGGCTGGCACATCTCGTCGCAAGCCGCCGGGCGTGGCCGTCTGAAATCCTGTGCGTCACCTTTACCAACAAGGCGGCGCGCGAAATGCGCGAGCGCGTCGGCCAGCTGATCGGCCCCGCGGTGGAGGGGATGCCATGGCTCGGCACGTTTCACGCGATTGCCGCACGCATGCTGCGGAAACATGCGGAGCTGGCGGGGCTACAGTCGAACTACACGATCATCGACACCGACGATCAGATCCGTCTGCTGAAACAGCTCATCACCGGCAATGACATCGATGAAAAGCGTTTTCCCGCGCGGCAGCTTGCCGGGCTGATCGACCGCTGGAAAAACCGCGGCCTGCTGCCCGGCGATCTCGATGCGGTGGAGAACGAGGCCTATGCCAATGGCAAGGGCGAACAGATGTATCGCCTCTATCAGGACAGGATGAAGGCGCTGAACGCCTGCGATTTCGGCGATCTCCTGCTGCACACGGTCACGATCCTGAAGCGTCACCCCGACGTGCTTTCGGAATACCGCCGCAAGTTCAAATATATCATGGTAGACGAATATCAGGACACCAACACCGTCCAGTATCTGTGGCTGCGCCTGCTGGCCGAAAGCAAGGGCGAGGCCGGCCATAATATCTGCGTCGTGGGTGACGACGACCAGTCGATCTATTCCTGGCGCGGGGCGGAGGTTGCCAATATCCTCAGGTTCGAGCGTGATTTTCCCGGCGCGAAGATCATCAAGCTTGAACAGAACTACCGCTCCACCCCGCAGATCCTTGCCGCCGCATCGACGCTGATCGGCGCGAATAGCGAACGTCTGGGCAAAACGCTCTGGACCGAAAAGGATGCGGGCGATCGCCTCCGCGTCATCGGCGTATGGGACGGGCCGGAGGAAGCGCGCCGCGTCGGCGACGAGGCCGAAAGCCTGATGCGGCAGGGCATCCGCCTTGCCGATGCCGCCATCCTGGTGCGCGCGCAGCACCAGACGCGTGAGTTCGAGGATCGCTTCATCCAGATCGGCCTCAACTATCGCATCGTCGGCGGCTTCCGCTTTTACGAGCGGGCCGAGATCCGCGATGCGCTGGCCTATTTGCGCGTAATCGCCCAGCCTTCCGACGACCTCGCGTTCGAGCGGATCTACAACAGCCCGAAACGCGGTCTTGGGCAAAAGACGCTGGAAAAGATGCACCGCCATGCGCGGGCGACCGGACTGCCGCTGGCCGCTGCCGCGCTGGACATTTGCGATACTGATGAACTTCCCGCCCGTGCCCGCAACACGCTGCTGCAATTGATGCGCCAGTTCGCGCATTGGCGGGACGAGGCCAGGACCCTCGCCCCTGCCGAGCTCATGCGGCAGGTGCTGGACGAAAGCGGCTATACCGAAGCGCTGCAGGCGGAAAAAACGCCCGAGGCGAACGGGCGGCTGGAAAACCTCTCCGAACTCGCCCGCGCCATGGAGGAGTATGAGACGCTGGGCGCGTTCCTCGAACATGTGTCGCTGGTGATGGACAATGATTCCGCCGACGATGCCGACACCATCACCATCATGACCATGCATGCGGCCAAGGGTCTGGAATTCGACCATGTCTTCCTGCCCGGCTGGGAAGAGGGCGTTTTCCCCTCGCAGCGCGCCATCGACGAAGGCGGGCTGAAATCCCTGGAGGAAGAACGCCGCCTCGCCTATGTCGCAATCACGCGGGCACGAAAGCGCTGTACCATCATGCATGCCGCCAATCGCCGCATTTATGGCCAGTGGACGAGTTCTATCCCCTCGCGCTTTGTCGAGGAATTGCCAGAAGACATGATCGACATGGAATCGACCATGACCGGCGGCGCATCCTTGTGGCGCGCCAATTTCTCAGAGCGCGAAGACCCCTTTGCCCATGTCGCGGCGGCGCAGCCTGCACGCACCATGACTCGCGGCCCCGGTTTCCGCCGCGCCAGCAGCGGCGATTACGATCCCGCGCCCAAGCGCATCCGCGAAACGCATCGCAGCGCCGCCAGCTTTGCCGCGAAGCCGCGCACCGACATCGCCATCGGCCAGCGCGTGTTCCATGACAAGTTCGGCTATGGCGAAGTGCTCTCGCAGGAAGGGAACAAGCTGGAGATCGCTTTCGAAGGCGGATCGACCAAGCGGCTGCTCGATTCTTTCGTAAAGCCCGCCTGAGCCGGGGTTTCGCGACGGAATGACAAAAATTCCGATTTTTTCGGGAACATGGCGACAATGTGGCCAGTTGGTTGGGCAGGGACATAAAGAACCGCCCGAAAGATCTGGAGACATCACATCATGAAGAAATTCGCGATCGCCGCATCCGCCCTTGCCCTTCCCTTCGCCGTTGCCGCTTGCGGCGGCGATGTCGAAGACGCGCAGGCCGACCTGGCTGAACAGCAGATGGAATCGCAGGAAGACGTCCTTGAAGAACAGGCCGATCTTGCCGAGGAAATGGGCAATGACGCCATGGAAGACCAGCTCGACGACGAAGCCGATGCCGTTGGCAACGCGGCTCCCGAAGCTGGCGAAATGGTCAACGAAGACACCGCGATGTAATCGTCGCGTCGATCGGCCCGCGCTTTACCGCGCAGCCTGATCGTGAAGCACCCGCCCGCGCCAACCGGCGCTGGCGGGTGTTTTCGTATCTGTTTCAGATATCGCCAGCCGGCTCGTTCAAGCCGCGCCGCCCGAACCGTGCGGCAATCGCCTCGAACGGGCGGGCCAGTTCCCCGATGGGGCCGCGCGTCCCGGCCGCAATGCCCGTCTTGCACCCCAGATATGGCGTGGGATCGCACCATGTCCCGAACATCCGGTCGAACAGGGTGACGGTATTGGCGTAATTGGTGCCCATCAGCTCTTCATCATCGATGTGGTGCAGACGATGCGCCGCAGGTGACATCATGATCTTGCCCAGCGGCCCCAGCGTCCACGGCACGTCGGCATGGGCGAAATAGCCCCACCATGTGCGAAGCAGGTTTGCTACGATGATCGCCCAGATCGGAATGCCCAGCGCGATCGCCAGCATATCGTCGAGCACCAGCGAGAACAGCCGCGATAGAGGATGTTTGCGCGTGACCGAAAGCCAGTGCATCGCCTCATCCGAATGATGCGTCGCATGGATCGGCCAGAGCGAAGGGTCATGTTCGAACCGATGCCGCCAATAGGCCGTGAAATCGACGACCAGCACTGCAGCCAGCACCGTCACCGGCGCCCACAACCCATCCCAGAACGCGACGAGTGCAGGCAGTTGTGGCACCAGCAAGGCCACTGCTCCTGCGGCCACTGCATAAAATGGCGCGAGCAGCACGTAATTGATCAGCACCAGCACGATATTCGTGCCCACCTCATGCCGGCAGCGGCGAAAGGCGGCCATGACGCGCGGCCCTTTCGTAGCGATTGCCAGCGCGATGAAGACCGCCGCGATGGGCGCGGTGGTCTTGATGAACGAGAGTGCGGCTGCGGCCTGAAATTCCATGGGCGCAATCTGCCGCGCCCATGGCAAAAAAGGCGTTAACGCGGGGCCCGCTTTTTCAGGCCCCGACGCTGATCGGAATCAGACTGCCGAAACGTTGAGGAAGTCGGGAACCGGACCGTTCCAGCCACCCTCTGCCGCGGTCGCCGCGGGTTCCTCGTCGCGCTTGCGGCGCGCCGGTCGCGCTGCGCGTTCGGCGCGCTCTTCGCGAGCGGCGCTCTTTTCGCGCGGCTTGCGGGCCTTGGGCGCTTCCTCTTCGGCAGGCGCTTCGGGAGCAGGAGCAGCCTCTTCCCTTGGCTTCGCCTTGGAACGGCTGCGCGAACGCTTGGGCTTGGCTTCGGCTTCCGCCTCTGCCTGCGATTCCACCTGCTTTTCAGCAGGCGCTTGGCTTTTGGCGCCGCCCAGTTCGAAGACCGGCAGCACATAGCTGGTCAGCTTCTCGACATTCTCGATCGCCTCGGCGTCTTCCTTCGTGACGAAGGTGAAGGCGCGGCCCTTGGCCCCTGCGCGCCCCGTGCGGCCGACGCGGTGGACGTAATCGTCCGGGTGCCACGGCGTGTCATAGTTGAAGACGTGGGAAACGCCCTTTACATCCAGACCGCGCGCGGCGACATCGGACGCGCAAAGAATGTTGATCTTGCCTTCCTTGAACAGCGCAAGCTCGGCCAGACGCGCGCTCTGGTCCATGTCGCCATGGATTTCGCCGGTCTTGAAACCGTCGCGCTGCAGCTGCTTGTTGAGATCGCGCACGGTCGTCTTGCGATTGGCAAAGATGATCGCGGTGTTGATGTCGTCGCTGCGCAGCAGTTCCTTCAGCACGTCGCGCTTGCCGCGCGAAGTGGTCATCACCTTGAACTGCTCGATATTCTCGTTCTTGCTGGCGGCCCGGCTGACCTCGATAGTCTTGGGGTTCGACAGGAACTTGTCCGCCAGCTTCTTGATCGGCCCCGGCATGGTTGCCGAAAACAGCAGCGTCTGGCGGTTGGGCGGGAGCTTGGTGCAGATATTCTCGATATCGGGGATGAAGCCCATGTCGAGCATGCGGTCGGCTTCGTCGATGACGAGGAGTTCGCAACCCGTCAGCAGGATCTTGCCGCGCTCGAACAGGTCCATCAGGCGGCCCGGCGTCGCGATCAGCACGTCCACGCCCTCGTCCAGCGCCTTGACCTGATCGCCCATCTGCACGCCGCCGATCAGCAGCGCCATCGAAAGGTCCTGGTTCTTGCCGTATTTCTCGAAATTCTCGGCAACCTGCGCGGCAAGTTCACGCGTCGGCGCGAGGATCAGCGAACGCGGCATGCGCGCTCGGCGGCGGCCATGGGCAAGGATGTCGATCATGGGGAGCACGAAGCTCGCCGTCTTGCCGGTACCGGTCTGGGCGATGCCGATAAGGTCACGCATCATCAGGACGGATGGAATCGCCTGCGCCTGGATCGGAGTCGGCTCGTCGTAACCGGCCTCCGAGACCGATTTCAGCAATTCATCAGAGAGGCCGAGATCGGCAAACTTCATGCAATCATCCTGTGATGCGGTAAAATACGTTTCAGCTAATTCGATGACGCCCGCAATCGGGCATCTGGTGTCGCGGACATGCCGCCGACCGGCGTCGGAAGGCAGCAATGCGACAGGCCGCAAGCGCACCCGAAACACGGGGGCCGGCGACCGAAGCGCCCGCCTATGCGCGCACTGTGCGAAAAGTCAAGAGTTGCGCGGGATTCGGGTCGTATTTGCCCTCATTTCCTGCCGTTTCGGGACGGCGGGCGGCGCAATCAATCACCATCCCCGCCATTGCCATCGCCCCCGTCCTGCGAATTGTGCAGTTCGCGAAAGCCGCCCAACATGCAGTCGGCCCCCGAACGGGCGTGAAGCTCCTCGCGCCCGGCGCACAAGAGGCCGTCGCGCGGGCGTTCGACGTAAAACCCCGAATAAAAGCCCTGCACCGGGCAGGATCGTTCGAAATCAGCGGAGAACACCCGGCGATCACGCATGAACAGCAGCAATTGCCGCTGTGGCGACAGGCGAATCCCCGCGACCTGCGAAAGCGGGATGCACCGATGCGTGCCATCACTGCGCGCCCGCGTAACCGGGGGCTGCCGCGGGGGCGGAATGTCCATCTCACTCGCCGCGCGCCGGGAACTGAACGGGGTGATGCGCACGATCACACGGCGCTCAACGCGGACCTGGCGCGCCATGATCTGGCGCTGGACGTCTTCGAAAATTGCTTCCGGAGAATCCGGGTTGTCGGTGATCTGAGCAGGCTGATCGGGCAGGGAATCGGGCACCGGAACGGCCCCGTTGCCGAGCAATATTGCAGCCAGAAAAGGCAGTCCGCTTGCCATTCGGGTCGAGATGTCCCTTTTTTCGAACCGCCGATCAAGTGGCAATCCGTCTTGTCCCTGTTCGCGCTGACTGACGGATCGGCATTGAACGATGGCTGAACACCCCTGGAAGCCTCCTCCCCTTCCCGCCAGCCTGTGGCAAAACCTCCGCCCCTGTGGCAGATGGCCCCTGATGACCGACACGCATGCCAAACCCGAAATCGCAAACGCCGATCCCGTGCTGGAAAAGGCACTTGCCATCCTTGGCCCCCGCGGGCTGGTCACCGATGCCGACACTATCGAGCCATGGCTGACCGACTGGCGTGGACGCTATCACGGCGCGGCGCGGGCGCTGGCGCAGCCCGAAACGGTGGAGGAACTGGCCCAGCTGATCAAGCTGTGCGGCGAAAGCGGCGTGCCCATCGTCCCGCAGGGCGGCAATTCGGGCATGGTCGGCGGCGCGACACCGGACCAGAGCGGCGATGCCATATTGCTGTCGACGCGCCGCTTCCAGGGGATCGAGATCGACGAGCAGACCATGACCGCGCGCTGCGGCGCAGGCGTGATCCTGCAGGTGCTGCACGAAGCGGCCGAGGATGTCGGCCTGCGCTTTCCCCTGTCACTGGGCGGCAAGGGATCGGCGACGGTGGGCGGGCTGATCGCCACCAATGCGGGCGGCACGCAGGTGCTGCGCCATGGCACGATGCGCGCATTGGTCGAGGGGATCGAGGTCGTGCTTCCCAATGGCGACGTACTCGACCTGACCAGCCCGCTCAAAAAGGACAATCGCGGCTTCGACCTCAAGCAATTGTGGATCGGCTCGGAAGGGACATTGGGCATCGTCACCTCCGCCGTGCTGCAATTGGTGCCCGCGATCGCGGAACGCCGCGTGGTTTGGGCGGGGCTTCCCGATATCTTCACCGCACGGAAACTGCTCCTCCACTGCCAGCGCGCCATGCCCGACGCGCTGGAGGGTTTCGAGGTCATGCCCGGTATCTGTATCGAGCAGGTCCTCAAATACGTCCCCAATGCGCAAAGCCCGCTGGAGGGCGAGCACGGCTGGCACGTGCTGCTGGAATTCGACGCGGCAAAGGATGCCGCCGACGGCTTTGGCGAAGCGGTCGAACAGGTGCTGGCCGACGCGTTCGAGGCCGGGCTGATCGAGGACGCGGTGATCGCCGCGAACGAGGGGCAGGCCGCCCAGTTCTGGGAACTGCGTGAAAACATCTCGCCCGCCGAAAAGCAGCGCGGCCCGGCCATGCAGCACGACATCTCCGTCGCGGTCGCATCCATGCCCGAGGTCCTGAGCAAGGCGGAGAAGGAAATTCCCGAGCTTTTTCCCGGCACCATGGTCATGGGCTTCGGACATCTGGGCGATGGCAATATCCACCTTCACGTCTGCGAACCGGGCGCGCCGGATAAGGCCGCATGGGAAGCCAGCACCGGCAAGGCGGTCAGCCGCTGGGTCTATGAGATGGTGACGGCGGCAGGCGGTTCGATCAGCGCCGAACACGGCATCGGGCAGGACAAGCGCGACATATTGCTCGAAACGCATGATCCCGCCGCGATCCGGGCCATGCGCGCGGTGAAGGCCGCGCTCGACCCGCAGGGACTGCTGAACCCCGGCAAGCTGGTCTGATGCGCCCGCTGTCCGCGCTTTTGCACGGTTGATGGGCAGCGCGCCCGCCCCATCCCTTGCGCAGCGCACGGGGAGTGCGTAAAGCGCCCGGCCATGCGTGCCGCGGCTTTCGCGGCGCATCGATTGTGATTTCCTGACAGTTTCGGAGAGTTCCCATGGCGAGCGCGCCGCAAAACGCCAATCTGCCCCTTTTCTACAACTCGCTTGTGCCGCTGAATTCCAATGTGCACGGCAGCTGGAAAGCCCGCAGCACCGATGTTGCACCCTGGCTTGCCAAGCAGCACGCGATCCCGCTCACGGTTGAGGAATTTCCCGCCGCACAGCGCCAGTACCCCATCGTCTTCACCGCCGGTGACGAACCCGTTCCGATCGGTCTGATGGGCCTGAACGAGGGCATCAACACCTTCTTCGACGACGAAGGCAAGCAGACCGATCCGGTCTATGTCCCGGCCTATGCCCGCCGCTATCCCTTCCTGCTGGCAAAGCTCGACCAGAACTCCGATCAGCTCTCGCTCTGCCTTGACCCCGAAAGCGGTCTTGTGGGTGAGTTCGAGGACGGCGAAGCGCTGTTCACCGACGGCCAGCCCAGCGAAGCGACGCAGAACATCCTGAAGTTCAACGAGCAGTTCGAACAGGCAGGCATGCGCACCAAGAGCTTCATGGACGAGCTGAAGAAGCACGACCTCTTGATGGAAGGCGAAGTCGCCATCCGCCGCGACGACAACGAACAGCCCTTTATCTATCGCGGTTTCCAGATGATCGACCAGGCCAAGCTGCGCGAAGTGCGGGGCGATGTCCTGCGCACCTGGAACCAGAATGGCCTGCTGCCGCTGATCTATGCGCATTTGTTCTCGCTGGAACTGGCGCGTGAGATCTTTGGCCGCCAGATCAAGATGGGCAAGGGCCCGGCCGCGGCCGGTCAGCCTGCTGCACCCGCCAACGTCTGATCGCGAAAATCCCTCGCCCTGCCTTCGCCGCCTTAGGGGTAGCGCCAAGGCAAGGGGGCGGGAATAATTTTTTTCGGATGATGCCTTCTTGCAACAGGGCAGCCGAATCCGTATATTGGAGTCGTTCGCACAGGCTTCCCTCATGGCCTTGCGGACTGGTGCGTTTAACCGCACCACCTCCCTGAACCTTGACCACCTCGTGCCCCGTGCACGGGGTGGTTTTTTATTGCGATGACACCGGTTGCTATTCGGCAGCGTCCGCCAGCGGCCAGCCCGCCGCCACGCCCATGCCCGAAAGCAGCACTGCAAGATCGCGCGCCAGCGCCGCGACGATATCGGATTCATGTGCGATCGCGTCATCATCCGGGCGCCCTTCCCCGTCGAGATAGCGGGCGCGGTCAATCTCAAGCTGCAGCGCATGAATACCGCCGCGCGGATCGGCATGACGGTCAAGCACGTAGCCCCCCGCGTAAGGACGGTTATAGGCACTGCCGACACCGGCCCTGTTCAGGCATTCCATCGCGCAGGCCGCAATCGCCGATGCGCAGGATGTCCCGAAGCGATCGCCCACGACATGGGTCGCCTGCGGCAGACCGGCGCGGCGCGGCAGGCTTGGCATCGAATGCAGGTCGATCAGCATGGCATAGCCGTGCCGGTCGCGCAGGCGTGCAAGCTCTTGGGCAAGCTGGGCGTGATAGGGGACGTGAATGGCGGCGATGCGCCGCTCCGCTTCGGGCGCATTCATCGGCGCGCGCCATAATTCGCCGCTGCCCGACAAGCTGCGCGGAAACAGCCCCAGCCCGCGCCGCCAGCGCGGTTGCTGGCGTGGCAGCGCCCTGCCCGATGCGCCGGTTGCCGCAGCGCCGGCCCCGCTGGCAGGCAGTCCGCCGCGAAACATGCCGGGGTCGAGATCGCGCGTGTCACGGTTGAGATCGAGCATGGCGCGCGGCGCATGCGCGATCAGCAGGCTGGCACCGCAAGAAGCGGCGGCGGCGCGGCCCACCATGTCGATGAAGCGATCCTCCAGCCGGATGGCAGCCGCCTCGCCATGGCGCAGCCGGTCCATCAGCTCTGCGGGATAGGCGCGCCCGCCATGCGGCACCGCGATGAGAACCGGCGAGCCGACGCCATCTGGCCGGTGCAGCGTATAGGCAGGGCGCGACAGGCCCGGCACGCTCCCCCCGGACACCAGCGCCCCGTCATCGCCGGACCTCATGCCAAAGGCGGAAATGTCATGCTGCGCTGCGTCATCATCCATGACCCAAAGGCTGGTCGCTTGGCCGGTTCCCGTCAATGGCGCAAAAAGGCTTTTGTCCCGGCTTGCCCGCCGGTCATGTTCCAAAGGTGCACAGCATTTAGAAATTGGTCGAAATTTAACGGCGCCGGTTATACGACAGGGCAATGCAATAAGCGTCACCCGCTAACGAACTGCCGCCGCCGGGGTCGGCAGTGCCACGGGTGATGCACAAGGGGAATTTCATGATTCGCATCCTGCTGGCCGAAGACGAGGATTCGATGCGCACCTATCTCGCGCGCGCCCTCGAGAACGCCGGCTATGACGTCGTTGCCGTCGATCGCGGCACGCATGCCCTGCCCCTGCTGGTCAATGAACATTTCGATCTGCTGCTATCCGACATCGTGATGCCCGAAATGGATGGGATCGAGCTGGCGCAGCGCTGCGCCAAGGTTTCGCCCGCGACGAAAGTGATGTTCATCACCGGCTTTGCCGCCGTCACCATGAAGGCCAGCCGCGAAGCGCCGCAGGCCCGTGTGCTTTCCAAACCCTTCCACCTGCGCGACCTGGTGGCAGAGGTGGAGCGCCTGTTCGACGGGTCGATGGCCAATCACGGCCACTGATCCGGCAGCGTTTTTCGGACGACCCGAATTATTTTCGGGCGCGGATGATTTCGGGCTTGAACACATATCAAAGCGGCGCTAGTGGAGCGCCCCTGCCCGCCACGAGAGTGACGGGCCAGCATCGATGGTGCGGGCGTATAGCTCAGTGGTAGAGCACTATGTTGACATCGTAGGGGTCCCAAGTTCAATCCTTGGTACGCCCACCATCGAAGCGCTTTTTCAAAGAGATCGGATGACCACGCTGTAGCGCGCCACCCCATCGGGGCAGCGCGCTTTTTCGCGTTCAGGGCAGCAGTATCGTCGCGCCATGCGTCTCGCGCGCTTCCAGCTTGCGGTGCGCCTTCGCCGCTTCCTTCAAAGGAATACGCTGGCCGATATTCGAGACGACCACCCCATCGGCAATCATCTCGACAAGTCGTTTGGAACCAGCCTGAAAATCGTCCTTGTCCTCGTAATAATGCATCATCGTCGGGCGCGTGACGAAAAGCGAGCCATGCGCGGTGAGGTCGGTCATGGCGACGCCGGTGACGGGCCCGCTCGCATTGCCGAAGCTCACCACCAGCCCGAAGCGCCGGGCGGCCTTCAGCGTCAGCTCCCAAGTCTTGGCGCCGACGCCGTCGAAAACCACATCCGCACCTTTCCCGCCGCTCGCCTCGCGCACGGCTGACAACACTGCCTCTTCATCATAATCGGTGACCACATCGGCCCCTGCGTCCCGGGCAAGCTGACGCTTTTCGTCCGTGCTGGCGCTGCTGACGACGGTTGCGCCGATGTGTTTCAGCCAGCGGATCAGGATCTGCCCTGTCGCGCCGCCGCCTGCATGGACCAGCACGACATCGCCCGTCTTCACCTTCGCACAGCGTTCGATGAGAAATTCCGCGGTCGCGCCCTTCAGCATGAGCGAGGCCGCATCCTCGAAGCTTACCGCATCGGGCAGCTTTACCAGCCGGTCGGCCTTGATGATCCGCGCGCTGGAATAGGCGCCGACGCCCGACATGAAGACGGCGACGCGGTCGCCAGCCGCGACATTGGTGACGCCTGCGCCGACCTTCTCCACCGTTCCCGCCGCTTCCATGCCGAGGCCGGTCGGCAGGTCAAGCTTGTAAAGACCGGTGCGATGATAGGTGTCGATGAAGTTCACCCCCACCGCCTCGTTTTTCATCAGCACTTCGCCCTCACCCGGCTCGCCCAGTTCGACGGTTTCGAAACCGATGACTTCGGGTCCGCCGGTTTCACGGATAAGGGCCTGCACTGCCTGCATGATATTCATCTCCAAGGGCGCCGGCGCGCCGGATGACGCGCCTTCGGAAAGCGATCTGGGCACTGCGCGATGCCATGCAAAGCCGGCGCGGCGACAGCACGAGGTGCATATGGGGTCACCTGTGACTTATGAAAGCTGCCCGCATGCGCCCCTTGCGCATGGCGGGCGCTTTGCTAAGACCCGCCCGACTCATTCGTGCGCAGACGCCAGTACTGCGCTCCTCCCCATCTGTTACGAAAGAGAGCTGTAGGCCCATGGAGAAGATCAAGGTAATAAACCCGGTCGTCGAGATCGACGGCGACGAAATGACCCGGATCATCTGGGAATGGATCCGTGAACGCCTGATCCTCCCCTATCTCGACATTGATCTGAAATATTACGATCTGTCCGTCACCAAGCGTGACGAGACCGACGACCAGATCACCGTCGATGCGGCGAACGCGATCAAGGAATATGGCGTTGGCGTGAAATGCGCCACCATCACGCCTGACGAACAGCGCGTCGAGGAATTCGACCTTAAGAAGATGTGGCGTTCGCCCAACGGCACCATCCGCAACATCCTTGGCGGCGTGGTCTTCCGCGAACCGATCGTGATCTCGAACGTGCCGCGCCTCGTGCCCGGCTGGACCGATCCCATTGTCGTGGGCCGTCACGCCTTCGGCGACCAGTATCGCGCCACCGACACGCTGATCCCGGGCAAGGGCAAGCTGCGCCTCGTGTTCGATTCCGAAGATGGCCAGAACGACCTCGACCTCGAGGTGTTCGACTTCCCGGCACCGGGCGTCGCCATGGCGATGTACAACCTCGACGATTCGATCCGCGACTTTGCGCGCGCTTCGTTCAACTACGGTCTCGGCCTTGGCTGGCCGGTGTATCTGTCGACCAAGAACACGATCATGAAGGCCTATGACGGCCGCTTCAAGGATCTGTTCCAGGAAGTGTTCGACACCGAAGGCTTCAAGGAAAAGTTCGCCGAAGCGGGCATCACCTACGAACACCGCCTGATCGACGACATGGTCGCATCGGCGCTGAAGTGGTCGGGCAAGTTCGTATGGGCCTGTAAGAACTATGACGGCGACGTGCAGTCGGACACCGTGGCACAGGGCTATGGCTCGCTCGGCCTGATGACCTCGGTCCTGATGGCGCCCGACGGCAAGACGGTCGAGGCCGAAGCCGCCCATGGCACCGTCACCCGCCACTATCGCCAGCACCAGCAGGGCAAGGCGACCAGCACCAACCCGATCGCATCGATCTTCGCATGGACGCGCGGCCTGATGTATCGCGGCAAGTTCGACGAAACGCCGGAGCTGGTGAAGTTCGCCGAGACGCTGGAGCAGGTCTGCATCGAGACCGTCGAAAGCGGTTCGATGACCAAGGACCTCGCGCTCCTCATCGGTCCGGACCAGAGCTGGATGACGACCGAGCAGTTCTTCGAGGCGATCGTCCAGAACCTCGAAAAGAAGATGGCGAACTGGGCCTGATCTCGGCTCCATTTCGCATCTGATGCGTTAGGAAGGCACCGGCCCGCACCCGCGGCGCCGGTGCTTTCGCATTTCCGACCCGCCAAAAGCAGAGAATACCCCATGGCCAACACCCGCGCCCGCCTCGAAGTCCGCCAGGCCCAGGCCGGTGACGTTTCGGGCATCGCCGCCCTCGTCCGCCGCGTTTACGAAGACATGCCCGCCTATACGTTCGGCGAAATCCGCGGCCAGATGAACAATTTCGCCGAAGGCTGCTTCGTCGCCAAGCTCGATGGCAAGATCGTCGGCTATTGCGCATCCATGCGCCTGGCGCAGGGTCTGGCGTTCAGCCCCCACGACTGGGACGAGATTACCGGCAATGGCTTCGGTTCGCGTCATGATCCCACGGGCGACTGGCTTTATGGCTATGAGATGTGTGTCGACCCCAAGGTACGCGGCACCCGCATCGGCCGCCGCCTTTACGAAGAACGCCGTGCCTTGGCCGAAAGGCTGGAGCTGACCGGCATCGTCTTTGCGGGCCGCATGCCGAACCTCAGCCGTTTCTGGCGGCGCGTCGAAGGGCCGGAGGATTATCTCGACAAGGTGATCGAGGGGAAGCTGCACGATCCCGTTTTGCGCTTCCAGATGGCGAACGGCTTCGAACCCGACGGGGTGATGAAGGCGTATCTGCCCGAGGACAAGAAATCGAAGGCCTATGCCGTGCGCATGGTCTGGAAGAACCCCTTTGTCGACCGCGACCAGCCGACCAAGTTCCGCCTGCCCCGCGGCGTCGAGCAGGTGCGCATCGCCACCTGCCAGCTGCAGGCGCGGCAGGTGAAGGATTATGACGAATTCATGCGCGGCATCGAATATTTCGTCGACGTCGCCGCCGATTACGAAGCGGACTTCATCCTCTTCCCCGAATTGTTCACCCTGCCCCTCCTTTCCTTCGCCGAAAAGGAGCTGAGCCCGCAGGAGGCGATCGAGGCGCTGAGCTGGTACACGCCCAAGATCCGCAAGGCGCTTTCCAAAATGGCGCTGGAATACAACATCAACATCATCGGCGGTTCGCACCCCACCCGCATGGAGGACGGCGACATCCACAATGTCGCCTATGTCTGCCTTCGCGATGGCTCGATCCACGAACAGGAAAAGATCCACCCCACTCCGAACGAGGATTACTGGTGGAACATCAAGGGCGGCGATTCCATCGACGCGATCCAGACCGATTGCGGCCCGATCGGCGTGCTGATCTGCTATGACAGCGAATTCCCCGAACTCGCCCGCCGCCTTGTCGACGAAGGCGCGCGCATCATTTTCGTGCCCTTCTGCACCGACAGCCGTCAGGGCTATCTGCGCGTGCGTTATTGCGCGCAGGCGCGGGCCATCGAGAACCAGTGCTATGTCGTGATGGCGGGCAATGTCGGCAATCTGCCGAACGTGGGCAATATGGACATTCAATATGCCCAGTCCTGCATCCTGACCCCGTGCGATTTCCCCTTCGCGCGCGACGGTATCGCCGCAGAGGCATCGGAAAACGTGGAAACGCTGACGATCAGCGACGTGAACCTTGCCGATTTGTCATGGGCGCGCGCCGAAGGGACGGTGAAGAACCTCGCCGACCGGCGCTTTGACCTTTACCACATCGAATGGGACGGCAAGGTCGGCAAGCCCGCGCCCGATGGTGAGCCACGCGGCCACCACCAGCACAGCGAACCTTTGGGCACCCGAACGCCCGGCGGCGGGTGATGCGTCAGCCGCTCAGTCCGCCGCCAGCGCCAGTTTGCGCGCACGGCGGCGGCGGCAGCAGCGGCAAGCGAACAGCAGGATGGCAAGGTTGATGGCAGGCGCGACGATCGCCGGGATCGGCCCGCCCAGCCCTGCCTTGTCCGCTAGCCAGTTCCACGGCAAGCCCAAAGGCAGCAGGAACACGCCCGATAGCGGATCCTGCTCCTGCCCGAACAGGCCGAAGGTGCCGATGATCAAAAGCGCGAAGGCCGCCACGTAAAGGGCAATGAACGCGCCGCAGACGATCCTCATCCGCCGACCACCAGCGCATCGGGAATGACATAGCTCTCTGGCCCGAAGGTGATGATGCTTTCGTCGATATTGCGGTCGACCTTGAAATCCCATCCGGCAGAGCCATCGGCCTGCGCGCTATCGGCGCCATAAGGGGTGGTGCCGCGGAAAAAGATCGCGCGCTTGCGGCCATCGGGCTTGGTCACCTCGACCAGCGTGGTGCCATCCTCGCCCCAGCCCCGGATGACACCTGCGTTGCAGTCGTTCTCTCCGCAAGAGATGATGGCGGTGGCGTGGTAATCAGTGCCCGGCACCAGCGCGTCGGGCATTTCCCCGACCATGGGGCCGTTCTCGCCCATGGCTTCCATGCCGGCGTTGGCATCGCCCATCGGGATCGAAACCAGCGTCACGCCATCGATGGTCGCGGCGATATTCCCGTCCAATGCCTCGGCATCGGCTTCGGTCGGGCAGCCGACCAGCATGGCGCTGTCATCGAGATAATTCACGGTCGCCGCGCTTTCGCCAAGGCGGCGGCACGGATCGCCAGCAGCCGGATAGCCATCGCCCATCGGCGACAGGCTGGCAGGAAAGGCGAACTCCGGCGCCGCGGGCTCGGCCTCTGTGCCCGAACCGCAGGCGGCAAGCAGGAAAACGGGCGCGGCCAGCGACAGCCGCGCGACATTACGCATAATTTCAGTCATTTCGAACATCCCCCAACGCTCGATTCCTTCAATGCTGAAGTTCCTAACGCATTTTTTTCGGTTTGTCGCGTTAGAGGCCCCACAGTCAGCCTTTTCTCAAGATGTTATTGCAACTGACTTGCATTAGCTTATTTTGCATGAAACAACGACATCCCAAGCGAAGGAGACACAATGTATCGATTCCTCGACAGGCCGCTCAGCGAGATCGACGCTGGCGGGCAACTGCTGGTCAAGGCCATGCGCGGCTGGGTGATGGCGGTGGCAGAGCGCAAATGCCCGGCCGATGCGATCACGCCGATGTTTCTGGACAAGCGCCTTGTCGGCGCGATCGGCCCGTTCCACCGCGCACTGATGGCGATGGCGGTTCACGCAAAGCTTCAACTGGGCTTTGCGCGCGCCTGCTGCCCCTGCGTGGCAGAGGGCGAGGCGCTGATGCTGGCCATGCTTTCGAACCGGCAGGACCGTGATGCCAATGCCAGCCGCCTTGTCGGCGAGGTGCATGCCCCCGCCCTCGTCCAGTCGCTGGCGGAACTGGACGCGGCGCTGGCCGTGGCGGGGCTCTCGGCGGGGCTGGCGGCGGGCGCTCCCGACAATCGGTAAGCGCCCGCACGTATGCCATCAGGCGATGGCGGGCAGCTTTTCGAGATGCTTGTCGAGCGTGATGGGATAGTCGCGCACGCGCACGCCGGTGGCGTTGTAGATCGCATTGGCAATCGCCGCGCCCACGCCGCACAGGCCCAGTTCGCCCACGCCCTTCGCCTTCATGGGGGAAGACTTCTCGTCCACCTCGTCAAGGAAGACCACTTCCTGATGCGGGATGTCGAGATGCACGGGCACTTCATATCCGGCGAGGTCGTGATTGACGAAGAAGCCGAAACGGGTGTCGACCGCCATATCCTCCATCAAGGCCGCGCCCGCGCCCATGGTCATCGCGCCGATAACCTGGCTACGGGCCGATTTCGGGTTCAGGATGCGCCCTGCCGAACACACCGCCAGCATGCGCTTGATGCGCGATTCGCCGGTATAGGCGTTCACAGCGACCTCGACGAAATGGCCGGCAAAGGTCGATTGCTTGTAGCGTTCGCCGATGTCGCCATATTCGATCCCGTCCTCAGCCACCAGCTCGCCATCGGCAGCCGCATCGCTCAGGGCCACGGCATTGCCGCCAGACCGGATCTCGCCTTCATCGAAATCGACATCCGCGGCGTTGAACCCGACCTTGTCCGCGGCCATTTCGCGCAGCTTCACACAGGCGGCATAGACACCGGCGGTGGAGTTGTTGGCGCCCCACTGCCCGCCCGAACCGGCCGATGCAGGGAAATCGGAATCGCCAAGGGTCACCTCGACCGCCTCCAGCGGCAGGCCCATCATTTCCGCCGCCGTCTGGGCAAGGATCGTGTAACTGCCGGTACCGATGTCGGTCATGTCGGTTTCGACCACCAGTCTGCCGCCCGGCTTCAGCCGAACGCGCGCTGCCGATTTCATCAGCAAATTGTCGCGAAAGCCCGCCGCCATGCCGATGCCGGTCAGCCACTCGCCATCGCGCTTGCCGCCCGGTTTCGGATATTTGCCGCCTTCGGGCCAGCCGAATTTCGCCGCACCTTGCTGCAGGCATTCAACCAGATGCCGCTCGCTGAAGGGGCGCGAAGGCTTGGTCGGATCGACCTGCGTGTCATTGATGACGCGCAGTTTCACCGGACACATGTCGAGCGTCTCGGCCAGTTCGTCCATCGCCATTTCCAGCGCCATCATGCCCGGTGCCTCACCCGGCGCACGCATCGCGTTCGCTTCGGGCAGGTCCATCTCGGCAAGATGGAGATTGGTGTAGCGATTGGGCGAGGCATAAAGGAACTGCGTCTGCGCGGTCGAACCTTCGGTATCGCCGCCGGGCAGATTGCCATTGGTGCTGATGTGACGGATCGCGGTCAGCTTGCCGTCCTTTTCGGCCCCCAGCGATATTGACTGGATCGTCGCGGCGCGGTGGGTGGTGTTGTTGAAGATCAGCGGACGCTGCAGCATCACCTTGACCGGCTGGCCGACCTGCTTCGCCCCCAATGCCGCCACGACCGCATCGGCGCGCAGGAACAGCTTCGATCCGAAACCGCCGCCAAGGAAGGGCGAATCGACACGCACCTGATCCTGTTCGATACCCAGCACCCCGGCGAGCGCCATCTTGTTCCACTGGATCATCTGGTTCGATGTCCAGATCGTCACGTGGTCGCGGCCATCGTCCGTCTTTTTCCATGCAGCGATGGTCGCATGCGGCTCCATCATCGAATGGCTTTCGGCAGGCGTCGTATAGCGCGCCTCGTGCTTTACCGGCGCGCTGGCCCATGCGGCATCGAAATCGCCATAAGAGACCTCTTTGCCATCGGCGGGCGGCGCGGACGGAGCCAATGCCTCTAGATCGAAACGCCCGTCTTCGCGCGCATAATCGACGCGGATCAGCGCGGCAGCCGCACGGGCCTGCTCGAACGTCTCGGCCATGACCATGGCGATGGCCTGATGGTAATGCTGAATCTGCGGCCCGCCGAACAGGCTGGCCGTGTTGAAGTTCGATTTCATCGGATCGTGATCCAGCGTAGAGACCACGCCCTTCACGCCCGGCGCGTTCTGCGCATCGGTCAGGTCCATCGACTTGATGCGCCCCTTCGCGATGGCCGAACCGAGGATATAGCCATATAGCTGACCCTCTGCGACATCATGCCGTTCATAGGCATAAGGTGCCTGGCCCGTGGTCTTCAAAGGGCCGTCGATGCGGTTATACGCCTTGCCCACGACCTTCATGCGGTCGATCGGGTTCTTTCCTGCGGGATTGTCGAATTTCATGCTGCAGCTCCTTTGCTGCGCGCCTCGGCCAGAACGGCGGCAAGCGTTCGCTCCACCAACGGGACCTTGAAGGCGTTGTGTTCGGTTGTCTTCGCGCCCTGCGTCAGCACCTGCGCCGCGGCGCTGGCACCATTGCGCAATTGCGCGTCGGCAGCTGTGCTGCGCCACGGTTTCGCGCCGATCCCGCCCACGGCGAAACGGCCCGTGCCATCGGGCTGGATCACGGCGGCAACCGATACCAGCGCAAAGGCATATGACGCGCGGTCGCGGACCTTGCGATACAGATGCGTGCCGCCCAGCGGTTTGGGCAGGGTCACGGCGGTGATCAGCTCGCCCGCCTCCAGAACATTGTCCTTTTCAGGCGCGCTTTCCCATGTGCGGTGGAAATCGGCGATGGGAATGGCGCGGGTCATGCCATCGGGCTTCACCGTTTCGACCACAGCATCGAGCACGCGCATGGCCACCGCCATGTCGCCCGGATAGGTGGCGATGCACTGATCGCTTACCCCCATGATGCCCAGCTGGCGCGAATAGCCGTGCAGCGCGCCGCAACCCGAATCGGGGCTGCGCTTGTTGCACGGTTGATTGGTGTCATAGAAATAGGGGCAACGCGTGCGCTGCAGCAGATTGCCGCCCGTCGTCGCCTTGTTCCGAAGCTGGCCCGAAGCACCCGCCACGATCGCGCGCGTCAGCACCCCGTAATCGCGGCGCACCCGCTGATCGGCGGCCAGAGCCGTGTTCGACACCAGCGCGCCGATGCGCAGGCCGCCCTCCTCGGTCTCGCTGATCTCGTCCAGACCAAGGCCATTCACGTCGACCAGATGCGTCGGCACCTCGACCTCGATCTTCATCAGGTCGATGAGGTTCGTTCCGCCCGCGATGAATTTCGCGCCCTTGGTCCCGGCCACCGCACTCGCGGCAGCGGCGGGCGAGCTTGCACGTTCGTAGGTAAACGCCCTCATGCCTGCTCTCCCGCGACTTGCGCCATGGCTTCGTGGATATTGGAATAGGCCCCGCAGCGGCAGATATTCCCGCTCATGCGTTCGCGCATTTCCAGCTCGGTCGCTTCGAACCCGCCAGTGATGTCGTCGCTGACATGGCTGGGGATGCCCGCCTTGATTTCCTCCAGCACCGAAACGGCAGAGCAGATCTGCCCCGGCGTGCAGTAACCGCACTGATATCCGTCATGCTCGACGAATGCGGCCTGCATCGGGTGCATGTCCTCGGGCGTGCCGAGCCCTTCGATCGTGGTGATCTCGTCGCCTTCGTGCATCACCGCGAAAGAGAGGCACGAGTTGATGCGCTCTCCATTCACTATAACGGTGCAGGCACCGCACTGGCCGTGGTCGCAGCCCTTCTTGGTGCCGGTCAGCTTCAGATGTTCGCGCAATGCGTCGAGCAGGGTGACGCGCGTGTCGAGCGCGAGCGAGCGGTCCTGTCCATTTACAGAAAAGCTTACCTGCTCGTTCGGCACATTGGCGGGGGCGGCCTTGCCCTGCGCCGCGACGGGCCGGGCCGCCGTCATGGCAGCCGATGCCGCGCTGGTCGCGAGCATGGAGCGACGCGATAGTGGCAGGAATTTCTTGCGGGGTTCATTCATGATCTCATGTCCGGGGAAGAGGGATCGGGTCAGGGAATCGTCATAACCGTTGCGCCTGGCAGATGATGGTCGATCCGCTATCGGGGGTCAGGCGCACATCATAGGGTACATTTCGATACAATGCATCCTTGATGGTTTCGTTGCAAAGGCAGAACAGAAATTCACGGGAAACTGCGGCAATCGCTGGCCAGAGTGCAAATAATTGGCCTTTGTGTGAATTCGGCGCTTGACCCTCTGGAAACACACTCCTAAAGGCGCAGTCCGCACCACGGAGGCCCCTTCGTCTAGCGGTTAGGACGCGGCCCTTTCACGGCTGAAACACGGGTTCGATTCCCGTAGGGGTCACCAAGGTGCGGTTTATGCCTGGCCTCGATAGAGGCTCTGCCCATCGGCATGACGCCCCAGGCTCAGGCCCCTTCGTCTAGCGGTCAGGACGCGGCCCTCTCACGGCTGAAACACGGGTTCGATTCCCGTAGGGGTCACCACCTCGTGATTTGCGGCTCCCACTCTGCACACTGCAACCGTAGGCGATGTCGGCCAATCACCGACGTCGATCCGCGCCGCTACCCCAAAGGGGTATGCCCACATCCCGGACAGCCAATCTTCCGCAAAGGCCATGACAGTAACGCGCGGGAAATAGCTGCAAGAGTGATGTACCTGCGAATCGCCATGGCTGAAAGCCTTGCCCTCCCCGAACCCGGATACCGGCGCGCAAGGATCGCCGAACGGGATCCCCCTTTAGCCCGATGAGTCTTTTGCGCCGTTAACTTTTTGCCCCGTCATCTGCTAGGCTGCCGCCTTCGCATAGGGGGCGTAATCATGCTGACGCGGGAAATTCCGTGCCGCCACTGCGGCGCAACCGGCTATGTCGCCGGGCGTATTGCCTGCCCGCATTGCGGGGGCCGCGGCTTCGGCGTGTCGGAATATGCCAGCCTGCGCCGTTCGGGCATGCTGCGGGTCCGCGACGGCCACGGGCACGGCAATCGCCGCCTCTTCGCCTTCTTCCTGTGCGCCATCGGACTCGTCATCACGATCCTCGGGCTGGCAGCGCGCGAACAGTCCTTGCAAGTACTGGGCGTTGCCATGGCGGGTTTTGCGCTGTTCCTGCTGGTGGGGGCGCAGGCGATCGCAGGGCTGGCCAGATTCACGCGCTCGCGCGGGGCGCGCATCGCGATCTGCGCCTGCCTGTGCGCGATAACCGCGCTGGTATTGCTATCCGGCGCCTGAAATACTGATTTTCAAATCCTGAACCCTGAAATTCTGAAAAAATCCGGCCTATTTTGAACAATTACGCAGAATTTTTCGAAATAGCTGATTTGGCTCAATTTAAGTCGCAATGCCCCGATAAGGGGACCAATCCATTCGACAAATCTTCAGAATTATGCATCATGGTTTCCGCCAAAAGCACAAAAAAGCGGGGCAAATAATGGCAGAAGAGGGAGCGTTTTCGGTTTCCGCGGCCGACTTCGTAAGAGCATTTTCGAAATGGCGTGAGCAGGCGAACCGCGATCCGGTCTTCGTCACGAACCATGGCCGCACGACGCATGTAATGCTTTCGACGCAGGCTTACGAACGCCTTGTCTCGGGTGAAGAGCAGCGCGAACGCGGCGACGAGGTCGTCGACATGGCCGAATGGATCGACGAGGCCGTTCTGCTGTGTGACGGCAATCTGAAGATCCTTTTCGCCAACCGCGTCGCCAGCGCCATCTGCCGCAGACCTGCGCGCGAATTGATCGGGCAGATCCTGAACGAAGCACTTCCCGAAGTCGCCGGTTCGCTGCTCGACGTGCATGCCCGCCGCACCGTCGTCGGCGGAGAGCCCAGCGCGGCCGACATCCCCTCGCCCTTTACTGAAAATGCCTGGCTACGGTTCCAGTGCTTTCCGCTGGGCAGTCGCAATGTTATCATTTTCCGCGACATTACCGAAGATGTTCAACGCTATCGCCTTGCCGATGTGAAAAGCGCGATCCTTTCGGCGATGGCGATTCACGGGACCATCGGCTATGTTCGCGTATCGGTTCGCGGCACCATCGACCGCGTCGACGATCCTTTCTGCCAGATGCTCGAACTGCCCGAAGCGCGCCTGCTTGGTGTGCAGCTCGTCGATCTGGTCGCGATGGAACGGCGCGCCGAATTCCGCGAGGCACTGGAAGCCGTGCTGCGCGGGCGCGACCCGCGCAATTTCCGCAGCCAGTTCCTGTCGAACAAGGGCACGCTGATCGATGTGACGATCTCGATCGTCCAACTGCATGGCGCCTATGGCGCGGAAGGGGCGATCGTGCTGCTGACCCCGGTGCAGAGCGGCGAGCAGCCTGCCCGCCTGCGCGCCTGAGACTGCCTGAGACAGTAGACGGGGTTCCGGTCTGACGCATGGCCGCCATGTCCGGCCGGTCAACATGCCGCGCGGTCGAAAACGCATATCGCATCGCCGCATTGCATAAAGGTCGCCGGACAGGGGTGCCGGCTGGCCGTATCTCCGCGCACCGCCCCAGTGGAGTGCCCCCAGTGGAATGCTTCAGTGGACCGCCCAGATGCAGTGTATGCGCATCGCCACTGGTCACCCGTGAAAGCGGACATTATGGCGATGCCCCGATGACCTGCGCCGAATCGCCCTGCCCTCATTTTCGTACCGGCCCGCATTTTCGCACTGGTAAGATCCCTGCCGCGGAGTGGGCGCAATGAAGTTCGAAAGCCTGCCATGGGGCGGATTGCTGCTGGCTCTGCTGGGTGCGGGCGCCGTGATGCAGGTTTCGGGCAACTTCGTGCTGGCGGGCGCGGTGCTGCTGGTGTGGATCTGTTCGCTGCTGCTGCGCCGGGTGGAACCGCCGCCCCCGCCTCCGCCCCCGCCGCGCGGCACGCTGCTTCCCGAACAGACCCGCGAATTGATCGAAGTGCTGACCCAGCCCTATCTGATGATGGAAAAGGGCCGCATCACCATCGCGAACAAGGCCGCGCGCGATGTGCTGGGCCCGCATATCATCCAGCAGGACGCACGCGTCGCGATCCGCCATCCCGAAGCCGTGCGCCTGCTGGAGCGGGCCGAGGGCGGCACCGCCACGATCAAGGGCCTGTCGGGCCCGCGCTCGATCTGGGAAGTGTCGATGCGCCCGGTCGACAGCGAGCGGACCACGATCGAACTGGTGAACCGCACGGCAGAGGCCGACATCAGCCGCGCCCATACCGATTTCGTCGCCAATGCCAGCCATGAACTGCGCACGCCGCTCGCCTCGATCATCGGCTATGTCGAAACGATGCTGGAAGCAGAAGGCGACGATGCGCCGCCGATGAAGCCCGAAACCCGCCTGCGCTTCCTGTCGACCGTTGCCAAGGAGGCCCGCCGCCTGCAGGCGCTGGTCGAGGACCTGATGAGCCTGTCGCGCGTCGAGGCAGGCAAGCACGACCTGCCCCCGACCGTGCTGGACCTTCGCGATCTGGCAGAGCAGGTCGCGTCCTCGATGATCACTCTCCATGGCAAGGACCGGATCGTCCTCGACGCCGATCCGCGCCCGATGCCGGTGCGCGGCGACCACCAGCAGCTTGACCAGCTGATGCGCAACCTGATCGAAAATGCGCTGAAATACGGCTCGAAGAGCGAGCCGGTACGCGTCGCGGTCAAGAAGGACGAGCGCAATCTCGTCCTCACTGTCACCGACAGCGGCGAAGGCATCGCGCCCGAGCATCTGCCGCACCTCACCCGCCGCTTCTATCGTACCGATCCGGGCCGCAGCCGCGCGGCGGGCGGGACCGGGCTTGGCCTTGCCATCGTCAAACATATCGTGGAACGCCATCGCGGCAGGCTCGACATCGAATCCACCCTGGGCGTCGGCACCACCATCACCGTGCGAATCCCGCGTCACGTGGATGAAGCAAAAGCCGCCGAGGGCACCGCCCGCGCAAATTGATTCGCGAAGGCCCGGCTTCGTAAAATCCCGGATTCACGCACGAATGATGCGTATTCACCCTCGTCCAGAGCTTTGACATGGCAGTGACACAAACTGTCACAAAAGAGTCACCGAAGCCTCCTAGGGGCCGTCGCACCTTGGTCATGGACCGGTCATAAAAGTGTCACGAGCGATGTCTGCAAAGAGCCTCTTCGTTGCATCCCTGATGGGGTGCACCGCCCTCCTTACCCCCTCCGCCGCCATGGCGCAGGACAATGCGCCATCCGTCAGCGAAGAGCTGGCACAGATGCGCGCCGCGATGGCAGCGATGCAGAGCCGCATCGACCAGCTGGAAGAGCAGCTGGCGGAATCCAAGGTGCAGCAGGCAGAGACGGCCCAGACCGCCGCCGCCGCCAGCGCCGCCGCGCAGGCCGCGACCCAGACCGCCGAAGCCGCGAAGTCCGACACCACCGTCAAGTGGAAGGGCGCACCCGAAATGGAGAGCAAGAGCGGCTGGAGCTTCAAGCCGCGCGGCCGCCTGAACTATGACGCGGTTGCCGTCTCCGCCCCCTCCTCTACCGGCCATGATGACGGTTTCTCGACCGAAGCGCGCCGCGTGCGTATCGGCGCATCGGGCGATGTGCCGGGCGGTTTCGGCTACAAGCTGGAAGTGAACTTCGCCGAGAACGAGGCCGAAGTCACCGACGCGATCCTCACCTATGAGGACAAGGGCCTGACCATCACCGCGGGCCAGCACAACGCGTTCCACGGGCTTGAGGAAATGTCGAGCTCGCTCTTCACCTCCTTCATCGAGCGCACCGCCTTTACCGACGCCTTCAACCTGCAGCGCCGCATCGGCCTGTCGGCGCAGTACCAGGCGGGTGACATCCTGCTGCAGGGCGGCGCTTTCACGCACAACATGAACGACGATGCCGACCAGCAGGGCGGCGGCGATGCGCGCGTCGTCTACAGCCCGAAGATGGGCGAGACGCAGCTGCACTTCGGCGGCTCGTTCCACTACACCAATCTCGACAACACCGATAACACCGTGCGCTATCGCCAGCGTCCCGAGGTTCACGCGACCTCCACCCGCTTCGTCGACACCGGCAATTTCGAGGCGACGAGCGAAACCGGCTATGGCGTCGAAGCCGCCGCGATCATGGGCCCGTTCCACGTCGCGACCGAAGGCCGCTGGCAGAAGGTTTCGCGCCCCGGCCTTGCCGATCCCACCTTCTTCGGCGGCTATGTCGAGGCCGGCTTCTTCCTGACCAAGGGCGATCACCGCACTTACAAGAAGGGCATCTTCGACCGCGTGAAGCCCGCCAATCCGGTCGGCAAGGGCGGCATGGGCGCGCTGCAGGTCAATGTGCGTTACGATTATCTCGACCTGACCGACGCGGGCATCGTGGGCGGCACGCAGAACCAGTATGACATCTCGCTCATCTGGACGCCGACCGATCACACCCGCCTGCTGTTCGGCTATGCCCATATCGAGCTTGACGATGCCGTATATCCGACCGCTTCGGGCAGCACCTCCTATGGCGTCGACAGCTTTGGCGCGCGCGCGCAGATCGATTTCTGAATCCGCATGACGCACCGGGCAGGCGGGGCGGGCCATCCGCCTGCCTGCCCGGACGCGCAAAGAAATCTCCCAGCCTTCACAATCCGTTCCCGGCCCGGGTGGTCATTGTCACGCGGCTGTCATAAGCAGCCCATAATGGCCCGGGCATCTCAAGAGGAAAAAGACCTATGCGTATCGTGAAACCCCTTCTCCTCGCCGCCATGGCGACCACCGCCCTTGCCGCATGCGGCAGCCCGCAGACCGCCGGGCGCGACCAGATCAAGGCCGTCGGTTCCTCGACCGTCTATCCCTTCGCCAAGGCCGCTGCCGAGGAATTCAGCCGCACCTATCCCAGCTATGGCTCGCCGATCATCGAATCGACCGGCACCGGCGGCGGCTTCAAGCTGTTCTGTGGCGGCGTCGGCGTGCAATATCCCGACATCGCCAACGCATCGCGCCGCATCAAGCCGGGCGAACTGGAAACCTGCAATGCCAATGGCGTGACCGAAGTCGTCGAACTGCAGGTCGGCAAGGATGGCATCGCCATCGCCGAATCGAAGGAAGGCCAGAACTTCCAGCTTACGCCCAAGCAGGTCTATGAGGCGCTCGCCGCCGAACCCTATGGCAAGCCGCAGACCGCCAAGAACTGGTCGGACATCGACCCCTCTTTCCCGAACGAGCCGATCCTCGTCTATGGCCCGCCGCCGACCTCGGGCACGCGCGACGCGCTGGCCGAACTGATTCTGACCGCAGGCTGCGAAAGCGACCCCGCGACCGCCGCGATCAAGGACGAGGACAAGGACCGTTTCGAGCAGATCTGCACCGAGGTCCGTTCGGATGGCGCCTATGTCGAGCAGGGCGAGAACGACAATCTCATCGTCCAGAAGCTGGCCACCAACCCCAAGGCGATCGGCGTTTTCGGCTATTCCTTCCTCGAGGAAAATTCCGACAAGCTGCGCGGCCTTTCGCTGGGCGGTTTCGAGCCGACCTATGAAAACATCGCCAGCGGCGATTATCCCGGCGCGCGTCCGCTCTACATCTACATCAAGAAGCAGCATCTCGATGCTGTCCCGGGCCTGAAAGAATATATCTCGACCTGGGTTGAAAATTGGGGCAAGGACGGCCTGTTCACGAGCAAGGGCATGATTGCCTCGACTCCGGAAGTCGCCGCTCGTAATGCCGACGTCGCATCGAACATGACGGTGCTGACTGCCGCCGACCTGCAGACAAGCGAACCGGAAAGCTAAGCTTCAAGCAAACCCATGTCTCCTGCCATTCTTGTCCTCCTCGCCCTCGGCCTTGGTCTTGCCGGGTGGATCGCCGCTCGTTCAAGAGCCTATGCGCTGAGCGCGAAGGAGGGCAAGCGGCTGCATTCGCTGCCGAGCTATCACGCATGGTACGTGGGACTATGGGCCTTTGTCCCTGCGGTCATCGTCGCCCTCATATGGTCGGCGGTGAGCCCGCAGCTGGTGCTTGCAGCGATGCTGTCCGATCCCGCGGCAGCATCGCTTCCGGCTTTCGGCATGACCCGCAATTCGATCCTGGGCGAGGCTTTGGGCGTTGCCAGCGGATCGATGCAGGCCGTATTCGATCAGCGCGCCGCCGCCTTGGTCGAACCGGCCCGCGCGGCCATGACCAAATACACGATCATCGGCGTCGTGCTGACGCTTGTCGTCGGCTTTATCGGCGGCGCATGGTCCTTCCTGAAGCTGCGCCCCGATTTCACCGCCCGCACCCGGGTGGAGCGCATGGTGATGGCGCTGCTGCTCATCGCCTCGCTCGTCGCGATCTTCACGACCTTTGGCATCCTCGCCTCGCTGATCTTTGAAACCGCGCGGTTCTTCGGGATGATCAACCCGATCGACTTCCTGTTCGGCACCCACTGGTCGCCCGATCCGATGCGCGATCCCGCCTTCGCCAATGGTGAGGATTACGGCGCGCTACCGCTGTTCTGGGGCACGATCTATATTGGCGCGATCATCGCCATGCTGGTCGCGATCCCGCTTGGCATGGGCAGCGCGATCTATCTCACGCAATATGCCTCGCCCACGCTTCGCAAATGGATGAAGCCGATCCTCGAGATCCTCGCCGGCGTGCCGACGGTGGTCTATGGCTATTTCGCCGCGCTGACGGTCGCGCCCTTCATCCGCGACGTGGCGCAGGGCATCGGCATTTCCAGCGCTTCGAGCGAAAGCGCATTGGCCGCAGGTCTGGTGATGGGCGTGATGATCATTCCCTTCGTCTCCTCGATGGCAGACGATTCCATTGCCGCCGTGCCCGCCGCCATGCGCGATGGCAGCCTTGCCATGGGCGCAACCCAGTCGGAAACGATCCGCCGCGTGCTGGTGCCCGCCGCCCTTCCCGGCATTGTCGCGGGCGTGATGCTGGCTGTGTCGCGCGCGATTGGTGAAACGATGATCGTGGTGATGGCCGCGGGCGCATCGGCCAATCTGTCGGCCAACCCGCTGGAGAGCATGACCACCGTCACCTACCAGATCGTCGCCATGCTGACGGGCGAAGGCAGCTTCGACCATCCGGCGACCCTGTCCGCATTCGCACTGGGCATGGTGCTGTTCGCCGTGACCCTCGCCCTCAACTTCATCGCGCTGCGCGTGGTGAAACGTTACCGCGAAGCATACGAGTAAGAGCGATGAGCCAAGCTGCAGATCTCGCATTCGAGGAACAGCGCCGCATCCGGGGCGAGCGGGCCAATGCGCGCATCGCCAAACGTTACGCGGCAGAGCGCCGCTTCAAGCTGCTGGCCATGCTGTCGGTCGTGGTATCGGCGGGCGTGCTGGTCGTGCTGCTGATCGCCATGACGTCCAGCGGGCTTGCCGGCTTCACGCGTAGCGAAATCGACGTCACCATCGACTTCCCCGAAATGGGCCTGTCGATCGACCCTGCCGCACTGGAGGGCGAAAACGCCGAAAACGCTCTGCGCACCGCGGGTCTGCCCGACATCCTGCAATTCGCAGCAACCCAGCAATATGGCCCCGAAATCGCGGCCGAAGTCGGCGGCAGCGCATCGCGCGATCTTGCGAAAAAGATCGTGTCCGACCCTGACATGCTGGGTGAAACGGTCACCGTCTCGCTGCCCGTCAGCGAGGACCTTGCCGCCGCCGCCCGCGGCGAAGGGCCCGAGGAATTGCGCGCCGTCGCCGACCGCCTGCAGGCAGAGGGCCAGCTTGGCCGCAAGATCGACTGGGGCTTCCTGGCCCGCGCCGACGCGACCGACCCGCAGGAAGTGGGCATCTGGGGCGCGCTGAAAGGCTCGCTGCTGACCATGGCAGTGACACTGGTGCTCGCCTTCCCGATCGGCGTTCTGGCTGCCGTCTACCTTGAGGAATACGCACCCAAGAACAAGTGGACCGACATCATCGAGGTGTCGATCAACAATCTTGCCGCCGTACCCTCGATCATCTTCGGCCTGCTGGGTCTCGCGGTGTTCCTGTGGATCTTCCCGAACCTGCGCTCGGCCCCGATCATCGGCGGCATGACGCTGGCACTGATGACGATGCCGGTCATCGTGATTTCGGGCCGCAACGCGATCAAGTCGGTGCCGCCCTCGATCCGCGACGGCGCATTGGCCATTGGCGCTTCGCCGGTGCAGGTGGTGTTCCACCACGTGCTGCCGCTTGCCCTGCCCGGCATCCTGACCGGCACGATCATCGGCATGGCCCGCGCATTGGGCGAAACCGCGCCGCTGCTCATGATCGGCATGCGTGCCTTCGTCGCCTCGCCGCCCGATGGCTTCACCTCTCCTTCCAGCGTTCTTCCCGTCCAGATCTTCCTCTGGTCGGACGAGATCGATCGCGGCTTCGTGGAACGGACATCGGCAGCCATCATCGTACTGCTGCTATTCCTGCTGGTCATGAACGGCCTGGCGATCTACTTGCGGAACAAGTTCGAAAGGCGCTGGTAAGTCCAGTGACGTCGATATGAAGATGAACATGATGGAACCCAACACGGCAGAGGCCGAAACCGCAGGCGATGCACCCAGCCCGAAGATCTCGGCGCGGGACGTGTCGGTCTATTACGGTGAGAAGAAGGCGATCGACAATGTCTCGATCGATGTCTTCACGCGCTATGTGACCGCCTTCATCGGCCCGTCGGGCTGCGGCAAGTCGACCTTCCTGCGCACTCTCAATCGCATGAACGACACGATCTCCAGCGCCCGCGTGGATGGTGAGATCCTGCTGGACGGCGAAGACATCTATCGTTCCAAGATGGACGTGGTGCAGCTGCGCGCGCGTGTCGGCATGGTGTTCCAGAAGCCGAACCCGTTCCCGAAGTCGATCTATGAAAACATCGCCTACGGCCCGCGCATCCACGGCATTTCGTCGACCAAATCGGAACTCGACGGCATCGTCGAACAGTCGCTGCAGCGCGCAGGCCTGTGGAACGAGGTGAAGGACCGGCTGAACGATTCGGGAACGGCCCTGTCGGGCGGCCAGCAGCAGCGCCTGTGCATCGCGCGCGCCATCGCGGTCGATCCCGAAGTCATCCTGATGGACGAACCCTGCTCGGCACTGGACCCGATCGCCACTGCGCGTATCGAGGAACTGATCGACGAATTGCGCGGCCGTTATGCCATCGTGATCGTCACCCATTCCATGCAGCAGGCCGCCCGCGTGTCGCAGCGCACCGCCTTTTTCCACATGGGCAATCTGGTGGAATACGGAAAGACGAGCGATATCTTTACCAATCCCCGCGAAGAGCGGACCAAGGATTACATCACGGGGCGTTACGGCTAAGCCATGGAACATACGGTCAAGGCCTTCGAGGAAGACATCACCCGCCTGCGCGGGCTTATCGCCGAAATGGGCGGTCTCGCCGAATTGTCGGTGCAAGAGGCGCTGGAAGCCATCGTCAATGGCGATGAAGAGCTGGGCCAGCGCGTCATCACCCGCGACAAGGAAATCGACGCGCTCGAGATGGAGATCGACCGTCTTGCCGTTCGGACCATCGCCCTGCGCGCGCCGATGGCCGACGACCTGCGCGAAGTCATCGCCGCGCTGAAGATCGCGGGCGTGGTCGAACGCATCGGCGATTATGCAAAAAACATCGCCAAGCGCGTCAACCGGATCGAGGGCCGACGCCGTTTCGAACCGCTCGCCATGATCCCCGAAATGGGCGAGGTCGCGGTCGAGATGGTGCATGACGTGCTGACCGCCTATGCCGCGCGCGACCCGCTGCTGGCCAAGGAAGTGATCGCCCGCGATGCCCGCGTCGATGCGTTTTACGACAGCATCTTCCGCAATGTGGTGACCCACATGGTCGAGAACCCGGCCACCATCGGCAGCGCGGCGCAGCTATTGTTCATTGCGCGCAATATCGAACGCGTCGGCGACCATGCGACCAATGTGGCCGAGATGGTCCATTTCGCGGCCACGGGCGTCTATCCGCCCGACCGCGACGCCAGCGGCAATTGAACCGCTGCGAAAATCCGGAACTTTGCAGAACCCGATATTTGCACACCCGATATTTACACAGGGGCCAGACGATTGTCTGGCTCTTGTCATATGGCGGTAATAATATGCGTGTGAAGGTTCAGACCAGAACTGCCACAACCGGGATATGACCGCCGTGCCCGCACCGCGCCTGCTGCTTGTCGAAGACGACCTCTCGCTTGCCGAACTGCTGCAATATCGTTTTGAGGCGGAGGGCTATGACGTGGCCGTCACCGGCGACGGGGACGAGGCGCTTTTGCTGGCCGAAGAGCAGACCCCCGATCTCGTCATCCTCGACTGGATGGTCGAGGGTACCAGCGGGATCGAAATCTGCCGCCGCCTGCGCCGCGACAAGGAAACGGCGCATGTGCCCATCGTCATGCTGACCGCCCGCGGGGGTGAAGACGACCGCATCCGCGGGCTCGACACCGGGGCTGACGATTACATCACGAAACCCTTTTCCCCGCGCGAACTGATCGCCCGCGTCGGCGCGGTGCTGCGCCGCGTGCGCCCTGCCCTTGCCGGCGAAATGCTGGAAGTGGGCGACATCAGGCTGGACGCTACCAGCCACAAGGCGACCCGCCGCGGCCAATCGCTTCACCTCGGCCCCACCGAATTTCGCCTGTTGCGCTTTTTCATGGAGCACCCCGGACGCGTATTCAGCCGCAACCAGCTTTTGGACGCGGTGTGGGGCAATGGCAGCGATATCGAACTGCGCACGGTCGACGTGCATATTCGCCGCCTTCGCAAGGGCTTGACCGTGGAAGGGTCGAAAGACCCCGTACGCACCGTGCGGTCCGCCGGTTATGCGTTCGAAGCGGCCTAAGGATAATCCCGGCCTCACATAGTTGACTTATAGTTGCCTCAGGCCCAGCCTCGCCAAATCGGGGCAATAATTCCGATTCCATTTAAGTAATATCGGCGCCCCGATGGCAGCCCGTACGTTTCGTACGGGCCCGAAACCGGGGGAGTGATAATGAAATTTCCGAAAGCTTTTACGCCGCTGCTTGCGGCGTCACTGGCGTTTACTTCGCCTAATGCTGCATCTGCACAAAGCGAGATGCCCTTCACGAGCGCCGACTATGTCGAAGTGACCGGCGTCACCATCGATGACGGCCATGGCCTCGAATATGCGAACTTCCTCGCCGAAAACTGGGTTAAGGACCAGGCATTCGCCAAATCGAAGGGCTGGATCACCGGCTATGAGGTGCTGGTCAACAGCTTCCCGCGCAAGGGGGAGCCGGACGTCTATCTCATCACCCGCTGGGCCGAATGGGCAACGCCCGCAGACGAAGAGGCCCGCGCCGCCGCCTATCGCGAGTACAAGGCCAAGTCGATGACCGACCTGCAAAAGGAATCGGGCATGCGCGCCGAATACCGCCATGTCGAAAGCTCGATGCTGCTGCGAGCGATGACCCCGCGCAATTAGTCCCTGCGCGTGGGGATGCGGGCAGGCGGATCGAAGCCCTCGCCTGCCCGCCTTCACGACGACTGCACCCTAGCGGCAGACGCTGCCGAAACTGCGATCCGCCTGATCGAGGTGGAAGTGATCTTCGTGCAGGGCGTTGTAATCCGGCGAAAGCACGGTGCCGAACACATCGCAGGCCCCATCGCGGATCTGGTGCAGGAAACGGGCCTTGGGCGCATCGCCGTCCCAGTCGCCGGTCAGGGTGATGCGCGTGCCGTCCTCCAGCACAAATGCGGCGATGTCGATCGCATTGGCGCCCGAATGCTCGCTCCATGTCGTGGTCGATCCGCGGATCGGACGGCAGCTATAGGTGCCGTAATGCTCCATGCGGGCGATGCGGCTGCCCATGATCTCTTCCGCCGCGGGCTGGGCCCGATGTTTCAGCCACCACGCCATCGCGCCTGCGACGGCGCAGCTCATTTCCGGCTGGCCCGGAGCCAATGACAGGCCGCGCTCCGCATCGGTGGCAAGCCGCAGCCGGTCGTCCCGCCGGCACGCGCCCTCCCCCGACGTCTCCAGTTCGGTAAAGCCGATGTCGGCGCGCGACAGAACATCGCGGCACATCACCGGATTGCCGCGCATGGCAGCGAGCTTCGTGCCGGTCGCCCATCCTTCCCGGGCGTCGATTTCCAGCGGGGCGGCGGGGTTGTGCTCGGGGTGATCCTGCAGCCAGCGCCAGCCGTAAAGGCCGCCACCTGCCAGCACGGCCAGAACCAGCAGCGGGCCGATCGCCCTGCGGATGCCGCCGTTTCTTTTCCTGCGCCGTGAACTGGTCTTGCGTTTGCGGGGTTTTGCCATCGTCAGTGAAAGTCGCGAGACTTGGGAATGATCCTGACATCGCGCGGATGCCTGCCTTGAAACCCGCATTCGCGGTTGCCCGCTGGCGGCGGCTCCCACGGATCGATCGGCGGTTTCGCGGAATCGGGATGGGCTCCGTCCGGCGCGCTGTCATGCGGATCGTCGCGGCGGTAGGGATCGTCCGCGCCGCTGCGCAGATCGTCGCGCGGGTTGAATTTGTCGGGCAGCGGGCTTTGCACATGATCGGCCCGCGCCATGGGCGTGGGGATCATGTCTTCGGACAGGGCGTGGAGGGAGGAGTTGGCGTCGCTCATGTGCTGGACGATCACGTGGACGACATCGTCGTCATACTCAACCCGGCCGCGCACCTCCATCAACCGCGCGCCCATCACGACCTTGCGGTATTTCTCCTTCAGATGCGGCCAGACCACCAGGTTGATAACGCCCGTTTCGTCCTCCAGCGTGATGAAGCACACGCCCTTGGCGCTGCCGGGGCGCTGGCGGATCAGCACCACGCCCGACACCTGCACGTTCGAGCGGTATTTGCGGCTGCGCAGATCGCAGGCGCGGATGAAGCCGCGTTCCGCCAATCCGGCGCGCAGGAAGGCCATGGGATGCGCCTTTAGCGACAGGCGCATGGTCTGGTAATCGGCGACCACCTCTTCGGACAGCGGCATGGCGGGCAGAGCGGCAGGGCTGGCCTCCGCTCCCTCGTCGCGTGCCCGTGCGGCTTCGAACAGGGGCAGCGGCGGGGCCGACACGATGGAGCGCGCATCCCAAAGCGCCTGCCTGCGCGTCAGCTGCATCGAGCCGAAGGCATCAGCGCTCGCCAGCCGCTCTATATGCGCGGCGGGGATGCCGGATCTCTCGCGCAGGGCGGCGACGTCGGGGAACGCGCCATTGCCCTCGCGCCCATAATCCTCTCTGGCCGCGATCAGGCGAGCGGCGACATGTTCGGGCAGGCCATCCACCTGCCTGAGGCCAAGGCGCAGCGCCACCGTATCGCCGCTGACGGGTTCCAGCGTGCAGTCCCATTCCGACCGGTTCACATCCGCCGGTCGCACCTCCACCCCATGCTCCGCCGCATCGCGCACGATCTGCGCGGGCGCGTAGAAGCCCATCGGCTGCGAATTGAGCAAAGCGCAGGCAAAGGCCGCCGGGTAATGGCATTTCAGCCAGCTCGACACATAGACCAGATGCGCGAAGCTGGCCGCGTGGCTTTCGGGAAAGCCATATTCGCCAAAGCCGCGGATCTGGTTGAAACAGCGCTGCGCGAAGTCGCGGTCATAGCCGCGGTCGACCATGCGCTCGACCATCATGTCCTGCAGTTCATCGACCATCCCGCGGCTACGGAACGTGGCCATGGCCTTCCGCAACCGGTTCGCCTCGGCACTGGAGAATTTCGCCGCATCCAGCGCGATCTTCATCGCCTGCTCCTGAAAGATCGGCACACCCAAGGTACGGCCAAGGATGCTGGAGAGTTCATCCGGAGGCCCATGCGCAGGCCCCGGCGCGGGGATCTCCACCCGCTCCTCCCCCCGGCGGCGTTTGAGATAGGGGTGCACCATGTCCCCCTGGATCGGGCCGGGGCGCACGATGGCGACCTGAATCACAAGGTCATAGAATTCGCGAGGGCGCAGGCGCGGCAGCATGTTCATCTGCGCCCGGCTCTCCACCTGAAACACGCCCAGTGAATCGCCCCGCCGCAGCATGGCATAGGTCTCGGCGTCTTCGCGCGGCACGGTGGCGAGTGTCATCGCGCGGCCATGATGGTCCGCCACCTCGTCGAGGCATTTCCTGATACAGGTCAGCATGCCCAGCGCCAGCACGTCGACCTTGAGAATGCCCAAGGCCTCGATGTCGTCCTTGTCCCACTCGATAAAGCTGCGGTCGGGCATGGCGCCATTGCCGATGGGCACGGTCTCGGTCAGCGCGCCCTGCGTCAGGATGAAGCCGCCCACATGCTGCGACAAATGCCGGGGCATGCCGATCATCTGCTGCGTCAGCTTCAGTACGCGGCGCAGATGCGGATCGGTGATGTCCATGCCGGTCTCGGCGACATGCGCCTCCCCGATCTCCCGCCCCCAGCCGCCCCAGACGGTGCCCGCCAGTTTCGCGGTCACGTCTTCGGAAAGGCCCATCGCCTTCCCCACCTCGCGGATTGCCATGCGCGGGCGGTAATGGATGACGGTGGCGCATAGCCCGGCGCGGTGGCGGCCGTATTTCTCGTATATGTGCTGGATCACCTCCTCGCGCCGTTCGTGTTCGAAATCGACGTCGATATCGGGCGGCTCCTTGCGCTCTTCGGAGATGAAGCGGTCGAACAGCAGGGCATGGCGGGCCGGGTCGACGGCGGTGATCTCAAGGCAATAGCAGACCGCCGAATTGGCCGCGCTCCCGCGCCCCTGGCACAAGATCGGCGGATCGACTGAACGCGCGAATTGCACAATGTCGTGGATCGTCAGGAAATAGCGCGCAAGGTCGAGCTTCTCGATCAGCGCCAGCTCGCGCTGCAACGTCGCGCGGATGCTGTCGGGTAAGCCGCTGGGATAGCGCCTGTCCGCCCCCTCCCATGTCAGGATTTCCAGATGCTGCTGCGGGGTGCGGCCCTCGGGGTAGATCTCTTCGGGATATTCATAGCGCAATTCGTTGAGGCTGAAGGCGCAGCGGTCGGCCAGATCGCGCGCGGCGCGGATCGCGTGGGGCCAGCGCGCGAAGAGGCGCACCATTTCCTCGGGCGCCTTCAGATGCCGCTCGGCATTGGCGTGGAGGAGGTGGCCCGCCTTGGCCACGGTGGTCTTGTGCCGGATCGCGGTCATCACGTCCTGCAGCGGGCGGCGGTCGGGCGCGTGATAATGCACATCGTTGGTGGCAAGGATCGACAGCCCATGCTGCCGCGCCATCCGGTCGAGCCGCGCGATGCGGGCAATGTCGTCGCCGCGATAGAGATAGCTCGCCGCGACATGGCGCATCGATGGCAGCATGGCGGCGAGATGCGGCAGCAGATCGGGGAAGCCGACGCTCTGCTCGACCGGTTCGGGGGCGCTGCCGTCAAAGGGTATGACATTGCCCGGCAGGCTGGCGATGAAGCGCGCATCCAGATCGGCGGGTGCGATGAGGATCAGGTTCAGCACGCCGCCACCATTATCCGCCGCATGCTCTGCCAGCATGGCAAGGTCGATCTCACACACGCCCTTGTCCTGCCAGTCGCCCGACAGCGTCTGCATCCGCCCCCGGCTGATCAGCCGCGACAAGCGGCCATAGGCCCCGCGCGTTTCGGGATAGGCAAGGAAGGCGAGCCCCTCCACCGTCTCGATCCGTGCCCCGATCACGGGTTTGAGGCGCAATGTCTCTGCCTCGCTATGCACGCGCACCACGCCGGCAAGACTGTTGGCGTCAGCGATCCCCAGCGCGTCATAGCCAAGGCTGCGCGCCGTCATCACCATGTCCACCGCATCCGACGCCCCGCGCAGGAAGCTGAAGCAGGAGACGAGGCCAAGCTCGACAAAAGCCGCACGCGGCGGCGCGCCGCCTAGTTCGGGCGCATCGGGATCAAGCTCGATCCGGCGGCGATCAGGGGTAAGCGGGGCATCAGGCATGGGCGCACCGGTTCAGCCCTGCGCCCGGACATATGCACAGATGTCCCCATGTTCTGCCGCCCTCTCCACAGCGCCGCCCACAGCATTGCGCACAGGATTGTCCACAGCACATCCACAGCGGGCCATCACGCCAGCTCCCTCAGCCGAGCGGCCACGGCGGCGAGATCGGCGTCGAACAGCCGCGTTTGTTCCTCGCGCCCCATGCCTTCCAGCCGCAGCAGATAGGATGGATGCGCGGTTACCCAAAGCTCGCTCCCATCCTCCAGCGGGATCGGTGCCCCGCGTGCCTTGGTGATGGAAACGGTCTTGCCCAGCATCGCCCTCGCCGCGCTTGCGCCCATGGCCAGCACCAGTTTCGGTTTCACGATGGCGCGTTCGGATTCCACCCACCAGCGGCAGGTGTCGATCTCTTTCGCGCTGGGGTTCTGATGCAGGCGGCGCTTGCCGCGCTGAACATATTTGAAATGCTTCACCGCATTGGTCAGGTATGCCGCGCCCCGGTCGATCCCGGCCTTTTCCAGATGCACGTTCAGCAATTGCCCCGCCGGGCCGACAAAGGCGCGGCGCTGCATATCCTCATTATCGCCGGGCTGTTCGCCCACGATCATCAAGGGCGCATCCTGCGGTCCCTCGCCCATAACCGCATTCGTGTGTAGCTCCGCGATCAGGCAGCGGGCGCAGGTCTCGATCGCCTTTGCCACGGCCTCCAGCGTTTCGGGCCGCTCGGGCTCCTCCATCGCGCCTGCTGCCACCATCGCGGCCTCACGCGCCTGCGCGCCTGCGACCAGCTCGGGGATGAGCTGCGCCTCGGGCATGTTCTTCCAATATTTGCGCGGCATCTCCTTCAGCATCGCGCCGATCTTCAGCCGCGCGGGGTTGAAGATGGAGGCGTAATAGCTGCGCCACAGCTCCTCGGTCGGGTCGCCGTTCGGGGCATCGGCCTTGGTCGCGCCCGGCCCTTCGCGCAGGGTTTCGCCATCCCAGTGCAGGCTGCCCGCCGGGGTCAGGATCGACCAGCGCATATTGGCGAACCGCCGGGTGAAGAACCCCGCATTATGCCGCAATATGTGATGGAACGGTTCGAACCACGCCACGAAATACTCGCCTTCCTCAGTCTCCACTTCGCGGAAACGCAGGAAGGCGCGCATCTTGTGGATGTCGCGGCGCACGGCGCGGGCCATGTCGGCCATGGCGCGCACATCGGCATCGGCGCTATCCTCGATCAGGCGAGGTTTCGACTGCAATCGCCACAGCACGCGATAAAGCAGCCCGAAGCGGTCCGGGTCCGAATGCATGATGACAGTCTTGGCAATCTCCATGAAGCGGCGAGAGACACGCGGCTGCGGTGCCTCCCGGTCGGGCACGGGCAAGCGGCGATCACCATGGGTGAACAGATCGCCCCCGCTGCCGCCCGGTTCGGTCCACGCGATACGGTCGGGCGGGACATCGGCCATCACCATGCAGCGCGCATGGTCCCGCCATTCGGCGAAATCATCGGGGGCTGCCATGGGCACCACGTGATAGGCGCCCAGCCTGACATGCTGCAGAGCTGTCATGCCGCAAACAGCTCCAGTTGGCGGTTCGCATCGGGCGCGACGATGTTCTTCAGATCGGCACGGTCGGTCAGCAGCACCGGCCGCCAGTCCGCCGTCACGATAAAGGGCTTCAGCTTCGTCACCGACACGGTCAGCTTCGCCACATCGTCCAGCCGCAGCACCCGGTGCCGCCGCGCTGAAACTATCTGCGCCACGCCCCGCGTCCCCAGCCCCGGCACGCGCAGCAGCGCCTCTTTCGGTGCGCGGTTCACATCGACCGGAAAACTTTCGCGAAACTTCAGCGCCCAGGCGAGCTTCGGGTCGATGTCGAGCGGCAGCATCCCATCGCTATCCGCCGCCTGCGCCACCTCCGCCGGGGAATAGCCATAGAACCGCATCAGCCAGTCCGACTGATACAGCCGGTGTTCGCGGATCAGCGGCGGGCGTTTCAGCGGCAGCACCGCGCTGGCATCGGGGATGGGCGAAAAGGCGGAATAATAGACCCGCCGTAGCCGGTGCCGCCCGTAAAGCGCGCTCGCCCGCGTCACGATCTGCGCGTCATTCGCGCCGTCCGCGCCCACGATCATCTGCGTCGACTGGCCCGCGGGCGCATATCTGGGCGCATGGCGGAAACGCTTCTTCGCGTCCTTCGCCTCGGTGATGGCGTCCTTCATCGTCAGCATCGCGCCATCGATCACGCCCGCGTTCTTGTCGGGTGCCAGCCGGTGCAGCCCGGCATCGGTCGGCAGTTCGACATTGATCGACACGCGGTCGGCATAAAGCCCCGCGCGCCGCACGATCTCGGGGTCCGCCTCGGGGATGGTCTTCAAATGGATATAGCCGCGAAAATCATGCTCCTCGCGCAGGATGCGCGCGGTTTCGACCAGCTGCTCCATCGTGTGGTCGCTGCTGCGGATGATGCCCGACGACAGGAACAGCCCCTCGATATAATTGCGCTTGTAAAAGGCCAGCGTCAGATCCGCGACCTCCTGCGGAGTGAACCGCGCGCGTTCGACGTTCGAGCTTTTGCGGTTGATGCAGTAATGGCAGTCGAACACGCAATGGTTGGTCAGCAGCAGTTTCAGCAAAGAGATACACCGCCCATCGGGCGCATAGGCATGGCAGATGCCCATCCCCTCGGTGCTGCCGATGCCCTTGCCGCTGCGGCTATCGCGCTTGCTCGTCCCCGATGACGCACAAGACGCATCATATTTGGCGGCATCCGCCAATATCTTCAGCCGGTCGAGAACGGGTTTCTGTGCCATGGATGCGACTCCTCTTTGTTCCTTATATGTTCTCACGGGCTCCTTGGCCAGAGGGGAAAGGGATTCGCAGGTGATTCTTGGCGGTGAAATGCGGCAAAAGGGCAGCATGGTTCGATCGTGGAAGTTTCGGGCGCGGACGAGACCGAAAATGACCGGAAATCGCATCGTCCGTTCGCCAAAAGCATGATGGCGTTAACCAAAGATTTGCTGGCTTTCCGTTAGGATTCCCGCGATATTCAAAGAAACGCAGCGTCGTCGGAAACCACGCTGGCTTTGAACGTTTCCCCAGGATCGCAACAAAGAGATAGCACGGAAGGCCTCCGTGTGTGGGCGGCGGGGCGCAAGCCTCGTCGCCCTTCGCTTTTCAGCGCTCCTCGCGATCCGCAGCGCCATCGTGGCTCGCTTCGATCTCTGGCTTCACCTGCGCATGGGCGAGGAAAGCGAACAATCCTGCCCCTCCTACCAGATTACCGAGCGCAGCGGGCAGCAGGAAGCCGAAGATCCCTTCTGTCGGCGTGATCGTGCCATTGAGCATCACCACCCACATCTCGGCCGACCCGACGACGCTATGCGCGATATTGGCCATCGCCATCATCCAGGTGACGGCCACGATGATGAAGATCTCCTGCCCCTTCAGATTCGTCATCGACCAGACCAGTGCGGCCAGCATGAAGCCTGCCGGGATTCCCAGCGCAAAGGGCGCCTTCATGTAATGGCCGATGGCCATGGCCGAATGGTGCTGCACCTCGGCGGCGATTTCGGCTTGGTGGGCAAGGTCGAACTGGATGAACAGGCCGAACAGGAACGTGCCGATCAGATTGCCGCCAAAGACGATGGCCCACAGCCGCAATGTGCGCAGCGTATTGCTGACGCATGGCGTGGTGAGCGCGGGCAGAAATGCCGTCACCGTGCTTTCGGTGAACAGCTGCATGCGCCCCGCGATCACCAGCACGAACCCCAGCGCATAGCCGAGCGAGGTCCACACAGGCGCCAGCGGCGCATCACCCAGCTTCAACGCGATGATCGCCATGGCATAGGGCGACAGCCCGATCACGAATCCCGCCCCGATAGCTGACCACGTCAGCGACCAGAAGGGGCGCTCCAGCTCCTCGATCCCGCGCTGGCGCACGATCTCGTGCACCAGCCTCGCGCTCGGCACCTCGTTGCGGCGCACGAGCGAACGGTCCTGCCGCGACAGGTCCTCCAGTTCGGCATCGCTGCTTTCGGTTTCGGGCTGGTCGGTTTGGGCATGGGATGGGCGGGGATCGCCCGCGGTTTCGCGCGTCATGCCGCAATAACCCGCGGGGGTTGGGTTTGTGCCCGGGCGGATTGTTCGGCTATCCGGAGGCGGATGATAGAACCGATCAGCGCAAGGCTCGACGATAGCGGAGCCGTTCTTTGCCCGGAAGCGATAGCGCCATGGCTTGCCGGGATTGAGACGGCCCTGTCATCCTTGCCCGAGGAGCAGGCAGGAACGCGCATTCATGGGATCGAGCCCTTGCGCGAGATGCTGGCGCCCACCGGGTGCATCGGTTCGCCGGCGGCAGCCATTCTTGGCAGGAACGCAAGAGCCGTGCGGGCCATTCTCTTCAACAAGTCCGCCGCGACGAACTGGTCGCTCGGCTGGCATCAGGACAGGACGATCTGCGTGCGGGCACGACGCGATACGCCAGGGTTCGGGCCATGGACGGTCAAACAGGGACTTCACCATGTCGCCCCGCCCTTCGACCTGCTTACGCGGATGGTGACGCTGCGCGTGCATCTCGACGATGTGCCGGCGGATAATGCGCCGCTGCTGGTCGCCCCCGGATCGCACCGCATGGGCAGGATCGCGGTGGACGAGATCGATGCTGTCGTCAGTCGCTGCGGGACCATGGCCTGCCTTGCCCGGGCAGGAGACATTTGGATCTATTCCACACCGATCCTGCATGCGTCCGAAGCAGCAGCCGCGCCGCGAAACAGGCGCGTCCTGCAGGTGGATTACGCGGCAGACGAACTGCCCGGCGATCTGGAGTGGCTCGGCGCCTGACCCATCACGCGAACACCCCTTGCAAGAACCAGTCGGGCGCGCCGCCGCGGCCGTCGCCGATGATGCCGAGGCGGTAGATCCAGTAGCGGCGGCCCTCCCCGTCCTCGATCCGGTAATAGTCGCGCAGGCGCGCTGCGCCCTTTTCGCGCCACCATTCGGGCGCGATGCGTTCGGGCCCTTCGGCGCGCGCGACATCGTGCAGCGCGCCGCGCCAGCGGAAACGCTGGGGTAGGCCGTCGGGCGTGGCGTAAAGCACCGCGATGGGCTCGGCCTTGTCCAGCAGTTTGAGGGGCCGTGCGTGAAAGGCGAAGCCGTGCTGGACGGCGGGCGCTGTTTCCATCGGCGGCTGCCAGCGCTGGGCGCGTTCGGGAACGTGGCTGGCGTGCATGACCGGGCGGCGCACCGCCTGCTGCCCCAGCCGGATCGTCAGCCGGTCGACGCAGCCGGCAAGGCTGGTGCCATGCTCTGCGGCAGAGGCGTCGAGATCGGTCTGCTCCAGCCCCAATGGCTCGGCCCAGCGGGCGGTGAGGCGCGCCATTTCGATGCCAAGGCCCGCATCGATATTGGCGATGCGCTCGGCAAACAGGCGGCAGACATGGGCAGCGTCGCGGGTCGCGGCGGCCAGTTCCAGCGTGCGGGTCTGGATCTCGCCATCCACGCGCCAGCAGGCCAGCTCCAGCCGCCTTGCGCCCTCGCCCCGGCCCTCCAGCTCGCGCATCATCGCCGCCGCCAGATCACCCAGCACGGTTTCAAGGAGCGTGAGGTGCCGGATCGGCTCCATCAGCCGCAGCTGCACCATGGCGGGCGGATGTTCGATCACCGGCAGCATGGGTTCGGGGACAAGCCCGATCAGCTGGTCGCGCCGCATCAGCGGGTTCGCCATGGCCGACCGGCGATTGCGGAACCGGCGCGAGATCGCATCGCGCCCGATGCCATCAAGATCGCCCAGCCGCTTCAGCCCCAGCCGCCGCAAGACCAGCAGCACGTCATCGTCCAGCCGCAGCGCGCCCACCGGCAATTGCGCCAGCCTTTCGGCAATATCGTCGCCTTCGGGCAGGATCACCCCGCCCATGCCCCGCGCCGCCGACCCGTAATGCGCCAGCGCCCATGCCGCCCCTGCCGTGGGCGCGATGGCAAGGCGCACGGTCAGCCCGCGCCGCGCGAAGATGCGCGCGGCATCGTCCAGCAGCCGCTCCTCTCCGCCAAAGAGATGCGCCGCGCCGGTGATGTCGACGATGACCCCGTCGGGCGGGTCCAATGCGCTCCACGGTCCCCAGCGCTGCGACCAGACGGCAAGCCGTTCGAGGAAGGCGAGATCGCCCGCCGGATCGGCAGGTTCTATCCTGAGCGCGGGGCAGATGGCGCGCGCGTCGGCCAGCATGGTGCCGATGCGCACGCCAGCCGCTTGTGCCGCCAGCGTAGTCGCGGCGATGCGGGGGCCATGCGCGGTCTCGGTGATGAGGGCGAGGGTCGGGTCGCCCTCATCCCTGTCATTAGCCTCCCCAGCCTCAGCCTGGAGCGCCTTAGCCCGGAGCCAGCGATCAATCGCCAGTCGCGCGCACCATATCGCCAGCACCCGGCGTTTCGGGGTGCTCGCCATGGTCCGCGCGGCTGGCATGCAGGGTGTGCCCGCCATCGCGTCCTCCCGTTGCCATCTCCGGCCTGATCCACCATGCGCCGGGGCGAAGGCCCCGCGCCCGGAACAGTTCCGCCCGCCAATTGGGCGTGCCCGGCGCCTCTGCGTTCCATGGCGAAGGCTCGGACGCCGCCGATTGCACCTCCCACCGCATGCGGGCCGCGCCCAGATCGCGCCGCGCATCTACCCGCACCAGCCATAAAGGCACGCGGTGCCGTTCGGCCGCCAGCACCAGCCGGCGCGATGCGGTGAAATCCAGCGCACGCGGATTGCCCGCGATCTCTCCGATCACAAAGGCAAGGTCGCGGCAGCGCACCCCTTCCTCCAATGCAAAAAGCGCGTCCTCGGGCGTCTTGACCGCGACATGCACCATGCGGTGGGCCAGATCCCTTGGCAGGCCCGGCACGTATGGCCGCCCGCCCGCGCGGATCGCACCCGCATCCTGCACCCAGAGGAAGGCGCGCTCGTCGCTCTCTTCGGTCAGCCCGCGCTCTGCCAGCGGCCTTGGCGCAGAGCGGGCCAGCGCCACGGCCAGCGCCGCCCCCGCCCCGTCGCGCCCGCTGGCGAATATCTCCCCCGCGCCGCGAAAGCCGGTGGCGGGGCTCCATTCACGAGCATCGCCTTCTCCATCCCCCCCCCCATCCAACCAGCGTGCACCGGCAAGATCGGAGGCCTGAAACAGGCCTTCCGGCAGGTCGGCGCTGAGGTCGGCAGGGGCTGTCAGCTCAGTCATGGAAAGCCTCTCATGCGGGGTCGAATTGGGGTCGAATCGAGAATCGGAACGATCTTTGTTCTTATTATGTTCCATCCCTCGCGTCCATCGCGCCATCCCCCGCAAACTTTGGAACAGAGTGCGCGCGTGGTCCGTTGGTTTGATGAAGACATACAAGAAGAGGACAGCCCCGATGACCGACCACGATGAAAAAACGCACGAGATCAAGGACAAGTTCTGGCACGAACTCGCGGAATCGCCCTTCGTGATGCTCCAACTCGACAATGATCCCGACAGCGCCGCCCCCATGACCGCGCAATTGGACAAGGATGCCAATCACGCGATTTGGTTCTTCACCTCGCGCGACAATCACTTCGCGAAAATGGGCCTCGCCACCGTCACCTTCTCCAGCAAGGGCCATGACATCTTCGCCCGCTTCCACGGCATGCTGACCGAGGAAACGAGCAAGGAACGGCTCGACAAGGAATGGTCGAACGCGGTCGAGGCATGGTTCCCCGGCGGCAAGGACGATCCGAACCTGCTGATGCTGCGCATGGATCTGGGCAAGGCCTCGATCTGGCACGCCGATCTCGGCCTTGGCAATGTGGTCAAGATGCTGCTGGGCAAAAACGTGCGCGACGACGTTAAGGACAAGCACGTCGAAACCGCGCTGTAAGCCACGACGACCCGAAAAGCGAAAGGGCCGCCTCCCCACCGGGAAGCGGCCCTTTTCTCATGGCCTGCAGGTAAGATCAGGAAGTAGGAAGCAGCCCCGGAAACAGGCCGAACACCACGATCAGCAGCACCGCCAGCGGCGCGATCCATGCCATGATCAGGCGATAGAGCATGAGCGTGCCGGCCGACAGGCCCGTCTCCGCCTCAACCAGCCGGCGATCGGCGCGCCAGCCGATGAAAAGCGACACGCCCAGCGCAGCCAGCGGCAGCATGACCTTACCCGTGATGCCGTCGATGGAATCAAGGATGTCGCTATCGGCAAAAATGCCCCAGAACCACAAGGGGCGAACATCGGACAGCACATTATATCCCAGCGCGCACAGCAAGCCGACGCACCATGCGAGCCCGCCGACCAGCAGCGCGGCATGCAGGCGCTTTAGCTTGAAGCGGTCGATCACCCACGCGACCGGACCTTCCAGCAGCGAGATCGAGCTGGTGAGCGCGGCGAAAAAGATCAGCACGAAGAACAGCATGCCGACCCACGAGCCGCCCGGCATCTGCGCGAATGCGACCGGCAGCGACTGGAACACCAGCACCGGCCCCGCCGCGGGATCGAGCCCGACCGCGAACACGATGGGGAAGATCATCAGCCCGGCAAGGATCGCAACGCCCGTATCGGCAAAGGCGATCATGGTCGCTGTCGGCGCCAGCTTCACGTCATTGCCGACATAGGAGCCATAGGTGATCAGCGCCGCCGACCCCAGGGAGAGCGAGAACAGTGCCTGTCCCAGCGCCTCGTTCATGGCGGTGGGCGTGAGAAGGGAGAAATCCGGCGTGAAGAGAAAGCTCACCGCCTCGGCGAATGCGCCGGTGAACGCGCCATAGATCGTGATCAGCACCAGCAGCACGAAAAACGCGGGCATCAGCGTGCCCGCCGCCTTTTCGATGCCGTCATGCACGCCATTCGCAACGATGAACACGGTGATCGCCATAAATGCGGTGTGCATGAGGATGAGTTCGAGCGGGTTGCCGAACAATTCCCCCATGCGTCCGGTAATCATGTCCTGCGTCTCACCCTGAAAGGCGGTGCCGAACGGAGCGCCCGCCTGAAAGGAGGAGACGATGTCGCCCAGCATCACGAACACGTAATGGATCGTCCAGCCAGCGACGACCGAATAGAAGGAAAGGATGAGGAAGGCGGCGAGGATCTCCATCCCGCCGAAGAGCGACCATTTGCGCGATACGCCCGATTTTTCCGCGACGGCGGCAATCGATCCGGCAGCGTCGCTGCGGCCCGAACGGCCGATCATCACCTCGGACAGCACCAGCGGCAGGCCGATCAGGAAAACGCAGGCGATATAGACGATGACAAAGGCCCCGCCCCCGTTTTCACCCGCGAGCGTCGGGAAGCGCCAGATATTGCCCAGGCCGACCGCCGCGCCGATTGCCGCCAGCACGAAGGCGGAGCGTGAGGACCAACCCTGCTCCCCAGCCTGTCCCGTCGATCCCGCCATCCAACTCTCTCCGTTTCACTTGCAACTGAATGCGCCGTTATACTGGCGAAATTTGCGCTGGAAAGGGCCGCTTTCCACAATCAACGATCGTTACCCCCGTCACCAACCGACCGAAAGCAATTTGCGAAAGATCATATATCAGACGCAAAATTCGAGTATCGTTCCCACCGGGCGCAAGTTCACTCAAGCAAAGCGCCAAGCAGGAGGGTGACAATGACAATGACGCGTATGATTGCCGCAACTATCGCTGTGGCACTGGCGGCACCGCTTTCGGCCCCGGCCATGGCACAGGACGAGACAAGCGAAGTACATTTCCCGCGCGGCACGACCGGCACCACCATGGTCGGCACCGTCACCGGGCGCGACATTCACGATTACGTCATCCGCGCCGGTGCCGGTCAGGTCATGAAGGTCGACATGACCGGGGCCAGCAGCGCCTATTTCAACGTCCTGCCGCCGGGTAGCAGCGGCGAGGCGATCCATATCGGCAGCACCGCGGGCAATCATTTCGCCGGCACGCTATCAGAAGGCGGTGCCTACAAGATCCGCGTATACAACATGCGCGCCGCCGCCATGCGCGGGCAGCGCAGCAATTTCCGCCTGTCGATCACGGTGACGGGCCATGCGGGATCCACGCATGGCGCATCGGGCAGTCATCAGCCGGGTGCAGGCATGAAGGGCAGCATCGCCGGGATCCAGCACATGGACGGCGTTGCCGCCTTTGACGAGCTGACATCTCGCGGGTTCCGCGGTGTCGACAGCTTTTCGTCAGGCAACACGCTGTACGGCATCTATTATTATGCCCCGACGAAACTGTGCGTGCAGACCACCTCTGCTGGGGGCGAGATCGTGGATATCCGCGACATCCAGACCCATCCCAACTGCAAATGATCCGCTGATTTCGCATGGCCGGAGCGTGGCCCACGCGCTCCGGCCCCTTTCCAGCCCGGATGCAGGCGGCTAGAACGCGCCCCATGTCCACGACCTACAAGCTCGACACCGCGACCAGCCGCGCCAATCCCACACCCGCACCGATGAAGCGCCTGACCGTGCCCAAGGTGATGGCGCGCAAGAAAGACGGTGTGACTGAAGAACCGCTGGTGATGCTGACCGCCTATACCGCGCGCATGGCGCAGCTATTGGACCAGCACTGCGACCTGCTGCTGGTCGGGGATTCGCTGGGGCAGGTGATCTATGGCCTGCCATCGACGCTTCAGGTCACGCTCGACATGATGATCGCGCATGGCGCGGCCGTGGTGCGCGGGTCGTACCACTCCGTCGTGGTCATCGACATGCCCTTCGGCACCTATGAGGCATCGCCCCAGCAGGCATTCGAAAACGCGTCGCGCATCATGGCCGAAACCGGCGCCGCCGCGGTCAAGCTGGAGGGCGGCGAGGCCATGGCCGAGACGATTTCCTTCCTGTCGCAGCGCGGCATCCCGGTCATGGCGCATGTCGGGCTGACCCCGCAGGCGGTAAACGCGCTGGGCGGTTACATGGCGCGTGGCCGTAGCGATGCGGAAGAAGCGAAGATCATCGCCGACGGCAAGGCCGTGGCCGAAGCGGGCGCATTCGCCGTGGTGATCGAGGGCGTGGTGGAGGATATCGCCATCGCCCTGACCAAGGCGATCCCCGTCCCCACCATCGGCATCGGCGCATCGGCTGAGTGCGACGGGCAGGTGCTGGTTACCGAAGACATGCTCGGCATGTTTGAGCGGACGCCGCGATTCGTAAAGCGTTATGGCGACATCGCGGCTGTCATTTCCGACACCGCCGCCGAATATGCAGGCGAAGTGCGCGACCGCAGCTTTCCGGGCGAGGCGCAGGTCTACAAGGCCAAATAGCGCTCGCCGGTTCAGAGCGGAAGAGCCCTATGCCGCTGCAATCATGTCAGATGTTCGTCGGGCATGGCGGCGCGGTCCGGTCACTGGCCCAATCCGCCCGCCCGCATCGCCGCGCGCGGCGTGATCGAGAGCGTTGGTTGACTGATTGACCGGCCCGACCTGCCCCATATAAAAAGCGCATGAATCCGAACCGCACGCCGCCTAAAGCGGCCTTCAGCCTTTGTATTGGACTTGCCGCGTTCCTGCTGGCCGGCTGCGCCGCGGGAGAGCTGGAACAGGCGCCGCCGCCGTCCGAACGGCAGTTCGACGAACTCGACAGCTATATCGAAACGACGATGCGCGATTGGCGCGTGCCCGGCGTGGCGCTGGCCATCGTCGGCAGGGATGGCGTCATCCATACCGCCACCTATGGCACGACCGACATTACCAACGGCGATCCCGTCGATACCGACACCATCTTCGCGGTCGGGTCGAACGGCAAGAGCCTGACCGCGGCCATGCTTGGCGCGCTGCAGGATGAAGGCGCGCTCGACCTTTCGCAGCCTATCGGGAGCGTGCTTCCCGATTTCGCGATGGCGGACAGCGATCATGACGCGGTGACGTTCGAAGATGCGCTTTCGCACCTCAGCGGCCTTCCCACCCAATCCGGACTGGGTGCATGGTATCTGCAAGGGGCGGATCAGCCCTCGCTGGTCCAGTCCATTCGCAGGGTAAAGCCCGTTGCGCCGCTTCGCACACGCTTCGGCTATAACAACTCCATGTTTGCTGCCGCCGCGCAGGCAGCCGAGACAGCGACGGGCAAGGATTATCACGCGCTGATGCAGGCGAAGCTGTTTACGCCGCTTGGCATGAAGCGGTCCTCGACCAGCCTCGACCAGTTTCCCGATGGCAATCTCGCAAAGCCGCATGGCTATGTCGGCGGCCAGCCCGTGCGCATTGCGTTTCACCCCGTGATCGGCGCGGCTGCCGCCGGGTCGGTCAATGCATCGCTCATGGACATGACGCGTTTCATCCGCATGATGCTGAATGGCGGCACGATGGACGGAAAGACCGTCATCACGCAGCAGACCGCCGGCGCGATCCAGTCGGTACGCCATGAGCTGGCGCCGGACGAGATGCCCGAAATCTTCCAGATCCTGGGCGGCGTCGAATATCCGCAGGAGGTCGGCCAGCTGGGCTATGGCCTCGGCCTTGCCAATGTCGAATATTTCGGATCGGACTATGCGTTTCACGGCGGCTCGATCGATGGGATGACGTCATGGATGATGTGGTCGCCCCAAGCGGGTGTGGGCGTTGTCGTCCTCACCAATTCTGGCAATATCGCCTATCCTGCATGGGCGTCATTCGCGGCGGTGAATGCCGCCGCTGGCCTGCCCGCCGACCGGACTCTTGTCCGCCTCGCCAGCATGCGGGACGCGATCATCGCCGACCCGCCCACCCCCGAGGGTAATGGCATGGCGCCCGCCCTGCCCGTTGCCGAACTCGCCGGGGTCTATGCGAACCCGCTGGGAGGATTCGAGATTGTTGCAGGCGCCAAAGGTCATGCCGATCTTCGCTTCATCAAAACTGGCTATGAGGCGGATGTGACATCCCTTGGCGGGCCCGATTACTGGGTCGATTTCGCAAATCCGGCCCTGCCCGACTTCGGCCTGACGCTCACCTCGCAAACGGGAGAGAGCCCCTTGATCCTGAGCGAATCGCCATCGGAATATCCTGCCCTGTTCGCTGCCGATCCGGCCTTTACCCGGCGGGTCGATTAAAGGAAGCAGCGCCGGTTTGATTTTCCTATTCGCCCAGTCAGATCTATCGCCAGCCAGCTGCGCCCCTGCGCACAGGCTCTTTCAGGCGTCAGGATTTTGCCTTTGGCGATGATGTGTCACCCAAACGGCCCAAACGCGCGGAAATCCGCAGCACAGCGCCGGGTTACACGGGTTGTAGGAGATGTCACTTGTGTCAACGCGCCCCGCCCCGATCAGGCAGGGGCCAACCCTAATTGCCGCGCGCAGTCGCGGGTGCTTCCAGCGGGAAGAAGGGGATCGCAGCCTCGAACAGCGAACCATCGGCGCGGCGGAAGGTATAGTGCCCCTCCATCGACCCGCACGAGGTTTCGAGCGGGCAGCCCGACACATAGTCATGGCTTTGCCCCGGCTGTAGCAAAGGCTGTTCGCCCACCACCCCGTCACCATCGATCAGGCTGACGCGGCCCAGCGCATCGGTGATGCGCCAGTGGCGGCTGATCAGCTGGGCGGGTTCGTCGCCGACGTTTTCGATACGGATGTGATAGGCCCAGAACCAGCGCCCTTCGGACACCTGCGACTGTTCGGGCAGATAGCTTGCGCTGACCCGGACGATAATGCCGTTGGATGAGGCGGCGTGATCGAAGAGCTGGTCCATCATCATTAGATATACACGCTAACCCTATTGCCGGTTTCCGGCAAATCCTGGCGTACAGATTTAAACAGTTCCGAAAGGCCGGACACGCCCCCAATGCAGGCGCGTCTCAGCTTTCGGCGACTTTTCCGACAGCGGTGGCCAGCGACCAGAAAACGCCCGTTGGCCGGTATTCGAATGCGACTTCCGCATCCAGGCTGGCAGAGGGCATGTCGCGGATGACCGAGGTGCCGAATCCTGTGCGCTGCGGCTCTTCGACCGGCGGGCCGCCGCGCTCTTCCCAGCGGATGGAGAATTGACCGTTCTCGACCGTCCAGACGATGTCGACCATGCCCTGATCGGTGGAAAGCGCCCCATATTTCAGAGCATTGGTTGCAAGTTCGTGCAACGCCATGCCCAACGTCTCAGCCGTGCGGGCCGAGATTTCGAAGTCGGGCCCGCTGCGGTGCAGGCGCTTGCCCGCCCGGTCGCTCGCAAAGTCGAGCTGGGCATCGATAAGATCGGCAATCTTCACCCCGCTCCATGCCCTCTCGACCAAAAGGTCCTGATTTGCCGCCAGCGCCTGTATGCGCCGCACAAAGCGCTTCACGAAAGCCTCGTTCCCCGGCGCCGAACGGCGGGCCAGAGCCTGGATCAGCGTCAGCATGTTCTTGGCGCGATGGTTCACCTCGCGCAGCAGGTCCTCGATCGCATGGCGCTGTTCACGTTGTTCGGTAATATCGGTGTTGGTGCCGAACCAGCACGCGATGGTACCGTTCTCGTCATAGATGGGCCGGGCGCGGGAAAGGAACCAGCGATATTCACCTTCGGCGCTGCGCAGGGGGAACGTGTCTTCCCAGATCTCGCCGGTGTCCCAGCTGTGCTGCAGCCGTTTGACCACGCGCTCCACGTGATCGGGGTGGTGAACCGATTTCCAGCCCCAGCCCCGCATGTCTTCAAGCGTGGTGCCAGTGTAGTCGAACCAGCGCTTGTTATACCAGAAGATAGAGCCTTCCGCGTCCGCCATCCACGCCAGCTGCGCGATATTGTCGGCCATCATCTGGAAGCGCCGCTCACTATCGGCCAGCGCCCGGTTCGCCGCATCGAGCGCGTCTAGCCCGCGTACCATCTGGCTTGCCCCGACGATCGCCCCTTCGGCATCGCGCACCGGCGAGACGTTGAGCGCAACGCGGATCTGGTGGCCATCCTTGTGCAGGCGATAAGTTTCGGTCACGCCCGAGCGTTCGCCCGCGACCACGCCGGCGATGATCTCGTCCTCTTCGTGCTGCCGCTCCTCGGGGATCAGCGAACGGATCGACTGCCCGACCATTTCGTCGGCACCGAAGCCGAAGAGCCGCTCTGCCGCCGGGTTCCAGCTGGTGACGATACCATCCAGCTGTTTCGAGATGATCGCGATCTCGCTGTTCTCGAAGATCGAAGCCAGCAGGCCCGCCGCCGGGATATTGCCCTGCGAACCGCCGGATGCAGATGGCGCGCCGGTGTTCATGCCGCGCACCCGACTGGCGAAAGGAAAGCGATCTTTTCGCTGACCCCTGGCTCAGAGCCCGACCGCGGCGAGAGCCCGTTCGAGATCCTCGATAAGATCGTCTGCGTCTTCGAGACCAACATTAAAGCGAAGCATTCCTTCATCGACACCCATTTCGGCGCGTTTCTCCGGCCCGACCGAATGATGAGTGGTCGAAGCCGGGTGACACATCAATGAACGCGCATCACCAATATTGTTTGAGATATCGATAAGTTCCAGTGCATCAAGGAAAGCATGCGCCTCTTTTCTTCCGCCGTCGAGGACGAAGGAAAAGATGCAACCGGTCATGTCCATCTGCTTCATGGCAAGTTCGTGACGCGGATGGCTGGCAAGACCGGGGTGCAGGATTTTGGGCACGCGCCCTTCGAGAAACTGGCCGACCTTCAGCGCATTGGCGCATTGCTGGCGCGCGCGCAGTTCCAGCGTTTCCAACCCCTTCAGCACAACCCATGCGTTAAACGGAGACAGGTTCGGCCCGGTGTTGCGCTGGAACGGCAGCAGCTTTTCATTGATGAACTCTTCCGATCCGCAGACCGCACCTGCCAGCACGCGGCCCTGACCTTCCATCAGCTTCGTCGCGGAATAGGCGACGACGTCCGCACCCCATTCCATCGGGCGCTGCATGATGGGCGTGCAGAACGCATTATCGACCACGGTCGTGATCCCGCGCGATTTCGCAAGGCCGCAGACGAATTCCAGATCGACGACATCCAGCGTCGGGTTCGCCGGGGTCTCGAAGAAGAAGACCTTGGTATTGGGGCGGATCGCTGCTTCCCACGCGGCATTATCGGTGGAATCGATGGTCGTCCCCTCGATCCCGAAGCGCGGCAGCAAATCATCGACCAGCCAGCGGCACGAACCGAAAGCGGCCTGCGCGGCGACGATGTGATCGCCTGCCGACAGCTGGCACAGCAGCGCCGCGGTCATCGCGGCCATGCCGGTCGCCTGCGTACGGCACGCCTCTGCCCCCTCCATCAGCGCGATGCGCTCTTCCAGCATGGCGACGGTCGGGTTCTGCAGGCGGGAATAGGTCATACCCGCCTCTTCCCCGGCAAAGCGCGCGGCAGGGGTCGCCGCATCGTCGTAGCTGTAGCCAGAGGTGAGGAACATCGCCTCGCTCGTCTCGCCCATTTCGGAACGCCACGTGCCGCCGCGCACGGCGCGGGTCGCGGGTTTCCAGTTGCGGGTGATCGAGCGGTCGGTTCCGGTAGTGCGTTTCATGGCCCAAGCGACTAGCGCCGCCGGGCCGCGGTTTCAATCGCGCATTGATTGCGATAATTGCACCACGGCAGCGAAAGCCGGGATAGTTACCGGCCCATGACCCAGCGGCCCGTCACCGGATGCCACAGGAAAAAGCTGGTCAGGACGCTTGCGCCCAGGATCAATGCGACCCGCACCGGCAGCAGCGCGCTCGCTTCCTCGGGCGGGATCAGGAAGAATACCAGATAGATGACAAGGCCCGACAGCATGAGGTGAAAGCCGGTAATCGCAAACCGCACCCAATCATTCGCGGTCAGGATGAAAAGCAGGGCCGAGGCGATATAGACCAGTTGAAACACCGCGATCGGGGTTTCGAGCCCGGGCTTGGTCAAAAGCCACGTGCAGGCCAGAACAAGCAGAACGCAAATCGCGAAACCGCCAACGGTCCATGGCCAATTGGCCGGACGCAGCCTTTCCCTCAAACCTGTCAATTTCACCCCCGATACGGTTCGTGTGGCCGCGCCCGCAGGCACCGCCACCCGTCTTCAGTGCCAAGGGGCCAGCCAACCCCCTCAAGGCCGGGCCCTTTTGTCCCCTGCCCGTCAAAGCCGGGCGAGAACCGCGTCTCCAATCTCTCGCGTCCCGGCGCTGCCGCCCAGATCGCCGCCCAGAATGCCATCGGCGAGCGTCTTCGCGACGGCAGCCTCCACGCGTGCGGCCTGCTCTTCCTGCCCCAGCGAATGGCGCAGCAGTTCGGCCGCAGAGAGTATCGTGGCCATGGGATTCGCGATCCCCTTGCCTGCGATATCAGGCGCACTACCATGAATTGGTTCATAAAGACCGAACGTGCCGAATTCGGTCTTGCGCTCCCCCAGCGAGGCGCTGGCCAGCAGCCCGATCGAGCCCACGCACATGGATGCCTGATCGGAAAGAATATCGCCGAACAGATTGCCGGTGACGACGACGTCGAACTGGCCCGGGTTCTTCACCAGCTGCATCGCGGCATTGTCGACATACATGTGCGACAGGGTGACATCGGGATAATCGGCCGAAACCTCGATCACGACATCGCGCCACAATTGCGAGGTTTCGAGCACATTTGCCTTGTCGACCGAACACAGCAGGCCGCGGCGCTTTTTCGCGGCCTCGAACCCGGCGATGGCGATGCGGCGGACCTCGCTCTCGTCATAGCTCATCACGTCATAGCCTTCGCGCAGGCCATCTGCCGTGGTGCGCATGCCCTTTTCGCCGAAATAGACATCGCCGTTCAGTTCGCGAACGATCAGGAGGTCGATGGCCGCCGCGATCTCGGGCTTCAGCGCGGATGTATCCTCAAGCCCCGGGAACACGCGGGCCGGACGCAGATTCGCAAACAGGCCATTGGCGCTGCGCAGGCCCAGAATGGCCTGTTCGGGGCGCAGGTCGCGCGACAGGTGATCGCAGTCGAAATCTCCGACCGCGCCGAACAGGATAGCATCGCATGCCTTTGCGGTATCCAGCGTCGCCTGCGGCAGCGGGTGGCCATGCTTCTTGTATGCGGCGCCGCCGACGTCGCCTTCGTGATAGGAAAGCGGCAGATCCAGCGCATCGAGGATGCGCAGCGCCTCGCCCGTAACTTCCGGTCCGATACCGTCGCCTGCGAATACCGCGATCTTCATGTCAAAACCCTTCACACCGTCAAATCATGCGTAAGAGCCGCTCTCGCAATATGGCGCGGGCGGCAAGAAGCTCGCCCATAACACCCCCGGCCCGGTCTGCAAGCAGTCGCTTTTGCATCAATTGCCCTTGTCGGTCGAAAATCGGCATGATTGTTGCCCAATCATCCGCTTTCAGGTCCGGCCTGTTGCCGCCATAGCCCAGTTCGATCAGCGCCAGCGCCTCATAGCTGATGAGCGCGGGTACCCAGCCGCGCGCCGATGGCGCATGGCAGATCGCATCGAGCAGCGCGGACAGCGCGGCGTGCAGCGCGGGGAATTCGACCCGTTCGGGCAGCATGGCCGCGGTGAAACCGGTCGCCCAGCCGATCGCCGCCGACGGCAGCGGCTCCGATAGCCACGGCCCGCGACTGGTCACAAGTTCGAGTTTCAGGAAAGGAAGCTGATTGGCCGAACGCGCGGTAGCGTCGACCGATACGATATTGCCCGGAATCAGCACCGGGCGCATGTGCCGCCCGCGCCCGCCCGCGACATAGCCTGCGACCAGCCCTTCATCGGCGGTCAGCACGCGCGCGATGACGCCCGTTTCCCCATGCGGCCTTGCGCCGCAGACGATGGCGTCACTGCTGATCTTCATGGCCGATCACCTGCCTGCGCAATGCGGCGGGTGCAAGCCGGTCTGCTAATCGGGGTAAAGCCCCCGCCGCGATTACTCGGCAGCGGGCTTCTTGGCGGCAGGCTTCTTCGCCGCGGGCTTGGCAGCACCAGCTTCCAGCGCGTCGAGACGGGCCTTCAGCGCCTCGTTCTCCTCCAGCGCCTTGGCGGCCATGGCTTTCACCACCTCGAATTCCTCACGGCTGACGAAATCGAGCCCGCCCATCGCTTCCTTGAAACGCTCACGCGCAGCTTCGGAAGCCTCACGGCCCATGCCGGCAAAGGTGCCTGCTGCCGCGGTGAAAAGGCGGGAAAGGTCGGAGATACGGGGATTATCGCTCTGCATGGGCCATAGATGCGCCGCGCCGCGCCCCGTTTCAAGAGAAATTCCCCGCCGCGCCAGTGCACGACGGGGAATTCCCGGTGGAACCTCTTATTGCAGGCTCAGCGATGGAGGTCGAAACGATCGGCGTTCATGACCTTGGTCCAGGCCTTCACGAAGTCCCCGACGAATTTCGCCTCGGCTCCATTCTCGGCATAGATCTCCGAGATGGCGCGAAGCTGCGAATTGGAGCCGAACGCCAGATCGGTGCGCGTCGCGGTCCATTTCTGCTGGTCGGTCTTGCGGCAGGTGCCGACGAAAGTCTCATCGCCAGCCGGGTCCACTTCCTTCCACGCCGTGCCCATGTCGAGCAGGTTGACGAAGAAGTCGTTGGACAGAACCCCGACGCGGTCGGTGAATACACCGTCCTTCGATCCGCCATGGTTCGCACCCAGCACGCGAAGCCCGCCGACCAGCACCGTCATCTCCGGCCCGGTCAGGCCAAGCAGCTGCGCCCGGTCGACCAGCAATTCCTCGGTCGGAACGGTATGGCGTCCCTTCATGAAGTTGCGGAAGCCATCGGCATAGGGTTCGAGCCATGCGAAATTATCCGCATCGGTCTGCTCCTCGGTCGCGTCGACACGGCCCGGGGTGAAAGGCACGGACACCGCATGGCCCGCATCCTTTGCCGCCTTTTCGACAGCCGCGCTGCCGGCCAGCACGATAAGGTCGGCCATCGAGACCTTCTTGCCGCCGCCATTGGCGTCGAAGTCAGCCTTGATCCCTTCCAGCACGCCCAGCACGCGGGCGAGATTGTCGGGTTCGTTGACCACCCAGTCCTTTTGCGGAGCAAGCCGGATGCGCGCGCCATTCGCGCCGCCGCGATGGTCCGACCCGCGATAGGTCGAAGCCGAGGCCCATGCCACCTTCACCATGTCGGAGACCGAGAGGCCGCTCGCCATGATCTTCGCTTCCAGCGCCTTTATGTCGCTGGCGTCGATCGGCTTGTAATCCGCCGTGGGCAGCGGGTCCTGCCAGATCAGATCTTCCGACGGCACTTCGGGGCCGAGATAGCGGGCCTTGGGCCCCATGTCGCGGTGGCATAGCTTAAACCATGCGCGGGCGAACTGGTCGGCGAAATAATCGGGATCGGCGCGGAATTTCTCCATGATCGCGCGGAAACCGGGGTCCTCCTTCATCGCCATGTCGGCGGTGGTCATGATCGTCGGCTGCTTCTTCGACGGGTCATGCGCCTGCGGGGCCAGCGTATCGGCGGGCGCGCCCTTAGGCGTCCACTGCTTTGCACCGGCCGGGCTCTTCACCAGCTCGTATTCGTGGTCGAGGAGCATGTCGAAATAGCTCATGTCCCACTTGGTCGGCGTGGGGGTCCATGCGCCCTCGATCCCGCTGGTGATGGTGTCATCGCCCATCCCGCTGCCATGGCCCGACGTCCAGCCAAGGCCCTGGAAAGCGATGTCGGCGCCTTCCGGCTCCGCCCCGACAAGCGAGGCATCGCCCGCGCCATGGCACTTGCCGAACGTATGGCCGCCCACGGTCAGAGCGGCGGTTTCCTCGTCGTTCATGCCCATGTTGCCAAAGGTCTTGCGAATGTCGCGCGCGCTGCCCAGCGGATCGGGATTGCCGCCCGGCCCTTCCGGATTCACATAGATGAGCCCCATCTGGATCGCGGCGAGCGGGTCTTCCAGCTCCAGCTCCTTGTCGGGCTGGATGCGGGTTTCATTGCCTTCCTGCCCGACCCAATATTCCTCGGTGCCCCAATAGACATCGGTTTCCGGCTCGAACTTGTCGGCGCGGCCGCCGCCAAAGCCGAACACGGGCGCGCCCATCGATTCAAAGGCGACATTGCCGGCCATGATCATCAGATCGGCCCAGCTGAGATTATTGCCGTATTTTTGCTTGATCGGCCACAGCAGGCGACGCGCCTTGTCGAGATTGGCGTTGTCCGGCCAGCTGTTCAAAGGTGCAAAACGCTGCTGCCCGCTGCCCGCGCCGCCGCGGCCATCCTGAATGCGATAGGTGCCAGCGCTGTGCCATGCCATGCGGATGAAGAACGGACCGTAATGCCCGTAATCCGCCGGCCACCACGGCTGGCTGTCGGTCATCAGCGCGTGCAGGTCCTTCTTCACCGCATCATAATCGAGTGCGTTGAAGGCCTCTGCATAATTGAAATCATCGTCCATTGGGCTCGGGTTGCCGCCGCCCTGATGCAGGATGTTGAGCTGAAGCTGGTTGGGCCACCAGTCACGGTTCGTACGGCCCAGCAGCGATTTGCGGGCATCGTGCTGAACCGGGCATACGCCCTTCAGCGGGTCTTTCGTCTTGGCATCCATAATCCATCTCCTTGTCGAAAGCTGGCGCCTCTGTTGAGCTCCTTGTAAGCCTCCGTCCGAAATCAGACTAACGCAGAAGAGTGGAGACGATAAGCGACAAATTCGATCAATTATTCCCGATTGACGACTGGAATCGATTTCAATGTGAAGCTGTCAAGCAATTCAGCCTGCTGGCTTCATCAGTTCCAGCGCTGCTTCGGTCAGCACGGTCGCGCCGGTGGAAACGACCTTTTCGGCATCCGGCGCCCACAATGCGCTGTGAAGCGAAGGCAGGGTCATTTCGCCAGCCTGCGACTTTGCCCAATTATCGGCGGGCACGCCGCCGACCCACACGATCATGGATTGCAGATGATCGGGGTCGGCGCGGCGATAGCGGCCAAAATCCTCTCCCCCCATGACCGCAGGGGTTTCCATCACCCTCCCCTCGCCCAGCGCCTGCGCAAAGACGGGGGCCAGCCGCGCCGCCAGTTCCGGCGTATTATAGGTCGCAGGCGTATAGGTATCGGCATGGGTGACGACCGGCAGCATGTCGTCGGGGATGCCTGCGGCGATCGCCTCGCCCTTCGCGATACGGGCGATGCCATCGATAAGCGCGGTCCGTGTCTCGTCCGAATAGCTGCGCACGGTCAGGCCCATGGTCACCTCGTCAGGGATGACATTGCGCTTTGATCCGCCATGGATGGTGCCCACGGTCACCACCGCCGATTGCTGCGGATTGACTTCCCGGCTGACCAAAGTCTGCAATTTTCCGACAATGGCGGCGGCCAGCACCACCGGGTCTTTCGTCGTATGCGGATAGGCGCCGTGCCCGCCGACGCCGCGCACAGTGATGTCGACCGAATCCACATTGGCCAGCGCAAAGCCCGAGGCATAGCCGACCACGCCCGCCGGGATCTGCGCCGCATCGTGGAAAGCGACCGCGTAATCGGGCTTGGGAAAACGGGTGAAAAGCCCGTCCTCCAGCATGGCCTTCGCGCCCAGCCCCTTTTCCTCGGCAGGCTGCGCGATCATGACCAGAGTGCCTGACCATTCGCCCTTGCGCGCCGCCAGCTGCCGCGCCGCACCGACCCAGCCGGTCATATGCGTATCGTGCCCGCAGGCATGCATCACGCCGCTGGTATTGCCGGCCTCATCGGTCGCCGTGACCTTTGAGGCGAAGGGAAGACCCGTCGCCTCCGTCACCGGCAGCCCGTCCATGTCGGCGCGCAGCAGCACGGTGGGGCCCTCACCGTTTTTCATCACCGCAACGACACCGGTGCCGCCCACGCCCTCTGTCACCTCGAACCCCAGCCCGCGCATGATGCCCGCCAGCTTTGCCGCCGTGCGATGCTCTTCACCTGACAATTCGGGATTGGCGTGGAGGTCGCGGTAAAGCTCCATCAGCTCGGGCAGCTGCTGCTCGATCGATTGCGTGACCGACTGCTGGGCGATTGCGGGTGAAGCTGACGCGGCAGCAACAATGGCGATAGAGGAAACGAGCGAGCGGGCGATCTGGCGTGCGTTCATGGGTGCCACGATAGCCCGCGAAAAAGGGCGGGCAAGCCAAAGCTCACCCGCCCCTCTCATTTTGCGTCGCAACTGGCCTCAGGCGTCTTCGACATCAGCCTCCGGCGCGTCGGCTTCGGGCTCTTCCATCGGTTCCGCCTTCGGTGCGACCGCAGCGGGAATGCCCGCCTTGGCAATGCCTTCCAGCGAACCGCCGTCGAGGCCCAGTTCCTTCATCAGCCCGTCGATGACCGGGGCCTGCGCACGATAGGACAGCGCCGCCGTCAATGCATCGCTGGCGAGATTGCCGCCGCCCGATCCGGTCCCGCCGGCCAAGAGCTGCTTGGCATCGCCGCCCTTGGCGCCCGTGAGCCCGTCGACCTGCACGATCTTGATCGAATCGATTGCTTCCAGCGGCTTCGCACTTTCGCGCACCAGTTCCGGCAGGACCTTCAGGAGAGCCAGCTTCGTCTGGAGCGATATCTGACCGTCGGACAGGATGTTCGCCGCCTCGTTCACGGCGCGCTGACCTGCTGCCTCCACCTCAAAGCGGATGCGGTCGGCTTCGGCGCGCAGCTTCTCGGCCTCGGCCTGGCCCTCTGCCTCAAGCCGCGTGGCCTCGGCCCGGTTGCGAGCGGCATCGCGCTCGGCCTCGGCCTCGACCTTCACCTTGATCGCATCGCGCTCGGCCGCCTTGGCAGCCTCGATCAGCTGGATGCGCTTGTCACGCTCGGCGACCTCGGTCTCGCGGCTGGTCGCGACCTGTTCCTCGGCTGCGACGGCCTTGGCACGGGCCTCGTCCGCCTCGGCCTTGGCCTGGCTTTCCTCGCGGCTCTTGTTCTGAACGGCGATCTGCTGTTCCTGCCGCGCGATTTCGAGAGCGCGCTGCTGATCGATGCGCGCTTCCTCGACAAGGCGGTCGGCCTCGATCTGCTGCGCGTCGACCTGCTTCTTCGCCTCGATCTTGGCGGCATCGGCCTCACGGTTGCGTTCGGCCTGTTCGCGGGCGATCTCGGCCATCTGCGCGGCGCGGCGCACCTCGACCTCACGCTCCTGCTCAAGCCTTGCGTATTCCTGGTCGCGGCTGATTTCGAACGAGCGCTGGCTCGCTTCCAGGTTCTTGGTCTCCATCTGGACGCGGGTGTCCTGCTCGATGTCGTTCCTGAGTTTCTTGCGCGCCTCGATCTGCTCGGTCAGCTTGGTCAGACCCTCGGCATCGAACGCGTTATTGGCGTTGAAATGCTCGATCGACGTCTGGTCCAGACCGGTCAGCGAAACCGATTCCAGTTCAAGCCCATTCATGGCGAGGTCGTTCGACGATACCTGCTGCACCTTTTGCACGAATTCGGCGCGCTGTTCGTGCAGCTCGTTCATGCTCATGCCCGCAGCCACCGAACGCAGCGCGTCGACGAACTTGCCCTCGACAAGATCTTTCAGCGCCTCCGGGTTCATGGTGCGCTGGCCCAGCGTCTGCGCGGCCATGGCGATGGCGCCCGCATCGGGGCGGACCCGCACGTAGAATTCGGCCTTCACATCGATGCGCAGACGGTCAAGCGTGATGAGCGCGTCGCCATTCTTGCGTTCGACGGCGAGGCGCACGGTGTTCATGTTGACCGGCATCGTTTCGTGCAGAACGGGCAGCACCAGGGCGCCGCCGTTCATCACGACCTTTTCGCCACCAAAGCCGGTGCGCACGAAGCCCACTTCCTTGGTCGCGCGGCGATAGAGCCGGGTAATGGTGACTGCGATGATCAGCAGGACGGCGAAAACCGTGCCCGCGTAGATCGCGATGGTGACCAGCTGGTCCATTCAATTCCCCCTCAAAATAAAAAGTTCAGTCGAGCCGGAAAGGCCCCGTGCCGGTGACGGCAAAGAAGATCTCACCCTCGCGCCGCACGAGCAGCACCTCGTCGCCTTCGACGAACTGGCTCGCATCCTCATGCGGTTCGACCATCACATTGTGCGGCTGGCCAAAGTGATCCCTGACCGATGCGCGCGCCGGGCTGCCCCGGCGGGCCGTGCCGATCGAGATCGTGCCGCGCTTGCCGACCAGACGGTCGGTCGAAACCGCCGTCGTTTCGTCATGCGGCCAGATCTTCGCCAGCGGGCGTGACAGGATGGAAGTGGCAGGCACCCCCACGAGCAGCCCCACCCCCGCCGCCGGCAAGGCAGACAAGGGCGCGCCCAGCAGGCTGTCGAGCAATTGCTGCACCGACCAACCCAAAAGGGCGAAACAGGCGAGAAAGATCGAGAGCCACGCCATCAGCGGCAGGCGGTTCAGACCCAACAGGCTGACCAGCCCGCCAGACAGGTCCGCGCTATCGACCTCGATGTCGCCATCGACATCGGTGTCGAAGTCAGGACCGAAATCCGATAACCCTACGACCTGCATCAGCAGAAGCAGCACAAGCAGAGCCAGCGCCACCGCAAATGGCGTGTTGTAACTGGCCAGAATGTCCACGATGACGACCCCTTTCCTTGGACAATCTTGTACCAGAAAAAGGTTACTAATTATACGAAAATCGGAAAAATCGACTCCGATTTCGGTCGAGTTTTCAAGTGCCGCGCAACAATCGGTGTCGCAGCCACTTCTCCATTTCTAGCACGGCGAACAGGGCGATCCCGATGCCGATCACGACCGCGCTTTCTCCGATCCCCATGGCGCGCGTGGCAAAGACCGCCTGAAAGGGCGGCGCATAGGTAAAGGCAAGCTGCGCCGCGATCACCACGGCCAGCGCGATCAGCACCGGCTTCGTCCCCAGCACCCCGCGCCATGTCAGCGATGCGCCATCCAGAAAGCGGACGTTAAACAGATAGAATATCTCCGCCACCACCAGCGTGTTGACGACCATGGTGCGCGCCAGCGCGATATCGCCGCCAGCCGCCTGCGCCCCGAAAAACACCGCCAGCGCCGCCAGCGCGAACAGGGCGGAGACGAGAACGACGCGCCAGATCGTCTCCCCCGTCATCAGCGGCGCGTCGCGGGCGCGTGGTGGGCGCTGCATCACGCCGGGCTCGGGCGGCTCGAACGCCAGCACCAGCCCCAGCGTCGATGCGGTGACAAGGTTGATCCACAGGATCTGGGTCGCCGTCATTGGGAGGGCAAATCCCATCAGGATCGCGATGACGATCACGATCGCCTCGCCCCCATTGGTCGGCAGGGTCCAGGCGATGACCTTGCGGATATTGTCATAGACCGTGCGCCCTTCGTGCACGGCGGCGACGATGCTGGCAAAATTGTCGTCGAGCAGCACCATTTCGGATGCTTCGCGCGCCGCTTCCGTCCCGGCGCGTCCCATGGCCGTGCCCACATCCGCCTGCCGCAGCGATGGCGCGTCGTTCACCCCGTCGCCGGTCATCGCGACGATACCACCATGCGATTGCAGCGCGCGCACGATGCGCAGCTTGTGTTCGGGGCTGGCGCGGGCGAACACGTCTACGCTTTCGACCCGCGCGGCAAGCGCGTCGTCGTCCATCTCCTCGATGGCATGGCCGGTCAGCGCTTCGGGTTCATCGGCCAGTTCAAGCTGGCGCGCGATGGCAACGGCGGTCCCGGCATGGTCGCCGGTGATCATCTTGACCGCGATCCCGGCCGATCGGCACTCGGCAATCGCCAACCGCGCCTCTTCGCGCGGCGGGTCGAGGAAACCCATCAACCCCAGCATATGCGCACCGGCCAGCATCTCATGCGACAGATGCTCGGTATCCGGCAGGTCGATGGCGGCAAAGGCGAGCAACCGCTCCCCTTCGCCGGAGGCGCGATCCATCGCCCCGGCCCATTGATCCATGGCCATATCGGGGCACAGGCCGATCACCGCCTCTGGCGCGCCCTTGATAAAGGCCCGGCAATCGCCATCCGGCCCTTCGGCCAATACTGCCATGTAGCGGTATTCCGCATCGAAGGGGATCTCGTCCAGCCTTGTCCAGCCATCGGCAGCCACGTCCGCCTTTCGGGACAGTGCCAGCAGAGCGCCCTCCATCGGGTCGCCCGCGATCTCCCAGATACCTGACTCTTCATACAGGCGGGCATCATTGCAGATCAGGCCGCACAGGATGATGGCTTCAGGCACATCGGCGGGGGTGATCGCGCCTTTCGGTTCATAGCCGCTGCCCGACACCGAGAATTCCCGGCCATTGGCGAAGAGATGCACCACCGTCATCTCGTTCTTCGTCAGCGTGCCGGTCTTGTCGGTGCAGATCACGCTAGTCGCGCCCAGCGATTCCACGGCCGGAAGCTTGCGGATCACCGCATTGCGCCGCGCCATGCGCTGCACCCCGATGGCCAGCGTGATGGTGATGACGGCGGGCAGGCTTTCGGGGATCGCGCCGACCGAGATGGCGACAATGGCAATCAGCGCCTCGACCCAGTCGAAGCCGCGCACCAGAACGGCAAAGGCAAATAGCGCGACGCCAGCGGCAAGGATGATGACGGTCAGCCGATTACCCAGCCGGTCCATCTGACGGATGAGCGGCGTGACCAGCGGCACCGCCTTTTGCAACATCCCCGATATGCGCCCCAGTTCGGTTTGCGTGCCAGTGGCGACCACCACCCCGGTCGCCTGCCCGCGCGCCACCAGAGTGCCTGAAAAACCCATGGAGGCACGGTCACCCAACGCCGTGCCCTCGTCGACCTCCCTCTCCTGCTTGTCGGCAGCGACGGATTCGCCGGTCAGCGCGGCTTCCTCGATCGACAGGCCGCGCGCGTGCAAAAGCCTCACATCCGCCGGCACCCTGTCACCCGGCTCCAGATGGACGATATCGCCCGGCACCAGACCTGCCGTTTCCACCGCGCGCTTTTGCCTGTCACGCAGGGCAAGCGAATGGGGCGCGATCAGTTCCTGCATCCCTGCCAGCGCCTTTTCGGCGCGGCCTTCCTGCACGAAGCCGACAATGGCGTTGGCGATCACCACCGCCATGATCACCGCCGCATCGATAGCATGCCCCAAAAGCATCGCCGCCACCGCCGAAGCGAGCAGGAAATAGATCAGCGTATTGTTGAACTGCGACAGGAAGCGCAGGACCGGATGCACGCCCTTGGCTTCGGGCAGGCTGTTGGGGCCATATCGGCCAAGCCGCGCATCGGCCTCGGTGCTCGTAAGGCCGTGGTGAAAACTTTCCAGCACCTCGACCACGCGGCTGCCCGCCATGGCATGCCATGGACGGCGCGGCGGATTGTCGCCTTCAAGGGGCAACCGTGTTGAACCCCGCATCGACATAGATGGTCTGCCCGGTGACGAATTCGGCTCGGTCCGACAGCAGGAACGCCGCCATCTCGCCCACCTGCTCTGCCGTGACCAGACGGCCCAGCGGGGCATGTTCGGCAGCTTCGGCCATCAAAGCGTCGAAATGGGCAAGCCCCGATGCCGCCCGCGTTTTCACAGGCCCCGCCGACAGGGCATTCACCCGTATCCGGTCCGGCCCCAGATCATGCGCAAGATAGCGCACCGTCGCCTCCAGCGCCGCCTTTACCGGCCCCATCAGCCCGTAATCGGGCACCACTTTTTCCGAGCCATAGAAGCTCATCGTCAGGATCGCCCCGCCATCCTTCATCATCGGCTGTGCCCGCCGCGCGAGACGCACGAGCGAATGGCACGATACGTCCATGGCGACCGACCAGCCTTGCGCCGATGTATCCAGCACGCGGCCCTGCAAATCCGCCTTGGGCGCAAAGGCGATGGAATGGATCAGGAAATCGAGGCTGCCCCATTCACCCTCGATCCGATCGAACAGTGCATCGACTTGCGCCGGATCGGTCACGTCGAGCGGCATCAGCATCGCCGCCTCCAGCCTGTCCGCGACCGGGGCGACAAAGGGCAGTGCCTTGTCGTTCAGATAGGTCAGCGCCAGCTTTGCGCCACTGCGCTTCAGGGCCTCGGCACATCCGGTGGCGAGCGAATGTTCGTTGGCGATGCCGACGATCAATCCGCGCATGCGCCGCCCCCTGCCATCAGCTCTTTCACATGGATCGCCATCATCCGTTCCTCGTCCGTCGGGATCACCAGCACCTGAAACGCGGGCAGGAACGACAGCCGCGCCACCACCGCATCGCGCACGCTGGCCGCGTTTTCGCCAATGCCCGCGGTAAAGACCAGCGCATCCAGCCCACCCATCGAAACCGCCATGCGGCCAGCAAATTGCGCGATCCTCAGGGCAAAGACATCAAGCGCGAACTGCGCCTGGCGGTCATTGCTCTGGATCAAGGCGGCGACATCGTTGGTCAGGCCCGACAGCCCCTTCAGCCCGCTTTCGTGATAAAGCACGTGGTCGATTGCCTCGGCATCCATGCCGCGCCGCATCAGCATGGTAACAGCGCCCGGATCGATCGCCCCGCACCGCGTGCCCATGGGCAGGCCATCAAGCGCGGTCATGCCCATGGATGTATCGACGCTTTGCCCGCCCACCATCGCGCACATGCTGGCCCCGTTGCCCAGATGCGCAGCGACCACCCGGCCCCGCGCGATGCCAGGATGATCGGCACGCAGGCGGCGGGCGATCCATTCATAGGAAATTCCGTGAAAGCCATAGCGCCTGAAGCCTTCGTCACGCAGGCGCTGCGGCAAGGGCATGGTGGTGAAAAGCGGATCCTGCCCGGCATGGAAACCCGTATCGAAACAGGCAATGTCCAGCGCATCGGGCAGCAGCGCGCGCGATGCCTCTACCGCTTCCAGATTGTGCGGCTGGTGCAGGGGCGCCAGCGGCACCAGCTCGGCCAGAGCCGCCATCACATCGTCGTCGATAGCGACAGGTGCCGCAAAGCTTGTGCCGCCATGCACGATGCGATGCGCGATGGCGGTGACCTGCCAGTCGTCGTCATGCCGGTCGATGCAATCCAGAACCGCGGCCAGCGCCGCGTGATGGTCGCCGCCCATTGGCTGCGCGGGCGCGGCATCTTCGGGGACGGAGAGCGCAAGTTTCGCATCCCCGCCGATCCCCGTGACCTTCCCCGCCAGCAAAACCGACAGGTCATCCACGGCGAAAGCCTGGAATTTAAGGCTCGACGAGCCTGCGTTGAGCGTGAGGATCGCCTGTGTCATTGGCGCTCCCCCGAATGCTTTGCAATGATGCATGGCATGGCGGTCATGGGCCCCTTCCCGAAACACGCGGGCAGAGCATATCGCCGCGCCATGCTGCGGCGCAACAGCCTATTCGCCGATAAAACGGAATCCCTCGCCAGCCCGACCGGATCGCGCATAAAGATACGGCGTCGCTCCCACCGGGTGCGACGCCGTCATCATGCGCATGAAAGATGGCTCAATGGGCGAGTTCACCCTCACAGGCGCGGATGCGATTGTCTATGCGATCGATCTGGCGTTCGAGACGCTTGGCATCGGTGACATCACCAATGTCATGCGCCATCGCCAGCATGTGCTCGGCTTCGCTGCGGTAATACCTCAGCCCGTCGAGCATATAGCTCTTCAGAATATCTGCCACGGCCTCTCCTCCGTTTCCTTTTCGGCGCCTGTTGCGACGCTCTATCCGGCGCCTTTTCGACGCTCGGGGGTCTTCTAACAAAGAACGGCACCTATCACAAAGGATAAGAGGCAGGGCGCTATTTAAATAGGATCGAACTCACGAAGACAAATCATATTGCTTCATCAAGTCATAAAGTGTCGGACGTGAAATCCCCAACATACGCGCGGTCGAAGAAATATTGCCCTCCGTCCTTGCAAGTGCATGGCGAATCACCTTTCTGTCCGCCTGCTCGCGCGCGGCTTTCAGGTTCAGCGCCTGTGCCAGCTCCTCACCCGGCTCGGCAAGGTCGAGATCCTCGGCGCAGACCAGCCGTCCCTCGGCCATGATGACGGCGCGCTTCACCCTGTTTTCCAGCTCGCGCACATTGCCCGGCCAGTGCCAGCTGTCGATCGCGGCCAGTCCGTCGGCGGCAAAGCCCTTGACCTGCGGGTTCATCTCGGCGGCAAAGCGGTGCAGGAAATGCCGCGCCAGCAGCGGCACATCGCCTGCGCGCTCGGCCAGCGGGGGGACCTGCACGATGACTTCGGCAAGGCGGTAATAAAGGTCTTCGCGGAAGGCCCCGTTCGCAACCATCGCGGCCAGATCGCGGTTCGTGGCGCACACGATGCGCGCATCGATGGGGATGGCCCGCGCCGACCCCATCCGCTCCACCGCCCGGTTTTCGATAAAGCGCAGCAGACGCGCCTGTGCGCTGGCGGACATGTCGCCCAATTCGTCAAGGAAGAGCGTGCCGCCATCCGCCATCTCGATCCGCCCCTCTCGGGTCGAATTCGCCCCCTCGAACGCGCCCTCGGCATAGCCGAACAATTCCTGCTCCAGCAGGGTTTCGGGAATGGCGGCGCAATTGATGGCAATGAATGGCGCACGGGCGCGCAGGCTTGCACTGTGCAGCCCGCGGGCCAGCAATTCCTTGCCCGTCCCGCTTGCGCCCAGCAGCATGACCGAAACATCGGCGGGCGCGACGCGCTCCACGGTGCGGGCGCAGCGGATCATCTCGGGCGCGGCAGTAACAATGCTGCCCAGCACGGTCGCATCCTCACCCGCGCGTGCGGCAAGGCGGCGGTTCTCCGCCTCCAGCCCGGCAAGATGCAGCGCGCGCCGCACGATCAGGGCCAGTTCCTCGATCTTCACCGGCTTGCGATAGAAATCATAGGCCCCGCGCCCGATCGCCAGCATCGCGCTTTCAGGCGCGTTGTGCCCGCTGGCCACGATAACCTTGGTATCGGGTTTCAGCGCCATGATGGCATCCAGCACCGCAAAGCCCTCGCTTGTCCCATCGGGATCTGGCGGCAGGCCAAGGTCCAATGTCACCACCTCGGGCTCATGCTGGCGCAGCGCGGCGATCGCGCTTTCGCGGTCGCCCACGCAGGTGACGTCGAAATCCTCCCACGCCCATTTCAGCTGCGTGGCAAGGCCGGGGTCATCCTCGACGACCAGCAGTTTCGGCTTATCGGCCATGTCGGGTTTCGCGGCCATCAGGCCACCTCTTTGCGCATGTCGGAGGGTTTTTGCAGATCGGCCGGTGCGGCATGGGCAAGCGGCAGCCAGATGGTGAAACGGGTCCCCTCGCCCTCGCGCGATACGACATCGATGCGCCCGCCCATGGCGCGCACCATCTCGCGCGCTTCATAGGCGCCGATACCGAACCCGTCGGGCTTGGTCGAGACAAAGGGGGCGAACAGCTGGGAGCGGACGAATTCCGCCGACATGCCGCTGCCCCGGTCGGCAATTTCGATGCCGGCATGGCTGTCGGTGCGCTGGAACCGGATCTCGATCGGCGCGCTGGCGTGGCTGGCGTCGATCGCGTTCTGCACGAGATGGCGCAGCACCTGCTCCAGCGCCTCGCGGTCGGCCCTGACCTGCATTTCGCCGCCAGCGCCCACCCTGACCCGCCCCGAATAGGGAAGCTGGCCAAACAGCTGTTCCGCCAGAGCATGAGGTGAGAGCGATGCACGCTGCCCCTCTATCCGCGCGCCATAGCGGGAAAGCCGGGCCAGCAGCCCCTCCATCCGGCTGGTCGCATTGCGCAGGGTCACCAGCATATCCGCGCGAAAGGCCGGGTTCTCCATGTGCTTTTCGGCATTGGATACGGTGAGGCCCAGCTGGCTCGCCAGGTTCTTGATGTCGTGCATGACAAAGGCCATGCGGCGATTGAATTCGTCGAAACGCGCCGCCTCCAGCAAAGCGCGCTGGGCGTTGTGCTCGAACAGATGCGCGGCCAGTTGCTGGCTGATGATGCGCAGGAGGTCATTGTCCTCCCAGTCCAGCGCGCGGGCATAGGCAGGACGCGCCAGCACGACGGCCCCTGCCATGCGGTTTTCCAGCAGCAGCGGGACCACGGCCCATGCACGCACATCCTCTATCAGCCAGCGCGGCATCTGGCGGGCCAGCCAGCCATCCTCTGCGCGCAGCGGATCGAGGGCGAGCACGCCTTCGTGCTGCATCAGCGCGGCGATGGCGGCCTCATCCAGCGCCAGCGGCGGCACGTCCGCCTCTGCCCATTGCCAGCGGGCGGACAGGGCAAATCCGCCATCCTCCGCCGGTTCAAGCAAAAGCCCGCCGGGACTGTCGACGATCCCGGCCAGCGCCTGCACGGCGCGATGGCCCAGCGGTTCGGCATGGCCATCATGCGCGCCCATCATCTGCGAAAAACGCAGCCATTCGAGGCGGTAGTCGAAGCGGTGCCGAAACAGGTTGCGTGTCAATGTCTCACGCACCAGCGAGCGAAGGCCCGGCGATGCGAGCAGCGCGGCAATCACCACCGCGATCAGCACGGCTAGGAACTGGCTGGCCGCGCCCATGTCGAGGTCGAGACCGCGAAGCAGCGCATCGAGCGCGAACAGCCCGATCAGGTAGAAGCCGATCACCAGCAGCGACAGCGACTGGAAGGTGATTGACCGCGAAGGCTGAAAGCGCCTCTCGGGCCGCGCGATGCCGCCCAGGAACATCAGCGCCGCCACCACGCTCCACGTCAGGGCGCGCACGATCAGCATCGCCTGCGGCGCGCCGCCCAGCATATAGCTGAACGCATGAAAATTGAGCTCCAGCCCCCATGCCAGCACCAAAGCGGCGCTCATGTGTCGCAGGCGCTCTCGCTGTTCGGGGCTGGCTCCGGCAAACAGATTGTGCAGCAGGACGAGAACGCCCACGGAAAACAGCATGCGGATCAGCGCGCCGACGCCCATGACCAGTTCGCGCGCTTCCTCTTGCTGAAACCATTCGGTCAGGATCACGAGCGGCAATTGCGCGAATTCGGCGACGGCCAAGGCGAAAAGCACGGGGCGCAACGGGGCAAGGCCGGAATGCCGCCCATCGGCGGCAAACAGCGCGGCGATCAGCGCGAGGAACGAGAGATTCCTCAAGATCTCGACGAGCCATGCCACACGCGGATCGACCAGCGGCAGGCCGTTTGCCAATAATACCGCACCACCTGTACCCAGCGCCGCAATCGTCAGCGCACGCGACGGCGCCCTGCGGCCGCGCTTCCACAACAGAACCGCCGCGCCAAGACAAATTGCCGCGGCCGCGCACGAAGCCAGCGAGGTTAGCACCGTAAGCTCGAAAGGAAGGAACTGGGTCATGCTGCGCGCTCCTGCCGTATTGGCGCGCATTGCCGGTCACAGGGGGATGAAGGGGAAGACAGGGGCTGCATCGATCATGATGCTATCCCCTCCATGGTAAACGCAGGGTAAAATCCGTGCGCCAAAGGCGGGCGATGAATAAAAGAACGGGGACAGGCGCCGTTCGCCTGCCCCCGTTCATGTCACTTTGCGCAGCGCGCGGGTTATTCTGCGATCTTGTCCGCTGCCGCATCGGCGGCACTGCCAACGCTTTCAGCCGCATTGCCGACGCTGTCGGCTGCGCCCGCGATGGCGTTGTCCTTGGCGATTTCGGCTTCGCTGCCCTGCATCAGCACAAACGCGCCGATCAGCACCGCAATTACCAGCACGACCAAGATGATCCAGCCCGCACCGCCGCTGCGACGCGGTTCGGATTCGCGGATGATCTCGGTATGGGTATGGGTATTGCCGCTGGGCGTTTCCACCTCGGTAATGCGTTCTTCAGTCATGATATTCCCCTTATTCGTTACCAGGGAAACTCCTTGACTGGCATCGCGGTTCCGGCGGCGGCAATAGCAAGGCCCTTGCGCCCGCGCCGGGAATGGCCCCGAAAAAGCGAATGGCCCCGAAAAAGCGAATGGCGGGGTTGCCCCCGCCATTCAGCCTTACTCAGATGATACCTGCCCGGTTACGAAAACCGTTCAGCCATTCATCAATGCGTCGATGGTGCGGCGAAAGCCGCGGTTGTTGCCATTGGCCGGGCTCTTTACCGAAGCCAGCCAGTCGGCAATGTCACCATTACCATGGTTGTCATTAAGCGCATGTCCATGCGCTTCAGCATGCATCTGCTTCATTCTCGCCCTCATTTTTTGTCCCGAGCGGATGGGTCGGAATTTTTCAGATCTGACAGCTATGTCAATAGTCCTGCGGTCGAACGAGAAAAACGAAATTTTGCCGATGAACTCTTGCAACACGGGGTTCTAAAATTGCCAACAACTGTCTATTCGCGAACGAGTAATGCCGGACTTTGATCCCAAACTGAATACCGATTCGGGAATCACACAGCTAAGCAGCGCAGATTTGGGCGAATGGCGTGCTGCTGCCACGAATCTCGGCACAGCTTTGCCCGCCATCGGAGCATGCTGCGTCAGCCTGTCTGATGCCAATGCCAATGCCCGCATCGTGGCCGCACGCTCGGCGGGGCGGGCCGTGCTAGCCCTTGCCACGCGGGCACAGACGAGAGCGCGGCAAGCCGCTCTCAAGGCAGGGGCAAGCGAATTTCTGACAACCGGGCCGATCCTGCCTGCCGAATTGCTGGCGCGCGTGACCCTGCTGGCCACCGGCAGCGCCCTGCCTGACGGGCTGTCGCTTCGGGCCAGTCATCTGGAGATCGCGGACAAGGCCCATCCGCTGCAAGAGCGCGAGACTGCGATCATGGCGATGCTGATCGCGGCAAAGGGCGGTTTCGTCACGCATGAGTCGATGCTCACCCTTTGGGGAGAAAACGCCGATGACAGGCAATATCTGCGCGTCGCCATCGCCAAGCTGCGTAGACGGATAGAGCCGGAACCCGATCTACCACGCTTTATTTTGAGCGAGCCTGGGATCGGCTATCGCATGGGCAATGGCATGGCCTGCACGCCGCCCGGCTGATCACATGTAGAACACGACCAGCAGCAGCGACAGCGTGGTCGCCATCAAAAGCACCAGCGGCACGCCCGTCCTCAGATAATCTGAGAAGCGGTAGTTCCCCTCCTCCATGATCAGCATGTTGGTCTGATAGGCAATGGGCGTGGCGTAGCAAAGGTTGCAGCCGAACAGCACGGCCAGCACCATCGGCTCTGCCGGAATGCCCAGCGTGTTGGCGATATTAAAGGCGATAGGCGTGCCCACGGTGGCCGCTGCCGCGTTCGACGCGAAATTGGTGAGGATCGTGACGAATATCATGATCGCGGCCAGCACGGCAGCCGGCGGCAGGAACTGCAGGCCCGAGGCCATCAGCGCGCCCAGCCATTCCGCCGCCCCGCTTTCGAGAATCAGGCGGCCGACCGCGATGCTGGCCGCGACCAGCACGATGACATTGGCCGAAAGCGCCCGGCCCACGCGGTCGAATTTCACGCAGCCGGTCATGAACATCAGGATCGCCCCCCCCAGCGCGGCAATCGCGATAGGCCAAAGGCCAAGGCTGGCCGTCGCGACCGAACCGACCATGATGACAGCCGCCAGCAGCGATTTAGACCGGCGCGGGACCTCGCTAACCCCTTCGAGCAGCAGCAACCGGTCGGTCTCGGCGAATTCCTCGATCTCGGCCATAGGGCCCATGACCAGCAGCACGTCGCCTGCTTTCAACTGGACCTCGGTATATTCGTGACGGCCGCGATCCGGGCTCTTTTGCTGCTGGTGGATACCCAGCACGGCCACGCCGAACTGCCCCGCCACGCCCGATGACGGTATCGTCAGTCCGACCAGCCGCGATTCGGCGGTCAGCGCCATCTCGACCACGACAACGTCGGTCTGCTGCGAATTGGCGGCGGCGCTGATGCGCTCCACCACCCAGGCGGGGGCAACGCGCGCCTTGAACACGCGCATCGCCTCTTCCAGCGCCTTGTGCGACCCGCTGACCGGCAGGCGCGAATTGGCAGTGATCTGGCGATCGAGCGGCCCTTCGAAGCGGAAGCCGTCGGGCATTTTCTCTTCCAGCTCTCGCGGGGTCAGGCCGATGAGGTCGGAATCGTCGTCCACGCGCAAGGTCGCCGCAAAGCTGCGGCGCTGGCGCAGGTTTGCCGTGCCGTGATCTGGCAGCAGGCGCGGCATGACCAGCCACAGATAGGGCAGCGCCACCAGCGCCGCGATGGCGACGGTGGGGGTGAAATCGAAAACCCTTATATGCTCCATGCCCAGATCTTCGGCGATGGATACGACCAGCAGGTTGGTCGAGGTGCCGATCGTCGTCGCCATGCCGCCGATCAGCACCGCGGCATTCAGCGGGATCAGCGTCTTCGACGCCGCCATCGCCCCGCGTTCGGCCAGCGCCACGAAAATTGGCAGCAGCAACACTAGGACGGGCGTGTCATTGACCATCATCGACAGGCCCATCGCCATCACCAGCGAAACGAGCATGCCAAGCCGATTGTCGATCTTCCAGACCCGGTCGAGAAAGCGCGTTGCCGGCTCCAACGCGCCGGTTACGACAAGCCCGCGCCCCATGATCATCAAGGCGCATATGGTGATAAGCGCCGGATGGCCGAACCCAGCAAAGGCCAGCATCAATCCGTCGGTCGGGCGAGCAGGGTCCAAAGGAAAGAAAAACAGCCCCAGCGCAATCAGCGCAATGGTCACGAGGCTCACGATCTCGGTCGCGATGCGCCCGCGCGCGAAGGCAATGAACATGCCGACCGTCAGCAACATGGCTGCAAAGGCGTGGAATGACGGGATACCGGGCATCGGCATAGCGCTTAACAGCGCTTTGAGCGGCTTGCCAGAAACATCGGCTTTCGCGCTCCTTCAATCATCTTTTTTGCCGCATGCGCAAAGATGCGGATTACATGGCTGGTGCCCCTGGCCCGACTCGAACGGGCACGCCTTTCGACAAACGATTTTGAGTCGTTCGCGTCTACCATTCCGCCACAGGGGCACGCCTTTCGCCATCACGGCGCAAGATGCGCGAGCGGCGCTTTAGACGGGGTTGCCCCCGCCATCAAGCGTCGTTTCTCACTTCTCTTTAAGAGCGCCGACCAGCAGCTTGTGAAGCCGCGAATGCAGCACGTCATTGCCAGCCAGCACGGTCTGGTCGCAAATCGGCAGCGAACGGCCGCGCCAGTCGGACACGAAGCCACCGGCTTCGCGCACCAGCAGGCAGCCCGCTGCGCTGTCCCATGGCTTGAGCCCGCTTTCCCAGAACCCGTCATAGCGGCCCGCAGCCACCCATGCGAGATCGAGCGAAGCGGCGCCAAAGCGGCGGATACCCGCCACGCGGGGGCCAAGTTCGGAGGCGATCTTCTGCCACTCGTTCCAGTTGCCATGGCCTGCAAAGGGCATGCCGGTGGCAAGCAGCGCTTCCGACATCTCACGCCGGGCCGAAACGCGCAGGCGCGCATCGTGCAGCCATGCGCCGCGGCTCTTTTCCGCCCAGAAGCTTTCGTCGGTGATCGGCTGATAGACCAGCGCCGCGGTCACCTCACCCCAGCCGCCGCCGCCCAGCTTCGGTTCCTGCACCGCGATGGAAATCGCGAAATGCGGCATGCCGTGGAGGAAGTTGGTCGTGCCGTCCAAGGGATCAATGATGAAGCGCGGCTTGGTCTCGTCGCCCTTGATCTCGCCCGCTTCCTCCAAAAGGAAGCCCCAGTCGGGGCGCGCGGCGCGCAGCTCGTCCCACAGGATGCGCTCTGCCGCCTCGTCGGCCTTGGACACGAAATCGGCGGGCCCCTTGCGGGAAACCTGCAGGTGCTCGACCTCGCCGAAATCGCGGCGCAGGCGCGAACCTGCCTTGCGCGCGGCGCGTTCGAGCACGCGGATGATACCGGAAACTGCCATTGTCTACTTACCTAGCTGCGGGGCTCAGCCCGCTTTGCTCACATATGTACGTTCGTAAACGTCCACGACGATCCGGGTTCCGCTTTCGATATGCGGCGGCACCATCACGCGCACGCCGTTTTCTAGCACGGCGGGCTTGTAGCTCGACGAAGCGGTCTGGCCCTTCACCACGGCATCGGCCTCGACGATGGTCGCCTCGACCTGTTCGGGCAGTTCGACCGAGATCGGCTTTTCTTCCCACAGTTCAAGCTTCACCTGCATGCCATCTTCGAGGAAGGCGGCGGCATCGCCCAGAAGATCGCTGGGAAGCTGAATCTGTTCGTAGGTATTGGTGTCCATGAACACCAGCATGTCGTCCTCGGCATAGAGGTACTGGTAATCCTGCGTGTCGAGGCGGACCTTTTCAACCGTGTCGGCGCTGCGGAAGCGGACATTGGTCTTGCGGCCGTCCTGCAGGTTCTTCATCTCGACCTGCATGTAGGCGCCGCCCTTGCCGGGCTGGGTGTGCTGAATCTTGGCGACCTTCCAGATGCCGCCTTCATACTCAAGGATATTGCCGGGACGAATGTCCACACCGCTGATCTTCATTGGGGATCACCTGCATTTGTGGTCGCCGTGCCGGACAGATTCCCGCACGCGCCGATACCGTTGATGAGAAAGATTGAGCGCGCCCTTAGCCGCTGGCAGCGGGCGGCACAAGTCGCTAGGCTGGCACGCATGACCAAGCTGGCTGAACCGAACGCCGATCTGGCGGAGATGATCCGCACGATCCCCGACCACCCGAAACCGGGCATCATGTTCCGCGACATCTCGACCCTGATGCTCGACGGCGGGAGCTTTGCCGCGACCATCGACCGATTGGCCGAGGCGCTGGAGGGCGATGCCCCCGACCTGATCGCGGGGACCGAGGCGCGCGGCTTCGTTTTCGCATCCGCCCTCGCCTATCGCCTTGGCTGCGGCGTGCTGATGCTGAGGAAGGCGGGCAAGCTGCCGGGACCATCGGTGCGAATCGAATATGCGCTGGAATACGGCACCGACATGCTGGAAATGCACGACGACGCCTGCGGCCCGGGCGCCAATATCGTGCTGGTCGACGATCTGATCGCCACTGGCGGCACCGCCCTTGCCGCCGTGGAACTGCTGCGCGGCCGCGGCGCGCATGTCTCGCAGGCCCTCTTCGTGATCGACCTTCCCGAACTGGGCGGTGCTCAGAAACTGCGCGACGCCGGTGTGGAGCCGCATGCGCTGGTGGAATTTTCCGATGACTAGGCGGAGGGTTGGACATTTTGACCCATCCCACAATCATCAGTTTCATTAATTGAATATGTGATGTAGACGCATCGACCATGTTTGACGGACTCGACGCGATCTTCCTCGCCCGTGCACAGTTCGCCTTCACGGTGAGCTTCCACTTCATCTTCCCGGCCTTCTCGATCGGGCTGGCGAGCTATCTCGCCGTGCTCGAAGGCCTGTGGCTGAAGACGGGGAAGGAGCGTTATCTCGATCTCTTCCACTACTGGATAAAGATCTTTGCCGTCGCCTTTGGCATGGGCGTCGTGTCGGGCATCGTCATGAGCTACCAGTTCGGCACCAACTGGTCGGTCTTCTCCGACAAGGCCGGACCCGTCATCGGCCCGCTCATGGCCTATGAGGTACTGACCGCCTTTTTCCTAGAAGCGGGTTTCCTTGGCGTCATGCTGTTCGGGATGGAGAAGGTGGGCCGCAAGCTACACTACTTCGCCACCTTGATGGTGGCGCTGGGCACTTTTATCTCCGCCTTCTGGATCCTGTCGGTGAATAGCTGGATGCAAACGCCGCAGGGGCACATCATCGGCGCCAATGGCCAGTTCCTGCCGGGCGAAAGCTGGTGGCCGATCATCTTCAACCCCAGCTTCCCCTATCGCCTCATTCACACCGGCATCGCCGCCTATCTCACCACCGCGCTGGCCGTGGGCGGCGTGGGGGCATGGCACCTCCTCAAAGGCACGGGCGGCAAACATGCGCGTACCATGTTCAACATGGCGATGGGCATGGTGCTGGTCGTCGCCCCGATCCAGATCTTCGCAGGCGACGAACACGGTCTCAACACGCTGGAGCACCAGCCCGCCAAGGTTGCCGCGATGGAGGGGCATTTCGATGCACACCCCGATGGCGCGCCCCTTATCCTGTTCGGCGTGCCCGACAGTGAGGAGGAGACCGTGCATTACGCGGTGGAGATCCCGAAACTGTCCTCGCTGATCCTGAAGCATGACCTCGACGCGCCGCTGGGCGGGCTGAAGGATTATGCGAAGGAAGACCGCCCGCCGGTCGGCCCCGTTTTCTGGGCGTTTCGCATCATGGTCGGGCTGGGTTTCGGCATGCTGGCGCTTGGCCTGTGGACCGCTCTCGCGCGGGTTCGCGGCAAGCTGTATGACTGGAAATGGATGCACCGGCTGGCCGTGGTGATGGGGCCATCGGGCTTTGTCGCGGTGATCGCAGGCTGGTTCACAACCGAAGTGGGGCGCCAGCCCTACACCGTCTACGGCCTGCTGCGCACCGCGGATTCGGCCAGCCCGCTCGACGCGCCGGCGCTGGGCGCATCTCTTCTGGCCTTTGTGGTGGTCTATTTCACGGCCTTCGCTTTCGGAACTTTCTATATTCTGAAACTGATGGCCTCCCCGCCGCAGTCCCATGAAGAGCCGCTGGAGCGCGAGGAAACCGGACCGATGCGCGTCGCAGGCATAACCCCCGGTCCGGCCCGGCAGGGAAGTGGCCCCTTCCCCGCTGCAGACGAGATCATCCGCGGCAATCGCTCCGGCTCCACCAATGAAGGGGAGGACAAGTGATGGGCATTTCGATCGATCTCACTATCGTGTGGGCGTTCATCATCGCCTTTGCCGTCTTCGCCTATGTGGTGATGGACGGGTTCGACCTTGGCATCGGCATCCTGTTCCCGACGATCGAAGTGGGCACCGAACGCAACCGCGCCATGAACGCCATCGCGCCGGTCTGGGACGGGAACGAGACCTGGCTGGTGATGGGCGGCGGCGGCCTGCTGGCAGCCTTTCCGCTTGCCTATGCGATCCTGCTGCCCGCGACCTATCCGCTGATCATCGCCATGCTGCTGGGGCTGGTGTTTCGCGGCGTGGCGTTTGAATTCCGCTGGCGCGAAGACCGCCACCGCGCGTTCTGGGATTTCGCCTTCGCCGGCGGCTCCCTCGTTGCCGCGCTGTCGCAGGGCATGATCCTTGGCGCGATCCTGCAGGGGGTGACCGTGGTCGATCGCGCCTATGCGGGCAGCTGGTTCGACTGGCTTACGCCTTATACGCTGCTGACCGGGCTTGGCACGGTGGCAGGCTATGCACTGCTGGGTTCGTGCTGGCTGATCTGGAAGACCGAAGGCAAATGCCAGGAACACGCCTATCGCATGGCATGGAAAGCAGCCTTCGCGACCTTTGCGCTGATGGCCGCCGTCAGCCTTTATAATGTCGTCCTTAGGCCCGAATATGCCGATCGCTGGCTGCATCCGAAACAGATCGCGTTCGCCGCCCCCATCCCGATCATCACCGCCTTCCTTGGCATTTGGCTGCTGCGCACACTGAAGCAGAAACGCGAAGTGCTGCCGTTCTGGATCGGCATCGGCTTGTTCGCGATGGGCATGGTGGGCGTTGGCGTTACCATTTTCCCCAATGTGATCCCGCCCTCGCTCTCGATCTGGGATGCCGCCGCGCCCGAACGCAGCCAGATATTCATGCTGGTCGGGGCAGGCATCACCCTGCCGCTGATCCTTGGCTATACGTTCTGGGCCTATTGGGTGTTTCGCGGCAAGGCGATCGACCAGGCCTATCACTGATGGCCGGTCCGCGATCCCGATCCCAATCCCGATCCCGATCCAGGCTCCGTCCCGGGCAGGCGGCAGACGAAACGCCATTGTGGCGCAGGCTTTTATGGATGGTGGGCATCTGGGGTCTGAGCGTCGCCGCGCTGGGCGTGGTGGCGTGGCTCCTGCGGCTGTGGATCGCACCCTGACCACGCCCCGATCCTGCCGCAACGCGGCATCAGGCGTTAAGGTGGTTGACCTTTCCCCCGCGAATGGCTGAAACCTGTTGCTGTGCAGCGCAGCAACCCGTGCCGCGTTCGCAGGAACCCTTGGTGCCGTCGGCCATTTGGAAGAGTATCCCTCCATCCTCTTCCGGTGGCCGGAAATATCCCGGCACCCATGTCGCAGACAAAGGAACCCAAATGGCCAAGAACCGCCTTTTCCCGGCCCTCGCTTCCCTCACCCTCGCCGCATCGCTGGCCGCATGCGGCGGCGAAGCGCCGACCGAGACCGCCGAAGACACCATGACCGAAGACGCCGCCCCCATGGATGTCGCCGAGATGGAGCCCGAAGCCATCGTCAAGGCACGCCATGACAATTTCGAAGAGATCGGCGATGCCTTCAAGGCGATCCGCGGCGAGCTTGAGGGTTCGGAACCCGACTACACGAAGATCGCGACGCAGGCGCAGATCATCGACACCAATGCTGGCAAGGTCGGCGACTACTTCCCTGAAGGCACCGGCCCCGACGCGGTCAAGACCGAGGCGCTCGCCACCATCTGGGAAAAGCCCGAGGAATTCTCGGCCGCCGTCGATAAGCTGACCACCGCGAGCGCCGCCCTGCTGACCGCAGCAAATGCCTCCGACGCCGCCGCCGTCAGCGCCGGGGTCAAGGAACTCGGCAGCTCGTGCAAGAACTGCCACGACCAGTTCCGCGAAGAAGACGACTGATCCTCTGACCAGGGGCTGACGACATGGAGAATGCGCCCGCCGGCCGCGTCGGCATCTGGGACCTCGCGGTTCGCATCTGCCACTGGAGCTTCGCCCTGCTGATCCCCACAATGTGGTGGACGGCGGAAAACGGCGAGATGGGCTGGCACATGCGGCTAGGCATTCTGCTGCTGGCGCTTTTGGTGTTTCGCGTGCTGTGGGGCTTTTTCGGAAGCTCCACGGCACGCTTCTCCCATTTCGTGCGCGGCCCCGGCGCGGTCATCGCCTATTTCAAAAGCCTGTCGCAATCGCATGATCCGGTAATCGGCCACAATCCGGCCGGGGGGTGGAGTGTGCTCGCCCTTTTGGGCGCAATGATCTTTCAGGTCGTTCTGGGCCTGTTTTCCGGTGATCCCTTCGATGGCGCGACAGGGCCGCTGAACGATCTGGTCGGCGTGATGACCGCTGACACCATGACCGATTTGCACGAAAGCTTCTTCAACGTGCTGATCGCGCTGGTCGCCCTGCATATCGCGGCGATCGCGTTCTATCTTGTCGTCAAGCGCGACAATCTCGTCCACCCGATGGTGTCGGGAAAGCGCAGCGTCCCGGCCGGGCTGAAGGGCAACGCACCCGTACCCGCGTGGCGCGGTATCGTGTGCGCCGTGGTCGCAATGGCTGTGGCATATTGGGTGTGGAGCGGCGCCCCGCCCCTTTGACTAGGCGATCGGCGCAAGATCTTCAGATTTGATAAACAACAGCAAGGCGGGCTGATTGCCCCCAGCCCGCCTTGCTGTCCCCTGTTGTTCGGGCGCCTGTGCGTCAGGCAATCCCTATCGACCCGCGTGACGGGCGATCCATTGGGCAAAGCTTTCCATGAAGCCTGCCAGAAACTTTTTCGTGCCCGCGTCCTTCACGCTGCCGTCATCGGCGAACATGTCGCCGATGCCGCCGACATAGGCTTCGGGCTGCTGCATCGCGGGCATGTTGAGGAAAACCAGCGACTGGCGCAGCGCATGATTTGCCCCGAAACCGCCGATTGCGCCGGGCGAACCGGTGACAACGCCCGCGGGCTTGCCATCCCACACGCTCTCCCCCATCGGTCGGGAGCCGACATCCAGCGCATTTTTCAGAGCGGCAGGGACAGAGCGATTATATTCGGGCGTTACAAAGAGGACCGCATCGACATCGGCAATCGCCTCGCGAAATGCCTTCCAGCAAGCGGGCGCGCCCTTGTCTTCGAGGTCCTGGTTGTAAAACTGGAGTTCGCCGATCGGCAGGAATTCAAATTCCAGCCCTTCGGGTGCAAGCGCAACAAGCGCCTTGGCCAGCTTGCGGTTTAGCGACGCATCGCGAAGGCTGCCGACAAGCACGGCGACTTTGTATGGAGTGGTCATACGGCGAGTCCTTAAAAGAGATGCTTTAGCCGGCAGCAAGGCCACAATCCCGCCGCCGGCTGAAGGGTTCTTTCTTGCCCCCGTTACTGCCTGTACGCTTTGCGCACGGGTCTGTTCCCGGTAACTATCGAAAAGATCGCACAAATTGCCGAGTGGGCAGGCGGGCGACGGCCTAGCAGTCTCGCGCCAGAATTCGGCAGCCCGAACGGTCAAATCAGCACATCGGAATGGAACGCGCAGAAATCGGGGCCTAAACGCTCCGCATCGGTTCATCAGGATTGACTGAAATTATTACGGAAGCGCGTCAAACCATCATCAGGTGCGCCATTCTTGCCGCAGTGCAAAAAAATATTTACCCGCACCCTTCTATAATTCTTCGATCTTTGACACACTGCAGCATCTGAATTGGTGCATTGCCGCAAGTCATCGAGGGGTAATGCCAGAGTCGCTCCATCCATGGGGGGTGGAACCAATCGGCCCCGCGGGGCCAAGCAAACCGGGAGTTATCTAGATGAAGAAGTCCCTGCTTATCGCCGCAGCCGCATCGCTGCTTGCCGCTTCGCCCGCCATGGCCGTGGAACAGTCGCGCGCTTCGGCCCCCGCCAAGGAAGCCAGCGAGCTGGGCGGCGGCGGCATTATCGCCATCGTCGCGCTTGCCGGGTTCCTGACGGCCGTCGTCATCGCCGCTGACGAGGATGACGACGTTCCCGCCAGCGTCTGATCGGACTGCACTGCGGCCATTGCCCGCAGTCGTGATCTCCGTATGAAAGGGCTCGGTTCCAAGCGGACCGGGCCCTTTTTGCGTTGGCCAGCACCGGGCTGGCCATATCCATTTCCGGATAAACCTTATTATGATTGCTGTTGCGAAGTCGTCGCATTAACGAGTCCGTGCAATCTGTAGTGCGGCTTAACGGCTCCTACAGGTTCCATGCGCCGCTTTCATCCGTGTCGCATGGCTGCGGAGCGGCGCTTTTGGGATCCTCTCTACCCGAAAGCGCCGCCCCGCCCCTCTCCCATGCAGTTTTTTGACATGTTTTCGTCGAACGCAGTGGACAAGTCGCCCTGCATTTGATGAATTCACTTCTGGCGGCGACACAGGGAGGCGGGCGACACCGGATCGGTCCCCAGCCTCGCGGCACCGCCAAGCGAGGATACTGAAAGCCAGCCACCACCTTATTGGGGGACCAGTGCATGCTTTCCGAAGACTTCATTGACGAAATCGAGACCCTTGCCCCCGATGCAGAGGGCGATCTTTCCGACCGTGGTTTTTCCCGCCGCCAGATCGGACGCATCGCCATGATGCTGGGCGGCAGCGCCGCAATGGCCAGCTTTGGCCGCCCCGCCATGGCGCAGCAGTCGGCGCCGCCCGTCGCGGGTGCCGTTCGCATTCAGTCGAACGAATGCTGGACCGGCCCGTTTTCCGAAGGCGTCGCCGCCGCGGCCATGCTCGCCAAGGAAGGCAATCGCTACGAACCCAATGGCGAACATGCCAAGCTTTTCGCCGCCGTGGCGGAGGTCGAGGGCATTCCCGAGGATCACATCCTGGCATGGCCGGGATCGAGCGATCCGCTGAACCGCGTGGTCGTGACTTTCTGTTCGCCCGAAAAGGGCCTTGTCACCGGCAATCCAAGCTATGAACAGAGCTGGCGCACCAGCCAGTGGCTCGGCGTTCCGCTGGAGCGTGTGCCGCTGACCGCAGCCTACGCGCATGATCCCAAGGCGATGCTGGCCGCGAACCCGAATGCGGGCCTCTATTACGTGTGCTCGCCCAATAACCCGACGGGCACGATCACCCCGCTGGAAGACATCGTCTGGCTGGCCGAGAACAAGCCCAAGGATTCGGTGCTCGTCGTGGACGAAGCCTATATCCACTTTGCCGACGTGCCGAGCGCGGCCAAGCTTGCCGCCACACGCGACGATGTGATCGTGCTGCGCACCTTTTCCAAGCTGTTCGGCATGGCGGGCATGCGCCTTGGCCTCACCTTCGCCAGCCCTGCGCTGCATGAACGCATGATGCGCTATGATGGCGGGCAGGTCACCAACATGCTGCCGATGACGGCGGTCGCCTGCGGCACCGAATGCCTGAAGCAGACCGCCAAGATTGCCGCCCGCAAGGCGGAGCTGACTTCGGTACGTGCACAGACTTTAGCCCATCTCGATGCGCGGGGCGTGAAATACATTCCCGGATCGCAGGCCAACATGTTCATGGCCGATTGGGGCACACTGGGCACACCCAAGGAGATCCAGGCCAAGTTCCTGGAGCAGGGCGTACAGATCGGACGGTCGTGGGATGCCATGCCGACGATGAGCCGCATCACAGTCGGCTCTGCCGAGGACATGCAGAAATTTGCCCTCGCGCTCGACAAGATCCTGATGGCCTGATCGGGCCTAACGCCAAATGAAAAGGCCGGGCGCGGACGATCCGCTCCCGGCCTTTTTCATGTCCGCATCTGGCAGCCTTATTTCATCAGAACCAGTTCTTCGGCCATCGACGGGTGGATCGCGACGGTGGCGTCGAAATCGGCCTTGGTGAGCCCGGCTTTCACCGCGACGGCAGCGGCCTGCATGATCTCCGGCGAATCCGGGCCGATCATGTGGATGCCCACGATCTTCTCGTTATTGCCCTCGCAGATCATCTTGTAGAGGCCGCGCTCATTGCGGCCTGCCAGCACGTTCTTCATCGGGCGGAAGTCAGAGAGATAGACCTTCACATCGCCCAGCTTGTTCCTCGCCTCGCCTTCGGTCATGCCCACGCCCGCGATGGGCGGGTGGCTGAACACGGCAGAGGGGATGCAGTCATAGGATACGCTGGTCGGCTTGTTGCCGAACACGGTGTCGGCAAAGGCCTGCCCTTCGCGAATGGCGACAGGGGTGAGCTGCACGCGGTCGGTCACATCGCCCACGGCATAGATGTTCTCGACATTGGTCTTTGAGAACCGATCGACGACGATCTCGCCCCGGTCGCCCAGTTCGACACCGGCGTTTTCCAGCCCCAGCCCCTCGACGTTGGGCAGGCGGCCGGTGGCGAAGAGGACGCAATCGACCTCGATATCCTCATGGTTCGTCATCGAGACGCGAAGACAGCCCTCCTCGGTCTTTTCGATCCCGCGGAATTCCGCGTTGAAGCGGAAATCGATGCCCTTCATCATCGAGATCTGCAGCAGGCGGTCGCGCAGGCTTTCGTCATAGCCGCGCAGCAGCTTGTCCGACCGGTTGATGATCGTGACATGGGTGCCGAACTCGTTGAAGATCCCTGCGAATTCATTGGCGATATAGCCGCCGCCCGCGATCAGAATGCGCTTGGGCAGTTCGTCCAGATGGAACGCCTCGTTGCTGGTGATGCCAAACTCGTGCCCCGGACATTCGGGCACGCGGGGGCGCGCGCCGGTGGCGATCAGGATTGTGTCGGCGGTCACGGTCTTGCCGCCCGACAGTTTCAGCGTGTGCTCATCCACGAATTCGGCGCGTTCGTGGAAGATCGTGACGTCGTGGTTTTCCAGCGTATTGGTGTAAAGACCGTTCAACCGGTCGACATCGCCCAGCACGGTATCGCGCAATTTCTTCCAGTCGAAGCTGGCGTTCTCCACCGTCCAGCCGAACTGCTGCGCGTCTTCCAGATCCTCGGCAAAATGGGCGCCATAGACGAGCATCTTCTTGGGCACGCAGCCGCGGATGACGCAGGTGCCGCCGATGCGATGTTCCTCGGCAATGGCGACGCGCGCGCCATGGGCCGCGGCAACGCGCGAGGCGCGTACCCCGCCTGACCCTGCCCCGATCACGAAAAGGTCGAAGTCATATGGGCTGTCGGGGGTATCGGTCATCAATCGCTCCTAATGGGTCAGGGCGCGATATGGGCGGTATGGTCCAGGTTTGAAACCCCACGCAGGGTCAGATTTCCCGCGCAAAACGCAGACGCACACGCTGCGCCGCGATCAGAACCGCCGCGATGGCCGCGAAAAGGGCGGTCAGCCCTGCCAGCGAAGCCGCGAGTTCGGGCACTGTCATCTTCGTGGGATCGAGGAAGAAATAGGCATACCACCCCTGCGCCGCCCCGCGGATCAACGCATAGACGACATAGGCGATGGGCCACGCCGCCGCCGGGACGATCAGCCACCACGGCAGGCGTTTTGGCGGGTCCACGATGAAGCACAAGGCCGCCATGATCGGCACCGCCGTATGCAGGAAGAAATCGGCAACTATCTGCCACCCCTCCATCGGCACCAGACCGCGCAGCAGGGCGGCATAGGCAATGGCGACAAGGCCGATGCTTGCCGTGGCCGACAGGCGGAACACGGGCCGCGCCAGCAGACCGAACAGGCCATGGGGTGCGACGCCCAGCGCCTGCGCCGTCACCATCTTGGCTACGAAGATATTGGTCAGCACGGTGAAGTAGCCAAGGAAGCGCCACAGCCCCGGCCCAAGACCCAGCGAACCGACACTGATCCCCAGTTGCAGCGCCAGCCCGCCCCATGCAGCCAGCGCGGTGATCGCGGCCAGTATGCGCCCCGCCTTCACCGCGCTTCTTACCTCAGCCCTTCAGACCAGCCGCTTCCAGCAAGGCCTCGGTGCTCGGGTCGAAGGGATCGCCCTGTCCGCTTTCGATAGACTTGGCGATTTCCTTGCCCAGTTCCACGCCGAACTGGTCGAACGGATTGATGCCCATCAGCACCGCATTGCAGAACGTGCGATGTTCATGAAAGGCGATCAGCGCGCCCAGCGCCGGTGCATCGAGGTCGTCGCACAGCATGGTCGCGCTGGGGCGGTTGCCGGGATAGCAGCGCGCCGGATCGTCGCTTTGCTTGCCCGCCATCAGCGCCGCGCCCTGTGCAAAGCAGTTCGTCAGCAGGATACGGTGGTGATCGGGCTGAAGGTCATCGCCCGCTGCGATGCTGGCGATGAAGTCGACCGGCACCAGCACCGTGCCCTGGTGCAGCAGCTGAAACACCGCGTGCTGCGCATCGGTGCCCACCCCGCCCCATGTGATCGGCGCGGTCGGCCCATCGACCGCCTCGCCATCCAGCGTGACCAGCTTGCCGTTCGATTCCATCTCCAGCTGCTGGAGATAGTCGGGGAACAGCTTCAGCCGCTCATCATAGGCGAAGACCGCGCGGGTCTGCGCGCCGCGAAGGCGGGTGTAGAGCTGGTCGGCAAAGGCGGCGCGAAGGCACAGATTGGCGCGGCCATCGGTGTCACGGAAATGCACGTCGACCGCCTGCGCGCCCGCCAGCATCGCCTCAAACTCTTCCCAGCCCACGGCCATGGCGACGGGAAAACCGATCGAGCTCCACAGCGAATAACGCCCGCCCACGCTTTCCGAAAAGGGCAGGACGCGGGTTTCATCGACGCCCCATTCCACCGCCTTTTCGGGGGAAGCGGTCAGCGCGACGACGCGGCCATAGGGATCCGAGACGCCATTGTCGCGCAGCCAGTCCAACGCGCTCGTCGCGTTGGTCATGGTCTCGGTCGTGGTAAAGGTCTTGGACGCGACCGCGATCATGGTGGTGGCCGGATCGCAGGCCTCCATCGCGTCTTCCAGCGCGCAGCCATCGATGTTGGACACCACATGCACGTCAATGCCGGGCATGTCGATCGGCCGCGCCAGCATGGCCAAAGCGCAGGCCGGGCCCAGTGCCGAACCGCCGATGCCGACGTGGATCAGGTGCTTGATATCGCCCAGATCGCCATTGCGGATCGCGGTCACCAGCAGTTCCATGCGGCGGTGCAGCGCGTCGGCTTCCTCGACGCTGGCCTCTGCCCCGATGCCGCGCTGGGCGGTATGCTCGGCTGCGCGCCCCTCGGTCGGGTTGGCGATGCCGCCGGTAAGCAGCGTTTCGCGCCGACCTGCGAAATCCGTGGCCGCGGCCAGATCCTCAAACGCGGAAAGATACGCATCGTCGAGATGGGTCTTCGACCAGTCGAACAGGATCGAACCCGCCGTCTCGCCCTCGCCCCAGCCGATCCGGCCCGACAAGGCATCCAGCCGGCCGCTGTCGGCTTCGAACAACTCCTTCAGCGTCGGGGTCGGCAATGTGAGGAGGCGGTCGCGAATGGCGGCAGCGTCGGTCATGGGTGATCTTGTCCCTTCGGTAATGGTATTTGTCGATATTGATCGGTCGGTCAGCAATGTTTCACTTGGCCGCTCGCCCTCTCCTGCCCTATGCCGCGCTGCGATACCAGAGACGAGAAGCGAAAACACCTTACATGCCTACTGCACCATCGACCGACGAAACCCCAAAGGATGGCTCCCCGTTCCGGGCGCCGCCGACCGGGAAGAAAAAAGAGAAGAAGGAGGACAGCTTCTGGCTGTTCCTTCTGAAGCTTGCGGTGGTGGTGTTCGTGTTTCGCTCCTTCGTCTTTTCGCCCTTCAACATCCCGTCGGAATCGATGCTGCCGCGCCTGCTCATCGGCGACTATTTGCTCGCTTCGAAATGGAGCTATGGGTACACACGCTATTCGCTGCCCTTTTCCGCGCCGCTGATCCCGGGCCGCATCCTTGGCAGCACGCCCGAACGCGGCGACATCGCGATCTTCAAGGCCCCGCCGACGCAGGAGCAGGATTACATCAAGCGCGTGATCGGCCTGCCGGGCGACCAGATCCAGATGAAGGCGGGCCAGCTCTTCATCAACGGCACCGCCGTGCCGAAGCAGAAGATCGAGGATTTCGTCATTCCGGTGACGCAGAACATGATCGATGCGTCCGCCGCGTCGGGCCGGGGCAGCCCCTGCGTCGACTTCCGGTTCGAAAGCGTGGCGGCCGATGGCACACGCGAATGCCGCTATCCGCAATTTCGCGAAACCCTGCCCAATGATGTCAGCTATAACGTGCTCGACCTGATGGACGGCCCGGAAGACGACACCAGCGTCTATACCGTGCCTGAAGACCATGTGTTCATGATGGGCGACAACCGCGACAATTCGCAGGACAGCCGCTTCCCCGCGCAGGTCGGCGGCGGCATCGGCTATGTCCCCATGGAGAACCTCGTCGGCAAGGCGCAGGTCATGATGTTCTCTACCGACGGCGCGTCGAGCTGGATCAAGCCGTGGACCTGGTTCACCGCCACGCGCTGGGACCGGATCGGTTCGGGATTCTGATGGCAGACAACATCGAAACCGGGCTGAGCGACGACACGCGCGGGTGGATCGCGAAGCAGTCCGGCCACGACATCAAGGACGAGACCGTGTGGCTCTCGGCCCTCACCCATGGCAGCACCGGCGAGGAATTCGATTACCAGCGCCTCGAATTTCTGGGCGACCGGGTGCTTGGTCTGACCGTGGCCGAATGGCTCTATGACCTGACCGACGCAGCCGAAGGCAAGCTATCGCAGCGTTTGAACGCGCTGGTCAGCCGCGCCACCTGCGCCCGCGTCGCGCGCGAGATAGGGCTTCCAGACCATATACGCCTTGGCAAGCAGGCGCGCACCGATGGCGGGCTCGACAGCGACAATATTCTGGGCGACGTGGTCGAGGCGATCATCGGCGCCTGTTTCATCGAGCACGGTTTCGAAGCCGCGCGCGCCATGGTGCGCCGCTGGTGGGGCGATGCGGTCGAAGGCCGCGCCGGCCAATCGAAACACCCTAAATCCGCCCTTCAGGAATGGGCCGCCGGCAATCGCCGCAAGATGCCCGAATATGAGCTGGTCGAACGTTCTGGCCCCGATCACGCGCTGCGCTTTACCGTGCGCGTGTCGATCAAGGGCGTCGGCGAGGAAACCGGCGAGGGCGATTCCAAACAACAGGCCGAGACAAAGGCCGCCGAAAGGTTTTTAAAGCGTCATGGCTGACGAAATTGAACTGCCCCGGATTGAGGGCGAAGAAAATACCCGCTGCGGCGTCGTCGCCGTGCTGGGCGCGCCCAATGCGGGCAAATCCACGCTGACCAATGCGCTGGTCGGGCAAAAGGTGGCGATTACCAGCCCCAAGGCTCAGACGACGCGCGCGCGCCTTTTGGGCATCGCACTGGCAGAGGATGCCGAGGAGCGCCCGGTCCAGATCGTGCTGGCCGACACGCCCGGCATCTTTGCACCGCGCCGCCGTCTGGACCGCGCGATGGTCTCCGCCGCATGGGAAGGGGCAGAGGCTGCCGATGCGATCATGCTGGTGGTCGATCCGATCAAGCTGCGCCGTCACGAGCTGGAACCGCTGGTCGAGACCTTGGCCCAGCGCCCGGAAAAGAAGCTGCTGGTCATCAACAAGGTCGATGCCGCGAAGAAGGAGCAGCTCCTCGTCCTCGCGCAGGATCTGGCCGCAAAGGCCCAGTTCGACGAGATCTATTTCGTCTCCGCGCTGACGGGCGACGGGGTGGCAGAGCTTAAGGCGCAGCTGGCGGCAATGATGCCCGTGGGTCCATGGCTTTACCCCGAAGACCAGGTTTCGGACGCGTCGCAGCGCCTGCTGGCCGCCGAAATCACGCGTGAGCAGTTGTACCTGCAGCTACGCGAAGAGCTGCCCTATGACAGCGCGATCCGGCCCGAAGCCTATGTCGAGCGGCCCGACGGGTCGGTCGAGATTCGCCAGCAGATCGTGCTGGGCCGCGAAAGCCAGAAGCCCATCGTGCTGGGTAAGCGCGGCGCGAAGATCAAGGCCATCGGAGAGGCCGCGCGCAAGGAGCTTTCGGAGCTATTGGGCCAAAAGGTTCACCTGTTCCTGCATGTGAAGGTGCAGGAAAACTGGGCCGAGGACAAAGAGCTTTACGAGGTCCTCGGCCTCGACTGGGTGAAGTAGCGGATCAGTTGCCTGTCTCGGCATAGGCGGCGGTGCGCCGCTGTGCCGTGACGGTCAAAAAACGGGTGAGCGAACAGCCACCCGCAATCAGGGCCAGCACGATCGCCACGATAAACGGCACCGGCCCCAGCCCGACTCCCAGCCCCAGCATCAGCCCCGCGAGTGCTGCCGCATTCGCCTGACCGAACAGGCGCGAGGTGGATAGCAAGCCGCCAGCGGCGGCAGCGCGTTCGCGCGGGGCGCTGCCGATCAGCAGGCGCGAATTGGGCGGCATGAAAAACGCAAAGCCCACCGCGCAGGCGACAAGCCGCCATGCGACCGCGAAATAATCGCCATCACTGGGCAGGAAGATGAAGCTGACGAAGCCCGTTACCATCACCGCGATGCCGAACAGGCCCAGTTTCGTCGGCGCGATCCGATCGGAAAGCCAGCCGGTGAACGGCGCGAATATCAGCATGGTCAGCGGCAAGGGCAGGATCAGCAGCCCGACCTGATCAGGCGTGTAACCCAGCTTTTGTTCAAGAATAAAGGGCAGCGACACGGTCAGCAGGCCCGTCGCGCAAAACGCCACCGCCGCGGCCAGCGCGGACAGTCCGACCAGCGGCAATGCCATGATGTCGACAGGCAGCACCGGGCGATCCTGCTGCCGGGCATATCGGACGAGGAACACCGCGGCCACGATGCCCAGCGCCACCGCACCGATCCCCACCGCGAGCGTTCCGCCGTGCGCTGCCAGCTGCACGCCGCCGATCAGCAGGGCCACGGTAACCGCACTCCATATGCTGCCCTTCCAGTCGACATCGGCGCCGGGCCGGGTATTGGGCAGACTGCGCCCGATCAGCAATGAGAGCAGCGCAAAGGGCACGGGTGCGACAAACACCCACTGCCAGTCGAGATTGGCGACGATATAGCCGCCCAATGTCGGCGCCAGCGCCGCGCTCGATGCGACGACCACCGAGTTGATGCCCAGCCCGCTACCGAGGCTCTTTTCCGGATAGATCGTGCGGATCATCGCCGAGGCGACCGACAGGGCAAGGCTTGCCCCCAGCGCCTGCATGGCGCGCAGGACGAGCAGGAGGGGAAAGCTGTCGATGAACCAGACCAGCGCGGACGACAGGCAGAACAGCACCTGCCCTGTCTGGTATATCCGCCTGTGCCCCACCCTGTCGCCCAGCTTGGCAAAGGGCAGCAGGCCCATCACCATGACCAGCTGATAGATGGTGACGACGGATGTCACCGCCCCTTCGCTGACATTCAGCTCCCGCGAAAGCGTCGGCAGGGCGACATTGGCGATGGTGGAATCGACGACGAAGAGCGCCGTGCCAAAGCTTACGGCGATGATGGCCCATATGCGCCGGGGCATGGGCAGGCCTTCGCCCTCGGCATGATCTGGCCGAGAATGCGCCGATGGCCTGGCCCCGCCCGGTGCGGGCACGGGCCCGTCATCGGCGCCTGAAGGACCATCGTCCATCATCGCTCCATCGTCTCGCAATCGCAGCATGGCCTTCCAAAGCCGGAAGCGGCGAAAGGTTCCGCCGCTCCTGCCCGGTCATGCCTCCTGGGTATCCTCGGATCCAGCCTTTGAGGCTGCAGTTTTCTTGGCCTCCGTTTTCTTGGCTGGTGTCTTCTTGGCCGGTGCCTTTTTCGCAGGCGCCTTCTTGGCGGCGGCCTTCTTCTTAGGCGCGGCCTTTTTCTTCTTCTTGGCCGGGCCCTTCGCCGCACGCTCGTCGATCAGGCGGATCGCGTCTTCTTGGGTCACGTCCTCGGGCTTCATGTCGCGCGGGATCGTCGCATTGGTCGTGCCATCGGTGACATAGGGGCCATAGCGGCCCGCCAGCAGCTTGATCTCGCCGCCGCTGGTGGGATGTTCGCCAAAGACCTTCAGCGGCTCCGCCTTGGCCCGCGCCCCTCCCTTGCGGTTGGCGGCTTCGGCCAGCAGCGTAACGGCGGCGTTCATGCCGGTGTCGAACACATCGGCCGTGCTGGTCAGCTTTGCATATTTGCCGTCGTGGCGCAGATATGGGCCATAGCGGCCAATATTCGCCTCGATCTCCTTGCCCGTCTCCGGGTGCTCACCCACGATGCGCGGCAGCGACAGCAGCTTCACCGCCCATTCCAGATCCAGCTCGGGAATATCCTTGGGAATGGAGGCACGCGCGGCCTCTTTCCCCTCGCCCATCTGGATATAGGGTCCGAAACGTCCGGTCTTCCGTTCGATCGGCAGGCCGGTATCGGGGTGCTTGCCGATCTCGGTATCCGCGTCGGCTTCCTCGCCCGTCTGGCCAAAGCGGCGGGTGTATTTGCATTCCGGATAGTTGACGCAGCCGATGAACGGCCCCGCACGGCCACCGCGCAGGTGCAGTTCGCCCCCTTCGCGCCCGTCGGCGATGCATTGCGGGCAGGCGCGCGCAGGCAGGCCGTCTTCGCGCGGCGGGAAGAGATAGTCGGACAGGAATTCATCCAGCGCGACGGTGATGTCAGAGGGCTTCTGCTCCATCACCTCGTCGGACTTGGGCTTGAAATCGCGCCAGAACGCTTCGAGCACGGCATGCCAGTCGGCACGCCCGCCCGAGACATCGTCGAGCTCTTCTTCCATGCCCGCCGTGAAGTCATAGGCGACATAGCGTTCGAAGAAACGTTCGAGGAAGGCGGTCAGCAGACGGCCCGAATCTTCCGCGAAAAAGCGGTTCTTTTCGGTCCGCACATAATTGCGGTCCTTCAGCACCTGCAGCGTCGCGGCATAGGTGGAGGGGCGGCCGATGCCCAACTCTTCCAGGCGCTTCACAAGGCTGGCTTCGGAAAAGCGCGGGGGCGGCTGGGTGAAGTGCTGGCTCGCCTCGACCGACTTCTTGGCGGGGCGGTCGCCCGATTTCATCTGCGGCAGCAGGCCTTCGTCGTCGTCGTCGCTCTTCTGGTCCAGCCCTTCCTCGTAAAGTGCGAGGAAGCCGGGAAATTTCACGACCTGGCCCGTGGCGCGCAGCTCATGCTGGCCGGTGCCGTCGCGCATGGTGACGGTGGTCCGCTCAAGGCTGGCGGCAGCCATCTGGCTGGCCAGTGCCCGTTTGTAGATTAGGTCATAGAGCTTCGCCGCATCGGCGCTGCCGGCGCGCTGCTTGTAGAAATCGGTCGGGCGGATCGCTTCATGCGCTTCCTGCGCGTTCTTCGCCTTGGTCTGATACTGGCGCGGCTTTTCGGGCAGGTAATGCCCGTCATAGCGTTCGCTGATCGCCTTGCGCGCGGCGGAAATGGCGCTGCCGTCCATCTGCACGCCATCGGTACGCATATAGGTGATCGCGCCCTGCTCGTACAGGCCTTGCGCCAGACGCATGGTGTGGGAGGCCGAATAGCCAAGCTTGCGCGCGGCTTCCTGCTGCAGGGTGGAGGTGGTGAACGGCGGTGCGGGGTTGCGCTTCAGCGGCTTGGTGTCGACCTGCTCGACGGTAAAGGCGCCCGCCTCCACCGCGGCCTTGGCGCGCATGGCGATGCCTTCGTCGCCAAGGGTCAGGCGCTCCAGCTTCTTGCCATCGAACTTGACGAGGCGCGCGTCGAAGCCGGTGCCGTCATGCTCCATCTTGGCAAGGACGGACCAGTATTCCTCCGGCGTGAAACTCTCGATCTCGCGCTCGCGCTCGACGATCAGGCGCAGCGCGACAGACTGCACGCGGCCTGCCGATTTCGCGCCGGGCAGCTTGCGCCACAGCACGGGCGAGAGGGTGAAACCGAACAGGTAATCCAGCGCGCGGCGGGCGAGATAGGCGTCGATCAGGTCGCGATCCAGATCGCGCGGCTTCTTCATCGCATCGGTCACCGCCGCCTTGGTGATCGCGTTGAAGGTGACGCGCTCGACATCCTTGGGCAGGGCGCGGCGCTTTTTCAGCAGTTCCAGAACGTGCCAGCTGATCGCTTCCCCTTCGCGGTCAGGGTCAGTGGCGAGGATCAGGCGGTCGGCGGTCTTGGCCGCATCGGCGATGGCGCGCACCTGCTTCTGCTTGTCGCCATAAAGCTCCCAGTCCATGGCGAAGCCTTCGTCAGGCTTGACCGAACCATCCTTGGGCGGAAGGTCGCGGACATGGCCATAGCTTGCGAGGACCTTGTAGTCGGAGCCGAGATATTTCTCGATGGTCTTCGCCTTGGCGGGCGATTCGACGATGACGAGTTGCATGTTTTACCAAAATTTCCTGATGCGGGCTGGCCGTTATTTGCCGCCCCTTACACGTATACGCGCGAAAGTGGGGACCGGGATCGGCCCCCGTCAAGCCGGTTAAGGCGCTTTAGGCAAGCGAAACCCGCCCGCCTGCATGACGTTCCAGCCTTCCGGCCAGCTCCAGTTCCAAGAGCGCGAGCTGCACCGCAGAGGCGCTGGCACCGCTGGCGCGGATGAGTTCGTCGATGGCCACGGGCGCTGCCGAAAGCATGTCGGCGATGTCGGGCGCGGGTTCTTCGTCCATCTCGGGCTCCAGATGCTGGAACACCGCAGCCTCTTCGCGGAAACGGCTGCGCGGCGATCCGGTGAAGCTGTCGAGGAGTTCGGCCACATCCTCTGCCGATTGCACCAGCACCGCCCCTTCGCGGATGAGGTAGTTGCACCCCCTCGCCCGCGCGTCGCGCGGATTGCCCGGCACCGCCATGACCTCGCGCCCCGCCTCTGCCGCGATGCGCGCGGTGATCAGGCTGCCGGACTTGGGCGCGGCTTCCACCACCAGCGTTCCAGCGCATAGCCCTGCGATGATGCGATTGCGGGCCGGGAAATGCCGCGCCTGCGGCTGGGTGCCGGGGATCTGTTCGGCAAGCACCAGACCTTCGTCCGCCATCCGCTCCTGCAGATCGGCGTGGTCGGGCGGATAGGCGATGTCGATGCCGCTGGCGATCACGCCGACGGTCGCGCCGCCCGCTTCCAGAGCGCCTTCATGCGCGCCCGCGTCGATGCCCCGCGCAAGGCCCGACACCACCAGCCGCCCCTGCTCCGCCAGATCGCGCCCGAACTCGCGCGCCAGCGACACGGCAGCGGCAGAGGCGTTGCGCGCGCCGACGATCGCGATGGCCGGCTTGTCCAGATGCGCCAGATCGCCGCGATAGGTCAGGATTGGCGGCGCATTGCCCATCTCTGCCAGCAAGGCGGGATAGGCCGGATCGTCATGAAACAGGTAACGCGCCCCTGCCGCACGAACATTGGCGATTTCCTCGCTCACCCGGTCGCGGCTGGCCACCTGCCCCTTGCCGCCGCCACGCGACGCCATTTCGGGCAAGACCTCCAGCGCGGCCACCGCATTGCCGCAGCGCGCCAGCATCTGGTGAAACGTCACCGGCCCGACATGGGGCGAGCGCAGCAGGCGGATGCGGGCAAAAGCCTCTTCCTGGGAAATATGCATGGAGTGAGGTGCGACCCTTATTCTGAAATTCTACTTCTTGCCGACCTTTGGCTCCGTACCGTTCAAAAGCCGCCCGATATTCTGCCGGTGCCGCCACAGCACCACCAGCGCCATGATGGCAAGCGCCAGTGCATAATCCTGATAGCCCAGCTGATAGGCCGCAATGGGGGCCGCGACCGAAGCACTCATCCCGCCCGCGCTCGAAATGCGCGTGATGGCGAGCATGCCGATCCACACCACCGCGAACACCAGCCCGATAGGCCATGCCAGCCCCAGCGCCACGCCCATCAGCGTCGCCACGCCCTTGCCGCCGCGAAGCTTCAGCCAGATCGGGAAGCAGTGCCCGACAATGGCGGCAAGCCCGGCCCATTCTTCCAGCCCCGGCCAGATCGCGCGGGCCAGCAGCACCGCGACCACGCCCTTGAAAAGATCGAGCAGCAGCGTCGCCGCCGCCAGACCCTTGCGCCCCGTGCGCAGCACATTGGTCGCGCCGGTTCCGCCCGATCCGATCTCGTGCAGATTGCCTGCCCCTGCCATGCGGGTCAGGATCACGCCAAAGGGAATCGAGCCCAGCACATATCCGGCGATCAGCGCCAGCAGCAGGTCGGTGGTGGTCACGAAGCGTCTCCCAAAAAGCAGCTATGCCGTTAGCCGCTCACTGTTGCGCGCTCAAGCATGCGAGAGCGGTTTATATCGCGCCCTCCACCGCTTGCATCGGATCGCGCGGTGCCGCATGTCCGCTTCTCCATGGCAAACAGCAGCCCCCCTCCCGCAGCGGACGCGCCCATTCTGGTGTTCGATTCAGGCGTCGGCGGGCTCACCGTGCTTGACGCGCTGCGCCGCGAACTACCCGATGCTCCGGTGATCTATGCCGCCGACAATGCTGGCCTGCCCTATGGCGAAAAGAGCGAGGCGGAGATCGCCGCGCGTGTCGCGGGGCTGCTGGGGCGGATGGCCGAACGGTTCCGCCCGCGCCTTGCCTGCATCGCCTGCAATACCGCCAGCACCATTGCGCTGGGCATGGTGCGCGATGTCCTGAACATCCCGATCGTCGGCACCGTGCCTGCCATCAAGCCTGCCGCCGAAATCACCAGAACCGGCACAATCGGCCTGATCGGTACCGGTGCGACCATCCGGCAGGCCTATGTCGACCGGCTGGAGGCGGAGTTTGCCGCCGACAAGCATCTCCTGCGCCTTGCCGCGCCCGGTCTTGTCGCGGCGGCAGAGGCGAAATTGCGCGGGGGCACGCCCGATGCGGGGGTGATTGCCGATACTGCTGCGGCGATGAAGGCGATGGCCGGCGCGGAAAATATCGACACGCTGGTGCTGGCCTGCACGCACTTCCCGCTGCTGTCGGAAGAACTTGCCGAACACTTCCCCGGTGCCCGCCAGATCGACGGGGCAGCAGGGATCGCGCGGCGCATTGCCTTTCTGACTCAGGGGCAAGCCATGATCCGCAGCGCAGGCGACATCGCGCTGTTCACAAGGGCTGACGACAAGCTCGCCTCGCTCCGCCCGGCGCTGGAGGCGCGCGGCCTGTCACGCATGGAAATTCTGTGATTTCAGCATCGACCGGGTTTGATCGTAATACTTTGGGACTGTAATCGGCAATCTTGCTTTGCAAGCCCCCTTTCGATGCAGTAGGGGGTGCCCATATACATCCCGGACAAGCAATCCGGGGAGGGGATTTGGTAAGACGCAGCGCGCCAAATTGATCTGGCGCAATGCGTGAACAGCCTCACCGCCGCAATAGGGGACCTGGACGGGTCCAGCGACGGACAGGTGAACAGGCGAGTTGCAGCACAGTGAATTACGACCAGATTTTCGACCAGGCGATCGACCGGCTCCATACGGAGGGCCGCTACCGCGTCTTCATCGACATCCTGCGTAACAAGGGCGCATACCCCAACGCACGCTGCTTTGCCGGGCATAACGGGCCGAAGCCGATCACCGTCTGGTGCTCCAACGATTATCTCGCCATGGGCCAGCACCCCAAGGTGATCGAGGCGATGGAAGAGGCGCTGCATGACGTCGGCGCAGGGTCGGGCGGCACCCGCAATATCGGCGGCAACACCCATTACCACGTCGACCTCGAAGGCGAGCTGGCCGATCTTCACGGCAAGGAAGGCGCACTGCTTTTCACCAGCGGTTACGTGTCGAACGACACGACGCTCACCACGCTGGGCAAGCTGCTGCCGGGCTGCGTGATCTTTTCGGACGAACTCAACCACGCCTCCATGATCGCAGGCATCCGCAATTCAGGCTGCGAAAAGCGCGTGTGGCGCCATAACGACATCGAGCATCTGGAAGAGCTGCTGGCAGCCGAAGCGCCCGAAACGCCCAAGCTGATCGCGTTCGAAAGCGTTTATTCGATGGACGGCGACATCGCCCCGATCCACGCGATCTGCGACCTCGCCGAAAAATACAATGCGCTCACCTATATCGACGAGGTGCACGCGGTCGGCATGTATGGCGCGCGCGGCGGCGGCATTTCCGAACGCGATGACGCGGCCCACCGCATCGACATCATCGAAGGCACGCTGGGCAAGGCGTTCGGCGTGATGGGCGGCTATATCGCGGCGGACAAGCGCATCATCGATTGCGTGCGCTCCTATGCGCCGGGCTTCATCTTCACCACTTCGCTCTCGCCCGTGCTGGTCGCGGGTGTGCTGGCTTCGGTCCGCCACCTCAAATCGTCGAGCGTGGAGCGTGAGGCGCAGCAGGAATCGGCCGCTTTCCTGAAGGCTGCGATGCGCAATGCGGGTCTGCCGGTCATGGACAGCACCACCCATATCGTACCGCTGATGGTGGGCGATCCGGTGCGCGCGAAAAAGATCGCCGACATCCTGCTCGCCGAATATGGCGTCTATGTTCAGCCCATCAATTATCCCACCGTGCCCCGCGGGACAGAGCGCCTGCGCTTTACCCCCGGACCTGCGCACACCCAGGGAATGATGACCGAACTGGTCCAGGCGCTGGTCGAGATCTGGGATCGGCTGGAGCTGGAGCTACGCAAGGCTGCCTGACGCTCGGCATGGCTGGCAGGCGCAGTTTCATCGGCCTGCTCGCCGCCGCCGCGCTTGGCCCCGGTGTCGCACGGGCATTCGGGCCAGCCGGTGAAAGCGTCGCCCGGCAGGAGAACGCGATGTTCGGCCTTATCGGAAAATTCATTGCCGCCGCTGGCAGGCGCGACGATCTTGCCGCGATCCTGCTCGAAGGGCTGCGCGAAATGCCCGGCAATCTCTCCTATATCGTCGCAAATGATCCAGCCGATGCCGATGCGCTGTGGATCACCGAGGTCTGGACCGACGAGGCCGCCCACGCCGCCTCGCTTTCGCTGCCATCGGTGCAGGACGCCATCGCCCGTGGCCGCCTACTGGTTGCGGGTATGGAGCAGATCGCGCGAACCCAGCCGCTGGGCGGCAACGGGCTACCCTAACCCGCGCAGACCCGCGCCTTCGCCGCATCGTATTCCGCCTTGAATTGCGCGATCCGTTCGGCAGCCGGGACCACCGCGCGCACCGCGCCGATGCCCTGCCCGCTGCCCCAGATGTCCTTCCATGCCTTGGCGTCAGACAGCGCATTGCCGCCCTCCTTGCCCGATGCCAGCGACAAGCCGCCGTCGGCCTCGGGCAGCGCATCCGGGTCCATCCCCGCATTCACGATCGAGCCGCGCAGATAATTGCCGTGCACGCCCGTGAAGAGGTTCGAATAGACGATATCGCCCGCCCCGCTATCGACGATCATCTGCTTATAGGGATCGGTCGCCACCGCCTCGCTCGTCGCGATAAAGGCGCTGCCGATATAGGCGACATCGGCCCCCATCGCCTGCGCGGCGAGGATGGAGTCGCCATTGGCGATCGCGCCCGACAAGGCCAGCGGCCCGTCGAACCATTCGCGGATCTCGCTGATCAGCGCAAAGGGCGAAATCGTGCCCGCATGGCCCCCTGCGCCCGCCGCGACGGCGATCAGCCCGTCGGCTCCCTTGGCGATGGCCTTTCGCGCGAACATGTCATTGATCACGTCATGCAGCACCAGCCCGCCATAGGAATGGACCGCCTCGTTCACCTCTTCACGCGCGCCCAAAGAGCTGATGACGATGGGCACCTTGTATTTCACGCAAAGCGCAAGGTCCTCCTCCAGCCGGGGATTGCTGCGGTGAACGATCAGGTTGACGGCAAAGGGCGCGTCTTCTTCCGTCAGTTCGGCCTGAAGGCGCTGCAGCCAGCTTTCGAACACGCCCTCCCCCCGCGCATTCAGCGAAGGAAACGAGCCGACGATCCCGGCGCGGCACTGCGCCAGCACGAGATCGGGCTGCGAGATGATGAACATGGGGGCGGCAATCGCGGGCAACTGCAAACGGTCGTGCAGCCAGTCAGGCAGGCTCAAATTCATTCTCCCGGATCGGTCAGAGCCCGATCCCAAGATAGATCGCGGTCACGCCGATGAAGTTATTCGTCGCGTGCGCCATGATGGCCGGCAGCAGCCTGCGCCCGCAGGCCACGTAAAGCACACCGAAGATCAGCCCGACAAGCCCGGTCGAAATAACGCCGGTCCACCCCTGGTACATATGCGCCAGCCCGAAAACACAGGCCGACACGATCGCCAGCGGCAGCGCCATGGGTTTGCCGAATAGTTCCGCGCCCCAGCCGATGACAAAGCCGCGAAAAACAAGCTCTTCCGCAATGCCGCCGAACAATAGCCCGATGGCCAGCAGGACGAGATAGTTGGGCAGGTTCCCCTCCACCGCGGCAAAGCTGGATAGATCGACCGGCTCTCCGGTAACTGCGGATAGGACAGGGTCGACCAGCAACGCGAACCCCAGCGCCGTTGCAACGCCGACCGCCGCGCCCAGCGCCAGCGAAGGCCCCCAGCCACGCCACACCAGCGCCATGGTCGGCGCATAGGCGCTTTTCACGGTGAATATGGCGATGACGACGATGGCGACCGAAAACAGCGCGCCGATGCCAGAGATCAGCAAGGGCGCCAATAGCGGCAGCGCCCATAGCGCCCGCTTGCCCAGTTCGCCTGTAGAATGGCGCATGGATCGATCCCCCTCCAGTCCGTTTCCGTGCCGACCCGTAAAAGGATCATGCGCCCGGCAACGCGGGAGGTAAAGCTCAACTGGCGTAATAGAGCGCGACAGAGCCGATCAGGTTGAACATCATATGCGCCGCGATGCACGGCAGCAGTCGCCGCCCGCACAGCTGATACAGCACGGCAAGCGCCAGCCCGATCAGCCCCGTTACCACCGCGCCTGACAGCCCATAGGCATGCGCCATCCCGAATGAGGCGGACGAGATCACGATCAGCAGCGGCACCGCGCCTTTGCCGAATATCTTCGCGCCCCAGCCGATGACGAAACCGCGGAACAGCACTTCCTCTATCGCCGCGCTGGCCAGCGCGATGACCGTGGTAAAGATGGCGATGCCGATATTGCCCGCCACCGCGTCAAGGCCGCTGGTATCGACATTAGTGCCCAGCCACCCCTCGATCAGCGGGCGCATCACTTCTGCCGTGCCGACCGCCAGCAATCCGCCCATGACCATGCCGACAAGGATCGACAGCCACGGTTTTTTCCAGACCATCGCCAATGTCGCCGCACGCGCCGATTTGAACAGCGCCAGAGCCACGACAAGGATCAGGATCGAGATCAGAATGCCCGTGCCCGGCATCAGGATCGCCGGGACCAGCGGAGACAGGCAGACGATGGCTGGAAGCCACTGGCGGGCAGGCAGGGATGCGGCAGAACTCATGCGCGATGGCATAGCGCGCGCATGGCTAATGGAAAGTTAGCGCCGCCGCAGATCATCGCGGCACCGGGTCAATTTGTCCGCTGGACGGACACGCACGCGCAGCATAGGCTTCATGCCAGTGGGTCACGACAGTCGGTGCGGGTGCGAATGGCTGGCGATGAAGCGATCATGACAACGCCCCTGAAGGGCAGGATCATCGCCGTTCGCGGCGCGGTGGTGGACGTGCGCTTCAAAGACGGTGCCCTTCCGGCCATTGACGATGCAATCGTGCTTGCCGATGGCAGCGACCATCCCGTCATTGCCGAGGTTCAGGCCCATCGCGATTTAGACACGGTGCGCTGCATCGCGCTCCAGCCGACCAGCGGGCTGCGACGGGGCGAAAGCGCGCTGGCCCCCGGCGGGCCGATCACCGTGCCGGTGGGCGATGCGGTGCTCGGCCGCCTGCTCGACGTGACAGGCAATACGGGCGATACCGGCCCCGCCCTTCCCGCAGACGTGCCGCGCCGGGCGATCCACCACGATCCGCCCAGCCTTGCCCGGCAGGCAGGGCATGGGGAGATGTTCCACACCGGCATCAAGGTCATCGACCTCCTCACCCCTTTGGCCCATGGCAGCAAGGCCGCGATGTTCGGCGGCGCGGGCGTTGGCAAGACCGTGCTGGTGATGGAACTGATCCACGCCATGGTGCACCGCTATAAAGGGATCTCGGTCTTTGCAGGCGTGGGCGAACGCACCCGCGAAGGGCACGAGATGTTGGGCGAAATGCGCGGTTCTGGCGTGCTCGACAACACGGTGCTGGTCTATGGCCAGATGAACGAGCCGCCCGGCGCGCGCTGGCGCGTGCCGATGAGCGCGCTTTCCATCGCCGAACATTTCCGTGACGAGCAGCAGCGCAACGTGCTTCTGATGATGGATAATCTCTTCCGCTTCGTGCAGGCAGGAGCAGAAGTTTCGGGGCTCTTGGGCCGCCTCCCCTCCCGCGTCGGCCATCAGCCCACGCTGGCCAGCGAAGTCGCCTCGATTCAGGAGCGGATCGCTTCGGTTGGCGATGCGGCGATCACCGCGATCCAGGCGGTCTATGTGCCAGCCGACGACTTCACCGACCCCGCCGTCACGACCATTGCCGCCCATGTCGATTCGATGGTCGTGCTCTCGCGCTCCATGGCGGCAGAGGGGCTTTATCCCGCCATCGACCCGATCGCCTCCTCCTCCGTGCTGCTCGATCCCGCCTTCGTCAGCGCCGACCATATCCGCACCGCCATCGACGTCAGGAAAGCCATCGAGCATTACCGCGAATTGCAGGACGTGATCTCCCTCCTCGGCATGGAGGAACTGGGCCGGGACGACCGCGGAATCGTGGGCCGCGCGCGCAAATTGCAGCGTTTCCTTACCCAGCCTTTCGCCGTGACCGAGGGTTTTACCGGCATGAAAGGCCGCTTCGTCGATCTGGAGGACACGCTGAAAGGCTGCCGCGCCATTCTGGATGGCGACTGCGACGACATGGAGGAAGCCGATTTCTTCATGATCGGCACGCTGGAGGAGGCGCGCGAGAAGGCCGCTTCGAAGGAGGCCGCATGACCGGCAGCTTCCAGATTGAGATCGTGACGCCGGGACGGATCGCATTGGCGCGGGGCGACATCATCGCCGTCCGCGCCCGCGATGCCAGCGGCAGTTTCGGTATCCGCCCGGGCCATGCGGATCTGATGACGGTGCTCCCCGCCTCGGTCGTAAGCTGGCGCGCAGTCGATGGCGAGACCGGGTTTTGCGCCGTGCGCGGCGGCGTGCTCACCATGTCGGGCGGGAAGCGCCTCGCCATCGCCTGCCGCGAGGCATTGCCGGGACAGCGGATCGAGGATCTGGAGAGCGAAATCGTCGCGCATCAGGCGGGCGCCGAAGATTCCGACCGCGCCGCCCGTACCGCACAGATGCGCCTCCACGCGCAGGCAGTGCGCCAGATCGTGCATTTCCTCTCGCCCGCTCGCGGCCCCGGTGGCCACGGCTTGTCCGATTCCTTCGCTGCGGAGGATGCATCGTGAACGGCAAACGCGATCGCCTTGCCCATGCCGCAAGGGAGGAGGCGCGCCTGCGCGAACAGGGCCTGGCCGAACCCGAACCATCGCTGGGATCGCGGCTGGGGCAGATCGGGGTGCTGGGCTGGGTCATCGTCGCGCCCATGCTGCTGGCGCTGGCGGCGGGGCGCTGGCTCGACGGGCGCGCAGGCACGGGGATCACCTTGACGGCGGCGCTCTTGATGGCAGGAACGGGGCTGGGCCTGTGGTCGGGCTGGAAATGGATGCACCGGGGTTTATGAGCGCTGAGACTGTCGAATATCTCTGGCAATTGCCGTTGTCTCTGGCGGGGGGCTTGCTGATCGGCCTCGCCTTCTTCGCCTCGCTGCGGCGGGTGACGGCGGATTACCTTGGCGGGAATGTCGTGCGCGGGGCGGCGCTGCAATTGCTGCGGCTGGGTCTGTTGATCGGGGTCTTGTTCGTGCTGATGCGTATCGGGATACCGGTGCTGCTGGCCTTTGTCGCGGGGCTGGTGATAGCGCGGCAGATCATCCTGCGCCGGGAAAGGGCGCGCCAGCCGTGACCAATTCGCCCCTCGTCGCCCGGACCTTGTTCCATATCGGCCCCGCGCCGATCAGCGAAACGGTGGTGACGACATGGGCGATCATGGCGCTGATGGTCGCTGGATCGCTTTTGGTGACGCGGCGATTGCAGCTACGCCCCGGCAAGCTGCAGGCGGCGCTGGAACTGATCGTTTCGGCCATAGACAGCCAGCTGCGCGACGTGATGCAGCGCGATCCCGCACCCTATCGCGCGCTGATCGGCACGATCCTGCTCTTTATCCTGATCGCGAACTGGACGTCGCTGGTGCCGGGCGCCGAGCCGCCGACGGCGCATCTCGAAACCGATGCCGCATTGGCGCTGATCGTGCTGGCGGCGACGATCTGGTTCGGCATCCGCGCCAATGGCGTCGCGGGCTATCTGAAAACTTTCGCGCAGCCAACGTGGATCATGATCCCGGTCAATGTTCTCGAACAGATAACGCGTAGCTTCTCCCTCATCGTCCGGCTGTTCGGCAATATCATGAGCGGGGTTTTCGTGATCGGCATCGTCCTGACCCTTGCGGGCCTCTTGGTGCCGATCCCTTTGATGGCGCTCGACCTGCTGACGGGGGCCGTGCAGGCCTATATCTTCGCGACGCTTGCCAGCGTCTTCATCGCGGCCGCCGTGTCGGAAGGCGGTTCACGAACCGAACCGCCCAGGGAGCAAGCCAACCCATGCCCATAGAGCAGATCAGCATCATCGCCGCCGCGCTGGCGGTCTCTTTCGGCGCGCTGGGCCCCGCGCTGGCCGAGGGGAAGTCCGTCGCTGCCGCCATGGACGCGATCGCGCGCCAGCCCGATGCGGCGGGCACGTTGTCGCGCACTTTGTTCGTGGGCCTTGCGATGATCGAGACGACCGCGATCTATTGCCTCGTCGTCGCGCTGCTGGTGCTCTTCGCCAATCCCTTCGTGCAATAAAGGGCGCGCGGGGGGTGCAGATCGACTGGTGGACACTGGGACTGCAGCTGGTGAACCTGCTGGTCCTGTTGTGGCTGCTGTCGCGCTTCCTGTTCCGCCCGATTGCCGCGATGATCGCCAGCCGCCAGCAGCAGGCCGATGAGCTGCTGGGCGATGCCGCCGCGAAAAAGCAGGAAGCAACAGATGCGCTGAAACGGGCCGAGGATGAGCGCCGCGCCGCGGCCGCCGAACACGCCGCCATTGCAGGCAAGGCGCAAGCGGAAGCCGAGGCGCAGAAAGCCGAGATCCTTGCCAGCGCGAAGGCAGAGACCGATGCGCGCAGGGCCGAGGCAGAGACCGCGATGCAGCGCGCCAGTGAGGAGGAAGCGCAGCGTCTGCACCATGCCGCGAACCTGCTGGCGGGCGACATCGCGGCAAAGCTGCTGCGCGAACCGGCCGGCAAACTCCCGCCGACTGCCTTCCTGACCCGGATGACCATCGCCATCGCCGCGCTCGAAGAGGAGGAAAAAGCCGCGCTTGCCGCACCGGCTCGCCCTGCCGTTCTCACCAGTGCCCATACATTGAGCGAAGCCGAGCTGGCCAGGGTTCGCGCCGCGATCGACAAGGCGGCGGGGCGCAGCGTCGCCTTTAGCATCGCAGTCGATAAGGCGCTGATTGCGGGCCTGCGGCTGGATGCCGGGCGCGTGGTCGTGGATGCCAGCCTGCGCGCCGATCTGGAGCGGGTCGCGGCAGAACTGGACCGCGATGACGGCTGAAGCGCCCCTCCCCACCGGATCCGACGGCTGGCTGGAAAACGCGCGCCGCCGGGTAGAGGCCACCCCTGCCGGAGCCAGCACCGCCAGCTATGGCGAGGTCGTGCAACTGGCCGATGGAATCGTGCGCATCGCGGGCCTTCCCGAAGTCCGCCTCGATGCGCTGGTACGGTTCGAAAGCGGGCAACTCGGCCTTGCCCTCGCGCTGGAGGAGGACGCGCTGAACGCGGTGCTGCTGGACGAACCGCAGGGGCTGGAGGCAGGCACCCGCGTCACCGGCACCGGTGCGGTCGTGCGCGTGCCTGTCGGCCCCGCCCTCATGGGCCGCATCGTTGATCCGCTTGGCCGCCCGCTTGACGACAAGGGCGACATCGCAGCCGCCGAACACTGGCCGATCGAGCGCGCATCCCCCGCGATCATCGAGCGCGACCTCGTTTCCCGGCCGGTCGAAACCGGCGTGCTGGCGATGGATGCGCTGTTCGCGCTGGGCCGCGGACAGCGCGAACTGATCGTCGGGGACCGATCAACGGGCAAGACCTCGCTCGCCATTGATGCGATCTGCAACCAGTCCAAAAGCGACATCACCTGCGTCTATGTCGCTGTCGGCCAGCGCGCATCCGCTGTCGAACGCGCGATCGAGGCGGTGCGCAAACATGGTGCGGTCGAACGCTGCATCTTCGTCGTCGCATCTGCCGCCGCGCCCGCCGGGCTGCAATGGATCGCGCCATTCGCCGGCTTTTCCATCGCGGAATATTTCAGGGACAGCGGCGGCCATGCGCTGATCGTCATCGACGACATGACGAAACACGCCGCGACCCACCGCGAACTTTCCCTGTTGATGCGCGAACCGCCGGGGCGAGAGGCCTATCCCGGCGACATTTTCTATCTCCACGCCCGCATGCTGGAACGCGCGGGGCAATTATCCGCCGAACGTGGCGGCGGGTCGCTGACCGCGCTGCCCATTGCAGAGACCGATGCGGGGAACCTGTCGGCCTATATCCCGACCAATCTGATCTCGATCACCGACGGACAGATCGTGCTGGATGCGAAGCTCTTTGCCGCGAACCAGCGCCCTGCCGTCGATGTCGGCCTTTCGGTCAGCCGCGTCGGCGGCAAGGCGCAGAGGCCCGCCCTGCGGCAGGTGGCAGGGCGCATCCGGCTCGATTACGCGCAATTCCTTGAGCTGGAGATGTTCACGCGCTTTGGCGGCATTTCGGAAAAACGCTTCCGCCCGGTGCTGAATCGCGGGCAGCGCATCCGCGCGGTGCTGAGGCAGGACCGGTTCGCCGCCATAGGCACGGCGGGGCAGGTCGCTCTGCTTGCCGCGCTGAACGAAGGGGCGCTGGATGCGCTGCCGGTTGAAGCCATTCCGGCTCTGAAAGCGGCATGCGACAAAGCCGTACGCGCGCAATTGCCCGAAATCTGCAAAGCCATCGACGCGGGCGAAAAGCTGGACGATGCGCAAAGCACAAAGCTGGTGGCGGCGATTCAGACATTGGCAGCGGGATCGGGCGATGGCTGAACGCCTGGCGACCCTTGAACGCAGTATCGCCAGCGTGCGGCAGCTGTCATCGGTGGTGACCGCCATGCGCGGCATTGCCGCCGCCCGCACCGTAGAAGCGCAGGGCCGTTTACAGGGCATCGCCGATTACGCGGCCACCATCGGGCAGGCGATCAGCCGGGTGCTTGCCCTGCCCGGCGAAACCGCACCAGCAGGCGAGAGCGGCGGCCTCCGGCTGGTGATCGCCATATGCGCCGAACAGGGTTTCGTCGGCAACTTCAACCATCGCGTGCTCGAACGCGCCGATGTTGCCGCCCAGGATGGGGACCTGCTGTTTCTCCTCGGCAGCCGGGGCTTTGTTCCGGCAGAGGAAATGGGGCAGGACATCGCGTGGTCGGCCCCCATGGCAGGTCATGCCGATCAGCTGGATACGCTTGCCAATCGGCTGACCGATGCGCTTTTCGCCCGCGTCGCACGGGGCGGGATCTCCGAAATCGCTCTTGTTCATGCGGTCCAGCAAGAGGAAAGCGGCATCGCCATCGTCGAACGCACATTGGTCCCATTCGATTTTTCCCGCTTCCCTCTGCATCATGGCGAAACGGCGCCGTTGACGCAGATCCCGCCGATGGAACTGCTGCGGCAATTATCGGAAGAATATGTCTTTGCCGAAATCTGCGAGGCGCTCACCCTCTCCTTCGCGGCAGAGAACGCCGAGCGCATGCGGGCGATGATCGCGGCCCGCAGCCACGTCGATGCGCGGCTGGAGGAACTGGCCGCCGCCGAGCGCATCATGCGCCAGTCCGAAATCACCGAAGAGGTCATCGAACTTGCCGCGGGGCAATTGGGCTGACGGTCCGGTGGCCTGACGGTTCGGCCAAGGGGCGACGCGCCTTCCGCTGCGATTTCCTTGCCGGTTCATTCGCAAGGGGGTGAAGTCAGTTCACAATAAAGCCCGGCCTGACCGAACGCGGCGCGATCAGCGACAGGCGAAAGCCTTCGAAGGGATATTCCATCTCTATCATGCCGTCGAAAGCCGAAGAGAACCCCGCGTGGATCGTGCGCTGGCCAAAGCCGTGCTTGGTCGGCTCGCTTACTTCGGGGCCGCCGCTTTCCACCCAGTCGAAATGGAACTGCGGGCGATATTCGCAATCCATCATGTCCCTGCAGCGTTCGATGCGGTTAATTCGGGACGGGGCACCGGCTGATCCGACTTGCATTTCGCGCAACTTCGCTTGCACGCTTTACCGTGAAGTTTCGGAACCTTGTACCGGATAGTCCATTGGACAGGCATCACACCCCCCAACCTATCGACCCCGCCGATACCCGTCTCCGGGGCCGCAACCTCTCCCTTAAAGGTTTTGCGGAAATGAAATCCCAATCTCGTTTTCTTTCGCGGTCCTGGCTTGCCATAGCCACGGGCCTTGTCCTTGCGCTTATCGGGCTCGTGCTGCTTGTCGGCGGTGTCTGGCTCGCTTCGCTGGGCGGTTCGCCCTATTATCTGATTACCGGGGCGGCCATGGTCGTATCGGGCGGTTTGCTCATGATGGGCAAGCGAAGCGGGGGCTGGCTGTATATCGCCATTTTCGCGCTTACAGTGCTCTGGGCTTTCTGGGAATCGGGCATTGATGTCTGGGCGCTCGTGCCGCGCATTGTCGCGCCGGCCGTGCTGCTGATCCCGGTGCTCTATTCGATGGCGGCGTTGAAAAAGTCGGACCATCGCTGGCGCGGGGCCACATTGACCAGCGGCGTTGCCGTGGCCGCGCTGGCCATAATGTTCACCGTCGTCGCCAATCTCGACCGCCCGCCGCTTTATCGCGACCTGCCGGGTGAGCGCATGGCGATGACCGACCCCTCGCTCCACACCGCGGGGCAGGACTGGCCGCAATATGGCGGGTCATTCGCAGGGCAGCGCTATTCCCCGCTGACGCAGATCACCCCCACCAATGTCTCGTCGCTGGAGCGCGCATGGACCGTCCACACGGGCGACATGCCGTCTGACGCAGCCAAGGGCACCTATGGGGCGGAGAACACTCCGCTGAAGATCGGCGATACGCTTTACGTCTGCACGCCCAAGGATATCGTGCTGGCCTATGACCCAGCGACGGGCGAGGAGAAGTGGCGTTTCGACCCGCAGGTGCCGGATAACGCCATCCCCTATACCGCGGCCTGCCGCGGCGTCAGCTATTACGACGGAAGCGCGGGCGGTACGCAGACCGCATCGCAGACGACCGTGCCCAAGGGCATGACGGACGCGAATTTCAAGCTCGCCGACTATCCCGCCACGCCCAAGGAAGCGGCGGAGCTGATGGCTGCCCCCAGCCGCAGCAGCAATCCCGATTGTACGCGCCGCATCGTGTTCGGGACGCTCGATGCGCGCATGTTCGAGATCGATGCCGACACCGGCAAGCGTTGCGGCGATTTCGGCGATAACGGCGAGATCGATACCAAGGACGGCATGGGCGAAACCCCGGCTGGCTGGGTCTCGATCAACTCGCCGCCCGCCATCATCGACGGCGTGATCGTCACCGGCCATCAGGTCACCGACGGTCAGGATCGCTGGGCCCCGTCGGGCGTGATCCGCGGCTATGACGTCAAGACGGGCGAACTTGTCTGGGCGTGGGACATGATGCACCCGGAATGGACGAAGGCTCCGCCCGAGGGACAGACGTGGTCGCGCGGCACGCCCAATATGTGGACCATGGCCTCTGGCGATGAGAAGCTGGGCCTTGTCTATCTTCCGATGGGCAATTCATCCGCCGATTATTACTCCGGCCTGCGCACCCCGGTGGAGAATGAATACGCCACCTCCATCGTCGCGCTGGACGTAAAGACGGGCAAACCAGCATGGCATTTCCAGGCCGTCAGGAACGACGTCTGGGACTATGACTTCGGCAGCCAGGCTTCGCTGATCGATTTCCCGACGAAAAACGGCATGGTGCCCGCTCTCGTGGTGCCGTCCAAACAGGGCGACATCTACATCCTCGACCGCCGCACGGGCGAGCCGCTGACGCCTGTCGGCACGATCAAGGTGCCCGCTATCGGTGTCGAGCCGGGCGAACGCGCCACCACGCAGAAAGTGTCTTTGTGGCACACGCTGCGTAAGGCCGACCTGACCGAAAAGGACATGTGGGGCATGTCCCCCATCGACCAGATGGTCTGCCGCATCCAGTATCGCCAGGCATCGTACAAGGGCTTCTTCACGCCCCCCACCGACAAGCAGCGTTCCATCGAATATCCCGGTTATAATGGCGGGTCCGACTGGGGCAGCGTGGCGATCGATCCTGAGCGCGGCGTGATCATCGCCAATTACAACGACATGCCCAATTACGTGAAGCTGGTGCCCCGTAAGGTTGCCGACGCGCTGGGCTGGGAACCGCGTGACCAGTCGGGCGGCAAGATCGGCGGCAGCGGCGGCGAAGGCGCGGGCGATCCGCAGGCCAACACGCCCTATGCCGTGGACGTGAATGCCGGCTGGCGCCTGCCCTTTACCGGCATGCTGTGCAAGGAGCCCCCCTATGGCGGCATCCGCGCCATCGACATCGCCACGGGCAAGACCATCTGGGACCGCCCGATCGGCACCGCGCGCAAGAACGGTCCGTTCGGCATCGCCAGCCACTTGCCCTTTACCATCGGCACGCCCAACAACGGCGGCGCGGTGATCACGAAGAGCGGGCTGATCTTCATCGCGGCGGCAACGGACGATCTGATCCGCGCCATCGACATGAAGACCGGCAAGACCGTGTGGACCGACACCCTGCCGGGCGGCGGTCAGGCAACGCCGATGATCTATGAAGAGAACGGCAAGGAATATCTCGTCATCTATGCCGGTGGGCACCATTTCATGGAAACGCCCGTCAGCGACGAGGTGGTGGCCTACGCGCTTCCCAGCTGATCGCAGGCTGTAATGGCCGAATGAAAGGCCGCCCCCTCCACCATGGAAGGGGCGGCCTATTCATGTGGACCGGGCGGGCAGCAGATTGGCAGAAATTTCCTCAAGGCTGCGGCCGCGCGTTTCGATCATGACGAAGCGCACCCAGACAAGCTGCACCGCCATCATCGCGGCGAAGAACACGAAGATCCCGACCGGTGAGACATTGGCCAGCACGGCGGGCATCACCAGCGTCAGCACCGCGGCAAACACCCAATGCGTGCCCGCGCCCAGCGATTGCCCCTTTGCCCGCGCGGAAGACGGAAAAGTCTCGCTGATATAGACCCAGATCACCGCGCCCGATCCGATCGCATGCGCCGCGATAAAGGCGAAGATGAAGGGCATCACCAGCGCAAGGCTATCGCTGGCAAAGCCATAGGCGGTCATGCCCAGCGAGACGAGATAGCCCGCGCAGCCGACATACATCAGGAATTTACGACCGCGCCGATCGATCAGCATCAGCCCCGCCAGCGTGAAAACCATGTTCACCGCCCCGATCCCGACCGATGCCAATAGCGCGGTCGACCCGCCCGCGCCCGACAGTTCAAAGATGCGCGGCGCGTAATAGATGATCGCATTGATGCCCGACAGCTGGTTGAACGCCGCAATGGCAAAGGCCATCAGCGCCGGACGGCGATAATGGCGCGTGAAGAACTGGCCCCACGAAATCGACTTCGCCTCGCGCTCGGCCTCCGCCTCGATATCCTCGACCACCTGCTTCACATTGCCGGGCGATATGCGCGACAAAATCGTCAGCGCCTCGTCCCGGCGCTGACCATGGATCAAGAGCCAGCGCGGGCTTTCGGGAATGAAGAAGGTGGCGATGAGATAGGCGATTGCAGGCAGCGCCTCTGCCCCCAGCATCCAGCGCCATGCTTCATTGCCGATACCACCCAATGCGAAATTGGAGGCAAAGGCGATAAGGATGCCCAGCACGATCATCGTCTGGAACAATGCGACCAGTCCGCCGCGCCGGTCACGCGGCGCGATCTCCGCCAGATAGGCAGGAGCCGCGACCGAACTGGCGCCCACGCCCAGCCCGCCGATCAGGCGAAAGAGCATGAACGAAACAGGGTCCCATGCCAGCGCCGACCCGATGGCCGACAGCGCGTAAAGCACGCCGATCCAGATCAGCGTCGGTTTCCGCCCGAACCGATCCGAAGGCCAGCCGCCCGTCAGCGCGCCGATCACCGTGCCCCAAAGCGCTGCGGAGATCGCCAGCCCGTGCACCGCGTCCGACATCGCCCATTCGCGCTGCACCGCCTGTTCGGCGCCCGAGATGACGGCGGTGTCGAACCCGAACAGGAAGCCCGCCAATGCGGCCGTGATCGCCCAGCTGCTTCCTGCCCGCATTGCCATGCTCCCTTATTCCGCCTTCGAAGACAGCAGGCGAAAACCCCATGCGGGAAGTTCCACCGTGTCTCCAGCCGCGATCGTCACGGCCTCGCCTGTCCGGAACTCGGTATAGCTGCCGGCGGCGTGCCTGTCTGCCAGCGTGGCGCTGACAGGCCGGGCCGAAAGGTTGAATAGGCCGACGATCTTGTTGTCGTCCTCCTCGCGCACCCATGCGAACAGCTGCTTTGGCTTGTCGCTTACCACCTGGCTCATGCGCGCACCCCATTGGCCGTTGGACAGCGCGGGGTTCGCCTTGCGGAAATCGATAAGGTCGGTGAAGAGCTGCGTCAGTTCGCAATCCTCGCCCTGCGACCAGTCGATCGCGTCCTTTTCGAAGAATTCCAGACGTTTGGCATTGCACGCTTCTTGCCCGTCATAGATCATCGGCATGCCCTCTCCGGTAAAGGACAGGGCGATGAAGGCGGGGAGCGCATCACCGAAATTCTCGTATTGCGTGCCTTCCCATGCATTGCTGTCATGATTGGCGATATAGGTCAGGCGCATCGCCTCACGAGGCCAATTGCTTTCATTCTCGGCGTAATAGGTAAACAGGGCGGTGGCGTCGGCCTCGCCGTGGGCGATCCTCTTCACCGCTTCGTGCCAATCCCATGCATAGACAGCGTCGAATGCGCGGCGCGTGAGTTCGGGCGTCTTCCACTCGGCCAGCATGAATACCGGCTTGATCGCCTCCAGACGCTTGCGCTCGGTTTCCCAGAAATCGATGGGGACATAGCCCGCGACATCGGCGCGATAGCCATCGATGTCGAATTCGCGGACCCAGTATTCCATGGCCTTGCCGACATGCTCGCGCACGCCGGGCTGCGACCAGTCGAGGTCGATCACGTCGGACCAGTCCCACCACGGGGTCGGGCGGAAGTCGCCTTTCCAGTCCTTTTCGTACCAGTCGGGGTGGTCGGTCGCCATCTGGTTGTCCCACGCGGTGTGATTGGCGACGAGGTCGAGGATCACGTGGAAGCCCTGCGCGTGGGCTGTATCGACGAAGTGCTTCAGATCCTCCTTCGTCCCGAATTCGGGGTTCACCGCGTAATAGTCCTGCACCGAATAGGGGCTGCCCAATGTGCCCTTGCGGTTCTTCTCCCCAATGGGATGGATCGGCATGAGCCAAAGGATATCGACCCCCAGCTCCTTCAGCCGCGGCAATTCCTTTTCGGCGGCGCGGAAGGTGCCTTCCGCCGTGAACTGGCGGGTGTTGATCTGGTAGAGGACCGCGTCTTTCGACCAGTCGGGATGCTGGATCTCGCTATATTGCTGCGGCGCCCAAGGATCGGCCTGAACCTCGGCCTTTGCCCCGCTACAGGCGGAAAGAGCCATGGCAGAACCGGCGAGCATGAGTGCGGGAAGGAATTTCATGGCAATCACCCTTGTGGAATGGCAGCGGAAACGCGCGTCATGGCGAGCGCAGCGACGATCCAGGCAGCGGCGGCGAACAGCATGGTCCACACCGGCTCACCCGGGAACAGCCACAGCATGATTTGCCCCATCACGGTGGCGACCAGCAGCTGCGGCACGACGACGAAAATGTTGAACAGGCCCATATAGATGCCAAGCTTTGCCTGCGGCAGGTTGGAGGCGAGGATGGCATAGGGCATGGCGAGGATGCTGGCCCATGCGATACCGATGCCGATCTCGCAAAGGATCAGCGCGGTCGCATCGCGCAGGATGAAGAAGCCAAGGAAACCCAGCGCGCCCAGCACGAGGCAGATCGAATGGGTGCGCACCTGCCCGAAACGGCGGCTCATCACCGGCAGCAGGGCCAGCGCGGCAATCGCCGCCACGCCGTTATAAACGGTGAAGAGCACGTTCACCCAGTTCGCTCCTTCGTTATAGGCGGCGCTGGCAGTGTCGGTCGAACCGAATACATATTGGGTGACGACCGGCGTGGTGTTGATCCACATGATGAACAATGCCGACCAGCTGAAGAACTGCACCAGCGCAAGCCGCTTCATGACAGTCGGCATGCCGGAGAAATCGCCGACGATGCTGGAGAGCATGTTAGGCGGACGGCCAGCACGCGCCATGCGGATCGCCACCATGTCGAGCACGCCATAGATCGCAAGCAGCGCCCCCAGCAGCAGCATCTCCTTTTCAAGATCCATCAGCAGCACCAGCACCGCGACCGCAAGGCCTGCCGCGATCCACCCGACCCCGCCGGTGAGGCTCTTGGCGGAGAGGCGCTGCATGATCTCGGCATCGTCCGGCGCGTCTTCAGCGCCGCCGAATTGCGCCTGCTGCTCAGGGCTGTATTCGCGCGTCGTCACCACGGTCCACAGCACCGCGACCAGCAGCGCGGCGGCCCCGAACCAGAAGCTGAAGCGCACGGTATCGGGCAGCGCGCCCTCCCCCGCGACATTGGACACGCCCAGATGTTCGAGGAGCCACGGAAAGATCGAGCCGACCACCGCGCCCGCGCCGATGAAGGCGGTCTGCACTGCATAGCCGGCCGAATGCTGGTCGGTGCGCAGCATGTCGCCGACAAAGGCGCGGAACGGTTCCATCGAGACATTGAGGCTGGCGTCCAGCACCCAGAGCATGGCAGCGGCAAACACCAGCGGCGCGGCGATCGTGGGCGCCAGCGGCATCAGGAACAGCGCCAGCGCGGCCATCACCGCTCCGGTCAGGAAATAGGGGCGGCGGCGGCCAAGGCGGGTCCATGTCCGGTCGGACATGTGGCCGATGATGGGCTGCACGATCAGGCCGGTCAGCGGCGCTGCCACCCACAGGGCAGGCAGATCGTCCATGCTGGCGCCCAGGGTCTGGAATACGCGGCTCATGTTCGCGTTCTGCAAGGCAAAACCGATCTGGATGCCGAAGAATCCGAAGCTGATGTTCCACAGGCCCCAGAAGCCCTGCCGCGGTTTCTCGCTCGCAAGCATATGATGCAGTCCGTCCTTTCCCATGGGCCTTATGGGTCTTTGCCCTCATGGCCGATGCCCATCGCTGGCACGGAAAGCTGCGCTGCAACAGTGTGAATACGAATACGCTGCGCCCGCTAAACGGGGCTTGCGCGATCACCCAGAGACCGTGCTTCCCCTGACGATTAGCCGCGTCGGCAGGCGATTATCGGGCATGGCGCGCCCTTCTATCTGGGCCATCAGCGTGTCGACCAGCCGCGCGCCCGCGCCTGCCACGTCCTGCTGCACCGTGGTCAGCGGCGGGCTGGTCAGGCTGGCGGCCGGGATATTGTCGAAACCGACCACGGCGACATCGGATGGCACCTTGATGCCCGCACCCGCCAACGCGCGCATCGCGCCAATGGCGATCAGGTCGCTGGCGGCGAAAATCGCATCGAACGGGCGTTTCGAAGCGATCAGCTGGCTCGCCGCGCGATAGCCTGCATCCTCGTTGGTCAGCGCATCGAACTGGAGCGCCGGATCAGGCTTGATCCCGGCGTCGCGGATCGCATCGCACATCCCTTCGTAGCGGTGCGCGAATTCGGGGTAATGGCTGTCGGCATGGCCGAGAAAGGCAATTCTTTCACGCCCGATCGACACCAGATGCTCCCCCGCCAAACGGCCCGCGCCCAGATTGTCGGACCCGATCGTCGCCCCGCTGGTGTCGGACCGGACCGACCCCCAGCGCGCAAAGCTCGATCCCTGGCTCTTCAACTGGGCGAGCCGGGTCTGATAGATTTCCCAGTCGCCATATCCCAGCAGGATCAGCCCGTCGGCACGGTTCGCATCCTGATAGCGCAGGTGCCAGTCATCCTCCATCCGCTGGAAAGAGATGAGAAGATCGAGACCCCGGTTCGCACAGGCCCGCGTGATCGAACCCAGCATGGCAAGGAAGAACGGATTGATGTTGCTGTCATCGCTCGTCTGGTCCTCGAAGAACAGCAGCGCGATGGTGTTCGACCGCTGCGAGCGCAGCGACGACGCGTTCTTGTCGACGGTATAGTTGAGGTCGCGGGCGATCTTTTCAATCTTGGCGCGCGTGGCGGCGCTGACCGAACGGTCGCCGCGCAGGGCACGGCTTACGGTGGGCTGCGAAACGCCCGCCGCATAGGCAATATCGAAACTGGTGGGCCTGCCCGTTGGCCTGCGCCCCATCCCTCGTCCTCCCAATCGCAAACGGCTTGCACCCGTTGCAATCGCAACAATAGCCGATTGGTACGCGCCCCGAAAGCAGGATAAAACTATATTTGTTTCAGTATCTTACATGAATTCGCATAAGCAGCGTATACGTATGCCATCTTCCGGCACGGCCAAAACAGCGCGTATCAGGGAAATCGTGAAGGGCCGGATAACCGACCCCTTGCCACGAGATTTGCCGGACCGCGTCGCCACGACAGAGCGACACCGGCCAATGGGGACTGAGGATGACCATTCGAAACACTTTGCGCCATGGCGCAAGCGCTACCGCTTTCACCATCGCCCTTGCCATGCTGGCCCCCGGCCATGCGCTGGCACAGGAAGCCAGCGTCCAGCCCGGCGAGCAGTCGGTCGACGAAACCGATGGTGCAGATCAGGCCGAAGGCAGCGATGTCATAATCGTTTCGGGCTATCGCCAGGCGCTCGAAACCTCGATCAACATGAAGAAGGAAAGCCCGGTCATCGCCGAGGCTTTCAGCTCCGAAGACATCGGCAAGCTCCCTGACGTGTCGATCGCCGAAACGCTTGGCCGCCTCCCCGGTCTTGCCGTGCAGCGCATCAATGGCCGCGCACAGTCGCTTTCGGTTCGCGGCCTTGGTCCCGATTATTCGACCTCGCTCCTCAACGGCCGCGAACTCGTTTCCTCGGGCGACAACCGCGCCGTGGAATATGACCAGTATCCCGCAGAGCTGATCGACAGCGGTGTCGTCTACAAGACCCCCTATGCGGGCCTCATCGGTCAGGGCCTTGCCGGCACCGTCGACCTCCACACCATCCGCCCGCTGGCCAAGGGCGAGCAGATCCTGTCGGTCGCTGGCCGTTTGGAATTCAACGAGGACGGCTCGCTGAACCCCGACCTCAAGGGCTGGGGCTATCGCGCCACCGGCACCTATGTCGACCAGTTCGCCGATGACACGCTGGGCGTGGCGCTGGGCGTCGCCCTGCAGTCGAGCCCGAGCCAGGTGAAGCGCTTCAGCGCATGGGGTTACCCCGAAGACAATGGCCAGCTGGTGCTGGGCGGCATGAAGCCCTATTCGAAGTCGGTCGACCTCGACCGCCTTGGCACCTTCGGCACGATCGAGTGGGAGCCCACGACCGAGATCAACACCAGCGTCGACGTGTTCTATGCCGATTACCGCGAACGCATCCCGATGCGCGGCATCGAATTCCCGCTCTATCCGGGCTGGGGCGCAACCACGGACATGACCAATGTCGGCGAAGGGGCCTTCCCGGATACCGTCACCTACGAAAACGTGCAGCCGGTCGTGCGCAACGACTATGACCGCAAGGACACCACCACCTTCGCCGGCGGCTGGAACACGAAGTACGAGAATGACGATGTCATCCTCAACCTCGACCTTTCATACTCGATGGCGAAGCGCCGCCTGAAGCAGATCGAGAGCTATTCGGGCTTCGGCTATGGCGCGAGCGACATGGATCCCTCCGATGTCGTGACCTATGTCCGCAACGGGAACGGCTTCCCGTTCTCCTTCACCAACACCGCCGATTATTCGGACACTAACACCATCGTGCTGACCGATCCGCGCGGCTGGGGCGGCGGGCGCAATATCGTGCAGGGCGGCTTCATCAACGACACCTTCACCAAGGACGAACTCTATGCCGGCCGCGCCGAGGTCATCGGCAAGGTCGATCATTCGCTGGTCAAGCAGCTGGTCGCAGGCATCGCCTATTCCGACCGTACGAAGCGCCGCAATATCACGCAGAACTTCCTGTCGTTTGCAGGCGGCACCTCGATCGACCCGAACGACGACGGCGCGATCACGGAAATGCCGATCCCGTCGGACGCTCTGCTAAAGCCCATCGACAGCCTCGGTTTCCTCGGCTTCGGTCCGCAGGTCGCGTATAACCCCTTCGCGCTGATCAATGACGGCACCTACCTCCTCACCAATGTCGAAAGCTCGGACCTGCCCTTCCCCGGCGACTGGGAAGTGAATGAAAAGGTCTGGACCGGCTATATGCGGGCCGACCTCGACACGATGATCGGCGACATGCCGATGACGGGCAATATCGGCGCGCAGCTGGTGTTTACCGACCAGAGCTCGGACGGCTTCAATTCGCCGGGCGGCGTGGATGCGGTGAAGACGCCGGTGAGCGAGAGCGAGAAATACGCCCATTTCCTGCCCAGCATGTCGCTGAACTTCGAACTGGCGCCCAACATGAAGGCCCGTTTCGGCGCGGCCCGCACGCTGGCCCGCCCGCGCATGGACCAGCTGAACGCCTCGTCCAACGCCTCGATCTCGACGCAGCCGCAGGGCGCTCTGAACTCGATCTTCTCGGCCAGCGGCGGCAATCCGCAGCTGCGCCCCTATGTCGCGGATAGCGTCGATCTCTCGTTCGAACACTACTTCGCGGGCGGCGAGGGCTACATCGCGCTTGCAGGCTATTACAAATGGCTGAAAGACTTCGTGAACCCCAATGCGGTGAGCGTGATCCGCGATTTCTCCTACCTGCTCCCCACGCTGACGGATGAGCAGCTGGCGATTGCCAATGCTACCACGACCCTGGGCTTCGTGAGCGGGCCGGACAACACCGCCGACGGTTCGATCCGCGGCATCGAGCTGTCTGCCGCCGTGCCCTTCAGCATGATCACCCCTGCGCTCGAAGGCTTCGGCTTCCAGACCAGCGTCGCCTATACCGACAGCACCTTGAACGTGTATGACACGATCTCCGACACCTCGTTCAAATCGGACGTGCCGGGCCTGTCGAAGTGGGTCGTCAACTCGACCGCCTTCTTTGAAAAGTCGGGATTTGAAGCACGCGTCTCGCACCGCTTCCGGTCGAGCTTCCTTGCCGAGTTCATCGGCATCTCGGCCAGCCGCCAGTTCCGCCAGACCTTCTCGGAATCGATCTTCGACGCGCAGATCGGATATCGCTTCGAAAACGGCGGTCCGCTCGATGGCCTGTCGCTGACGCTGCAGGCGCTGAACCTGACGAACGAGCCGTTCGTGAGCTATCAGAACGGCGATAAGAAGCAGGTCATCGATTACGAGGAATATGGCCGCACTTACCTGGTCGGCGCTTCCTATCGCTTCTAAGGGCGCAGCCCTTTCCCGGCCGGGATCTCCCTCTCCGCCCGGCCGGGACCCTTCGCTTCCCCCCGCCCCGCCAATCGAAAGAGACGCGCCATGGACAGCAAGGAACAACAGACGATCCTGATCGCGGGCGGCGGAACTGCGGGCTGGATGGCGGCGGCTGCCCTGTCGCGTTTCGCGGGCGGCCACCGGATCGTGCTGGTGGAAAGCGAGGCGATCGGCACCGTCGGCGTCGGCGAAGCGACGATCCCGCAGATCCATCTGTTCAATGCCGCATTGGGTATCGACGAGGCCGAATTCCTGCGCGAGACAAAGGGCAGCTTCAAGCTCGGCATCGAGTTCGACGGCTGGCTGCGCGAGGGGACAAGCTACATGCACGCGTTCGGCGCCATCGGGCGCAGCGCGGGTCTGCTTCCGTTTCAGCATTACTGGCTGCGCGCCAAGCAGGCCGGGTTCGCAAAGCCGCTCCAGCGCTATTCGCTGAACGAGCTGGCCGCCCGCACCCAAAGAATGCAACGGGGGAGGATGCAGCGCGGGCGCACGGCGGCGGGGGCGGAAATGGCATATGCCTATCATTTCGACGCCGGGCTTTACGCAGCCTATCTGCGCCGCATTGCCGAAGCACGCGGCGTCACCCGCCATGAAGGCATGATCGCCAGTGTCGAGCGAGACCGCGCAACCGGTGACATCGCCTCCGTTACGCTGGACGACGGGCGCGTGCTGGCGGCTGATTTCTTCATCGACTGCACTGGCTTTCGCGGGCTTTTGATAGAGGGCGCGCTTGGGACCGGTTTCGACGACTGGTCGAACTACCTTCCATGCGACCGCGCCATGGCCGTCCCTTGCGAAGGCGGCGGCGATTTCACGCCTTATACGCGCTCCATCGCGCGAAAGGCGGGGTGGCAATGGCGCATCCCGCTGCAGCACCGCATCGGAAACGGCATGGTCTATAGTTCCGCGCACCTGTCGGATGACGAGGCGGCCGAAACGCTGCTCGCCAATCTGGATGGCAAGCCGCAGGCCGATCCGCGTCCGATCCGTTTTACCACGGGCAAGCGGCGCAAGCACTGGAACCGAAACTGCCTCGCCCTTGGCCTTGCGGCAGGGTTCATGGAGCCGCTGGAATCGACCAGCATCCATCTGATCCAGAGCGCGATCAGCCGCTTCCTCGCCCTGCTCCCCGCTGGCAAGCCCAGCCAGGCCGCGATCGACCATTTCAATGCGCAGGCCGATTTCGAATGGAGCCGCATCCGCGACTTCCTCATCCTCCATTACACCGCGAACGAACGCCGCGGTCAGCCCTTTTGGGATGCGGTGCGCGACATGGCGCTACCCGATACGCTGACCGCGAAAATCGAGCTGTGGCGCGAAACCGGCTTCATCCACCGCGAGCGTGAAGAGCTTTTTACCGAAGTGGCATGGTTTCAGGTGCTGGCCGGGCAAGGCGTGGAAGCCACCGGCTACAACCCGATGGCCGACGCCTTGCCCGAAGACCAGCTTCGCGCACTCCTCGAAGAGACCGAGGCCGCCATGGTCGAACAGGTCCGCGCCATGCCGCGCCATATCGATTTCCTCCGGCAATTCGTCAGCGGTCAGGGCACCGCCCAAACGCCCGCGACAAAGGCTAACGCATGAAACGCGCCCTCCCCCTTCTGACTGCCATTTCGGCCATGGCGCTTTCCGCCTGCGCCTCGGTGCAGGCGCAGCCCGCGCCAACCGCCGAAGCCGAAAGCTTCCGCGACCGCGCTCCGTCCGAGGAAGTGGTTTATTTCGTCCTTCCCGACCGGTTCGAAAACGGCGACAGCGCCAATGACAAAGGCGGGCTGACCGGCGAGCGACTGGCAACCGGCTACGACCCCACGGCCAAGGGCTTCTTCCATGGCGGCGACTTGAAAGGGCTGACCGAACGGCTCGACTATTTGCAGGACATGGGCATCACCGCGATCTGGTTCGCGCCCATTTTCCAGAACAAGCCAGTGCAAGGGCCAAAGGGCGACGAGAGCGCCGGTTACCACGGCTATTGGGTGACCGACTTCACCCGCCCCGACAGCCATTTCGGCACGCGCGATGAATTCCGCGCCTTCGTCGATGCCGCCCATGCGCGGGGGATGAAGGTCTATATGGACATCATCACCAACCACACCGCCGACGTGATCAAATATCGCGAGGTTCAGGCAGATGGCTTCCCCTATCGCAGCCGGGGCGATTACCCCTATTCCACGCGCGGCGGCCCCGATGGCGCGTCGATCAATCCCGGCTTTGCGGGCGATACCGACAGCAGCGAGGCGAATTTCGCGCGTCTGACCGATCCGTCCTTCGCCTACACCCCATACGTTCCGGCGGGCGAAGAGGATGTGAAGGTCCCGGCCTGGCTCAACGATCCGATCCATTACCACAATCGCGGGGATTCCACCTTTACCGGAGAGGACAGCCGGTTCGGCGATTTCTCCGGCCTCGACGATCTGTTCACCGAAAGCCCGGCGGTGCGCGCCGGCATGATCGACATCTATGGTGCATGGATCGACGATTTCGGGATCGACGGTTTTCGCATCGATACCGCCCGCCATGTCGACCCCGGCTTCTGGCAAGAGTTCGTGCCCGCCATGCAGGCCCGCGCAAAGGCGCGCGGCATCCCCAATTTCCACATGTTCGGAGAGATCTACAAGGATGTCCCCGGCAGCGGCTATATCGCGCAATACACGCGCCGCGATCGCCTGCCCGCCGTGCTGGACTTCGCCTTTCAGGCATCGATGCGCGAACTGCTGGGGCGGGATAAGGGCACGGTCGTCCTCGCCCATATGTTCGATGGCGACGTGCTGTATGAGAGCGGCGAAAAGACGGCACTGAACCTGCCGACTTTCCTCGGCAATCACGACATGGGGCGGTTTTCGACCCTGATCCGCGAGGATAGGCCCGAGATTTCGCAGGACGAGCTTTTGAAGCGCGTCATGCTTGGCCATGCGATGATGATGACCCTGCGCGGATCGCCTGTGATCTATTACGGCGACGAACAGGGCTTCGTCGGCGACGGCAATGACCAGCTGGCGCGTGAGGACATGTTCGCCTCGAAGACCGCCGTCTATAACGACAACAGGCTGATCGGCACGGACGCCACAACCGCAGCCGCGAATTTCGATGAGAGCCACCCGCTCTATCGCCTGATCCGCGAATTTTCGGCGATGCGCCGCGCGCATCCCGCCCTGTCGCGTGGGAGCCAGGAAATCCGCGGTTACCAGCAGGAGGCGGGGCTCTTTGCCGCTGCTCGCATCGATCCCGAAACTGGCCGCGAATATCTGCTGGCGTTCAACACCAGCGCGCAGCCCATCACCCGCAATATCGTCACCGGCCATTCCGTCCGCACGTTCGAGGCGCTGGCCGGCAATTGCCCCGGCGCGGCCTCCGCACCGGGCAGCGCCAAGTTCACCATCCCTGCATTCGGCTGGGCGGTCTGCCGCGCCGGCGAGGTTCCTTCGAAATGACCGACAAACCCGACTGGTGGCGCGGCGCCGCCATCTACCAGATCTATCCGCGCAGCTTCATGGATGCGAATGGCGACGGCATCGGCGATCTGCCGGGCATCGCGCAACGCCTGCCGCATGTCGCCTCGCTGGGCGTGGATGCGATCTGGATATCGCCCTTCTTCAAATCGCCGATGAAGGATTTCGGCTATGACGTTTCGGATTACCGCGATGTCGACCCGATCTTCGGGAAGCTGGCCGATTTCGACGCGGTTGTCGCGCGGGCGCATGACCTCGGCCTCAAAGTCCTGATCGACCAGGTCTATTCGCATACGTCGGACGAACATCCGTGGTTCGTCGAAAGCCGGTCGTCGCGCGATAATGCAAAGGCCGACTGGTATGTCTGGGCCGATGCCAAGCCCGACGGGTCGCCCCCGTCAAACTGGCAGTCGGTGTTCGGCGGACCGGCATGGACATGGGATGCGCGCCGCCGCCAGTATTACCTGCACAACTTTCTCTCCAGCCAGCCGCAGGTCAACGGGCACAACCCGGAAGTGCAGGAAGCGCTGCTGGGCGTGGCGAAATTCTGGCTGGATCGCGGCGTCGACGGGTTCCGCATCGATGCCTTGAACTTCCTGATGCATGACCCTGAAATGCGCGACAATCCGCCCGCGCCCGACAATGGGAAGGAGCGCACGCGCCCCTTCGATTATCAGCTGCGCGTCCACAACCAGTCGCATCCTGAAATCCCTGCCTTCATCCGCCGCATCCGCGCGCTTACCGAAGAATATGACGGCATCTTCACCGTCGCCGAAGTCGGCGGCGAAGGGGTGGAGGACGAGATGCGCGCCTTCACCGCCGGGAACGAACATCTCAATTCCACCTATGGCTTCGACTTCCTCTATGCCGATCGCCTGACGCCAGAACTGGTCTGCGAAGTGCTGACCAAATGGCCCGATGCGCAGGGCGGCAACTGGCCGAGCTGGGCGTTCGAGAACCATGACGCGCCGCGTGCAATCTCGCGCTGGGTGGATGAGGCCCATGCCCCCGCCTTCGCCCGCATGAAGATGGCGCTGCTGGCCGCCATGCGCGGCAATATCATCCTCTATAACGGCGAGGAATTGGGGCTCAGCCAAGTCGATATCCCCTTCGACCAGTTGCAGGACCCCGAAGCCATCGCCAACTGGCCGCTCACCCTGTCGCGCGACGGTGCCCGCACGCCCATGCCGTGGACGCCGGAAGGCGGGTTCGGGTCGGGCACGCCATGGCTTCCCTATGGCGAGGCGAACCTGACAAAATCGGTCGCGGCGCAGGACGCGGATGAAGGATCGCTCCTCAACCATACCCGCGCCATGCTGGCACTGCGCAATGCGCACCCCGCCCTCCATAACGGCAAGGTTGTCGATTGCCGCGCCGATGGCGCGCTCCTCACCTTCACCCGCGAAGCCGAGGGCGATCGCATCGCCTGCGCCTTCAACCTCTCTGCCAAAACCGCGCCCTATTCCGCGCCCGATGGCGAAATCCTCCTCTCCCTTAACGGTGCGACCTCCACCGAACTCCCCCCATTCGGAGCCCTGATTACCCGCCTATGACCAAGAGCCTCCTCCTCTCAGCCGCGATTGCCGCGCTTGCCATTCCTGCCGCCGCACAGGCGGGCACGGTCACCTCGCCCGATGGCCGCATTCAGGTCACCATCGATGTCGATTACGAAGGCAAGCCGTTCTATGAGGTGGAGCGCGATGGGAAGGAACTGATCGCCCGCTCGCAACTGGGCTTCAACTTCACCGATGAAGACCCGCTACGCCGGAACCTCAAGATCACGGCCGAAACAACGGCATCGGGCGATGAGACATGGGAACAGCCGTGGGGCGAACGGCGCTATGTCCGCGATCACCATAACGAGCTGTCGGTCAGTTTTACCGAGCAGGACGACACCCCGCGCGAGCTTACCCTGCGCATGCGCGTGTTCGATAATGGCATCGGCTTCCGCTATGAATTTCCGGACCGCGCCGATCATCCGGTGACCCATATCGCCGAGGAGCTGACCGAATTTTCAATCGCGCCGGCCAATGGAGCGGATGGAGGCACCGCATGGTGGATCCCGGCGGGCGACTGGAACCGCTATGAATATCTTTATTCGGAAACGCCGATCGCGTCGGTTTCCATGGCGCATACGCCCATGACCATGCGGCTGAAGGACGGCACCCACCTGTCCTTCCACGAAGCCGCGCTGGTCGATTATTCGGGAATGTGGCTGCAGCGCCTGCAGGGCCAGCGTTTCCGCGCCCATCTCGCCCCTGCGCCCAGCGGTGCGAAAGTAGTGCGAACGGGCGCGTTCAACACCCCATGGCGCACGATCCGCATTGCCGATGATGCGGCGGGTCTGGTGGAGAACGACCTCGAACTCAATCTCAACGAGCCTAACAAGCTCGGCGATGTCAGCTGGTTCAAGCCCGCCAAATATATCGGCATCTGGTGGGGCATGATCTCTGGCAAATGGTCATGGGCGCAGGGGCCCGACCATGGCGCCACGACAAAGCGCACGAAGCAATATATCGACTTCGCAGCCAAGCACGGATTCCGCGGCGTGCTGGTCGAGGGATGGGACTATGGCTGGGACGGGACCTGGTTCGGCAATGGCCGCGATTTCAGCTTTACGAAGCCATACCCGGATTTCGACCTGACCGGCCTGTCGAAATATGCCGCGAAAAAGGGCGTGCACCTGATCGGGCACCACGAAACCGGCGGCAATATCGCCAATTACGAGGCGCAGCTTTCCGATGCGATGAAGCTGTATGGCGATCTTGGCATCGACGTGGTCAAGACCGGCTATGTCGCCGATGCGGGCGGGATCATCGCCTGCAATGCCGACATCACCCAGCCTTGCGGCAAGCAGGTCATGGTGTGGCACGATGGCCAGCGGCAGGTGCAGCATCACCTGAAGGTCGTGGAGGAAGCGGCGAAAAACCGCGTCGCGGTCAACGCCCACGAACCGGTCAAGGATACCGGTCTTCGCCGCACCTACCCCAACCGCGTTTCGCGCGAAGGGGCGCGGGGCATGGAATATAACGCATGGGCTCCCTTCAACAACGGGCCGGACCATGAACCCACGCTGGTCTATACGCGCATGCTGGCAGGGCCGATGGATTATACGCCGGGCGTGCTCAGCCTGAAGGGCGGAAATGATGTTCCCCTCGCCTCCACGCTGGCAAAGCAGCTGGGGCTGTATCTCGCGATCTATTCGCCGATCCAGATGGCGGCGGACTTCGCGGAGAACCTTGCCGCGCATCCCAGGGAACTTGCCTTTATCGAAGCAGTGCCGACCGACTGGGCCGAAAGCCACCTGATCGCGGGCGAAGTTGGCGATTACGCGATCTTCGCGCGCAAGGACCGCAATAGCGACGACTGGTACGTCGGCGGCGTCAACGACGCGATGGCGCGCGATGTCACGCTGGACTTTGCGTTTCTCACCCCTGGCAAGCGCTATAGGGCAAGGATCTGGAAAGACGGCGAAGGCGCAACCTATGAGACCGAGGCGCGCCACCGCATCGCATATGACAGCGCCGTGGTGAAAAAGGGCGACACGATGAAGCTGTGGCTCGCCCCCGGAGGCGGCGCGGCGATACGGCTGGAGCCGATGGACTGACCGGCTCGGCACAGCGAGTCGGTGAACCGTCAGGTGCCGGATAATGGGATATGTCCCGGCGGCATGATCGCATGCACCAGCAATGCATCATTACCCGTCGGCAGATCAATCGGCCCGACCCGGCTAATATTGCTGTCGAAATGGCGGATTGGTTTGACTTCGCAATAGGGAGGTTCAGCCTGTTCTCGGGACTGAGGTGCATGAGCACCGCACAGACCGACCAAACGACTCTATCGCCACTTTGAAAACACGCCCTTCAATCGCGAATTAGCCATCTGGCCGGTCATCCGACATGAAAGGATGAACCGATGAGACCCATTATCCCGACAATCGCCGCCGCAACTCTGCTGACCTTCGCCCTGCCCGTTCAGTCCGAGCCACAGGAGGGAAGCACGATCGAGGTCGCCCCGCGCATGTCTGCGGATCAATGGGCGCAGAGCGTGAGCAAATCGCTGAACGGCCAGCTGCGCCAAATCGAGATCGACCAATACCACTCCGTTCCCGAAGCGATCATTCAGATCCGCTTCGAGATCGCCGATGGGGTACCGGTCAATGTGCGCATGGTGGAACCTTCGGGCATGAAGTGGCTCGACCGGGCGACGCTGCATTCGGTGGCCCAGATGCGCGGCCTGCCCGACATGCCTGCTTCACTGGAAGGCTGGACCGTGCGCGCCAATATCATCAGCGCCAAGGATTCGCGCACCGCGCAGCGTATGATGAGGGGCATGCAACACTCGGCGGCAACGCAAATGGCAAGCGCCGAAAGCACCAGGGAGATCGTGCTGACCGCAGGCGGCTGATCCCGCAAACCGGCCGCAGGCGCCTATGCAGGCGCCTCGTCGGTCCGGGGTGGCCAGTTCTTTACATGCAGGTCGCGCTGCGGGAACGGGATCTCGATACCCTCTTCCGCGAAACGCCGCGCGATCGCGAAGTTCAAGGCCGATGCCGTCGGTGCGCCATCGGTCGCCTGATGGACAAAAGCGAGGATCTTCACATTGATAGAGCTGTCGCCAAACCCCTCCATGGCGACCGCCGGTTCGGGGAACTCCAGCACGCTCTCGTTCGCCTTCGCGATGTCGAGCAGGATTTCCTGCACCCGGTCGAGATCGCTGCCATAGGCAACGCCCACCGGCACAACGATACGCGCGGGGCCAGTCGAAAAGCTGCGGTTCTTCACCACCCCCGAGATCAGCTGCGAATTGGGCACGATGATCTGGTGCCGGTCGAACGTCTCGATATGGGTGGAGCGTACCGCGATCTTCCTGACGATGCCCGAATGCTCGCCCACCTCGATCCAGTCGCCGACCTTGATGGGGCGTTCTATCAGCAGCAGGATACCGCTGGTGAAGTTCTCCACCACCGATTGCAGGCCAAAGCCGAGGCCGACAGACAAGGCGCCCGCGACAAAGGCGAGGCTGGAGAGATCAAGCCCGGTGGTGGCGATGGCAATCAGCGCGGCAAGGAAAATGCCGATATAGCCGATGAAGGTGAGGATGGCGGCCTCTGCCCCGGTATCCATGCCGAATTCGGGCATGATCGACAGTTTCAGGAACCGCTGCAGCCATCGCGTGATGAAAAAGCCGATGAAGAACACAGCGGCAAAGGTGACGATATCGCCTGCCGAAATGCGGATCTCGCCAAATTCTATCCCTGTGCGCAGCATGATGAAGGCATCGGCGATCTCGCTCGGCTCATAGCCCCAGATGATGGCAAGCAGGGCGATGACGGCGATGGTCAGGATCAGCCCCGTCAGCAGCGGCAGCAGGTGCAGGCCACGGCGAAAGCGCGCCATCGAACCTTTGGCAAAGGCATTGACGACCAGCACGAACGAGCGGTGGAGATAGACCGCCATGCCGACAAGCGAGAGCGACAGCAGGCTGGATGCAAAGAAAAAGCGCGCAATCAATTCGTAACCGACCACCGCCGCCCCTATGGCGATAATCGCGAACAGTTTCATCAGACGTGAAATGGGCGTCGCGAAATCCAGCCCCGGCGCATCGCCCCCTGGCTCCATCGCACGGCGCTCGTCGTAATATTTGCGGCCCTCGCGCAGGTAATTGGCAAGCTGCCACAAGAGCCATGCGCCGACAGCGACCAGCGCGGCAGAGGCGAAACGGGCAAAATTGCTGCCGATGAAGCCTGCCTTTTCCAGCGCGCTGATGACCAGTTCCGCCCCCAGCACGATCGCCATCTGCCGGATCGCGGCAAGCGCCATGTCTGCCCGCGCGGGCGGCAGGGTGACAAGCCGCAGTTCGGGAAACGGCGACATCAGCACGCCCCGCCCGATCCATTGCGCAATGCCAAGCAGAATGCCCGCCAGCATTACCGATACGACGATGGCGACCAGCGCCTCGACAGGCACGATGGGCAGCAGGAAGATCATCAGCGCGACCGTCATCGCGATCAGCGCAAGGGCGAAGATGAGACCGGCCAGCGCATCCTGAAGAACCGAGACAAGCAGCTTTTTCGCGACCGATCCTTCCTCGAGGACACGCCTTGAAAGGCGGGCCGATAATTTGCGCCAGAGAAACATGCCGACAAGCGGTGCGCCCGCGATCAGGGCAATCGCAACCGCGAATGCCGCGATCTGGTCGAGAACACCGTATTTGCCGAGGTTTTGCGCCGCATTACGCTTGCCCACGGTAACCGCATTGCCGATTTCAACGACGGTTCGATACCACAGGCGCGGGTCGATAAAGGACAGCCCGCGCTCAATCAGGCGCGCGCGCTTCATCGCCCGGATGCGGGCGTCGATGGCAGTCACGATGACCGAGGCGCGCGCGCTCGCTTCGCGCAGACGGATGGCGGGTGCGGTCACGATGCCCTGCTGTTCCTGCAGGGCTTCGCGCCGCGCGGCGACAATGGCCGGCTCGCTCTCACCCTCTGCCGGCGGCGGGCCAAGCGCGTCGATCTGCGCTTCCAATATGCGCGAAGTCATCGTCCCGCGGCTTGCCAGCGACAGCGCCCGGTCGCGGTCGCGCGCGACCGCATTGCGCAATTCGGTCAGCTTCGCGATCTGGTCGATCGACGGCTCACCGTCCACCTCGCCCAATTGCGAGAGGAACTGCCGCGCCTTGTCCGCATCCTCGTCAAAAGCGGCGAAGATGGCCTCGACCTCTTGCTGGCTGGCCGTTGGCTGCTGGCTGGAGGCGGGCTGCTGGCTGGCGGGCGAAGCGGGCGCGACGGTTTGCGCAGCCGCGATTCCCGGCAGCAGGATCAGGATCATGCCCATGATCAGCACCCGCAATGCCATGAAGCGCCCTGCCATCACGATCCGTTTCCGCATCTTTTCCCATTCGCCCCGATCCGGGCTTCCATTCGCGACATCTCCTCCTTGCCGCGACTGGACGGGCTGCGTCCATCCTTTTGTCTGCGGACCTCGTCCCGTTCACCGGACAAGGGCCACGCCGGGCCGCAGCGAAACGGATCATGGGCAAGGAGATGGATGGCGCCTTACGATCGAACCGCCATGGCCCGGCCTCTTGCCCAATGGCTGTATCCAGCAATAAAAAATAACAAAATTCAGGCGATCTGCGACTTCATTGCCGCACCATCTGCCCATATATGTTGCACCTGCGAACGGAGTGTTTTTCAAGGAGTGCAAGTGGCCACGCAACGTCTGGGATTACGCGATGCCGCGGCATGGATCTCGCAGATCATCGGACCCGATTTCGGCTATATCCGGATCGGGATCATCTATACCGTGGCGATCACGCTCCTGTCGCTTGCCACGCCGATCTCGGTTCAGCTCCTGATAAATTCCGTGGCGCGCACCACCTTGCCTGCGCCTTTATGGACATTATCGGGCGTGCTCCTGCTGCTGCTCTTGATGGTCGCGGCACTAAGCGCCCTGCGCCTGTACCTGATGGCCATGTTCGAACGGCGCCTCTTCGCCCGCGTCGTGGCAGAGATCACCGTGCGCGCCGTGCATGCGCAGAATCCCTATTTCTCCGACGCGAACAGCGGGCATCTGTTCAACCGTTTCTTCGACATGCCGGTTCTGCAGAAATCGGTGCCACACCTGCTGATCGGGGCTTTCACGATCATCCTGCAGGCCGCGGTCGGCCTTGCGGTTACCAGCTTTTACCACCCGTTCTTCCTTGCCTTCAACGCGCTGCTGGTGATCATCGTCGCGCTGATCTGGGTGGCGTGGCGACGCGGCGCGGTGACGGGCGCAGTGGGGCTTTCCCACGCCAAGCATAATGCCGCGCACTGGCTCGAAAGCCTTGGCGGCTCGAACGGCTTCTACAAATCCAGCCGCCATGTCGGTTATGCGATGGACCGGTCAGAGGATGTGACCGCCAGCTATATCGATGCGCACAAGCGCTATTTCCATTACAGCTTCTCGCAGGCGGTGGCCTATTTCCTGCTCTACGCATTGGCAAGCGCGGGGCTGCTGGCGCTGGGCGGGAACCTGATCATCCAGGGCCAGCTGTCGATTGGCCAGCTGGTCGCGGCAGAGCTGATCCTTTCGGGCGTGTTCTACGGCATTTCGCAGCTCGGCTGGTATCTCGACACCTTCTACGAAATGGCGGCCAGTTCCGAAGAATTGTCGTTGCTGTTCGGCATCCCGCAGGAAAGCAGCGAGGCAAGCGGCGCCGCACCGGCCGACGGTTCGGTGCGCATGCGCGACGTGGTCCAGGGCGATGCCCGGCTCAATTTCTCGATGAAGAACGGGGAGCAGATCGTCGCCCTGCTGGAGCCCGGCATGGAAAGCATGCTCGCCGTGCTGCTGAAGCGCCATGCCCTGCCCGATCGCGGGCAGGTGCTGGTCGGCGGCGGCGATATCGGCACGTTTGACATGTATCTGCTGCGCTCGGTGATCACCGTCCTCAATCGCCCTACCATCGTCGAGGTCACGATCCGCGAATATCTTGCCCTTGCCGTGGCGGAGGAAGACAGCGGGGCGATGATGGCCGCGCTCGACACGGTCGGGCTCGGCAGGCGGGTCGCGACATTGAGCAAGGGGCTGGACACCGAGCTATCGTCGTCTGGCGCGCCGCTTTCCATTGCAGAGGTCATGCAATTGAAGCTCGCCAATGCGCTGCTCAGCAAACCGCGACTGCTGGTATTGTCGGAACTGTTCGACATGATGCCGATCCCCCGGCTCATGGCCGCGCTCGAAAAATTGCGCGCATCGGGCACCACTGTGCTTCTTTCCACCCGCCGAACCGACGCGATCGCGCTGGATGGCTATATGTGGCTGGGGCAGCGCGAACAGCACCGGTTCGACACTCACGCCGAACTTGTCCGCTTTGCCGAAAAGCGGGAGGCCGAAGATGCCTAACCGGCCAGAGAATATCGCGCATTTCACCAGCTATGCCGCGCTGTCGCCGCCGCGTGTCACGATCGTGCTCGCATGGCTCATCGGCATCGGCTTCGCGCTCTCCATCGCCCTGCTGTTCGTACCGTGGGTCCAGACGGCGCAGGGATTGGGCAAGGTCGTCTCGCTCGACCCCGATGACCGTCCGCGTCAGGTGTCGTCGCTGATCGACGGGCGGGTCGAACGCTTTTTCGTCCGCGATGGCGAACGCGTGAAGCAAGGTGATCCCATTGCCCGCGTCGTCGATGTCGATCCCAATCTGCTGTCGCGCCTCAACGCCGAACGCAGCCAGCTGGAGGCGGAAATCGCCGCGATCCGGCAGGCGCGGCAGGTCGCCATGATCGACGTCGAACGCACGCGCCAATTGTTTGCCGAGGGCCTGGCCTCTCGCCGCGAATACGAACAGGCGCAGATCCGCATTTCCGAGGCCGATGCGACGCTTGCCGAAGCGCGCGCGGGGATCAACCGGATCGAAACCGAGATCAACCGCCGTTCCGCGCAGGTCGCCGTCGCTCCGCGCGACGGCCGGGTGCAGCAGGTCAATGGCGCGGCGGGAGGGCAGCTGATTTCTGCCGGGACCGTGCTGGCCGTCGTCGCGCCCGATCAGGTGGATCGCGCGGTAGAGATCTATATCGACGCGCGCGACGTGCCGGTGATCGACCAGGGCAGCCCCGTCAGGCTGGAATTCGAAGGTTTCCCCGCGATCCAGTTCAGCGGCTGGCCCAATCTTGTCTATGGCGTATATGACGGGCGCGTGCGCACCATCGATCCGGTCGCGCAGACCAATGGCCAATTCCGCGTGATCGTGGAACCCGTGCCCGGCGCACAGCGCCCATGGCCCGAAGCCCGCTTCGTTCGGCAGGGCAGCAATGTCGTTGGCTGGGTGCGCGGCGAAACCGTCACCGTCGGGTTCGAGATATGGCGCCAGCTCAATGATTTCCCCCTCCAATACGACCGCACCGGCAGCACGGCGCTGACCGATGGCGCGTCTGCGGAGTCGTCGTCGTGATCAGGCTGATTGCAGCCGCGATGACTGCGGCGCTGATGTCGCATCCGCTGCCAGCCATGGCGCAGAGCGAGGCGGCAGATGATTACGGGCCGCAGGATCCGGCGGCAGGGCCGCTGATGCTGGAAGACGTGCTGCGCGCCTCGGCCCGCAGTTCCCCCCAGATCATCGAGGCGCTGGCCGGTATCCGCAAGGCGCAGGGTACCGCGCTAAAGGCCGAGGGCGCATTCGATACGGTCTTTGGCGTTGAGGGGCGAAGCCGCGTAACTGGCTATTACGATGGCACCATTGTCGAAGGCAAAGCCACGCGCCCCTTCGTAACGAACGGCGGCTATGCCTATGGCGGCTACCGCGTATCTCGCGGCGACTTTCCGATCTATGAAGACAAGAGCTTCACCAACGAGCTGGGTGAATTCAAGCTGGGCGCGCTCTATTCGCTGGTCCGCGACCGCCTGATCGACGAACGCCGCGCCCAGCGGTCCATCGCCGCCAGCGGTATCGACATCGCCCGCTTCGAGGCACAGGCCGCCGCCATCGGAGTGCAGAGCCGGGCGATAACCGCCTATCAGCAATGGGTCGCCGCCGGGCTGCGCCTGCGCGCCTATCGCGATCTGCTGGAGCTGGCGGAAAGCCGAACCGGCGCCATCAACCGGCAGGTCGAACTGGGTTCGCAGCCGCGCATCCTGCGGACCGAGAACGAGCAGAACCTCGTGCGTCGCCGCGCTTTGGTGATCGAGGCGGAGCAGGCCTTTGGCGCTGCCGCCGCGCGGCTCGCGCTCTATTACCGCGACGCGTCGGGCGAGCCGATCATCGTTGGCGCAGGCCGTTTACCGGAAAGCAGCGAGGCACTGGATTTCGCGCGGCCCGATCCCGAATTCAGCGTCGAGCAGCGCCCTGAACTGCAAAGCCTGCTGGCGCAGGTCGAGCAATCGACCTTGAGCCTTGCCCTTGCCGAAAACGCGCTCAAGCCGCGCTTTGACCTGACTGCGGAAGTGGGCAAGGATATTGGCGACGAAGGATTGGGCGGCCCCAGCCGCACGCCGTTCGAAACGATCGTGGGCTTCCGCTTTTCGGTGCCGCTGCAAAACCGCGCGGCAAAGGGGCGCATCGCCGAGACCGAGGCGGGTCTTGACCAGCTGGCCATGAAACAGAAGTACCTGCGCGACCAGATCCGCACCGAGGTCGATGCCATGCGCATCGCCGTGGAGGGGGCCGAACGCCTTGTCGGCACGTCGCGCCAGGAATACGAGCTTGCCCGCGAACTGGCCAATGCCGAACGCCGCCGTTTCCAGCTGGGGTCGAGCGACTTCTTCCTCGTCAACCAGCGCGAGGAAACCGCCACCAATGCGCAGATCCAGCTGATCGATGCGCAGGCCCGCATCGGATCAACGCGCGCAGGGCTGGCCGCCGCGACAGCAGATCGTTCAGCCTTGGGGCTGGGGCTCGATCCGTAACGCCGACTAGGCGTAACCGGCGGGCAGCTGTTCGGTATGGTCCAGCCGGTCCATCACTTCGGGCAGGGGTTCGAGCACGGTCACGCTGCGGTTTTCGCCAAAGCGGATACGCGTGCCCTCCGACACCTCTGAGATATAGGTAACCTGCGTCGCATTCACGATGACCGCGACGCGGTCGGTGGCGGTGAACTTTACGAACATCAATGCCTCTCCGTTTTGTTTGGAGAGAGCTTAGCCGGTCGCGCGAATTCCGCCAGCAGGATTCGCGTCTGGCCGCTTAGCGCGCCTGCAACGCGACGCTGACGCTGGCCGCGATGGCATCGCCCAAAAGATGCCCCGACAGCCATGCGCATTCCACCCGCGGCCCGATCAGCCAGTCGCCGCAGGCCCCCAATTGCCTGTCCCGGTTCCAGAGGATTTCGTCGCCCGTGCCCGGCGCCCGCGCAAAGCGCCAGCGGTGCGCCGCAGCGGCCAGCGGTTCGGGAAGCGACAGGTCGAACTGCTCTTCGAACGCGCTGACGAGCCGTGGGAGGATGTTCGCGGGTTCCTCCTCGCAGGTCTGCGCGCTCCAATCCGCGCTGGCCTGCACGACCCAGCTTTCGGGACCGGTGCGGCCCGGCTTGGCATTGTTGCGGGCGGCCCATTGCACAATCCCGTCACCGCGCAGCACATCATCGGCGACCGGCAGCGGCCGATCGAAAGCCAGCATCGCGGTCCAGCATGGCATCGAATGCCGGCGCAGGGCCGCCCGCCCCATTGCGAAATCATGCAGCGAAAGCAGCGGCGCGGCCTGTTCGGCAGGTACGGCCAGCACGATCGTGTCGAACGGCCCGTCCCGATCGCGATCAGACCGAACATACCAATACCCATCGACGCGTTCGATCGCCTTGACCGTGGTGCCGACCTGCGCGTCATGCGCGCGGGCCATATGGCGCACGACCGCATTCATGCCGGGCACGCCGACCAGCGCATCGCTTCCCGCCGCGGGCCATGGGGCGACGAGGCCGTGCGATTGCCACTGTTCGACCAGCTTGCGAAAGCGAAGATCGCGGGCGGTGAAATATTGCGCGCCGTGGTCGAAATATGCGTCGCCCAGCGGGGTTTCCATGCGCCGGGTCGACATGCGCCCGCCAAATCCACGGCCCTTGTCGAAAAGCCTGACCGCGCAGCCATGCGCGGCAAGCCGGTCGGCGCAGGCAAGGCCCGCAATGCCCGCTCCGACAATCGCGACTTTCATGCTCGTATCTTGCAAATACCCATCCATCCAGCCAAACATCGGGACACGAAGGCCCGGCGACAAGCTGCCCGAAAGGGCAATCTTCCCAACCGGGCAAGAGTTTACTAGGCTTGCCCCATGAGCGCTTCAGACCTCATCGCCTCAAGCGCGGTCGCCGCCGTCGTGAGCAATCCGCGCCTGCCGGACAATCCGATTGTCGAATGCAATCCAGCCTTTGTCGCGCTTACCGGCTATAGCCGTGAAGAGATCATCGGCCATAATTGCCGCTTCCTTACCGGGCCAGACACCGAGCCGGAACTGACCGAAGAATTGCGCGCAGGGGTACGCGCCAAACGTCCGGTCATGGTCGAGATTCTGAACTACAAGAAAGACGGGACGCCGTTTCGCAACGCGGTCATGGTCGCGCCCATCTTCGGTGCCGATGGGGAAATCGAATATTTCCTCGGCTCGCAGATGGAAATTCCCGCCCCCACTACCCCGACCGAAAACCCAAGGCAGAGCGCGGCCCGGCAGCGCATCGACGAGCTGACCCCGCGCCAGCGCGAAATCCTGATCGAGATCGCGCGCGGCAAGCTCAACAAGCAGATCGCCTTCGACCTCGATCTCAGCGAGCGGACGATCAAGATGCACCGGGCAGCACTGCTGCGCGCACTGGGCATCACGACCACGGCAGAGGCGATCCGCGTGGTCATCGAGGCTGGATACTAGCCCACAGACTTTCCGAATAGTTCGCGACGACTGCACCTTGGGACAGGTTGTGGCCGAGGGGCCGCATGCGCATCTTCCAATTAATGGTTCGCCATTGATAGAAACAGGAGGATGCAATGCGCCTACCCGAAGAAAACGCCCAATATTCACCTGACAAGGTTCGGGGCGGGAGCGAAGAACATGTCGTGCGATATGTTCTTGGCTCCAGTCTTGGACTGGCAATCGTCACCCTGACTACGACGTGGATCGGCAGCGCCCTCATCCTGTCCTGATCCACCCCAAGAACAGGGCCCGTGGCCGTCCCACTCCCCCACGGGTCCTGTTCACCCCTCAAATCCCACCCCCCAAGAAGAAGAGAGATACTGATGAAACTTCCCGTCATGATGGCCGCAGCAATTGCATTGACGGCTGCCACCCCCGCCCTTGCCGATCACCATAGTTCCGCGACCATCGTCGAAGCTGCGGTTGAATCGCCGCAGCACGAAACACTGGTCGCCGCGGTCAAGGCTGCGGGCCTTGCCGAAACGCTGTCGGGCGACGGTCCGTTCACCGTTTTCGCGCCGACCGACGCGGCTTTCAACGAACTGCCCGAAGGCACCGTGCCGACCCTGCTCAAGCCCGAGAATGAAGGGACCTTGCGTTCGGTGCTGACCTATCACGTCGTTCCCGGCAAGGTGACCGCAGCCGAACTGATCGGCATGATCGAGGATAACGATGGCTCTGCCGCGCTGAAGACCGTGCAGGGTTCGACGCTGGTCGCCAGCCTGTCGGGCGGGAACGTGATCCTGACCGATGCGAAGGGCGGCACCGCCACTGTCGTCGCGACCGATATCAAGGCGTCGAACGGCGTGATCCACGCGACCGATGCCGTGTCGATGCCCGGCTGATTTCGATAGGAAGGCTGGTTGCTGACCGGCCCCCGCAACCAAATGGCGGGCTGGCGATCCATGCGATTGCCAGCCCGCCTTTCTATTTGCGCGCCAGACCCGTCAGATCGCGCGAAGCCCCATTTCGAGATCGGCGATCAGGTCGTCGACATGCTCGATCCCGACAGAAATGCGCACGACATCGGGCCCTGCCCCGGCGGCAATCAGCTCTTCGCCTTCAAGCTGGCTGTGCGTGGTCGACGCCGGGTGGATGATGAGCGAGCGCGTGTCGCCGATATTGGCAAGGTGGCTGAAAAGCTTGACGCTCGACACCAGCTTCACTCCGGCTTCGAACCCGCCCTTGACGCCGAAGGTGAAGACCGCCCCGCCCTTGCCGCCGAGATATTTGTCGGCCAGCGGCTTGTAACGACTGCCTTCCAGCCCGGCATAGGAAACCCATGCGATCTTGTTGTGGCTGTCGAGCCACTTCGCGACCGCCAGCGCATTATCGCAATGCCGCTCCATTCGCAGCGCCAGCGTTTCCATGCCGGTCAGCGCCAGCCACGCATTCTGCGGCGCCAATGCAGGGCCAAGATCGCGCAGGCCCAGCACCCTGCAGGCGATGATGAAGGCGATGGGGCCAACCGGCTCCAGCGCATCGACAAGCACCGCGCCGTGATAGGAACCGCTTGGCTGGGTCAGGCTGGGAAACTTGTCCCCTTGCGCCTTCCAGTCGAAGCGGCCTGAATCGACGATCACCCCGCCCACCGCATTGCCATGGCCGTTGAGGAATTTCGTGGTCGAGTGGGTGACGATATCCGCGCCATGTTCGATCGGGCGGCACAGCACCGGGCTGGCCATCGTATTGTCGACGATCAGAGGCACGCCGCCGTCATGCGCGATGTCGGCGATGGCCGCGATGTCGGTCACCACGCCGCCGGGATTGGCAAGGCTTTCGATGAAAACGCAGCGGGTCTTTTCATCAATGGCCGCGCGAATGTTTTCGGGATCGTCGGCATCGACAAAACGCGTTTCCCAGCCGAATTTGCGAAACGCCTCGCCCATCTGGTTCAGCGATCCGCCGTAAAGCTTACGCGCCGCGACGATATTGCAGCCCGGTTCCATCAGCGTGTAAAACGCCAGCAATTGCGCCGCATGGCCGCTTGCCACGCCGAGCGCGCCCACGCCCCCTTCCATGGCCGCGACCTTCTTTTCCAGCACGTCATTCGTCGGGTTCATGATCCGCGAATAGATGTTGCCGAACTGCTTTAATGCAAACAGGTCTGCCGCATGCTCGGCGCTGTCGAACACATAGCTTGCCGTCTGATAAATAGGCGTAATCCGGGCGTTGGTCGCCGGGTCAGGTTCACAGCCGGCATGCACGGTCATCGTTTCAAGCTTCATATCGCCCATCGGGTCCCCCATCCGCAATGTCATCGAAGAAGGGCGATCGATACCACGCAGATTGGACGACTTCCAACAGCGCCTGAAGAAATCCGGGCGTCACGGTGTGGAACGACCATGCCGCCCTAGCCTTGATCGCCAAATCCGAATAGGCGTGACCAATAAGGCGGTCGCGCCGCACCTTGTCTGGACGCGTCACCGAACAGGTCATTGGGACCGACCGAACGCGGCTGAGTGGAGGCACCTGGAAGAGCGGCCGATCAGAGGCGAGATCGTCTCGCTCACCGGGCTGAGGGGAGTTGCTGCGACCTGGGTGTTCCTGGGTCATTGCGCCATGCTCATGCAATGGGGCATCCCGTTGCTGGAATGGCCAAAGCTGGCAGTCGATCTTTTCATTCTGTTGAGCGGCTTTGTCATGGCCTATCAGTTGCATTCAGGCTGCGAACAGCCATGGCTGCAATTCTTCAAAAAGCGCTTCTTCCGCCTCGCACCTGCCTATTACGTGCTTTTGGTCATCGCGATCGCCATTGGCCCTCTTCTGGGTGAAATGCGCGAGGTTTTCGTCACACATCTTTCCGCCAATCCGGTTGGCCAGGGCCGCTATGATGATCAGTCACTGGGCAATCTGCTGATCCATGCCAGCTTCCTGTTCGGCCTGTTTCCCAATTATGCGCAGCACACCGCAATGCCCGACTGGTCGGTCAGCCTGGAGATGCAATTCTATATCGCATTCCCCGTTATCGCGCTGATGTTCAGGCGATTTGGCTGGTTCGCCGTCACCATTGCCCTTTCAGCCCTCAGCGTCTGCGTGATGTTCCTTGCAGGCGGCTGGATCGCCAGCTTCCCCGAGCCGGCCTTTCTGCCGATAAAGCTCAATCTATTCCTAGCCGGATCGCTGCTCGCCCTGATCCCCGCCGACGGATCGGCTATCCCGCTCTACCTTGCGCGAGCCGTCCTTGTCGCAGCCATTCCGATGGACGGTGAATTCGATACGAACGAGATATTCTCGATACTCGGCACCGGACTGATAGGAAGTCTTGCATGTTCCTTTGCCGGGAGCTGGAGGCTGCCACCTGTCACTTTGGCAGAGCGTATTCTGGAAACGCGACTGCTGCGCTGGCTTGGTGAAATCTCGTTCAGCCTTTATCTGGTCCACCTCCTGCTCATCGTGCCGATCGGCAGCGCGCTGCTACGGTTCGGCATCGACCATTGGCATCCCGTCCTGCGCTTTGCCGCGCTCGCCTCGGCCTCCTTACCCGTTGTCCTTGGCGGCGCCCATCTGCTGTATCGATATGTCGAACTGCCCGGCATCCGCATCGGGCGCGGGAAAGCCATGCAGGGGGTCGTGCAGAAGCTGGCTGGAAGATGGTTGCCGCGCGGGTAACGGCCGCGCCGATGCCGGTCTGACCTACGCTTCTCAGGAAAGCGGGGGCCTTCCCACCCGCCACGCCTCGGAACGCCAGTACGGCCCCCCGCGTTGGCTTCGTGGAAGGAGACGTCGATGATACTCGAGAAAATCAAGACACCGGGCCTCTCTCACCTTTCCTATCTCGTGGGTTCGGATGGACAAGCGGCCGTGATCGATCCGCGCCGCGACTGCGAGATCTATGTCGAGATGGCCCGTGCCAACGGATTGTCCATCACCCATATCTTCGAGACCCACCGCAACGAGGATCTGGTATCGGGCGCGCCGATCCTGGCGGAGCTGAGCGGGGCGAAAGTGCTCCACGGCCCCGATGCCGCCGGTGAAGTCCGCTATGCCGAAACCACGCGCGATGGCGATCGCTTTCCCATCGGCCAGCTTGAGATCCGCGTATTCGAAACGCCCGGCCATACGTTCGACCATATCGCGCTTGCCCTTTACGACAGCGCCTATGGCGAGGGGGCCGTAGGCGTGTTCACTGGCGATGCGCTATTCGTGGGCGATGTCGGTCGCACCGATTTCTACCCCAATCGCAAGCGTGAGGTCGCAGGATTGCTGTTCGATTCCCTGCAGAAGATCCTCGACCTTGGCGATCAGGCGATCATCTATCCCGCTCATGGCGCCGGTTCGGTCTGCGGTTCGGGCATGGCGGACCGCGAATTCTCGACCGTGGGGCACGAACGCTGGAACAACCCGCTCCTTCAGATCGCGGACCGCGACGCCTTTATCGAACGCAAGGTGGACGAGCATCATTACCAGCCACCCTATTTCCGTCTGATGGAACGGCTGAACCTCGAAGGCGGCGATCCGGCTCCGCGCATCATGCGGCCGCGGCCGCTGACTTTGGCCGGGCTGAGCGAATGCGGGGCGGATCATCTCGTCGATATCCGCGAACCCATGGCCTATGCCTCGGGCCATCTTCCGGGGGCGATGAACCTGCCGGTCGACATGATCCCGGCCTTCGCAGGCTGGTTCATCGGTGAGGGGGAAAGGATCGCGCTGGTCGCATCATCGCACGACCAGCTGGAACAGGCGATGCAGCATCTTGTCCGCATCGCGCTCGACAATGTCGTGGGCGGTTATGTGGGCGTCGTCCCCGCCGCCGCGTCGGGCCAGGAAATGCGCGCCATTCCCATGATCGGAACGGCGGAAGTCAGGGAACGGCTGGAAGGCCAGAGCGAAGGCTGGACCTTGCTGGACGTGCGCGACGCCGACGAACGCGCCGTAACCGCAATCGAAGGTTCGCGCCACATCTATGTCGGTGAACTTTCCGAAGAATGGAAGAAACTCGATCCCTCGGGCGCCTATACGCTGATGTGCGCCAGCGGCATGCGGGCGACCGTCGCGGCCGGCTGGCTTGACGCGCAGGGGTTCGACAATCTCGACATTTACCTGGGGTCGATGGGCGCGTGGAAGGCGGCGCAGCAGGAATGACCCGGCAGGGGGGGTCCCGCCCCTCCCCCGCCTTGCTGCTGCCAACTAGTCGATGCGGACTTCCCGTTCGCGCGGGAGATAGGCGGGATAGGGTTCGTTTTCAGTCGCGGCATCGCGGCCCATCGCCAGCTTCAGCATATGCTCGCGCATGCGGCACTGCATCTCCCACCCGCGCTGGGGGTCGGGTGATTGGGCCAGCAGGCGCAGCACCATGGCGGTGGGCGTGTGGTCCACCACTTGCAGCTTTGCCTCCTCCTTGTTGATGACATCCTCGTCATTGGCGACGAACTCGGCAAAATCCTCGCGCAGCGCATCGATATCGGCCCTGTGGTCCAGATAGAGATGCGCGACCTTGGTCAGGCTCGGGTCCTTCTTCGTCCAGTTTTCGAAACTGTCCTGCACGAAATTGCCGACAGGGGCGATGATCCGGCGATTGTCCCACGTGCGAAGCCTGAGATGGGTAAAGCCAATCTTCTCGACATAGCACCAGTCGCCGCTGAACATCACGGCGTCGCCGATCCTGGCCGTTTTCGAAAAGGCGATCTGCAGCGATGCCATGATATCGCCCAACAGCTTGCGCGCGGCAAAGGCCAGCACGACGGTGAACAGCCCCGCCGATGCCAGAAGCGAGAAGCCCAGCGTCTCGTTGATATTCGTCTGGAGAAGAACGATGCCGATGCCCAAAAGCAGGATGATGACGATGCCCATGCGCCGCACCGCTGACAGCATGGTGTAATAATTGCGGTCGTTCTCATGGTCGGGCTTCGAAAAATCCTCGATCTGGCTATCGGCCACGCGGTCGAGGATGCCTTCGAGGATCGACAGGAATACGGCGGCGGCGGCGAATACGATCAGCAAGGTCTGCAGAGGGTTGAGGATCGCATTGATCAGCCCCGAAAAGCTGAAGGCCAGGTTCCGCACCAGCGCGAAAGTGCCGGCAAAGGCAAGGATCGCGACCGGCATGCGCACCGCCCGCAGGATGCGCGCGGCGATATTGTCATCGTACCGAGTGATGAAATCGCCGATCGCGCGCCATGTCAGCCCCGCAGCGGCAATGGCGATGAGTATGACAATGGGCAGCGCGATCACTTCCCACCACATCAGCGTCCAGAACGCAGGCTTGCGCAGGGCGGCGGGCAGGGTCTTTTCGAAACGCGTCGGGCCATAGGCCGCATAAAGTGCCGGGACATTCTGCACCGTCTGGCTGGCGAACAGCCAGACCGGGTCCTGCCCCGGTTCCTGCACCCGCGCGATCCTGATCGAGGTCGTTCGCCCATCCACCTCGATCCGGCCCAGCCGGATATTGCGCCGGGGCGCGCCCGCCATCGGGTCCTTGCTGGATGTCGTGGTGTCGACCGCGTCGGGCCTGTCCGACAGTCCGCTCCAGTCGATGACGATGGATCCTCTCACCACCTCATAGAGCATGGCCGCCAGCTTCGGCCCCTCCTCGCGCCGCTCTGCCGGTGAGAGATGCGTCATGTCGAGCGCATAGCCCGCGCGCACCCAGTCGCCGTCCTGCCCTGCATCGAGGAAGCTTTCCAGAAGCGCCTGCGGGGTATCGCGGTACAGATCGTCGGGTGCATCGGCGATGCCGCCGTTCAGCCGATCGACCTTGTAGACATAAGGTTCGCTGGAGGTGGCGGCATTGCCCTGCGCCATGGCAGCAGCCGAGAGCGTCATCGCCAAAAGAGCACACAGGAGGGCGGTCAGGCGTGCAAGCGCCAGCTTGGGGAACAGGGCGGTCATCCTTATGCAACTTCGCTGACGGGCGATGGTTTCAACCCGGCCCGGATCCGCCCCGCCCGGGCGCATCGGCTGGGTCTGCCGATCCGGGCCGCCGGAGACCGGGGCAGATGCCGAAGCACGATTATCGAACCCGACAGCCTCTTATGGGCAGGCTGGCTGGATTTCCGGCTCGTTCGCTGTACCTTTACCGCTGGCGTTACAAGCGTAGCGGTCGCGGCAGGCAGCGGGGTCTTCGTCAGGCATGAAATGGGTATTCTGGCTGTTCGTTGCGCTTTATGCGCTGGCGCTCCTTATATTCCTGATCGGAACTTTCGGGTGGTTCGGTCAGGAAAAGGACCCGCTGTCAGGCGTCTTTCTCATGCCGCTTGGCATGCCGTGGAACCTGATCGGCGATCGCATCGGCATCGGATCGGCGGCGCTTGCGCTGCTGGCCCCGGCGATCAATGCCGCGATCCTGTTCGGCCTTTGGAAACGCTTCGGTTCCTGAAACCGGGCCGCGCCGGGCCTGTCAGTCATTCGCCGCCAGCAGCGTCATCGGGCGCCCGCTATTGTGCGCGCCGACACCGGCTGAAGTGACGAGCACCGTCGTCCCCTCCTCCACCCGGCCGCGCAGTTGATCATAGAAGCCGGGCGGCAGACGAAGGCGGTGCAGCGCCATGGCGTCAAGCGCATGATTTGCCTCCCCCTCATGCCCGGGCACGCCGATCAGCACCCAGTGCGGCTTGCCGTCCGCTCCGCGATGCATCGTCGCGACATGGGTGCCCACGTGGTCCTCGATCACTGCGCGCGAACGCCCCACTTCCTGTCCGTTGCGCATCACGACGACCCGCTGGTCACTGGTGGAAATGATGATCGAAAGCGGCCCTTCGTCGGGAACGGTATGGTTCCATTCCCAGTTCTCCTCATCCGCCAGCGCATGATGCGTGGCCGCCCCGCCCAGTTCGTCCACCGGGGCCAGCACGCCGCCGGCCAGCGTGCGGATCGGCGCGCCGGCGCGTCCAGTCACGACCACCGTCCCGCCCATGCTGGTGATCTGGAACAGCTCTTTCGCGAAATTATAGGGCAAATGCACGCAGCCATGGCTTTCGGGATAGCCCGGAAGACCGCCCGCATGCAGGGCGACGCCATCCCATGTCAGCCGCTCCTGAAAGAACATCGGGGCATTGTTATAGGTGCTTGACCGGTGATCCGCGTCCTTTTGCAGGATCTGGAACACACCCGTCGGCGTCTCATGCCCCGGCTTGCCCGTCGACACGGTCGAGACACCGATATTAACCCCGTTGCGATAGACGAAGGCGATCTGCGCCGTCAGGTCGACAAGAACGGTGACCGGGCCATCTGGCGCGATTTCGGGCGCCCAGACCCAATCGCCGGGCGCCAGGCCCTCGACCGCCTCGGCAAGCTCCAGCGCGGAGGATACCTTGGAACCCTGCGCCAGCGCGGGCGCTGCGGGCAGCGTCAGCGCGCCCGCCATAAATATCGCGACCAGACCCCGCATCACTTAATCCCCCTTTGAAAACGAAACCGATCAATCCGCCTTTTTGAAACGAAACAGCACGTGGCGCGTGACGATCGAAAGCTTATCCCCTTTGTCGGAGAGGATATAGGCGCTCGCCTGCGGCAAGTCGGCGGCCAGTTCCTCGCCAAAGGATGGCGGCGGGCACAGCGCGCGCGTCGCAGCGACGGGGCCGATGGTGAGGATGCCCTTCCCCTCGATCGCATCGCCCGCACTCCAGTCGGCAGTGCCATTGTTACAGTCGAGTTTGAGCGACACGGCATTCTCCCTGCCGAAGCGCAGCGTGTGCCTGCTCGCCTGTTCCGCAGTAAGCGTGACGGGGCGCTTGTTGGCCGTGTGAATTTCGCGCAATTCCCACGTCTGCCGCGCCAGCGGATGCGAAGGCTTGCCGGAGATGCTGGCACAGCCGGACAGCGCGACCATGGTAATCAGGGCGTAACATAGCTTCGTCGTCGTCATGGACAGTTCCCGATAGCGAAAGGCCAAAAGCAATATGGCCGGTCATGAAACGATTTGCGGGCGTCAGCTGGCGTATTTGGCCATGAAGTCGGCGCATTCCTGCGCAGTGCCGGTAATCTCGATACTGGCGCCATCCTTGTCGGACAGGTCGCTTGCCACTTGCGCAATCGTCCGGTCGGCGTCTTCGGCGCTCATCACCCCGGCATTCTGCGCAGCCTGTATGGTGGAGCACATGCCGGTCATGATGCCCGCCCCCGCCCCGGCACCGGCGGCGGCACCGCCAACGATCATGCTGGCGGAAACCCCGCCGATCACCAGCCCGAACACGAGTGCGATCAGGCCGATCGCGAATTTCCCCATCACGCCCTCCGTCAGAAATTTCAGACCACGCCGCACGGCGTTTCGGATCCGGCCAGCATTTTCCGACCACCTTCGATTCAGACAGTTTGATAGTTGCCTTTGAGATTTGTCAGGTCAATACTAGACAAAGATCCCATTTGGCATTCGGGACAATAAATATCATGAGGGGCAACGATAATTTTTCTGCATTGCAGCAAATTAAGTTTGCTCCATGTCAAAGCGCGTGCAGGATGTAGTGTCTATTCCGCCCAAGATATAATTGTTTTTGTAATGGAGGATTTCAGGTGCCACGGAAATTTCTCGTTCGTCTCGCCGCCGCACCGGTGGCTCTCTCACTGGTCGCAACGCCTGCCATGGCCGAAAAGGCCGACCGGCTCACAACGCTCAACGGTCTGCCCGCCGATGGGGTGGAAAGCGCGCTGAAATCCCGCGGTTTCAAATATATAGACAGCAACACCAATTCGATGGGCTATACCTATGCCTATTGGTGGGACAAGGATGACGGGAACTGCATCCGCACCGAAACCTATCGCGGAACGGTTGAAACGATCGTCGATGCCAGCGATGCGGACTGTCATCATTCGGGCGGTTCGAATGCTGCGGCAGCCGTGGGCGTGGTCGCCGGCGCGGCGATTCTGGGCGCGCTGCTGTCGCACAAATCGAACCACCACGATGACGGTTCGCACTATAGCGATGCGCAGGATGAAACGCGTTACGAGAACGGCTACACTGCCGGTCTCCACAACGCGCCCTATCACAACAAGCACGATTCATCGGCCTATTCGGCGGGCTATACCGCGGGCGTCGAACAGCGCAATGCGAACCTGCGGCACCACAGCGGGCGCGGCGGCTATACCGATCATGCCGACTTCAAGGACCTGGAAGGCGCGCGCGCAGCAGGCGGCATGTCGCAGCTTGAAAGCCGCGGCTTCGTGCAGGTCGACAATTTCACCTCTGGCAATACGCGCTATTCGATCCAGTGGCGCGCCGCTTCGCGCCAGTGCGTGCAGGTGACGATTGCCGATGGCCGGTTCTATTCGCTCGACGATATCGGGTCGCATCCGAAATGCCAGTCCGGCTCCGGCAGCTGGTCCGCATCATCAGCGGGCGATCCGGGCACCTGGTATGGCCGCCTTGTCGGTGCCGCCAGTGACGGGGCCGATGTCCAGATGAGCAACAACGGTTTCCGCCAGGTCGACAGCTTTACGCAAAGCGGCGGCGGTCACGGATCGCTCTGGTACAACTCTTCCAGCAGGCAGTGCATCGAACTGACGACGAGCCACGGGCGTGTCGACGGATCGACCATGGTGCCGCGCAGCCGTTGCCGGTGAACCGCCGGTTTGGGAGCGGCCCACGGAAGCCACCGGGCCGCTCCCAATATATTTTGGATAAGCGGGAGGATTGATGATGCATTCGAAACCGGCCCTGTTGATTGCCGCCAGCGGTTCGCTGGCGCTTGCGGCCTGCGGATCGGGTGAAACCGAAACCCCGGCAGAGGTGACCGCCGCCGATGCGGCGCCCGCGTTCCCGGCCGATCTGGTGCAGGTCGGCGATGGCTATCCCGAAAGCGGTGATCCCTGTGTCCGCGTCGGCGAAAGCGAAGCGACCGTGGATTTCCTCGACGACAGCGCGGATCTCGTCGCCTGTCCCACGCGTGAGGATGCCGCCGCGCTGGGCGGCCGCAATGTCGGCGTGATCGACAGCTACCACCTTGTCTCCGTGCCGCGCAGCAGCCCGATGGGCGAAGCGGTGCCGATGGAAATGCCGGTCAGGGAAACCGCCGCGCCAAAGCTGAAGGATCCCATCCGTTCACCCGGCGGGATGGAAACCCAATGCCTTGCCCGCGTCAACGAGATGACCGGCGGCAATGTCATCGGATCGCGCCGCATTGACGAGGCCGAATCGGGCGTGATGATCTATGTGAATGTCGACGGTGCCGAGGCTCCGTGGCAATGCTTCGGATCGCGGGACGGCGTGATCAGCGAAGTCTATTACGGAGGTGACGAGGGCGCGCTTTGACCGGAAGCGCCGCTTTGGCGGTGCCCGGCTGATATCGGGTCGGGGATCGCCTGTCGTTGGCTGCAGGTCCGCTCTCGGGCTTGTGCATCGAACCGCGGGTCAAGCTTACGGACGAACCTTTCGGCGCGCTCGACCTCCTGCCCCTCTCCGACCCGCGGCAAAGCCTTCCGCGCCATGATGCCCCCATCCTCCTTTCGCCAGCGGTGCGCACGGACGAGAAAGTTGTCGCGGCCCCATCGGGCCTGCTCGATACCTTGATGCCGTGATGATGGAAAAGCGAGGCTGACGGTCGACCGCACCGAGACCATCGCCACGTAAGGACAGGCGCCGCGGTGGCTCGCATGGCAGGACCGATCGTCAAACACCTGCCGTCCGGACACCAAAAAGAAATATCGCGGCCAATGAGACTACCCCCAGCACGAGGAGTGACAGCACGACCGTGCCCGTGACCCGGCCACCGGCGCGCACAAGCTTGCGGACATCGACGCCAAGCCCCAGTCCGGCCATCGATACGACCGTCAATCCCGTCGCCATGGATGCCAGCATGGGCAGGACCACTTCCGGGATCAGGCCAAGCGAACGGGCAATCGCCATTATGACGAAGCCGATGATGAACCAGGGCACCAGCCTCCCGAGAGGAGGGCGAGGACGCTCGCCGCCGGGGGAAAAGCCCGCGCGCGACTCATTTGCACGAAGCAGGTACGGTGCCATCATCGCAAGCATCACGCAGACCGGCCCCAGCATCAGCACCCGCACCAGCTTGACCAGAGTACCGATTTTGATTGCCGACATGCCCATCGGCGATGCTGCAGCTATGACCTGCGGCACGGCATAGACGGTCAGTCCCGAAAACATGCCGAACTGAGTGGCGGTCAATCCCAGAGCATAGCCCAGCAAGGGAAGGCCGAGTACGACGATCACCCCGAGCACGGCGGTAAAGGCAATCGCGGCGGCGACATCGTCGGGATCCGCATCGATCACCGGCGCAACTGCGGCGATCGCGCTATTACCGCATATCGCATTCCCGCAGGCGACGAGTATCGCCATGTGGAGAGGCAGTCCGAACAGTAGCCCGATCATGAAGCTCACGATGATGGCAACGGCGACCACCACGATTATCGCGGCGATCATCATAGGCCCCACGGCGGCAATTGTCGCCGCGCTCAGCGACGCACCCAGAAGGACGACGGCGACCTCCAGAAGGAAATGCGCACAGAAATCCACGCCGGGCAGCCACGATGCAGGAGGGGCCCAGACCGATCGCAAGGCCGTGCCGGCCAAGATGGCGAGGACGAGCGGCTCGATCCAGGCCTTGCCGAAAAGCTTTGCCTCCAGCCATGCAATCAGGAAGGCCGCTATGGAAACGAAGCCGCAAAGCAGGAGGCCCCGCCAGAGACGCTGCGGGTGATGCAGAGCACGCCGGGTCGCAAGGGCGAAGTCCGCATGCCGTGGGTTATCGGTAATGCTGGACATGCCGGGCCTTTGGATAGTGGAATGATGGTGAGCATCTAAGAATTGCCAATGATCGCTTCCAACGAACATTACTTGTCATACCATTCGGAAAATCTTATCAGTTGGATGGCATGACCCTCGAACAGCTCCGCATTTTCATCGCCGTGGCAGAGCGCGAGCACGTCACCCGTGCCGCCAAGGCCCTCAATCTCACCCAGTCCGCAGTCAGCGCGACAATCTCCGCGCTGGAAGATCGGCACGGGGTTCACCTGTTCGATCGCATCGGCAGGGGTATCGCCCTGAACGAGGTCGGCCGCGCTTTCCTTGACGAAGCACGCTCTGTGCTCACGCGTGCCGAGCAGGCAAGGCGTATGCTGGACGATTTCGGCGGGCTGAAGCGCGGCCTTCTCTCCATCGTCGCCAGTCAGACCATCGCAGGCTATTGGCTGCCGCCAATCATCGCCCGTTTCCGGGCACGCTTTCCGGGAATCACGGTCGAACTATCGATTGGCAACAGCCGCGAGGCTGCGGCGAAAGTGCGCGACGGAGTGGCCGAACTCGGCTTCATCGAGGGGCTGATCGAGGATCCGGCAGTCGCGCGCTGGCAAGTGGATGAAGACCAGCTTGCCCTGATCGGCACGGATCTGCCCGAAAGGCTCGACGACGAAACCCTGCCAAAGCTGCCCTGGCTGGTCAGAGAGCAAGGTTCGGGCACGCGCGCCGCCTTTGCTGCAGCGATGGAGGCGCGCGGCCTCGACATCGATGCTTTCGACCTACGCCTGACGCTGCCTTCGAACGAGGCGCTTTTGACCGCGGCTGCCGCAGGCGCCGGTGTCACGGTGCTCTCGCTGCTCGTCGCAGGCAGGCTGATTGCCACTGGGGCAGTGCAAGCGGCCCCCTTTGCATTGCCCCCGCGCCCGTTCTATGCGCTCAGACACAAGGAACGCTACCAATCACAAGCCGCGCAGGCTTTTGTCGAAATGGTCGGATCGACAAGATGAGCGTTTGGGGACGAGATTCTCCACCCTTCGTATCGCCGGGAGGGCGCTGGACTCTCAAGGCAAATGATAGCGCCATTTGCAAGGATGATTGCATCGATCCGGCGCTCTAACCGAAATGAGGCAGCTCCAGCAGAAAACCAATTGATGGTCTGCCGAACTCACTCAGCGCAGTTTGAAGCAGCGCTATCTGCCGTGGGCCAATCCATGATCTGCTGGCTCTCGTCACTGGCGTGATCGAGGCTATCGCCGATCGCGAGTACGCCCGGGATTGCCCGCAGCTCTTTAACGATGAAGTCAGCGCCGGAACCGGCAAAGAACGATGGGGTCAATCACCCACTGTTGCTTTAGCCCGTAACGTAACGGGCATTGAGCATCAGCGTAGGTCGAATGACCTAAGCAGCCAATAATGCGAGGATATTCATATTCAGAAATCGCGTAGGGAACGGCCCGCTCGCCCTTGGCTTGGGAAGCTGCCGCATCCTCCTTCGCGGCTTCGATGCTGGCGACGGGACGATCGGTCTCCCGGGTGGGCCTCTGGAACCAGTCGGTGCTCCAGACCCGCAGGATCGTCCCTCCATGGCTTTCAAGGACCGACTGGCGCAGGCGGTCGCGGTCGCGGTCGCGTGCGGAACGCGCCTCGTGGTAGGAGGCACCGTCGCATTCGACTCCGACGAGGTAGCGCCCGGGATGGCTCTCGTCCGCCACCGCGAGATCGATGTAGAACCCGGCAAGTCCGACCTGGCGATGGACCTGGTGGCCGCGCTGCTGCAGGGCCTTGGCGACCTGCTCCTCGAACACGCTGTCGTGGTCGCGTCCGGTGCTCTCTGCCATCGTCATGCGTCCGGTGCGGGCGAAGTGCATGAAGAGGCGGAAGGCGAACACGCCCTTTCGCGTCTGTGCGAAGTCGGGATCGATGTCCTCGTCGGTCATCGACGCGAAGACCTCGCAGCGCTGCTTGGCGCGGCTGATGAGGACGTTGAGGCGGCGCTCGGCCCCGTCGGTGCCGAGCGGGCCGAAGCGCATCGGGACGCGGCCTCCGGGGACCGTGGGACCGTGGGACCGTGGGACCGTGGGACCGTGGGACCGTGGGACCGTGGGACCGTATGCATAGCGGCTCCACTGCGCTGGCAAGGGAACTCTCCGCCTCGCCGCTGCGCCCACCCCCGAAAAATTAATTTTCGACCCGTGGCATCCAATTGGAAGATCGCAACGTAACTGCCCATGCCCGTCGCAGGCGGTGCACCGTGCAAGGACGCGAAAAGGGGCGCTATCTTCGTTCCTTGTCACTTTGCACGGTTTGAAACGCAGACTGGGGAGTATGCCGTGCAAAAATGGAAAACCCTATCGATCGCAGGAGCGGGACTGGCGCTTGCGGGCGGTGCCACGCTTTTGGCGCCGGGCTTGGGCGGGATGGCCGCAGACCATCTCGATCCGCCTGCGCGCACCGATCCATCGATGGATTCTACACCTGACCGGGCCGCAGATATTGCGGACCTCTTCGCATGGCATACGGACACGTCTGTTGTTCTTGCGCTGACGTTTGCGGGGCCGCAATCGACGGACAATCCCGGAACCTATGACCGCGATGTGATCTACACGATCAACCTTTCGAATGCGGCTCCTCGTACCAGCGCCGATATGCCGATCCATGTACGGTTCGGCCCCGGCACGACCGAGGGTTCCCAAGGCGTGTCCATCGAAGGATTGCCTGGCGTCACGGGTCCGCTGACAGGCGCTGTCGAGACCAATCTCATGCAGGGTGGCGTGAAGGCCCGCGCCGGCCTTTTTGACGATCCGTTCTTTTTCGACCTGCAAGGTTTCAAGGACACGGCCGCAACGGGCACGCTCAGTTTCGACAGCACCCGTGACTTCTTCGCCGGCCAGAACCTGACCGGCGTGGTGATCGAGATACCCAAGGATCGCATCGCCAATGGCGACAACCCGGTGGACGTATGGGCCACCACCGCCCGTTTCGGAGGACAGCTGTGATGAACCGGACCACGAAAACCCGCGCGATCGCGCGCCTTGCTCCGGTCGCACTGGCGACCATGCTGCTTACCTCATGCGGCGGTGACGACAATGGCAAGATGGATGACCCCATCACCATGACACCATCGCCGACGCCTGCCCCCACACCGACGCCGACACCGACGCCGACCACCTATGACGTTACGGCATGCCTGACACAGGAAGTCGCTCCGGGCGTTTCAGTGGCCGACCTGGTCGTGCCCGATACGCTTACGCTCAACCTTTCGGCGCCATCCGGCTTTCCCAATGGACGCATGCTGCCCGATCCGGTTATCGATGTAACGCTGGCGGTTATCTTCCTCGATCTCCAGACGCATGGTGCGAACACTCTGGCCGGACTGCCGCTGAATCCGCCGGGCAATGACGTGCAGTTTCAGCCGGGCTTTCCCTATCTTGCCGCCGCGCAGGGCACCCCGCCTTTGCCAGTAATGGGCAGCGGCTTTGATTTCCGCAGCGACGATCCCGCCGATTACACGCGGGTAGACCGCATGGGCATGCCTGCCGTTTCGACAGCGCTGATCGGTTCGGACTTGAAGAACGCCTATAACGATGCCGATCCCACGGACGATGCCAATGGCGACTTCGTGCCCGAAATTTCGGACCAGCTGGCAGGGCTTACCAATGCGCTTGCCGACGATCTGGTCGCGGCAGGCCTCACCCCGTGCGCAGAGGAAGCGTAACGGGGATGGCCGGCGTGGTCCCAACCCCGACAGGATCCGCGCCGGAAGCGGCTGTTTCCCGCACCGCCGCGCACACTCGGGACGAGCGGTTCAGGGCTTTTCTCCCTTCCAGACCCTGGCAATGGCTGCTCGTCCCGTTTTGTGCAGTTATGGCGCTGGCCGTGGCGGAACATGCCGCTGTTTCCATGCAGCAGAGCGGGCCATCCCGGGTGACCAGGCCCGATGCTGCACGCTTCGCGGTGGCCGAAAACCTCGTAGACGCGGATTTTCAGGGGGCGCTTCACAGAGCGGACAGCGATCTTTCCTGGGCCAGAAACCGCGTCCGCAATGCGCCGGGGCAGTGGCTGAAGCAGGAATCCCTTGCCACGGCGCAGATGCAGCGATTTTCGCTGACCCATGATTACGCCGCATTGGCCGAGGCTGGAAAGCTGTTGGACGATGCCCACGCCAATGCCCCTGCCGGATCAGGGCCATGGCTTCGGCAAGCGTCGTTTGCGATGATGACCCACGATCTTTCCCTGGCCGAGGCTGCCCTAGACGGTGCCGGGGCCATGGCTGTGCCACCCCCCGCATCGGACCGTGCGGAGATGACCGCCATGCGCGGCGACATCGCCCTTTATCGTGGCGACATGGCGACCGCGTCGGCCCGCTATACCGAAGCCGCGCGCACCGATCCCACCCGCAGCTTCGCGTTTCGCGGGGCGATGCTGTCCCGCGCACGCGGCGACTTCGATAGCGCCATCGCGCTCTTCGCCCGAGCCGCTCGCGAAAGCGCCAGCAGCAGAGAGGCCCGCGCCCGCATCGCCCTGCAGATCGGCGTTAGCGAGAACGCGCGGGGACACGGCGAAAGCGCGCAGGAATGGTATGACGCGGCCGAAACTCTGTTTCCCGGCAGCCCCATAACGATGGCACATCGCGCCGAAGCACTGGCGCTGGCCGGAGACATGGCAGCCGGCATGGCGCTGATGGAACAGGTCGCGCAAGATCACGGCTGGCCCGAGGCGATGGATGCACTGGCCATGATGCATCGCTTCAGCGGAGATCGGGCGCAAAGCCTGCAATGGGCGGACAGGGCCGCGGCCATCTGGGGCCAGCGTTTGCGACAAGCGCCTCTTGCTGCGCAGGCTCATGCGGCAGAACATGAGCTGGCTTTCGGCGATCCTGCGCGCGCGCTGGCACTGGCACGCGCAAATCTTGCCGTGCGGCAAGACGGCGCATCGCGCCTTCTGATGGCCAATGCGCTGATTGCAAATGGCCGCTACGCGCACGCCAGGCGCGAATTGCAGCTTGCGGTCGATGCGGGCTGGCGCAGTGCCCCGATTTACGCCGCAATGTCGCAGGCCGCCGCCCTGGCGGGAGACAAGGATGGTGCAGCCAACGCCCGCGAACGCGCACTGGCCATAAATCCGGCAATCTTCAATCCCGAAACGGCGCTGGCGTGGTTCTCCCATGGCTAAGGCTTGCCGGTCATTATCGATCATGACCTTCGCGGTTCTGGCGATGCTGAGCTGGTCGGAGTCCGCATTCGCCCACCTTACGCCCAATAGCGAAGTCACTCTGCATCTTTCCGGCGATCGGGTAGAGGCGCAGATCATCGTACCCGCTGCCGAATATGCCTACGCCTCGAGCCACAGGGCCGGCAATGGCGAAACCGATCTGGCCGATGCCCGAAAGTATCTCGCACGGCGGATTACGCTGACCACTGCGGATGGTGCCACGCTGCCAATGCGGATCGATCAGCTCCGCTTTGCGCAGGTTGCGGGACCGCTCGACCTGTTGGCTACAGCGTACTTCCCGCTTCCCGCTGGCAAGAGCGCGGGGCCATTTTCCCTGCGCTGGTCGGTCGTGGTCGACAGCGTGCCCGATCACTTCGCATTGATCAGCCTGGCTGACGGGGGCGAAAGTCGCGTCATTGGCGCGGTTCGGCAAACGGATCAGAATATTACTTTCACGCCCGACCCGTCGATGTTCACATCGTTCGTGCGCGCGGCGTGGCTGGGCGCGATCCATGTAGCGACAGGGTTCGACCATTTGCTGTTCCTGATGGCCTTGCTGCTTGCGGCCCCGTTGGCGGCAAGGGACAAGCGATGGTCAAGAGTGCGGGGCCTTCGCGAAAGCCTGTACCACATGGGCGGAATCGTCACTGGCTTTACCGTCGGCCATTCGGTCACGCTGGTGGCGGCGGGTCTTGGCAACTGGCACCTGCAAACTGGCCCGGTAGAGGCGCTGATCGCCTTGTCGGTGGTGGTCACGGCCTGCCACGCGATCCGCCCCATCTTTCCCGGCCGCGAAGCTTGGGTGGCGACAGGCTTTGGCCTTGTCCACGGCCTTGCCTTTGCGACGCTGGTGGCGGAGGCGGATACGAATATCGCGCATAATTTGCCGACCTTGGTGGGGTTCAACATTGGCATTGAATTGCTCCAGCTGGCGGTTCTGGCCTGCGTGGTGCCTCCGCTGCTGTGGCTGGCGCGCCGGGCCCAATTCGCGCCGATGCGCGTGGCGGGCGGAGCGATCGTCGCCTTGTGCGGATGCTGGTGGTTGTATCAGCGCCTGCCAGCCGTCATCGCCTGACTGCGATACTGGTTTACTTTACGCTCACGTTTTTTCGCGTAGGTTCGACGGATGGAGAGTGCATTCAGCGCCAAGAATAACCCGGGGGCGGAAGAGAGGCGCAAGATGCTGATCGCCGCCATCGAGCAGGTTGCGCGCGGCAATAGCGCGGCGCTGAAGCAGGTTTACGACATGACGTCGGCCAAGCTTTTCGGTGTCATCCTGCGCATCATGCACGACCGCGAACTAGCCGAGGACGTATTGCAGGACGTCTATCTCAAGGTCTGGAACAGGGCCGGACGCTTTGATGCGAACCGGGCCAGCCCCATCAGCTGGCTCTGCGTAATTGCACGCAATGCCGCGATCGATGGCGTCCGGCGCCAGCAGCGCAGCGATTACCTGTCGGGGCACGCAGAAGCGGACGTGCTGGAAGAGATTGAGGACGATGCAGTTCCCGCCGACGAATTGCTGTGCAACGCCGAAGATAACGAACGCATGCGTCGCTGCATGGAAGCGTTGCAAGACGATCACCGCAAATCAATCCGAATGGCTTTTTTCGACGGCCTGTCCCATTCCGAACTTGCAGAACGCATTGGTGTCCCGCTGGGCACGATGAAGAGCTGGATCCGCCGGGGTCTGGCTAGTCTCAAGGGGTGTCTTGGCGGTGGCTGACGATGTTCTGGAACCCGCAGAGGGCGTCCCCGACATGCAGGCTGGCGAGCTGGCGCTGGGCGTGCTGGAAGGCACGGAACTGGCAGAGGCCCGGCGGCGGCAGCTGTCAGATCCCGATTTCGCGCGCGAAGTGGAATGGTGGAACGCGCAGTTTGGCCTGATGGGCCAACAGGTAACCGGCGTAATGCCGCCTGCAGGGGTGTGGCGTGCGATCGAAAGCCGCATTGAGGGCATGGGCAACCATGCACCGACAGAGCTAGGCAGGCGCGCTCCTGCCGGATGGAGCATCGCGACAGCGCTGGCAGGCCTTGGTGCGGCTGCCGCGGCCATCGCGCTATACGTCAGCACGCCCACTGGCGTTCCGGTTCCCGCACCGGTGCCGACACCTGCGCAGCCTGCCAGAAACGTACTGATCGCCCAGCTTTCCGACGAGGCAAGCGGAATGAAGCTTGCCAGCGTGGTCGACCCTACAGCCGAACGGCTTTCGCTTTCGATCAGCGGATTGGCAGCTGCGCCCGGCAAGGCACCCGAACTTTGGGTCGTGCCAGAGGGCGGCGCACCGGTATCGCTTGGCCAAATTCCCGAGGATGGCCAGCTTACCCGTGAATTGAGCGGCGAGGAGACCCGCCTGTTGGTCGCCGGGGCCCTGGTCGCCGTTACCTTCGAGGATGCCGATGGTACCCGTCACGAGGCGCCTACGCCGCCCATCGTGCTGGCCGGTCCGCTCGACCAGGTCTGACCCAGTAAGCCGCCTGCCAGCAGCGTAACCCACGGCAGAACTTCGCACTACAGGGGATGAATCGATCGTCTCCGCCTTGAGCAGCATTCCCAATATGCGCGTAAAGATAGGTGGCAAAAGATGAGGCGCGCCAGAAGAAGATATGCCTAGACTAAGGCTTGGCAACTCTAGCGCGCATCTTTGGATGATCTGGAAAAATGGTAGCGGAGGAACTTAGTTTCTCGTTATAATTCCGTAAGTTAAGTCATATTCCACGAACTGTGCCAACTGAAGGTGTGCCAACAACTGACGATTTGGCACACTTTGGCACAATCAAAAAAGCAGGCGACGTAACGACTTAGCTTCTAGGGCAAGCCGCCTACCCTATGCCATGTCTAAGATACTTGTGACCCTTCCCCATTAGACTGACCCAAGTCACATCCAACATTTTGAATAGGACCCACCCGAATGCAGCAGGCTTTCCACGAAGACGAACACTACCAGCGTTTGAGAGATTACCTGGCTGCATCTAGCAAAGAGACCGACAGGGGGCACACCTTGGTGGTGGCGTCCTTGTTGGAAGAGATGCTCGAGGAGATTCTAAAAGGTTTTCTTCTCGAAGGGAGCGCGACGGAGAATCTCTTCAAGTCACCATACGCTCCATTCTCGACACTCTCAGCCAAGGCCGCTGCTTCTCGGGCGCTGGGATTGATCTCCGACGAAGAAGCTCGCGACATCGATCTGATGTGTTCCTTTGAGGACAGTCGCGTCCGAGACCGTGCAAACGAACTTCAAGTGGGCATGGGTTACTTGGACAAACTTGAGGATGGGCATGAATCGAAGGTCACCGATCCTAAGCAGCGATTTGCGATGGTGGCCTTATCCTTGGTTACAGCACTCTACAATCGCGCTCACTATGTAGCGCGCGAGAGATTGAAAGACAGACAGTGGCCTCAGTAGTCGGGTTGCCAAGGATTGATCCCCTGACAACGGGTATCGAATACCCGCTACTACTTACGTGTGCCAAAAACTGCCCGGTACTGTGCCCAGACTGTGCCAAATCAACGGTTTTTCTGGGCACACTTAACCAATAAAATCAGATATTTCATCGGCTTAAGTGCTTAAGAATGGTAGCGGAGGAGGGAAATATAGGGAGCGTATAACATGCTGATTTACCTAATCAACTTTTTGAATCACCTTGCAAATACCCCCATCAATACCCCCAGAATCGGACAGATGAGATAAAGCGCCTTTGGCAAACGATGACATGTAATTCGTAGTGACAGGTGAAAGGAGCGTCGGCCGTTTTCGGGCCGATCAGAAGGCGAAACGCCAGGTCATGAACCATCCGCCCGATCGTACAGCGAGGACATGTCATGGTCTGGCATGGACGGCATATTGTGGCCCGCATGCGGATCGGGTGTGTCGCTAGGCTTCGCATTCATCGGCGGGGGAGTGGCCGCAGGTGACGGCGCTACTACCGGAGTGCTCGCCGGTCGGTCTGGTTGCCTACCGGCAGTCACAGCTTCATCCGACCGGTTCGTGTTGGCCTCTCCAGCGGGAGAGGCAGCGTTGTCTCTTTCGCCTTCGCCAGGACCTGTGCTCTCGGTCGGCGGGGCCGTATACAGTGGCAAGGCTTCAGCTTCTGATGAAGTGTCCTGCGTCTGATCACATGCAGCGAGCCCTAGCCCCAGTGCCGCCGCAGCAAGGGGGGCAACAAACCCGTTCCGATTCGATCTGCGCATCATTCTATCCTTCAAAGCCAGGAGATACCAAGATGATTGGCACCGTGCGCAAGCTCGCCGCCCAGAAATCCCTGCACCAGCACTAGAGCGGCCATGGCAAAGATTGCGGCGCGAAGCGCGGTCCGGCTCGCGGAAGCACGGCTCGCCAGATAGGCCATCGCCAGACCGAGGACCGCGATCAGCATCCCGTTCCATCGATGGACCTGCATGACGGCATCGCCGCCGAACCAAAGGCCGGTGTGGATCCATCCGAACAGGACTGCGACGACTGCGCCGATTGCTCCGCCGTGGACGAGTACGCGCACCGCGCTCTCAAGCCCTGCATCTTTCCGGCGCATGACGAACAACTCGGTGGCAGCAGCCATGAGAAACAGGGCGATCGGGAAGTGGATGGTCGCCGGATGCAGTTTTTTCAGGGCGGCGATGACGCCGGAATCGCCCTCATCAGCATGGCCACCAGCCTCGTCATGGCCTCCACTTGCTTCGTCGTGCGCGGCTGAGGGCTCGCCGACCGCTCCGCCGTCGCCCATCTGCGCCATGGCCGCCTGGTCATGCGCATCGCCATTCGCGGCGGCAGGCGCGGCGCTCGTCTCTTCGCCATGCTTTTCGTCGCCATGAGCCTGAACTGGTCCGACGAAGAGCAAGCTGGCAGCTACAATAGCCATGAATTGCATTCGTTTCATTCTCTACGGGTTCCGGTCTTGGCGATGGTCGTGCGACCTATTGTGTCTGTAATGCTCTGCGAACCCTCATCTCTTGCCGTGATGGAGCGCGGTGATCCTCGGCGCGTGAGGGTCCAAATTTAACTCATGAGGGGGTTGGGTCTCTTGCCAATATCAGAGCCTTGTTAAGAGGGCGGCCAGCTTTAAGCACGAGCAAGAGCCCGGCTACCATCTCCTAACCGTCTTGCGCCATGTTCTGGTGAGCCGCCATCTGCTTCATCATATCGTGCATCATCATCATGCGCTGGTGACAGGCCGCCATCATATCGGCGTTGTCCCCCTGCATCATGCCCGCCATGTGTTCCTGCATCGCTGTGCGGTGCTCGGCCATCAGCCTTTGGCGTTCGGCAGGATCGCTCGCCGCGTGGGCCTGCTGCATCAGCGCGCGCATTTCAGCCATCTTCTCGCGATGGGCAGCCATAGCGTCGGAATCCTGCATCGTGTGGCCAGCGTGATCCTGCTGCTGTGCCACAGCCTGAGCTCCGTGCTCATGCTGTTCCTGGGCCGTCGCCGGAGTGGCTGTCAGGCCAGTGGCGAGAATGAGAGCTAGAGCTGTCCGTTTCACAATCGATTTCCTTTCGTCGGTCATGCGATGGGTGCTGTGCGCATTCATTCTCTTTACGCAGCCAACATCTGTTCCCCTCAAACAATTTCCGCGCCCACCGGAGACGGCTGAGCCGATGGCACAGCCGGTTGCAGGAATGGTGTTTTTCGGTCACCCTTTTTGACCGAAGCCGGTCGAGATGAATGGGACAGATCATGGTGACAACAGAGCCGTCGGAGAAGCAGTCGTGAGCACGGTCAATGAGGACGGCAGCTGGGACATTCCGGAGCCCGATCATGCCGAGCTGGTGCAAATGCGCATTCGCCTCATAACTCTCGAGAACATAGTTCTCGGCCTTTTGTCCGGGGCCAGCGATGAACAGATCGACCAGATCAGAAAGCGTGCGGACATGATCGAACCACGCCCCGAGGCGAGCCGGCATCCGCTTACCGAACTGGCAGCAGGTGACATGCGTAAGTTTCTCGAACGCGCTGCTCGCATGGCCGAGGCGGAGGGCCGCGAAAACCATGACTGATCCAGGCTTTGGGGCAGCAAAGGCGCTATGCAGGACGTGGAAATCCGGCCCGCCGCTATTTCCTTGCGCACATCATTCCGGCGTATCCGCAGCATGACTAGAACTCATTGGCTCATCTTTGTTTGCGGGAGCCTGATCGCGTTCGTCTGGGAGATTTTCCAGATGCCGTTTTTCAAGCCGGGAAATCTCGAGCCTTATGAGCAGACCATTCGCTGCGGCATTGCAAGCCTAGGCGATGGCGTGATCCTGCTAACAGCTTATAGCCTTGCTGCATTGCGCGGCGGGCGCGCGTGGCTCTGGCAAGCCGCCAAAATGCCCTATGCGATCTATTTCGGCTTCGGGCTTGTCGTCGCCATCGCCGTCGAAATGATCGCCACATCGCTTCCGGCAGAAAGCTTCGTGAGCTGGCGCTACAGCGAGTTGATGCCGCACGAGCCAGTGACGGGGTTGGCGCTGATCCCGATCGCGATGTGGACGATCGTGCCTGCGCTCACGATCCTTCTGGTCCGCTTTGCCCGAGCCGAACCTGATTAAACTGGGAGCGGCTTCAGGGTGCGTTCGGCACATGTTTCGCCCGCCGCCTGATTCTGGGAAACCGGTTCGCAAGCAGGACAAAGCCCGAAACCGCGATAATCGTCCCGCCGATCCCGAACAATAGCAGCCACCAGCTGTTGATGCGGTCGCGCTGCGTCCAGTCCATGATATGCAGCCCCCAGACAAAATCGAACAGGCGCCAGGTGTCGCTGCGGGCAGCGAGCACCGAGCCACTCGATGCATCGATGTAGACGCGGGTATTGTCCTCATCGCCGTAGGTGATCTGCCACGCCGGAAACGGACCCCGGAATTCGGTCCCGACAGCATCTTCGATGAGGCGCGTGGTCGCTATGGTGGTTGGTGGCCCGGTCCAGGCATAGCGAGCGATGGCCTGTGCGCTTGCAGCGGGAAGAGGCGAAAGGAGAATGCCGCTGTCCGGGTCGCGGAGCGTGACGCTTCCATCGTCCCGGCGGACCTCGGTTACGGCCCTGCCGCCGACCGCGCGCGTCGCAAGGGAAACCACCCCCTCGCTGCTATCGAGCCAATGGGGCATGACAGCATCAGCGGGCAGGACCTCCGGCGCGCGCGAAACGACATGTTCGGACCGAACCTCTTCGATGTCGAGAAACGACATCAGCGCCCCGGTGATCATCCACAGGAGCACTTGGACGCCGACAAAGATCGCCAGCCATTTGTGAAGCTTGCTGCCCAGCACATGAAGACGCAGCTTGAAAGAGCGTGTCGCCAATCGGTGTTCCCCCGATCAGATCAGTTGTTACGCGGTGCGCGTGACGATGAATGGTACTGAACGATCTTCCAGCCATCTGCATCATGGGCGAGGACCGAGGTCGCAACCCCTTCGCGGTCGATTACGCGACCGTCGGCCAGTTCGATCCGATAGGTGTACGTTTCGCGGCCATACGCCATATGTCCCATCCGGGTGACTGCGAGCGTCGGTTCGCCGAAGGTGAAGCTGGTTATTGCATCGAGTTCCGGTCCCAGGTGATGCTCCATGTAATGCGTGAAGCTGCCTTCCGCCTTGCCGTTTTCGTAAATGAAGGATTCCTGGGCAAACAGCGCAGCCATGGCCTCTGCATCGCGCGACGTCAGGGCATCGCGATATGATGTCAGAATTGCTTCTGCCCCAGCAACGTCATCGTTCATCGCAGCCATATGCTCGGCATGGTTCATGCCCTGCTCCGTATGATCCATCGGCGTTGATACCGAATGTTCCGAATGCGCCGAATGGTCCATGGATTGTGCCAGGGCGGGAGTGCCCCCTGCAGCCAAGGCCAGGGCGACCGCGCTTAGAGATAGTCTCGTTCTCATTGTATATTTCCTTCACTTAAAACCAGAATCGCAAGCCCACGACGTAATTCATCACGCTGGGGTCTTCCCCTGCGGCGCGGGCAAAATCGGCGCCCTCACCGATCCGCCACTCCTGGGAGACGCCGACATAGGGCGCGAATTCGCGTGCGAACTCGTAGCGAAGACGCAGACCTGCCTCGATCCGGTCGAGGCCAGCGCCAATGCCGAGTTCGGGAATATCCTGAGCCGAAAGAGCGATTTCGGCTCGCGGCTGGAGGATCAGCCGCTGCGTGATGCGCTGATCAAGCTCGCCCTCAAAGCGCGCCGTTACATCGCCCTTGCTCGATACGAACGCCGCGACGTCGATCTCGAACTGGTAAGGGGCAATGCCCTGGACACCGATGACCGCATGGGTGCGCTCGGGCCCCGTCAGATCCTGACGGACACCGGCTTGGAAATCGAAGAAGGGTGCGATGGCGCGGCTCCAGAGCGCCTGGACCTCGGCGCCCTCGACGGGCTCACCGAAGCTGCCTTCACCCTCGGATTTGAACCAGAACTTGTCGATATCACCGCCATAATATCCCTGGATATCCCAAAGATATCCATCAGCTCCTTCGCGTGCGCGATACTCAAGGCGGTCGCCCTGAAACCAGAAGCGCATCCCGCCGTCGGTCTCACGGACAAGTTCGCGCCGCGCTTCGTTCATGGCTTCCTCGCCCCAGATCGCAACCGCCGCGCGCGCGGGACCGCTCCCAGCTTCGGGAGGAGGCGGCAGCAGCGGGATATCGTCGTTCGAGCCCATCTGCATCGCCGAATGGTCCATGCCCTGCATGTCCTGCGATCCCATCTGCCCATGGTTCATCTGGCTGTGATCCATCTGCCCATGGTCCATCGACGAGCTGCTGGCTTCCGCCTGCCCCATGTCGCCGCGGTTCATTTGCGAATGATCCATCGCGCCTTCGTCAGGCCTGCCCTGCGGCATCGAACCATGATCCATCGTCGAATGGTCCATCGCAACTTCAGGCTGGGCAGCGGGGCCGCAAGCCCCCTCTGCTACCGGATGCCCCATCGCGCGATGGCGCTCGGCTGCCGCCTCGCACTTTGTTTTGGCGTCAGCCTGCGCCTCGGCGCTCTGCTGCGGTTCCACTGGCGAGTGACCCGCATGCTGCGCCGCGGCGGGGGAGGCGAGAACCGAACCCGCGGCGGCCGAGGCAAGCAGGCTGATGATAGATATCTTCATGCGCCCTCTCCGGCAGGATTGGCAACCGTGACGATCTGAAACATCCCGGCATGCATGTGATAGAGAAGGTGGCAGTGGAAGGCCCAGTCGCCCGGCTCGTCCGCCGTCAGGTCGAACTGCGCGCTGCCACCCGGTTGCAGGATAACCGTGTGCTTCAGTGGTTGACGGTTTGGAGGTGCACCGTTGACCAGCTCGAAGAAGTGTCCGTGCAGATGGATCGGGTGTGCCATCATCGTGTCATTGATCAGCTTTACCCGCACGCGTTCATTATAGGCAAAGCGGATCGGCTCCTCGGAGACGGCGGAGAATTTCTTGCCGTCGAACGACCACATGTAGCGTTCCATGTTCCCGGTAAGATGGATTTCCATCCGGCGCGAAGGGCTTCGCGAGTCCTTGTTTGGTGTCAGCGCGCGCAGCTTGCGATAGTCGAGGGTACGGTGCGGGACATCGGCAAGGCCAATCCCGGGATCGCCCATCCGGTCGACCGGGTTCATCGACACCATGTCGATGCCCGGTCCGACCTTCACATCGGGAGGCAATAGCGAGGTATCGCGCATCTGCATGCCTCCCGCCATGCCAGCCATTCCGGTCATCTCCGCCGAACCGCCATCCATACCGGACATCCCGTCCGCGCCAGCCGCTCCGCTCGATCCGTGATCCATTCCGGCCATCCCGCCAGCGCCATGGTCCATGCCGGCCATACCAGCATCGCCGCCGGAGCCATGGTCCATACCGCTCATGCCCATATCGGCCATAGTGAGCAGCGGGGGATCGCGCAGCGGCGGGATGGCCGCACGCGCGCCGGGCGTGCTCGCCAGCGTTGCGATGCCCATACCTGACCGATCCATCGACTCCGCCATCAGCGTGTAAGCCTGCTGCTCACCCGGCGTCACCACGACGTCGTAGGTTTCCGCGACGCCGATCTGGAACTCGTCCACTTCGACCGGCTCGACGTTCTGCCCGTCGGCTTGAACCACGGTCATCGGCAGGCCGGGAATGCGAATATTGAAAAATGTCATGGCGCCGGCATTGATGAACCGAAGCCGCACACGCTCGCCCGGACGGAAAAGATATTCCAGATTGTCGAGCGGTCCATGACCGTTCAGCAGATATGTATAAGTTGCGCTCGACACATCGAGGATGTCGGTTGGCATCATGCGCATTCTGGCCCACATCCGGCGATCCTCGCCCGAGAGCGGATAGTCGTCGGTCCAGGTATTCTGGTTGTAGTTGAAGTAGCCTTCGCCCTTCTTGAGCTTGTCGAATATCGTGTGGGGCGACATTTCGCTGAACTCGCTCAGCACCACGATATATTCGCGGTCGGCCTGCACCGGATCGGGACCTGCGGGATCGACCACGATCGGACCATAATGACCGGCCTGTTCCTGCAGCCCGCTATGCGAATGCCACCAATAGGTGCCTGCCTGCCGCACGGGAAATTCCGCTGTGAAGGTCTCGCCCGGCTTCACGCCGGGAAAACTTACGCCCGGCACGCCATCGAGCTGGAACGGCACGAGCAGGCCATGCCAGTGGATCGAGGTGTCTTCCTCAAGCTGGTTATGGACGTTGAGGCGGACGGTGGTCCCTTCGCGCAGGCGAAGGAGTGGCCCAGGGATGCTGCCATTGACGGCAATCGCGCCGCCACGCCTGTTGCCGGTGGAGAAAGCCGAGCGCGCAACCGTCAGATCGATATTCGGTCCGGTCGCCTCATCGATACCTCGCCGGGCGGCCCCGGAGAGCAGATCTCCGCCTCGCGCCCAAGCGGGAACGGCACCGCCCAGGCCAAGCAGGCCCAGCCCGCTGGCACTTGTTCCAAGAAATTTTCGGCGATTGACGGCAGGCATAGGGGGCTCCTGAGAAGGCATATACCGTCACTTACGCGGCCACCTGCGCTACCCCTCAAAGTTTTCGAACCGCTCCTTCAGCCGGTTGCGCGCACGATAGATGCGCGTCTCGACAGCTTTCTCCGTGGTGCCGAGCAGCTCGGCAGCCTCGGCCTGGCTGTATCCCTCGACAGTGACCAGCACGAGCGCCTCTTGCAGCCGCACCGGCAAGCGCCCGATTTCGGCCTGGACCAGCCGCAGCTGTTCGCGGGCTCCGGCAACATTTTCGGGATTGGGGGCATCGTCGGCAACGGCGTCGGCTTCCCGCCCGTCCGGCAAACTAAGGAAGCCCGCAACTTTCCTCCGGCGGAGCCTGTCGCGGCACCGGTTGAGAACGATTGTCGTCAAATAAGGACCGATGGGCTTGCTCGGATCGAGGCGATGCCGTGTCAGCCAGACCGAAGCGAGACTGTCCTGGACGACATCTTGGGCCCGCGAGGGTGAACCCAGCATACGCGTGGCGAGCGCAATCAACCTAGCGATCTCATGCTCGACCAGAGCTGTGAACGCCCGCTTGTCACCGGCTATCGCCCGCCCGATCAGAGCTTCGTTCGAAGTGTCATCCACCACTGCCAAGGCTGATCAGTCACGCGGATCGCGCGTGAGGGCCGCGGACACTTTCCGGTCGAACTGAAGCTGCTGATCGGGATCGAGAATTTCCCGCATGTCGAAGACGTGGCGCACGGTCGCTTTTTGCAAATCGCCCATGCGCGCATGCACCTCGTCGATCGCGGCACTGACTTCGGGCCCGTATTCGTGCTCGGTTTCCATTGCCTGGGCGAGCTGGGCGTTGGCTGCGCGCGCAGAGGCTTCGAGCCTTGCCTGTTCTACCGCGAAACGCGCTTCGAGCGCGTCGAGCCGCTGCTCCTGATCAGCCGTGAGCGAGAGTTCATCGTGCACGAACTGGTGCAGGCTACCCTCGGCATCGTTGTTGGACCAGCGATCGGCGGCAAGCGCTCCGAGGCATCCGGCGAGCGCCGCCAGCAGGACCGCGAGGACAAGGTGAAACTTCTTCAACGCCTATGACCCCACATGAAGCAAAGCAGCGGGCGACAGGGATTCTCCGCCAACGAGGCTCTCGCCAACAATTTCTGTAGGAGCGCCATATTCGGACGGCCATCCGCTGGTCCCTGCGCCTGCCGCCAGGCCGACGACAAACAGACCGGCGAACAAGGCCATTCTGCGTCGCTGATCGGCAATTTCGCCAAGCTGTCCTGCGCGCTGCCAGACGCCGTTCATGAAGTCGGGCGGCACGTCGCCAGCCTCCTGCGACGCCATCGTGCCGAGCATCGCATCGAGTGTCTGATTATCACGCATCCCTTGCTCCTGTCGGTTGCACGGTTCCTATACGCGACACTTCGCGCAAACCCTCAAGATAATTTGAGGGCAAGAAGCAATTGATGCGTAAAGGCATTGAGTCAAAAGCACGCGTCGTTTGTCGGCGCAGAATTTGCGCGGACACATTCTGGCAAAGTCATTCTGCTCGGCGCGGCCTCAGGAAAGGCAAATGTAAATGAGTTTCATCAATCCATCAAAACCGTTCAGTCGTTCGCTGGCGGCTTCGCTCCTCCTCGCCCTTGCAGCCTGCTCGAATGCGGCCCAGGCCGCGACATACACGATGTACCGCGACGCAGGGTGCGGGTGCTGTCTTAACTGGGCCGGTCACGTAGAACACGGGCTCGAAGCGGAGGTCGCCTCGGTCGACTCCGACGACATGGCTGCACTAAAGACAGCCAGGGGTGTACCGCAGGATCTGTGGTCGTGCCACACGATGGAAGTCGATGGCTATATCATCGAAGGCCACGTGCCGGCCGATGCCGTCGCGAAGCTATTACGCGAACGCCCCGAAGGAGTGGCAGGCCTGGCCGTGCCCGGAATGCCGCTTGGCTCGCCCGGGATGGAACTCGGGGACCAGGTGCAGCCCTATGATGTCATCGCCTTCGGCCCAGGCGGGCGGAGCGTGTTCGCATCCTACCCGTGAATATGGGCAGCCCTTTTTGCGCCAACTCTGACGGAGGACCATCATGTCGGACTATTCGGTCAAAACCTCAATTTTCATATGGGGCTGGACACTCAGCCTCTTCCTGCTTTTCAGCTACCTGATCTGCATCGGTTTCGGCCTGCTCGCGCCCGAACAGGCGCACATGCACGAAGCGTGGGCGCCGCTGCTTCCCGGTTTCGAGTGGCTGACCCTCTCGGGCTTTCTGGCAGGCGCTCTTGGAAGTTTTTTGTATGGTTGGTATATTGCTTTAATCGCGGTGCCGCTTTTCCGATATTTTCAGAAGCGTTTCAGTCGATAGACAGAGCTTGTCGCGGTAACTTGGTCCAAGAGGGGCAAGGCCTCGTCTGGCTCATTTCGATCGCATATTATTACTGGAGCTAGAGCCATTCCCAGAACTCCGTCCCAAGGAGAGAGGCGATCCCTGTTAGTTCACGTCGCCATCGGCGCTGTTCTGGGTGTAGTGATTCTTCACCCGCTCACGACGCTCGTCTTTTGGTACGAGTTTGGTGCCTTGGCCTTTGCCGACCAAGACAGCGCACTCAGCTTCATAATCGACCGGACTCTCTCCGCGTTTGCGTTCGAAATGTTTGCAATGAGCTTGATATATGCCGCGATCGGCGGCGCGATCGGACTGGGTTTTGGAGTGTATCATGTTCGGCTCGTGCACGAGCGGTCCAGAGTTCGCTTTCTGGAACGCGAACTCAATGAAGAACTTCCATTACTAATAGCTCGCGGCGAAAGCGAGCAGCTGGAATTCAAATCTTCCTTCCGTTGGGACAGGCGTCAGGAGAAAGTCAACCGCAGCTTGCAGCAAGTCATCGTCAAAACCCTGGCGGGGTTCCTCAACCAAGAGGGCGGCACTCTCCTTATCGGTGTCGAAGATGATGGCAGCATCGCGGGCATCGAGGCGGACATGCAAACGCTTAAGCCCGCCAACCAGGATGGCTTCGAACGTTTATTGATGGACACAGCAAAAGAGGGTCTTGGAGGACACGCGTGTGCTCTGATCCATTGTAGGTTCCACAAACTCGAGGAAAAGATCGTTTGCCGAGTTATTGTGGAGAAGAGCTTGGAGCCGATCTATTTTTCCGAAGGGAGCGTGGCCCGGTTCATGCTGCGAGCAGGCAATAGCACGCGTGAGCTCGATGTGCGCGAAGCTCAGGCTTATCTCCAGCATCGCGGGAAAGTGAGCATCTAACCGCTGGTCTGTGGGACAGCACGCGTGTTCGGAGCGCTTTGTCGATCGGCTCAGTTCCTGCAAATTTATGATGCGGTTGGGGCTTCGCCCCGCCACATACTCAAAAATATTGAGGGATGAGCCCCGACCGAACGTACTGTCCGGCATGATCTTTCTTGAACGGGAGACCATCGACAGGGGAAAGTCTTGCAAGACCATGAGCACGAGAATCAAAGCGAAACAGCTGGCTCGATAACCCTGCTGGGCGGCGTGGCGATGGGAACCGGCGTCATGATCGGTGCCGGCATATTCGCGCTGACCGGGCAGATCGCCGAGCTTGCCGGTCCGCTCTTCCCCTTATCCTTCATCGCTGGCGCGCTGGTAACCTCGCTGGCGGCGTACAGCTATATCAAGATGTCGAACAAATGGCCGTCTTCGGGCGGCATCGCGATGATCTTGCAGAAAGCATACGGACCCGGCGTGATCGCCGCCTCTGCCTCGCTCCTAATGGCGCTGTCGATGGTGATTAACGAGAGCCTCGTGGCCCGCACCTTTGCCACTTACGCGCTGCGCCCGTTCGGCCTCGAAAGCAGCGGGTGGCTCGTTTCTCTCGCAGCGCTTGCCGTCATCATTTTCGCCTATCTCGTCAATGCAGCGGGCAACAGGTCGGTAAGCGGCTTCTCGCTTATCATGTCCGCCATCAAGATCGGCGGCATCGCGCTGTTCGCAGTCGCCGCGATCTTGGCCAGCGGTTTTTCATCAGGCGCATTTTCGCAGCCCGTCTCGCTGACCAATGCAGAAGCCCTGCTCGCCTCGGTTGCTTTCTCGATCCTCGCCTTCAAGGGCTTCACCACGATTACCAATAGCGGCGGCGAAATCGTCGACCCGCACAAGAATGTCGGCCGGACGATCATGATCTCGATCGCGGTCTGTATCCTGATCTATCTGCTTGTCGCAGTGGCGGTGGGTTCGAGCCTGAGCATATCCGAGATCGTCGAGGCGCGCGATTATTCGCTCGCAGCAGCGGCGCGTCCGGCGCTGGGAGAACTGGGCTTCTATTTCACCGTCGCGATCGCGATCGCCGCAACGACTTCGGGCGTGATCGCGAGCGTATTTGCCGTGTCGCGCATGCTTGCGATGCTGACCGACATGAAGATGATCCCGCACAGCCATTTCGGCATGAGCGGCGGGATACGCAGCCACATGCTGGTCTATACGGTGGTCATTGCCGGGACGCTTGCCGTCCTGTTCGATCTGTCGCGGATCGCCTCGCTGGGCGCCTTCTTCTACCTCGTCATGGATATGCTGGTGCACTGGGGCGTCCTGCGTCACCTGCGCAAGGAAGTCGGCGCGCGAGCATCAATACTTCTTACAGCACTCGCGGCAGATGGCGTGGTCCTCGCAGCCTTTACCGCGGCCAAATTGCGCAGCGATCCTGCCGTTGTCGCCTATGCGGCGATCGGCATCGTCGCGGTGTTCGTGGGGGAATGGATCTACCTCTCGCGCAATTCCGAAGCGCCCGCTTCTCACAAAGATGATCGGTCAGGAGAGAAGAGTTGATGGCACCTTCTTCAACCAGCTTTGCCGCTTTTACGCCGGGCTTTTTCGAAACCGTTTCCCGAAAACCTGAGTTGACGAAGCGAAACGTCAAGAAAAACAGATGGAGCGATTCATGACGACCCGAACAGCGGCGGTCTACCGCATGGTGATGGAGGACCATGTCTGTCCCTATGGCATCAAGACGGTCGATCTTGTCAAGCGGCAAGGCTTCGAGGTCGACGATCATCACCTGACCAGCAGGGAGGAAACCGATGCGTTCAAGGACAAGTACGACGTCGAGACCACCCCGCAGACCTTTATCGAAGGCAAGCGCATTGGCGGCTATGACGATGTCCGCGAATTCTTCGGCAAGAGCCGCTCGCAGCCTGAGGAAGGCGAAACCAGCTATCAGCCGGTCATTGCGATTTTCGCGGTCGCGCTGCTGCTCGCGCTAGGGCTGAGCTGGGCGTTTTTTGACGACCTCTTCACTGTCCGGGCCGCAGAATGGTTCGTGAGCCTGTCGATGACCCTGCTCGCCGTTCAGAAGCTTCAGGACGTGCGCAGTTTCTCGACGATGTTCCTCAACTACGACCTGCTCGCACGGCGCTGGGTGCCCTATGGCTTCGTCTACCCGTTCGGCGAAGCCGCTGCCGGCATTCTCATGACCGCGGGCGCGCTGACCTGGCTCTCGGCCCCGCTGGCATTGTTCATCGGCACAGTCGGCGCTGTCAGCGTCTTCAAGGCTGTCTACATCGACAAGCGCGAGCTTAAATGCGCCTGCGTGGGCGGCAGCAGCAATGTGCCGCTCGGCTTTGTCTCGCTGACCGAAAATCTGTTCATGATCGGAATGGGTCTGTGGATGGGCGCGAAGCTTCTCGCATGATCACCGCGCTCCTTCTCTCCGTCTTTCTGTTCCTCTCGGCTGTCGCTTCGCACCTTGCCATTCTGGGTGTCGGTCACCGGCTTCTCGACCGGCGCCGCGATACGCAGGCAAAGCTTGCCGTTTCGCTGATCGTGCTCGCGTCGCATTTCCTCGTGGCGATCCTTTTTGCCGCAGGTTTCTGGCTGGGCGCGCAATGGGGCCTGGGAGGTTTCGACAAGGCGCCTTCCATGGACTGGATGGACTACTTCTATTTCTCGCTCATCAACGTGACCACACTGGGCCTGGGCGACATTTATCCGACCGAGCACCTGAGAGTCCTGGCCGGCGTCGAGGCCCTCACCGGCTTCGCTCTCATCAGCTGCTCGGCGCAGCTATTCTGGACCATGATGCACAAAGGAGAAAAAGCATGACTGAAAAGACGACCCACTCGGACAAGGGAGGGGGCGGCAGCTACTGGCGATTCATGGCCATGGTGTCGACCTCGACCGTGATCATGTTCTTCCTGATGTATGCCAACACCTTTACCGTCGATGATCTTTTCTGGAGCGAAACGCGCTTCTGGATGATGTTTGTCATGGGCGCGATGATGATGGTTGTCATGCTGCTCTTCATGTGGGGCATGTACAAGGACCGGACCAAGAACTTCATTATTCTGGGCGTCGGCGCCTTCGTGTTCGCCCTCGCGCTGTGGCTGGTGCGCAGCCAGACCACCGTCGACGATACCGAATATATGGCAGCGATGATCCCGCACCACTCGATCGCGATCATGACCAGCGAACGCGCGAGCCTGAAGGATCCTCGCGTGCGCGAACTCGCTCAGGCCATCATCGTCGCCCAGCGCCGCGAAATCGCCGAGATGAAATATCTCATCGACGATATCGAGCAGAACGGTCCTCGGACCGAAGAACGCCTGCCCGAGGAGATGCAGCCATGAACAAGATAGCTTTCACGGCGCTCATCGCGCTACCGCTTGCCGCCTGCAATTCGAACACCGCTCCGGGCAACGACCGCGAAGCCCAGCTCGACCCGCCTGCCACTGCCGCGCCGATCGAGGATGCGGCCAGTGCACTGGCAAATGTTGACTCAGGCCTGATGCTTCCCGGGACCATGAATGACGCGGATCTTGCTGCTCTGGGCGCAGGACAGGCCTGCCAGTTCCGCCTGACCGAAGTGGCCTTTCCCTCATTTGTCTATGACGGCGACGGGGGCGGAGCAATCAAGATCAATGGCAAATTGATCCCCGTCACTGCCGATGGCCCCGGCAGCTATTCGAACGGTGAGCTTCGGATCAGAACCCGCATGCTGGATGATGAAGGCGATGCGAGCCTGCAGATGCAGGAGATGATCGTGGCAGCGCCAAGAGCCAAGGATGAGTTTGGCTTTTGGGGCTATACCACCTGTCCAGCCGAGGGAGCCTGATACTGGCAGGGCGCATGGGCGGGCCGTCGGTTACCCCATGCGCCCGCGCCTCCGCCCTTCGTCGCCCTCACCAGTTTTAACAGGAACAAGCAGATGACCGATACGAGGCCCATCGCTGTCTTCGGCGCAGGCGGGAAGACCGGCACCGAGCTACTGAGGCATGCCCTTGCCCGGGACATACCGATCCGCGCCTTCGAACACACGGTGCCCGGACCAGACGAGCGGGTGGGCGACTTCGAATATATCGAATGCGATGTGCTGTCGGACGATTTCGCTGGCGATCTCGATGGCTGCCGCGCGGTTATCTCGACCCTCGGTGTCGCTTTTGGTCCGGGCAATGCGATCGATCCACCGCCGCTTTATACCGATGGCACGCGCAACCTGCTCGGGGCGATGGCACAGACGAAGATCGACCGCATTGCCGTGATCTCCGCTGCCTTTGTCGAACATCAGTCGAGCGTCCCGGCCTGGTTTGAGCTCACCGCCAAGCCTGCATTGTTCAATATACTCGAGCAGATGCGCGCCATGGAAGCGATGCTCAGCGACGCCCAAGGTATCAAATGGACGGCCGCACGGCCGGGCTGGCTGCTGGATGAGCCTTACACCGGCGATGCCGTCATTACGGACGAACGCTTGGCAGAAGGCTGTTTCCGCTGCCGTCATGCTGATCTAGCGGCGAGCCTGCTTGAATTCGTGTGCGAAGATACCTGGATCAACGCAAAGCCTGCCATCGGCAGGCCCGAAGCCGAACGTTTCGAAAGTCCTGCCGCCATCAAGGCCGAACTCGGGATCGATTAAACGTCGTAACATTTTTCAATCTGTAACGAGCCCGAACGTTACAGACTTTGAGCAACAGACAAGGAAGTCGCATGTTTCTGGAGAAAATCAAAACCCCCGGTCTCTCACACCTTTCCTACATCATCGGCTCGGGCGGAAAGGCAGCGGTCATCGATCCGCGCCGGGACTGCGAGGTCTATGTCGAAAAGGCCCGGGCCGAAGGGCTGGAGATAACGCATATCTTCGAAACCCATCGCAATGAGGATCTGCTCAGCGGCTCGCCGATCTTGGCCAATTTGACAGGAGCCACGGTCTATCACGGGCCCAACGCGGCAGGCGAAGTCATCTTTGCCAGGACCGCGCGCGAAGGCGATTGTTTCGAGCTGGGTCAATTGAAGATCGAAGTGCTTGAAACACCTGGACACACCGACGATCATCTCGCTTTCGTCATCCATGACAGCGAATATTCCGAGGGGCCGGTCGGCGTCTTTACCGGCGATGCCCTGTTCGTCGGCGATGTCGGGCGCACCGATTTCTATCCCGAGCGCAAGGAAGAAGTCGCGGGCCTTCTATTCGACTCCCTGCAGAAACTTTGCGGCCTCGGCGATCAGGCGATTATCTACCCGGCGCATGGTGCGGGCTCGGTCTGCGGGTCGGGAATGGCGGACCGGGAATTCTCGACAATCGGCCACGAGCGGCGCAACAACCCGCGCCTGCGCATCTCCGACCGCGACGAGTTCATCGAGGCGAAGGTAGCAGAGCACCACTACCAGCCGCCCTATTTCCGGCTGATGGAGCGGCTCAACCTTGCAGGGTCCGATGCCGCGCCGCGCGTCATGCGGCCAAGGCGTCTGGGGCTGGAAGACCTTAGCGAGAGCGGCGCCGATCACCTGGTCGATGTGCGCGAGCCGCTCGCCTACGCTGCCGGCCATCTGCCGGGTGCCATGTGCCTTCCGGTTGGAATGATACCGGCCTTTGCCGGATGGTTCCTCGGTGAAGGCGACAGGATCGCCCTCATTGCTTCCGAGGAAGGCCAGCTAGCCCAGGCCATGGCCCATCTGGTGCGCATCGGTCTCGATAATGTTGTGGGCGGCTATGTCGGCGTGGTTCCAGCCGCCGCACAGGGCAAAGCGATGCGCAGCATTCCCATGATTGGCACCGAGGAAGTCGCGCGCAGGCTCGATCAAGACAGCGGCGAGTGGACCTTGCTCGACGTGCGCGACGCGGACGAACGGCAAGAAGCAAGCATCGACGGCTCAGGACATATCTATGTCGGTGAGCTCAACACGCGGTGGGAAGAGCTCGACCGCGACCGCCACTACACGCTGATGTGCGCGAGCGGCATGCGGGCGAGCGTTGCGGCGGGTTGGCTGGCCAGCAAGGGTTTCGAGCACCTCGATATCTATCTGGGCTCTATGGGGGCGTGGACAAACGCCTCCGGCTGAAGCGCCAAAATCTTGAAAAGCAAGCCAAAATCTTTTGCGAGATTTTGCTCGTATGTGGTAGGTGAGCTTGCTCTTCGCTCAACGAGCAGCGCGACCGGGCGCTTTATCCATCGAGTGACTTCCTGGTCCTCGAACGAAGACGAATGCCAGCGCCCCCAGGATAGCGATATTTTTGAGCAAAGGACCTGTGTGACCTGGGGCGATATGGATCGCAAGAGTTATCGGAACGAGGGTAAGAAATAACGCGGTGCATGAGAGCCGGGTCATCCACCCCAAGGCCAGTGATGTTCCTGCACCGATGAAAACCAAGCCAGACAGCCACAAAAGAATGGACGCATCTCCAATTAGAGCAACGTGATCTTTCCATGGCGACAATGCCATCCGGCCCAGCATATATTCATGCGCAAGAAAATGCCCCAATCCGCCTATGATGAATATGAGGCTCAAACAGAGGCGGAAGACCGGATCGATCAATCGCACTTTTGCGGCCCATGTCGCTAGGCTGTTTTCCATATTCCGGATCATAGAGTTCTTTCCCCCTCAGGTTGATACGTCGATGGCAGACTTATTGGGTGCGCGGACCAGTTTCTTCGGGAGGCGTCTGTGGTTCACCCAAAACGTTGACCGGCAGTTTCAGATAGATCGTACCGTTTCCTTCTGCGCGAGGCATATTCCCTCCGCGAATGTTGACCTGGATTGATGGCAGGATGAGGCGCGGCATACCCAGCTGGTTGTCGCGCTCCTCACGCATGGCTACAAATGCATTCTCGTCGACCCCGGCATGGATATGAATGTTGCTGTGCTTTTGTTCTTTCACCGTCGTTTCCCATTGGTGCTGCGAGCGGCCCTCCGGCAGGTAGTCGTGGCACATAAACAGCCGCGTCTCCTCCGGTAGCTCGAAAATCCGGCGAATAGAGCGATAGAGCGTGCGTGCATCGCCGCCGGGAAAATCGGCCCGCGCCGTGCCGTAATCGGGCATGAACAGCGTATCGCCGACAAAGGCGGCGTCTCCGATAACATAGGTCATGCACGCGGGCGTATGTCCCGGCGTATGGAGTGCCTGGGCCGATATGGCGCCTAGGTCAAAGCTGTCATTATCGGCAAACAAATGGTCGAACTGGCGTCCATCGCGTGGCAGGTCCACTCCGGCATTGAATATCGGCCCGAAGGTGTTCTGCGTGACGGTGATCTCGCTACCAATAGCAAGTTTGCCGCCTAGTGCGCGGCGGATGTAGGGTGCGGCGGAAAGGTGATCGGCATGGACATGGGTTTCCAGGATCCACTCGCACTTGAAATCCATTTGCCGGACGAATTCGATCACTTTATCGGCGGACTTAGTCGCCGTTCGCGCCGCTGCGGCATCGAAATCGAGCACCGGATCGATCACCGCGCACGCCTTGGTTGCAGGATCGGACACGACATAGGTCACGGTGTTCGTGTTCGTGTCGAAAAATGCCTCTATGTCGGGTTTCATCGAATAGTCTTTTCGTATGCTGGTTGAGAGCGGTTCTGCGTAGGTCAGTCCTGCGCCCGGTCGACGTAATTACGGACGAAGTTTTCCAGCGCCGGTTCGTCGCACACGAAGCCCATATCCGCCGCCTTCTGTAGGGTCGCATCGCCGCTCATTCCCTGCTGCGACGCCAGATGCATTATTGTGAAGGCTCCTGCGCGCTTGCCCGAGGCGCAATGGACCAGCACCGGCTTCGGAAGCGCTTCGACACTGGCCCTGAACTCATCGACGAGCTCGTCCGATATGGTGCCGCCCGCCACCGGCAAGTGACAATATTCAAGGCCGAGCGATGCCACCACTTCACCTTCGCGGTCCGGGGCGAGAGGCTGATCCGCCTCATCCTGGCAGCGCAGGTTGACGACCGCCTTGTAACCATCCTCCGCCAATGCGCGCAGGTCGCCCTCGGAAGGCGGAGCGGTCGAGACGGCGAATCTGCCATTGAGGATCTTGATTTGGGTCATAAGGCATCATCCTGGTTCAGGTTCAAAGGTCCGGGTCCGCGATTGCGCGGCAGCAGATTACGATTGACTTTATATTCATACCTTCGCATATATGCAAGTATGAAAGCCGAAGATATTCGCGATCAAGCCGAAAAGGCGGTGGCATTGCTCAAGGCGCTGGGCAGCCACAACCGCCTGATGATCGCCTGCCAATTGGTTGAAGGCGAGCGCAGCGTGGGCGAGCTGGCCGAACTGCTGGAACTTCGGGAAACCGTGGTTTCGCAGCATCTGGCGCTTATGCGGAAGGATGGCCTGGTCGCAGCGCGGCGCGATGGCCGCACGATCCATTATTCGCTTTGCGGCGATGCGCCGCGCCGGGTGCTGGAAACGCTCTACGCCATCTATTGCAGCTCCGCCGACGATACGACCGGTCCAGCAGACGGCCATTGAACAGGCTTTCAGTTATGTTGGACAATCCCGGATGATGGATATCGGCGTCATCGTGGCGCTCCTATCGCTTACCTCGGGCCTCCTCGTGGGCTTTTCGCTTGGACTACTCGGCGGTGGGGGATCGATCCTCGCAGTGCCGTTGCTTGTGTATGTCGTCGGTGTTCACGACACCCATGTCGCTATCGCCACGTCCGCTGCTGCGGTGGCGGCCAGCGCCTTGGCAAACTTATTGTTCCATGCGCGAGGCGGCAATGTGAAGTGGCGCTGCGCAGGCCTATTCGCAGCATTCGGCGTTGTCGGAGCTGCCGCCGGATCAAGCCTGGGAAAAATTACATCGGGCGATCTGCTTTTGGGCCTGTTCGGTCTGGTGATGATTGTCGTCGGCCTCTCGATGCTGCGCGAGAAATCGGGCGGATCCGACCCGGATGTCCAGCTCACCCGAGCCACGGCGCTGCGCCTCACCCCGCGCCTCGCGTTCGGAGGATTGCTGGTAGGCGGACTGTCCGGTTTCTTCGGTATCGGCGGGGGCTTTCTGGTGGTGCCGGGTCTGGTTGCCGCGACGGCCATGCCGATTCTCAACGCGATCGGCTCCTCGCTGGTCTCTGTAGCCGCTTTCGGTACGACCACAGCCGCCAATTACGCCCTCGACGGACTCGTCGATTGGGAGATTGCCGCGTTTTTCATCGGCGGCGGCGGTATAGGCGGCTGGCTGGGTACTCGCGCATCGAACCTGTTGGCTAAGCGCAAACGAGCGCTGAACTTTATATTCGCGGCGGTCATCATCCTCGTTGGCATCTTCATAAGCGGCCAATGGGCGATAACAGCCATAACGTGATCGCTGCCTTTTCGAACCGAATTGTCCGAAGGATCAACACTGCTGTTCACCGGGCGAAGCTCAAGCCGCGCAGACGCAGGGCGTTGCCGATCACAGACACCGAAGACAAGCTCATCGCCGCTGCCGCGATCATCGGGCTGAGTAGCACTCCGAAGAATGGAAACAGTACGCCTGCTGCGACCGGAATGCCGAGCGTATTGTAAGCGAAGGCGAAAAACAGGTTCTGCCGGATGTTGCGCATCGTTCCGCGCGACAGCACGGTGGCCTGCACCACTCCTGTCAAATCACCACGAACCAGTGTGACCCCGGCGCTTTCGATCGCCACATCGGTACCAGTGCCCATGGCAATACCAACATCGGCGGCAGCCAGCGCAGGAGCATCGTTGATCCCGTCCCCGGCCATGCCGACCCGGCGACCTTGCGCTTTCAGCTCTTCGATCTTGCGGTGCTTGTCTTCGGGCGAGACATTGGCGTGTACCTCGTCGATACCCATTTCGCGCGCGACCGCTTCGGCAGTGCCGCGGCTGTCGCCCGTGAGCATAACGACCCGGATATCGCGCTTGTGCAGAGCCGCAATGGCCGCTGCACTGGTAGGCTTGATCGGATCGGCCACCGCGATGAGCCCTGCCGGACGGCCATCGAACGCAACGAACATCACCGTCTGACCCTGCTTGCGGCCATTTTCGGCCGAGCCGAGCCAGGCCTCGTCATCGATCCCGACGCGCCGCATCATCTTTTCGTTGCCGATCGCAACCCGGCCCCCCTGGACATTGGCTTCAACACCTTCCCCGGTCGTCGAAGCGAGATCCGTGGCATTGGCGGGCGAGACGCCGCGCGCTTTTGCGCCTTCGACGATGGCATGGGCCAGCGGATGCTCGCTGCCCATTTCGACACCTGCAACCGCTGCCAGGAATTCAGTTTCGTCGATGCCGTCTGCAGGCTTCACCGCCACCAGATCGGGCTTGCCTATCGTCAACGTGCCGGTCTTGTCGACCACCAGCGTATCGATCTTCTCGAGTGTCTCCAGCGCTTCGGCATTGCGGATCAGGATGCCGTGCTGGGCACCCTTGCCTGTGCCTGTCATGATCGACATCGGCGTAGCGAGGCCAAGCGCGCAGGGACAAGCGATGATCAGGACCGCAATGGCATTGACCAATGCGTAGGCAAGCGCAGGGGCGGGACCCCAGATTGCCCAGACCACGAAGGTGGCGATGGCGATCACAACCACCGCAGGCACAAACCAGCCAGCCACCTGATCGGCGAGCCGCTGGATCGGTGCGCGGCTGCGCTGCGCGTCGGCCACCATCTGGACGATCTTGGACAGCATCGTGTCCTTGCCCACGCCGGTTGCGCGCATGACGAACCCTCCAGTCTGGTTGACCGTGCCGCCGATGACAATGTCGCCAGCCTGTTTGGCGACCGGAAGCGGTTCGCCGCTGATCATGGATTCATCGATCGCGCTCGATCCCTCCTCGATTTCGCCATCGACGGGAACCTTGTCGCCGGGTCGAACGCGCAGACGATCGCCTGTGGTTAGCTGATCGAGCGGCACCTCGCGCTCGTCGCCTGAGCCAAAGATCTTGACCGCGCTGGGCGGTGCCAGCTCGAGCAGTGCGCGCAAGGCGCTCGAGGTCGAACCCCTGGCCTTGAGCTCGAGGACCTGTCCGAGCAGAACGAGCGTCGTGATGACCGCTGCCGCCTCGAAATAGACCCCGACCCGTCCCGAATGGTCGCGGAACGCTGCAGGGAACAGATCGGGCGCGACCGTCGCCACGACGCTAAAAAGATAGGCGATGGCCACGCCGAACCCGATCAGGGTGAACATGTTGAGATTGCGCGTCTTGAGCGACTGGATGGCCCGAACGAAGAACGGCCAGGCGCCCCATAGAACCACCGGGGTTGCGAGCGCAAATTGCGCCCACTGCGCCCAGGCCGGTTCTATCAGACGGTCGAAACTGAGCCCCGGTGCCATGTCGCTCATCGCATAGACGAACAGAGGCAGCGTGAGCAGCGCGCTCCACCAGAACCTACGCAGCATGTCGACCAGTTCGGGGTCGGGGCCATCGCCCAGCGAAACGGTTTCCGGTTCGAGCGCCATGCCGCAAATCGGGCATGAACCCGGCCCGGGCTGGCGGATTTCAGGGTGCATCGGACAGGTGTAGATCGTGCCTTCGGGCACATCCTCGACCGCGTCGAGATGCGCGCCCGAGAGATAGAGCTCGGGATCGGTGACGAACTTGTCGTGACAGCGCGGCGAACAGAAATAGTGTGTCGCGCCCTCATGCGTCGCGATATGCTGAGCCCCGTCGATTGCAACGCTCATGCCGCATACCGGGTCGATCGCGGTACCCTCGATCACACTCTGGTCCTTGCTCATCGCCTGTCCTTCCTAGCTCTTCACGACTACGAACTGCCCCATCATGCCTGCATCCTCGTGTTCGAGAATGTGGCAGTGATACATGTAGGGCAGGTCTGGGTCGGTGTGTTCTTCAAAACGCAGGAGAAGGCGTACCTGCTCGCGCGGGTTGACGATCACGGTATCCTTCAAACTGGTTTCCAATGGTGGGGGCGCTCGGCCATCGCGGTCGATCACACGAAACTGGACGTTATGGATATGAAACGGGTGGGCCATCATCGAAGCGTTGGCGATCTCCCAGATTTCCCATTGGCCGACTGGCACACGTTCGTTGATCACATTCATGTCCATCGCAGCACCGTTAATGGACATTCCGCCGCCCATCATGCCCATGTCGAGAACGAAACGCCGGGTTCGGACGGCTGACGACGGGTCGGTTGGAGCAAGCGATGCCAGTTGTGTCGGCACCCTGATGCGCTGGGCCGAACTTGCCGGCCTGATATCGAGGATTTGAAACACGTCTGCGGAAGCATCGCCGCTATCGCCGCGCCCCATCATCCCGCCGCCCATCATTCCGCGTCCGCCCATCATGCCCATGGCGTTTTCGGGACTGCTGGCAAGAAGGCGAAGCGGGCGTCCTTCCGAGAGATCGATAATTACCTGCGCGCGCTCCCCCGGGGCGAGCCTGACCGAGCGGACGATGTGCGAACGATCGAGCAAGCCGCCATCGCTCGCGATCAGTTGCATCGAACGATCACCTTCGAGCGAAAAATCGTAAAGGCGGGCGTTCGATCCATTGAGGATGCGCAGCCGCAATTGGCCTGTCTGTGCGTCGAACACAGCGTTTTCAGTGCCGTTGACGAATATCCGGCTCCCGCGCACGCCCATCATCCGCGCGTGCATACTCAGCGGGTACACCAAGCGGCCGGATCCATCGATCACGCGGTCCTGCACGATCAGCGGAATGTCGTCGACGCCATAGTCGCTCGGCAAGTCGAGGCGCTCTTCCTCGTCGTCGCGAACATAGATCGGTGCGGCGAGCCCGGCATAGACCTGCGGCCCGGCTCCGCGCTCCAAGTGTGAATGATACCAGTAGAGCGAAGCCCGCTGGCGAACTTGGAAAGAAGGCCTCCAGCGTTCGCCGGGACGGATCAACTGATGCGGTCCGCCATCGGCTGCGGCAGGAAGTTCGAAACCATGCCAATGGACCGTAGCGCCTTCGGCCAGCTTGTTGTCGATATGGAACTGCACCCACTCGCCCCGGCGCATTTCCAGCGTCGGTCCCAGATAGGGTGCGTCGATGCCGATGGTGGGCGAAGCAACACCGGTGACGAATTCCTTCTGGCCTGGGGTCAAAGACAAGCGGAAAACCCGTGCGCCCTGCTCAATCTCGCCACGCTGCAAGGGCGGTATAGCGAGCAAATTGGATCCGTCAGTGCTGTCCAGCATCGATGCGTCTTGCGCTTTGCATCCCGCAAGCGGGAACGCGGCAAAGCCTGCAGCAGCAAAACCAGCGCTTTTGATCAGTGTGCGGCGGTCCACGGGGAATGCCTGGGTTATGCGGGGTGTCCGGATCATGCTCCTCCTGTTTCGCGATGGGCGGCACCAGATTTGCCTGGCACCGCCCAACCGATTTACTCCTTCGTGATCGACGTGATCACACTGCCTTCAGAACCAGTACGAAATTCAAAGGCAATGCCCTCACCGACGCTTACTTCGCTGCGCAGTTGCTCATCGGCTTCGAACGCCATGGTCATTGCCGGCCATTCGATTGCGGGAACCGGGCCGTGGTCGACGGTGATCGTACCCGCTTCGGCGTCGATGGCGGTGACGGTGCCTTGCGCACTCGCGGACTGCATTGCGTTGCCGGTATCCGCCATCGGCATATCCTGGCCGTCCATCATCATTGCATCTTCAGCCATCGGCATGTCCTCCATCTCGGCAGTGTCCTGGCCAGAATCGCAGGCTGCCAGCGCCAGCGGCGCGGCCAATAGGGTTATGAGGGTTGTGTGACGCATTCTTCTTCTCCTTGGGGTTGGGTTGGCCGTTCCGGCCGGGGACGACGCAGCAACAGATAGGCTGCGGGAAGCACGAACATGGACAGGAGCGGCGCGGTGATCATCCCGCCGATCATCGGCGCGGCGATGCGGCTCATCACTTCGGAGCCAGCCCCAGTGCCGATCAGGATCGGAAACAGGCCGGCGAGGATGACCGCGACGGTCATTGCCTTGGGCCGGACGCGCAACAATGCCCCTTCACGGATGGCGGCGGAGACTTCCTCCGCATCCGGGTCCTCACCGCGCCGCTCCAGCGCAGCTTTCAGATAGATCAGCATGATGACGCCAAATTCGGCTGACACCCCGGCCAGCGCGATGAAGCCGACGGCGGTCGCGACCGACTGGTTGTATCCCATCAGGTAAAGCAGCCAGAAGCCGCCTGTCAGCGCGAACGGCAAGGTGCCCATGATGAGCAGCGCCTCGTCGAACCGGCGGAAGATCAGGTAAAGCAGCAGGAATATGATCGCGAGCGTAGCCGGAACGACGATCTGCAGACGTTCGTAGGCCCGCGTGAGATATTCAAACTGCCCGGCATAGGACAGGCTGACGCCCGGAGGCAGATCGACCTCGGCCGCGATAACCTCCTGCAGATCGCCAACCACAGAAGACAGATCGCGCCCGCGCACATCGATATAGACATAGCTTGTGGGACGGCCCTGTTCGCTCTTGAGCATGGGCGGGCCGCTGGTCACACGCACCTGCGCAACGGTACCAAGCGTGATCTGCTGACCAGACGGGGTCAGCACCGGCAGATTGCGCAGCTCGTCGACACTGTCGCGGATCTCGCGCGGATAGCGAACATTGATCGGGTATCTTGCGAGGCCTTCGACTGTACGGGCCACATTGGCACCGCCAATTGCGCCGGAGACGATCTGCTGCACGTCGGCGATGTTGAGACCGTAGCGGGCCGCTTCCAGCCGGTCGATATCGACATCGACATAGCGGCCTCCCGACAGCCTTTCAGCCAGCGCAGAACTGACGCCGGGAATGTTCTTTGCCGCCTGTTCGATCTGGAGCGCGACGCGTTCCAGCTCGCCGAGATCTTCGCCCGAAACCTTGACCCCGATCGGGCTCTTGATCCCGGTTGCGAGCATGTCGATCCGGTTGCGGATCGGCGGCACCCAGACATTGGCAAGGCCAGGCACCTGCACGGCGCGGTCCAGTTCCTCGACCAGCATATCCGGTGTCATGCCCTCGCGCCACTCATCGCGTGGTTTGAAGCGGATGGTCGTCTCGAACATTGTGAGAGGGGCGGGATCGGTGGCGGTATCGGCGCGCCCGGCCTTGCCGAACACGGTTTCGACTTCCGGTACGGTCATGATCAGCCGGTCGGTGCGCTGTAGCAGCGCTGACGCCTCTCCGGGAGACAATCCAGGCAGGGCGCTGGGCATGTAGAGCAGGTCGCCTTCGTCGAGCGGCGGCAGGAATTCGCCGCCAAGCCGCGAGAAGGGAACGAGCGTGGTCAGGAAGACCAGCCCAGCGATGACCAAAGCGGTCTTCGGGCGGCGCATCACCCAGTCTAGCCCGGGCCGATAGGCCCGGGTCAGCACGCGATTGACCGGGTTGCTGTCCTCTGCCGGAATCTTTCCGCGCACCAGCCATCCCATCAGCACCGGAACCAGAGTGATCGACAGGATCGCAGCAGCCGCCATGGCATAGGTCTTGGTAAAGGCCAGCGGTGCGAACAGCCGTCCCTCCTGCGCCTGCAAGGTGAACACCGGCAGAAACGACAAGGTGATGATCAGCAGGCTGAAAAACAGCGCCGGGCCGACTTCCTTCGAGGCATCCGCGACGATCCGCCAGCGCTCCTGGACGGACAGAACCGTGTCAGGGTTCTCCTCGGCCCAGCGCTCCAGATGCTTGTGGGCGTTCTCGATCATCACCACCGCAGCATCGACCATCGCGCCGACCGCGATGGCGATCCCGCCAAGAGACATGATGTTCGCGTTTACGCCCTGAAAGCGCATCACGATGAAGGCCGCGAGCACGCCGAGCGGAAGGGTGACGACCGCGACGAGTGCCGAGCGCGCGTGCCACAGGAACAGCAGGCACACCAGGGCAACGACAATGAATTCCTCGATGAGCTTGGAGGTCAGGTTTTCGACCGAAGCATCGATCAATTGCGAACGGTCGTAGGTGGTGACGATCTCGACCCCTTCGGGCAGGCTTGCCTGCAATTGTTCGAGCTTCGCTTCGACCGCCGCAATTGCGCTGCGCGCATCGGCGCCCTGGCGCAGAATGACGATACCGCCGGCAACCTCGCCTTCGCCGTTGAGTTCCGCAATGCCGCGCCGCAGCTCCGGGCCGATCTGGATATTGGCCACATCGTCCAGCGTTACCGGAGTGCCGCCCGCTTCGGCGCGCAAGGGTATGCTGCGAAAATCCGCCAGCGTGCCGAGATAGCCCGAGGCACGGACCATATATTCGGCCTCGCCCATTTCGACGATAGAGCCCCCGGTTTCCTGATTGCCTGCCTGCACCGCGCGGACCACTTGCGCGTGCGTCACGCCCAGCGAAGCCATGCGATAGGGGTCGAGCACGATCTGGTACTGCTTGACCATGCCGCCCACGCTGGCGACTTCGGCGATGCCGGGAATGGTTTTCAGCTCGTAGCGCAGGAACCAGTCCTGCAGGCTCCTGAGCCCGGCCAAGTCGTGACCGCCGCTGCGGTCGACCAGCGCATATTCGTAGATCCAGCCCACCCCGGTTGCATCAGGGCCGAGTGTGCTCTGAACCCCGTCGGGCAAGCGGTTCTGGACCTGGTTCAGATACTCCAGAACGCGAGAGCGCGCCCAGTAGAGGTCGGTCCCGTCCTCGAAGATCACATAGACGTAGCTGTCTCCGAAAAAGGAATAGCCGCGCACGGTCTTGGCACCGGGGACCGACAGCATGGTCGTGGCCATCGGATAGGTCACCTGGTCCTCGACGATACGGGGCGCCTGACCTGGATAGTTCGAGCGGATCACCACCTGTACATCGGAAAGGTCCGGCAGGGCATCGACGGGCGTCGTCCGTACCGCCCAGAAACCGGCCAGCGCCAACCCGATCGCTGCCAGCACCACGAAAAAGCGGTTGGCGATCGAGCTATCGATGATGCGCGCGATCATTGGCCGATTTTCCGGATCGAGACGATGCGCGGCCCCGTACTGGCTTGCACAAATGTGAAGGAGACCCGGTCGCCGCGCGCAAAACCGCGCAGCTGTTCCGGTCCTTCGCTGGCAAAGGGCATGGTCATTGCCGGCCATTCGAGCGCAGGCACCGGACCGTGGCGCAAGGTCACGCTGTTGGCGTTTATGCGCTCGATCGTCCCGGTCGCGCGATAAGTCTGCGGTTCATCTGCATCGTCCGACCCTCGGTCTTCGCTCGCACCGGATGGTGCCTGATCGACGGGACGCACGTCGATGCCCGCAAGGCTGGCTTCGGAATCGAGCAGGAACTGGCCCGAGGTGACCACTCTCTCTCCTGCAGCCAGCCCGGCAAGGACTTCGGTCCGTCCGTTCGCTTCGCGGCCGATACGGATTTCGGCGGGCCGATAGCCGCCACCTCCCTGCGCGATCATCGCCAGGGTCCGCTCGCCGGTGCGAATGACAGCTTCCGAAGGGACCAGCAGCGCTTCGCGCCGTTCAGGCGCGAGCATCACTTGGGCAAACATTCCCGGCTTGAGCCGCAGGCCCGGATTGGGCATCGCTGCCCGCACGGTTATCGTGCGGCTCGCATCTTGCGCGCTCGGCAGAATGGCGATGATGCGTCCGGCAAACCGTTCGCCGGGAAAGGCAGTGAGCGTGGCGCTCACCGGCTGCCCGACACGCGCGTTGCCAGCCAGTGCCTCGGGTACCGCCGCCTCGAGCCAGATCGGACTGTACCCGCTGATCTCGGCCAGCGATTGGCCCGCCGCCACGGTCATGCCCGGCCTTACTGCGAGCGACGTGATCGCGCCCGATTGCGGTGCTGTGACGGTGATGATCGTTTGCGGTCTTCCGCTTCGGGTGACCGAGGCGATCATCGAGTCCGGCATGCCAAGCAGCCGCAGGCGCTCGCGGGCGGCCCGGGTCAACGCTTCGTCGCCGGTTGCGGCAACAGCAAGATACTCGTTTTGTGCGCCGCCCCATTCGGGCACAAGAATGTCGACGATCGGAGCGCCTCTGGCAATCAGGTCCTGCGGTGCATGGCCGTAGGTCCGCTGAACATAGCCGCCGGCGCGCGGCTGAACGATCGCCATCTCGCTGCCGTTATATGCGAGCGTGCCGGTGACGCTGATTTCAGGCTCCAGCACGCCATATTCCGCTTCAGCAGTCCGGATCCCGAAATTCTGGACGAGCGTCGAATCGATACTCACACCCCCGGCGCCCTGCGCGTCGCCGCCCGCGCATTTGGGGACCAGCTGCATGTCCATGAAAGGAGATTTGCCCGGCTCGTCGAAGCGCTGGTCAGGGACCATCGGATCGTACCAATAGAGCACGTCCTCGCAGCCCGTATCTGTCGCTGCATCGCCGCCGCTCTCGCTGCCGAGCATTGAGAGACCGTAGCCCGCCAACAGACTGACCAGAGCAATACCAAGTCCAGCCGCATACATGCGCTGGCGCGGTGTGAATCGTTCGAGCGCGGAGTTCATGGCCTGCTCTCCCCGTAGGTCAGTCGCAGCCTCACCGCCGCCTCGACAGCTGCCTGTTCGCGCTCGAGTATCTCCAGTTCGAGCAGCGCGAGCGCGGATTTCGCCGCAATCACATCGACGAGATCGGCACGCCCGGCCGCGAAACTCGCTGTATCGAGGTCCGCGCGGTCGCGCGCCAGCGGAAGAAGCTCGTCACGCGCGCGTCCCCATTGCCGCACTGTGCTGCGCCAGGTTGCCAGATCAGCTTCGAAACCGGCAACCAACGCGCGCCTGCGATCCTCGCGCTCGGCCGATGCGGCAGCGGCTTCGGCTTCGGCAGCGGCAATGCGCGGATTCTGCCGCCGGTCGGTAAAGATCGGCAGTGTAATGGACCCCATGATCGACACCGCATCGCCGAAATCAGGATTGCGGCGACCATAGGTGACGCTCACCCCGAAATCGGGTCGTTTCTCGGCGCGTGCGAGCGCGACACCGGCTTCGGCCCGGCCTCGTTCGGCATCGGCCAGCAGGATTTCGGGATTGCTTTCGAGCTCGAACCGCAGCTGCTCCTCATCGAGGACAGCCGATGGCGCGGCTCCCAAAGCAACCGGATCTGCGAGCGGTATATATCGGGAAATCTGCGCTTGCGCAGTCTCGCGCTCGGCTTCGATAGCGGTAATCGCGTCTTCAATTCCGAGTAGCTCGCGCCGGATTGCCAGGCTCTCCGCCGGGCGGGCCGACCCCGAAGCAACTGCACTGTTGGCAACCGGAACGAATGCTCTCAGGTCGTCCAGCGCAGCCTGGGCAAGATCAAGCCGCGCTTGCGCATAATGGAGCCGGACCCAGGCCGTGCCCGCATCGGCGAGAAGAATACGCTCGGCCATGCCAAGGCGTGCCTCGGCGAGCCGCACTTCCGAACTGGCAACGCCGAACCTCGCCCGTCGACGGGCGAGATTTGGGATTTCCTGCTCGATACCGATTGCGATCTGCGTGGGGAGTTGCCGGTCTGGGTCGAACGCGGCAGGTCCGGTCACAGGAAGGTTCATGATACCTGCGCGTACGCGCGGATCGGGAAGCTCATCCGCCGCTTCCGCTGCCTCGCGCCGCGATTGTACACGCAGCGCGCCAGCTTCCAGAACGGGTTGTTCGCCTCGTGCTACCGCCAGTATTTCCTCGTATCCGACAGACTGTGCTTGGGCAGTCTGCGCGGCGAGCAGGGCCGAAAACGGCACCCAGCCAATGCGCCAATCCATAATTCTTACTCTTTCAAAGCGAGCTGACCGGGAAGGGCCACGGCGCACGCGGGCGAGCAACCGGGCGCTGGGCCTGTTTATCCGTCAAGCTCGCAAGCGGCGCGATGCACCGCCCGGGAAATGCTAGATGGTGAGCTGGGGTTGTGGAGGTGGCGATTCCGGCGGTAGCGGCTGGCTCTCGAGCCTGCTGGCACTCGCGGAAAGGTACTGAGGCGCAACAAAAAGCGATTCTGTTTGCGCAAGTCCCGCAGCGGTGAGCGCCAGCGGCGGGAGACAATTCATAGCAACAAGACAATCGAGTGTCATCTCGCGGCAAGGCCCGTGCTGATCGACCTTGTCCTTATCGGCGATCACCTGCCCGGGCATTGGGTGATTGGGCATGCCTTGCACCATTTCAGCGCAATCAGTCGTTCCGGCCACTTCAATCTGCGGAACAGCTGCCTGTGCTGCGACCTGCACAAACAGGCCGAAGCTGAAGCAGATCAAAGTAAGAGCACGAATATACGTCACCGGTTTGGGATAGTCCGAACGCATACGACGTGCAAGTCGGTTATCAGGCTGAAGACAAAGGCCAGATTTATGTTTTCGCTTCAGCAAACCCGAAGCCCAAACCTATTGCCCAAATTTGCCTAACAGCAACCTGACTTTGACGCTTCCTCGGTGGGTTCCGATACCTCACGCACCAGATCGCCGGTCTCTTTTTCGTTCGCATGCCGAGCAATGTCGGCTTGTGAAACGATGCCGCAACATTTGCCACTCTCGTCCACAACAGGAAGCCGCCGAACTTTGTTGTCCTCCATTTTGCTGCGACAATCATCGACACTCGTGTCGGGTGTCACAGTAATCGGAGAGCTTGTCATCACGTCTTCTACCGACGTGTCAGAAGACTTGCCGTCTGCAACGCAGCGACAAGCAATGTCACGATCGGTAATCACACCGACAAGTGTGCCGGAATCATCTACAACCGGAATTTCGCCGCAGTCGTTTTTCACCATGAGATTAGCGGCCTCCCGTACACTGGTCGAAGGATTGCAGCATGCAGGATTCGAGGTCATCACATTCTTGGCTTCCATGATATGTCTCCAATTTCTATTAAATACCTGAATATTTGCGTACCATTGCAACGGCGAGGCGCCGGATAATGTTCCTCTCGCATTTCCGGATGAAATCGATATGGACGAACGGGCACGGTCATGCCGAACGAAAGCTGTAGAATGGCATTCGCCACCTCATGGAAGGCGCTAGCATCTGAATAGGCCTTACCCAGAAGCCCAGGAATACAGAAGTATGGGTCCGCCGAGAGGCGTGAGGCACAGGCACCGGCCCGCTTCATTGCTCTTCACAGTCTCCGCTGCGATAGCCGCCCTAATGCAAATGTCTGCCCGCTTTATGAAGAATTCGCGGCCATCTCTCGTCTCAGTCTTCATGATGTTGAAGATCGGGTAGCAGCGATAAGTCACTGCTCTTTCAATAGACCGTGTGCGGGACAATCATCGAACGCTCCTATCGATCTGATCGAAAACCACCCTCTGGCCAATTCCAGACGGCCATTTTTTCAAAGCTCATATCCGCCATCGTGTAGGCGATCCCGCCGACACCAAGGCCGGAGCGGCGCAGGCCTGCAAAGGGCATCCAGTCCACGCGGAATGCCGTATGGTCGTTCACCATCACAGCCGATCCAGCCAGAGAGCCGATGCTATGATTGGCGATTGACAGCCGATCGGTGAATACAGCGGCCTGAAAGGCGTAAGGCAGGGCATTGGCCTGCTCGATAGCCAGGTCGATATCGTCATAGCCATACACGCAGATCACGGGGCCGAAGATTTCTTGCCGGGACACATTGGCACTTTCGGGAGGATCGAGAATGACGGTCGGAGAGAAAAGAGTGTCACTCAGACGGCTTCCCCCGCACACCAGGGTGCCGCCTGCTGCGATGGCATCATCGACCCAGCGTTCGACGCGGTCGACTTCCTCCGTCCGGATCAAGGGGCCGCATTGGGTTTCAGCAACGGCGGGATCGCCCACGACGAGCTTTTCGGCAGCTCGCCCTAGGTCATTGGCGAAGTCTTTCAATTCTGCAGCAGGGACGAATACGCGCTGTACGGAAACGCAGACCTGACCCGAATGATAGAACCCGCCTTTGAGCAACGAGGCGATCACTGCTGCGCGCTCCACGCCGCTGTCCACGATTACCGGCGCCGCACCGCCGTGCTCGAGAGCAATGCGGGTTCCCGGCGCCAGCTTCGAGCGAAGCATCCAGCCGATTTTCGCAGAACCGATGAATGAGAAGAACGCCGTGCGCGAATCGGTTACCATTCTTTCGGCGATGTCGTTGCCGCAAGGTGCGAACCGGCACCAGGCCTCAGGCAGGCCGGCTTCATGGAGAATGCTCACGAAGCTCTGGCATGACAGAGGTGTTTCCAGCGCAGGCTTGATAAGAACGGGGCACCCGGCTGCTACCGCCGGTCCAACCTGATGGACGATCAGGTTGAGGGGGTGATTGAATGCCGAGATCGCCACGACAGGACCGATCGGCTCGCGGAATGTATACGCCGTCCTACCCGCACCCGCTTCTGTCAGGTCCATGGGGATCTCGTGGCCCCCGCCATCGCTCAGCGCCTGAACGCACAAGTCGACGCTATTGATCGCGCGACCGGCTTCCACCCGCGCATCGACCAGGGGCTTGCCGCCCTCCCTGACGATCTGGAGAGCCAGTTCTTCGGCTCGTTCGCGCATGATATCCGCCGTTCGCCGGAGGATGGCGATACGCTCATGCACAGCAAGCCAGCAACTGCGTTCGCGGTGGAGCAACTGCGCTTCATTCAGCCATTCATCGATTTGAGCCCAGTCGACAAGCGCCACTTCTGCAATCGGCGAGCGGTCGAAGGGATTGTGAACGATCGTTTTCATAGCTCGCACACCTTCGCGCCGAGTTCGTCGATCAGCACTTTCTTGTTTTCGGAATAGTCGACGGGCAGGTCGACAAGGTGCACGCCGCCAGCCTCGAATGCGGCGTTCAGGACCGAAACCAGATCCGCGCTTCGCTCGACACGGTGGCCGGTCGCTCCATAGCTCTTGGCATAAGTGACAAAGTCGGGATTGGAAAAGGTCAGGCCGTAGTCCGGAAAGCCGAGCTGGCCCTGCTTCCACCGGATCATGCCGTATGCCGCGTCGTTCAGGATGAGCACGACGAGGTTCAGGCCAAGCCTGACGGCCGTTTCCAGTTCCTGCGAGTTCATCATGAACCCGCCATCGCCGCACACCGCGAGAACCCTGCGCCCGGGCGTGAGAATCGCCGCCATCATGGCGGATGGAAGGCCCGCGCCCATCGTCGCCAATGCATTGTCGAGCAGAATGGTGCCAGGCTCATGAGCGATGTAGTTTCTAGCGAACCAGATCTTGTAGATGCCGTTGTCGAGCGCGACGATATCATCGCGTGCCATTACGCTGCGAACGTCGGCAACGACGCGTTGGGGAACCATTGGAAAACGGTCGTCGTCGCTGGTTTCGGAAATGTGCGAAGCAATCTCGTGATGCAGGGCGGTGTAGTAGCTGCGATCACACTGCAAGTTGCCATCCAAACGGTTTCCCAGCCGCTCGACCGAACCGGCAATGTCACCGATGACTTCCAGCTGCGGGAAATAGACCTGATCGACTTCGGCCGCCTTGTAATTGATATGAATGACAGTCTGACCGTCCGGCTCCATGAAGAATGGCGGCTTCTCCACCACGTCGTGACCGATATTGACGATCAGATCGGCCTTCTCGATCGCGCAGTGAACATAATCGTCCGAAGATAGGGCCGCGGTGCCCAGATAGAGTTCGCTATCTTCGTCGACCACGCCCTTGCCCATCTGGGTGTCGAAAAAGGGAAAACCGGTATCGGACACGAATTTCCGCAGCGCCTTCGAAGCGCGGCGGCGGTTTGCTCCGGCTCCGATTAGCAGCAGTGGCCGCTCAGCCGCGATGATCCGCTCGGCCGCTTCGTCGAGCGCCGCATCTCCGGCGACCGCATAACGCCTTTGATGCGGCGGTATGACCGGTTCGATCGTTTCCTCTTCAGCAATATCTTCCGGAAGCTCGAGCAGCACAGCGCCCGGTCTTTCTTCCTGAGCAAGTCGGAAACCTTCGCGAACGAGCGAGGGGATGCGATTGCCGTTCACGATCTGGGTCGAAGCCTTGCATAGCGGAGTAAACAGCGAAACAACGTCGACAATTTGGAACTGCGCCTGTTTCGATGTCTTTATCGGTTTCTGCCCGGTGATGATGATGAGCGGAAAGGCCCCGAGCGCGGCATAGGCCGCCGGAGTTGTCAGGTTCGTCGCACCAGGCCCGAGAGTTGCGAGGCAAACCCCCGCCTTGCCGGTCAGACGGCCATAGGTCGCCGCCATAAAGCCCGCACCTTGCTCATGGCGCGTCAATACCAATTCGATTGAGGACGTGCGCAGGGATTCCAGCAGGTCGAGGTTTTCTTCGCCGGGAACGGCAAAGATGTATTCCACCTTTTCAGCCTCTAATGCAGCGATAAACAAGTCAGAGGCTTTCATTTTCGATATTCCCTTTTCAGAAGCATGAATGCCCTACGGCAATGCTTTCTCACTACAACCGCAAAGAGAGTCACAGACGCAAGGAGCCTCGCCTCATTCGCACCATGCCGTTCAGCGAATGTTCTGAAATGCGCGTAGCCGCAAAAAGTATCCTAAAAACATGACCTTTGGATTTGGCAAGAAGGTAGGGACTCTGAAGCGTCCCGGGTTTTCCGGAGGCTCCTATTTGTGAGAAGGAGCCAGAATGAGCGCTACAAGGAACAAGTTTTCGCCAGAGTTTCGTGACCGCGCGGTGCGAATGGTGGATGAGCACCGGGGGGATTACCCGTCGGAATGGGCAGCGTTGTCTTCGATTGCCGGGAAGGTTGGCTGCACGACCGAGACGCTGCGCCGCTGGTGCCGTGAGGAGGCGAGCCGACGAGCGGGACCAGCGGCGCAGGCCGCCAGCGACCGGGACCGGGTCAAGGCGCTGGAACGCGAAGTGAAGGAGTTGCGCCGGGCCAACGAGATACTCCGCAAGGCATCCGCATATTTTGCTCAGGCGGAGCTCGACCGCCACGGCAAATGGTGATGTCGTTTATCGACACGCACCGTGAGGAACTGGGTATCGAGCCGATCTGCCGTGAACTGGCGATCGCCCCGTCCTCCTACCACGAGCATGCTGCCCGGCTTGCAGATCCTACCAGGCGTCCGGCCCGTGCCCGGCGCGATGATGAGATCAAGGAAGAGATCAGGCGTGTCCATGACAACAACTTTGGCCTCTACGGTTCCCGCAAGGTCTGGCACCAGTTACGCCGCGAGGGCATCGCTGTGGCCAAGTGCACCGTGGAACGGTTGATGCGCACCATGTCGCTGGCAGGCGTGCGACGAGGCAAGACGACGGTCACGACCGTCAGCAACCCCAAGGCGCCGTGCCCGCTCGACAAGGTCAACCGCGAGTTCCGCGTCAGCCGGCCGAACGCTTTGTGGGTGGTCGACTTTACCTATGTCCACACCTGGGCCGGGTTCGTCTACGTGGCATTTGTGATCGATGCCTATGCCCGCCGGATCGTGGGCTGGAAGGTCAGCACGTCGGCGACCGCCGGCTTCGTGCTCGATGCTCTGGAACAGGCGATCCATGCGCGCAGGCCTGGCCCTGATGACGGCCTGATCCATCACAGCGACAGGGGCGTCCAATATCTGGCCATGAACTACACCCAGCGCTTGGCAGAGGCCAACCTCGTCCCGTCCGTTGGCAGCGTTGGCGACAGTTACGACAACGCTTTGGCCGAGACGATCAACGGCCTCTACAAGGCGGAAGTGATCTGGCGGCAGCGATCATGGCCAAGCGTGTCGGCCGTGGAAATGGCAACGCTACGCTGGGTCGATTGGTTCAACAACCAGCGTCTGTTCGGCCCCATCGGGCACATCCCACCCGCTGAGGCCGAAGCCAATTACTATGCAGCTAGAGGGAACCTCGATATGGTCGCATGACTCAATTGAAACTGCCTCCGGAAAATCCGGGACGCTTCA
>NZ_LYWZ01000028.1 GCF_001661965.1 Croceicoccus mobilis
TGCAGGCCGACAGGCTCTGCATCGAGGATGCGGTTGGCCCCATCGGTCGCCGCGCCGCCAGCCTGTTCGATCAGCATGCTCATCGGGTTCGCTTCATATAGCAGGCGCAGCTTCGCCTTACCGTTGCGGTGATCTTCGGGGTAAAGGAACACGCCGCCACGCTTAAGGATGCGATGCACGTCGGCCACCATGGATGCGGTCCAGCGCATGTTGTAATCGACGCCCAAAGGCCCCTCTGCGCCAAGGATGCGCTCTTCCACATATTGGCTGATCGCAGGCGACCACTGGCGACGGCGCGCCATGTTGATCGCAAATTCGCGGCGGCCGGTCGGGATCTTCAATGGCCCGTCGGTCATACGCCACGAACCGATTTCGGCATCCAGCGTGAATTCATAGACGCCCGTGCCCACGGTCAGCACCATCAGCGTCTGCGGGCCATAGATCGCATAGCCCGCCGCCACCTGGCAGTGACCGGGCTGGAGGAAATCACCTTCCTCCACATCGCGGCCAGACGTGTGCTCCGGCGCGCGCAGGATCGAGAAAATAGTGCCGACGGAAAGATCGACATCGACATTGCTCGACCCGTCGATGGGATCGAACAGCAACAGATATTCGCCCTTGGGATAGCGGTTCGGGATCGGGTGGATCGCCTCCATCTCTTCAGACGCCATGCCGGCAAGATGGCCGCCCCACTCATTCGCGTCGAGCAGCAGGTCATTGGCGATCACGTCCAGCTTCTTCTGCACCTCGCCCTGCACGTTTTCGCTGTCGAGGCTGCCCAGCACATCCCCCAAAGCGCCCTTTGAAATGGCGTGATTGATCACCTTGCAGGCGCGGGCAATGGTTTCGATCAAGAGGCGCAGTTCGGCCGGACAGGTCGAATCCGGCATGCGCTGCTGATCGATGAGAAAACGGCTGAGAGTGGGTTTGGACATAGGCAATGCTCTCTGACAGGCTGTCATGACGATTGCGCGACATGTCCCGGCCTCAGCCGAGTGCGGCGCGAATTTCAGCTGCCGCGGCTGCGCCATGGGCAAAGGCCGCAGCCTCTTCCACCATGTCGGCGTCAGGACGCACCCCGGTATACAGCACGAATTGTTCCACCGCCTGCAATACGATTACGCTGGCGCCCGAAATCACCAATTTTTCCATTTCCCGCGCCAGCTTGATAAAGGGCGTTTCGGCTGGCTGGGCGACCACGTCGAAAACGATCTCGGCTGCCGCGACATAGGATTCGGGGAATGCAAGGTCAGCCCCATTCCCGCCCGCCATGCCAAGCGGGGTCACGTTGATCAAAAGGGGCGCTCCCGGTTCGGGCAGGTCGGCGCGCCAGTCATAGCCATATTGCCGGGCCAGCGCGGGGCCGGTGTCGACGTTTCGCGCGATGATGGTGCCATGATCGAAACCCAGATTTCGCAGCGCCGCTGCCACCGCCTTCGCCATCCCGCCGCTTCCGCGCAGGACGAAAGGTGTGGCCGGGTCGATCCTTTTCGCTTTCAGCAAATCGCGAACCGCGATGAAATCGGTGTTGTAGCCGGTAAGCACGCCATCATCATTGACGATGGTGTTGACGCTTTCAATCACGCTGGCCGACGCTTCAATATGGTCGAGGAGCGGAATCACCGCCTCCTTGAACGGCATGGAAATCGCGCTTCCGCGAATACCCAGCGCCCGGATCCCACCGATGGCGGCAGCCAGATCGGTCGTACCGAACGACTTGTAAAGAAAGTCGAGCCCCAGCAACTCATACAGCCGGTTATGTAGCCGCGATCCGCCATTACCGGGCCTGCCGGACAGCGACATGCACAGCTTCGTCGCAGCGCCAATCGGCGGTTTTTCGGTCATCGACAAACACTCTTCATCGGGATTGAGCCTCCATATCCGCCGCTGCATCCACGGCAGCGGACGATCCGCGCACGATCAGCCGGCCTTGTAGCACCACCTTGCGCGCGGGGTTTTCAGGGTGGGCGATGCGCTCGGCCAGCATCGTCATCGCGGTGCGGCCAATTTCGTCTACCGGCTGTTCGATCACGGTCAGCCCGTCGCCGACAAATTCCATCCAGTCGTTATTATCGAATCCTGCCAGCGCGATATCGCCCGGAACACGCAGGCCCAGAACCCGCAATTCGCGCAGCACCGTCAGCAGCATCACGCCATTGCTGGCAACGATGGCATCGGGCCGGTCCGCGCCTGCGAGGATTCCGTGCAGCACCTGCGCGGCCTCGCCATCGGCATGCGGCACGGCATGGCTGGTGGCAGCGATCCCCAACCGGGCGGCGGCTTCCTCGAACCCAATGCGGCGTTCCCGACCGGTATTGCTTTCGGCGCCGAAAAGCCCCGCAATGCGGCGATGGCCACGCTGCACCAGATGCTGCACCAGCGCATCGGCCATCGAGATATTGTCGAGCACCACGCAGTCGAACACCTCACCGGGGATCGTACGGTCGATCAGCACGGTGGGAAAGTCGCGTGGCGGGCGTTTGCGCGTGCTGCGGGCAGGGGCGAGGATGACGCCGGTCACGCGCTCCTCCTCCATCAGACCCAGATAGGCCTCCTCCTTCGCCGGATCTTCATCGGTGTTGCACAGGATGATCCGCATGCCTTGCCGGTTGGCCATGTCTTCGATCGTGCGCGACACGGCCGTGAAGAACGGGTTGCGAATGTCCGCCACGATAAGACCAATGGTATTGGTATGGCGCGAACGCAGACGCCGCGCTGCCAGATTGGGGCGATAGCCGGTGGTCTCCACCGCTTTCAGTACCGCGTCGCGCATGGCGGGATCGACGGGCGTTCCAGACAGGACGCGCGATACGGTAGCGGGGGAAACCCCTGCCGCCCGTGCCACGTCGCGAATACCCACTGCCATGAAAACGTTCTCTCCCGTTATCCGGTCCAATGCCTCTTCTGTGTCAATGATCTTGGCCTTTCGTATTGTTTTCTGCAAGCGCTCTTGACAATTTAGCTGAGAAAACGTTTTCTCAGTTCAGAACGAATGATGGAGAGAAGGATGTTGGCAGAAACCGCCCCCGAAGCGGTCGCACAGACCCATGTGGCGATCGGCGCAAAGGCTGCTTCGAAAGAAGATGCGATCCGCCAGGTGGGCCAGTTGCTTGTCGCGAGTGGCGCTGCCGATCCCGCTTATGTCGAATCGATGCTGGCGCGCGAAGCGGCTGCCAACACCTTCCTCGGCTCTGCCGTGGCGATCCCGCACGGGATGAAGGAAGACCGCGCCATGGTGAAGCATGACGCCATCGCCGTGCTGCAATTGCGCGGCGGGGTCGAATGGAACCCGGGCCAAGGCGCGCGGCTTGTCGTCGGCATTGCCGCCAATTCGGATAGCCATATCGCCATCCTGCGCCGCCTCACCCGCCTGATACAGGATGAGGAGAAGCTGGAGACGCTGATTTCAACCGATGATGCGCAGGCCATCGTGCGCGCATTGGAAAGCGATGCGCCCGAACCGGCGCGAATCGCTGCCACCGATCTGGCCCAGACTGCCGAATGGACAGTCGATTACCCCTCGGGCCTGCATGCGCGGCCCGGATCGGCATGGGTCGACACAGCCAAGGCGCAAAAGGCGCGGCTGCGCGTGCGCCACGGGGACGACAGCGCCGATCCGCGCAGCCTCATATCGCTCCTGCAACTGGGTCTGAAGCAGGGTGACACCGTCATTTTCAGCGCCGAGGGCGAAGGCGCCCGTTCCGCGCTGGATGCGCTGGTAAAGACCGCCCGCAACCTGTCCGCCCGCGAAAAGCGCGATGCGGAGCGGGCAGAAGAAAAGGCCGCCACCCCGATCCGCGGTTGGAAGCCGACCGGAAACCCCGAGATGATCACCGGCGTCGCGGCCAGCCCCGGCCTTGCCATCGGCACGGTGCACGTGCTTGCCGCCGAAGAGCTGGACGTGCCCGACGTGCCGGTCGATCTGGTCACCGGCGGCGCGCAATTGAACGATGCCCTGTCGCAGACCCGCGCCCATATGAAGGCGCTGATCGACGATACCGCGCGCCGGCTTGGCGCGGGCGATGCCGCGATCTTCAAGGCGCAGGCCGATCTGCTCGACGATACCGACCTTATCACTCTTACTTGCCAACTGATGGTCGAGGGGCACGGCGTCGCATGGTCATGGCACAATGCGGTCGAACGCGTCGCGGGCCAGCTTTCGGCGCTGGGCAATCCGGTGCTGGCGGCCCGTGCGGCGGATCTTCACGATGTCGGGCGCCGCGTGCTGGCCGAAATCGACCCCGCGCTCTCCACCGGATCGCTGGCCGACATGCCCGGCGAACCCACGATCCTCGTTGCCTCCGATCTCTCCCCTTCGGATACGGCGACGCTGGATACAGGCCGCGTCGCCGGTATCGCGACCGCACTGGGCGGGCCCACATCGCATAGCGCCATTCTTGCGCGCACGCTGGGCCTGCCCTCTGTCGTGGCGGGCGGCGCGCGCCTGCTGGCGCTGGCGGCGGGGACGACGGCCATCGTCGATGGCGACAGCGGGCGGGTCTGGATCGATCCTTCGGCTGACGATCTCGCCTCTGCCCGCGCATGGATTGCCGATCTGGCGCAGAAACGCGCGGCGGAGGAAGCCGAGCGCGGCCAGCCCGCCATCACCACCGATGGCATGCGGATCGAAGTCGCGGCCAATGTGAACCGCCCCGATCAGGTGCCCTTTGCCGTGGCGCAGGGCGGCGAAGGCGTCGGCCTGATGCGCACCGAATTCCTGTTTCTGGAGGCAGGCGAGACCCCGGACGAAGACGATCAATATGCGATTTATCGCGCCATGATCGACGCGCTGGAAGGGCGTCCGCTGATCGTGCGCGCGCTCGACATCGGCGGTGACAAGCAGGTCCCGCACCTCGACCTGCCCGAAGAGGAGAACCCGTTCCTGGGCGTGCGCGGCGCGCGGCTGCTGCTGCGCCGCCCCGACCTGCTCGATCCGCAATTGCGCGCCTTGTACCGCGCGGCAAAGGAAGGCGGGGACGTAAAGATCATGTTCCCCATGATCACTTCGGCATGGGAACTGATCCGCCTGCGCGCGCGGTGCGAGGAAATCCGCGCCGAACTGGACGCCCCCCAGATCCCCGTTGGCATCATGATCGAGGTGCCCGCTGCCGCCGTGCAGGCGCGCAGCCTTGCCCGCCATGCCAATTTCTTTTCCATCGGCACCAATGATCTTACCCAATATGCGCTCGCCATCGACCGGCAGAACCCTGAACTGGCGGGCGAGGCCGACAGCCTGCACCCTGCCGTGCTCAACCTTATCGCGCTTTGCGTCGAAGGGGCGAAGGAACACGGCTGCTGGGTCGGCGTATGCGGCGGTATCGCGGGCGATCCGTTCGGTGCGGCGCTTCTCACCGGGCTCGGCGTGGCCGAACTTTCGATGACCCCGCGCGACATTCCGGCGGTAAAGGCCCGCCTGCGCGGAGCCGGGATGGACGAGATGAAGGCGCTGGCCGCCCGCGCGCTGGCCGCAGCCGGAGCGGACGAGGTCCGTGCCCTCGATACAGGAGCGGGGGAATGAACATCCTGACCGTCACCTTCAACCCGGCCATCGACCAGACCGTGACGCTCGACCGGCTGACTGTCGGCGCGGTGCACCGCGCGCACCAGGTGCGGCAGAACGCGGGCGGCAAGGGCGTCAATGTCGCCAGCTGTCTTGCCGATTGGAGCACATCCGATAGCGGCACGCCCGTTGCGGCCTATGGCCTGCTCGGCAGCGACAATGCCTCCAGCTTCGATGCGCTGTTTGCACGCAAAGGCATCGCCGACCGCATGATCCGCATTCCCGGATCGACCCGCGTCAACCTCAAGCTGGTCGACGATGCGGGCACCACCGACATCAATCTCGATGGCATCGCCATTGATCGCGGGCGCGCCGAAATGGTCGCCGCAACTCTTGAAAGCGCGGCAGGTTCTGGCGACCTGGCCGTGCTGGCGGGCAGCCTCCCCCCGGGCTGCCCGCCCGATATCTACGGCACATTGACCGCTGCCTTGCGGGCAAAGGGCGCGCGCATCCTGCTCGACACCAGCGGCCTGCCGCTGACCTGCGCGCTGGAAAGCGCGGCATTGCCCGACGTGGTCAAACCCAACCGCGAAGAACTGGCCGACTGGCTGGGTCGCGCGCTGCCCGATACCGCCGCCCTGCTGGATGCCGCGCATGAATTGCGCCGGCGCGGGGTCGCTCTGGTGGTGATTTCCGCCGGCGAGGACGGCGCGATCTTTGTGTCGGGCGAAGGCGCGATTACGGCGAAGCTGACCATCGGTGACATCGCCAGCACCGTGGGCGCGGGCGATGCCATGGTGGCCGGCATCGCCGCCGCGCTGGCAGAGGGTGCCTCGCTCGAGCGCATCGCGCGCCTGTCGACCGCCTTTGCCGTCGCCAAGCTGGGCATGGCCGGTCCCAACCTGCCCGCGCTCGCCAATGTGCGGGCGCTGGTCGAGGACGTGGCGATCCAATGGCTGGAAACCTCCGAAACGAAAACAAGTATGGCTGGAGAGGCCGAATGAGCAAGTTCTACGCAATCGTCGAAGACCGGGACGCTGGCGTACGCGCCTTCCTGGCCGCCGAAGCCCTGCGCAGGGCCGCCGAAAAGACCGGCCGCGCGATAGAGATCGAGGTCCGCACCGAACAGGGCCCGGTCAACCCGCTGCCCGAAGGCGCGCCGGCTGCGGGCGACACGTTGCTGCTGGTCGGCCCCGAACAGGCGTCCGACCCCGCACTGGCCTCTCGCGCCGACAGCCGCCTCACGCTCGATGCCGTACTGTCGGACCCCGACGCCGCATTGGGCGCGGACACTGCCGCACCCGCAGCGGGCAGCGATACGAAGCGCATCGTCGCCGTAACCTCTTGCCCGACCGGCATCGCCCACACCTTCATGGCCGCCGAAGGGCTGCAGGCAGGCGCGGCGCAGCTCGGCTATGACATGCGCGTCGAAACGCAGGGTTCGGTCGGCGCCGGCACGCCGCTGACAGCGGAAGAGATCGCCGCTGCCGATATCGTCATCATCGCTGCCGACCGCGAAGTCGACCGTGCGCGTTTCGCGGGCAAGCGGGTCTTTGCATCCAGCACCAAGCCCGCCATTTCGGGAGGCGCGAAGCTGATCGCCCGCGCGCTGGACGAAGCCGAGACACAGGGCGGCGAGGTGCAGGCTGACGGAGCATCCGGAAACGCGTCCGGCAAGCAGGAACGCACCGGCCCCTATAAGCATCTGATGACCGGCGTGTCCTTCATGCTGCCCTTCGTGGTCGCGGGCGGCCTGCTGATCGCCATGGCGTTCGCGTTGGGCGGGGTCGACGCCAATGCCGATGCCGCCGAAGGGACGTTGGCCCATGCCCTGTTCCAGATCGGCGCGAGTGGCGGCTTTGCCCTGATCGTCCCGGCGCTGGCCGGTTACATCGCCTTTTCCATCGCCGACCGGCCGGGCATCGCGCCGGGCATGATCGGCGGCATGCTTGCCAATTCGATCGGCGCGGGCTTTCTGGGCGGCATCGTCGCGGGTTTCGTCGCGGGCTATGGCGTTTACTGGCTCAACCGCTGGATCCAGCTGCCCAAGAACCTGCAAGGATTGAAGCCCGTCCTCGTTCTGCCTGTGCTGGGCACGCTGTTGACGGGTCTGTTGATGATTTATGCCATCGGCACGCCGGTGGCCGCGCTGCTGAATTTCATGACCGAATGGCTGCGCTCGATGCAGGGGTCGAGCGCGCTGCTTCTGGGCGCGATCCTGGGCGCGATGATGGCGCTCGACATGGGCGGGCCGGTGAACAAGGCGGCCTATGCCTTTTCGATCGGCGTATTGGCGAGCGGCATTTACGGCCCGATGGCCGCGACCATGGCTGCGGGCATGACCCCGCCGCTGGCCGCAGCATTGGCCACCCGCCTGTTCAAATGGCGCTTTTCGCTGGAAGAGCGCGAGGCGGGCGGTGCGGCTGCCGTGCTGGGCCTTGCCTTCGTGACCGAGGGCGCGATCCCCTTTGCCGCGCGCGATCCGCTGCGCATGATCCCCGCGCTGATGGCCGGGTCGGCGCTGGCCGGGGCCATTTCGATGGCGGTGGGCGTGGAACTGCGTACCCCGCATGGCGGCATTTTCGTGCTGCCTATCCCGGGCGCGGTCACCCATGTCGGGCTTTATGCCGTCGCCATCATTGCCGGCACGGTGCTGTCCGCCGTGCTTGTCGGCCTGTTGAAACGCACGGCGCCTGCCGCCGCTGCCGCCTGATACCCCACGCAAAGGTTCAATCGATGACCGTCACATTCCCCCACGGCGCCTGCCGCACAGGCGCTGCCGCCCTCGCTATTGCCACGGCCCTGTCGCTATCGCCTGCTGCGGCCCTTGCACAAGACGGCGACGCCAGCACTGTCGCCGACCGGCAGGATCCGCTGCCCCCGGCCTTGCCCGAACCTGCCCGGCGCGAGGTCACCCCGTTCCAGCCCCTGGCCGATGACGGCATCACGCTTGCGCTGAACTATACGGGCGAGGCTGCCGCCAATCTGTCGGGCGGGCTGACGAAGGACGCCGCCTATGCGGGTCAGGTCTATGTCGGCGCCGATTTCGACATGGACACCATCGCCGGAATTTCGGGCGCGAAGATCCATGCCGCCGTCACCAACCGGCACGGCAAAAGCCTGTCGGCGCTCGCGCTGGGCAACAACACCTCGGTGCAGGAAATCTGGGGCACGCAAAACACCCATCTTGCGATCCTGACATGGGAACAGAGTATGCTGGACGGCGCGCTGACCGTTGAGGCAGGCAAGAGCCAGGCCAATATCCATTTCCTGAATTCGCAATATTACTGCCATTTCCAGAACAATTCGGTTTGCGGCAATCCGACCTTCGTCTTCAAGAACAGCAATTTCACCTATTTCCCGGCATCGAGCTGGATGGCCCATGCCAAGGCGCAGTTCACTGACGAGATCAGCCTGCATGCCGGCGTTTACGAGGTGAACCCGCGCCGCAAGCGGCCCAACGACGATGGCTTCACCTTCTCGTTCAAGGGCGGCACCGGCGTCGTCATCCCGTGGGAGCTGGAATATGCGCCCCAATCCGGGCTGCCGGGCCGCTATATCCTGGGCGGCTGGATCGACAGGGGCGATTATGCCGATCCGCTGCTCGACGATGATGGCGATATCGCGATCCTGTCGGGCGAAGCGGCGGCGACGCGCAAGGGGCGTTCGGGCCTGTATGTCCGCGCCGAACAGCAGATCACCGGCACCGCCGGGCCCAACCCGCGCGGGCTGGCGATCTTTGGCGTCGCGATGACCAACCTGTCGGGCCGGGTCGAGGAAAGCCGCTTCCTCGATTTCGGGATCGTGCAGACCGGCACTTTCCCCGGCCGCGATCGGGACACGTTGGGCTTCGTGATTTCCGACCAGCGCTTTTCCGACCTCGCGATGGAGCGTATGCGCGCCGCACGCGTTGCCGCAGGCGGCGATGGCGATATCTCCCGCCACCAAGTGATGATGGAACTGGCCTATGGCGCGCAGCTGACTCCTGCGGTCCGGATCTCGCCAAATGTCCAGTATATCGTGAACCCCGACCAGACCGGCGCGCCGTTTCGCACGAGCGATATTCCAGATGCACTGATCGTGGGCTTCAAATTCACCATCGACGGCCCGACATTATTGGGGCGGTGAGGCCAGTTTCAGACGAGTTCGGTCGTGGCAGGTTGCGACGCGGTGCCAATCCCTGATGCGGCCGAACACGATCTCGATGCGATTGCGATGCTGAATCGGCGCTTCTCTTATTGGCGTTCATGCCGCCCTTGGTCCGCCCTATCAGGCGCCCGAGATACCTTGTTCACTCCACGGCTGGAAGCGGTGCGCTTTCACCTTCCATCATGCGTCCGAAGAGCCTCCTTTCGCTCCAGTACTTCCAGCGGTTTTGAAGCGTTTCGTGAGGCACGTTTTCCTTGGGAGGCTCCCGCCAGCGAAACCCATCGCGATTGAGGAAGCTCTTGGGAAAATGCGATGGCAGACGTGCCATTTGCTCGTCGGTAAGCCCACACCGGCCGCTTATGTCCAATCTCATCGCGGAGCCAGAAGCCAAAGGCGCGCAGGGCACAGTCACATCGCGGCATGCCAATCAATTAGTCCCGAGCCTGGCAAATTCACGGAACTCTTGCGTTACGCAGCCCGTCACGGCGGTCCACGCGCCGAAGGGCCGCTGCGATCTAGCCCTGCGAAAGATCGGACTGGCGCTGGGCAAGAAGCCTCAGCGTGTCCACGACATCGTCAAAAGTGAAAGGCTTGGGAAGGCGTGCGGCGGCATCGAAATCGCCAATTGCGCTGTTGCCGCTCATGATCGCGAAAAATTTCGACCTTGCGGCCAATTCCTCAAGCACGGGATCGGAAGGCCCGTCTGCCAGGCCGAGGTCGACGAGCGCGACGTCGAATTCGACCGTTTCGATCGCCTCCATCGTTTCGCTTGTCGACGAATAAGGCCCCACGATAGAGCAACCGGCGTCTTCGAGCATGTCTTCGAGCAAGATGCAGATAAGCCCTTCATCCTCGCAAACGAGAACCGAAAGGCCTTTGATAGAGGGCGGCGTTACATGTTCGGATTGCTGCACGATGCGTTGCGACCTCCAAGCGGACGCCCACAATGAACGTGCGAAAAACTGCTTATCCAAATACGAGCAGACGGTTGCTTTGTTCCTGAGCAGACCATCTTTTCCAGATCGCCCCGGCTCACGGAATCTTGTGGGCAAGAATGATGACATGCGCCTCGATGTCGTCTTCGCCCTGCCAATGGGCATCGTGCCTGGCCTCGATCACGCGCACGGCAAATCCGCTTCGCGCGAGCCGGCCAGCAAAGCGATCGTCGTGCGCCGCCGACCAGATCGCAAGCAGGCCTTCGGGCCGCAGGGCGTTTCGCGCCGCGACAAGGCCGTCTGCGGAGTAAAGCCAATCGTTGCAGCGCCTCGTCAGGCCCTCAGGGCCGTTGTCGACGTCGAGCAGGATGCAGTCATATCCTTCGCTCGCAGCCTCGATCAGCATCCCGACATCGTCCTCGATCAGGACCACGCGGGGATCGTCAAGACAACCCGCCGTGACAGCGATCATCGGCCCCCGCGCCCACTCGACGATCTTGGGCACGATTTCCGCCACCGTTACTTCCGCGTCAGCTTCGAGACCGGCAAGGGCGGCCCTGAGCGTGAAACCCATGCCATAACCGCCGATCAGCATCTGCACACCCGCGCGCCCGGCCATTTGCGCGCAGGCCACTCCGGCAAGCTCCTGTTCGGACGAGGACAGGTCGGTACTCATCAGTTCGTGGTGGTCCAGCAGGATCGAGAAATCGTCGCCACTGCGGATCAGGCGCAGGCGGCCGCCATCGGGCACGAAGGCGATATCGACTAGCTGTTCGTCATCCTCAAGCGGGGACCAGTTCGGTACGGCCGGCGGCATGTCGGCCTTTTTCGACGCCAGTATCGTCAAGGCCGGGGCTACCTTCGCGCTTTGCGGGCGGCATATTTGGCATCGCGCGCAGCCTTGCGCTCGGCCTCGGTGGGGCCGGGCGGGGGCGAGGACATTGCCTCGATCCGCGCCGCCTTTTCCGCTTGCTCGCGCGCCTTTTTCTCTTTCAGGGCCGCGCGCTTTTCCGCCTGGACCTGCGCACGCGCCTCTGCAGCAGCCATACGTTTGGCCTGCACTGCGGGATCCACCGGCGCCTTTGCCCTGAGTTTTGCCAATGCCTTCTCTCGCGCTGCCGCGGCCGCGTTGCGGCGCTCGTTGAGATCGGGTTCCTTGTATGCTGCCATGACGTGCTTGCCTGTGAGAGAATTGGAAAAATGCTGCCGGTGTGTTCATTCTGGATCAGACGAAGCCAGCTTCGCATCAGGGCGATCACCGCGTTCGCTTTGCTGCTCGCGCCGGGTCTGTTCAGCCCGTTCAGCGCAAAGCTTCGATCGCAGCCTCGATCGCGCGGGCGTGGCGGAATTCGACTGACTGGCTCAGAACATCTCAGGCAGCGGAACCCCCGCATCCGCAGTGCGGAAACGGGGGCAAGATCGGCAAGCCTAGTCAGCCGCGGAAAGATTCACCGCGCTGGCCTTGCCATTGCGGCCCTGCTCGACCTCGAAGTTGAGGCGCTGCTCCTTGTCCAGCGTCTGCATGCCGGCTGCCTGGACCGCTGAGATATGCACGAAGCTGTCCGGCGAGCCATCGTCGGGCTGGATGAAGCCATAGCCCTTGTCAGCATTGAAGAATTTTACGGTGCCAGTCTTGCTCATGATCAGTTCCTTTCAAGAACGATGAGTGGCCGCGCCGCGACATGCGGTACGGTAAGCGTAAGGCCGTCCAATGAAAGGAAGTCGTCGTCTGGTTGCGCCACGCCGCAAGGCGGCAAGAGGCGGTTGTCAAAGGCCGAAGTCCGTCGCAAATTTCGACGTCAGCGATTGCGATGTAGCACGGCTGGCACGCTCGACCTAATTATTTGAACCCGGCAATGCCGGACATTGTTTGGCAAGTGGAAGTGCGTGGCCCGGCACCCCCCGCCGGGCCACGCTGACCAGGGCCGGTCGCAGGACTGCACGGCCTTCCCTGGTCCAAGAACCCTGAGCGCCCTTTTGGGCCCAGTCTGAGTTTCCGACGTCCGTCAGTGCGACTGGCCGTTTCCTCGATCCGGCTGGATTTGCACCCAATCAGCCGCTTGCATCACCATCGGGGCTGCGCCAGACGGCGCAGGGATCGACCGAAACGGTCCACGGGCTTTAGGTAGACCGGCTGGTCGCATGACGGATCGTAACCGAGGAACCTAATCACGGCATCGTGAAGCGGGGCTGTGAAACACACCCCGGCATTCGCGCCGGAGTGCCAACCACCTTGCCATCCGTGGCCGCAGGTTCGGTGAATCTGAGCGCGACGAGGCTGCCCTCGCTCATCCTTGCGCCCGGCACTTCGATCATGCAGCCGCTTTTCGAAACATTGTAGACATAAGCATCGAAGACGCGTCGCGCGCTCGTGCAGCGAAACGTTTTGCCGACACTGATCCTGCCAGAATTTCGGTTTTCCATCGGGCTCCCCGTCCGGTGGGATGGATCGGGCATCAAGGGGCAGCGATCCAGCCGAAACCTGCCGACACGTCAGTTGCCTGAATACGGTTGCGCGCGCCGCTTGAGCTTCCTGGTCGAAGCGTTCGCAGTCAGCGCGCAGGCCAGTGCCGCACCGACTGTCGGGAGAATATTGCTGTCCTTTCGGAGGCGGGCAGGAAGCGGAAAGGCGATGATGACGCTCATCGGTATTGCTGCACGTTCATGTCATGGCGAATGCGCCGCAACCGTGCAGAGTAGTGCCGAACCATATCGAAATGCGCCCCCCGGAATCCGGATGAGCGCCATCGGTTGGCATTCATCAATGCGATCTGATGATGATATAAAAGTTGATTGAGATCCATGTCGCGCTCCTCGATGCGGGAGCGCGGAGGTCTCTCAGCCACGGGATGCATCTTGAAGTGTCCCGCAATGGATGATGCATAGCATCCTTCACTGTTCGGACATAGCGATCATTTCCCGATGAAGATCCTTCTCGTTTTGCAGAGTGCGGCTATGTCAGGGTCGAGCCAGGTGCAGGCGACCGATCAAGGAATTGGCCACGACAGCCAACCAACGCTTCCCAGACACCGAAGTAGCGCCATGGGCCGCTGAAATCTGCCGAATATGGCAGAATGATCGGGCCGAAAATTCGCACTTGCCATTCTGACGAAGAGAACGGGCCATGCCGCGCACCACGTTCGCTTATCAAAAGCTGACGCGGGCGCTGACGGACGCGTTCAGCGGCTTTGCTGGCTGGATGTTGTTGTCGCCATGAGCGCTGGGGTAATAATCCTCGTCGAAGATGTTCTCGATATTCAGCTGCAGCGAAACCTTCTCGTTCACCTTGAAATAGCCGGCAAGATCGACCCGCGTATAGGACGGCAGCACGACCGCATTGCTGAGCGAGGCATATTGCTTTGACGCATGCACGATGCCCCCGCCGATGCCGATGCGGCGCGTGATGTCATAGCGGGTCCATGCCGCGATATGGTGATCGGGCACCTGCTCCAGCACGGTACCCGGCTCGGTGCTGCCAACGCGGGAGCGGACTTTGCCGTCGAGATAGGTGTAGCCGATATTGGCGTTCCAGCCCGGCGCCAGCTCGCCGGTCAGCTGGGCTTCGAAGCCGCGCGTGCGGGTCTTGCCGGTCAGCACCACGAAGCCGGGATTGTCGGGATCGGTGGTCTGGCGGTTCGATCGTTCCAGCTGGAACACTGCGGCCGTCACCAGCAGATGCGGGCGCGGTGCCCATTTGATGCCGGCTTCGATATTCTCGAACTTCTCCGGCGCCAGCTCTGCCGAAGTGGGGCTGATAAGCACGAACTGATCGCCTGCCTGCGGCAGGAAGCTTTCCGAATAGCTCGCATAGAGCGATAGCGTCTGCTGCGGCTTCACCACCACGCCGAAACGCGGGCTCCACTTCTCGTCCTTGCGCGAAGCGGGTGTTCCGCTGACGAGGTCGACGGTCTTGAGGTCGAAGCTTTCGAAGCGCACGCCGCCGATCAGCTGGAGATGCTCGCCGATTTCGATCTGGTCCTGCACATAGGCGGACAGCACGGTCAGCTCCGACGCGCGGTTGCGCGCCAGCGGGTCGAGGACAAATTCCGGAACGGTGATGTCATCGCTCAGCGCTACCTGCACCGAGGTCGGGCCATCAATGCTGCCGAAATGGACGATATCGCGCGAATTGCCGGTGTCTTGGCTAATCGCCTCGAACCCGGCGAGGAAGGTGTGGCCGATGCCGCCGGTATTGCCTTCCCAGACCAGATTACCCTGCCCGATCCAGTTGCGGCGCGTCGTCGCGTCGCGATATCCGGCAAGGCTTAGCGTATCGCCGTCAGTGCCGGTCGGCACGATATTGGCATAGACCTTGTCGTAATCGGCGAACTGCCCGCTGACATTTACGCTAAGGCTCTCGGAGAGCTGATGGTCGACGCGGGCGCGGGCAATATGCACCTGCGATTTCGCCTCGTTAAAGCCGGGCTGGCCGAAAAACGCCTTGTCATAACCCTTGAGCGGAGCGCCGTTCAGCGAGGGGACGCCGCGGTCGGTCACGCGTTCGTCATCGTCATAGCTATAGCTGAGAACGACGCGGGTGCGGTCCGACGGGTCCAGCGTCACGGTCGGGTTCACGCCGATAAAGCGGCCCTCGTACGCGTCGCGGTGGCTGGCAAATTCCTCATAGGTCGCATTGAGCCGGGCCGCGGAGGACAGGGAGAGCGGCTGGTTGATGTCGCCCGAAATCGCGAAGGCGCCGAAACTGTCCACCGATCCGGCAGCCGAGGTGAAAGCAGTGTCGGGGCTGGCGGTCTTGCTAACGCGATTGATTACGCCGCCGCCGCCGCCGCGGCCAAAGATCAGCGCGTTCGAACCCTTGAGGATCTCGACCCGTTCGACATTATAGAGCGAGCGATAATATTGCGCATCGTCGCGCAGGCCGTTGAGATAGAAATCGGCCGTGCTCTCCTGCCCGCGAATGAATACCTCGTCGCGGTGCCCTTCGCCCGATTCCAGCGATACGCCCGCGACGAAGCGCAGCGCATCGTTAAGCTGGCGCACGTTCTGGTCCTCGATCTGGTCGCGGGTGATGACGGACATGGCCTGCGGCACGTCGATGACAGGCGTTGGCGTCTTGGTCGCGCTCGACCCGTCATCGATCGCATAGCTGCCGCGTTCACCGGCAACGAGTATCTCATCCGGCAGATAGGAGCGGCGCTTGTCCTGATCCTGCTCCTCGGCAAAGGCCGGCGCGGCGGACGCGGCGAGAGCCACGGCCAGCGACGCATGCAAGGATCCAGCGGAAAGACGGCGAACAGACATTGAACCTCCCAACACTGCGATTGATTCGCAATTTGGGAAGGCTGCTAATGCGAGTTGATCGCAAAGGCAATGGGGCTGACGAAATCTTCGCAGATCGTTGCGTAAGGGGGCCGGCCCACCAATGGCCGCAGGCCCGGCTTTCAGCCCCGGATTTCAGGAAAGGATTTCAGGGCGCAGGCCTAGAACGCGAACGCACTTGCCTTAGCGCCGCTATGGGTCGTTCCGCGCAGGTCTTGGGTAAAACGCTCCTGCCAGTCGGTCAGGCTGTTCCGGGCGATGCTGTCGTTCAATGCCTGCCACCGCGCGATCCGCTCATCGCGTCCCATGTCGAGCGCCTCGGCGAAAACCTCGGCGCATTGTTCCTTGTCATAGGGGTTGATGAGCAGGGCATCGCCCAATTGTTCGGCAGCGCCGGTAAAGCGCGAGAGAATGAGGACACCGGGATCGTCGGGTGATTGGGCCGCGACGAATTCCTTGGCGACGAGATTCATGCCGTCGCGCAGGCTGGTGACGATGCACGCATCTGCCGCGCGATAGATCCCGGCCAAGGCGTCGCGACCATAGGACTGCGTATGATAGCTCAGCGGAGACCAGTCGAGCGTGCCATATTGCCCATTGATCCGCCCGGCCTCTGCGGCCAGTTCGTCGCCGAGGTTGCGATATTCCTCCACCAGTCCCCGGCTGGGCTGGCCGATCTGTAGCAGGCGCACCGATCCGTGCCTTTCGGGGAAGCGTTCGAGGAAGCGTTCATAGCCCGCGAATTTCTGGGGCAGCCCCTTGGAGTAATCGATGCGGTCGACGCCCAGCATGATCTTTTCCTCGCCCGCCCTGTCGCGCAGCATGGCCTCGCTCCTTGCGGCGGCCTCGCTTTTGCCCAGTTCGACCATCTCCCCGGGATTGATGCTGATCGGATAGGCGCGTGCGTGAAGCTTGCGGCCGAAATGGTCGATCAGCCCGTCTGGCGACGGATCGACCCCCAGTTCGGTTTCGACATAATCGGTAAAGGCGCCAAGATCCTTGTTCGACTGGAAGCCGACAAGGTCATATCCGAACAGCGACCAGACGAGATCCTCATGCTGGGGCAGGGTGACGAAGAGTTCGCGCGCGGGCCATGGGATATGAAGGAAGAAGCCGATGCGGTTCTTCACGCCCAGCGCCCGCAACTCCCGCCCCAGCGGGATCAGGTGATAATCCTGCACCCAGATCACGTCATCGGGTTCGACCAGCGAGCGGATTGCGCGTGCGAAAGTGCGATTCACATCCAGATAGGCATCGCGGAACGATTGCTCATAGGCGGTAAGGTCGATGCGGTGATGGAACAGGGGCCAGAGCGTGCGATTGGCATAGCCGTTGTAATATTCCTCGACGTTCTGGCGCGACAAATCGACCCGCGCGAGGGTGATGTCGCCCACCTCGGAAAATACCGGCTCGCCGTCCTCCTCGGCGGTCCGACCGCTCCAGCCCAGCCAGATGCCGCCGCTCTCCTTCAGCGCATTGCCCATGGCCATTGCCAGCCCGCCCGAGCTGGCACCGCCGGGTTTGTCGAGGTCGGCAACGCGGTTCGATACGACAATCAGCCGTGACAATTTCAGTTGTCCTCCATGGCCTGAAGTACCTTGTCGGGCGTCATCGGGAATTCGAAGATGCGCGCCCCGCTGGCGTTATAGATGGCATTGGCGATCGCGCCCGCGCCGCCGCACATGCCCAGCTCGCCGATGCCCTTGGCCTGGATCGCGCTGGCAGCGGCGTCCTTCTTTTCCAGCATCAGCACGTCGAGTGCAGGAATATCGCGGTGCACGGGCACGTGATATTCGGCGAGATCGGCATTGGCGATATGGCCGTCATTGGGGTCGAACAGCAGCGCCTCTGTCAGCGCGGTGCCGATGGACCAGACCAGCCCGCCAATGCATTGCGAGCGCGCAGTCTTGGCATTCAGCACCCGGCCAAAGGCGAATGCGCCCAGCATGCGGCTGACCCGAACCTCGCCCGTATGGCGATTGACGCGCACCTCGGCAAAAAACGCGCCAAAGCCGGAGGAGGTGTAATCATCGGCAATCTTGCCCGGCTCGTAATGGCCGAGCGCGGATAGTTCCTTTCCGCCCAGCAGATCGGACACGGGCTGGCCGTTCAGCATGCCATCGGCGATGTCGAGTTCATCGCTGTTCACGCCTGCCTTTTCGGCCAGCGAGCCGCGCAGCTCCTCACAAGCGACCAGCACGGCGGAGCCGATCGAGGCCGCGCCCCAGCTGCCGCCCGAACCGGGACCGCGCGGGAAGTCGGTATCGCCCAGCTGGACCAGCACCTTTTCCGGCGGCAGGCCGAGCATCTCGCCCGCGATCTGCGACAATATGGCATAGGTGCCGGTGCCAATATCGGTCATGTCGGTCTGCACGCTGGCGGTGCCGTCGGGGTTCAGCGTGACGCGGGCCTTCGCCTCGGCCACGTTGTGGACGCGCGCAGCGCTGGCGACGCCGGTGCCGATCCACCAATCGCCATCGCGCTTTAGCCGGGGCTGGCGCGGTCCGCTGTCCCAGCCAAATGCCTCGGCCCCTTCCTTCAGGCATCGGGCGAGGCCATGTTCGGTAAAGGGCAGGCCGGTGTCGGGGTCTTTCTCGGGGATGTTCTTCAGCCGCAATTCGACAGGGTCGATGCCGATTTCTTCGGCCAGCACGTCCATCGCGGCCTCCAGCACAGGCATGCCGACCGCTTCGCCCGGTGCGCGGACGGATGCGGCGGTGGAGCGGTGGATGCGGGCGATCTCCAGCTTCAGCAGGCGATTGTCACCACCATAGAGGAACTGGCTTGATTGCAGCACCGGTTCGGCAAAGCTTTCGCCCGGCAGGTTGGCGACCAGCGCCTCATGCCCAAAGCCGGTCAGCACGCCGCCGCTATCGGCGGCAAGGCGCACGCGCTGGCGGCTTTCGCTGCGGTGGCCGATGGCCTGCATGACCTGCTGCCGGCTCATCACCACACGCACGGGGCGCGACAGCTGCATCGCGGCAATGGCCGCTGCCGCAGTCTCTTCGGCAACGCCCAGCTTCGACCCGAAGCCGCCGCCGACATAGCGGGAGATGAGGCGGACGTTCTCCTCATCCAAACCGGTGATATCGGCGAGTTCGGCGATATTGTAATTGGGCATCTGCTGCGCGGCATGCACTGTCAGCTTGGTGCCGTCCCATTGGGCAATGGCGGCGTGCGGTTCGATGGCGGCGCTGACATGGCCGTGTGTACGATAACGCAGGTCCACCGTGTGCGGCGCGGTCTTCATCGCATGGGCAAGATCGCCCTTGCTCATCGAACTGCCGTCGTCGGTTTCGCGTGGCGCGCTTTCCGGGTCGAGCGGAACCGAGCCGATCTCGTCCGCTTCATAGTCGAAGGGAAGGTTCTTTGCCGCATGGCGTGCCTGTTCGAAGGTTTCCGCCACGATCAGCGCGATAGGCTGGCCGAAATAATCGACCTCACCGGGGCCCTGTTCGGGCGCGGCGGCGGCAGTTCCCTGCGCAGGCCGGGTGGTCATGCGCGGATCGTCGATCACCGCGATCACGCCATCCATGGCCAGCGCCGCTTTCTTGTCGATCGCGGTGATGCGTCCGCGCGCAAAGGGCGCGGTTACCAGCACGCCTTCAAGGCACCCATCAATCTGGTACTCGGCGGAATAGGGCGCGGTGCCCGTCACCTTGGCAAGGCCTTCGGGGCGCGACAGCGCCTTGCCGATCACGCCCTGTTTGCCGGTGTCCAGCAGGTTGCGCGTATCGGGTTCGTCCTGTTTGAAATATGCGTTCACGGCTTTACCCCGGTTGCCTCGGCCAGCACCGCTTTCAGCGTGCGCCGCGCGAGGGGAATCTTGAAATCGTTCTCGCCGTAACCCTGTGCTTCTTCGAGCAGCAGGTCGGCGGCCTTGTCGAACAATGCCTCTGACGGGGACTGCCCGACCAGCAGGTCGGCAATGCGCGGATCGTGCCACGGCTTATGCGCCAGTCCGCCAAACGCCAGATCGGCGCGGGTGATGGAATCGCCATCCATGTCGATGACCGCTGCCACGGAAACGAGCGCGAAGGCGTATGAGGACCGCTCGCGAACCTTGCGATAGACCTGCCTGCCCGCAACGGGGGCGGGGAGGGTGACGGCGGTGATGATCTCGCCATCTTCCAGCACATTGTCCTTCCACGGCTGGTCGCCCGGCAGGCGGTGGAAATCGCGCACGGGCACGGTGCGGGTGCTGTCTTTAGGCCCGGCGATTTCGACCTGCGCGTCCAGCGCGGCCAGCACGACCGCCATGTCGCCGGGATAGGTGGCGATGCAGTGGTCGCTGGTGCCCAGCACCGCGTGCAGGCGGGCGACGCCCTTGATCGCGCCGCAGCCCGATCCGGGCTCGCGCTTGTTACAAGGCTGGTCGATATTGGTGAAATAATAGCAGCGCGTGCGCTGGCACAGATTGCCGCCGGTCGTCGCTTTGTTGCGCAATTGCTGGGTCGCGCCCGCAAGGATCGCGCGGGCCAGCACCGGCCAGTTTTCGCGTACCCGCATGTCGACAGCGGTCGCCGTATTGCTGACGAGCGCGCCGATCGAAAGCCCGCCATCGGCGGTTTCCTCGATCCCGCCCAGCGGCAGCGGATTGATGTTGACCACGGTCGACGGGGTCTCGACCTCCAGCTTCAACAGATCGACGAAATTGGTGCCGCCCGCGATAGGGGCAGTGTGCTTGTCGGCGCACAGCTGCCCTGCATGGGCCAGGCCGTCGGCACGTTGCAGATCGAACGGCTTCATGACTGCGCCTCCTTTTCGGCGGTGACCGTGTCCATGATCGCATCGATGATATTGGCATAGGCGCCGCAGCGGCACAGATTGCCGCTCATGCGTTCGCGCACTTCTTCGGGCGTAATGGCGATATCGCCGGTCAGGCTGTCCGAAGCATCGCTGGGCCAGCCATTGGCGAATTCATCGGCCATGGCGGTCGCCGAACAGATCTGCCCGGGCGTGCAATATCCGCACTGGAACCCGTCATGTTCGACAAAGGAAAGCTGCAGAGCGGACGGATCGGTGGGCGTGCCGATCCCCTCGATCGTGGTGACATGGTCGCCATCGTGCAGCGCGGCGAGCGAGAGGCAGCTGTTGATGCGCATGCCGTTGACGATGACGGTGCAGGCACCGCACTGGCCGTGATCGCAGCCTTTCTTGGTGCCGGTCAGCCCGATATGGGTCCCCAGGAAATCGAGCAGGCTGACGCGGGGGTCGTCGGGCAGCTCGTGGCTTTGGTCATTGATGGTGATGGGCAAGATAGTCTCCTTGCCCCTCCAATGACCGAGGCGCGCTTCGTTTCCCGATCAATAATTTAAATGGTTAATGCGGGGCGATTTGCGCCCGCGCGCCGGAACATGTTCCCGATCCGCTCGTCTCGTGGGTGGAGGGATTGCGATCGAGGAAAAGCGAATGGCGGATCAAGAAAACCGGGGCCCTGATGCCGAGGCCCCGACCCTGCCCGAACCGCGCGAATATGAACACGCGGCAGGCGGCTGGGGTTCCGTGCAGGGCATTTCCCGGATCGAGCTGGCGGAGATGGCAGGCCCCGGCGCGCTGGACACGCTGAAGGAGCAGAACAAGCCGGGCGGCTATATGTGCTCCTCTTGTGCCTGGACCAAGCCGCCTAATCCCCACCCCTTCGAATTCTGCGAAAACGGGGCGAAGGCGACGTTGTGGGACCTGACCACCCGCCGCTGCGGCCCGGAATTCTTTGCGCGCCACACCGTGTCGGAGCTTGCCGCGCGCAGCGATTACGAATTGGAGCAGGTGGGCCGGCTGACCCATCCGATGCGTTACGACGCGGCCACCGACAAATATGTCGAGACCGGCTGGGACGAGGCGTTCGCCGCCATCGGCGCCAAACTAAACGAACTCGATCCCAAGTCGGTGACATTCTACGCCAGCGGCAAGGCGGGGCTGGAGGCCAGCTATCTTTATGCCCTGTTCGCCCGCATCTATGGGCACAATAACCTGCCCGACAGTTCGAACATGTGTCACGAAACGACTTCGGTCGGGCTGAAGAAGGTTGTCGGATCGCCGGTCGGCACCTGCCAGCTGGAGGATCTGGAGCACTGCGATGCGATCTTCTACCTTGGCCAGAACCCCGGCACCAATTCCCCGCGCATCCTGCATCCGCTGAAGGACGCGGTGAAGCGCGGGTGCAAGATCGTGGTGTTCAATCCGCTGCGCGAAAAGGGGCTGGTCGAATTTACCGATCCGCAAAACCCGATCCAGATGACGGTCGGCAAACCCACGAAGATGAACCATATGTATCTGCAGGTCCGTTCGGGCGGCGATATCGCGGCGCTGATGGGCGTGATGAAACGCGTGATCGAGCGTGACGAAATGGCGCAGGCCGCAGGCGAAAAGCGCGTTCTCGACACGGCCTTTATCGAACAGCACACCAACGGGCTTCCCGCCTTCCTCGACACGCTGAAGGGCACTAGCTGGTCGTCGATCGAGAAGAACTCGGGCATCGCGCGCACCGATCTGGAAGCGGCGGGCGATGTCTATGCCGATGCGAAGAACGTGATCGGCATCTATGGCATGGGGCTGACGCAGCATGTGCATGGATCGCAGGCGATCGGCATGCTGGTGAACCTGCTGCTATTGGGCGGAAACATGGGGAGGAAGGGCGCTGGCTGTTCCCCCATTCGCGGCCATTCCAACGTGCAGGGGCAGCGCACCGTCGGCATCACCGAGAAAACGGCGCTGGCTCCGGTCGACAAATATCGCGAATTGTTCGGCGTGGAAACGCCAGAGGAAGACGGCAACACCACGGTCGACTTCCTCGAGGGCGTGATCGATGGCAGCGCAAAGGGCTTTGTCGGGCTGGGCGGCAATCTGGCCAAGGCGGTGCCCGATCATGCGCGCATCCATCCCTGCTGGCGCGATCTCGAACTCACGGTTCATATCGCGACCCGCCTCAACAAGACGCATTGCATGCCGGGCAAGGAAAGCTGGATTTTGCCCTGCCTCGTCCGGGCGGAGAAGGACATGCAGGAAAGCGGCAACCAGCAGGTCAGCATCGAGGACAGCTTCAGCCATATTTACGGCTCCATCGGCAAGCGCGAGCCGGCCAGCGAGCATCTCCTTAGCGAGACCGCAATCGTCTGCCGCATGGCGAAGGCGACTGTGCCCGCGAACCCGCGCGTCAAATGGGACGAATGGCAGGGCGATTACGCGAAGATCCGCAACCTCATCGCGCAGAGCTTTCCGCAGGAATTCCACGACATGAATGTGCGCATGGATCAGCCCGGCGGTTTCTATCGCGGCAATCCGGCGCATGAACGCATCTGGAAAACCGACAGCGGCAGGGCCGAATTCACCGATCCCAGCGTGCTCAATTCATGCGGCATCGGCGATGCGGACGGGCGCTTCCATCTTGTCACCCTGCGTTCGAACGATCAGTTCAACACCACCATCTATGGCCATTCGGACCGTCTGCGCGGGCTGAAGGGCAGCCGCATGATCGTGATGATGAGCCCGCAGGACATCGTGAACCATGGCCTGCGCGAAGGGCAAGTCATCAGCCTTGCCACCGATACCGATGGCAGGGACGATTTCCACCGCTCTGTCGCCGGGCTGGAGGTTGTTCCCTATGACCTTCCGCGCGGCACGCTGGCGGGCTATTTTCCCGAACTGAATGCGCTGGTGCCGCTGTGGTATCACGACCGGCTCTCGAAGACCCCGGCAAGCAAGGGTATCCCGGTGCGGGTACTGGCCTGAGATCGACGCGTGAGACAATCCGGGCGGCGGCTCATTCAAGGGTTCCACGCGCAGGCACGCGTATCCACTTACGCGTGCATGGCATCGGCCCGCGATCTGGTCGCAATCGCGGCATATAGCGCAAAGGGATCGTGGACTGGGCGGCCCAGGGCCTGCTCGAATGCGTCCTGCGAAGCGCTTTCGGCATAGGCGCCGCGCACCTCTTCGCCAAGGTTGGAGCGGAAGATGCCGGCTGCGCTAACGGGCAGAAAATCCTCATAGGCGATGGGCTCGGTCGTGACGGTGCCATCATCATTGGTGACATGGCGCGCATAGGCCAGGCCCTCATCGACCATCTCTGCGAAATTGTCGGGAAAATCGGCGAAGGCCATTTCCAGCGACATGCCGTCATCACGCGAGCGGGTGAGGCATTCGTCGTAAAGCGCGCGGCCCTTGGGCGTCAGCGCCGCGCCGCGCTGCTCGATCTCGCCAAAACGGGCGGTATGCTGCGCGCTGGCGCTATCGGCATCTGCCGGGATGAAGCTTTCCGACAGGGCGTGGAAACTGGTCTGGCGCAGCAAGATCGGCACCTTGCGCCGGGGCGGGCCTTCGATGCTGTCCTTGGCCGCGATGCCACGCGCCAGCATTTCCGCCTGCGCCGCATCAATGTCGAGCGTGCGCGGGGTGAGATGATTGATATGCGGCCCCTTGAAAGAAACGATATCCGCGACCAGCCGGTGCGAGGCGAGCAGCCGTTCATAGGTCGGCGTGTCGACGATGGCATGCGAATGCCAGCGGAATATCTCCAATGCGGCAGCGACGAAACGCTGCGCGTCGGAATCGTTCAGGCCGCCTTCGGCCTCTGCCTTCTCGACCAGCGCCATGCATTCGTCGGACACGATCCGGCGTGAGGCGAGGATGTCCAGCGCCTGCGCGCTCAAATCTTCGTCCGCGATCAGTTCGGGCCGCAGCAAAGAGGTGAAGACACGGAACGGGTTGCGCGCCAAAGCCTCTTCGCCGATCGGGCGGAAGGCGGTGGAGTGCACCGGGATGCCCGCGGCGGCCAGGTCGTAATAGCCGACAGGCTCCATCCCCATGACCGCGAACACCCGCGCGAGCGCCCGCAATTCCGCCGGGGTGCCGACCCGGATCGCGCCATGGCGCTCGGCATCGATACGGGCCAGTTCGCCACGGCGCGACATGCTTTCCGCCTGCGCGACGTCAGCTTCCAGCGTGCGCGCATTGACCGTCGCGACAATGTCGAGAAGCTGCGCATAAAGCGGGACTTCGGCACGGTACATCGCTGACATGGCGGCCGAAAACAGGCTGCGGATGTCATCGCGAGGGATGAAATTGGACATAGGGCTCCCGGCTCTTGAACGGTTCAGCGTGCGGCGTCAGCGCCGACTCATTGTCATGCTGACCTGCCCCTGCCGGGCGCGATGTTCAAGGGGGCGGGGCGATCAGCCCCGCTTCTTGGGCTTCCCCTTGAATGCGGGCTTGCCTGACGCCGGCTTGCCGGCACCCTTGCCCTTGAACGGCTTTTTCGGTCCGTTGCGCGGCCTTTTGGGTGCGTCGCGCGGCGGACCATCGCCGTGCGGTGCGTCGTCGAACTTCTTCGCGCCGAATTTCTTCGGGCCGCGGGCGGGGCGATCGTCGCCCTGACCGCGATGCTTGAAGGGAGCCTTGCGCGGGCCGTCGTCATGGCCGCGCCTGCCGCCACGATTTTCGCGTGCCGCTTCGCGCGGGCCGTCCGACGGCTCGATCAGCAGTGCGTCGCGGTCACCCTCGTCTCCGGCGGTGCGGTGGAGCGTTGCCGCGAACTTGTCGGCGATGGCGGTCGGAACCTGGAAATGGGTTTCGTTGGGGCCGATGCGGATCGCCCCGATCTCGGCGCGGGTGATATGGCCACGGCGGCACAGCAGCGGCAGGATCCAGCGCGGATCGGCGTTCTGGCGGCGGCCGACCTCGATGCGGAACCAGCGAACGTCCTCAAAACCGGGGCGGTGGCGGTCCGCTTGCGCCGCACGGCGCGCTTCGGGGGTGTTTTCGGTCAGCTCTTCGGGCTGCGGCATGCGGGCGCGGTGGGCGCGCACCAGCATGGCGGCGATTTCTTCCGCCGGGCGTTCCTCCAGCAGGCGCTGGCCCAGTTCGCGGTCGTCCTCCTCGATCTCGACCGGCTCGCGCAGCACTTCCAAAAGGCGTTCCCGGTCCTGCGCGCGAATGGCCTCGCGGCTGGGGGCCTCGATCCATTCGGCCTCGATCCTGGCGCCGCGCAGCATGGATTCGACGCGGCGGCGGCGCGGATAGGGCACGATAATGACTGCCGTGCCCTTTTTGCCCGCGCGGCCGGTGCGGCCCGACCGGTGCTGAAGCGTTTCGGCATCGCGCGGAATCTCGACATGCACGACAAGGCTGAGGCTAGGGAGGTCGATGCCCCGCGCGGCGACATCGGTGGCGACGCAAACGCGCGCGCGGCGGTCGCGCAGCGCCTGCAGCGCGTGGTTGCGCTCGCTCTGCGAATGTTCGCCCGACAGCGCGACGACGGCAAAGCCGCGTTCCTGCAGCGTGGCATGCAGGCGGCGCACATTGTCGCGCGTGGCGCAGAACAGGATCGCGGTTTCGGCTTCGTGAAAGCGTAGCAGGTTGACCACCGCCGCCTCGATCTCAGCCGGAGCGACCGTCACCGCCTGATAGGCGATGTCGCCATGGCCGCGATCGTCGCCCACGGTCGAGATGCGCAGCGCATCGTTCTGGTAGCGCTTGGCCAGCGCCACGATCGGCTTCGGCATGGTGGCCGAGAACAGCAGCGTGCGGCGGCCATCGGGCGTCGCGTCGAGCAGTTCTTCGAGGTCTTCGCGGAAGCCCATGTCGAGCATCTCGTCCGCCTCGTCCAGCACGGCGACGCGCAAGGAGGTGAGGTCAAGCGCACCGCGTTCGAGATGATCGCGCAGGCGGCCGGGCGTGCCGACCACGATATGCGCGCCGCGCGACAGGTTGCGGCGTTCCTTTGACGGATCCATCCCGCCGACGCAGGTCGCGATGCGCGCGCCGGTTTTCGCGTAAAGCCACATCAGTTCGCGGCTGACCTGCATGGCCAGCTCACGCGTCGGCGCGATGATCAGTGCCAGCGGCGCTTCGGCAAAGGGAAGCTGCTCCGCATCGCCCAGGAGGTTTTCCGCAAAGGCGAGGGAGAAGGCCACGGTCTTGCCCGAACCCGTCTGCGCCGAAACAATCAAATCGCGGCCCGAAGCCTCGGGCGCGAGCACGGCGGACTGCACCGCGGTAAGGGAGGTATAGCCACGTTCGTCGAGCGTCTGGGCAAAGACGGAAGGCAGGTCGGGGAAATTCATGTCACTCTCAAGGGTCCGGGTGAACCGGACTCGATCGGGCCGGAGGGACGGCGCGGCGATCATGCAAGCGGTTCAGCTGTGGGGGTCCGCACAAAGGCATCGCGGACCAAACGGCCCCTGCCTGACTATCGATGCGGGTATCTCGCGCGCCCCTTACAGGCAGAATCGCGCTTTGGCTCTCTTTATTTTTGTTTGCCGTAAGATTCTTTGCCCCGGCCGGGCGGGGGCGTGTCCCCGCTTCCGCTCGCTTTGCCGCAGATCGTGCGCGCCGGCGGAACCGGATGGGCCGCGGTCCTTATCGATAGAAACACTATTGAAAAAGGACGTTACGTGGATCTCAAGATCAAGAACAGGAAAGCCCTTATCACGGGTGCGACGGGCGGAATCGGCCGTCACACATGCGCGATGCTGGATGCGGAAGGCGTATCGCTGTTCCTCAGCGACACCGACGAAGAGGCCCTGGCGGAACTGGCCGGAGAATATGGCGCGCAATATGCCGCGAGCGATCTGTCGAGCAAGGATGGCTGCGAAAGCCTCGTCGAGGCGGCAGGCACCGATTTCGACATCTGGGTCCACGCGACCGGCGTGACCGGCGGCAAGGGCGACCCGCTTGCCATGAGCGAGGAAGAATGGGCCGATGCGATCAACATCGATTTCCTGTCTGCGGTACGGCTGGCGCGGCATATCTGCCCGCCGATGACGGATCGCGGCTGGGGCCGGGTCGTTTTCATCACCTCCGAAAACGTGGCGCAGCCCTATCCGGATGAGACGGTCTATAATTCGGCGAAATCGGCTCTGCTGTCATTTGCGAAGAGCGTGGCGATGCAGCATTCGGGATCAGGCCTGCTGGTCAATTGCGTGGCGCCCGCGTTCATCGAGACGCCGATGACCGATGGCATGATGGAAAAGCGGTCGAAGGAAAAGGACTGTAGCTTCGACGAGGCGGTCGAAAGCTTCCTCGAAGAGCAGCGTCCCTATCTTGTCATGAAACGCCGCGGCAAGCCCGAGGAAGTGGCTGCCGTCATCACCATGCTGTGCAGCGAACTCGCCAGTTTCGTCACCGGCGCGAACTGGCGCGTCGATGGCGGCGCGGTCGGCAGCATCAATGTGTGACGCGAATATGATGGATGATGCCGACTGGCAGGCGCTGCTCGCCCATATTCGCGCGCATCCGGTGGAGGGCAATCCTGCCGAAATGCGCCGCGCCTTTGCCCGGCTGGCCCCGCCGCCGGTCGCGGGCAAGGCGCTGGAGCCGGGCGGCGTGCCCTGCCTGTCGTTTGGTGCGGGCGGGCCGCCGCTGGTCTGGGTGCATGGGGGCGGGCTGGTATTCGGCTCGCCCGAAACCCACTCCGCCATGGCAAGCTATCTGGCGGGGCAGCTTGGTCGCGCCGTGATCGTGCCGCGCTATGCGCTTGCGCCCGAACATCGCGCCCCGGCGCAGCGTGACGATGTGCTGGCCGTGGTCGATGCGCTGGATGGCCCTGTCGATCTGGGCGGCGACAGCGCGGGCGGGCAGCTTGCGATATTGGCCGCACTGCACCGGCCTGATGCTGTGCGCGCGCTTGCGCTCATCAGTCCCAATACCGACCGCAGCGGGCAGAGCGTGACGCGCATTCCCAATTCGCCATCCGATGCGATGAACGACCACGCATCGGACCTTCGGCTGGCGAAGATGGCGTTTGGCGAAAACCTTGCCGCCGATCCCGATGCCTCGCCGCTGGTCCACGAACTTTCGGCGCTGCCGCCCGTATGGATCAGCGCGGCTACGTCAGAAGTGCTGCTGGATGATACGCTGCTATTCATCCGGGCATTGGGGCAAGAAGGCGTTCCCGTCGCCGCACGGATCGAACGGGGCCTGTGCCACATGTGGCCCCTGTGGCCCGACCGGCTGGCGCAGGCGCGCGCCACGCTGGAAGCGATCGCGCATTTCCTGAACGCAGCGCCCGTGCAGGGCGGGGACACAAGCATGGAGAAGATCGTTTCCCTCTCATGCTGAACAATGAATCCGCCGCGCCGCCACCCATAGAGACCGACGATGTCGACCTGCAGACAGGAGAGGCGGTAAAGCGGACAGAGGGCTGCCTCCCAATCGAACAATATGGCGTGCTGGGCGAGGGGCGTTCGATCGCATTGACCGGCAGCGACGGATCGATCGACTGGTGGTGCGTGCCGAACATGGATTCCCCGCCCCTGTTCGATCGTTTGCTCGACCCTGAAAATGGCGGGTGCTTTGTGATAGAGCCGGTGGGCGAGTTTACCGTCAACAGGCGTTATCGCCCGTCCAGCAATGTGCTGGATACGATTTTCACGACCGCTAGCGGACGTGCCCGGCTGACCGAATCGCTGAACAGTGGAACGGCGGGCAGGCTTCCCTGGGACGAGCTGGCCCGCCGTATCGAGGGGCTGGAGGGCGAGGTCGAGTTCAACCTTCTCATGCGGCCGGGAAGGCGCGGCGACACGGTCAATCCTTACCGCTCCACCATCGGTCCCCATACCGTATTCCATGTGGGGCGGGTGCTGGGGCTGCTCCTGCACGACGACGGCATCGTGTGCGAATGGTCGGATACCGAAATAAGGGGGCGCTTTTCCGTCACCAAGGGTGATCGCCGCGTGGCCGCCATCATCGCCGGACAAGACGAGCCGCTGGTCGTCCCCTCCATCGAACAGATCGACGAGCGCATCGACATATCGGACCGCGAATGGCGGCGCTGGACCGACGGGGTTTCCTATGATGGCGCGGACCGAGACCGCTTTCTGCGCAGCGCGCTGGCGCTAAAGCTGCTGCTCTATTCTCCTTCCGGCGCGATCGCGGCGGCGGGCACGACTTCGCTGCCAGAGGGGATCGGGGGCGAGAAGAACTACGACTATCGCTACGCCTGGGTTCGTGATGCGGGCTATACGATCAAGGCCTATCTCGCCGCCGATGCGGAGGCCGAGGCAAAGGCTGCTTTCACCTGGCTGCTAAACCAGCTGCGCAGCGAAGGCGCGCGGGTCTGCTATGCGCTGGATGGCGGGCCGGTGCCGGACGAAAGCCACATGAATGTCGCAGGCTATCGCGGTTCGCAGCCGGTGCGCATCGGCAATCGCGCAGGGGCGCAGCGGCAGCATGGCGTTTACGGCGACATCTTCGAGACCGCATCCTGTTTCGTCGCGGCGGGCAATATCATCGACAGCGCGAGCGCGGAAACATTGTCCCACCTTGCCGACCAGTGTGCCGATGCGTGGCGCCTGCCCGACGCTGGCATCTGGGAACTGCCCGAAGAACAGCATTTCACCATGAGCAAGATCAGTTGCTGGCAGGCGCTGCAACGCGCGGTCGAGCTGGCGGATCAGGGGCAGCTTCCCACCACCTGCCGCGACCGCTGGGCGCGCGAGCGGCAGCGGATCTTCGACTGGATCGAGGAGAACTGCTGGAGCGAGGAGCGGCAGGCGTTCGTGATGTATCCCGGCAGCGACATGCTCGATGCCTCGCTGGCGCTGGCCGTCAGGTTCGGGTTCGACGGTCGCGAACGCCTGGAAAAGACCATGGCCGCGATCAATGCCGAGCTGGGACGCGGCGCCTTGCACTATCGCTATTCCGGCATGGACAAGGTCGAAGGGTGCTTCCTCGCCTGCTCGTTCTGGATGGTCGAGGCGCTTGCCGCATTGGGCCACCGGGGCGACGCGAGGCGCCGTATGCTGGCGCTGAATGCGCATATAGACCGCGGCGTGGGCGTGCTGTCCGAAATGATCGACCCCGACACGGGCGCTTATCTCGGAAATCTACCGCAAGGTCTCAGCCACCTGGCACATATCATGGCCCTGTCCGTTCTTGATGGTGAAGGCTCTGAGAGCTGATTTTGCGAGCCAAACCCTTGGCTCTGAACATTATTACCGGAGAAGACCATGACCGACATGCTGACCATGAAGGACCCGCGCACCATCTATCCCGCCCCGCCGTTCCCGCGCCAGCCGCAGCCCGTTCCGGGCGAGGCGGCGAAGATGGAGCCGGTGCCCGACCATGGCGAGGAAAGTTATGTCGGATCGGGCAGGCTGAAAGGGCGCAAGGCGCTGGTGACGGGCGGCGACAGCGGCATCGGCCGCGCCGCGGCGATCGCGTTCGCGCGCGAAGGGGCCGATGTCGCGATCTCGCACTTGCCGTCTGAAAAGCAGGATGCCGCCGATGTCATCGCCCTGATCGAAAAGGAGGGGCGCACCGCGCTCGACCTGCCGGGCGACATCACGGACGAGGCATGGTGCCGCCGGATGGTCGAGGAGGCCGCCGAAAAGCTGGGCGGCATCGACATCCTCGTCATCAATGCCGGTCGCCAGCAGTTCCGTGAGAATATCGACGAGCTGACGAGCGAGGATTTCGACCGGACGATGAAAACCAATCTCTATGCGATGCACTGGATCACCCAGGCTGCGGTGCCGCATATGCCGGCAGGCGGATCGATAATCACCACCGCATCGGTACAGGCCTATTCACCCTCGGCCATGCTCCTTGACTATGCCACGACAAAGGCGGGCATCGTCGCCTATACCGAGGGGCTTTCGAAGCAGCTGATGGAAAAAGGCATTCGCGCCAATGTCGTCGCGCCGGGGCCGTTCTGGACCGCGCTTCAATCCTCTGGCGGGCAGCCGCAGGATTCGGTCGAGAGCTTCGGTTCGCAGAGCCTGTATGGCCGTCCGGGGCAACCGGCGGAAATCGCGCCGGTCTATGTGCTGCTGGCGAGCCAGGAAGCGAGCTATATCACCGGCGAAGTCTATGGCGTGACGGGCGGGGCCGGTTCGGTCGGCTGATCAAGCGCCGCTAACGGAACAGGGGCATCGGGTGCGATTGGGTGCGCGCGATGCCCTTTGTGTTTGTGCCTAGTGGCCCCCCGCGAGTTCGCGCATGGGCCGGGTTAGGCGGGGCAGCGGTCTTCCGAAACGGTCGGTCGGCATCAGCGACGTCGATTTCGCCGGGTCATAGCCAAGGAAGCGCACCACCGCTTCGTGCAGGGGCTGGTCGAAGCGCACGCCCGCGTTGCGCTCTTCCTGCCAGACGACCATGCCCGCCATGCGGATCTGCCCATCGGTCTTGAGGAAAAGCCTGTCGCCCTGCGACACGCGGTTCAACGGAATCTCGATCATGCAGCCGCTGAGCGACACATTATAGAGCACGGCCTGAAACGTGCGGCCATCGACCCGGCATTCGATCTGCCTGTCGGAGGCCAGCCGCTCGTGGTCTCGACGATACATAGGTTTGCAACCCTTCGGACTGGAGTTGCACCGATTCTATCGCGTGCAGGGTTAAGATCCGGTTCCGATGCAACCCCGTAATCTCGCATCGACCAGATATCACCCATGCGATGGTGCGCTGCAGCACGACGTATCCGAATGATTCGCGGCTGCATTCGTGACCGGGAAACTGCGGGTTGGCGATTCGCTTCCTATTTTTGCAATAGGGCACCAATTACTGTGAACGTTACCTCGGCGGCGTTAAAATCTACTCAAATTTGTATAATTTGCGGTCAAATACGCAAAATATCGTTGTTTTTCTGCTTTTATCCGCCGGCATTCCAGCCGTGCGTCAGGCGTGAATGGGGCAAGCCCGCCGCCTGCTGCGATCGCGCTGTCCCGCGAACCCCCCGCCGCGGAAGGACCCTGACCTAAAGTACAATACGATTTGTTGTTTTTGCACTTGCGAAGTCGCAAGTGCGAGCAGATAAGGGACCTGCCTTTCAGGCATCCTCTCCCAAAACTTTTCACCCGGTTCGGTTTATCCGAACCGGGTTTCTTTTTGCCCGCCTTGGGCTGCCTGCGCCAAGACCGCTTGGCCCGATCACCGCACTCGGCTATCGGCGGGCGATGGATTTCGACGAACAACTCCGCCTTTATTTCGGCACCAGCGACATATCTGCCGTGGCGCCATCGGCGCGAGAGGCGGGGATCGAGAAAATGCGGGTCGATCTGGGGCTGGCCCGGCAGGCTCCGCAGCGTTTCGCCATCTGGGCCCTGCTCCATGTCCTGGGAGAAGCGCCCGACCTCGATATCGCTTTCGAGGACGAGAATGAACGCGAAGCCGCGCGTAACCTGATGGACATGCTGGACGCTGCCGCCGACAAGAGCTGACGGCCTAGCCGGTCCATGGCTCGCACGTGCCGCGAATCGAATTTCGGGCACGAGGGCAATCGGGTTGCGTTTGGCTATTCGCAGGGGCACCATGCGCGACCTTATCTCCCCGCCGCGCCCGATCCGGGCTGTAATGGACGTCCCCGCCGATCCCCATGGACTACAAAGCGCTCCTCACTTTTTCACCCAATCCCTATGTGGTGATGGACCCCGATCTCGTGATCGTCTGGGCGAACGAGGCCTATCTGCGGGTCACCATGCAAACGGAAAGTGCCATCGTCGGGCGCAATGTCTTTGACGCCTTTCCCAGCGAGGGGGAGAGCCATGATCTGCTGTCCAGTTCCTTCGATCGCGTACTGGAAACACGCAAAGCCGATGAGATCGCGCTGATCCGTTATGATATCCGCGCGCCCGACGGATCGATGAGCGAGCGGTTCTGGAGCGCCACGCATACGCCCATTCTCGATGATGATGGCGAAATCACGCATATCCTGCAGCACACGGTCGACGTGACCGAATTGCACAAGCTGCGACAGCTGAGGGAAGAGGTGCGCGTGGTCGAGCGCGCAGGGGTCGTGCAGGCGCGCAATCTCGATCTTGAAGAGCAGACCGAGCGCATGCGCCACATGTTCGAACAGGCGCCCGGCTTCGTGGCGCTCCTCGATGGGCCGGACCATGTGTTCCAACTGGCCAATGACGCTTATTACGAATTGACGGGCAATCGTGAGCTTATCGGTCTGAGCGTGGCCGAGGCCATGCCCGAGATGGTCGAGCAGGGCTTCGTGCGCGTCCTCGACGAGGTCTGGAAAGGCGGCACGCCCTATTTCGGCCGGAGCGAGGAGATCTTTTTGGATCTGGCGACCGGCCGTAAGCGCATGTATCTTGAATTCATCTACCAGCCGATTTCCGATCATAACGGCAATCCCACCGGCATATACGTGCAGGGCTATGACGTGACCGAGGAGGTCATGGCGCAGCGGCGGCAGGAACTGCTGCTGGAAGAGCTAAATCACCGGGTGAAAAACACGCTTGCCGTGGTTCAAGGGCTTGCCGGTCAGTCTTTCCGCACAATCGACGCCACGGGCGAGGCGCGCCGGATTTTCAACGAACGGCTGCGGGCGCTGGCGGCAGCGCATGATCTGCTGACCAGCCAGAACTGGGAGGCATCAACCCTGTCCGATACTCTCGTATCCTCGATTCAGGCCGCGACGGGCGATGATCTCACGCGCTTCGATCTTGATGGTCCCAATGTTCTGCTTTCGCCGAAACTGGCGGTGGCTCTGGCCATGACCGTGCATGAATTGTGCACCAATGCGGTCAAATATGGCGCGCTGTCCACCCAGGGCGGACGGATCGCGATCACCTGGTCGGTCGAACCGGCAGGGGATGAACGCGACAGCCTGACCATCGAATGGCGCGAAAGCGGAGGGCCGCCCGTGGTCAAGCCGCAGCGGCGCGGTTTCGGAACCCGCCTGATCGAGGCGGGTTTCGTGATGGAGCACGATGGCGAAGCCGCGTTGCAGTACGAGCCCGAAGGCCTGCAATGCACCATCCGGCTCAAGATCGTTAAACAGGGGAAATAGGCCGCAGCGCCTGTCGGCCGCGAGCGGTTTGCATTCCCCGCGCATCAGGCATGGCCGCAATGTCCCGAAAATATTCCGGAATGACCGATGCCGGGCCGCAATCCGGCAAGGGACGACAACGGCTCAGTTCTGCGCGGGACGAGCTGTCCGAACTTTTCGTGCCCCGCAGCAGCGACCGGCCATGGGCCTATCCGGTGGCGATCGCTTTCGCGGCTGCGCTGCCGCTGTTCATCGGGGCAGGCTTCGGCGCGATCAGCCAGGCCACCATCGCCTCGATCGGGGCAATGACCCTCACCTATATGCCAAGAAGCACGCTGGACCGCCGGCTGGTCACCATCATGGCCGCCGCGTCGGGCATGATCTGTTGTTTCGCGCTGGGCCAGATCGCGCAGATCATGCCCGAACTGCGCGTGTTCTCCCTCGTGCTGGTCACTTTCTTCGTCACCTGCGGCTGCCGCTATTACCGGATTGCGCCGCCCAGCAATCTATTCTTCGTCATCGCCGCATCCATCGGCGCCTATGTTCCCGGCGGGTTGGAGCAGATGCCGCAGAGGCTGGGCATATTTGCGCTGGGCTGCATGTCGGCGATCATCGTCGGGTTTTTCTACAGTTGGTACATTACCCGCCGGCGCGAACCTGTTGATCCCGAACCCCCGCCAAAGGATATCGCGGGGGATGTCATCACCGATTCCCTCGCTTTTGCGTTCATCATCGGCCTTGCGCTGGCGATGGCGGAGAGGCTGGGCTTCGACCGGCCCTATTGGGTGACGATCAGCTGCCTTGCGGTGCTGCAGGGCCCTCATCTGAAGGCGGTGTGGCGGCGGCAGCTGCAGCGGATTATCGGGACGATGGTCGGCCTGCTCCTCACCGCCTTCGTGCTCAGCCTTGCGGATACGCCCTGGCATCTCGCGATCACGGTTTTCGTGCTGATGTTCCTGATTCAGGCAATCGTGGTGCGCAATTACGCCATGGCCGCGGTATTCATCACCCCTTACGCGATCACCCTTGCCGAGGCGACGATCGGCGGCACGGTCAATCCCGCTCCGCTGATGGCGGCGCGGTTCCTTGATACGGTGCTGGGATCGCTGATGGGCCTGCTGGGCGGGTTCCTGCTGCATGTCGATGCCATCCGCAATCCCGTCAGGTGCGCGGTCATCCGGGTGCTGCGGCTAAGGCCGGTCCGGCAATAGTGCCGATATCCCCGGCTGCGCTCTTGCCGGGACAGGAGTTTGGCGGCAGCGTCCAGCGGGACGGATGATGAAACGGATGGGGCCGTGCAAAGCCAGGAGCTGTTTTTCGATGCCGATCTTGTCCTGCCATTGCTGGCAGGCGTGGCCAGCGGCCTGCTGATCGGGATAGAGCGCGGCTGGACCCAGCGCGGGCGGGCGAGCGGCACGCGCGTCGCGGGTATTCGCACCTTTACGCTGATCGGCGGCATGGGGGCCCTGAGCGCGCTGATCGCGCTCAAGACCTCGGCGCTGATCGCGGCGGTTTTGCTGGCGGGGATCGTGGCGGGGCTGGTCGCGCTGTTCCTGCGCGGCAACGGCGATCCGGAAAGGCGCGACGCGACGACGATGGTCGCCGCGATGGTCGCGCTGGCGCTGGGGCTTATGGCAGGGGCGGGCTATCCCAGCTTTGCCATTGCCGGTGCCGCGCTTGCCAGCTTCATCCTTGCCATGCGTAAACAGTCGCACGGCTTCCTCGACCGGCTGACAAGCGAGGAAATGCAGGCGATCGCCCGCTATGGCGTGCTGACGCTGGCCGTGCTGCCGTTCCTGCCCGATGCGCAATATGGCCCCTATGATGCGTGGAACCCGTTCAGGCTGTGGCTGGTGGTGCTGCTGATTACCGGTTTTTCCATCGCGGGCTATGTCGCCAACCGGGTGGTTGGTGAAAAGCGCGGGACGATCGTCACAGCCATGATCGGCGGGGCCTATTCCTCGACAGCGGTCACGGCGGCACTGTCGACCCGGCTGGCTAACCGCGAATCCGGGCCGTTCGCGACCGGCATCTCATTGGCCAGCGCGATCATGTATCTGCGCGTCATGTTGCTGTCGCTGGTGATCGCGCCCGATGTGTGCTGGCCATTGACGAAGCTGCTGGCGCTGCCTGCCGTCATGGCCTTTGCCGCGACCGCAGTCGCCTGGCGGTTCGAGACGGCATCGACCGGCGCGCCCGGCGCCATCTCGAAACGCCCGTTCGCGCTGCTGCCGGCCATGGTCTTCCTGCTGGCCGTGGCAGGCGCATCGCTTTTGGTGAACTGGGCGCAGGCGGAATTCGGTTCGGCGGGCGGCGGGCTGTCGCTGTTCATTGCGGGCAGCTTTGACGTCGATGCCGCGACGGTCGCTTATTCGGCATTGCCCAGCGGCGCGGTGCCGGTGCGGATCGCGGCCTTGGCCCTGGCAGGGACAGTGGCGGTGAACATGGCGTTCAAGACCGCCATCACCTTTGCCAATGCGCATTGGAGCAAGGGACGCACCGCCGTTCTGGCGCTGATATCCAGCCAGGCGGTGCTGCTGGTCGTGCTGGCAGCCGATGCGATCGCCCAGTTCGCCTGAGGCTTTTCGCGGGGGCCGGGGACAATCCACGCCGCAGTGCAGCAAATTCACCCTTTTCATGGCGACGAAGCGGCGCAATAGTGCGCGGCCATGGACATAAGCCGCATCGGCCTCATCGCAGGCATCGCCCTTTCCTCCACGCTTTTGGCACCTGCCGCGCTGGCGCAGGACGTCCCCTATGAGACGCTGGAACTGCAGCGCGGGATGATCACCTTGGATACCCATCTCGACACGCCAGAAGCGATGGACCGCCCGGGCTGGTCGATCATGGACCGCCACGACGTGCGCGGCGACGGGACGCAGGTCGATTATCCGCGCATGGTGCAGGGTGCATTGGATGGCGGCTGGTGGGTGATCTACACCTCCCAGGATCCGGAAGGGGAATGGGATTACAAGCGCGTTCGCGATTTCGCGGTGATGCGCGGGATGACCATTCGCAACATGATCGCGGCCCATCCCGAACAATTCGAACTGGCGCTGACCGCCGATGATGCCGCGCGCATCAAGGGTGAGGGCAAGCGCGTCAGCTATATGAGCATCGAGAACAGCTATCCGCTGGGCGAGGATGTCTCGATGCTCGACCTGTTCTACAAGATGGGCGTGCGCATGGTGGGCTTTGCGCATTTCCGCAATAACCAGTTCGCCGACAGCTCGACCGATCCGGAAGGGCCCAAATATGGCGGCCTGTCGCCGCTGGGCTTTGAATTGCTAAAGCGGGCCAACCGCCTTGGCATGATCGTCGATGCCTCGCATTCCAGCGACGAGGTGCTGGACGACATGCTCGAACATTCGACCACGCCGGTGATCCTGTCGCATTCGGGCGCAAAGGCGATCTTCGACCACCCGCGCAATGTGGATGACGCGCGGCTGAAGAGACTGGCAGCCAAGGGCGGGGTGGTGCAGGTCAACAGCTATGCCGGCTATCTGCGCGAGGTGGAGCCGAGCCCCGAGCGCAATGCCGCCATGCGCGCTTTGCGCGAAGAGATGGGCGCACCGGCAGAGATGGATGAGGCGACATACCAGTCGTATCTGGCGAAATTGCGCGCTATCGACGCGCAATATCCGCTGGTCGACCGGCCTGACGGTAATGACTTCTTCAAGCACCTGTTCCACATCCTTGACCTTGTCGGGCCCGATCACGTCGGCATCGGCATGGACTGGGACGGCGGCGGCGGCGTTGCGGGAATCGAGGATATCACCGACCTGCCGGTCATCACGCAGGCGCTGCTGGACCGGGGCTATTCCCGCGATGACATCGCCAAGATCTGGGGCGGCAATATCCTGCGCGTCATGCGCGAGGTGGAAGCCAAGGCCGATCCGAAGCCTGCCGAATAGGGGAACGCCTGCGCGCCCACGCGTTTTCCATGCACGAGGAGAATGCAGTGAGCGATACCCGCGAAACTTTCCGGACCGAAACCGACAGCATCGGCCCCATCGAGGTGCCCGCCGATGCGTATTGGGGCGCGCAGACCCAGCGCAGCATCGAGAATTTCCCCTTTGGCACGCGTGAGGCGATGCCGATCGAGATCGTGCACGCGCTGGCCATGGTAAAACAGGCCGCCGCCCGCGTGAACCGCGACCATGGCCTTGCCGTCGAACTCGCCGACGCAATCGAGGCTGCCGCTGCCGAGGTGATCGACTGCAAGCTCGACGATCAATTCCCGCTGGTCATCTGGCAGACCGGCAGCGGCACCCAGTCGAACATGAACGTGAACGAGGTGATCGCGGGCCGCGCCAACGAAATGCTGACCGGCACGCGCGGCGGGAAAGACCCGGTGCACCCCAACGATCACGTCAATAAGGGGCAGTCCTCGAACGACAGCTTCCCCACCGCGTTGCATGTCGCGGCCGTGCGGATGGTGGAAAGCGCGCTGCTTCCCGCCATGGCGAAGCTGCGCAAGGCGCTGGCGGCAAAGGCGGGCGCATGGGGCGATATCGTCAAGATCGGGCGCACCCATCTGCAGGACGCGACACCGCTGACACTGGGGCAGGAGTTTTCCGCCTATGCGCAGCAGCTGGCCGATGGTGAGCGGCGCGTGGGCGATGCGCTGGAAGGCGTGCGCAGGCTGGCGCAGGGCGGAACGGCGGTCGGCACCGGCCTCAACGCGCCCAAGGGGTTCGGCATGGCCATGGCGCGCGAACTGTCGACGCTTGCTGGCACGGCATTCACCCCTGCGCCCAATAGTTTCGAGGCGCTTGCATCGAACGATGCTTTGGTCGAGCTGTCGGGTACGCTGAACACGCTGGCGGTCAGCCTTAACAAGATCGCCAATGATATCCGATATCTCGCATCAGGCCCGCGTTCGGGGCTGGGTGAAATCAGCCTGCCCGCGAATGAGCCGGGCAGTTCCATTATGCCGGGCAAGGTCAATCCCACTCAGTGCGAGATGCTGACCATGGTGGCGGCGCAAGTGATCGGCAATCATCAGGCCGTGACCGTGGGCGGGATGCAGGGCGCATTCGAACTCAACGTGTTCAAGCCCATGATTGGCGCGGCGGTCATCCGGTCTTTGCACCTTCTGTCGACGGGCATGGACAGTTTCGCCACCCGCTGCGTTGAGGGGATCGAGCCCAATCGTGAGCGGATCGCCGATCTTGTCGGCCGCTCGCTGATGCTGGTGACCGCACTGGCGCCGGAAATCGGCTATGACAATGCGGCCAAGATCGCCAAGCATGCGCATGAAAGCGGCCAGACCCTGCGCGAAGCTGCGCTGGAACTGGGGCTGGTGGATGGCGAGACTTTCGACCGCGTGGTCCGCCCGCAGGACATGATCTAGCCCGCGTCGGCCTAACCCGCGTCGGAACGGCCCATGCCACCGATGCCGCTGAATTCGGTCGCGCGGGTCTGCGATCCGGGCGCTTTGCCCTGCATCAGCAGGGTTATCGCGGCATGGGCGGGTTCGGAGAAGCTGTCGTGTCCGTCACGGATCATGGCGTAGGCCTTGGCCTTCATGCGCGGGTCCCAGAACTGGTGGATATGATCGGCGGTTGCCTCGACCGCGGCCTGATGGCCGATCGCGGAGAAATTCTTCGCAATATCATTGGCCATGCGGGTCAGCGTGTCCTCCGTGCTCATTCCGCCGGCTCCCGCTCGGTATCGATGCGGCGTGAGCGTTCCGAAAGCTGGGCGTAATCCTCCTGCCAGTCGGTGGGGCCATTGGACGGCATGACCTGCACGGCGGTGACCTTGTATTCGGGGCAATTGGTGGCCCAGTCCGAGTAATCGGTGGTCACCACGTTTGCCTGCGTCTCAGGGTGGTGGAAGGTCGTATAGACTACCCCCGGCGCAACCCGGTCGGTCACGGTGACGCGCAGGGTCGTTTCCCCGGTGCGGCTGGCAAGGCGGGTCCAGTCGCCATCCTTCAGTCCCCGGTTCTCCGCATCTGTCGGGTGCATCTCTAGCATGTCTTCGGGATGCCATGCTGTATTGGCGGTGCGCCGCGTTTGCGCGCCGACGTTATACTGGCTGAGGATACGCCCCGTCGTCAGCAGCAGCGGGAAGCGCGGTCCGGTCTTTTCATCGGTCGGCACATATTCGGTGACGACGAACTTGCCTTTTCCGCGCACGAATCCGTCGATATGCATCACGGGCGAGCCTTCGGGCCTTTCGGCGGTGACCGGCCATTGCACCGATCCCTTCTCTTCCAGCATCTCCCACGAAACACCGGCGAAGCTGGGGGTGAGGCGCGCGATCTCGGCAAGGATCTCGGCGGGGTGGGCGTAGTTCCAGTCGAGGCCCATGGCCTTGGCCAGTTCCTGTGTGACTTCCCAGTCTTCCAGACCGTTGGCTGGCTCCATCACCTTGCGAACGGGCTGGATGCGGCGTTCGGCATTGGTGAAGGTACCGTTCTTCTCAAGGAAAGTGCTGCCCGGAAGGAAGACATGGGCATAGTTCGCGGTCTCGTTGAGGAAGAGATCGTGGACGATGACGCAGTCCATCGCCTCCAGCCCAGCGGCCACATGTTTCGTATTGGGGTCGGACTGGAGGATATCCTCGCCCTGGATGTAGATCGCGCGGAAACTGCCATCGACCGCGGCATCGAGCATGTTGTTGATGCGCAGCCCCGGCTCTGCGTCAAGCGTGACGCCCCAGTCCTGCTCGAACAAGGCGCGGGCCGCATCGTCGGAGATATGGCGATAGCCGGCCAGCTCATGCGGGAAGCTGCCCATGTCGCAGGCGCCCTGCACATTGTTCTGCCCGCGCATCGGGTTCACGCCGACGCCGGGGCGGCCGATATTGCCGGTGACCATGGCGAGATTGGCGATGGCCATGACGGTGCTGGAACCTTGGCTGTGTTCCGTGACGCCGAGGCCGTAGTAGATCGCCCCGTTCCCGCCCGTCGCATAAAGCCGCGCCGCCGCGCGCAGATCGGCGGCGGGCACGCGGGTCACCGCCTCAAGCACTTCGGGTGAATGACGCTCGTCGGAGACAAAGCGCGCCCAGTCCTGATATTCGTCCCAGTCGCAGCGGGCGTGGATGAACTCTTCGTCTGCCAGCCTTTCGGTCACGATGACATGCGCCATCGCGGTCAGCACCGCGACATTGGTGCCGGGCTGCAGCGGCAAATGATGCGCGGCCTCGATATGCGGGCTTTTGACCAGATCGATGCGGCGCGGGTCGATGACGATCAGCTTTGCACCCCCATCCTTATTCAAATCGGGCCGCAGGCGCTGCTTCATGCGGCTGGCGAAGACGGGGTGCCCGTCGGTCGGGTTCGAGCCGATGACAAGCATCACGTCCGACTGCATGACGCTGTCGAAATCCTGCGTCCCCGCGCTGGTGCCGAAAGTGGTCTTCAGCCCATAACCGGTCGGCGAATGGCAAACCCGCGCGCAAGTATCGACATTGTTCGACCCGAACCCGCCCCGCACCAGCTTTTGCACGAGGAAGGTCTCTTCATTCGTGCAGCGGCTGGAGGTGATGCCGCCCAAGGCCTGCGCGCCGTGCTCGGCCTTGATCGCGTTGAGGCGGGCGGCGGTGAAGGACAGGGCTTCGTCCCACGAAACCTCGCGCCACGGCTGGTCGATGGCATCGCGGATCATCGGGGTGGTGATGCGGTCCTTATGGTTGGCATAGCCCCATGCGAAGCGGCCCTTGACGCAGGAGTGGCCCCGGTTGGCCTTGCCGTCCTTCCACGGCACCATGCGGACAAGCTGCTCGCCCTTCATCTCGGCACGGAAGGTGCAGCCCACCCCGCAATAGGCGCAGGTGGTGACGACCGAGCGTTCGGGCTTGCCCATATCCTTCACCGATTTTTCCATCAGTGCCGAAGTCGGGCAGGCCTGCACGCAGGCGCCGCAGGAAACGCAGTCGCTCGACAGGAAATCGTCGGAGGTCTGTCCGGCGCTGATCTGGCTGCCGAACCCGCGTCCGTCGACCGTCAGCGCGAAGGTTCCCTGCACCTCGTCGCAGGCGCGCACGCAGCGGCTGCACACGATGCATTTGTCGGGTGCGAAGAGGAAATAGGGGTTCGAGACATCGGGCTTGTTGCCCATGTGGTTCTCGCCCTCATAGCCATAGCGCACGTCGCGCAGGCCCACGGCGGCGGCCTGGTCCTGAAGCTCGCAATCATTATTGGCGCTGCAGGTCAGGCAATCCAGCGGATGGTCGGAGATATAAAGCTCCATTACCCCGCGGCGCAGCTTGGCAAGGCGCGGGGTCTGGGTCTTGACCACCATGCCATCGGCGACAGGCGTGGTGCAGCTGGCAGGCGTGCCGCGCCGTCCCTCGATCTCGACAAGGCACAGGCGGCAGGAGCCATAGGCCGAGACATTATCCGTCGCGCACAGCTTCGGGATGTCGCCGCCCGATTCCGCAGCCGCACGCATGACACTGGTGCCTTCGGGTACGGTGATCTTGCGCCCGTCGATGGTCAGCGTGACGCTGGTATCGGAATGGCTGGCGGGGGTGCCCATGTCGGGCTGGCGTTCATAGGCCATCGCAGACCTCCTTTTCGGGAGCGAAAATTTCGTAAGGGTCGCAGGCGATCAGCGCCGTGTCGCGCCGGGCAAGCGTGACCAGCGTCAACCCCGCCGCACGGGCGCGTTCGACCGCAAGCGTGGTGGGCGCGGAAATCGTGACCAGCAGCGGGCATCCGGCGCGCACGGTCTTTTCGACCAGCTCATAGCTGCAGCGCGCCGTCAGCACGATGAAGCAGGCGGCCATGTCGATGCCAGTGCGCAAGGCGTGACCGATCAGCTTGTCGAGGGCATTGTGGCGCCCCACGTCTTCTCGCACGGCAAGGATCGCGCCCGACGCATCGCATAGCGCGGCGGCGTGGGTCGCGCCGGTCGCGCGGGACAGGTGCTGGTGTTCGGGCAGATCGTTCAGCGCGCGGGTGATCGCATCGCCATCGGCCTTGGGCTGAGCGACAAGCGAGGGCAGGGGGCGCAAGGCCTCCTCGATCCCCTGCAATCCGCACAAGCCGCAGCTGCCTTCCGACAGGCGCAGGCGCAGCCGTTCGCGCAGGGTTTCGGTCCCCGCTTGCGGAAGGTCGGCACGCAGGATTATTCCGCCTTCGACCTCTGCCGGGGTGATATTGGTCAGCTGGTCGGCGCGCTCGATCAGCCCCTCGGCAAAGGCGAAGCCGGTGGCGTAATCCTCGATATCGGTCGGGGTCGCCATCATCACCGCATAGGCAAGCCCTGCGAATTCGAAAGCGATGGGCATTTCCACCGGCACGTCGCGAGTAATCTCACCCATGCCGGGCGAACCCAGCCCCAACTCGACAAAGCGCAGGGTTTGTTTGCCGCTCATGTCTCGCCCCGTGGCGGCAGGCCGAAATCTTCCGGCCAGTTACGAATTGCACTCAGCACCGGATAAGGCGTGAACCCACCCAGTGCGCAGAGCGAGCCGTCCTTCATCACCTCGCACAAATCTTCCAGCAGGGTGACCTCCTCGGCCCGGCTGCGCGTGGCGGTGGAGGTGTTGTGCATCTGCGGCGCACGCTCCAGCGCATCAGCCTCGCGCCCGCCGTCAAGGATGCGCCCGATCAGCTCGCGCCCGCGCACCGCGCCGATGCGGCACGGCGTGCATTTGCCGCAGCTTTCGGCCGCGCAGAACTGGAAGGCGAAGCGCGCCATTTCGGCCATGTCGGCGTGATCGTCGAACACGGTCACCCCGCCATGCCCGATCAGCGCATCGGCCCCGGCATAGGCTTCATAGTCGAAGGGCAGGTCGAACTGGTCAGGGTGGATATAGGCGCCCAAAGGACCGCCCACCTGCACCGCCTTGACGGGGCGACCGCTGGCGGTGCCGCCACCGATCTCGTTTACCAGCTCGCCCAAAGTGATGCCGAAAGCGGTTTCATAGAGGCCGCCATGCTTAATGTTTCCGGCAAGCTGGATCGGCATCGTGCCCTTCGACCGACCCATGCCCAGCGATCCGTATTGCGCCGATCCACCGTCCATCAGAACATGCGGCACGGCCGCCAGCGTCAGCACGTTGTTGACCACGGTCGGCTGCCCGAACAGACCCTGCAGCGCGGGCAGGGGCGGCTTGGCACGGACTTCTCCGCGCTTCCCTTCAAGGCTGTTGAGGAGCGAGGTTTCCTCTCCGCAGACATAGGCGCCCGCACCGACGCGGACCTCGATCTCGAATGGAGCGATCTTCGCGGCGGCAAGGTCGATGGCCGCGTTCAGCGTGACAATCGCATCGGGATATTCGCTGCGCAGATAGACGAAGCCCTTTTGCGCGCCCACGGCGAGGGCAGCGATGGCCATGCCCTCGATCAGGGCAAAGGGATCGCCCTCGATCAGCATGCGGTCGGCAAAGGTGCCGCTGTCGCCTTCGTCGGCGTTGCAGACGATATATTTGCGCGCAGCCTGCGCGCCCGCGACCGTTTGCCACTTGATCCCGGCGGGGAAGCCCGCGCCGCCCCGGCCGCGCAGGCCGCTGGAGGTGACTTCCTCGACAATGGCTTCGGGGCCGATCCGGCGCGCGCGGTTAAGTCCCGCCCAGCCGCCGGTGGCCTCGTAATCCTCCATGGAGAGCGGGCGGGTGCGGCCCGCGCGGGCAAAGGTCAGGCGCTGCTGGCTGGAAATCCAGGGATGCTCGGCAATCGCGCCGATCGCCTTGTCGCTGCTGCCACCAAGGATCGCGGAGACATCGGCGGCGGTGACTTCGGCATAGCCGATGCCGTCGACCTCTACGACCGGCTCCAGCCAGTGCATGCCCCAGCCCGAGACGCGCTCGACGGTGCAGCCCGCTTCGGTAAAGGCGCGCTCCACTTCGGCGGAGCCGCAGGCGCGGGCGACGGCGTCGCTTGATATGCGAACAATGCTCATGCGTTTTCGATCAGCCTGGTCAGCCGCTCCCCGTTCAGCCGTGCATGCAGATCATCGCCGATCCGCGCATTCGGGCCAACGCTGCAAAGGCCAAGGCAATAGACCGTGTCGATCCGCACACGCTCTCCGGCAGCGGCGCTGGCACTTGGCATCAGCGCCTCGACGCCGCGCGCCTTGCAGGCTTCGGCGCGGCAGATCTGCACCACGGGGCGCGGATCGGGCTCGGCACTGAAATCATGGTAGAAGCTGACCACCCCACGCACTTCGGCCCGGCTGATGTTGAGTGCATTGGCGATCTGCATTTCAGCAGCGGCATCGACGCAGCCCAGTTCCGCCTGGACATCGTGCAGGATCGGCAGCAGCGGGCCTTCCCTGCCAGCATGGATTTCGCAGATTTCCGCGATGCGCCCTTCCTGGGTCATACCTGCAATCTTCTCCCGGTTATGGTCAGGATGATAAACCCGTTGCGTTAATTACGCCACGGGCCTGACTGAAACAGAGTTTAACCGTTCTGCAGCTAATGATCGCAATCTATCACATACCCGAAAGCGCTAGCGCGTTTTCGACCGGCGCGCGATAGCTGCTGCCGAACAGGCGCAGGTGCAGCAGCCATGGCCACAGGCAATAGATCGGCTGCCGCTCCCGCCATCCCGGCTCCATGTCGAGCGCATCGAAAAAGCTGTCGGGCGGATTGTTGAACAGGGTGAGTGCGGCAACATCGACTTCCCGATCGCCGTGAAAGCAGGCGGGGTCGATCAGCGTGCAGGAACCGGCGGGCGCCACCAGCACGTTTCCGCCCCACAGATCGCCATGCAGCAGCGAAGGCGGCGGCCGTTCGGGCAGCATGTCGGGCAGCCGCGCGGCCAGCGTCTCTACGCGCCGGGCAATATCGCGGGGCAAGTCATGGACATGGCACATCAGCCGGTTTTCGGCCCAGAAATCAGGCCAGCAGGTGTGCCGCGTATTGATCATCGCGACCTTGCCGAAGGCGTAATCCTCGCCCCAGCCATAGCTCTCGCCATGGGCGGAGCGGAGCATGGCCATCTGGTCGACGAGGTCATTCCACCCGGAGGATAACCGGCCTCCATCCTCGACCCTTTCCATCAGGAGCAGGTCGCCATCGCACGCGATGACCTGCGGGGCGGCGGCGCCACTGGCAGCAATTGCGCCCAGCATGCGCGCCTCCTGCGCCACAAGCGGGCCCTGTTTTGCGACCAGTGTGTCGCCGTTTTCCAGCGTGAGCAGATGGACAGCGGATATGTCGCCGCCATGCAGCGCCATGATGTTGAATACCGGTTGTCCCAGCAGGGCGGAGGCCTGTGTGCGAAGGCTCATCCCAGCTTTCGACGATGGCGCGGGCCGCGCGATCGACTTGGTCCCAGGTGCGGGAAAAGCCCTCGTCGCCGCCGTAATAGGGGTCGGCGACCGGCTCGCCCTCAAGCCCCTCGACCATATCGAGAAGCAGCGCGATTTCAGCGGTCGTATCCATCGGGGCACGCGCCCGGATATCGGCAAGGTTTTCGCGGTCGAGCGCGAATATGTGGGTGAAGCTGCTGTAATCCACCTCGCCGATCTGGCGGGCGCGATAGGAGGAGATGTCCTCGCCCCGGCGCTTCGCTTCTGCCTGCGCGCGTGGATCGGGCGGGCCGCCGACATGCCAGTGGCCGGTGCCTGCTGAATCGACCTCCCAGTCGAGCCCGGCTTTAGAAAGCCGCGAACGCAAAGCGGCCTCTGCCAGAGGGGAGCGGCAGATATTGCCGAGGCAGACGAAAAGAACTGATGGCATAGAGGTCAATTCTCCGGCCGTATGGCGATTAAGTCGATCAGCGCGGACATGCCAGAATGGCCCGGTCCCTCGTCGACCTCGGCATCATAGGCGTTCAATATGCTTATGTCCCAGCCAGCAAAGGCTTCGCGCAGCATATCCTCGGTATAAAGGTTCTCTCGCGCTTTCGGGCCGCCGGTGCCGTATTCCAGCTGCTCTGGCCGATAGCCTTCGAGAAGGAGCAGGCCGCCCGGCTTCAGCGTCTTTGCAAAGCCTTTGAAGATTTCTGCCCGAAATGCGGGATCGGCAATCTGGATGAAAATGGCGACAACCGCATCGAACTCGGCCTCGGGCCAGCCATAGTCGGCCAGATCGACCAGTTCGGTATGCAGCCTCACGCCCTTTTCGCCGGCAAGTCGGCGGGCCTTGGCGATGCCCTTTGGCGCGAAATCGGTAGCGACGACATCATGGCCGAGGCCGGCAAGATATACGCCATTGCGTCCTTCGCCGTCGGCCACGGCCAGTACCCGCGATGCGGGCGCGATGCGATGGGCCTCACGCTTCAGGAAGGCGTTGGGCTCGGTGCCGAATACGTAATGCTCGGCCTCGAACCTGTCGTCCCAGAATTGCGACTGCCCGTGATCTGCCATGCGCTGCTCCCTTGGTGCCCCGGCGATGTAGGAAGCGCCGGGGCATTCCGAAAGGCCAGCGAACAGAAAGCCTAGCGGGTGAGGGTCTTTCGCACGGCCTCGTGCCAACCGCCGATCAACTGCTGGCGCTCGTCCGCCTTCATCCTGGGGGTGAAGAGATCGCCCTGCGTCCATGTCGCGGCCAGATCGCCAAGGCTTTCCCAAACGCCTGTCGCAAGCCCTGCATGAAAGGCCGCGCCCAATGCCGTCGTTTCCAGATGGACGGGGCGCTCGACCGGGGCCTCCAGCATGTCGGCAAGAAACTGGCACAGCCAGTCGTTCGCCGCCATGCCGCCATCGACACGGATCGCTTCGGGCGCCTTGCCGCCGTCGGCGACCATCGCCTGCGCGAGGTCCATCGTCTGATAGGCCACCGCCTCCAGCGCGGCGCGGGCCAGATGCGCCTGCGTCGCGCCAAGGGTCAGGCCAAAGATCGCGCCGCGCGCGTCCGGATCCCAATGCGGCGCGCCAAGGCCGACGAAGGCCGGCACCATATAGACGCCGTGATTGCCGGGCACCTGCGTCGCCATGTCGTTCGTCTCACGCGCATGGGTAATGACCCCGATGCCGTCGCGCAGCCATTTCACCGCCGCGCCCGCGACGAAGATCGATCCTTCGAGCGCATAGGTCATCTCGCCATTCAGGCGATAGGCGGGCGTGGTCAAAAGGCGGTTCTGCGAAGCCAGCGCCTCCTTGCCGGTGTTCAAAAGCATGAAGCAACCGGTGCCATAGGTGCTCTTGGCCATGCCGACATCGAAACAGGCCTGCCCGAACAGGGCCGCCTGCTGGTCGCCCGCAACGCCCGCGATGGGGATTTCCGCGCCGAGCAATTCCTTGTCGGTCATGCCGAAGACATGGGAATTATCGTGTACCTCCGGCAGCATCGCCATCGGCACGCGAAAGAGGCGGCACAGCTCTTCGTCCCACGCTTGCGTGCGGATGTTGTAAAGCAGGGTGCGGCCCGCATTGGTGACATCGGTCGCGTGGACCCTGCCGCCAGTAAGGCGCCACAGCAGGAAACTGTCGATGGTGCCGAATGCCAGCTCACCCTTTTCGGCGCGGGCGCGGGCGCCGGGAACCTCGTCCAGAATCCATGCCAGCTTCGTCGCCGAGAAATAGGGATCGACGAGAAGGCCGGTCTTTTCCCGCACGCCCTCTTCCTCGCCCGCTGCCTTCATCTGGGCGCAGAGCTTGGCCGTGCGGCGATCCTGCCAGACGATGGCGCGGTGGATCGGCTTGCCGGTGACGCGTTCCCAGACGACCACGGTTTCGCGCTGGTTGGTGATGCCGATGCCGGCAATGGCGCTGGCGGGCAGGGCGCTTTTGGCGATCGCCTCGCGCGCGGTTTTCACCGTATCGCGCCAGATATCCTCGACATCATGCTCGACCCAGCCGCCTTCGGGATAATGCTGCTGGAATTCGCACTGCGCGGTGCCGATGGGCTTGGCCGCGTCGTCGAATACGATGGATCGGGTGCTGGTCGTGCCCTGGTCGATGGCGAGAATATGGCGGGGCTGGGTCATCTTTGATCTCTCCGGGGGGGAAGTTAATATCTGGTTCAGGCAGGGATGTCAGCGTCGCTGGCTCCGGCCATTTCTTCGCGGTTCTGGAACGGCTTCACGCCATATTGATAGATCGCGGCACCGACCACGCCGCCGACCAGCGGGCCCGCGATGGGCACCCACATGTAGAAATCCTTGCCGGGCAGGGCGGATGATCCCCAGCCTGCGAAAAAGGCGAAAATGCGCGGGCCAAGATCGCGCGCCGGATTGATCGGCCATGCTTCCAGATATCCGCCCGATGCGCCGATCCCGGCGACCAGCAAGCCGATCATGAACGCGCCCGAATTCGCCATGGGCGCGACGGTGTTATATTCATCGGTGATCGCGAAAATGCCAAGCAGCAGGATGCCGGTCAGGATCACCTCGTCCCAAAAGGCATGGGTGGGGGTGATGTGAAGCCCGGGGTTGGTGAAGAACACGCCCGATGCGCCGCCCGCCGCGCGGGTCAGCTCATGGGTGGCGTTAAAGGCATCGATCACCGGGCCATACATCTGCAGCACCAGCGCCGCGCCAATGAATCCGCCCACGACCTGCGCTGCCATATAGGGCAGCACCTTTCGTTTGGGAAAACCGCGAAACAGCATCAGCGCCAGCGTCACCGCCGGATTGGCATGCGTGCCCGATACCGAGCCGGTGACGAAAATCGCCAGCGTCACGGCCAGGCCCCAGGCGATGCACACGCCCCAATAGGCGGTCGCGTATGGGCTGGGATCGTAAAGAATGATCATGGCTGCGGCGCTGTCGCCAAGGGTGATGATGATCGCCACCGCCAGCATTTCGGAAATGAGTTCGCCTATCAGGCGGCCTTTCAGGGGCAAGGGAGAATCCTCCGATATATTTTCGCTTTCAATGCGCCCCATAGCATTTGGTTTCGTACGAACGTCAATATTTTCGTTTGAGTTTTCGTTTTTCGGGACCTAAATAGGCGTCGAAGCGTAATCCGGTCGTCGGCGCCTACCCCTCTCCCCATATCTCCCAGGCGTCGGCGACCGGGCCCTTTGCGCGACGCTGCAAAGGGCCCGGACTTGAAAAACGATAGATCTGAAGAGGACGTGAGAGTGACCAAGCCTGCTATCCCCGAAGTCGACCTGCTGATCATCGGCGGCGGCATCAATGGCGCAGGGATCGCACGCGATGCGGTCGGACGCGGCCTTTCTGTCATGCTGGTGGAGCAGGACGATCTGGCAAGCTACACCTCCTCCAGCTCGACCAAGCTGATCCATGGCGGCCTGCGCTATCTCGAGTACTACGAATTCCGGCTGGTGCGAGAGGCGCTGATCGAGCGTGAGCGGCTGTTGAACATGGCGCCGCATATCATCTGGCCGCTGCGTTTCGTGCTGCCGCAGTCGCAATCGCCGCGCCCTGCGTGGATGGTGCGGCTGGGCCTGTTCCTTTACGACAATATCGGCGGGCGCAAGGAACTGCCCGGCACCGATACCATCGACCTGTCAAGCGACCTGAAAGGCAGCGGCCTGAAAGATGGCGGCAAGGCCTTCGTCTATTCCGACTGCTGGGTCGAAGACAGCCGCCTCGTCGCATTGAACGCGATGGATGCCGCTGCGCGCGGTGCGGATATCCGCACCCGCACAAAGCTGATCGCCGGTCGGGCAGATGGCGATGAATGGATCGCCACGATCGAGGACAAGGACGGTACTCACGAAGTCCGCGCGAAAATGCTGATCAATGCCGCCGGGCCGTGGGTGGACGAGATGCTTCGCACGCTGGGCCGGGCGAAAAACGATCGCGGTGTGCGGCTGGTCAAGGGCAGCCATATCATCGTGCCCAAACTCTATGATGGCGACCATGCCTTCATGCTCCAGAACCCCGATCGCCGCATCGTCTTCGCCATCCCCTATGAGCATGACTACACGCTGGTCGGCACCACGGACGAGCCATGGCAAGCCGCGCCGGGCAAGGCCGAGATCAGCGAGAGCGAGACCGAATATCTGCTCGACACCGCGAACCGCTATTTCGAAACGCAGGTAGGCAAGGGCGATGTGAAATGGAGTTATGCCGGCATCCGCCCGCTTTATGACGATCATGCCGCCAATGCGTCAGCCGTGACACGCGACTATGTGCTCGACCTTGAGAAAGGTGAGCCGGGGCGCCCGCCGATGCTGTCGATATTCGGCGGCAAGATCACGACCTTCCGTAAGCTGGCCGAACACGCGATGCAGGAGATCTCGGGCATTTTCCCGAAGATGGGGCGCGCATGGACCGCAGGTATCACCCTTCCGGGCGGTGAGATCGCCCGTGGCGATTTCGAAGGCTTCGTCGACACACTTTCTGTGCGCTACCCGCAGTTGCCCGCTGCACTGCTGCGGCGATATGCGCGGGCCTATGGCGCGCGGACGCACGTTCTGATCGGCGGAGCTGCGACGCTGGACGAGCTGGGCCGCGATTTCGGTGGCGGGCTGTATCAGGCCGAAGTAGATTATCTGGTCGAGCACGAATGGGCGCGCAGTGCCGAGGATATTCTGTGGCGCCGCACGAAGATGGGGCTGCATGTTCCCGCCGGCACTGCCGAAGCAGTGGAAGCCTATCTGGCGACACGTTGATTGCGCGATGGCGCGCGCTAGGGTGCGGCGATGAACGAGCTTCCCGGCCATGACAGCGATATCGTCGCCAAGCGGCGTGAACATATCCTCGAACTCGCGCGGGCGGCCGGAAGCGTAAGCGTCGAATATCTGGCAGAGCGGCTGGAGGTGACACCCCAGACCATTCGCAAGGACCTTAATGTCCTTGCCGAACGATCGCTCTTGTCACGCGTCCATGGCGGGGCGCTGGTCACTTCGGGTGTCAGCAATCTGGCCTATGACGCGCGCCGCCGCGTGGCGAGTGAGGCGAAATCCGGCATCGGCTCCGCCGCCGCGGCGCTGGTGCCCGATGGCGCATCGCTGTTCATCAATGTCGGCACCACGGTCGAGGCGGTGGCGGCGAACCTCTCGCATCACCGCGATCTCGTTATCATCTCGAACAATCTCAATGTCATCGACATGCTATCGGGCCATCCATCGGCCCAGCTGGTCTGTGTGGGCGGATCGGTGCGCACGGCGGACCGGGCGGTGGTGGGCGCGCTGGCCATGCGCTTCATCGACAATTTCAAGGTCGATTACGCGATCATCGGTGTTTCCGCGCTCGATTCCGATGGCTCGCTGCTTGATTTCGACATTGACGAGGTGGAGGTCGCGCAGCGGATCATCAGCAATGCGCGCAAGGTGATCCTTGTCGCCGATAATACCAAGGTCGGTCGCTCCGCACCTGTTCGCATTTGCGGAATGGATGAGATCGATTTCCTCGTTTGCGACCGGATAGAGGATGCGGAACTACGCGCCGCGATCGCGCGCGGCGGGGTCGAACTGATCGAAACCGGCGGCGCGCACTAGTCGGCAAGCCCTGCGCCGCGCAGGAAGAAATCGGTTCGCCTGCGGATCTGTTCGGGGGTCGCAGGCTCGAAATGGCCGTGGCTGATCGCCTCCATCTGGAAGTCGAGCACATGCATGCCAAGGAAGATATCGGCGAGCATCGTCGGCTCCTCGATCATCTCGACTCCCTGCTCCGCCCATAACTGGAAAATGTCGTGCAAGGCGACACGCTTGCCGAGCTGGGTCTTTTTGAAAAAATCCTCTGCAAAGCTGGAATCGGCGATGCATCGGCTCATGACAATACGAAAAATTGCAATATATTCGGGGCTTAGAACGGATTCGTGCAGCGCTAGGCCGACTTCGTGCAGCGTCACGGACGGCTTTCCACCGCGTGCTGCAATCTCGCGGATGATATCGGCCCCGTGATCACGGGTGTCGGAAATGACGGCCTCCAGCAGACCCTCCTTGTTGCCGAAAAGCTTGTAGAGCGTCGCGAGCGATCCGCCTGCGCGTTCAACGACTTCCGACAGCTTGGTCGCCTCGAATCCCTGTTCGGTGAACAGGGTGAGCGCGGCGCATTTCATGGCGTTGCACCGGCGGTCGAGCCGTTCGTCCGTAATCTCCGTCAATTTCTCACTCATTGTACTTTTTGCCTCTTGAACCGCGACGTGTAATCGCTATTACGCATTTCGCAACCGCAAAAAGTTCGGAATTTCATAATGCGCAGCTTCCTATTCCCGCTGGCGGCGTCCCTCGCTCTTGCCGCATGCGGGGGACCCGATCAGCAGCCTGCCCCCCAGGCGGTGCCGGTCAAGACCATCACCGTGGCGACCGAAGATGTACCCAATGTCGTCGAATTGCCCGGCCGCGTGGCCGCCGTCCGCACGGCAGAGGTGCGCGCACGCGTCACCGGCATCGTTCAGCGCCGCCTCTATGAGGAAGGTTCCGACGTGCGTGAGGGGCAGCCGCTGTTCCGCATCGACCCATCGGAAATGCAAGCAAGCTATGCGCAGGTCGAGGCCAGCCTGAAATCCGCGCAGGCCACCGCCACCAATGCCCATGCGGTTGTCGACCGGTATGAGCCGCTGGTGAAGGAAAACGCGATCAGCCGGCAGGAATATGACGCCGCGGTCGCTGCCATGCGCGAGGCCGATGCCAATGTCGCGCAGCTGCGCGCCCAGCTGCAGGCGGCATCGCTCCAGCTTGGCTATACGCTGGTCCGGGCCCCGATCTCGGGCCGTTCGGGCCGAGCGCAGGTGACCGAGGGCGCGCTGGTGAGTTCCAGCGAAGGCACGCTCCTCGCCACGGTCGAACAGACCTCGCCTGTCTATGTAACCTTCAACGAATCGGCTGCCAATCTCGTGCGAGTGCGCAGGCAGATGGCGGCCGGCGAGCTCGATTACAGCGACGGTCAGAGGGTAGAGGTCAGGCTGACACTGGCCGATGGCAGCGCCTATCCGGTGCCCGGCTACATCGACTTCCTGGCATTCTCGGTCGAGGAAACGACCGGCACGGTCGAGATCCGTGCCGAGGTGCCCAATCCCGATGGGGCGTTGATTCCCGGCGAATTCGTGCGCGGCCACCTGCGCGTGGGTTCGCGCAAAGGTGCGATCGTCGTGCCGCAGCGTGCGGTTACCATGGCCAGTGGTGGCGGAACCGTCATGGTCATCGCCGAGGATGGCACTGCCGAAGTCCGCAGCGTGAAGCTGGGCCAGATGACCGAAGGCAAGTGGATCGTGGAAAGCGGGCTCAAGCCGGGCGACGAGGTCATCATCAGCAATCTGCAGAAACTGCGTCCGGGCGTTCCGGTGCAGGTCGCCAATACGCCCACCGGGCAGGACGGAGCGGCAGCAAAGGCCAGCGGGGCAACACCCTCTGGCGCAAAGGCCGAAGAGGCGAACTGATCCATGGCCCGTTTCTTCATCGACAGGCCGATCTTCGCCTGGGTGATCTCGCTCGGCATCCTGCTCGCTGGCTTCATTGCCCTGCGCGCGCTCCCGATTGAGCAATATCCCGAAGTCGCGCCGCCGTCGCTTGCCGTCACGGTCGCCTATCCCGGCGCCGATGCCCAGACGCTGGAGCAGAACGTCACCCAGGTCATCGAACAGGAGATGAACGGGGTCGACGGCTTCCTCTATATGGCCAGCTCCAGCTCTTCATCGGGGCAGGCGACGATCACGCTGACCTTCGAATCCGGCACCGATATCGATATCGCCCAAACCGAGGTACAGAACCGCCTGAGCACGGTGGAGGCGCGGCTTCCCGATTCCGTGCGCCAGCAAGGGATCTCGGTGCGTCAGTCGAACAGCTCGTTCCTGATGATCGTGGGCCTCACATCGCCCAATGGCACGCTGTCGGGAACCGATCTCGGCAATGTGGCCAGCAACAAGGTGGTGGACGAATTGCGCCGGGTGCCGGGCGTGGGCGACGTCACGCTGTTCGGGTCCGCCTATGCGATGCGCATCTGGCTCGATCCCGACGCGCTGGCATCCTATAATCTGTCGCCGACGCAGGTACTGGCCGCGATCGAGGAACAGAACAGCCAGACCGCCGGCGGTTCACTGGGCGCGAAGCCTTATGTCGACGGGCAGCAGATCACCGCGACGATCAAGACCGAGGGCCGTTTCCAGACCGTCGAGCAGTTCAAGCAGATCATCCTTCGCGCCGCGACCGGCGGCGCGGTGGTGCGGCTGCAGGACGTGGCGCGCGTCGAACTGGGGGCGCAGGACTATAATTTCGTCGCCTCCTTCAATGGCGATCCCATGGCGGGCATGGCCGTGCAGCTGGCGACAGGCGCGAATGCGCTCGACACCGCCGATGGCGTCAAGGCGCGGATGGAGGAGCTTCAAAGCTCGCTTCCTGCCGATGTGAGCTGGGAGGTTCCTTACGATTCCACGCCCTTCGTGCGCATTTCCATCGAAGAGGTGGTCAAGACGCTGATCGAGGCGATGGCACTGGTCTTTGTCGTCATGTTCCTGTTCCTGCAGAACTGGCGCGCGACGATCATTCCGACACTCGTTGTGCCGATCGCGCTGATGGGCGCGGCGCTGGGCCTTTGGATCGCCGGGTTCTCGATCAACGTGCTGACGCTTTTCGCGATGGTGCTGGCCATCGGCATCCTTGTCGACGATGCCATCGTGGTGATCGAGAACGTGGAGCGCATCATGCGCGAGGAAGGCCTGTCGCCGATCGAGGCGACGAGGAAGGCCATGGACCAGATCACCGGCGCGATCGTCGGCATCACGCTGGTGCTGATCGCGGTGTTTCTGCCGATGGCGTTCTTCCCCGGTTCGACCGGCGGCATCTATCGCCAGTTCTCGGTTACGCTCGCGATTTCGATCTTTTTCTCGGCATTGATGGCGTTGACGCTGACGCCTGCGCTGTGCGCCAACTTCCTGAAACATATTGAGCAGGGCGAAGACGAATCCGAACCCGCACCGCCCGCGGATCTGGATGCGCCGGGCTGGCGCGGCAAGCTGGCGCACGCGCGCTGGCGCGGGTCGCGCTTCTTCAGCGGCTTCAACCGCTGGTTCGCGCGCGTGACCGAACGCTATGGCCGCGGGACCGACAAGATCCTCTCGCGCCCCTTGCGCGCCTTTGCGGTCTTCCTCGTGCTGTGCGTGGTCACCGTGCTGATGTTCATGCGCCTACCCACCGGCTTCCTCCCGACAGAGGACCAGGGCTATCTCATCACCGTCGTGCAGGCTCCGCCGGGATCGACGGTCGACCGTGCGAACGAATCGATCGACCCGGTCGAAAATTTCCTGCGCGAACAGCCCGAAGTCGAAAAGGTCGTTACCATTCGCGGTTTCAGCTTCTTTGGACAGGGCCAGAACAATGCCATGCTGTTTTCCCAGTTCAAGGATTGGGGCGAGCGGACCGAGGAGGGCAGTGATGCCGCATCGATCCTGAACCGGGCGATGGCGCGTTTCTCTCAGATGGATTCGGCGCTGGTATTCACGATCCAGCCTCCGCCGATCCAGGCGCTGGGCAATGCCAGCGGCTTTTCGATGAAGCTGCAGGACCGTGGCGGCGTGGGCCGCGAGGTCTTGACGCAGGCGAGGAACCAGCTGCTGGGCATGGCGTCTCAGTCCGATCTCGTCGCGAACCTGCGGCCAGAGGACCAGGCCGACGCGCCCGAACTGGAAGTGACGGTTGACCGGGTGCAGGCGCGGGCGCTCGGTCTGTCGATCGATGACGTCAATAATGCGCTATCGATCAACAATGGCTCGGCCTATGTCAACGACTTCACCTATGGCGGGCGCGTGCTGCGCGTGCTGGTGCAGGCCGATGCGCCTTATCGCATGACGCCAGAGGACATCATGAACCTCAGGATTCCGAACTCTGACGGCAATCTGGTGCCCTTCAGCAGCTTCGCGACCGCAGAATGGTCGGCCGCGCCGCCATCGCTGGCCCGATACAACGGCTATCCTGCCATGACCATCTCGGGCACGGCCGCACCCGGCGCCTCGTCCGGCGATGCGCTGGCGGAGATGGAGCAGCTGGCCAGCCAACTGCCCCAAGGTATCGGTTTCGAATGGACCGGCATCAGCTATGAGGAAAAGCAGGCGGGCGGACAGGTCGGCCTTCTCCTTGGCCTTTCGGTGATCGTCGTCTTCCTTGTGCTGGCGGCGCTTTATGAAAGCTGGGCGGTGCCGCTGTCGGTGCTGCTGGTGGTGCCGATGGGCGTGCTGGGCGCTGTCCTGTTCTCTATATTCCGGGGGCTGTCGGCGGACGTCTATTTCAACGTCGGTCTCATCACCATCATCGGCCTTGCCGCGAAAAACGCGATCCTGATCGTCGAATTCGCGATCGAGGAGGAAGAGCGCGGCCTGACCCCGCTGGATGCGGTCAAGGCGGCAGCCCGGCTGCGGCTGCGTCCGATCATCATGACCTCGCTCGCCTTCATCCTCGGCATGGTGCCGCTGGTCATCGCCAGCGGTGCAGGTGCTGCCAGCCGTATCGCGGTCGGGACCGGCGTGATGGGCGGCATGATCGCGGCGACGCTGCTGGGTATCTTCGTGATCCCGATGCTGTACCTGCTGGCGCGCCGCTATCTCAGCCGGAGCCAGCCATCTGCCGCAGGCCATATGGAGGAGGAGGCATGAGCATGCCTGTGAAGCTCTCGCGATTCCGCCTCGGCACCGCGCTGGCGCTGGCGCTGGCGCTGCCCGGCTGCGTCAACATGGCGCCTGCCGATACGCAGCCGCCTCTGGCCAGCCCTGCCGTCTACGCCCCCTCGCACGGGCCGGATGGCAGTGCGGTGGCGACCAATCTCGATTTCCGCGAATGGTTCGTCGATCCCCGGCTGGACGCGATGATAGAGGCCGCCCTGGTCAACAATCGCGATCTCGTCGCCTCCACCGCGCGGATCGAGCAGGCGCGCGCGCAATACCGGATACAGGACAGCCGCCGTCTGCCCGCGCCGGTCGTCAGCGGCAGTGCGACGCGCAGCCGCACGCCGATCACCGCGACGGATGACAATGGCAACCCCGTGGTCGTCCCGATCGAGATCGACAATTACCAGATCGGCGTCGGCGTATCCGCGTTCGAGCTGGATTTCTGGGGCCGGGTCAAGAACCTCTCCGATTCCGCACAGGCGAGCTATCTGTCGACCGTGGCGGCGCAGCGGGCATTCTATATCTCGCTGATCGCCGATGTCTCGACCACCTATTTCGAACTGGTGGAAACGCAGCAGCAGCTGGCCTTGGCCGAAGCGACGGTGCGCAGCCGTGAGGACAGCTTCGAAATCGCGCGCAAGCGCCTCGACGCAGGCGTGACCTCCGCTCTCGACATGCGGCAGGCCGAGGCGCTGTTGACCGCAGCGCAGCAGCAGGTGGCAGCGGAGCGATTGACCGAGGCGCAGTTGAAGAACCAGCTGCTCGTGCTGGTGGGCGGCCGTTTGCCGGTCGATATGCCGCAGGGGCTGACGCTGGAGCAGCAGGCCAATGGCATGCGGCTCGACGCGGGGCTTCCCTCCGATCTGCTGCTGGCGCGCCCCGACATCATTGCGGCAGAGCAGTCGCTGACGGCTGCGCGGGCCGATATCGGCGCGGCGCGCGCGGCGTTCTTCCCGACGATCTCGCTGACCGGCAGCGCGGGGTTCAGTTCCACTTCGCTGTCCGGCCTGTTCGGGTCCGACGGTCTGACGTGGAGCTTTGGCCCCTCACTCTCGCTCCCCATCTTCAACTGGGGTGAGTTGAAGGGGCAGTTGAACCAGGCCAAATGGGTCGAGGTCGAGCAGGTCGCGACCTATGACAAGACGGTTCAGACCGCCTTTCAGGAAGTGTCGGACGCGCTCGCGGGTCGCCGCTGGCTGACCGAGCAGGTTGCTGTGCTTGAGCGCAATCTCGCCGCACAGGAAGAGATCGCCCATATCGCGCGCCTGCGCTACCGCGAAGGCGTGACCGGCTATCTTGAGGTGCTGGACGCGGAACGCACCTTGTTCAGCGCGCAGCAGGACCTGCTCACCATGCGGCGCTCGCTGCTGCAAAACGGCGCGACGCTTTATGTCGCGCTGGGCGGCGGGTTCGAGGAAGGCGGGGCCGAGATCGAGGGCGCGGGCACCGGCACGACGCCGGCACCCGCTGAATAATTCACTCCGACAGGCCCTGGAACACGAAGCGCTGCACGCGGCGTCCGGTGCCGACTTCGCTGGTATAGACATTGCCCGCGGAATCGACATCGACGCTGTGCAGCCAGAACATCTGCCCCGGATAGCGCCCGACACGCCCGAAATGGCCCACGACCTCATGCGTTTCGCGCAAGAGCACCCAGACGCGCGCGTTCATCATGTCGGCGACATAGACATAGGTGCCATCGGGGCTGAAGGCGACATCGCTGGCCGTGCGCAGGCCGCCAGTGCCTTCGCCGATGACGATATCGCGCACGAACTCGACCTTGCCGCCCGACTGGCGGAACATCTGCAGCCGGTTGTTGCGCCGGTCGCAGACATAGATCGTGCTGTCGGGGCCATGCACCACGCAATGGACGATATCGCCAAAGCTCTTTGATTCAGGATTGGGGCCACCGTCGCCGGTGCTTGACGCCTGCGACTGGTCGAACACGCCTTCGCGCGTCTCATCGCCCGGATCGACGGCATAGGCGCCGAAGATTGCGCGGGCATCCAGATCGCCTTCGGCCAGAGCGATGATGCGCTTGTTGATATAGCCATCGGCCACCAGCACGCTGTCGCCATCGTCGGCGATATCGGCGGGATTGCCCAGAGTATCGGGCGACCCATTGCCATCGGTCGCGCCGCGCTTGCCGAACTGGCGGATGAATTCGCCATCCTTCGTGAATTCCAGGACGACATGGTCATCCTCGCCATTGCCGCCGATCCAGACAGTGCCCTTATCCGTGACGTAAAGGCCGTGGACATTCGATGGCCATTGCTCGGTTTCGCCATCGCCGGGGGCATGGTCGGGCCCGCCCCATGCTGACAGCAGCGCGCCATCCTGATCAAAGCGCAGCACATGCGGCGGCGCCTTGCAGCAGCCCAGCGCCATGGGCGGATCCTGCGACAGGCCCGATTCCAGCGGGTTCAGGGAATTGGGACGGGTGAGGATCCAGATCGTGTCCTCGCTATCGACCGAAAGGCCCGGCGTCTGCCCCAGGATCATGTCGGCGGGAAGGCGCGGCCATGAGGCATCGACCTTGAACATCGGCATCGGGACCGACGTGTCCACATGCTCGCTTTCGACCGGAAGCAGCGTATCGGCAATGGCGGGAAGCGAGGCGGCTGCGGTGGCCGCGCCCAGAATGGCGATCGCGCCCCTGAGGGCAGTCCTTGGCGTAATGATCATATGTCCCCCTTGTCGGTCCGGCCGGAGAGGGGGCCGGATCGTCAGGTCAGCATGGTGACCCCAACGAAGATCAGATACAAACCGAAAATGCGCTTCAACAGCGCGGGGCTGAGCTTATGCGCGGCGGCAACGCCCAGCGGGGCGAAGATCATGGCTGTCACCACGATGGCGGCGGTGGCGGGCAGGCTGACATGGCCGATGGACAGGGCCGGCATGCCCGCTTCGCCCCAGCCGGTATAGATGAAGCCGATGGTCGCCGGCACCGCGATGAAAGCGCCCACGCCCGATGCCGTGCCGATGGCGCGGTGGATCGATGTGCCATAGCTCGTCATCAAGAGCGTGGTGATCGTGCCCCCGCCAATGCCAAGCAGCGAGGAAAACGTGCCAAGGCTGGTCGCGATGCTCAAACGCGCCGCCGTGCCCGGCTCCCCCTTCAGCAATTGTTTTTCGGTGTTGATCGGGGCGAGGAAATAGACCGCGAACAGGAGCACGCCGATGCCGAAAGTGACGGCAAGGCCGCGGCTGGTGAAATAGTCGGCGATGAACGCGCCCAGCACGGATCCCGCCGCAATCCAGATGCCCCAGCCGCGCAGGAAGCCGAAATCGACCGATCCGCGCGCCGCATGCGATCTGACAGAGCGGATCGACGTGAAGATGATGGTCGCCAGCGACGTGCCGACCGCGACATGCATCACCTGATCGGGTTCGGTCCCCATCAACGGCAGGATCAGGGTCAGCGCCGGGACCACGACGAAGCCGCCGCCGATACCGAAAAGGCCACCGGCAAAACCGGCGCCGCAACCGGCCAGCAAAAGGGCGACATAGGGGATGAGGGCGGTGAGAGTATCGTTCAAGGCGGGCGCATCATACGGCTTGATCGGAAACAATCGAGCAAAATGTTGCACTGCAAAACAAGGGGTCAGCCGCTTCGGCGCATTTGCCCTGCGCGGCGCGGAGCGGCACAAGCCGGTCATCCGGGCTGCGCGCGATTCGATCCGCAATCGAAGCTGCGCCGCCTATCCGTTGCTTTTGCGCAGGAGCATTGATGACCGAACGACTTTCCGACGACGCCCTTTCGCAGCTGTTCCTTGACGCGCGCAGCCGCAACGCCTGGAAAAAGGAGGTGCTGCCCGAAAGCACTTGGCATGAGTTGTACGAGATCCTGCGCATGGGCCCGACCTCGGCCAATGTCAGCCCGGCGCGTTTCGTTTTCATCACCAGCGATGAGGGCAAGGCGCGAATCGCCCCGCTGATGAGCGAGAGCAATGCGAAAAAGAGCATGGATGCGCCCGCCATCGTCATCATCGCGCAGGACATGGACTTTGCCGAGAAGATGGACGTGCTCTTCCCGCACAACCCCGGCGCCGCCAGCTGGTTTTCCGCGCCGGAGGTGAAGGAAGCCACCGCCTTCCGCAATTCGACGCTGCAGGGTGCCTATCTGATGCTGGCGGCCCGCGCGTTGGGCCTGGACTGCGGGCCGATGTCGGGCTTTGACAATGCGGGTGTGGATGCCGAGTTTTTTGCCGGCACCAGCATCAGGTCCAATTTCCTGTGCACATTGGGCCATGGCATAGACGAGCCGTTCGACCGCCTGCCGCGCCTTCCGTTCGAGGATGCCTGCGAGATTCTTTGACGCCCTTCGTTCGATGATGCCCCGCGCGATTGGCCGGGGCGTCGTTAACCGAAAGCTTACCAAGACCCGCGTATCCCGTTGAGCGTGATGTTCTCTCTCGCTCGCAAAGAGGGCCGCAAGGGCCATTCGTCGGCTGACCATGATTCGGCGCCTGTCCGCAACGCGCGTGGGCGCTCGGGCGGGGGGCTGATGTCCGTCTTCGGTTTCGGCGGCGCGCAGCCGCCAAAGCTGGTCGGCCTGCAATATGCGGCGCTCGCGCGCTCGGCGACGTTGCGATTCGGCGTATTCGTGGGCGCGGCAATCCCGGCGATCACATTCTGGGAAGACAGCGCAGGAATCTGGCTGGCGGGCGGCTGGTTCGGCCTCGTATTCATGCTGGCGGCGGCGCTCCTGCGGCTTGAGCGCGGTTTCATCGATGCCGAACGCCGCACGCTGAGCAAGGAAGAGCAGCGCACCCATATCGCGACCGTGGGCCTTGCCGGCATGCTGTGGGCCGGGCCGATGCTGGCGTTCCCCGATGCGATGGCCAGCGGCAATGCCCCGCAATATGCGGTGATGGCGCTGCTGATCGGTGTATTCGTGCTGGCGCTGTCGGTGGTGCCGCGCGCGGCGCTGACTTTCGTTGGTATCTTTGGCGTTGCCGGGACGACCGCCATGGCGCTGGCTGGCGATATCTCGGGCACGATCGCAGAGCTTGCTTATTCGCTGGTCGTGGCGGCGGGCGCGATGTCTTTGTCGCGCCTGTACCTGCGCCTCCGCCTGACCGAGGCGAACCTTGCCGAGAAACAGGAAACCGTTTCGCTGCTGCTGCACGAGTTCGAGGAAAACTCCGCCGACTGGCTGTGGCAGGTCGATGCCTCGCGCCGGGTGCGCGGCGTTTCGCCCCGTTTCGCCCATGCGCTGATGATGGAACCGCGCGAGGCCGATGGCCAGCCGCTGCTTCGCCTGATCGCGGGTGAGGGCTGGGAATCGGGCGCATTGCCATCGTCCCTGCGCGACCTTGCCGAACGGCTGAAGCGGCGTGAGAGCTTTTCGAACATGATGGTCCGCGTCTCCATGGGCGGGCGCACGCGCTGGTGGGAATTGTCGGGCACGCCCAAGCACGACGAGCATGGCCAGTTCTCGGGCTTTCGCGGCGTCGGCTCCGATGTGACCGAACAGCGCGAGTCGGCCGAAAAGATCGCGCAGCTCGCGCGTTATGATCAGCTGACGGGCCTGCCGAACCGGATGATGCTGACCGAAGCGCTGGGGACTGCGCTGCAGCGCGCCGAACAGTGGCGCACGCGCTGCGCGTTCCTGATGATCGACCTCGACCGGTTCAAGGCGGTCAACGATACGCTGGGCCACCAGATCGGCGACAAGCTGCTGGCGCAGGTATCGCGCCGCCTGCGGGTGCTGATGGGCCAGCACGACACCTGCGGCCGCCTGGGCGGTGACGAATTCGCGGTGGTGATGGCCGATGTGAACGACCGTGAGGCAGTGGACCGCATGGCGCATGCGATCATCGACGTTCTGTCCAAGCCCTATGATGTCGATCACCACACGCTCTATGTCGGCGCGTCGGTAGGGTCTGCGGTCGGCCCGCGCGATGCGCGCACGGTCGAAACGCTGATGCGCAATGCCGACCTCGCGCTCTATCGGTCAAAGGACGAAGGCGGCGGCAGCCATTTCGCTTACGAACCGCAGATGCACGCGCATGCCGAAGAGCGCCGCAAGCTGGAATTCGCGCTGCGCCACGCGCTGGAGCGGGACGAGCTGGAGCTGGCCTATCAGCCGGTCGTCGATGCCGAGACCGAGGAAGTGCTGAGCTTCGAGGCGCTGATGCGCTGGAACAGCGCGGAGTTTGGCCGCGTCAGCCCGGCCAAATTCATCCCGATCGCCGAAGACACGCGCCTGATCGTCCCCATCGGCGAATGGGCCCTGCGCCGCGCCTGTGACGAGGCGGCGCGCTGGCCCAGCAATATCCGCGTCGCGGTGAACGTGTCGGCAGAGCAGATGCTGGACGCGAATTTCGCCAGCACGGTCGTTTCCGCTCTCGCCAGCAGCGGGCTTGCGCCTGAAAGGCTGGAGCTGGAGGTGACCGAATCGATCTTCCTGCGCGATGGCGGGGCGGCGCAGAATACGCTGAACCAGATCCAGACGCTGGGCTGCGGCATCGCGCTTGACGATTTCGGCACCGGCTATTCGTCGCTGGGGTACCTGCGCAACAACCGTTTCACCACGATCAAGATCGACCGCAGCTTCGTCACGGGCGCTGCCAAGGACAGCCCGGAATCACTGGCGATCATCCGCGCCGTCGTCGCCATGTGCGATGCGCTGGGGATGGAGACGACGGCAGAGGGCGTGGAGAGCGAGCGCGAGCTGGAGCGTATCCGCCAGCTTGGCTGCACCAAGATCCAGGGTTTCCTCTTCGGCCGCCCGATGGGCGCGCTGGAAGCGAGCGCCCTTTTGGAAAGCCGGACCGAGCGCCGGATCGCCTGATTGCGATCAGGCGTCCGGCAGGACGTCGGCCCCAAAGCTGTGCGGGAGGAGCGCGGAGATCGTCGTCTCCAGCACTTCATCGCCCGTCGCACTGGCTGCGATCACCACGATATCGCGTCCCGATAGCGAAGCCGCCTCGGCAATTGCCTGACGGCAGCCGCCGCAAGGAGTGATCACGGCATCACCCGAGATCGCGCCATCGGCCAGCGGGCCGCCCGCGACCACGACATGGGTGATTTGTGCCAGCCCGAACTGGTGCTGCGCCGTGGTCAGGGCCGATTGTTCGGCGCACAGGCCAAGGCGGTAGCAGGCGTTTTCCATGTTCGCGCCAGTCGCGATGGAGCCATCCTGCGCCAACACCGCCGCCCCCACGCCAAAGCGGGAGTAGGGGGCGTGAGCGCGCAAGGCAGCCTTGCGCGCGAGGTCGATCAGGCGGTCGCGCTTTGCCGTGTCCATTCGGGCTTACTCCGCCGCTTCCTTGGCAGGCTGGGCCAGCGGAACCGGCTCCTTGAAGGTATGGGTGATATAGGGGAAAGGGATCTCGATCCCTGCGTTGTCCAGCGCCTTCTTGATGTTGCGCACGACCTCGCTCTTCGTCTCGCGGCGGTCGCGGGGGCGTGCGTCCGACCACCACTGGACAAGGAAATCGACCGAGCTGGCGCCATAGTTCCATGCGAACACGCTCATCGGCCGCTCTGTGTCGATCGCCTCGATCCCGTCCAGCGCGCCGCGGATGACTTCCAGCGCATGGTCGAGATCGGTGTCGTAGCTCACGCCGACCATCAGCTCGTCACGGCGCACATGCGCGTCGGTAAGGATCTTGACCGGATTCTTGAAGAGCATGGAATTGGGCATGATCGTCAGCTCGTTCGTAAGCTGGCGCAGGTGCGTTTCGCGCAGGGAGATATGCTCGACCTTGCCCATCACGCCCTCGACCTCGATCAAATCGCCGATCTCCATGCTTTCGCGCAGCATGATGAGCACGCCTGCGAGGAAGTTTTCGAAAATGTCCTGAAACGCAAAGCCGATGGCGACGGTACCCAGGCCCAGGCCCGCGACGAGGCCGCTGGGGTCGAGGCCGGGCAGGACGACGGTGGCGGCGATCATCAGGCCGATGACCCATACGCCGACGCGCGTCACGGTCTGGATCAGCGCCTGCAGGCTTTCACGCAGATTGGCGCGGGCAGAGATGCGCCCCGTGATCCTGACAGCGATCTTGCCCACCACCCAGGTCGCGAAAAGAATGACCACTCCGATAGCGAGGCTGGGGAGTGAGGCGATCAGGCCTTCGCCCATCGAAATGAGCTCTTTTTCGAGCGTATCCATGTAATTCATGTAATTTCCTGCATTCTACCGCGAGCGGTCGCGGCGCATGCGCCGTCCCGTCATTCATCTGGGTGCCGCATAACGTGACCTGTGCGTAGCTTGCAACTCTCCCAACGACCCAGCGGTTTCCACGGCGTCTCGAATTTACGGTATTCTTACGGTTTGAGGGGCGCACCCAATGGGTCAGGCGCGCCCCTCGATCAGTCGAAAAGGCCGCATGGCGAGCGGCTACGAACGCCGGTGCGGGACCGGCATCTGCCATTGGGCAATCGACTGAATCCGCGGCTTTGCACATTTTGAGGCGCTGGCTGGTCGATGGCTGCTTCCATCATTCACAATTCTCCATCAGCCTGCCACGCATGCGGCACTCCGCCAGCCTTGATCGCAAAGCCGGAAAGAGCCGGCAGCCCTGATTTTAGCCATCGAAAAATCAGCGATCCGCAAAGATTTGTCCTTAAAGCGCCTTGACCGTGTCGATCGGAAATTTGACGCAAAATGCGTAGTTTGCTTTTTCCGCGCCAAAGGTCACATAGGGGGCATCGACCGGGTCCCTCACCGGCCAATCTACAACGGAGCATTCCTTCCCATGCGTTCACGTCGCTTCACTGGCCGCCTGCTATGCGCTGTCGCCGCCGCCTCGCTTGCCCTTACCGCCAGCCAGCCCGCGATGGCATGGGGCAAGAACGGGCACCGCATCGTGGGTGAAATCGCCAGCCAGTACCTTTCGCCGCAGGCAAAGGCCGCCGTGGTGGAAATCCTTGGCAGCGAAAGCATGGCCGAGGCTGCGAATTATCCCGACTTCATGCGGGCCAGCGGCGATCCATTCTGGGAAGAGCAGGTCTATCCATGGCACTGGGTCACCGTGCCCAAGGGCGAAACCTATGACGAGGTCGGCCCGCCCGAAGAAGGCGACGCGGTCACCGGCATCGCCTATTTCTCCGACATATTGCGCGATCCCGACGCCAGCCTGTCGGACAAGCAGGGGGCGCTGCGCTATATCATCCATGCCGTCGGCGATCTGGCGCAGCCGCTGCACAACGGCAATGGCACCGACCGCGGCGGCAATCAGCGGCAGGTGAACTGGTTCGGCAAGCCGACCAACCTGCATTCGGTGTGGGACAGCCTGATGATCGAGGACCAGCAGCTGTCATACAGCGAATATGCCAAGCTGCTGGAAGAACGCCTGACGCCGGAAGAAATGCGCGAATGGGCCAATCCCCACCCAAAGGCCTGGGTGGCCGAGGGCACGGCGCTGCGCGACACGATTTATCCCGAAGGCGATGACCTGAGCTACACCTACATCTTTGCGCACAAGGCGCAGATGGAAGGGCAGCTACAGCGTGGCGGCCTTCGCCTCGCGGCCTATCTCAACGCGCTTTACGCGCCGGAATAAGCGGATGGCGGCGCGCCGGTCAGGCCGATTTGAGCTCTGACCGCGCGCTCATCCATTTCGCGAAGCGCACCAGCCCTGCAATCAGCAGCGGCACCAGCACGATCGAAAGCACGACCTTCGCCAGCGCCTGCCCCGCGATCAGCGTGCCCAGCGGGCGTTCGCCGTAAAAGGCGACGGTGATGAAGATCAGCGTGTCGATCACCTGGCTGATGATCGAGGCGATCGCCCCGCGCACGACGGTGGGGATGAATGTCACCGTGGCAAGGCGCGAAAAGATCAGCACATTGAGCGTCATCGAGATGCCATAGGCAAGGATGCCCGCGAGCCACAGCCGCCATGTCTGGCCCAGCACGATGGGAAATGCTTCCTTTGCCGGTTCCCACATGCCTTCATCGGTCGGCAGCGCCAGCACGCCCGCGGTCAGCACCATCGCGCCGATCAGCGGGACAAAGCCGAAGCGGACCATCGTGTCGGCCATGCCCTTGCCGTAAAGCTGCGCCACCGTGCTCGACAGCGAGACCAGCAGCAGGAAGGGAAATATCCCCGCTTCCACCGCCAGCGGCCCCAGCGCCACCTGTTTCGCCCCCAGCACGCCCGCGATGCAGACCATGCCGCCATAGAACAGCGCATAGAGGAACAATGGCTTCGGGATGGAGGGCGAGAGGTCGATCTCGCGCGTGTGATCGTCTTGCATGGACGGTTCCTAACCCACAAGCGAAGCAATTGGAAAGCGCCCATGCGGTGTGATTTCCACACTCACATCGATGTCAGCAGTGGAAGGCAAGGCCCGGAAAGCTTGAGCATTGCCGTTCCATGTAGCACAACATCGCCTTCCTTCCCGCAAGCAGCCGGTAATTCTCCTTCATGCAGACCCCATTCGTGAGCCTTCTGGGCATTGCCCTCATCCTGCTCATCGCCCTTGCGCTATCCAGCAACCGACGCGGCATCCGCCTGCGCATCGTGGGCGCGGCCTTTGCGCTGCAGACGGTGATGGCGATCCTTGTCCTGCGCACGCCATGGGGCGCGGCGGTCATCGCGGGGATGGCGCGCGGCGTGTCGAACCTGCTGGGCTATGCGGCGGAGGGGACCAATTTCATTTTCGGCCCGCTCGCAAGTCCCGAAATCGGCGGCAACAGCTTCGCCATCGCGGCGCTGACGGTGATTATCTTCTTCGCCAGCCTTGTTTCCGTGCTTTACTATATCGGCGTGATGCAGCTGATCATCCGCTGGGTCGGCGGCGCGATCGGCTGGGTCACGGGGATCAGCCGGGTGGAATCGCTGGCGGCGGCGGCGAATATCTTCGTCGGCCAGTCGGAAAGCCCGCTGGTGGTGCGCCCCTATCTCGCCGCGCTGGCACCCAGCCGGCTGTTCACGCTGATGGCGGTGGGCATGGCGGGCGTGGCAGGCACCATCCTTGCCGCCTATGCATCGCTTCTGGGCGAACAATATCTGCCCTATCTGCTGGCGGCTGCTTTCATGAGCGCGCCGGGCGGCATCCTGATGGCCAAGATCATCATGCCCGACACGGCCGAACCGTCGCCCGCGGCAGAGGGTGAAGGCATCGTCACCGGCGCGGATGAGGGCGAACTCGAACTGCCCGATGGCCGCACTGGCGAAGCCCCTGCCGCGATGGTGCCCGAAGGCGCGGAATCGGGTGAAACCGACGAGGGCATTCCCGACGCGCATGACGATGAGGAAAAGCCCGCGAATGTCATCATGGCCGCGGCGCAGGGCGCGCAGACCGGCGTGAAGCTTGCCGTTGCGGTGGGCGCGATGGTCCTGTCCTTCGTGGCGCTAGTGGCTTTGGCGAACGGATTGCTGTCGGGCGCGGGCGAATTGGTCGGGATCGAGGGGCTGACATTCCAGTCCATCCTCGGCTGGATCTTCTCGCCCGTCATGTTCCTCCTGGGCATTCCGTGGAACGAGGCGCAGGTCGCGGGCGGCCTTTTCGGCACCAAGATCGTGTTGAATGAATTCGTCGCCTTCATCGAACTGGGCGGATACGGCCCCGACATTCTCTCGGCCCGCAGTCGGGCGATCGTCACCTTCTCGCTGTGCGGCTTTGCCAATGTCGCATCCATCGCGATCCAGATCGCGGTCATCGGCGGGCTTGCCCCCAACCAGCGCCCCGTCGTCGCCCGGCTTGGCCCCAAGGCGCTGGCTGCGGGCAGCCTGTCGAATCTGATGAGCGCGGCTCTGGCGGGCCTGTTGCTGCCGATGTAAGGGCACCGGTTATGACTGAAACCAATATTTCCGAATCGAAGAACATCGCTTTCGTCTCGCTCGACAAGCCGGTCGAAGAGCTGGCGGACGAGCTGGGCCGCAGCTTTGGCGAATATGGCTTTGCGGTGATCGAAAACCACGGCATCGACCAGGCGTTGATCGACAAGGCGGAGGCGATGAGCCGCGCCTTTTTCGACCTGCCCGAAGACGTAAAGCGTGGCTATTTCATCGATGGCGGCGGCGGTGCGCGCGGCTATACCCCCTATCGCACCGAACGTGCGGTGGGGCAGACGGTCACCGACCTCAAGGAATTCTGGCACGTCGGCCGCACGCTTCCCGCGGGTGATCCGCTGGAAGAATTCATGCCCGCCAATGTCTGGCCGGAAGAGCTTCCCGAATTCCGCGAAATCTTCGAAACGCTTTATGCAGAGTTCGAGAAGGCGGGGGCCAAGATCCTATCGGCCATCGCGCTGCATCTGGGGCTTGAGAAGAACTGGTTCGACGCCACGGTCGAGGACGGAAATTCGGTGATGCGCCTCCTCCATTACCCGCCGATCGAGAATGCCGAGGGCGCGGTGCGCGCGGCTCCGCATGGCGACATCAATACCATCACCCTGCTGCTTGGCGCGGAAGAGGCTGGCCTCGAACTGCTGTCAAAGCAGGACGAGTGGGTGCCCGTGTCGCCTCCGCCGGGAGCCCTGGCCGTCAACATCGGCGACATGCTGGCGCGGCTGACAAACGACAAGCTGCGTTCGACGATCCACCGCGTGCGCAACCCGGAAGGGGAAGCATCGAAGCGCAGCCGCTTCTCCATGCCCTTCTTCCTGCATTTCCGCCCCGATTTCGTGATCGAAACGCTGCCGGGTTGCGTGGATGAAGAGCATCCGAACAAGTACGAACCGCTCTCCAGCCACGAATTCCTGCAGCAGCGCCTGCGTGAGATCAATCTGACGAAGTAATCGGCGGCAGGGCCCGCTATCCGAACAGGAAGCGGGCCTTGTCCATGCATTCGCGCCATTCGCCCGGGCCATCGGAATCGGCGACCACGCCCGAACCGATCCCGAAGGTCGCGCTGCCATCCGCCTTCAGCCATAGCGTCCTGATCGCGACATTGAACTGCGCGCGATCGCCCGACACCATGCCGATCGCGCCGCAATACGGGCCGCGGCGCCAGCCTTCGACCTCTGCCAGTATCTCCATCGCGCGCAATTTCGGCGCGCCGGTGATCGAACCGCATGGGAACAGCGCGCCAATCGCGACGGCCGGATCGAAAGGAGCAGCCAGTTCGCCCGTCACCGTGCTCGTCATCTGGAATACGGTGGGATAGCGCTCGATCCGAAAAGGCTCGCTCACCCGAACGCTGCCCGGCTCTGCAATACGGGACAGGTCGTTGCGCATCAGGTCGGTGATCATCAGGTTCTCGGCCCGGTCCTTGGCGCTCCGCTCGAGGTCTTCCAATTGCGCGGCATCCTGCGCCTCGCTCACGCCGCGCGGGCGGGTGCCCTTCATCGGGCGGGTCTCGATGTGGCGGCCATCGGCGCGGAAGAACAGTTCGGGCGAAAAGGACAGCAGCCAGTCCGCACCATCGAAAATGACCGCGCCAAACCGCGCCGCCGCCCGCGGGCGCAGGGCGCGATAGATCGAGAGTGGATCGCCCTGCCAGCTACCGGTCAGCGGAAAGGTCAGATTGGCCTGATAGATGTCGCCGGCGCGGATCGCTTCGGTCACCACGGCAAATTGCGCGAGATATTCCGCCTGGCTGATCGCGGGGCGCATTTCGCCCAATTGGCCGTCACCGCTCGCCGCCTCGGCCAGCCAGCCATCGACAGCGTCGCTTGCCATGATTGTTTCATCGGCAAAGCGGGCCATCCACATCAGCCGTTCGCCATGATCCCGGCGCAGCGGGGCAAGGCGGTCTTCCAGCCAATGCCCGGCGTCATATCCGATCCATCCCGCCAGCGTGCCCGCTCTCGACAGGCCAGACATGGCGGCGAGAGCCTTGGCCAGGTCGGGGCCTGCCGGACACAGGATCTCGTCGGCTTCGCGCAGCAGACGTGCGTGGCCGTGTTCAAGGTCTTCGATCAGGGCGAAGGGGGCGTGCATGGATCCGAAATTGGCTGGCCAGAGTGGCCGAGGGATTGAGCGCAATACACGTGCGCGCGCCGCCAGACAATTCGGGCCAGCAAGGCTCTTTCAAAGGGCAGATATGGTGATGCGAAACGCGGCAGAACCCGCGTGCGGGAAGAGGGGGGCTTAACGCTGGATCTGTGTGCTGACGCGGTGCAGGAAGGCCGAGTGATTGGCAGGGCCGCGCCTGATATTGGTAAAGGCCCCGCCGGCAAGACTGGCGAGGCGTGCCTCGATCAGCATGACCTCCTCGCTCTTGCGCACGTCGATATGCGCTTTCAGCGTGCCGTCGAAGCTGAGCGTGACGGCAGCCGCTTCGGGAAATTCGCTGCGGAGCATGTCACGCAGCTGGCCAAGGTTCTCGCTCATCGCGCGGGTTGGCGCGTTTTTGGGAAAAGGCTCGATCTGTCCAGACGATTGCACCGCATTGCCGGTCATAAGTCCCCCATGTTTTGCCCCCATCGGCCCTGACCATACCCCAATCCGAGCGATTCGCCGAGATCGCGATTAAGGATTAATTGACCATCATCAGGCTCAATCCGGGACGCTTTGAAAGGATTGGCGCCTGGCATGAGCTTTAAGTTTCCGCACCCGATTGCATCATTGCCTGGATGGCCGAAGCCGAAGTGGAAAACCCGCGTCAGCGTATTGCAATGATGCCGGGATCGCATTTTGCGACCAGCTCCGGCGGTTGACCGTCTTTCAGGCCGGTTGTGGCGAAATCGCGGGGCAGGGCCACCCTGCATCTGTTATTTTCGTCCAGCGCGCCGACCAGTTCCCTTTCGCCCGAAAGCGCGTTGAAATCGATCAGCCCGTCATAGCCGACCATGTAGTCCACGCCGCCGTCCGATGTCAGCATCATGCCCAGCGGCAGCGGCTTGCCGGTTACATCGACGAGCCGCAGCGGCATCGAACGGAACGCGGTGATGTTCATCTCCACCCGGCCCACCGATCCGCGCGCGACGGCGACCCGGCTATAGGTCGAGCGCGCGACGGCATCGGCGGGCAGCTCATCGGGGTCGATGTCGAATTGCACCGGAACCAGCGGGGTGATCTGTTCCACCAGCACTCGGCCCTTGCTGTCCGACACCCCGGCGAAGCGGTTCTCGCGGGTAACGGTGATGCCCCCGATATTGCCGGTCTTGACGAAGGCATAGGCCCCGCCGGTCTGGTTGCGGGCAAAGACCGTGCCGCCTGTTGCGACCAGCGTGCCGCGCAGGTTCCCGCGCACGGCGGAGCGGCCGCCCACCATTTCGGCCTGTCCCTCCACGCGGGTGTAGGCGGTCCGATAGCTGGCCCGGCCCGAGAAGCGGTCGCTGATCGAATGGGTCGCCTCCAGCCCATAGCCGAAATCGCCGGGCTGCACGTCGGGGCGCTGCAGCGTGGCCTGCGCGCCGATGCGCGAATTGGCGTGCTGGACGCTGGCCATCGCCTGCGTCCTTTCGCCAAAGCGATACATCAGCCCCAGCATCGCGGTCAGCTGCGATCCGCTGCCGCGCCGCCAAGCGAGGTCGAACCCCGCATCCAGCTTCTCGGCGATGGAGGTGCGGGTGTTGGCGCGCAATATGTTCGTTGTTTTGGGCAGGGCCGGATAGCGCGGATCGTAGTGGCGGGAGACATGGCTGGCGCTGACGAGCAAGCGGGTTTCGGTCGTTATGTCGAAATTAACCATCGCATTAAGCTGGATCACCGGCAGCGCATCGCCCGAAGCAGAGGCGAGGTCGCGGTAGTTCTTCGTCGGCAGCACTCCTTCGATCCGGCCCGATAGCCCGCGCCCGATGCTTTCCACGCCCAGCCGGATCAAAGCTCCCGCGCCGCTTCCCGATCCGCTGGCGCGCAGTTCCGCAGTGGCCAGCGCGACGCCGCCCAGTGCGGTTTCCGCATGTGCGCCAAGATTGACGATGCCTGCGCCCAATTCGCCCGAAGCGCCAATGGTCCGGTGATCCGAAACGCCCCGGCGATACAGGAAGGTGAGGGCAAGATCGCGGTAGTCGCCGCTCTCCTTGCCGAAATTGCGACGGATCGCGCCGATATTGACGCCGCCTTCCCAAAGACCTTCGCGCAGCAATTCGCGGCTGACGTAAAGCTGCGTCGTTTCCACCCGTTCGCGCCCCAACTCGTCAAGGAGGACCACCGAGACTTCGCCGCGGCCGGGGCTGACCGGGACATTGCGCACGGCGAAGGTGCCTGCTTCCAACTCGCCCGCCGAAAAGCGTTTGTCATTGATGATAAGGTCGATGCCCGTCGGCACTGCGACCTGCCCATCGAAAGCGGGAAGGGGATAGGCGATCAGACCGGGGCGCAATGCGAAATCGCTGGCAAACTGGATGCCGGCAAGACGCAGGGCGCGCATGGAATTGCTGCCGACAGAGATATGGTCGCCCGCCGTCCATGTCACGCCGCGCTCCCGGTCGGCGAAGCTGGCGGCAGTGGCAAGGCGGGTGAGCGTGTCATAGCCGGTGCCGGGATCGGTCAATACGCGAAAGGCGGTGCCTCCCACCATGTCGCCGCGGGTCAGCCGGGCATTGAACGATCCCGCGCCATAGCTGCCGCTGCCACCGGCCGAGCCGGTCAGGTCATAATCGAAGAGGAAGGCGGTCATCGGGCGGAACATCGCGTCTTCGCGCGTGATGTTCGAAAAATCCTTCCAGTTCGGCCCGTCGCTCTTCCTGAATTTCTTGACCAGCAGCGTCTGGTCGAGCTGGCTGAAATCCCAGCTGGCAAGGTGAATATCCTCGACCGGGACATAGCCGGTCATTTCCGCTTCGACAGGAAGGCCCACCGCGCGGGCATCGTCTGCATCGATATTCAGCGCCTCGCCAATCCACGCGAGGCGGACGAGCATGTCCATTTCCCGCCCATCGACCCGGATGGAGGAGAGGCCGGGGCCGGACAGGTCCACCGCATCGGCGATGGTGACGTCACTGGGGAGCGCGAAGGGATCGTTCGATTGCGCGGCGGCGACCGGCGCTGCCAGCACCTGCGCGAAAAGCGCCGCGATCAGCAGCAGTGGCGCGCGGAAAATCTCAGCTGCAAGCGGGCTGGGCCTGGACACGGGTCTCTTCCCCGTCGATCAGGGCCGCGACTTCGACCGGTCCGTTGGGGCAGCCGCCGTCGAGCTGCCATTCGGCGTTGTTGGCACCCTGCACATAGCGGAGGCCATTGCGCAGGATGCCGACCGAGGAACCGGCGGCGTCGTTCAGCTGAAGCCCGGCGATGCGAACGGTCTGGCCGCCGGCATTATCGAGCATCAGCCGGTCGCCGCTGACCGTCCATGCAAGCTCGGCGGGCTGAGCCGCGGCGCGGTCGACGAAAAGCGGGATGGTAAAGCGCAGGCGCGGCGTGAATTCGCCGTGGTGGCGCAAGGAGGGATCGGGCAACTGGTCGATCGCGACGCGATAACGTTGTTCAGCCGTTCCCTGCGGCGTGGTGCGGACCACGCGGAAAACCTGGGTGTCGCCCGGCTTGATCTGGATGATCGAGGGCGAGACCGTGACGTCGCTAGTCGGTGCATAGACATCCTCGCCGTCCACCTGGCTCCAGGCGAAGACGCGGACCTGCACGCCGATCTTACGCGACGCGGGATTGCGGAGCCGCATGGTTGCAGCCGTTGCGGCTCCGTCCAGTTCCAGGCGAAGCGGCGCCACCGAGATATTCGCTCCCCTGTCGCCCGCGTCAGGCACTGGTGCATTTGCCTGCGCGGGATCGACGGGCGTTTGCGCTGCCAGGGGGCTGGCAGCAGCAAGGAGAGCAAAGAAAACGGCGGCGCCTTTACGCATGGATCAGTTCCAAAAGTTCAAAAATGGCCGTGCGATCAGAAATTGACCGTGACGGTGACCGTGTCCGCATAGGAACCGGCGACGACCGGCGTGGCGGATACGGGGATGCGGCCATAGGCAGCGATGTCGACGATACCGGTGGTGGCATTGCCGGCCATGGTGGCGCCAGCGGTGTTGCCCCATACGGTGGTGCGGCCCGCGTCGCTATAGATCTCATAAGGGATCTGGTCGGTGCCGCCTGCCGCGTTGGTCAGGTAACGCTGCGTGCCGCCGGATGCGTTTGCGCCAAAGTCCATGGCAACGTCGTAATTCGCGCCCACGGTGCACAGCAGCGAAATCGTGGCCTGACCGTCGATATCAGCCGAACCGAGCACGGGGATCGTGCCGAACGACATCGGGGTGGCGCTGACTTCGCAGGCGTCCAGCACTTCGGCCGTGACCTGCATCGTGGTGTCGTCGGTGCCGGCATATGCCGGAACCGAGATCAGCGCGAGCGCTGCGGCGCCGATCTTGAAAATGGTCTTCATTGGGGGGTCCTCCCTGGTTTGACCTTGGCGTTAAGGTAAACAGGGGTCCTAATGCGTATTTCTGTATTAATCGCTAAATGGGCGTTAACCCTCCGGTAACTCACGTCAATTTCCGGATATCCGGTAGGGCAGGCCAAATGCATGAAGCCCCGCGCATCACGTGATGCACGGGGCGGGCTGATCGGCTTGTCAGCAGATTGTCAGAAGTTGACGGTGACGACCACGTAATCGGAATATTTGCCGTGGCGAGCGGTCTGGGTCGTCGATTTGATCTTGCCATACGCGGTGAGGATTTCCTCACCCGTTCGGCCCGAACGGCCCGAGACGGTATTGATTCCCGGCCGGTCGCCCCACTGCGCCGTCATCTTGGAATTCGTATAGATCTCATAGGGTAGATAGGTGCCCAGCACCGGGTCGAACATGCGCCGCGTCTGCCCCTGGGGGTGCAGGCCGGTATCGATCGACACATCGTAATCGACCCCCGGCGTACAGCCCAGAGAGATGGTCGAGGTGGCCGTGGTATTGCCGCCCGCACCCGGAGTGGTGATCGGAAAGGCCATGGTCGTGGCCGAAATCGAGCAGCCCTCTGTCACTTCCGCGCCGATCGCCATGGTGCTGCTTTTCTGCCCCGCATAAGACGCCTGCGCGCCCATCGCCACGGCAAGGGCAACGCACGAAATACACAGAAAGGCGCGATTCTGTCTCATAGGCTTACCGTGCTGGTAACCTTGGAGGTTTAACAAAAGGTTTGACGGTGCCCTGCGTTGCAATACGTAATGTCGTGCCCACGCGGCGCAAAGCTCGGCAGATGCGGCAATTGTGAAGCTGATGTGACAGCGCCGCCACAGGTCTGGTATGAACGCGGCCATTGATGCACAGGCCGGACCATTCACGGTGGGCGCAGGTGCAGCACCGGACCGCAATGGAATTCGGAAAGCCAGACAGCACAATGGCATATCGCATTCGCCGCAAGGACCATGGCTGTGAAAAGGCGATGCGCCGCATCGCGCAGGAACAGATCGGCAAGGCGCTGCTGGCAATCGACGATGGCGCCTCCCTTTCCGAAACCGTCCATGACGTGCGCAAACGCTGCAAGAAAATGCGCGCTCTCATCCACCTGATGCGGGCCGCGTTCCCCGATGCCAGCGCCGAGAATGACGCGTTTCGAGATATCGCGAAATTGCTGGCTTCATCGCGCGATGCCCATGTGACGCTGGACTGTTTCGATGCGCTGGCAGGCGATGCCGGACGCCGATTTGGGGCCGAGCGGTTGGCGGCGTTTCGGGGCAGTCTGGCGCAGGACTTCGCTGGTGAAAATGCCGATGGTGAGGGTATCCCGGACCGTCTCGACCAATGCCGCGATCTGCTGGAAGCCGCGCGCCAGCGGTCGCGCAAATGGACGCTCGATGCCGATGGCTGGGGCGCGATGGAGGACGGGTTGAAGCGGAGCTATTCGCGCGCCCATGCCGCCGCCGATACGGTGCGCCGCCATCCCGATGTCGCGGCGTGGCACGAATTGCGCAGGCACATCAAATATCACTGGTATCATACGCGCCTCCTCGAAAAGATCGCGCCATCGGCCATGCGCCAGCGGGCGCGCATGGCGAGAAAGCTGACCGAGGCGATCGGCACGCATCATGACCTTGCCGTGTTTTCCGATCGCCTTTCAGCGATGGGCAGGGACGTCGATCGGGAGCTGGCCGAACTGCTCGCCATATTGTCGCGCCGCCGCCGTGCGATGCTGGAAGCCAAGGCGCAGGAGATGGTGGCGAAGCTTTTGTCCCCATCGCCGGGGGAACTGGTTGCCGACTGGCGCTCGCGCTGGAAACGCTGGCAGGCCTGATCATGGGGCGAGAGATCGAGCGCAAGTACCTCGTGCGCGGCGATGGATGGCGCGCATTGGGCGGGAAGACGCGGCACATCGTCCAGTACTATCTGGCCATGACCGACAAGGCGCAGGTCAGGGTGCGCATCATCGACGATGCCAAGGCCGTGCTGACCATCAAATCGTCCGCCGCCACGCTGGAGCGGCAGGAGCATGAATACGCATTGCCGCTTGAGGAAGCGCGCGCCATGCTGCCGCTGCATATAGGGCAGCCGGTCGAGAAGCTGCGGCACCGCATCATGGGCGCGGATGGCCATGTCTGGGAAATCGACGAATTTGCTGGCGCGCATTCAGGGCTGGTGCTGGCGGAGGTCGAACTGGCCGATGCCGAGGACAGGCCTGTCCCGTTCGACTGGCTGGGGGCCGAGGTTACCGGCGATCCCGCCTTTTATAATGTCTCGCTCGCCATGGCGGGCGAGGCGGCAGGCTGACCGCCGCCCCGGCCCAGCCGGTCATTCGCCTGAGATCGACATCAGATAATCGAAGATCCGGTTCTGCTCGATCACGCCATGCACCGCCGATGAACCGGCGCCCGTGGCATAAAGCGCAACATCTTCGCCGCCATGCGTTTCCGACAGGTCATGCACGCCGTTGAAGACATCGCCGGTCGGCACCAGCGCCTGCTTCACCGCATGCGGATCGTCACTGGGCGCGCTGCGTGGCTGGCCGGGGTGGGCACCCGGGCCGTTCTGATAGCCCAATGTCGTATAGGGCAGGCCATCGGTGGCAAGGATCGGCTCTCCCGTCGGTTCGCCGCGATCGTCATTGCCGCGCGCAAGACCGAGGATCGGATTACCGCGCGTGGGATAGCCGGCCATGGTGAAAACATGGCTGTGGTCTGCCGTGACAAGGATCAGCGTGTCCGACAGGTCGACCTTGCCCAACGCCACTTTCACTGCGCGGGCGAATTCCTGCGTTTCGGAAAGGGCGAGATCGGCACGCCCGTCATGATGGCCATGGTCGATGCGTCCGCCTTCGACCATCAGGTAATAGCCTTTGCCGGTCGATTGCAGCCGGTCGATGGCGGTGGCGGTCATCTCGCTCAAGGTGGGTTCGCTGGTGCCGGGTTTACGCTCCAGCATGTAGGTCATGTGGCTTTTCGAAAACAGGCCGAAGAGCGGCTTGCCGTCGGCGGGCACGGATTTCATCGCGGCTGCCGTGCTGACGAAATGCCCGCCGGTGGCGCTGGCCCATGCCGAGGGCAGGTCGGCGGCGGCATCGCGCCGCTCACCGCCCATGTCGCGGCCGAAGAAATAGCGCGATCCACCGCCCAGCGCGACTTCGAAGGGGAAGCCGGTCAGCTGCTTCGCGATATCGGTGCAGCCCGTGGCGCGGGCCGGTTCGGGCATCTCGCCATCGCCTTCCCAATCACGTTCGGGCGCATGGGCGTAGACGGCGGCGGGCGTCGCATGGGTGATCCGCGCGGTGGAGACGATGCCGATGGCCTTGCCCCTTGCATGCAGCTGTTCCGCCGCATTGGGCATGGTTGCCGCAAGACCTTCGCCGCAATCGCCGCGGTGCGACTGCGCGGCGACATCGATGACTCCAGCGCGCGTCTTGCGCCCGGTGTTCATGGCCGAGGCGGTGCCTGCGCTGTCGGGCACCTGCTGGTTGGTATTGTATGTCTTTACCAGGGCGAGGGCGGGAAACTTCTCGAACGAGAGCAGGTTCTCCTCGCCAGTCTCGCCGCGTGTCTGGCCGTCATAGATGCGCGCCGCCGTCACGGTGGAAACGCCCATGCCGTCGCCGATGAACAGGATGACGTTGCTCGGCTGTGCCGGTGCCTGTTCGGATGATGCAAGGGGGGCGTTGCCGGCGGCGCAGGCTGCAAGCAGCGAGGCCATGCCGAGGGAGAGTGCTATCGCGCTGAGTTTCATGGACTTTCGGACATTGCTGAGAGGGACGCGGCCTATGCCGCCTTGCCACCCGCCTAGCCAGCGAATGCGTCAGAATCGCGACAATTTTCCTTCGGCCGTGGGCGCCGTTACTGTTTCTGTTGACCGATATGCCGAGCCTGTGGCAATCGGCGCGCCGCTGGAATGCGGGTGTAGCTCAATGGTAGAGCAGCAGCTTCCCAAGCTGACGACGGGGGTTCGATTCCCCTCACCCGCTCCAGTCTTTTCAAGCACTTATGAAGAGGCTGGAGCGGCTTTTCAAACTCTTCCAAAGTTTGACTTCAAACTGGCTTTAGCCTTCGGCCTGATTTGAGTCGTCCTGGCGGGGCTTGTTGCGGGCGCTGGCGAGGGCGATCGCGCGGGCGGCGCGGCCGGTTGTGCGGGGCATGTAGGTTTTCAGGATCTTCTGCGTTTCGTCGATATCGTGGCCGGTGATGGCCGCGATCAGATGCGCATCGAGGCCGAGTTCGCCCATGAAAACGACGCAGGTGCGGCGCAGGTCGCGGAATTCGATGCCGGCGAGTTCCTGCGCCAGTTCGGTGTCGCCGGAATTCTCTGCCTGGGCCGCTGCGGCGGTGCGTACAGCGGCAAAGTCGCGCTGAAAGCGGGTCTGACCCGCCTTGCCTTCGTAAAGGCCCTGTAGCCCCCCTTCGCGCGGGCGGGTGTCATCCATCAGCACCGTGGTGACGCCGCCGGCGCGGGCACTGCGGATCGCGGCCTCGATCCTGTTGCGAGTGTCGTTCACCACGGGCACCTCGATCCATGCTTTCGTCTTGCGCTGGCGCACGCGGATGCCGCGCGGGGTATGATCGGGCGCGAGGGCGGCGAGGGTCGCGAAATCCTCGGGCTGCATCTTGTGTTCGGGGATCGCGACATATTGCCGGTGCGACAGGTGCAGGAGATCGGCTTCGCGCTGGCCGGTGGCGAAGCCCAGCTCGACCGCCAGCGCGATCGAGGGCATGCCGGCGGCGGCGGCAGCCGCCATCATCGCTTCGCGCGCGGCCGGGGACCAGATCACGTCGCGCGGGGGCGGCGCGGCCAGTCGGAAATTGTCGAACGGGTTAGTCTCGACCAGCTCGCAGTCGATCGCGAAGGCGAAGAGGGTGCGGCCCATTTTCAGCGTCTGGTGCGCGGCGTGGTGGCCGATGCCGCCCTTTTCGGGGTCTGCCATCATGGCGTTCCTCAGCACGCGCACGCGGCTGCGGGTGATGAAGGCGAGCGGGTGCTTGCCCGCCCATGCCTCCAGTTTCCGGAGCGCGGTGTTGTAGGTCTTTTTGGTGCTGTCGGCGAGAACGGGGGAGCCGTCCTGCTTGGTCCCCTCCATGATCTCCTCGCGGTAGCGGGCGATCAGGCCGGCGACGGTGCCGCGGTTAATCCGCTTCTTGACTTCGCGCGGTTTGGAGCCGCCGTCTTTCCATTCCTCCACCCGCTCGTTTTGCGCGCGGGCGGCGTTGATCGCGTCGGTTTCGTTTTTGCCGAGCGAGATCGCCTTCCATCCGTTTTTGCGGAGATAGGCGCTGGGCTGCCAGTACCAGCTGGTGATGCCGGCGGCGTTGGTCTTGCCGACCAGGCAGGGGATGCGAATTTTGGCCATGTCAGTTCCTCCCGCCGTGGCGACGGGCATCGTCGCGGGTGTCGAGCAGCTGGTCGCGGGTGAGATTGCCGGAAAAGGCGGGATTGATATGGCGTTCGAGGCGGCGGCATTTCTCGCCCCGCTCGATCAGCGCGATCGAGATGCTTTCGAGCCAGGCGCGGTGGATCTCCGCCTCGCCCGAGAGCAGTTTCCGGATCGTGCGTTCGCCGCAGCCAATTGCCTGCGCGGTGGCGTGATTGCCGCCCAGCAGGCGGACGGCCTGCGCAAAGCGATTGCGCTGGAGGTCTTTGTCGATCGGCATGTCTTTGGGCCTTTATGCGACCATTCGCGCGGATGGGTCCAGCGCGTATGTGGGGAGCGGGTTTAGGGGGTGTTGAGGGCTTCGGTTGCTTCGTCGGCCCATCTGGATGCGTCGAACCCTTCGGCAGAATTGAACGGCGCACGGACAGCGAGCGCCTGCAAACGATTGCGCGCAAGGGTCAGCGCATCACGCATCGCATTGCTGTCATTGCTGGCAGAGAGTGAGGCGATGATGGCGGGGAGGCTGTTGCGAAGGGCGAGGATTAAGTCTGCGTCCGCATCTGGGCATTCGCTCTTTTTGCCATCGTCTTCCTCAAACATCCCCGCGAAATCGAAGTCACAAATGAAGCGAGCAACGTGCGGATCGGGACTTTCAGCCATGATGGTCGTTTCAACGTCTCCGCTTATCCAAGGCGGATCGAGACGATACCACGGTCCCGGCGTTGCCTTCGCATCCAGCACCGCCAATTCAGCCGCAAGCCCATCGGGTGCCATCTGTGCGGGCTGGGATGCGATACCGGTCACGCGACCCTCGATCATCTTCCAGACCGTTTCGTATTCCGGCCAATCGCCCTCAACGACCACCGCCAACGGGACTTGTGCAACGTCATACATCTCAAGCGTCTGATCGATTGCGGTCGCCTGCTCTTCGGACAGGTGCTTACGCTTGATGACGATGTAGCGATCTTCACGCTCGAATGCTTCGCTGTCCTTCACATCACCATCCTTTGCTGGGCGTCGGGCTGGGTGGCGGCGATTGCAGCCTGCACGGGGCGCCATTGTTCGTGAAGGGGTCGGCGGTCGGCGGGATCGGGGTGCCAGTCCCAGCCTTCCTCGTAATTTGCCAGCACGGCCGAGAGGCGCGCGGTGCGGGTATCGGCTTCGGCCTGCAGCATGCGCCCTTTCGCGATCCATTCGGGATAGGCGCCGGCGCGCCATGCCAGTTCGCGCTGGAGCGCGGCGCGGCGCTGTGCCCAGGTGAAGCCGTGGCTTTCGGTGCGGCTTGGCTGGCCTGCGATCTGCCGGCGGAAATCGTTGACCATGGCGGCGAATATCTCGCGCTCATACCGGCTTTCGGTGTCGGTCATGCGGCCCTTTTTCAACCATTCGGGAAAGGTGAGGTCGCGGGCGTGATATTCGCGCTGCAGCTCTGCCAGTGCGTCGGCCAGCGTGACATCGCGGTGGCGCAGGCAGGCGGGCAGGCGGGCGCGGTCGATCTTTTCGAGCTGGGTCATGCGGCTCGCCTCACGACAGCGTCGAAGTCTTCCAGCGCCGCAGACAGGCTGTAACCTTGCCCCATGTACATGGTGCGACCTCTGTTGGCCGAGACGGTCCAGAGTTGACGTTTCAGATCATCCGGATGGGGGTATGGCTGGACGCTTAGATCGGTATCGGCACCAAGCGAGTGCATCAGCTTTTCGATCGTGGCGGCGGTGCGGGGCGCGATCTTCATGCGGCGATCCTGTGGACGGTGCGGCGGCCGTTGCAGCGGGGGCAGGTGTGGAACATGCGTTCGGTCCGGGCGCCGGGGGCGCAGCACGGGCAGGGCCTCCCGGTCGTGTCGATCTCGCGCGCGGTGCCGCCGAACTGCTTGTTGTAGATCGAGGCGCAGGAGCGTGAACAGAACGACGCCTTGCCCTGTTTGCGTTCGGCGGTGCGGGCCACGAAGTTCTTGCCGCATGACGGGTTCTTGCAGGCGTAGGTCGCCTTTTCGCCGTAGATCATGTCGCTTTCTCCGGTGTTAAATGGATCGGCCAGCTGCGTCCGGTCGTGTCAATGATGCGCGAGCTGAACAGCATGTTGTCGAGGCTGACGGGCACGCCGCAGAAGCGGGCCAGTACGTTGGTCGGATCTGGTGTGAATTCGCGGATCAAGGCACCGTAATGATCGCTAGTCAGCCAGATCCGTGCGGGCTGGGCATGAGCCAGGACCGTCTGCAGGGCAGCGTCGAGGCGCTGGGCGATCATCAGCCCAGCCCCACCGCGCATTTGTAGGTTTCGAGGATGGTTTCCATCTCGCGGCGATCGTCGGGCTTCATCTTCCGCAGGCGGACGATCTGGCGCATGATCTTGGCGTCGTAACCGACGGCCTTTGCCTCGGCGTAAACGTCGCGGATGTCGTCGGACATCGCCTTTTTTTCTTCCTCGAGGCGTTCGACGCGCTCGATCAGGAGGCGCAGGCGATCGTCGGTAGCGGTCGCATCCTCGCTGGTTTGGTGGCTGTTGTGGCCGGGTTCGGCCATACCCGGGCCGCGGCCGGTGTTGGTGTAGTCGGTCATTGGCTTGGTGCCTCAAAGAGGGAGGGGTGAGTTGTCGAAGAGTGAGGTGCCTTGCCGGGCCAAGCCATCATCCAAGGCAACGGTTCGCGAGGCGCATCGATGCCCGCACGAGCCCATCTAAAAGCGCCAAGTTGACCAATGCAGGGGATGGGAAGGCATGCTTGCGCTTCCGAGAGTTGGATGGCCCATGGGCCAAAGAACCATTTGCTATCGCTTGCTTTGGTGATCCCGGTTACGGCGACGGAGCCGATAATCGCGCCGCGGACCAGTGCTGATGGATGTGGGCATCTCACACCGCACGTCTCGACCATAAAGTCCCGAGCATGTTCGTATTCAGCTTTCGACATGCCTGCCGCTGCGTGGATGGCCAACCGGCTGTGCTGATCCATGCCGCCCATTGTGATCGCTCGCTTGACGCGGTTCTCCACGTCTTTGCCGGCATGGATTATCGCGTAAGCCCAAGGCTGACGGACAGAGATCGCAAACGTCGGAAAATCAGCCATTTTCGGCCTCCATCAGATTGTCGATCATTTCGACCAGGGCGAGGGCGGTGGCGGCGGACTGGATGGCGTGTTTGCGGGCCGTTTCCAGCTTGCCGAATTGCAGATCCTCTCCCGCATCGCGCGCGGTCCGGGCGGCAATGCGGGAGAGGCGGGGGACGCGACTGGGGGCGTCGCGGTGAGCGGCCACGTCTTGCTCCGGAGTGTGGCCGAACTTTTGGATCTGGCGGTGGCGCTCGGCCATGATGTCTTCCATCGCGCGGACGGAAATGGCCTCGATGCGGGGCGGCGCGGGGATGGGTTCATGCTCCATGGGCGCGTCCTTTCGGGTAGGTGCCATTGGCGCGCTGTCTTTCGGCGCGCTGGTGGCGGATGCGGATGAACAGGTCGCGGGTCTCGCGCTCGGCCTCGCTCAGCGGGCGCAGCTGCTCGACGCGGCGGAAATGGGCGAGGCGCGAGGGCGCGATCAGCTCGAGATGGCTGATGCGATTGGCTTCGCGGCGGGTGCGTGGGACGCTCATGACCGGCGGCTCCTGCGGGCGCGGCGGGCAGCGGCGCGTTCGCGGCGGCGCCATTCGCGGCGCTGGACGATGGCGCCCGCGCCTGCGGGCAGACCCAGCGCGAAGGCGAGCATGGCCAGCACGATCGCGGCGTCGGCATGGGAGATGGGAAGGTTCAGCATCGCGGATCTCCACGAAAGAGGAGCCAGACGATCCAGATCGGCCAGAGCAGCGCGATCTGGCGCGCCAGCCCGACGGGGACAGGCTGGCGCGCCGTCACAGCAAGATCGCCGCGACTAAAGGGGAAGCGAGCGCGATCACGCACAGGCAGAAGGCGATGAAGGCCGCCTGCATGATCTCGTCGGGACGGTAATCGTCGTGGCGGTTGCCGGGGATCTTCACTGGCGGCCGCCAGTGACGAGGCGCAGGCCCAGATTGGCCGCGTTGGCGTCCATGTCGTCGGCGGCGGCGCTTTGCGCGGCGCGGTCGAGGAGGGCGGCGGTGTCGGGGGGGAGGAAGTCGTGCAGCCATTCCTCGACCGCGATGCGGTTCCAGCGGCTGTCCATGGCGACTTCGTCGACGAGCTTTGAGCCGCGCAGGTGCGGGAAGGGCGCGGGCAGGCCGCGTTCCTCGACCAGCTTTTTCACATAGGTGACGCGGCGGTGGTTGCCATAGTCGTGACGGCCCAGGGCGCGCACGATGTAATGGATGGTGCAGGTGCGGTCTTCATCGGCCGAGAGGGCCGGGAACGCGCTTGCAGAGCGGTTCTGGTAAGACATTCGGTGCCTCCGTTCGGTGTGAACGGGGCTATATTGCTCACAGTTATTTTATAAGCAAGCGTTATTTTTCTTTATGTGTTGGCTCTGTGATCCAATGGTAAAGGCCGATAAGGGCGATCGCGACGCCCACCAATGCTATCCAGCCATCTTCATGCATGTCGCGCCAGAAGTGGTCGCGCCTGACGAGATCGCCAATTACGAGGCGGTCGGCAGCGACGATCATGATGCCAACGCAAATGACCGCTGCGGCGCGCTTTCGAACGGTTTCCATGAGATTAGCTCCTGCTCGCGCAAGGGTGTGATGGTGGCTCATCAGGGTGAAGCTGATGGCTGTAACAAGGATGAGGCTGCCCGCAGTTATGAGGCCGCTATAGTCGTCACCGGTTGTATCACGGGTGTCTGCAGTTGGCGCGTTTTCAGAGGGCATCGCGTCGCGACTATAATGCAATGCACTCGACGTTTGGTCTTGCCGTGGGGTCATGGTGGAAAGCGTTCCACCGCCGTGGTGGTGTATATCTTCTTGTTCGGAAGATCCCGCCATCAGATCGAACCCTGCCAGAAATTTGATTAGGTCAAGCTATCTTCCGCTTAGTCTGCGGTTCGTCGCCACCCGTCTTTTTGAAGTCGATGGTGATCGTATTGCTCTCGATCGGCTCGGCAATGCGGTGGATCATCTCACGCTGCTGGGCGGTGGCGGCCCGGAAGTTTTCGATCAGTTCGCGCTCTTCGAGGGAAAGGCGGTCTGGGTGATCGTCATCGTCGAGGATATCGGCGGGCGTGACATCCAGAATACGCGCGAAGGTGCGAAGCCAATCCAGCGTAATCGGCCTGGTGTCGTTCTCGATCTGACTGATGGCGGGCTGGGATATGCCGGCGGCCTGCGCCAGCTCAGTCTGGCTCATACCCTTCGCCTTGCGAAGCTCGCGCACTCGGTTTCGCGGTGTCATGGCGAGAATATATCCCATCTGTTTATAATCTGACCCCGCTACTTGCTTATGTCGAGCGGAAAGACATAACTGTCCGTAATATCTTGGCGATGGTACGGATGGATGATCGTGAAACTGGCGAAGTGGCGAAAATTGCGTGGGATGACGCAGGCGCAGCTCGGCGCAGCGATCGCCTGTTCGCAACCCTATGTCAGTCAAATGGAGCGAGCTGTCGAACCGATCGTCCCCGGGGGCGATTTGATGGCTCGGATCTATCAGCTGACGGGCGGGCAGGTTGAACCCAACGATTTCTACGATCTTCCTCGATTGGATGCGGACCGCAAGGACGCCGCGTGAAGCCTGATCAATCATGTTGAATTCCCCGTTTACCAAACCCTGCGCTGGGTTCGAACGGGCGGAAGCTAAAATACCGTTAATCTAACCATTTAGGGGCACGAAATGGCGCTTAACTACTCGATCTTTCCGCCCGCGATGTCCGGCCGTGCCGGGATCGGCGCGGTTTTCAACCTGGTCGGCATGGGCGACGGGCCTGGCGGCGTGCATGGCGTGGTCGCGCTGTCGGCCGATAGTGGCGCGATCGCGGGGCCGTGCTTTCTGGTGCTGACCGCTGACGAGCGCCAGCGCGTGATCGTGCGGCGCGGGGCGGCGGTGGGGGCGGACCCTGACGACACCGATATGCTGCTGGTCGCCGATGCGCCCTATGGCTTCGAGCTGGGCGCGGGGAACTGGTATCTGCGCGCCAAGGCGGCCTGATTTCATGGCGGGGGGTAAGATCACAGAACGGGGCACCGAGATCTCTTGCGAAGGGGTGCATTTTTCCGTTCAGACGGGCGAGCATCGGTACATCGTCCTTGGGCTTCAGACGCCTCACCTGGCCGTGGCGCAATCGCTTTCTCCTCGCATGTCCCGCGAGCTGGCCGCGGCGCTGATCCGGCAGGCCGATGCGACCGAGAAAGCCGCTGTGGCCGCCTGACATGATGGAAGTGGCCGAGATCGAGCAGCGATTGCGCGACCAGGTGGCGGCATTGGCGCCGCACCTGCTGCCCAATGGCGTGCGCGATGGCCATTATCTGAAAGTCGGGTCGATCGAGGGTGAGCGCGGGCAGAGCCTTGTCGTCGAGCTGTCGGGCGCGCGGCAGGGCAAGTGGCGCGATTATGCCGCCGACAGCAATGGCGACATGCTCGATCTGATCGAGGCGACGCAAGGGCTGGCCGACAAGCGCAGCGCGGTGCAGTGGGCCAAGGACTGGCTGGGGATCGAGGAGGAATATTCCCCCGATCGCCCGGCGCGGCTGTCGCCCGAGGAACGAGAGGCCCGCGCCCGCGTGGCGCGCGAGCGGGCGGCCCGACACGAGGCCGAGCTGGAGCGCGAGCGCGCCGCCAAGATGAAGGGTGCGCGCTCGCTCTATCTGCATGCCGAGGCCGAGACGGCGCGCACGCCGGTGGATTTCTATCTGCGGGCGCGGATGCTGCGCCCCGACCCGTTTGACCGGTGGCCGGGTGTGCTGCGCTATCACCCCGAGGTTTTTTGCAAGGAAGCGCGGGTGAAGGTGCCCGCGATGGTGGCCGCGATCTATCTGGCCGATGGCACGCATGTGGCGACGCATCGCACGTTCCTGGCGAACCATCCCGAAAAGGGGTGGGGCAAGATGGATGTGACCCAGCCCAAGAAGGTGCTGGGCCCGATGGGCGGCGGGTTCATCCCGATTTCCAAGGGATCGAGCGGCAAGCCGATGTCGCAGATGGTCGAGGGCGAGCCGGTCTATATGACCGAAGGCATCGAGGACGCGATCGCGGTGCGCATGAAGATGCCCGAGGCGCGGATCGTCGCCGCGATTTCGCTGGGCAATATGGGCGCGGTGATCCTGCCCGAGAAAGCCCGGCGGCTGACCATCGTGACCGACCGCGACGATGGCAATGAAACCGCGCAGGAGGCGCTGGAGCGCTCGATCGGCCGCCAGCAGGCGCGCGGGATCGAGGTGAGCCTGGTCGTGCCGCCCGAGAAGGTGAACGGCCTGCCGGTCAAGGACATCAACGACTGGATCCGCGCCGAGGCGTGGGGTGCGCGGGCGAAGGCCGCGAGGGGAGCATGATGGCACATTACAATCCGACGCAATCCGACGCAATTCGCGCCGCGCTACTGGCTGGCCGATCCGTTCGAACACATGATGCCGGTGCTGCCGCCCAGGCGGGTGGCGGATCGCCCGCGCCTGAAGGCGTTCGCGTTTGCGTCGGTGTCGGTCGAAGCGCTGGCGACGGGGCTTTCACGGTGAGTGTTTTGACGCGCTGGGGTTTCGACCGAGCGGCGGGCTGCAGGCTGCGGCCGGTGCCGCTGGTACGGCGCCATGAGATGCGCGCGGGTGCGCTTTCGCCCGCAATGTCCAAAGGAGAATGCAATGGACAAGGAAACGACCATTCCCGAATTCAACCCGTCAGGCAGCGACGTCGTGGCCGAGATCAAGGCGCGGACCGAGGATCTGATGGAATTCATCCGCGCGAACGTGCCGGACAATCGCCGGCGTTCGATCGCGCTGACGAATTACGAACAGGCCGCGATGTGGGCGGTGAAGGCGAACTTCACCTAGGCGGCGACGATATTGCGGCAGGGGGGTTTTCTCGAGCCGACCGCGGGCGCGGCTTGGCAAAGGAGAGGCACCGGAAGGAACAAGGGCGGTCCCTGCCGTCGTGCGAGATTACTCTCCGCCCGAATGTCTCTCCACGCCCGCAGCCTGTTCGCATCGATCTGAACGCGGCCCCCAGTGCGATGGAGAGCGCCGCCGACAAATGGCTGCGCGAACCCCGGCCCGCGCCTGAGATCGTGGCCGCTGCCGCAGCCGGAAAGGTGTGGTGCAAGGGCTGCGCCGCGCATGTGCCGCCCAGTTTTGCCGATGGCTGCATCGCCGCGAAATGCGGGCTGAAAACCGAAAATGGAGGGTCCAATGTGGGCGCCTGATATCGTCGTCTATCACGACAAGTGCATGGATGGGTTTACCGCCGCGTGGGCGTGCTGGGTCCGCTGGGGCGATAGCTGCGAATATGTGGCGCGCAATTATGGCATGGAACCCGATATCGATGTCGCAGGCAAGAACGTCCTAATCGTCGATTTTTCGTTTCCAGCGCCGGTTATGGCGGATCTCGTCTCTGTGGGGCGGGCTGCGTCGATCGTGGTGCTAGATCATCACAAGACAGCAAGGGAAAATCTGGAACCCTTTGCCACTTACAAGGAAAAACCTGAACGGTTCACGCTGAAAGTCGTTTCCGCGATGATCGCCGATTTGCAGAAGGGCGGCTATACGCCGATCCGCGCCTTGTTCGACATGGATCGATCAGGTGCCGGCATGGCATGGGATTTCGCAAATGAAGGCGGGCCAAGGCCCATGCTTGTCGATCTGGTCGAGGATCGCGATCTTTGGCGCTTCGATTTGGGCGATAGCAGCAAGTTCCTGCATCTGGCCCTGACTGCAGGTGAAGCCAATTTCGAGCGTTGGACGGCCATCAATGCCGATATCGACGGTGCAATAGCCCAAGGCATGGCGATTGCAGCATGGCGGGACCGGTTGGTTGACGAGATTGTCGAGCGAGCGACCTGCGTTGTCATCGACGGCGAATATGGCATCGGCGTCGACTGCCCCTATGGCCTTGCCAGTGACGTCGGTCACCGGCTGCTGCAGGACTGGCCCGATGCGTGCTTTGCCGCTGCGATTGTGCGCGGGGAGCTAACGACCAGCTATTCATTGCGGTCGACCGACGATCGCGCGGATGTATCTGCCATCGCGGCCAAGTTCGGCGGCGGCGGGCATCGCAATGCTGCCGGTTTCAAGGTTCCGAGATGAGCGACCCGATCCGCGATGCATTGGCCTCGCCGGTGGTAGCGCCGGTCATGGCGCAGGAAGGCGAGGCGGTGGAGCTGGCCAAGCGCGAGCGGCCGCCGTTTCCGCCCGGCTGCCCGGTGCGGCCGCTGGGCATATCGAGCAATATCGGCGGGTCGCAGCTGTGTTTCTATCTCGATTACAACGGCCAGTTGGTCGGACTGGAGGCGGGGAACCGCCACGGCAAGAACAGCCTGATCGCGCTGTTCGGCCCGGCCAGCGACTGGCTGGAGGCGAGTTTCCCGCAATGGTCGGCCCCCAAGTTCGAGGGGCGCGGCAAGGACCGTAAGCAGGTCGCGCCGCCCGAGATCGTGGGGTTCGACCAGGCCGAGGCGAGCCGGGCCATGATCGAGGAATGTGCGCGCAAGGGGATATTCGATCCTGCGGGGCGCATGCGCGGCCGCGGGGCGCATCGGCACGAGGCGAATGGCCTTGTCATTCACTACGGCGACAAGATCCTTGCCAGCAAGCACACGGCCAAGGGCGAGATCAGCGGTTGGACCTGGTACGATGCCGGGCTGTTCCAGCGCCATGTCTATCAGGCGGCGACGCCGATACCCCGGCCCTGGCACGAGGACGTGGACAGCGAGCCGGGCGAAAAGCTGCTGGGCCTGCTGAACCGCTGGCACTGGCGCCGCAAGCTGATGGACCCGGTGTTCCTGCTGGGCTGGATCGGCGCGGCGATGCTGGGCGGGGCGCTCGACTGGCGGCCGAATATCTGGATCACGGGTGGGCGCGGCACGGGCAAATCGTCGATCAATGGCGACGATCAGATCATTCACCAGCTGCTGGGCGATGCGCAGTTCCGCACCGCCGAGGCCAGCTCTGCCGCGATCCGCCAGTCGCTGCAGAATTCGACCGTGCCGGTGATCTTCGACGAGATCGAGGCCGAGGCGGATAATCGCCGGGTCAACGAGGTCATCAAGCTGGCGCGTATTTCATCGAGCGGCGGCAAGGCGCATCGCGGGTCGCAGGACCACAATGCCAAGGAATTCACGCTGGCGAGCTGTTTCATGTTCAGCTCGATCCTGATCCCGCCCTTGCCGGCGCAGGACAGGAGCCGTCTGGGCATCCTCGAGCTGCAGCCCTTCAAGCAGGGCGCGGAGCCGCCGGTGCTGGCGAATTACGGCCTGCCCGAGCTGGGGCGCAAGCTGCAGCGCCGGATGATCGATGGCTGGCCGATCCTGATGGAGACGCGCGCCCGGTTTCAGGCGGCGCTGTCCATGGCTGGGCACGATGCGCGCGCCTGCATGCAGTTCGGCACGCTGATGGCCTGCGCCTATCGCCTGCTCAATGACGGGCTGCCCGACGACGAGGCGGTGAATGCGTGGGTCGACAAGTCCCGACCCGATCGTATGGCCGAGATCAGCGAGGCGGAGAGCGAGCAGGCCATGTGCCTGGCGCATGTGCTGACCAGCCCTGTGCAGGCGCGTGGCGGCGAAGAGCGCGAGGCGTTGAGCCATTGGGTCGCGCTGGCTGTCAACGAGCTGATGGTGCCGCTGGACGCCTTTGCCGAGGGCGTGGGCAAATATGACAAGCGCCTGCAGCAGATGGGCCTGAAACTGGTCAATGCGAGCTGGCATCCCGACGAGCGCGATTTCGCTGGCAAGGTGGTTAAGCCGGGCCGCTGGGGCACGAGCATGGCCAGCAAGGAAGATCCGATCTTCCTGGCGGTCGCGGCCAAGCATCGCGGCCTCGATGCGCTGTTCCAGAACACCAAGTGGGCCGGCGGCGTGTGGCGCCAGGCGCTGGAGCGATTTGAGCCCGAAGGCGCGATCGACGGGCCCAAGGTCAAGTTTTCGCACAGCTCGCAGCGGGCGGTGCTGGTGCCGCTGCATGTGGTGCTGGACGAGGATGAATTGCCTGCCGAGAGCAAGCGGGACGCGGTGCTGAAATGGCGCGAAAAGCAAAAATCGGGAGAGGCGGAATGATCGCTGGAACCCCGCATGAATGCGTGTGTCAATCGCGCTATCCACAAGTGAATGGTGCCGTGTATGCGGCCCTGTTTTGCGTGTTCACCCCGATACATCGCGGCCGCAGCGGCGGCGTAGCCGACGCGGTGCGCGGCCGCTCATTCGATCCCCGACCCGCTGGGGAGGGGAGAGCGCTGGGGGTTGCTGTGGCTGGTCGCTTGACCCCGGCCCGTGGCTCTGCGAGGAAATTGGATGTCAATTCTCGGCGTGCCATCGGGTCAGGGGGAGCGGTTCCAGCGGAACCGGCTTGGAACCGCACGCGGAACTGGCAATCCATTGAAATCGCTACGATTTTCTCTCGGTTCCAGCGGTTCCAGCCTGTGGTCTCGCGTCATGTGCGCGCGCCCGTGTGTGCGCGATCACGCGCGCATATACGCGTACGAGACGCTGGAACCGTGGAACCGTATAAACATATCTATGTATTACAGATAGATATAGGTTCCAGAGGCGGTTCCAGAGCGGTTCCAAGCGGTTCCAGAGATGGCGAGCGTGGAACCGGGCCTGCGGATCTCGGTGACGGCAATATTCTGGCGGGTCGATATGACCGCCGCGTCGTCCAGCTGGGCTGGAGGGGTCACTTTCACGCCCCTCTCCGCGAAAACTTTGGGCGTTTTCGCCTGGGCGGGGCGGTGGCCGGCGGGGGCGATGGGCTCGATCGGGGCGGTGCGCGACCGTTGGTCGGGAATGGCGGATTTCTGCGGGTTTCGGGCTGTCGATCAGAGCGAGTTGGAAGACTGCGGTTGGAAGGGTGCGCGCAAGGCGTTGGCGTTGCTGCATTTTCCGGCCTTCGGCATCAGCCTAGCAGGCTACGGCGTCGCATCGCCCAGGCGCGGCAGGGGGGCCTCGATCGGGCCGGGCACCCCCCCATGCCCCCATTTCGCGCGGCGATCTCCCCGAGGGGGCTGGCGCGCGAGGCTGGCCGGAATTTGGATCGGCGTTTCCGATCGGACCTGATTGATCACGGTATCAAGTGCGGCGTGGCCGGAAATCGCCAAGGTTTGAGCGGCACCATCGGGTCGGGGTTGGGGGTCGAGCAGCGCCGGGTGGCTGAACTGGCCACGGGTCGGGGTGCCATGCTTTCCGGATCTGATCGGGAAAAGCTGCGTCGATCGGCACAGGCTAGAGCGGGGGGCTGCGATGTCAACTGACCGCGATGACAGCCGTGGGGAAAAGACCGTGATGGATGCCAGCCTGCGCGAGGCGCAGCAGCTGGTGCGCGACGCGGCGGCCGAGGAAGAGCAGCTGTCGATGCTCGATCCCGTGACGCCTGACGAGCTGGCCGCGTCGGCTGAGGTCCTTGGGCGGTCTGCCGGGCCGCTGGCGGTGGCGCGGCATGCGCGGGAGCAGCGCGAGAAGCGCGGGCGCGGGCGGCCCAAGGGCACGCCCAACCGGCGCAATGACGATTTCCGTAATTTCCTGCTGGCGCATGGGCGGCATCCCGCGCTGGTGATGATGGAGATCGCCTCGAGCCAGCCCGAGGCGCTGATGGAGATCTCGCGCAATCTCGATCCGGAAAAACGCAAGATGACATTTGGCGAGGCGCAGGCACTGCGCGTGCGCTGTGCGGAGGGGCTATTGCCATACGTCGAGAGCAAGAAACCGGTCGCGGTCGATATGTCGATCGACGGCGACTTCGTGCTGGCCGTGCCGGGGCTCAACGTCAATCCGCAGGATGAGGGCGGATTGCTGGGCGGCGATGAGGTGCTGATCGGCGACTGGTCGGAAGTGGACGGGAACGAATGGCCCGACCGCGGCGATGAGGCGGCCGATGCGGATGGGGAGCCGACGCCATGATCGCAGCGCATCAGCGCGAGGCGCGGCGGGCCAATCGGGCATTGAAGCGGATCGGTCCGGTGGCCGATGCGTTCGTGGCGTCCAATGCTTTCATCGTCGGCATCATGGGTCCGGTGGGATCGGGCAAGACGATTGCCAGTGCGCAAAAGATGCTCCAGCTCGCCGCGCGGCAGCTGGGGACGGTGAACGAGCACGGGCAGATCGTGCGCAAGGCGCGCTTTGCATTTATCCGCGACACCTATCCGAACCTCGATCGCAATACGATCCCCAGCTGGTTCAAGGTCGTGCCCAAGCACATGGGGCAGTGGGTCGGCTCTTCGCCGCGCGTCCATCGCTTTACGATGATCCTGCGGCAGGATGCGAATGGGCGGGCTATCGACCTGGTCGAGGTCGAGGTCGAATTCCGCGCGATCGGCGACCAGTCGGTCGAGGATGCGCTGCGCGGGCTGGAGGTGACGGCCGCGTTCATCAACGAAGCCGACCGTACCAGCCCGGAAATCCTGCAGTTCCTTGCCGGGCGCGTCGGCCGCTTTGGCGATATCGGCGTGCCGCAGCCGGTCGATCCGTGCATCATTCTCGATCTCAACGGCGCGGATGATGACAACTGGACCTACAAGGTGCTGGTCGCCGAAGAGCTGGGCGAGGGCGTTACGCAAGCGCTGTCGGACATCATGGGCGGGCGCGAGCTGATCGCCTATTTCCAGCAGCCCGAGGCGGTGAACGACAATGGCGAGGTCAATCCCAAAGCGGAGAACCTGTCGAACCTGCCGCAGGGCTATTACCAGCGGCAATATGCGCTGGCGAAGGCGCGCGGCGATGAGCAATATATCGACCGCATGCTGCGCAGCCGGTTCACCCCGCTGCGCAACGGCCTGTCGGTCTTTCCCGAATATGTCGACAAGATCCATGGCGGTGAGTTCGAGGCCATCCCCGGCCTGCCGCTGATCGTGTGGGCCGACCAGGGCCTTGTCGGCGGGGTGCTGATCGCGCAGCCCGTCAAGGGGCAGCTGCGCGTGCTGGAGGAAATCGCGGCGGTCTTTGAAAGCCATGACGGCGATATCGTCGTCAACCGCATGGGCGGCGAGGCGCTGGGCACGATGACGCGCAATCTGCTCAACCAGAAATACCCGGATTTCGAGCTGGCTGATGCGGTGTGCGATCCCGCCGGGGCGCAGGGCGAAGGCGCGGTGAATTTCCGCAGCTGGCGGCAGGATTTTTCCAAGGGGCTGGGCCACAGGGTGCGCAAGGCCAAGGTGCCCAGGAACGCCATCGGGCCGCGGCTGAAGGCGGCGCGGGCGCGGCTCAACATGCCGTTTGGCGAAGAGCGCGGGCTGCTGATCCACAAGCGCTGCAAGATGCTGCGCCGGGCCTTCATGACCAAATATTACTATGCCCGGGTGCGCGCCAGCAGCGGCGACGGGCATTACACCGACCAGCCCGTCAAGGTGCAGGGCTATGGCGATCTGATGGATGCCTGCCAGTACGGCTGTTTCGAATATGACCGCGCGCCCGCGCTGTCTGCCGGTGGGCAGACGCGGATCGGCGTCGCCACGCTTCCCATCCAGAACGACAGTGATTTCGACGTTTTGCGAGGAGGTTTCTGACATGTCGAAGGTGATCAAGACGGTGGGCCGGTTCGTGACCGGCGGGGTGCTGGGGCTGGCCATGGGCGGCAAGAAAAAGACCGTGGCGCAGCCCGGGCCGGTGTCGCGCGACGATGCGGCCATGGAGGCCGAGCGCAATGACGCGCTGCGCAAGCGGCGCGGCGGCGCGGCGGACATGCTGACCGGGACCGGCGGGGCCGAGGCCGGCGGCGGGGCCAAGTTTATCGCGGGTAATTGAGGCCGGTTTGTCGGCCCTGAAAAGGAGATAGGTGATGGCGAATACGGTAATCGCGTCCGCGTCGATCGAGACGATTGCGGCGATGGCGCATGCGGCGAATGCTGCTTATTGCAAATCGCTTGGTGATGACAGCCAGATGCCATGGGTCGACGCGCCTGAATGGCAGCGCGAAAGTGCGATCAACGGCGTGGAATTTCATATCGCGAACCCCGAAGCGGGCGATGCTGCCAGCCATGAAAACTGGATGAAGGAAAAGCTCGAGGCGGGCTGGAAATACGGCAAGGTCAAGGACGTGGAAAAGAAAACCCATCCGTGCCTGGTCGAATTCGACAAGCTGCCGCCCGAACAGCAGTTCAAGGACGCGCTGTTCCGCCAGATCGTTCACGGGTCGGTGCATCTGCTGCTGCCGGTCGAGGCCGAACTCGCCGCCACGAAACGCCAGCTGACGGCGCAGAAGGGGGTGGCGACGCGGGCCAAGAACGAAGCCGCCGCGATCAGGGCCGAGTTGCCGCCCACGCCGCGTAGCGTCGGGCCGGTCGACAAGCCGCTGAAGGCCGAGGAGCTGCTGGCGCTGATCGAGGATGCCGACAGCGTCATGGTCGTGCTGTCGGATGGCAAGCGCGAGATCGCGGGCGTCGCGCCCTTTACCGTCGAGGGCAATGCCTGGCGCCGATCGGGCGAGCGGCTGCTGCTCGACGTGCCGAGCCTGCAGGTCGAGGGGCCTGCCGCCGGCAAGGGCGGGATCGCCAGACTGGCGGGCTATGGCCTCGTCATCGATGGCGATCTGGTCGCCTATGCCAACCGGCCCGATGCGCTGCCGCTTCCGCCCGGTAGCCGGACCGAGCTGAAACACGACGTGGTGTTCTGACGCGCCACGTTCGTGGTCGCCGCGCGGTGATGGGGATCTTCCGCGCGGCGACATCCTTTTTCCCCTTCACCAAGAGGTGACCCGCAATGGATGACAGACTGCAGGATGAAGAGCTGGCGAAGGCGGATATCCGCGATTTCGGGCGGCTGAAGGAAGAGCGCGGCCCGTATGAAAACATGTGGCGCGAGATCGACGAACGCTTCCCCGACGGGGCGGGCGGGTTCGACCAGGTGACGCCGGGCGGCATTCGCGGGGCGCAGAATTTCGATGTCACCCATGTGACCGCGCTGGAGCGGTTCGCCGCCGCGGGCGTTGCCATCACCACGCCCGAGGAAAGCCAGTATATCCGTCCCAAGTTCGCCGACGATGAGCTGATGAAGATCCGCGAGGTAAGGCTGTGGTGCGAGCGGGCGGGCAACCGGCTCTATGCGATCCGCCATGCATCGCGCACCGGTTTCGGGACGGCGGCGAACGAAGACTGGGACCAGCTTGGCCGGTACGGCACCTCGCCCATGTGGACCGAAAAGCGGCCCGATGGCACGGGGCTGTTCTATCGCACGTTGCATCTGTCGGAGACCTATATCGACACCGATTTTTCGGGGCTGGTCGATACGGTGTTCCGCTGCTTCAAGCGCACGGCGCGGCAGCTGTCGCAGCAATTCGGCAAGGCGGCGCTGACGCCCAAGATGATCGACGCGCTGGAAAACGGGAAGGAACACACCCAGTTCGAGATCCTGCACATCGTCATGCCCAATGACTGGTGGGATAAGGACATGCTGGATTACCGGCGCTTTCCCATCGGGTCGCGCTATCTGGCGCTGGATGAAAAGATCTATTTGCGGCGCGGCGGATATCACACCATGCCGATCGCGGTGTCGCGCCATTCGACAAGCCCGCGCGAGAAATACGGGCGCAGCCCCGCGATCAAGGTGCTGCCCGCGATCCATGGCGCCAATGCGATGCGCCGCACCACTTTGCGCGCCGCGCACAAGGCGGTCGATCCGGCGATCCTGTTCAACAATGACGATGGCGTCACGCGGCTGTCGACCAAGCCGGGCGGGCTGAACCCCGGGCTGGTGAGCGAGGATGGCCGCGTGCTGGTCGCGCGCATGCCGGGGGGCGAAGCTGGCCTGCCCTTTGCCGAGAATGAGATCGAGGTCGAGCGCGGGGTGATCCGCACCGCGTTTCTGGAAGAGTTCTACAAGATCCTGACCGATCCCAATTCGCGGATGACCACGACCGAAGTGCTGGAGGTGATGGCGAAGCAGGGCGTGCTGGTCCGCCCCTTTGCGAGCCGATATGCCACCGAAAAGCAGGATCCGGTGTCGCAGCGCGAGATGGATATCGCCCTGCGTGAGGGCCAGCTGGAGGCGATGCCCGAGGTCGTGCGCGAGGCGGGTGCGTGGCCGGTGATTGAATATGAGAACATGCTGGCCGCGATGGCGCGGGCCGAGGCGGTGGGCCGCACCATGCGGTATATCGAGGCGCTGACCCCGATGGCGCAGATCGATGAAGGCGCGACCTTCGACTGGCTGGACATGGACGAGCTGGCCCCGGGCGTGGCGCGCGAGCTGGGCGTGAACCCCAGCTATATCCGCGACCCCAAGGTGGTGGCGCAGATCCGCAGCCAACGGGCCGAGGATAAGCAGGCGGCGATCGATGCCGAGGCGATGGAGAAATCGGCGGGCGCCGCGCTCGATCTTGCCAAGGCCGGTGCCGTGCAGGGGGGGATGTGATGATTGAGCGGTTTCGACATTTCTTGCATATTTGGCGTCGCCGAGGGGCGGCAACCCTGCCGCTGCGCGTATGGGTTCCTTGGGTGCTGTGGGGCAGCTGGGCAGGTCGCAAGTGAGCGTCACCCCCGGCAACCGGCTGCGCTGGCGCGCGATATGCGTGTCGCGCATGGTCAAGGATGTATTCTGGGCCGTGGTGCCGCGCCGGTGGCTCTGGCGCTGGCTGTTCCTCGATGAGGAGGGGCGGGTGCATCGGCCGGGCGAGGCGGTGCTGGCGGACCTGCGCGATTATGCGGGGCTGGGCCGCAGCAATTTCAATTCCGATCCGCTGATGATGGCGCGGCTTGCCGGACGGCAGGACGTGGCCTTGCGGATCATCAACTATCTGAACCTCGATGAGGCACAGGTGCAGCAACTGATGGAGATCGACGATGGACTTTGAAGGCGGTGATAACGGGGCAGCTGCTGGCGGCGATATCGGCAGCGCGGCGGATATGCTGGGCGGCGATGCTGGTGGCGCTGGTGCGGGGGCCGGTACGGGGGCCGGTGCGGGCGCTGGCGGTGATGCGGGTGCTGGCGGCGATGCCGGTGCTGGTGCGGGACCCGGTGCGGGCGGCGATATCGCGGGCGGTGCCGATCCCGATTGGTATGGCTCGCTTTCGGCCGATACCGATGGCGAGAGCGCGTCGAACCGCGACTGGGTCAAGGCCAAGGGGTTCAAGGATCTTGACGGCATGGCCAAGGCGCTGCGCTCTGCCGAAAAGGCCATCCACGATACGGGCCGCGTGAAGGTGCCGGGCGAAGGCGCGAGCGAGGCCGAGGTCGCCGCGTTTCACAAGGCGATCGGCGTGCCCGACGCGCCCGATGGCTATGCGGTCGAGCCGTTGAAGGGTGAGGATGGCGAGGTCATGCGGCTTGCCAATGGCGAGCCGGTCGAGTTCGACAAGGCGATGATCGACCGCGTCGCGCCGATCGCGCACAAGGCGGGCGTGCCGGCCGCGGCGTTCCAGGCGTTGGTGCAGGAAGTCGCGCGCGCCGATCTGGAGGCGATGGCGACCCGCCAAGCGGCCGAGCTGCAGGAGGCGAACGATATCGCCAAGGGCTGGGGCAAGGACCGGGAGGAAAACCTTGCCGCGATGGATAATGCGGCGCGGGCGCTGGGGCTGGGCCGCAGCGACCTGATTTCGATGCGCGGCGCGCTGGGGCCGGAAAAGGCGATGGGCCTGCTGGTCAAGATCGGCAATGGCATCCGCGAGGATACGATGATCGATGGCGGCGGCCGCCAGTCGTTCGGCCTGTCGGGCAGCGAGGCGCAGGCGGAAATGGACCGGATGAAGGGCGATGCCTCGATCAGCGCCAAGGTGATGGTGCCGGGAACGCCCGAGCATGCACGCTGGAAGCGGCTTGAGGCCGCGGTCGGGCAGGCGGCGGACCGGCGGGCGGCGCAGGGGATTTAGGTTTGAGCGGAGGGTCAATACCCCTTCCGAGATAGTTATGCACAGGTCGATCGTGCGTACGTCTCGACTCGAGCGTCCTTCTCATTAACCACGAAAAAGCCCGGGTGGTGGAACACCCGGGCTTTAAGGAAACCCGCGATCATGGCGCGGATAGTTTTGCTAGCGGCCCGCTTCTGCGTTCCGAGAGTCGGATTGTCAACGTCAATGATCGCCAACTAAGGACGATCGACTATGGCAGTACGGAGAAAAGCATCTCCGCCTGTGACGCCCGAGATGGCGGCACATATCCGGTACCTGGTGAAATCTCAGGGCCTCTACCAGCACCAGGCCGCTGCGCTTGTCGGGGTCAATCCCGGCAGGGTCAGCGAAGTGATGAACGGGCACCGGTATCCCGACGTGCCACCGGCACAGGGTTCTTTCCCGTTCTAAACTTCGGGACTGTGCATAAATCGCCTTGACAGGGAAAAGCACCGGTTGACCGCGAGTCGCGGGTGCGGCATTTTCCTGTTTCTGCGACCCGGCGGGGGTGGCCGATGGCCATCCCCGTTACCGGGTCCAAGTCCCGGGCAAGCCGTTTGGCCCTGGGCCCAGCTGCGGAGCAGCCGCCGACCGCGGGCGTAAAACGATAGAGAGGCCCGGCACCTGACCGGCAAGCCCTTCGCAATCGGTTCAAACCTTTTGACGAAAGGGCACATGCGATGTCGTTTCAGGTACCCGCGTCTTTTCAGACGAAATACAAGAATAATGTCGAGATGGTGCTGCAGCAGCAGCGCTCCAAGCTCCGCGCCGCCGTGATGGAACAGCACGATGCGGGCGCCGAGATGGTCAAGGTCAAGGATCTTGTCGGCAATAGCGCGCCGCAGGAGGCGTCCGAACGCCACGGCGATACCAAATACGGGAACACCTCCCATGACGGCGTGTGGCTGTCGAAGCCCAACGAGCTCTATTTCGCCGAGCTGGTCGACAATGCCGACAAGCTGGCGACCTCGATCGAGCTGACCGGTTCCTATGTGACGGCCGGTGCGGGCACCGTTCGCCGCGCATGGGATCAGCGCATCCTTGAGGGGTTTTACGATCCCATCGTCAGCGGCAGTGACAAGCAGAAGATTTCGACGCCGTTCCCGAGCTCGAACATTCTGCCCGCGACGCTTGGCGGCGGCGGCAGCGCGACCAAGCTGAACACCAACAAGCTGCGCGGGGCGAACAAGATGCTGACGCAGCAGTACGCGCTCGAGGATGAAGAGATCGAGCGCTTCATGGTGTTGACGGCGGACGACAATGACGCGCTCCTGACCGAAGTTCCGGCGACCAGCGAAGACTTCAAGTCGTCCTATGGCGGCGTCGTCTACAAGGGCAAGCTGCAGACCCTGCTGGGGTGGACGTTCATTCACCTCGAACTCGACAACCCGCTGCTTGGCCCGATTTCCGATCTCGCCACCGATGGCAGCGGTTATCGCAAGACGCCGTTCTGGGTGAAGCCGGGCCTGTGCATGAACTTCTGGCAGGAAACCAACACCTCGATCGACAAGGTGCCGACCAAGCAGCTGTCGACGCAGGTTTGGGCCGGCACGACCGCATCTTGCACCCGCACCCAGGCCGGTCAGTCCGGCATCCTCCTGAACGTGAAGGGCTAAGGCGATGGCGACCCATTATGCAAAACAGCAGACCGGCGTGGCCGACGGCACCGTCATTCCGCCCAACAAGGCCGATGGCCGCGAAGTCAATGCCAAGCGCCGTTCGATCCTTGCCAGCAAGGTTACCGGCACCGCCTGGGCATCGGGCGACAAGGTGTTCCTGGGCAAGAAACCGGCGGGCTACAAGGTCACCGCGATCAAGCTCTGCACCGGTACCAGCCTTGGCACCTCCACCGTGTCGATCGGCACGGCGGATACCGCCGACAAATATGTGGCGACCAAGACGCTTACCGCCACCGACGTGCCCACCATGCTGGGCCCGAAGGCTTCGACGCTCGACGACACGCCGGGCGACGAGGAGGATCTGTATGCGACCGTTGGCACAGCCTCGATCGCGGCCGGTACCGAGCTGACCTTCGACATCGAATGCACCGGGCTCTGACCCGGTAACCGATAGGCAGGACCGGCATTGGGGAAGCGGTGCCGGTCCTGCCCCAGGCGGGGGCGCCAGCTGCGTCGATCGGTCAGCGCCCCCGCCGCCTTTCCCTGAGATTTGGAGGCACCCATGCCGCAGACCAAGTTCACGATGACGCAGGGCCAGACCGATGTTGGCGCGGTTCAGCCCGAGGCTGGCGATGCGGAAGCCTCGAGCGAGACGATATCGATCAACATCGATGCCACCAATCTGACCAAGGGCGAGGCGCTGGTGATGATCGAAAAGATCACCGAGACGATCCACCGCGGGGAGTGGCCGCCGGTCGTAGCCTGACGCGCGCGGAGGGGTAGCGCGTGGCGGACAAGACGGCGATCTTCAACGCGGCGGCGGTGCGCATGGGCACCGAGGCGCGCGTCACCGATGCGGAGCTGGACGATCGCCCGCTGCCGCGCACGTTGCGCGAGATCTGGGACATCGAGCGGCAGGGCGCGATCCGCGACGGGGCGTGGAATTTCGCGGTCATGCGCGATGCGCTGGCCGCCGACGCCGGCGTAGTCCCCTATCCATTCCAGTTTGCCTATCCGCTGCCCGCCAAGTGTCTGCGCCTGCTGGAAGTGCTGAACGATCCCGGCCGGGCCAGCTATCAGCTGGAGGGCGGCAAGATCCTGTGCGATGCCGCCGCGCCGCTTTATGTGCGTTATCTGGTCGACATGCCCAATCCCGCGACATGGGATGCGGCTTTTGCCGATGCCTTTGCCTGGCGGCTTGCATGGAAGGCGGGGCCGCGCATCGTCGGTTCGACCTTTGACGAGAATGCGGCCTTTCAGGGCTGGCGCATGGCGGTCAGCGCGGCCAACCGCGTTGATGCGCGCGAGAACCCGCCGATCGAAATGGAAGAAAGCGAGTGGGTGACCGCGCGCTTTGCCGGGTATAGCGGGCCGGTGCCGGGCAGCTATCGCGAGGAGGATTATTCCTCGTGACGACGATCCGCCATCTGATCGCCGGTTTCGTGGGCGGCGAGATCAGCCCGATGCTGTCGGGCCGCGTCGATCTCGACATCTATCCCTATGCGCTGGAAAAGTGCGAAAATTTCGTGCCCGTCAATGAAGGGCCGATCGTCAAGGCGCCGGGGTTCGAATATATCCGCGATGCCGACGATGCGAGCCGCTGGCTGTCGGCGTTTCGCTTTTCGATCACGCAGGAATATGTGCTGGAATGGTCGGAGCAGAAGCTGCGATTGTTCACCAATGGCGGCCGGATCGAGAGCGCGCCGGGGGTGCCGGTCGAGGTGGCAGTGCCCTATGCCGCCGCCGAGGCCCCGTTCCTGTCGTTCCAGCAAAGCTATGACCGGCTGTATATCGATCATGCCGGATATGCGCCGGCGGCGCTGCTGCGCACGGGCGCGACCAGTTTCAGCCATGCCTATTCGGCGCTGAAGAACGGCCCGTTCCTTGACCAGAATACCGACGAAGCGAAGACGGTTACGGTCAGCGCCACGACAGGCAGCGGCATCACGATCACCGCCAATAGTGCGATTTTCGAGGCTGGCCATGTCGGCGCGCTGATCGAGATCGAGGCCAAGGATTATTCGGACGTGCCCGCGTGGGAGCCGGGCATGAAAGGCGTGTCGATCGGCGACAAGGTGCGATCCGATGGCAAGGTCTATCAGGCGGCGACCGCCGGTACGACCGGTTCTGTCGTACCGACGCATGGCGAGGGTGCGGCATGGGACGGGTCGAACAAGAACGATCTGGTCAATGACAAAGGCCCTTATGGCATCAAGTGGACGTTCCTGTACGAGCGGCAGGGCGTGGTAGAGATCACGGCGGTCGCCAGCGGTACCAGCGCCACGGGCACGGTGCAGAAGAGGCTGGCCGATAGCCTGACCAGCGTTCCCAGCTATCGCTGGGCGCATCAGGCGTTTTCGAATGCGCAGGGCTGGCCTTCGCTGGTGCTGCACTGGGCGGGGCGGCAGATCCACGTCAAGGATTTCGATATCGTCGGATCGGTCGTCGGCGATTATGGCGGCGGCACGGTCAATTTTTCGGCCCGCACCAATAGCGGATCGGTCGAGACCGATCTTGCCTTTCGCCGCACCTTGTCGGCCGAGGATCCGCCGCTGTGGATCGCGGGCGACCGCAAGGCGATGATCCTGGGCACCGCGAGCCGCGAATTGGCGGTATCGGCGGTTAATCCCAATGCGGCGCTGTCGGGCGAGAATATCTCGGCCGAGCCGCAGAGTTTCTATGGCAGCGAGCAGATCGCCCCGGTGCAGGTGGGCGCGCAGACCATTTTCGTCGAGCGCGGCGGGCGGCGGCTGCGTTCGGCCAATTACGATTTCAGTTCGGATCGATATCGCGCGGACGACATCACCGCATCGGCGCGGCACATCACGGCGGGCGGGCTGGTGCAGCTGGCCTATCAGCGCATTCCCTATGCGCTGGTCTATGCCGTGCGGGCCGATGGCCAGCTGATCGTGCATCCCGATACGCGGCTCGACATGAAGGGCTTCGCCCGCCGCGTGCTGGGCGGCGATGCGCGCGCGCTGTCGGCGGTTTCAGTCGTCGGCGCCGATGGCAAGACGGACGAATTATGGCTGCTGGTCGAGCGGACCCGCGCCGATGGCGTGAAGAAAGAGATCTGGCGCCAGACCGCATGGCGCGAGCTGGGCGACGATGCCGCCGATAGCTTTTACGTCGATGGCGGGGTGCGGATCGCGGCAACGGGTGGGCAGACGCATTTTTCCGGGCTGGTGCATCTGGCCGGAAAGAGCATTGCCGCGCTTCGCAATGGCGCGGTGGTCAACGGGCTGACGGTTTCGAGCGCGGGCGAGCTCGACGTGCCGAACGCGCCGGCGGATGATTATACGCTGATCGTCGGCCTGCCCTATACCGCCACCGCGATTACCCTGCCGCCCGAACGGCAGCTGCGCGACGGCACGATGCAGGGCCGCATCCAGCGCCTGGTCAAGGTCGTGGCGCGCGTGCTGGAGACGTTCGGCCTGAAAGCGGGCAGCCCGGGCGGCTATGACCCGCAATATCTGCTCGACCGCAATCCCGCCGATGGCATGAACGCGCCGGTGCGGCTGTTTTCGGGCGATACGTCGGGACCGGTCGATGCGCAGCACGATCGCAAGGGGCAGGTGATCTATACCAGCGCCGATCCGCTGCCCGCGATCATCGCCAGCACCATTCTGAAAATCGACGTGGATGACCGCGATGCTTGAGGTCGTGGATCTTTGCGCTGATCATGTCCGCGAGATCGCGGCGCAGCCGTCGCAGGCGATGCAGCTGGGCGTGCCGATCGCGCGCATTTCCGATGACGAAGCGGAGGATCTGGCGAGCCAGCAGACCACGGCGGCATTCCTGCGCGATGGCCGGGTTATCGGCGTGATGGGCGTGGCCGAGACCTTTCCCGGCACCCATGGCGTGGCCTGGGCGATATTCGCCGAGGGGCTGGGCGCCGATCACCTGGCGATCACGCGCGAGGCGCGCCGCCGCCTCGATACATCGCCGCTGGCGCGGATCGAGGCGATTGCGCCTGCCGCCGATGCCGAACCGCTGATGGCCCTGCTGCCCGATATCGATGCATCGGTGCTGACCGCCGCGCTGTCATCGCCGCAGGCCCTCACTCCCGAAATTCGCTGGGCGATGATGATGGGGTTCCAGCCCGTCCACGTCCTCAGGAAATACGGCATGGGGTGCGAGACGCACATGCTGCTGGAAAGGATCGCCTGATGGTCGCCGCCATTCCCGCAGCGCTAGCCGTCGGCGGCCGTGTCATTCAGGGCATCGGCGCATATCAGGCTGGCAAGGCCAATTCCAAGGCCCTGATGGCCGAGCGCCGCGACACCATGCGCGAGGGTGCCGACCGCGAGCTGCAGTCGCGTGCCGAGGCGCGCAGCAAGATCGGCGAGCAGGTGGCGGCGAGCTTTGCCAATGGTTTCGAGGGCGGCAGCGGCACCGCATTGAATGCGCTGAAACAGAGCCAGATCAATGCCGCCATGGACGTGCTGACGATCCGCCGGGAAACGCAGGGCCGCGCGGCCGGCCTGAAAGCCCAGGCGAAACAGGAAAAGCGGCGCGGCAAGTTCGCGCTGATCGAGGGCATATTGTCCGCAGGGTCCGCCGCTGCCGGTGCCGACTGGGGCAGTCCGGCCAAGGCGGGCAGCAGCTGATGGCGGTGCAGCCGACCCGATATGAGCGCCAGCTGGGCCCCGCGCGGGCGCAGCGGGCGGTGCTGTCCAGCCCGGAAGATTTCGGGGCGGGCGTCGGGCGCGGCATGGCGCAGCTGGGCGACCGGTTGCAGGGGCTGCAGGTCGAGGCGCGGCAGAACAGCCAGTGGGCCGAATGGCAGAGCCGGTTCGGATCGGCGCGCGAGAATGCCAGCGGCATGGCGCGCGAGAGCCGCAATGGCGGGGCGGACAACCATGCCGAGCGCATGGGCGAGGCGTGGGAAGCGGGCCGCGAAGCGCTGTTCGACGGGATCACCGATCCTGATGTATTGCGCCGCGCCCAAGCTCAGTTCGACGATTTCGGGGTGCGGTTCCGCACCGGCGAAGCGGATTGGGAAACGGTGCATACCGCCGAGCGTGCGACCGATGATTTTCGCGACGCACGCGATATCCGGTTCAACCGCATTCGGCGCCTCGACAGCCCCGAGGATTACCAGGCGGAGGTCAGCTATGGCCTGCAGGGCATCGATGCGCTGCATGTGCCCGAACAGGTCAAGGAAGGTCTGCGCCGCGAAGAGCAGGAAGGGGCCGGCGAGAACTTCCTGCTGGGCCGGGTCGACGATAATCCCGATGTGGCGATCGGGCTGATCGACAGCGGGGCCTATGATTTCATCGATCCGGGCAAGCTGTCGCAGATCCGCCGCTCGGCCGAGGTCGAGCTGCGCTCGCGCGCGAATGCGGCGAAGACGGCGATCGAGGGTGAGAAATCGGCACTGCGCACCGCCGTCAGGATCGCCAAGGAAGCGGACAGCCAGGGGATCGATACCGGCCCGCTCGACGAATTGCGCCAGAAGGCCGAGGCATTGGGCATGCCCGATGTCGCGCTCGACCTCGACGGCATGGATGCCAATCGCGATTTCGCGCGAGTCTATGAAGGGCAGGCCCCGCTGGTGCGCGAGCGCCGTGCGGCCGAGCTGGAGGCGAAGGAAAACCCGAGCCTTGACGAACAGCGCGAGCTGAAATGGCTGGGCGATCACAAGTCCGCGCTCGACGGCAAGTTCGAGAGTGACCCGGTGGCTTTCGCGGCGCAGAACGCGCCGGCCAGTCTGAAGCCGCCCGCGCTTGACATGACGTCGGGCGATAGCTGGCAGGCGCGCAGCGAATGGGCCGAGACGGCGAGCCGCGCCTATGGCCGCCCGATCCCGATCATGACCAATGCCGAGGCGAAGCAACTGCGCGCCAATGCCGGCGATGCGGGCGGGCAGGCGCAGGTGATGGAGATCCTCGACGAAATCCCCGATGCTTTCGCTCGGGCCGATGCGGCGCGGCAGGTGTTGCCGGACGATCAGCTGTTCCAGCGGCTTTCCATGCTGCAGCCCCATGTGCGCGGGATGGTGCGCGCGGGCTATGAGGCGATCAAGGCGAACCCGGCGCTGATGAAGCCGGAAGATCCCGATACCGAAGAATTGCTGGCGCAGTGGGATGCGGGTCTTCGCGGCGCGCTGCGCGAGTTTTCGCCGGCCGAGGTCGAAAGCGTGCGGGAAACCGGGCGGGCATTGATCGCCGGGCAGCTGACCAAGCACACATTGCCATCGGTCGACGGTATCGGGGAGGATTTCCTGAACAATGCCGTCATGGCGGCGATGGGCGGGGAGCGCCGCAACGGCGTGCAATATGGCGGCCTGGGCACATGGGGCGAACACCGGGTGGCGGTGCCCGAGACGATGACGCCGATGCAGGCGGCGCAGGCGCTGGTCGCCGACGTTCGCCGCAGCAAGAACCCGCCGGTCAATCCCGATGGCAGCCCGGCAAACATCAAGCGGGCCTATCCGGTCTATCAGGGTGCAGGCCGCTATTACTGGATCGCGCCTGATGGCCGCCGCCTGAAGGCGCGCGACGGTTCGCTGTATGTAAGCCAGATCAAGGTGCCCGAATGAGCGGCCCGGGCGTCCTTTCCACGCTGACGCGGCGGCAGGACCAGACGGTGCTGCCCAGCGCGATCGGCGGCGATACGCGCGATGCTCCGAGCCTGATGGAAACAGCGGGCGCCAGCATGCGCAGCGTCGCGGACGACAGCTGGTTCGTGCAGGATCACCGACTGAACGATGCCTATCAGCCCGTCGTCAGTGCGCTGCGCGAGCGCGATGGATCGGGCTATTGGGATTATGCCCGCAGCCCCATCGCGCAGTCGCTGGTGCCATTCGATGACGAGGTGTGGGACGGCAAGGCGATCTGGCGCGCCGTCGAGCGGGCGCGCAAGTCTGATCCCGCAGCCTTTTCCGAACTGCCCAAAACCCGTGAGGAATTCGAGCGCACGGCGCTGCGACGCGGCGATGCGCGTTCGCGCGACCTCGATACGGTATCGCGCGGCGGGATGGTCGCCGGGTTCGCAGGCGGGATGGTCGGATCGTTTGCCGACCCGGTCAACGGCGCGGGGCTGGTCATCGGCGGTGGCGGCAAAACCGTAGCCCAGCGGGTTCTGACCGAAGGGCTGGTCAATGCCGCGCTCGAAACGGCGACACTTCCCGGCACTGCGCAAGCGCGCGCCGCCATGGGCGAAGAGTTGACGCTGGGCGAGGCGGCGACCCGGATCGCCATGGCGGGCGCTGGCGGGATGGTGTTTCGCGGGGGCATCGAGGGCGGTGCCAAGGCGCTGCCCGCGATCGACCGGGCCGGCTATAACGCGATGCGGCCCGTGCGCGAGATGATCGATGGCGTGTTCGCCGATCGCGATCTGGCCCGCGCCTTTGCCGATGCGGTGCCTGAACATGTCCGCACGCCCGAACAGCAGGCGGCGCTGAACGTGCTGGTGCGGCAGGCGGACATCGATGACGCCAGCCCGTTCGCGCGCACCTATGAGGGCTATGCCGCGCATGAGGCGCGGTTGCGCCAGGCAGAGGATGCGCTGGTCAATGGCCGTCCGCTGGCGCCGCGCGCGAAGCCCGCGCCGCTGCGCCCCGCGCGCGAGCTTGATGTCGACGGTTTCCTGAATTTCGCGGTCGATGCGCTGGAAGGTGGCGGCAAGGTCGTTTCCGATACGGGCGGCGTTACCCGCTGGGGCATTTCGTCGAAGGCCAATCCCGGCATCGATGTCGCGCGGCTGTCGCGTGCGGCGGCGATGGATATCTACCGCGAGAAATATGTCGCGCCGCTCGATCTCGCCGGCCGTAATGGCGACGTGGCCGAGGTGGCGATCGATGCCTCGATAAATCATGGCCCGGGCTTTGCCAAGCGCCTGCTGGAGGTAGCGGACGATCCGACCAAGATGATCGCGCTGCGCCGCGCCGAATATGCAAGGCTGCTTCGCGAAGACCCGGCCAAATACGGCAAATATGCCGAGGGCTGGGAAAACCGGCTGCGCAAGCTGGAGGGGCGGTTGGGCCTGCGCCGGGGCGAAGCGGCGGCCAGTGCGCCGGGGCGCATCGCCGATGAAGGCGATGGCGACATGATGCGAGCGCTGGAGGCCGAGCGCGCCGATATCGATGCCGCGCGGACCCGGCTTGACGAAGAGATGGCCGCGCCGCGCAGCGAAGCGGATTGGGCGGCAGATATCGAGGCGGCTGCGCCCGTGCCGCCGCTGCAGCGCGATCTGTTTCCCGATACGAATAGCTGGCGGGTGGCGCAGGCGGCGCAGGAAGCCGAGACACTGGGCCTGTCTGAGCCGATGGTGACGTGGAACCGGATCGGGCAGGAGGCGGTGCAAAAGCTGCTGCGCGAACGCGACGGCGAGGTGAATGCCGCGTTCCATCATCCCGAAATCGGCACGATAGATTTCGTCTGGGGGAAGCCGGGTGATGCCGCGCGCGATTTCAAGGGCGGCAGCGGGATTGCGCATATCGAGGCCAAGCATGGCCACGAAGGCATCCTCGATGATCTTCCCCAGCGCCTTTCGGAAATGAAGGTCGTGGCAAGAACGACCCAGCGCGGACGCCCCAAGATCCAGCTGGAGGGACCGCGGGGCCATGCGACCATTTCGGAAGATTGGCACGGGGCAGAGCGCCGCTGGCTGCTGACTGCATTCGATCCGGAGTGGAAGCCCTCGCCCGGCAAGAGAGCTGGACGGATGCCGGATGCAGACGGGCCCGGCTCTGCCCGTCGCGAGGGTTCTGCTGATATAGGCGAAGCCGCGCCGGTGCGCAATGGACCTGCCGCAGCGGCGCCCGCCAAGACGCCGCGCGCGCTGGAGGATTTCGACGATCCCGCCGGGCCCGGTGTCGCCCGCGCCATGGACAGCACCTGGCACGATATCCGCATGCGGATGGAGGCCGAGCCCGATGCGAAGTTCGACCTGGGCGACGGCAAGGGCGAGCGCAGCGCGCGCGAGATCTTGGACGAGCTCGAGGCCGATGATGCCGATATCGCCGCGATCAAGGGCTGCATGCCGGGAGGCATGGCGTGAGTTTGAGCGAATGCATCGTTGGGCTGGTCGCCGAGGGCCGCATCCGCAAGGGGCAGGCGGGCGAGGCCGAGCGGATCTATACCGAGCGCTTCAATGCGCTGAAAAACCAGATGGGCGCATCCGCCGCGGCCAGCCAGGCGAGCGAGGAAGCGATCGCGGCGCTGGAGGCGCAGGCGCTGCGCCGCAAGTTCCTGGCAGGGTTGCAGCTCGATACGCAGGCGCGGATCTCTGCCGACATGAAAGCTATGCCGGCGGCAGCGGAGATGGCCCCATCGATCCGCGCGCCGGGGCGGCGCTGCTGGGGCGCGATGGCAAGGCGGGCTATTCCAACGTCGAAGGGCGCTGGCAGGCGGTGCGCGGCCGCGCGCATGGCATGATCGACCGGTTGCTTGCCGATCATTCGTCGAACCTGCTTGGCAAGGTGCGGAACAAGGCGCAGCTATCCGATATCGTGCGCGAGCTGTTTGGCGAGAATACCGGCAATGCCAGCGCGCGCGAGCTGGCGCAGGCATGGTCCGATGCGGCCGAGATGCTGCGCATGCGTTTCAACGCCGCCGGCGGCGATATCGGCAGGCTGGAACGCTGGGGCCTGCCGCAGGCGCATGACAGCCAGGCGGTGCGCAAGGCCGGGTTCGATGCGTGGCGCGCCGAGATCCTGCCGCGCCTCGATCCCGAGCGCATGATCGACAAGACGACGGGCCAGCCTTTCACGCCCGAGGCGCTGGATGGTGCATTGCGCGAGATCTTCGAGACGATCCGCAGCGACGGCATGAACAAGGTGGAGAACCCCGGCGCGGCCGGCGGCAAATCGATGGCCAACCAGCGCGGCGATGCGCGGTTTTTCGTCTTCCGGTCGGCCGATGACTGGATGGCCTATTCCGAAGCATTCGGGGCAGGCAATGCGTTCGACGCGATGATGGGGCATATCGACATGCTCTCGCGCGACATCGCCATGATGGAAGTGCTGGGCCCCAATCCCAATGCGACGATCGACTGGGTCAAAGGATCGATCGACAAGAGCGCCAAGATCGATCAGGCGCCCAATAGCGCGGCACCCGAGGCGGCGCACAAGGGCGCGGCGGTGATCGACCGGCTGTGGCGCGAGCTGAAGGGCGAGAACAGCAGACCCGAAAGTCGCAAGCTGGCGCTGGCTTTTTCCTCGCTGCGCAGCCTGCAGACGGCGGCGAAGCTGGGTGGGGCGTTCCTGTCGGGCTTTTCCGACCAGGCGTTTTCGATGACGACGCGCGCGTTCAACGGGCTGTCGATCGCATCCAGTGTCACCGATCACATGAAGCTGTTCCGGCCCGGGTCGAAGGCGGACCAGCTGGCAGCCGTGCGGCTTGGCCTGATCGCGGATGAATGGTCGAGCCGGACCGCGTCGCAGAACCGTTATCTGGCCGAGGAGCTGACGGGCGAAGTATCGCGCCGCTTGGCCGAGGGGGTGCTGCGCGTATCGGGCCTGTCGCGCTGGACGCAGACCGGGCGCTGGGCATTCGGCATGGAATATCTCGGCCATGTCACGGCCGAGGCGGGGAAGAGCTGGGACAATCTGCACCCGGCCTTTCGCGGCTCGCTGGAGCGTTACGGCATCGATGCCGCCGGGTGGGACGCAATCCGCGCGACGCCGACGGTCATGGAAAAGGGCGTGCCCTGGATCAAGCCTGACACGATCGCCGATCGCGAGCTGGGCGACCGGCTGCTGGAGGCTGTGCTGACCGAGACCGATTACGCGGTACCGGTGCCGGATCTGCGCACCCGCGCGGTCATGAATTCGGTTGCGCCCAAGGGCACGATCCCGGGCGAGCTGATCCGTTCGGCCGCGCAGTTCAAGGGCTTTGGTGTGTCGATCGCGCTGATGCACGGCCGCCGCATCATGGAGGCGGGGGGCTGGAAGGGCGCAGGCTATGCCGCGGGACTGGTCGGCCTTTCGACGGTGATCGGCGGGATCTCGGTGCTGTCAAAGGATATCGCCGCCGGGCGCGACCCGCGCGAGGTCGACGGCAATTTCTGGCTGGCCTCGATGCTGCAGGGCGGCGGGCTCGGCATTTTCGGCGATTTCGTCAACAGCGCCAATAGCCGGTTCGGTGGCGGCATCACCCAGACGCTGGCGGGGCCGATGGCGCAGGATGTCGATGGCATTCTGAACATCGCGCATTCGAAGAAGCCTGCCGCCAAGGCGGTGAAGGAAGGCAGCTCGCTGATCCCGGGGCAGTCGCTCTGGTACCTCAGTCTCGCCTTCGACCGGATGGTGGCCGACCAGCTCTATGAAGCGGCGGACCCCGATTACCGCAAGAGCTGGAAGCGGATGGACCGCTGGGCCGACGAACAGGGCACCCAATACTGGTGGGCGCCCGGCGACGCCACGCCCGAGCGCGCGCCCGATATGGGCAATATCACGGAAAGGAATGGACGATGACCGTTGCGGCCAAGACCCCGCGCGTCGAGTATCAGGAAAACGGCGTCACCAAGGTGTTTGCCGTTGGCTTCCGCTTCGACGCGACCTCTCTGCGAGCGCGCCGCTATTTCGCGGACGGATCCGTTGCCGAGCTGGTACGCGGTGTGGATTTCACCCAGTCGGGCGGCGAGACCGACGATGGCGGCGTGCTGAGCGTTACCGCGCCCGCCGCGACCGGGACCAAGCTGCGGATCTGGCGCGAGACCGAAAAGGCGCAGACGGCCAATTACACGGCCACCGACGATTTCCCGGCCGAAACGCATGAGGCCGCGCTCGATCGCGACATGATGATCGCGCAGGAGCAGGAAGTCGCGCGGAGCGACCTTGCCGCGCGCGCGATCCTGATGCCCGAGGGCGAGGGGGGTCTTTCGCTGGGCAAGGCAACCGACCGCAGGCTGCGGCTGCTGGGCTTTACCGATGACGGCGATCCTGCGGCGCTGGGGGCGGCCGCCGTGGTCGACATCCTGCGCGCCCAGCTGACCGCCATCGCCAAGGGCGATCCGGGTGGCAACGTGGAAAGTGTCGGGCTGTTCGCAGCGCTGGAAGGCAAGGCGATCCCTGCCGGGACCGACCGCGTGCGCAGCGCCGGCTATGGAGCGATCGGCGTGGGCATGGCCGAATATGTTGCGGATGCATCGCTGGATGCGGCCTATGCCGCCGCGCATCCGCTGTCGTGTTTTACCGCCGAGGATGGCCGGTTTTTCCGCCTCGACGTGTCGCGCGGCGTATTGCTGACCCAGCTGGGCGCGGTGATCGACGATGCGGTAGCGACGGCCGCGAACGATGCGGCGATGGTCGAGGCGCTGGCGATCAGCGACGTGGTCATCTTCCCGATCGGGACCGTGCATTTCGATGATGCGATCGTCGTGCCGTCGGGCAAGTCGCTTGTTGGCCTCGATCGCAAGCGGTCGAAGATCAGCAATGTCAATGCCGATACCGGCCTGTTCGAAACGCCGGCCATCGCTGGCGGCAGCGAGTTCACGAGCTGGCATACGGATATTCTCTTTGCCAATTTCACGATCGCCAATGCGGCGGTGCAGGAAGCGACGGCAATCGCGCTGCACAATGTGCGTAGGCTGGTTGTGCGCGATATCGATTGCACGAATTATTCGCTGCTTTCGATCAAGCATGGCGCGCAGCTGAACGGGATCTATGACCACACCACCGGGGTGTCGGGCGATGAGGGCGTCGGCGTGGATCCTGCCGTGACGGCGGGCTTTTCCTCGGCCGAGAATGCGGATGATCTTTCCTGCGATATCGTGCTGGCCGGATGCCTGCACGACAGCGGGCGTTACAATGGGACGCTGGCTCGTCTGGAATTCGCGCAGCGCGTGACGATCACCGGCAACGTCTGCCGGGGTGGCAAGGTTAGCTGGTGGGGCGGCGGGGGACCCGTCAGCGAGGGCGGCGAGCCGTGGATGCGCCGACGCGTGCGCAATGTCGCGATCACCGGGAACTACTTCGATTACGTCAATGGCGCGGTCTACGGTAACAACGGCGATGGGATCACTGTTACTGGCAACACCGCGAAGAATATCACCGATACCTGCTATGACATGGAAGGGTGTTTCAACTGCACGATCGTGGGCAACCATGTGCAGGATGCCGGCAATTTCTGCCTGTCGATCTTTTACGCGGCGAAGAATATCGTCTTTTCCGGCAACAGCTGCGTCCAGACGCTGGAGGCACGCAATGTCGGTTTTGAGGATGGTGAGGTCGGTTATTCGGCATCGCGGTCGCCGACCAGCCTGAGCGCAGGTACTGCGAGCCGGGTGCGCATGACGATCGCCGGGCACCGCATGATGACCGGACAAAAGATCTGGATCCCGGCGGCGAGCGCAACCGGATCACTGGCGGCAATGGGCGACATTTGTTGGTCTATTACGAAAATCGACGCCGATAATTTCGAGCTGGACGGATCGGAAGCATATGGCGCGGTGGTCGGATCGGGCGCCATTGCGAGCTTTTATTTCCGCCGTGGCTGGACCTTTTTTGCCGCGAACACCGCAGGCTTCGCGACGGGTGACGATGCGCATACGGTGCTGGTGGCCGATAATGCGTTCGAATATCGAACCGCCGAGGATCTGGGTATTCTGGCTGCCGATCAGGATATCCGCAGTTTCACCCTGCGTTCCAATTACATGCGCAATGTGCGCATCGATCTGACCGGGTCGTCGGCCAAGCATATCGTTGATGGCAATACGCTCGACTTCACGAACGCTGCCTATGCCGGCGATCACCTTTTGCGCGCGATGGGAACGATCAAGGACAACCATCTCGTTATTCTGGCTGCCCAGCCAGCCGGAACGGCCGCGATCGTGGGATATGAGTTCGCTTCAGGCGGCAATTGGAACCGCTGCCAGGGCAACCAGATATCGTTCGGCGGAACCGGTAGCGTGGAAACCGAGCTGGCGATCTATGCGCGGCAGGGGTCGAGCCACACCGCTGACACCCATTACCTGGTCAAGGATAACGTGCTGGTCGATGGCACCTTCGCCGATCTTTCAAGCAATAGGGGCGCTGCCCGCGTCCGCTTTGAGGGAAATAGCAGGTTCCGGCTGAACCGTATCAGCGAGAGCTGGCCCGATGCCGATGGCGAACAGTCTGAAATCGGCGGCATTGTGCATGGGACGATCCTGTTTTCGAATGCGCCGGCGGCATCCGGATATATGGGCCTGATCGCGACGAATGATGGGTGGGCGACCGAACAGCAGTGGGTGAGCGGCGCTGACTATGCGGCCGGTGCCGTCGTCTACAACGGGGCCGAAGTCTACATGACGGTCACGGGCGGCACTGCGGGCGCCAGCGCGCCCGTGCACCCCAGCGGGACCGTCAGCGATGGCACCGTCGACTGGATCTGGATCGCCAAGAAGGTGGTCTGGAAAGGCGTTGGGCAGATTGCGGCATGACTATCGGTGCGGGCATGATGGCGAAGCTGATTATCGCAGGCTATTTCGCGCTGGTGGGCGTGGCGGCGGTGCTGGTGTTCCTTGCGCTGGCGCGGATCGCCTGCCGTGCGCGGGCCAGTATCATCTCCCGCGTGGGTGCGCCGCTGCCCGATATCCCGGCGCCAACCGAACTATGGTGGTGCGCCATGGGGCTGACGCTGGGCGGCGCGGCGATTGCCGGCATGCTCAGCACGATCCTGCGGCTTGACCTGTTGCCGCCGTTCTTCGGCGGGCTGCTACAATGGCATGACGCGCCGTGGATGCAGTTTGCGCGCGTCTATCTGGCGCTGATCGTGCTGGTGATGTTCGTCATGCGGCTTGCGCCCCATCCGCGCTGGAAGCTGGGCTGGTGCGTCCTCTGGACGCTCTGGTGCATGGCATGGGTCATGGTGCTGCGGTGATGCAGCTGGCACCCGCCAAGACCAGCCTAATCGGGGCTGTGAGCGGCGTCGGCGTCGGGCTGGCCGCGCCCGCGCTGTCGAGCGCGGAGCTGGCGTTTATCGTGATCGGCAGCTGCATCATGGGACAGGTCGCGCAGCTCGGCCGCTTGCTGAAAGCGAAAGAAGAAGGCGCCATACTTGGCGTGGCCATGAGCGCGGGCGCGCTGTGGATCGCGGCCTATGCGCTGGCGCTGCTGATGGTGGCGGTGGGCACGCCTGCGCCCTTCATGCTGCCGCTGGCGCTGATGCTGGGGCTGGGCGTCGGGCTGGTGGGCGAACCGATCCTGCAGCCGATCGAGGAATGGGTGAAGCGCAAGGCCGCCTGGGCGACCAGCCTGCGGCTTGTGACCAAGGCCGAGCTGGATGCGCAGCTGGGCGAGGAACGCAACCGCACGCAAGGCGCGATCGCGGAGCAGGCGGTGGAGCGCAAGCATAGCGAGGGGGCCGATAATGACTGATCCGAGGAAAGCGATTTTCGATGCGGTGCGCGCGGCCGCGCCCCAGGGCGTGTTTGAGGATAGCGGCAATATCCTCGCGCTCGACAATCTGCTCGACGCGCTGGGCGTGCCGCGCGCGGGCAAGGTGGCGGGGACGCATGCACTGACCAGGCCGGGCGCGTTCTATGACGCGGTGCGCAAGATCACCGGCGGCATGGGGCAGGCACAGGTCGATAGCGTCAATCTGATCCTGCAGGCGGGCGCGGTGCTGCCGATCGGGTGGATGGCCTATGTGCTGGCCACCGCATGGCATGAGAGCCGTTTCCTGCCGCAGGAGGAATGGGGCAAGGGCGATGGCAAGGAATACGGCAAGCCCGCCAAATATGCGAAGGCCCCATATGGCCGCGGCTTTGTCCAGCTGACATGGGATTACAATTACGAATGGGCAGACAGGGCGCTGGGGCTGAATGGCGCGCTGCTCAAGGATTTCGACATGGCGCTGCAGCCGCGCATCGCCGCCGAAATTCTGGTGACGGGCATGCTGCAGGGGGCGTTCACCGGCAAGTCGCTGGCCGATTACCTCGATCCCGCCGCGCCCACGACCGACCAGTTCACCAAGGCGCGGCGGATCGTCAACGGCAATGACCGGGCGAGCATGATCGCCATGCATGCGGTGGGCTTTCTGGACGCGCTGAAAAAGGGCGGGTTCCAGTGACGCAGGACTGGCAGCGCACGATCGCGGTCTTTCTCCTCGGCGGGCTGGGCGGCGGCGTGCTGTGGATAGTGGGCCTGATGGTCATGGCCGATGGCAAGGTGACGATTGGCGATGCCGGCAACATCACCGCGGGCTGGCTGTCGCTGCGCGAGATCATTTCCAAGATGGAGAAGATCGCGCTGGGCGTGCGCACGCCTGCGCCGCCGGTCGATCCGATCGGGGACCATCCGCTCGCGAATTCACCGACGGCCAAAAGGATCGAGCGATGAGCGTCATAATCATTTCGTGGATCTTCCGGCGCCTGCTGAAAGCGGGTGTGCCCGAGGAATGGGCCGACAGGCTGGCCAAGCCGCTGCTGATCGCGGGGCTGGTGCTGCTGGGGATCGTCTGCGCGATCGGCGCGGTGCAGCTGCACGATCGCGGCGTGATTGACGATTACGAGAAGGATCGCGCCATCGCCTCGATCGAGGCCACCGACAAGGCCGCCGAGCAACGGGCGCGCGACGAGATCGAGAATTTCAAACAGGAACAGGAGATGCGCGATGCGATCGATGCTGCCCCGGAAAGTGATGTGCCTTTGCATCCTGCCATCAGTGCTGCTGTGTGCCTCCAGCTGCGCCCATCGGAACGGGAGCGAACCCCCGCGTGCCGATCTGCAGGCGGTGACGGAGCAGGCACCCGAAGCATCAAGCGAAGCGGCAACTGACCCGGTGGCCTTTGCGCATTTCTATGCGGGCTATGTCGCATGGGCCGGGCGCGTGTCTGACGCGGGCGGACGGCTGTGCCATTATTTCGAGGACACCTACAAGCGGGATTTCGGCTGCCCGGTGAAGCCGGTCGAGGGGGGCGAATAATGCCTGCAATCGGTGTCGGTGTCGGGCCTGTTTTCTGGCGCAGGCGGGGCGGCGGCGGAACGCCTAGCCCGACGCCGAGCCCGTTTTCGTTCGAGAATGGTGTCCATACTGGGAACACCCAGATCGGGCTTGATAGTTTCGACCGGTGGTTGGGGCGTGATGCGGACAGTGTGCAAGTGCACTCTGGGCGCGCCAATAGCAGTGACTATCAATCCTCTGTCGGATGGCTTGCCAACACCGCTACCCAGTTCGGAACCGAGACGCGCGCGATCCGCTGGTCGATCCCAATGTTCTGGCAGGGCGAGACGTTCCTATCGAGCGCGTCGGATACCAAGTTCGATAGTGCGTGGACATCGATTGCTAACACGCTCGCCACTCGCCACCCGACCGGCGACATAAACGTTCGCACGGGCTGGGAGTTCAACGGGAATTGGCAGCCGTGGGCGGCCTCTGGCTCAGAGGCGGCATATGTCACGACTTGGCAGCGAATGGTGGATATTTTCCGTGCGGTGTCGACGCGCTTTCGGTTCGACTGGTGCCCGAATATCGGCGTGGAAAGCATGTCGCAGGCGACTATCGAAGCCTGCTATCCCGGCGACGCCTATGTTGATGTGATCTCCATCGACTTTTACCACAAGCCGGAATACGGCGACAGCACCGACCCCGCGACAGCATGGAACGAGATGCTGACCAAGACATGCGGCATCAATTGGGCGTCGGCCTTCGCAGCGACCCACGGCAAGCCGCTTGGCTTTGCGGAATGGGGTGTGAAGTCCTCTGGTTTTGGCCCCTATGTCTCTGCGGCAAAGGCTTATATGGCCGCCCACGGGAACTTTGAATATCACTGCTATTGGAGCAGTGGGGCCGATTACGACGGCATCATGTCGCTGGGGCAGTATGTTGATACGGGTGACACCTATCGCTCCGAATTCGGCATCCTATCGTTTCCTGCGTCTGACGAGATCACCGACCTTTATCCCGATTATGATTTCGCCTTCGACCCGATCAACGGGTTCTACAAGGTCGATAGCTTTGTCACGGATAGTCTGACCAAGTTCCTCGCGCATCCATCGGTCTATTACTATGATCCTGCGCTGGCGACCTACTTCGACGAAAACGGGTTCACTCCGACAGCAGACGCACAGTTGAAAGTTGCGCTGGACCCATCCACGAACTGGACGATGTATGTTGAAGGCATCCCGAATGCATACACAGCCGGCGTGTATGAGGTTTTTGCCTGTCTCACACACTCCGATGACGACACCGATGCGCTGATAATCGCACGCGATGGATATGCGAACGAGCTGCGCGCGAATGCACGATTGAATAACGGCACTCTTGGAACCGACACGAACATAGGCTGGCTGGCCGCTGGCAGCAGCATCCGCGCTGCCGCGATCCTCGACACGGTGAGCGCCCGGTTCTTCAACCACGGCAGTCTTCAGCACACCAACACGGGTGCCAACGTACTTGCTGCGGCTTCCGCTCTGGATATGATCAACATAGGCGACAGGGGTACTGCGGCGGCGAACTGGCCGAACGCAATTACACTTGTCCTAGCGCGCAAAGCTGCGAACCAAGATAGTGATGCAACGACCTGGACGGGCGGCGGCACAGAGGTGCCCGCGCCAGCACCAGAGGTCACCGATCTTTATCCAGCCTACGACTTTGCATTCGACCCGGTAAATTCGTTCTACAAGGTGGGTTCGTCGATGACGGACAGTTTGGCGACCTTCCTCGGATATAATGAGGTGAGCTTCGCCAGCGATCCTACTTCGAAGATTAGCGCCTCCGGTTATCTGGCTTCCAACGCGGAGGAGCTGAAGGTTACGATGTCTCCCTCTGCGGAGTGGTCTCTGTACGCTCAAGGCGTGATCCCGACATCGGATGGAAGCAGCTACAACAACATCGCTTCCCTAGCCAAGTCATCCGACACGACTACCTACTTCTCGATCACGAGGGAGGCTTGGTCCTACAACATTCGCTCTGGTGTCCGCAAGAACGGTTCGACCATCGGTGCAGACACCAACTTTGACGGCATCGTTGAGCACGCATCCGACAAGTTTGCTGTGGTGGGGGATGCTGCTGGTGTCCGTTTCTACTCGGACAACGCACTCGGCTACAACAATACCGGCGACCTTGCATATATGGCCGACGCCATGCTCGATCAAATCTGGATCGGCGATCGCGCGGGGAGCCAGTCTTGGGCGAACTATGACACCGATGAAGCTTATGTCACACTCATTCTGGCGAAGCGTTCTGCGGACAGTGCAGGGGCGCAGGCTTGGACCGCTTGACCCCTTCCAACATTTTGGCAGGTTAACGCCGGATATGAAGAAATGAAAAAAATAGTCGTTTAAATTCAGTGATGGATTAGTATTCCCAAGCTGACGACGGGGGTTCGATTCCCCTCACCCGCTCCAGCGCCTTCCCCATGGAAACGCAATGGCCGCCGCCCTGACCGGCAGGCGAGCAAACGGCAGGCAGGCAAAAGCCCGCAAACAGGGCGCACCTGTTCGCGGGCTTTCGATGTGCTTCCAAACGCCTTGGCGCTGATCGCCTTAGCGGATCGGGCAATCCGGATTGAGGCGGAAGTTGAGGTAATTGTCCACGCTGCGCATCAGCTCGTCGAACTCATGTTCGAAGAAATGGTTGGCGCGGGGAATTTCCTCGTGATGGATGGTGATGTGCTTTTGCGTGCGCAGCTTGTCGACCAGCTTTTGCACCGCACCCGGCGTAACGACCGTATCGGCCGCGCCCTGAATGATGATGCCGCTGGCAGGGCACGGGGCCAGGAACGAGAAATCATACATGTTCGCCGGCGGTGCGATCGAGATGAAACCGCGAATTTCCGGGCGGCGCATCAACAGCTGCATGCCGATCAGCGCGCCAAAGGATACGCCCGCGACCCATGTAACCTGCGCTTCGGGATGGATGGTCTGCACCCAGTCGAGCGCGGCTGCGGCATCGGACAATTCGCCTACGCCATTATCGAAACTGCCCTGGCTGCGGCCCACGCCGCGGAAGTTAAATCGCAGCACGGCAAATCCGCGCGCGGCGAAATCCTTGTACAGCGCCTGGCTGATCCGGTCATTCATCGTACCGCCCGACTGGGGATGTGGATGAAGGATCAGCGCCAGCGGTGCGCGCGGACGGGGCGCAGGGTGATAACGGCCTTCGAGGCGGCCTTCGGGTCCGGGAAAGATGACGGAGGGCATCGGTTGAGACGGTACCTGTATTTTGCCCCGGCGCGGCCAGATCGGCCGCGGGGGTATGATTGGCTGTTGCAGCCTATATAGATAGCAAGCGCGCAAGCGCAATCTCGATGAAATAACCGCAATAAAGCGAAAGAACAGTTCACCTGCCTGTGCCTGACGATTCACCCCCCTCGATTTACCTCGATCATGCGGCCACCGCGCCCATATTGCCCGCCGCGCGCGAAGCGATGCTGGCGGGCCTCGCCCTCGATGCCAATCCGTCGAGCCCGCATCGCGCGGGCCGCGCCGCCCGCGCCGCGCTGGAGGATGCGCGGGCGCGGGTGAAGGCGGCGCTGGGCTGGGAAGGGGAGGTCATCTTCACCAGCGGCGCGAGTGAGGCGCTGGAGCTGGCGCTGACGCGCAGCCACCTCTCCCGCCATGCCGTGTCGAGCGTGGAGCACGAGGCAGTGATGCGCCATGTGCCGGGTGCGCGGATCATTCCCGTAAATGCGCATGGCCTGGTCGATCCCGATGCTCTGGGTGATGTCAGCGACACTCTGGTCGCGATCCAGCAAGTGAATAACGAGACCGGGGTGATCCAGCCGCTCCACCTGATCCATGACCGCGTGCGCGAAGACGGCGGGATGCTGCTGGCCGATTGCGCACAGGCCGCGGGCAAGATTTACCTGCCGCCATGCGACATGGCCGCGATCAGCGCGCACAAGTTCGGCGGCCCACCCGGCATTGGCGCTCTGCTGCTGCGTGATCTGGGTCTGCTGGCCCCCACGGGCGGGCAGGAACGCGGCTATCGCGGCGGGACCGAGAACGTGGCGGGCGCGATGGCGATGGCCGCCGCGCTGGAAGCGGGACATGATTGGATGGAAGACGCATTGCGCCTGCGCGCGATGCTGGAGGATGCGGTGATCGATGCGGGCGGAGAGGTGATCGCCGCTGCATCGCCGCGCATTGCCGCCATCGGGTCCTATCGCCTGCCGGGGCTGGCGAGCGCGGTGCAGCTGATCCGGCTGGACGGCGCAGGGATCGCGGTATCGGCGGGCAGTGCCTGTTCGTCGGGATCGCTGAAACCCAGCCGCGTGCTGATGGCACTGGGCATGGATGAAAAGGCTGCGGCGGAGGTCATCCGCGTGTCGATCGGGCGCGAAACGACCATTGCCGAGATCGACGCCTTCCTCGGCGTATGGCGCGAATTGGCGGCGCAGGTGGCGGGTTCGTGATCTATCTCGACTATCAGGCGACAACGCCGCTCGCACCCGAAGCGCGCGATGCCATGCTGCGTTGGCTGGACGGGCCGGACGGCATGGGTTTTGGCAATCCGCACAGCCCGCATCGCTATGGCCGGCAGGCCGCCGCTGCCGTCGATCTGGCCCGTGAACGGGTGGCGGCGCTGTTTCCTCCCGGTGGGCGCGTCATTTTCACCGGCACCGCGACAGAGGCGCTGAACATGGCGCTGCTGGGCAACGAACCGGCGCGGGCGGGCAAAGCCTGCGCCATCAGTGCGATCGAACATAGCGCGGTGCATGAAACCGCGGCGCGGCTGGCAGGCGGGCGGCATATCATCCCGGTTGGCGAAAACGGGCTGATCGACGCGAATGCCGAATGGCCGGAAGACACCGGCGTCGTATCGGTCATGCAGGTGAATAATGAGATCGGCACGATCCAGCCCATCACCGAAATCGCCCGGCGGGCCAGAGAGGCGGGCGCGTTCTTCGTCTGCGATGCGGTGCAGGCGGCGGGCAAGCTGGACATCCCCATGGCCGATGCCATCGCCATTAGCGCGCACAAGCTGCACGGACCGAAAGGCATTGGCGCGCTCTGGCTGCGCGAGGGGGTAGAGCTCGCTCCGCTGATTACCGGCGGGGGACAGGAGGACGGGCTGCGATCCGGTACGCTGTCACCCGCGCTGATCGCCGGGTTCGGCGCCGCGGCAAAGCTGGCGAAAGAGCGGATGATCGCCGACCGCGAGCATATTGAAACGCTTTGGGCCAAGGGCCGCCAGTTCTTTTCAGACTGGACGCTGAATGGCAGCGAAGAGGCGCGCTGGCATGGCAATCTGAGCATCCGGCGCGATGGTCTGGATGTGGCGCGTTTGATGAGCGATTGCCGCAATGTCGCCTTTTCGGCGGGGTCTGCCTGCGCATCATCGTCGGTGGAACCAAGCCGGGTCTTGCGGGCCATCGGTTTGGATGCCAAGCTGGCAAAAACAACGATACGGCTAGGGTTTGGCCGATACACAACCGGAGAGGACCTGGAGGAAGCCGCGGCCGCAATCAATGCGGCGGCGTTAGCGCAAGGTGCTTGAGTAAGATGGTCCGCGTCACGTTCGTCACCCCCAAGGGCGAGAAAATCGAAGCCACCGGAAAGGTCGGCGACAGCCTGCTGACCATCGGACAGGCAGCTGGCATGCCGCTGGAAGGGACGTGTGAGGGTCAGATGGCCTGCTCCACCTGCCATGTCATCGTCGTGCCCGACTGGTTCGCGAAATTGCCCGAAGCGAGCGAGGACGAGGAGGACATGCTGGACCTTGCCGCAGGGGCGGGGCCGACGAGCCGCCTTTCCTGCCAGATCATCGTGGATGAGGATATGGATGGCATCATGGTGCGCGTGCCCGATACCGCGCATGACATGATGAAGCGTTGAAGACCGGGATTAACCCCTAATCGTAAAACGTTTTTCTGCGCTTGGGCTGGTAAGGATTAACCGCATCCTCGGCGTGGCATGCAACATCAGATCTGTTTAAAACCTTTATAAAACAGTCATTTGCATCATGAGCGCGAGGCTCGAGATGGCAGGTGCGGGTTTGCGCGAAACTTCTCGTTAACCAGCATTGGAAGCCATTAGTGCAAAGCCTTTGTTGAAGGGCTGTGGGCCATGTTCCAATCATGGCCGGAAAGAAGCATTTCGCACGGATTACAGCGCAGCTGGCGGCAGGCATGGCCGTGCTGGTCGCGCCCGCCGTACATGCCGCGCCCTGGAATGTCGGGGCGGTCAGCGCCGCCACCCAGTTTGCCGCGGGGCATCTTGCCGTTTCGTCGCTGATGACGTCGCAATGTGCTGCCGCCCCATTGGCGGTGACGCGCATCGCCGCGCCGCAGCCGGCAAAGCCCATGTCCGCGCTGGAGCGCATTCGCATGCGTCAGGCCGGCTTTGCAAAGGCGGCCGGGCCCGTCGCATCGGCTGACGTCGAGGCGCAGTCGGCGGGGGTGAAGATGACCCCGGCTGCAGCGGGCATCGGCTGCGCGAACATTGCGCCAGCCGCCGGTTTCGCGTTTCCCGCGAAACCGGCGCTCAATGCCGGGCGCGGCACCGATTTTCTCGCCAGCAAGATTATGCCGATCAGCCGCACCGCTTTCGACAGCGCATGGTCCCGCGTCAGCAGCCATGGGGCAGGCCGCGCCAATGTGCGCGCCGCTTCGCTCAGCGTGGGGCAGGGCGCGACCGCGCGCGACAAGGTGGCGGCGGTCAATCGCTGGGTGAATGCCCGGATCAGCTTTACCGACGACATGCGCAATTACGGGCGCAAGGATTACTGGGCTGACGCTGCCGAAACGCTGCGCCGGGGCAAGGGCGATTGCGAAGATTACGCCATCGCCAAGATGCAGATCCTGGCCGCGATGGGCGTGTCACGCGACGACATGTATCTGACGCTGGCCCGCGACAATATCCGCCGGATCGATCACGCAGTGCTGATCGTGAAGCTGGATGGCGCGGTGCTGATGCTCGACAATGGATCGGACGATCTGCTGGATGGCAGTGCGTCGAATGATTACCGCCCGGTCTATTCCTTCAGCGGCGACAAGCGCTACCTTCACGGCTTTTAAGGCAGGCGGTTACTGTTCCGTCAGCGCGGTCGACAGGCCGCGGGTGAAGGGCGTGAGCAGATAGCCCAGCACGCTCTTGCGGCCAGTGATGATCTCCACCTCGCAGATCATGCCCGGCATGATCGCCAGCTTCTGTCCGCCGCGCTCCATGAAGCTGCGCGTCGTTTCAACCTGGACGAGGTAATAGCTTTCCCGCTCATTCTCGTCATAGACGCTGTCGGCGCTGATCTGCCGGACGGTGCCGTTCAGCCCGCCGTAGATCGAAAAATCATAGGCTGTGACCTTCACATTGGCGCGGTCGCCTACCTTGATGAAGGCGATGTCCGATGGGCGAACCTTGGCCTCTACCAGCAGGCGTTCGCCGGTGGGCACGATCTGCATGATCTTTTCGCCCGGCGACACAAATCCGCCGACGGTGGTGACCTGCAGATCGTTGACGATGCCATCGACGGGCGCGCGCAATTCGTTCCTTTGCACACGCGCCTCGGCCCCCTTGATCGACTGCTCGTTGACTGCGATCCGGGTGGCAAGCTCGCTGCGTTCGTTCAATGCCTGCTGCTGGAAATCGAGGCGGGCGCTGGAGAGATCCGCCTGCGCTTCCGAAACCCCGGCACGGGCACGCTGCACGGCCTGTCGCGCGCCCGACAGGCGGCCCTGGAGATCGGCAAGGTCGCGCTGCGCCGACAGCAGGTCGGTCTGCGGCACGATGTTCTTGGCGGCAAGCGGCGTCAGCATGTCGACCTGCTGCTTGGCCAAGGACGTGCTTTTTTCCAGCGATGCGACCGTGGCCTGCCCTTCGGAAAGGTCGCGGCGGCGTTGTTCGACAGCGGCGGCCAATGCGCTTTCGCGGCTGCGCGCGGCGGCCTGCCGGACCTGCTGCAGACGCTGTTCCTCGGCGCAAATGCTGCCCGGTTCGCAGCCGGTGCCTTCGCCGCTGGCTTCGCGGTTCAGCCGGTCGGCGCGGGCTGACAGCCGCTGCGTTTCGGTTTCCAGCTGGCCCAGCTGGCTCGCGCTTTCGCTGTCGTTGAGGCGCACGAGAAGCTCGCCGCGCTTCACCTGCTGGCCGTTCTGGATCAGGATTTCAGCGACCTGCGCGGGATCGGCGGCCTGCACGACCTGCACCTTGCTCGACGGGATGACCTTGCCCTGTCCGCGCGTGATGTCATCCAGCGGCGCAAAGCTGGCCCAGATCAGCAGCGCCAATACGCCGATGGCGGCGACCACGATCAATCGGCGCGGGGAATCGAGGCGGCTCCATCCGGCCCGTGCAGCAGCGATCATTCGCCAGCCTCCGGCTGGTCATCGGGCGTGATCTTGCCCGCGACCATCTGCGCATAGCGGCCCTGTGTCGGCGCCGGCAGTTCGAGCTTCCAGCCCTTGGTCGTATCCAGCCTGCCGCCGATATCGGCAGGGGCGTGCCGGTCGGCGTCGCTGGGCGCGACGGTGAGGCCATTTTCATACCGCCCGGTCAGCGGATCCGGCCCGCCCGCGACCAGCACGCCATCGTCGGTCTTGATGTCAGGCATCTGTTCGCGCCCGGCGTAAAGCTGGGTAAAGGCGCGCGCACGCCCTGCGCCGCCGTTGAACCGATAGAAGATATGGGTGCCAATCTTGGTGACCTTGCCCATTGTGTAAGCCCATGCGGGGACCACGTAATCGGCGTGATAGTTGATGGCGCTGCCCACGCTTTTCTCAACCCGGCCTGCCAGTGCGTCGCGCGCGATGCGATTGGCATCGGCCCAGGCGGCGGCGGACGGGCGGCGCGACAGCGAGCCGTCGCAGGTGAAGGAGAACTGGCATACGGGCCGGTCGACGCCCTGATAGACGACGCCGCAGACAGAATTGGGGAAGGCGGGATGGCGCACGCGGTTCAGCACGACCTGCGCCACGGCGCGCTTGCCTGCATCGGGCTCGTACCCGGCTTCGTAATAGATCGCCTGCGCCAGACAGCGCTGCGCGGTGGCGCCGGATGGGCCCTGCGCGATAAAGGCCGCCATGGTTTCAACACGTGCGTTCGTGGCGATCGCGGCATTGGTGTCACGCGCACGCTCGGCGTCGCCGGCGGCCATGACGGGCGCGGCGGCGCACAGGGCAAAGCCTGTAACAAGGGCACGGATCGCCTTAACCATCTGAACGCATGCCCACGCTGCGGATCACCTCTTCCTTGGGCCCGTCGGCGGCGATGCGTCCGCCGTCGATCACGATAACCCGTTCACACAGGGAGAATAATGCCGGACGATGGGTCGAGACAATAAGCGTCTGATCGGCTGTCAGGTTTTGCGACAGGCACTGGATGAACAGCTTTTCGGTTTGCGCGTCCATCGCGCCCGTCGGCTCATCCATGAACAAGAGTTTCGATGGCGCGACGAAGGCGCGGGCAAGCGCGAGGAAATTGCGCTGACCGCCCGACAATTGCCGCCCGCCTTCGCCGATGGGCCTGTCAAACCCGCCCGCATCGCGCGACAGGTACCGGTCCGCGCCAACCTTACGCAGCGCCGCGACCAGCTCCTCTTCGCTCGCGCGTGCGGAGGCGAGGGAGAGATTATCCTTGATCGTGCCCGAAAACAGGTTCGAATCCTGCGCGACGAAGCGGAAGTCGCGGCGCAGGTCATGCGGGCGGTACTGGCGGCTGTCGATGCCATCGACCAGCATCGCGCCTTCGCTGGGTTCGAACAGGCCCGAAATGACGCGGCCCAACGTCGACTTGCCCGCCGCCACGCGTCCGATGATGGCGATGCGCTCACCGGGCTTGATCGTGAGGTTGATGCCCAACAGCGAAGCGATATTCGCGCCCGGATAGGTAAAGCTGACATCGCGCAATTCGACATTCGCGCTGCGCACCATGGGCGGCAGCGAGGACGAACCCATGCGGCGCTCGTCCGGCTGGTCCCACAGGCGTTCGATCGAATCGAGCGTCTCCTTCGCCTGCCGCCAGCGAGTGAGGAGATAGGCGAGCTGTCCGGCAGGAGCGAGCGCCCGGCTCGACAGCATGACGATCGCGATGATCGCACCCATGGTGATATAGCCCGCATCGAACAGGTAATAGCCGCCCACGACCAGCGAGATTGTCGAGAATTGCTGAAACGTCGACGCCGCGCCGATGGCGGTGGAATTCACCGCGCGCAGCCGCTTTTGCGAGCGGCTCGCCATGTCGGACAGGCGGCGCCAGCGGCCCAGCATTTCGCCTTCGCCCGCAATGCTTTTCAGCGTTTCGAGGCCCGCGATGCTTTCGACCAGTTGCGTTTGCTGAAGCCCATGATCGGCCTGCGCATCGCGCGCGGCTTCGGTCACCTTGCGCTGAAGATAGAGACCCAGCAGCGCCATGCCGCTGATCGCAAGAATGGGCACCAGCGCCAGTGGCCCGGCAATGATCGCGATGAAGGCCACGAAGATCGCAAGGAAGGCAACATCGACCACCAGCACCACGGTGGTGGAGGCGAAGAAGTCCCTGAGCACGCCATATTCGCTGACCCGCGCGACCAGATTGCCGGTGTGCCCCGCCTTGGCCGACATGGGGGTCGCCATTACGCGGGCATAGATCTTTTGCGACAGCGATATGTCGAGATCGCGGCTGATGCCATCGAGCACGTCGGTGCGGGCGCGCCGCAGGGAAAACTCCAGCGCAAAGGCGATCAGCACCCCGATGGCCAGCACCCAAAGGCTGGCGTCGGCGCGATTGGGGATCACCCGGTCATAGACATTCATGGTGAAGATCGGCAGCGCCACGGCAAGCAGGTTGATCACCACCGAGCCTAGCAGCACCGGCCAGAATTCGCGGCGGCGCTTGACGATTTCCGACCAGAACCAGTGCTGCCGCGCCTTGCGGTGCCATGGCTGGCCCGCATCGCGCAGGGCGGTGGGATCGCCTTCGACCGAAATCAGGGTGAAGGCCTGCTTGCCCGCGAAATCCCTGGCAGGCGTCCACGCGCCCGAAGCGTCCAGCGCCTCACCCGCATGCCAGACGAGCACGTCGTCGTCCTTGCGGTCGAGGAGCAGGGCAATCTCACCATCGCGCCGGAGGATCAGCGGATAGAGCGTGGCGTCGAGGGGCAGCTTCTTCGCCGACCGCTCTTCCCAGTTGAGGCCAAGCAGTTCCAGCGCCGGCCCGGCCTGATGCCATGGCAGCAACCCATCCGCCCCCATGGCGAGCGAGCTTTCCAGCATCGCAGGCGCAAAAGGCGTGTCGAACCGCCTCGCCACTCGCGCTAGGCAAGCGGCCAGCGGATCGACGCCGGAAGCGGTTACGGGGCTGTTAGCCATGTCCATTTGGCAATCGCCTGTCAGTCATCGCAGCGGCTATACCGCATTCCCGCTTATTTTGGGTAAACGCGGCCCTGGCGTTCCGCCGGGACCGAGGGGCCATAGTCGAAACGTTCCCGTTCAGCCTCGCCAGCACCATAATGCGGAGCGACGGCCAGTGCTTCGAGGAAGCGATTGGTCGCGGCCAGCACCTGATATTGCGAGAAAATCTGCGAGAAGCGCGCGCTTTCAAGGCGAACCTGCACGTTATAACGCGTGTTCTGCGCGTCGAGCACGTCGAGCAGCGAGCGGCGACCGACATTGAACTGGCTCTGATAGCTGTCGATCAGCCCGTTGGTGACGGTGCTCTGCTTGCCCAGCTCCGAAACGATGCGGCCCTGCGTCTGCAGCGCGTTCCATGCGGTGCGCACGTCTTCCTCGGCCTCACGCTGACGGGCGTGCATGGCAAAGCGCGCTTCCGACGAACGGCGGACCATCTCCTGATATTTCGCCGCGTTGATGCCGCTGTCGAACAGCTGCCAGCGGACATAGGCGCGGGCCAGCAGGTCGGTCGTCTCACCCTGAAAACCGTCGATGTCGTCACCGGCGCGGGCATAGGCTTCGACGCCGATGGTGGGGTAGAGGTCGCCCTTGGCACTATCGGCCATGGAATTGGCGGCATCGACATCGGCCTGCGCTTCGCGGACCAAAGGGTTCTTGGTGCGGGCAAGGCCCACGGCCTCCGCCTCGCTGCCCGGAATAAACATCGCCAGATCGGGCGGCAGCACCACCGCGTCGACCGGAATGCCGGCAAGGCTCTGGAGGCGCACCTTGGCGTCCTGCATGGTCTGCATCGCCTCGGCCTCGCGCACCAGCGCGGCCTGCAGGCGTTCCTCGGCCTGCTGGCTGTCGGCGATGGAGATCGAGCCCTGGCGCACGCCTTCCTGCAGGTTGGTCACCAGCGTGCGGTGAAAGGCCGTGTTGTCCATGCTGGCCGCGACCACGCGTTCCTGCAGCAGCACATCCAGATACTGGCGCGCGATCTGCAGGGCGATGAATTCGCTGCGTTCGAGGACACGGAGCGACGCGCCATCGACGCGGGCCGACTGACGCAGCAGTTCGCCCCGGCGGCGGCCGAAGTCATAGACGGTCCAGTCGCCGCGGATCTGCGCATCGATCGGGTTGAGCCAATCGTTGGAAATGCCGAGCGAACGGCGCGTCGGATTTTCAAGCCGGCGCGCACCCACGCCCGCCTCGACCTCAACACGCGGGCCATAGAGGCCTTGCGCCTGCTTGCGCTCGAACTGGATGGCTTCCTTGTTCATCTGCGCCTGGCTGATCTGCGGATTGGAATCCACGCCGATCGCGACGACTTCGGAAAGCGACATGGGTTCGGCTTCCTGAGCATGCGCGATGGTCGAGATCGCGACGGTGGAAACGCTGGCGGTCAGCACGGAAGCGATGATCGCGGCTTTTTTAAGCTTCTGCATTGTTCTTCCCCTTACCGGACCGTGATCACGACGCGGCGGTTCTGCGGATTGCGTTCGCCATCGACGGTGGGCACGGCCAGATCGGTTTCACCCACGCCGCGGCTGATGATCGCGGCACGGTCTGCGCCTGCGGCGACCATCACTTCGGTCACGGCATCGGCGCGGGCGATGGAAAGCGCCTCGTTATAGGCGTCGCTGCCCGAACGGTCGGTGTGGCCGACGATCTCGTATCCGCTCCAGCCGCACATCGGCGCGTTCTTCAGCAGGAACTGCGCCGTGCTCATCGTGTTGGCGGGCGCGGTCGCGGAATCGAAGTCGAAGAAGACCTGGTTCGTCGGCTGATTGCAGACCTCGGGCGGGGCCGGCGGCGGCGGCGGTGGCGGCGGCGCCATCGGCGTCGTCGGCGGCGTGCCGGTCAGGCGGCCATAGGCGCCCTGGCACTTTCGGATCGAATCCTCGTCGCGCAGGCCGTTTTTCATAAAGCCGCGTGCGATCGCGCACTGCACCTTTGCTTCGGACGCCCAGTGATAGCGGGCATCCAATGCGTTCACGATTGCCGGGTCTTCCGTTGCGGCCAGCGAAACCTCGTAACGGCGCTCAAGCTCGCTCTTCAGCTCGCTGTCGGAAAGCTGCATCAGGTTCCCGTCGCCCGGCATCACCGTCGTGACTTCCTGCGCGGCGGCAGGCGATGCCAGCGCGCAGGCGAGAGCCAGGGAGGCTCCGCCAGCGGCAGCCATGCTGCGGATCGAGTGAATGGTCATTTCATTGCCCCCTAACTTGCAGGTCTGCGCCTGCTGTTCGGTAATTCTCAAAACATTCCATGCGGACGGTCAGGCCCCCTGCCAGACCGCCCTTAATGCGCCACCGCCGCTGCCAGCGCAGCTTCGTCGGCGCCATCTGTCATCTGCATCGCAGCGCCATGGCCGGCCCCGGCGATCTCACCCCCCAGCAGGGCGGCGATATCGGCAGCGGCGATCGGATGTGCGCCATGGGCAGCGATTGCATGATCGGCCGCGCCGTGGGTCTCTACACCGGCAGTGTCAACAATTTGCTGCACGAGGGCGGAGATATCGTCCTCACCCGTCACCTCGGCCAGCGCCTCGCGCACTGCGTCCAGCGCCTGCATGCCCTGCGCACCTTCTGCCGGGGCAGGGGCGGCGGTAAGGTCGAGCATGGCTTCCATCATCTGCGCCGTCATCGCGCCTGCGCCTGAGAAATCCGCAGCCGCGTCAGAGGACGCGCCGAGATCGGCAGCCTCCACAGCGGCAGGCTCGTTGCTGGCGGTCAGCGCGGTTTCGAGGCCTGCGTCGGCAGCCGCCGTGGCCAGCGAGGACTGGGGCATGGCGTTCTCGACATGCGAAGCGGTGTCGAGCGTCGGCAGATCGGCTGCGGTGAAATCGCCGCCATCGAATGCGGAGAACTTCGTAAACTGCTGGGTAAGGAGAGGTGTTTCATCGAAATTAACCATCTCCGGGGCAGCGAACGATGTCGTCGCCTGGGCGGCCGCAGTTTCCAGCAGGGCAGGGGCGAGAGCGGCGATGGTCGCCATCTCCGCCGTGCGCTGCTGTTCGGTGCCATATTGCGTGCGGAAGGCCGCATCGACCAGCGTGCCGGTCCCGCCGTTGAAGCTGCCGGTGCCCAACACCTGCACTTCGCCGCCATCGACTGCATAAGCCTCGCCATCGCTGGTGAGCTGGATGTCGGTGATGCCGGCTTCGGCCAAGGTCATGTATTCGCCAGCTTCGAACACGCCGTCGCCATCGTCGGCCCATACGCCGAACTGCGCGTAGTCGGCGTCATTGGCATCAAGCGTGTCGCCATAGATCGCGGCCAATGTTTCAAGATCGGTCATGCCGTCATCGTGAAAGATGAACTCACCCGCGTCGTCGACCGCGCCGTTGCCGTTGAGGTCATGGATCAGGATCGCATCGCCTGCGCTGATCCACGATGTCGCATCGGCAATGCCGTCGCCGTTCATGTCATAGGTGACACCCGCATCCAGCGACTGGAAGGCGATGCCATTGCCATCCAGATCCAGCACCACCGGATCGGAGAACGGGTTGATGTGGAAGTCATAGTAATAGCTGTCGCCATCCGCATCGGTCGCGGTCGCGCGAATGTCGAGCGATACGGCCGACTGGTCGATCACCGTGCGGATCAGGCCGATGTCGGAGATCTTGATGACGTCATTGTCATCGGTCGCCGCGCCAAACGCCACCGTGCCCGTGCTACCGCCATCGTCACCGACCGCGCCATTCAGGTCGATGCCGCTGCCCGTAAGCCCGCTCGACGACACCATCAGCTGCGCGCCGACGATCACATAGGCTTCACCATCCTCCAGATAGTCGTTGCCCTCGATGATGACGAACCCGTCATTATTGTCGAGCGTGGGAGCGCCATAGCCATCGGGAATGGCGTCGCCGTTGCGATAGATGTCGTCCGACCCCACCACGACCGCGCGGGTGGTGATGATATTGGTCGGATCGCCGGGATCGGCCAGCTTGAGGATGACGATCAGGTCTTCGTTCGCGCCCACGCCATCAAGGCTCAGCGTCATGCCGGATACAAAGCTGTCCTGCACCTTGTCATATTGCTTCGGGTCGAAGCTGTAGAAGTCGAAATCGAGGACTTCGCCATCCTGGATGGTGTCGCCCGCGACCCCGTTTTCTTCATTGGTGATCGAAACCCAGGTCTGGGTGCCGCCAACTTCGTCGCCTGCGGCAAAGGCATTGTCACCGCCAGCGGTCAGCGTGCCGTTATAGCCGCGGAACTGGACGTAGATCGGATCGCCGTCGCCAATGTCGAGCTTGGACACCACGATCTCGGTCTGGCCACCTGTCATGCCCGGCGCGTCGTAACCGGTGCGAACCGTCGCATCGGACTGGGCGAGGATAGCGCTGAATTCGAAATTATCATCGAGCGTCAGCGTCCACGCATCACCGTCATAGGTGATCTCGCCCGCATTGCTGCCGCTGGTGCCGGTGCTGGTCGTGTACTCAAAGGAGAACTGCCAGCTATCGCTCACCGGATTGTAAACCGGCTGGCTGATGCTGGTGAGCGGGATGGAGTCGACCGAGCTGGTCGAGAGCAGCTCGAACGTCATGCCGGTGCCGAGCGAGCCGCCGAGCGGGCCATCGGTGCCGAAATCGAAGTCGAGGTCGCCATTGGCGATCAGCGCATATTCGGTCGTGCCCGACATTTCGAAGGGCGTGTACTTGGTCTTGGTCCAGACGCTGGGGCCATCGTCCTCGATGGTGAAGGCGCCGTCCGACAGGTCGATCAGGGCAGAGGCGACATCGTTATCGCTGTCGGTGACGGTCGCTTCCAGCGTCAGCGTGCCTTCCGGCATGGAGATGGAAACGCCCTCGTCCATGAAGTTCCAGAAGCCGGGTTCATCGTGCCAGATGTTTTCCGACTGGCTGAAGGTGACGACGCCGGTCGCCTCATCCAGTGCGATGCGGAAATATTCGGTGCCGTTCGCGGTGCCGACGACATCGCCGCCATCCATCGAAAGCAGGATTTCCGTGCCCTGGCCGATCCCGTCGCCATCGCCGTCGGTGACATCGGTGTTGTCGAGCGCATAGAGGCCCGAGCCAACGCCGTCGGCCGAAAGCTGCAGCGCGTAGGCCACTGCGTTCGGTGTGTCGGCGCTGGCCGTGACATTGAAGTTCGCCGAGTAATCGACCGAAACCTCGCGGATGCCGTCATAGGGCACATGGGTAACGCCGTCGCCCGCATCGGGCAGCGGGGATTCGTCGAGCAGGGCGACGGCGGGCGTGCCGGTCGCCTCGATCGCGGGAGCGTCGTCGTTGAAGACGAGATTGCCGCCAAGGTCGATGCTGGCATCGTCGCTAACCGTGTCGCCGTCGCCATCGGTGACGATGACGTCATAGCTCGCTTCGATCAGTCCGGTCGGCAGCGACAGGCTGTCGGTCCCGGTCGCATGGTCGAGCGGCGCATATTGCTGCAGGCCGACTTCGCCGGTCGAGGTGTTCACATCGACGACAAAGACCGTGTTCGCGCTTGCCAGTTCGCCATAGGTCGCTGCGGTCGCGCCGATGACCGTGTTGCCGATCTCATAAAGATAGATCGTCGCCCCGCCCGAAGTCAGCGTAGTGCCGGTACCCGCATCATAGGCGGCGGCGATGTTCAGCGCATAGGTTTCGGAAAGCCCGCCCGAAGCCGCCGCGCCATCGGTGCCGTAATCGAAACTGGTGGTGGCAAAGATCGCGGAAAGCTGCAGCGTGTCGACATTGGGGCTGCCGTCATCGTCGGTCGCGGCCTGTTCGCTGTCGTCGTCCATGGCGGAAACGGTGAGCGAGGGGCCGTCATCCTGTATGCTGAAAACGCCGCCCGACAGGTCAATCGTGTCGCTGGCGCTGTCCGTGTCGAAATCGGTGATGGTGGCGGTGAGCCCCATGGTGCCATCGGCCAGCAGGATCGAGACGGCATCGTCATCGCTGCCGGTATCGCCGTGCCAGACATTGGCGCTTTGGCTGAAATTAACCATTCCGTCGGCAGAGACCGAGATGGCGAAATATGCCTGCCCGCCCGCCGTGCCGACGATCTCTCCGCCGACGAGGTTGAGGACGATTTCCTCACCCATGCCGGTGCCCGTGTCGGACAGGGCGTAAACGCCCGAAGCGACATCGCTGCCGTTCAGGGTCAGCGCGTAAGTGGTCGAACCCGCGCCATCCGCGCCGTAATCGCCGCTGAAGCTGCCCGAGTAATCGACGGTGACGCTGGCAATGCCGTCGCCATCTGCAGGCAGTGGGCTTTCGTCGAGCGTGGCTGCAATCGCCCCGCCGGTCGCCGTGATGGTCGGCGTGTCATCGCCAAAGGCGATATTGCCGCCAAGATCGATATTCGCAGTCTGGGTGACGCTGTCGCCGTCGCCATCGGTGATGGTGACGCTGTAATCGGCCTGAACCAGCCCATCGGCCAGCGTCGCAAGATCGCTGCCCATGGCATGGTCAACGGTCGCCAACTGATCGAGCGTCAGCGTGCCGTCAGCCGCGACGGTGATGGTGAACACGGTGCCTTCACCGGTGGAACCGGTCACCACCGAGCCATCGCCATAGACGGACAGGACGATGGCTTCACCGCCGCTGGTCAGGCCCGAGGGCGAACCCTCGGCCACGAGCAGTGAGAGCGAATAGCTTTCCGTGGTGCTGCCAGCGCCATCCTCGCCGTAATCCGCGCCCGAGAAGCCGAATACCGCCGAGAGGTCGAGGCTGGTCGCATCGCTGTCGGGCAGGGTGGCATCGCTGGTCATCGCCATGCCTGCGTCAATGGCGGCATCGGCGGTGATGGCCGGGCCATCGTCTTCGAACATCAGCGACTGACCGATGTTCAGCGTATCGCTGGCCATATCGCCGTCGCCATCGGTGACGGTGGCGGTCAGGGTGATGAGATCGGCAGAGCTGAGCGTTTCGGCAGCATCGCCGCTTTCGATCGGGTCGGCCGGGCCGCTGTGATAGATCGCGCGAAGCTGGTCCAGCGTGACGGTGCCGGTCGCATCTACGCTGACGGTGAAGGCGATGTCGCCGCTCTCGCCACCGACGCGGCCCACGACTTCGCCGCCCTCGACGTAAAGCAGGATCGCTTCGCCGCTGGCAGTGTCGGTCAGGCCGCTATCCGCGCCCGCTGCCGAAACGCCCAGCACATAGGTGACGCTGTCCGCGCCATCAGCACCCGCGACAATGGTGAACGCGCCTGCGAAATCGGCGCTGGCATCAACCCCAAGCGTCGTATCATCGACCGTCAGAACCGGCGCGCCATCCAGCACCGCATCGGCAGACGGCACATCGTCGACGATGGTCGCGTCAAAGCTGCCCGAGACGGTGTCGATCACGTCGCTGTCCGCCACGGTAAAGCTGATGCCCGCGATGGTGACGCTGTCCTCGCTGCCTGCGGCCGGGTGGTCGACCGGCTGCGACAGGGTGACGGTATAAATATAGGAGACGCTGCCGCCGCTGGGGGCAGAAGCATCGGTCAGCGCGATCGTGATGACATTGGTCGCGCCGCCATCGACGGTGCCCACGATATTGCCATCGCCATCCAGCGCGAAATCGACCGGCTGACCATCCGAGGTGATCGAGCCATCCAGCGCATCGACATTGTCGAAGCTGAAGGCCGCCATCGGATCGGCAGGAACATCCGCGCCGAAATCGACGACGATGGTCCCGGTCACGGTCGCAAGGCCAGTGGACGTGGTCTCTGCCGGATCGGTCTGGCCATCGTCGGCATTGGCGCCGACAAGGCCGTCCTCGTCCACCGTGGCATCGTCGATGCTGCGGATCACGGGCACGCTGTCGGGTGCGATGGTCAAGGACACAGTCGCGGTCGAGGTGTCACCATCGGCATCGGTGATCGAATAGGTGAAGCTGTCGTCGCCGCTCGCGCCCGCATCCGGCGTGTAGTCGAAGGTGCCGTCGCCATTATAGGTGACAGTGCCCTTTGCAGCGTCAGTGACGATGGTGATGCCGGTGGCGAGATCCACACCATCGGTGCCTGCATCGTCATTGCCGAAAACGTCGATGTCGGAGAGGGTCTGGTCTTCATCGACCATGAAGGCGCCGTCATCAGCGGCGGTCGGACCGTCATCCTCGATCACGAAGGTCCCGTTGCCGAGGTCGATTGCCGCGCTGGCGCTGTCGAAGTCGCTGTCGGTTGCGGTGGCGACCAGGGTGAGCACGCCGGTACCTGCCATCAGCGCGGCGGGATCGTCATTGCTGGTCGCGTCGCCATTGGTGATATTGGCGTAGTCGCCGGTGAAGGCAAAAGTGACCGAACCCGACGCATCGACCGAGATGGTGAAATAATCCGTGCCATCGGCCGAACCGGTGATCACCCCGCCCGCGATGTTGAGGACGATCTCCGTCCCATCGAGCGTGTAAAGGCCCGAACCTGCATCGCTGCCGCTAAGCGACAGGGCGTAGGTGACGCTGCCGGGCGCGTCATTGCCATTGTCGGTGGTGAAATTGCCCGAATAATCGACGGTGACGCTGCTGATGCCATCGTCGCTGACCGGGCTTTCATCCAGCACCGCGCTGGCAATGTCGCCGGTCGCCACGATGGTCGGCAAATCGTCGGTGAAAACGAGATTGCCGCCAAGGTCGAAGCTGGCATCGGCAGATGCGCTGTCGCCGTCGGCATCGGTAATCGTGGCGGCGAAAGTCGCCGCGATCAGCCCGTCGGCGAGAGCGACACTGTCGCTGCCTTCGGCATGGTCGATCACGGCTTCCTGGGTAAGGGTGAGCGAGCCGGTTTCGGCATTGACGGTCACGGTGAAGACCGTGCTGCTGGCGGTCGCGCCAGTAACGGTGTCGCCGTCGATGGTCAGCGTGATCGCTTCACCGCCGCTGGTCAGGCCGCTGGCAGGCGAAAGCAGGGCAAGGCCATAGGTGCCAGTGGTCGAGCCAGCGCCATCGGTGCCGTAATCGCCGGTTGCGGCAAAGATCGCGGAGAGATCGAACCCGTCGCTTTCGGTGATCGCACCGTCGCTAGTGGTCGCCGTGTATCCGGCTTCGCCCATGGCGGAAACGTCGATCGCCGGGCCGTCATCTTCGATGGCAAAGGTGCCGGTGCCCAGATCGACCGATGCGCTGGCCGTATCCCCATCGGCATCGGTGACCGTCGCGACCAGCGACAAGGCGCCGCCCTCGATCAGCAGGCTGGCCGCATCGTCGGCGCTGGTGGTGTCGTCATGCGCGATATTGGCATAGGCATCGGTGAAGGCGAAGGTCACCACGCCGCCCGCTTCGACGCTGATGGTGAAATAGTCGGTGCCATCGGCCGAGCCGGTGATTACGCCATCGGCAAGGTTCAGCACGATCTGCGTGCCATTCAGGGCATAAAGGCCCGAGCCGACATCGCTGCCGGTCAGCGACAGGGTGTAATCCACCGCCCCGGCGCCATCCGCGCCGAATGCAGAGGTGAAGCTGCCCGAGAAATCGACGCTGGCGCTGGCGATGCCGTCGGCGGCCAGCGGGCTTTCGTCCAGCACGGCCATGCCGGCTTCGGCGCCGGTCAGAGTGATGATGGGGCTGTCGTCGTCGATGATCACGCTGATCGCGCCGGTCACCGCATCGCCATCGCTGTCGGTGACGGTGACGTCGATGGACAGCGTCGCATCATCCTCGTCGGCGCCGGGGTGCGACACGGGGGAGAGCAGGTTGAATTCATAGGCACCGGTGGCGGTGTCGGTGATGGTCAGCGTAAAGACCGCTTCGCCCGTCACCGCGTCCTGGCCGGTCAGCGTATGCGTCGCCGCGTCCCACACGGTCTCGACCGCATTACCCGCCAGCGTGACAAGGCCGGTATCGGCTTCAGCCGCGAGCACGATGTCACCCGCGCCATCGCCGCCAAAGTCGAGACCCGAGAGCATGCCGCTCGCCGTGATGGTCTCGCCTGTCAGATCGCCTTCACCACCGGCGATACCGCCCGGCAGACCGTCTTCGTCAACCAGGATCGAGGCCGCCTCTGCATCGAGCGCAGGGCCGTTTTCGGTAAGCGTGACGGTGAAGGTCGCCGTGTTCGAAACGCTGCCGTCGCCATCGGTGATGGTATAGGTAAAAGTCTCGACCAGAGTTTCGCCCGGAAGCGCGTCGCCGCCCGCGGTATAGACCAGCTCGCCATCGACGATGGCGATGGTGCCGCCCTGATCGCCGCTGCCGATGTCGATGGCAGGCGTGCCCATGCCATCTGCGCCGAAATCGTCGTTCGCCCAGATCTGCTCCAGAGTGCCGACGACAATGCCGGCAGCTTCATCGGGTAGAGTGGCGAGATTGCCGTCGTCCGTCGTGATCGGCGTATCGTCGATGATCGAAATCACGACATTGCCGGTGTCGCTATCGCCATCAGGGTCGACCACGGTGATGTCGAAATCGACCGTATTGCCATCGCTGATGGTGTTGTCGGTCAGCGTGTAATCATAGGTGATTGTACCCGCGTCGAGATCGACGTCGACAACGGTCAGGATGCCGTTGCCTAGCGGAGTGGGCTCGAAAATGATGACCAGCTCGCCGTCGACGATCTCGAACACCGGCTCGCCATCGATCAGCAGCTGGTCGACGCCGTCAGGCGATACGAAATTGATGACGCCGACGGTGCTTTCATCGTTTGAAGCGGAATCGGTGCCCGCCGGTTCGTCGCCCATGTCGCCTTCGCGCGCGGGCAGGCCGTCTTCATCGACGATGGTCCCGGCATCGCTTTCGGCGATATTGGGGACCGAGGTGACTTCGGGCAGGCCGTTGATCGGTCCGGGAAAAACCTCCGGATCGTCGGCCTGGGTGAACTGCAGCTCGGTATAGGGAAGCAGGTCGCCGATTGCATAGGCGGGATCGATCGGATTGACCGCATCGGCGAAATTGCCGCCCGAACTTTGCGCATTGCCGCCTTCGGGATCGATGGGCACTTCGACGCCTAGGTAATCCTTCCAGTTCTCGTCCGGCACAGTCGTGCCCGCGATGACGAAATCGACATCGTAGAGGACTGCGTCGACGACGGTGATCATGGTGCCATCGGGCAGGCGCACCACGATATTGTCGCCGGAAACTTCCAGGTCGTTGATGGTAACGCCTGCAGGCAGCATCACGGTGTTCTGCTGGCCGGGCTGGGCGATGACGCGCTGGCCAAGGCCTGCCGATGCGGCAGCGGCGGAACCTTGCGCGAAATTTGCGTCAGCAGCGCTCATGTCGCCGAGGCCCTCATGGCCTTCGCCATTGGTGCCGCCATCTTTGCCGCTTGCCTGAAAATCCATCGTCTACGCCTCATCCACACTTCGGAGCCTGCCGCTCCCGGCGGGATGACGATGTCGCCGAACCCCCCGTAACATGCCCGACCGTTTGCGCGTGGGCCGCGCCGTGGCCGGGTACCAAATATCGGCTGGAAGCGTGTCACCGACCCGAAAGGGTGGGTGGCGGCATCGTGCGTGACGGCATCCTCTCCCGGGATTGCGTCAGCCGGTTCGATACCCGCGCGCCAGTTGTTCCGATGTATTTAATGTCTGCCGTTAACGGCCTTCAGGCAAGCTGTGCCCCCCATTTGCGCCAAAATGGGAAGTTCCCGACCATTTGACGTCTTAATATTTGTAGATGCCCCTGATTCTCTTGCAAATTTACGATGCTCAACGATGCGCGGCAAGGGATGTTCCCGCGCCAGTCATGCTTAAGCGGTTTGGTTAACGACAAGTCACTAATCGGGCGTGATTTTCGCGACTCGGACGGGGGTTCAAAAGTGTTAACGAACGCTACCATGAAAAACCCCGCCCGGAGCGGGGTCCGGACGGGGTATTGGCCGCAACGTGATTGCGGCGTTTCTGGCATGGTCGGATCAGGCGGGTTCGGCCTCGCGAACCTTCGCGAGTTCCGAAATCAGCGCCTTGGAAAAGGCGGGAATGTCATCCGGATTACGGCTGGTGATCAGACCGCCGTCGACGGCAACTTCCTGATCGACAACATTGGCACCTGCATTGCGCAGATCGGTGCGGACAGACGGCCAGCTTGTGACCGTTCGGCCTCGAACCAGATCTGCTTCGACCAGAAGCCACGGGGCGTGACAGATGGCTGCAATCGGTTTGCCCGCGTCGGCGAACCCCTTGATCAGGGCGATCGCGTCCTCGTCGATGCGCAGGATATCGGGATTGATCTGGCCACCGGGAAGGACGAGCGCGTCGTAATCCTCCACTTTCGCTTCGGAAAGCGGCTTGTCGACGGTGACGCTGTCGCCCCAGTCGGTGTTGTCCCAGCCCTTGATGCTGCCGCTTTCGGGGCTGGTGACGGTGGTGCGAATTCCGGCCTGCTCGAGGTTGTCGCGGGGACCGGTCAGCTCCGACTGCTCAAAGCCATTGGTGGCGAGAATAAGGACCTGTTGGGTCATGTGAAACCTCCGTATTTTCAATTGTTTGCGTCTTCACCTAACCAACGGGCGAGGGAGGGTGGCGTTCCGGCGATCGCCACGGTTCGTCGTGCCTGAGGCGCGCTCTGGAGTATTAGTCGGAGATGACGGAGCTGCTGTGCGATTTCGCAGCCGACGAGGCCGCTCTCCAGCGCATCAAAAGCCGGACGGTCAGCCATCCGAGCCAGCCGATCAGCCCCAGCGGCAGGGCGATGGTGGCAAGCGTGATCAGCCCCGCGACGATGACGCCCAGAATGCCCGAAATACTGGCCAGTGCCGCGCGGACGGGCGCGGTAAAGCCGCCGCTGACCGGCGCGCCGGAAGAATAGGTGATGCTGACACGGCTGAAGGCGACGTGGCCCTTCATCTCGGCAAGCCAGCTTTGCGCCTGGTCGATTTCCTCGTTCACCTGCGCGACGCTGCGCTCGGCCTCGACCAGCTCCCTGACCGTGCCGCGCCGGGTCTGCAGCACTTCCAGCAGGCGGTCGCGCAGTACGGTGCGGGCGCGCAGGCGCGCCTCGGTGTCGACGATGCGCTTCGACAGGTCCTCGCCGCTGATCGTGCTCGAAATCTGCTCGCCGCCTGATCCTTCCGCCATTTGCGACAGCTGCGTTCCGAATGCGCGGGCGCGGCTGGCGGCGACGGAGAGAGTGAGCGAACCGCCCGCGTAATCGCCCTCCATCCCGTGCTGGCGCATGTCGATGATCCGGCAGATAGATGGCCCTTGCGCCTCGCACAGATCGGCATGGCGCATCTGCAGAGGTGCAATCGCGTCGGAGGCAAGGCGGAAGCCGTAGTCATAGACATAGGCGATTTGCGGCAGCGACACAGCGATGGGACTGGTGCCCGCATCGGCGGCGCTCTCGGCCCTGTCTGCTGTGGGAGCGGCGGCGTCGATGCTGGCCGCCATCGTTTCACTCTGCGCTCCGTCATCTGCCGCGCCGCACCCTGCCAAGGCCAGGGCCATACCCGTCATCAACGCCACCTGCCGCATTCTCGCCTCCTTTATGCCATATTCTTGCCACATTCTGCCTCGGTTCGGGGCATGGCGCAAGCGCGGACCGGTGGATTGCGCGCCCTCTCGCTATTCCCGCGCCTCGTACTGCTTGCTAACCCTCGCAAATGGCCGACGAGATTCCCGACACGCTTGAACCCGATCCCTTCGACCGGCTGGTCGATGCACCCTTCGATGCGGCGCTCTCTGAACGCTATCTCGTCTATGCGCTCTCCACGATCACGGCGCGCTCGCTCCCCGATCTTCGCGACGGGCTGAAACCGGTGCATCGCCGCCTGTTGTGGGCCATGCGGAAATTGCGCCTGTCGCCTGACAGCGGCTTCAAGAAATCGGCGGCCGTCGTTGGCGACGTGCTGGGCAAATACCACCCGCATGGCGATGCATCCGTCTATGACGCGATGGTCCGCCTCGCGCAGGATTTCTCGCTGCGCTATCCGCTGGTGGAAGGGCAGGGGAACTTCGGTAATATCGATGGCGATAATGCCGCGGCCTACCGTTATACAGAGGCGCGGCTGACCCGCACCGCCATTCTGCTGATGCAGGGGCTGGACGAGGGCACGGTCGATTTCGCGCCGACCTATAATAACGAGGACGAGGAGCCGACGCTCTTCCCCGGCATCTTCCCGAACCTGCTTGGCAATGGCGCCAGCGGGATCGCGGTGGGCATGGCGACCAATATTCCGAGCCACAACGTGGCCGAGATCGTCGATGCCACGCTGAAGCTGATCGATAATCCCCGCGCCGAACATGCGGAACTGATGGAAGTCTTCCACGGCCCCGATTTCGCGACCGGCGGCCTTGTCGTCGACAGCGCGGAGATCGTGTCCAAGGCTTACGAGACGGGGCGCGGCTCCTTTCGCATGCGCGGGCGTTTCCACGCGGCGGAGGCTGAAGCAGAGGCCGACCGCGAGGCCGGGATCGAGAGACTGGGCGGCGGGCAGTGGCAGCTGGTCATTTCCGAGATTCCGTACCAGGTGCAAAAGGGCCGCCTGATCGAACAGATCGCCCAGCTGATTGCCGACCGGAAGCTGCCGATCCTTGAGGATGTGCGCGACGAAAGCGATGAGAGCATCCGTATCGTGCTCGTGCCCAAGAGCCGCAATGTCGATCCGGAGCTTTTGAAAGAAAGCATCTACAAGCTCACCGACATGGAAAGCCGCTTCGGCCTCAACCTCAACGTGCTGGATGCGACGCGCACCCCGCAGGTGATGGGGCTGGGCGAGGTGCTGCGCCACTGGATCGCATCGCAGATCGAGATTCTGCTCAGGCGCTCGAACCATCGCCTCGACCAGATCGCGGGTCGGCTCGAGCTGGTCGAAGGCTATATCATCGCCTATCTCAACCTCGACCGGGTGATCGAGATCATCCGCAGCGAGGACGAGCCCAAGCCGATCATGATGGCCGAATTCGGCCTCACCGATCGGCAGGCCGAGGCGATCCTCAACATGCGGTTGCGGTCTTTGCGCAAGCTTGAGGAAATGCAGCTCAAGAACGAGCGCGACGAGCTTTTGGCAGAGCGCGACGAATTGCAGAAGCTCATCGACAGCCCGGCGCGCCAGCGCACCCGGCTGAAGCGCGACCTCAATGCGCTGCGCAAGGAATACGGCCCCGAAACAAAGCTGGGCGCGCGCCGCACCACCATCGCCGAAGCGGAACCGACGGTTGAATTCAGCATGGACGCCATGATCGAGAAGGAGCCGGTTACGGTCATCATCTCGGCGCGCGGCTGGGTGCGCGGCATGAAGGGGCATGTCGATCTTGGCCCAGATGGCAATGGGGCGGAGTTCAAGTTCAAGGAGGGCGACGGCCCGGCCTTCGCGCTTCATGCGCAGACCACCGACAAGCTGCTGATCGCCAGCGGCGACGGGCGGTTCTATACTTTGGGCTGCGACAAGCTGCCGGGCGGGCGCGGCTTTGGCGAGCCTTTGCGCACCACGCTCGACATTGACGCCGGATCGCCGCTGGTGGCGGTGATGGTCTACAGGAAGGGCGGGCAGATCCTGCTGGCCAATAGCGTCGGACGCGGCTTTGCAGCCGAGATGGACGAACTGCTGGCCGAGACCCGCAAGGGCCGTCAGGTCGTGAACCTGAAGGACAAGGTCACGCTGCAGGTCGTGCGCGAGATCGCGCCCGAGGACGACCATGTCGCCGTGGTCGGGGAGAACCGCAAGCTGGTGATCTTCGGCCTCGACGAATTGCCGGTCATGTCGCGCGGGCAGGGCGTGCAGCTTCAGCGCTACCGCGATGGCGGTCTGTCGGATGCGATCACGCTGAAGCTGGAAGACGGCCTGTCATGGACCATGGGCGGCGAAACCGGCCGCACGCGGACGGAAAAGGACATGTGGCAATGGAAGGTCGCGCGCGGCGCTGCCGGCCGTCTGCCGCCGCAGGGCTTCCCCCGCGACAACACGTTCGGCTGACCGGGCCTTATTTCGGACCTATCGGCCCCGCGACCTGCGTTACCGTCTCCTTGCGGCGGCGGAACAGCTTGCCCTTTTCGCTGAACAGCACCAGCAGCAGGCCCAGCAGTGAAAACAGGAACATCGACATGCCGACCGGCTGCGCCGTGCCGTCATAGGCTGATCCCACCAGCGCCCCCAGAATGGCGCCGCCGCCCACGCGCATGGCGTTTTGCAGCGACGATGCCGATCCTGCGAAATGGCGGAAAGGCTGCAAGGCGATCGAGCTGAAATTAGCGCCAAGGAACCCGATCAGCGACAGGTTGACTGCCATCAACGGGGCGAACAGCCAGAAATTGTCCGGCGCGTAATGGGCGGCCAGCCACTGCAGCCCGGCCATCACCACGAACAGCAGCAGCGCCGAATGGCTCACCCGCCGCGCGCCGAATTTCTCGACAATGCGGGCATTCACGAAATTGCTGGCCGCCATGCACAATGCCATGCCGCCGAACACATAGGCGAATTTCTCACCCAGTCCGAAATGATGCGCGACAAGCTGTTCCGAGCTGTTGAGATAGCCATACAGCCCGCCGAACACGAGCGTCGCGCCAAAGACATAGCCGACCGCGTCGCGATTGGTGAGGATAGTGCGGAAATTGCGCCCGACCCTGCCAAGGTCGAGATCCTGCCGGTGATCTGGATGCATCGTTTCGGCAAGGCGCAGATAGACCCAGCAGAACATGATGATCCCCATGGCGAACATCAGCCCGAAGATCGAACGCCAGCCCGCGAAAAGCAGGATCGCCTGCCCGATGGTCGGTGCCAGCACGGGCACCACCATGAATACCACCGCGATCATGGAAACCATGCTGGCCATGGCGTCGCCTTCATACTTGTCGCGCACGACGGCATTGGCGATCACCGCGCCTGCCGATGCGACCATGCCATTGGCAAAGCGAAAGGCGATCATCATCGGGAAGCTGTCGATCACCATGCACAGGAAATCGAAGCAGCAATAGGTAGCGATGCCAGCCAGCAGCACGCGCCGCCGACCGAACCGGTCGGCGAGGAAGCCGAACACCAGCGAACCGGCGCCCATGCCGATGAGATAGCTGCCGACAATGAGCTGGCGATGATTGGGATCGCTCGCACCCAGATCGACCGCCATTTCGCCAAGGGCGGGCAGCATGGTGTCGATGCCAAGGGCCTGAAGGGCCATGACCATGGCAAGCATCATCGTGAACTCGGCGCGGCCGAGTTCTGCCGGAGGGCGGGGAGGGCGGATCATTGGTCATCCCTTGCGCCGATTATTGCCGGCGCTCAACCGAAAAAGCCTGTGACCCATATTGTAAAAGCCGTCTGCCGGTCTGCAATTTTCGCCATTGATCGCCTATCTGTTGGGCGTGAGCGAACAGGATGCCTTTGACGATGAGGAGGACGCGACCCGCGAGGCAGCGGGAATGCGCAAGATCATCCATGTCGACATGGACGCCTTTTTCGCCAGCGTCGAACAGCGCGATAATCCCGACCTGCGCGGCAAGCCCGTGGCCGTCGGCGGGTCATCTGGGCGCGGCGTGGTCGCGGCGGCAAGCTATGAGGCGCGCCGCTTTGGCGTGCGTTCCGCCATGCCATCGGTCACGGCCAAGCGGCTCTGCCCCGATCTCGTCTTCTGCAAATCGCGTTTCGACGTCTACCGCGAGGTAAGCGGCCAGATCCGTGACATTTTCCGCGACTATACCGATCTCGTCGAACCGCTTTCGCTGGACGAGGCCTATCTCGACGTTACGGAGGACCGGCACCAGCTGGGCAGCGCCACAGCCATCGCGCAGGCCATCCGCCGCCGCATCCGGGACGTCACCGATCTGACCGCCAGCGCCGGGGTCAGCTACAACAAGTTCCTCGCCAAGCTGGCATCGGACCAGAACAAGCCCGATGGCCTGTGCGTCATCAGGCCGGGGGAAGGGGCAGCCTTTGTTGCCGGGTTACCCGTTTCGCGTTTTCACGGCGTCGGGCCCAAGGGCGCGGAGAAGATGGCGCGGCTGGGGATCGAAACGGGCGCCGACCTTGCGGCAAGGGACCTGCCTTTCCTCCGCGCCAATTTCGGCAGCTTCGCCGACTATCTGTTCCGCGCCGCACGCGGCGTCGACCTGCGCGAAGTGCGCGCCCACCGTATCCGCAAGTCGCTGGGCGGAGAGCGGACCTTTCATGAAGACCTGTCGGCGCCCGGCCCGCTGCGCGAGGCGATGGACAATATCATCGACATCGTCTGGGACCGGATTGAAAAGGCCGAGGCGCGCGGCCGCACGGTCACGCTGAAGCTGAAATACAATGATTTCCAGATCGCGAGCCGCGCGAAGTCGATCCCGCATTTCGTATCGGGCAAGGCCGAGTTCGCGCAGATCGGGCACGCATTGCTGGCCGAGACGCTCCCCCTCCCGCGCCCGATCCGGTTGATGGGGCTGACCCTATCAAAGCTGGAAGGTGTGGAACCGAAAAAGCGCGGTGATGAGAGGCGCCAGCTCGACCTGTTCTAATTGTCGAGCGCGGCCATCGCATAGCGCCTTGCCCATAGCGACATGTTGGCGGGCAGCGCGTCGGCGGGAAAGAAGCGTGCCTCGGCAATTTCGCGCGCGTCGATGACGGGTTGGCCGGAAACGCTGGCGGCATAGACGATGACATCGTTCACCGCGCCATGCATCTCGACATCCTCGCGCATGACCTGCGCAAGGGCGCTTGCCGTCAGTCCGACCTCTTCGGAAAGCTCGCGATACGCGGCAATCTCATGCGTCTCGCCCTTGTCGACGCCGCCGGTGACGAGCTGCCATTCATCCTGCGCGCGATAGGAATGGCGCACCAGCAGCACCGCGCCCGAGGCATCGCGCGGCACCAGCGCGACACCGCGGATGCATGGCTTTCGCGCCTTCCAATAGAGCCTGCGCACCCTTTCTCCCACGCGCAGCACCGCACGGTGCACGGGCGCGGGCAGGCGATGGACGAGCGGAATGTTGGGCATGGACAGGCAGGCTCAGGGGCAGGCAGGCTCAGGGGCGGGCAGGCTCAGGAGAAGCAGGCGATCTCGTTACGCGCAGCGCCCAGCAGGCGGGCGACCGGCAGATCGTTTTCGCCACGCGCGGCAGCCTCGAACAGCGCCAGCTTTTCATCGCCCTTGACCACGAACATCAGCGCCTCTGCGGTAAGGAATTTCGGCAGGGTTAGCGTGACGCGGTCGAACGGCGCTTCGGGCGGCAGCGGGTCGGGGGTGAGGCGCTTGACCTGCGCCGGATCGTCGACCTTGGGATCGGTATTGGGGAAGAGCGAGGCGACATGGCCATCCAGCCCCATGCCCAGCCATGCCAGCGTGAAATGCGGCGGCTGCGCATCCTCGGTCAGTTCCACGACTTTGGCACCGGTATCGGACAGGGCGGCGGCGAGGCGGCCGTAATTGCTGGCTTCATGCGTGGCAGGCACGATGCGATCATCGCCCGGCCAGATCTCGATCCGGCTCCAGTCGAGATCGTGTTTCGCGAGTTCGGCAAAGATGGGGAAGGGGGTGGACCCGCCCGGAACGGTGATCGCGACCAGCCCCTCGCGCTCTGCCAGTGCCTTGCCCAGATGGCCTGCCAGCCATTCGGCGATCTCACCATCGGTCCAGCCCTTGTGATAGGCGATTTCGGTCATCATGGGCGGGGGCTCCTGTCGTATTCGTGTGAGCCCGCGAGGTGGCGATCCCGCTTATCATTGGCAAGGGGCTAGGCGGGGGCTTCGCACTGATCGGGCGGATTGCCGATCTGCTGCCACAGCTCGATCTTCACGCCATCGGGATCGAGCAGCCATGCGAACTTCCCATAGGGTTCGGCGATGGAATCGAGCACCTCGACCCCGCGCGCAGCGAGATCGGCGATGAACCCGTCCAGATCGTCGACCCGCAGGTTGATCATGAAGGGGGCTGTGCCCGGCTTCATATAGGTGTCGTCCTTGAAATGGCTGACCAGCGAATAGGGCTGCTCGCACGGCTCCTCGCTCCAGCGCAGCATCGGGCCGAAATCGCCATCAATGCCAAGGACGTCGCGATACCACCGGCGCGTCGCCTCGGGGTCCTTCGTCACATAGAATACGCCGCCAAGGCCTGTGATCTTTGCCATGATGTGCCCCCTTGAAATCCATGCGCGATCTTACATGCATGGCGATAGGGCGCCATGAAAAAGGGGAGCGGCAAGGCGGTGCCCCGTCGCTCCCCCTGAATGGGGCGATGGAAACCGCGATCAGTGCATCGTCGCTTCACGCGGGACAGCCGGGCTTGTGCCCAAACGGCTGACCAGCACGATCGCGGCCCACGAAGCGATGAAGCCGGGAATGATCTCATACACGCCGGGGCCGCCAAGGAAGCTGTCGCCAAAGCCTGCCGAGATCCAGCCGATCACCACCAGCGCGCCGGTAACAAGGCCCGCGACCGCGCCCGATCCGGTCATCTTGTCCCAGGTCAGCGCCAGCACGATCAGCGGGCCGAAGGCCGCGCCGAAACCGGCCCACGCGTTGGAGACGAGGCCCAGCACTTCGCTTTCCGGGTCTGCCGCGATCGCGATGGCGGCCAGCGCCACCAGCAGCACGCATACGCGGCTGACGTTCACGGTCTCGCGCTCCGTCGCATCCTTGCGAAAGAACAGGCGGTAGAAATCTTCCGTCAGCGAGGAAGAGGCGACGAGGAGCTGCGAGCTGATCGTCGACATGATCGCGGCCAGCAGCGCCGCCAGCAGGAAGCCGGTGATCAGCGGGTGGAACAGCGTGTCGGCCAAAAGGATGAAGATCGTTTCCGGATCTTCCAGCGTCAGGCCATTCAGTTCCACATGCGCGCGGCCAAGGATGCCGACGCCCAGCGCGCCGATCAGCGAGACGAACATCCAGCTCATCCCGATATTGCGAGCGGTCTTAACCCCGCCTTCCTTCACCGCCATGAAGCGCACGATGATGTGCGGCTGGCCGAAATAGCCAAGGCCCCAGGTGATCGCCGACAAGAAGCCGATGACGCCAAGCCCGTGGAACAGGGACAGGAAATTAGGGTCGACACCGTGCACCGCGCGGCTGGCCGCATCCATGCCGCCATCGCTGGTCAGCACGACGATCGGCATCAGGATCAGCGCGACCACCATGATGCAGCCCTGTACGAAATCAGTAAGCGACACGGCAAGGAAGCCGCCGACCATGGTGTAGGCCAGCACGACGCCTGCGGTCATCCAGATGCCGGTCATGTAATCGCTCATCCCCGTATCGCCGAACAGCCCTGCGAAGGAGGACACGAACAGCTTGCCGCCGCCGACAAGGCCTGCCGCGGTATAGACGGTGAAGAACAGCACGATGATGATGGCCGAAACGACACGCAGCGCGATGGCGCGGTCGGGGAAGCGGTTGGCGAGGAATTCAGGGATCGTCAGGGCATTGCCGTAAGACACGGTCTGGTCGCGCAGCCGGGGCGCGACGACGATCCAGTTGACCAGCGCGCCGATGAACAGGCCGATGCCGATCCATGCCTCGACAAGCCCGCTGGCGTATAGTGCGCCGGGCAGCCCCAGCAGCAGCCAGCCCGACATGTCGGACGCGCCGGCGGACAGCGCCGCGACGGCCGGAGGCAGGTTACGCCCGCCGAGGAGATAGCCTTCCGACGAATCGGTCGACTTCTTCCAGGCGAACAGGCCGATGCCAAGCATCAGCACGAAATAGAGGGTGAGGGATATGAGTGTTCCGGTAGCCATGGGGAGGCCACATAAGGGGCCGAGCCGGTTTTGGCCACCGCCCGACGCAATAAAGACCGGAATCTGCGGAGATTCCGGTCTTTATTCTTGCATCATTGCGTGGGTCGCGCGGCTTACGCGTCAACCTTGCGCTTGGCTTTCTTGCGCTCATGCGGGTCGAGCAGGGCCTTCCTGAGACGGATGTTCTGCGGCGTGACCTCGACCATCTCATCGTCGTCGATATAGGCGATGGCCTGTTCCAGCGTCATCTTGGTCGGCGGGGTCAGGCGGATGGCATCGTCCTTGCCGGTCGAACGGAAGTTCGTCAGCTGCTTCGACTTCATCGGGTTGACTTCAAGATCGTCGGGCTTCGCATTTTCGCCGATGATCATGCCTTCATACAGCTTTTCCTGCGGAGAGACGAACAGGATGCCGCGTTCCTCAAGGCTGTTGAGGGCGTAGCCGACGGCTTCGCCGGTCGCGTTCGAGATGAGCACGCCGTTCTGGCGGCCTTCGATCGGGCCCTTGTAGGGGCCGTATTTCTCGAACAGGCGGTTCATGATGCCGGTGCCGCGCGTGTCGGACAGGAATTCACCGTGATAGCCGATCAGCCCGCGCGAGGGGGCCGAGAAGGCGATACGCGTCTTGCCCACGCCCGAGGGGCGCATTTCGGTAAGGTCGGCCTTGCGGCGCTGCATCTTTTCAACGACCGTGCCCGAATATTCGTCGTCCACGTCGATGACGACGGTTTCATACGGTTCGGTGCGCTGGCCGTCTTCTTCGCCAAAGATCACGCGCGGGCGGCTGATGCCCAGTTCGTACCCTTCGCGGCGCATCGTCTCGATCAGAACGCCAAGCTGAAGCTCGCCGCGGCCGGCAACCTCGAAGCTGTCCTTGTCGGCAGATTCGGTGACGCGGATGGCGACGTTCACTTCGGCTTCGCGCATCAGGCGGTCACGGATCAGGCGGCTGGTGACCTTGTCGCCCTCGCGGCCCGCATAGGGGCTGTCATTGACCGAAAAGCGCATGGCCAGCGTCGGCGGATCGATCGGCTGTGCGGCGATGGGATCGGTGACGGCAGGATCGGCAATGGTGTTCGACACGGTCGCCTTTTCAAGCCCGGCCAGCGCGATGATGTCGCCAGCGCGCGCTTCCTCGACCGGAACGCGGTCAAGGCCGCGGAAGGAGAGGAGCTTCGATGCGCGGCCGGTCTCGATGACCTTGCCGTCGGCGTCCAGAGCGCGGATCGGGTCATTGACCTTGATCGTGCCCGACTGGACGCGGCCCGTAAGGACGCGGCCCATGAAATTGTCGCGGTCCAGCAGAGTGGCGAGGAAGGAGAAGGGTGCGTCCTCGTCAAGGCCCGGCGAGGGGACGTGGTCGCGGATCAGGTTGAACATCGGCGTCAGGTCGCCCGAACGCGCCTCGATGTCCTCGCTCGCATAACCGTTGCGGCCCGAAGCGTAGAGCGTGGGGAAGTCGAGCTGTTCGTCATTCGCGTCGAGCGAAACGAACAGGTCGAAGATCTCGTCCAGCACCTCGTCGGCGCGGCCGTCGGGACGGTCGATCTTGTTGACGACGACGATGGGCTTGAGGCCCAGCGCCAGCGCCTTGCCGGTCACGAACTTGGTCTGCGGCATCGCGCCTTCGGCCGAATCGACCAGCAGGATCACGCCATCGACCATCGAGAGGATGCGCTCCACCTCGGCGCCGAAGTCGGCGTGGCCGGGGGTGTCGACGATGTTGATCCTGAGGCCTTCCCACACGATGGAGGTGGGCTTGGCGAGAATGGTGATGCCGCGTTCTTTTTCGAGATCGTTCGAGTCCATGGCGCGTTCTTCCACGCGCTGATTGTCACGGAACGTGCCCGATTGGCGGAAAAGCTGGTCGACGAGCGTGGTCTTGCCATGGTCGACGTGCGCGATGATCGCGATATTGCGAAGGTCGGCGGACATGAGGTCCCTCTTCAAAAATGCATCTGTCAGCTGGTCGAGGGAGGGCCGGCTGCCCTGCATTCGCCGCGTCGCCCACCCAAACAGGCAGGCCGCGCCCTTTTCACGAGCGCGCCCCTATAGCAGAGTGTGCATTGCAGCAAGTCTTTTGCCTGTTGCCATTGCGCCACACCGCGATCCATAGCAGTGGGAAATTATATTACCCCGATTGCCTGCACACCCCGGCTTTTCTAGGTTTCGCAGCATAGATTGGCTCACCGGGAGGATGCAAAGGCACCACCGGATCGGACAGGGCCTGAGAGGACAAGCAGAGGAACATCATAATGCGAATGACTGGTCGCGGCTATTCGGCCGTGCGCGCTGTCGTATTGTCGGGCGTGAGCCTGGCGGCGGTGGCTGCGCCGGTTCAGGCACTGGCGCAGGACGCCGAAAACCCCACCGAAGAAAGCGCGGAGCCGGTCTATGCCGAGCCCGTCTATGCGGATGCCGCGTTCGAGGATGGCGAGCAGCCGATCGCGCAGGGCAATGACATCATCGTCACCGCGACGAAGCGCGCGCAGACGTTGCAGGATGTACCGGTCGCCGTGACCGTCACCACCGAAGAGCAGCTTGAGCGCGCCGAGATTCGCGATCTGAAGGACCTCACGACCGAGGTGCCCTCGCTGCGCGTGACCCAGCTGCAGTCCAGCGCCAACACCAATTTCATCATCCGCGGTTTCGGCAATGGCGCGAACAATGCCGGCATCGAACCTTCGGTCGGTGTCTTTGTCGACAATGTCTATCGCTCGCGCAGTGCCGCGCGCGTCAACGACCTGCCCGACCTGCAGCGGATCGAAGTGCTCTCAGGCCCGCAGTCGACCCTGTTCGGCAAAAACGCCAGCGCGGGCGTGATTTCGATCACCACGCGCGAACCGCAGTTCGAATTCGGCGGCCAGGGCGAGGTGAGCTATGGCAATTTCAACGCCATCGTCGCCAAGGGGCTGGTCACCGGTCCGCTCACCGACAGCATCGCGGCATCGCTGGCTGGCGGCATCAACAAGCGCGACGGCTATATCCGCGACGCGGCGCAGGGCAAGGACACGAACGAGCGCAACCGCTGGTTCACTCGCGGCCAGCTGATGTTCGAACCCAATGACATCTTCAAGGTCCGCCTGATCGGCGATTACGAGAAGGTGGACGAGGACTGCTGCGCCAATGTGCTGCTGTTCAACGGCCCGACAGGCTTTGCGGTCAATGCGCTGGGCGGCCAGTTCTCCGACCCGGCCGATCCCTATGCCGATGTCGTCTATTCGAACAAGCCTTCGACGAACGACATCAAGAACTGGGGCTTTTCGGGCCAGGTCGATTTCGGCTTCGGTCCTTTCGGGCTGACCTCGATCACCGCCTATCGCGGCGTCGATGCGCTGACCGACCAAGATTCGGACTTCACCAGCGCCGACCTGATCAGCACCAATGCGCAGGACCTGAAGATCCGCACCTTTACGCAGGAGCTGCGCGCCACCGCCGAATTCGGTCCGGTCAGCGTGCTGCTGGGCGCGTTCTATTTCAATGAGAATATCGACCAGACCAACGACCTCCTGCTTGGCAGCGATTTCCGCAATTACGCGGATCTGCTGATCCAGCAGCAGACCGGCGGCGCATTGAACGCCACCTCGGTCGAGGCGACCATCGGGCAGCTGACCACGGGCGATCCAACCACCTATCTCGGCCAGTTCTTTGGCAACGGGCAGGGGCTGGACGAGGCCTACACGCTCGACAACGAGGCGATCAGCCTGTTCGGCCAGCTCGATTTCGAGCTGACTGACCGCCTGACGCTGACGGCGGGCCTCAACTACACGAAGGACAACAAGACCTTCGCGACCGACACTTTTACCACCGACACGTTCTCGACGATCGACCTGGTGCAGGTGGGGCAGACCGCGATCTATGCGCAGGCCGTGGGCGGCGGGCTCGATCCCGCGACGGCGCTTGCCTATGCGCAGGCCAATGCCACGAACCCGGATGTGAACCCGCTGCTGGGGCTGCAGGCGCTGCAGTTCCTGCCGCCGTTCCTCAATGTGCCGAACGTGGTCGAAAACGGAAAGATCAAGGACGACGACCTGTCATACACGCTGCGCGCAGCCTATGACATGACCGATACCGTCAATGTCTACCTGTCCTATGCAACCGGCTACAAGCCGCCGTCGGTCAATCTGTCGCGTGACAGCCGCCCGTTCCCGGCGGACCGCGCCGCGATCCAGGCCGCAGGCATCGACGTGCCGAACCTGACCTACACCAGCCGCTATGCCAATGCGGAGGATTCCAAGGTCTATGAGCTGGGCATCAAGGGCAATTGGGGGCTGGCCTCGGTGAATTTCGCCGCGTTCCGCCAGTCGATCACCAATTTCCAGTCGAACATCTTCACCGGCACCGGCTTCTTCCTCGCCAATGCGGGCAAGCAGCAGGTCGACGGGTTCGAGTTCGACGGCACCGTCACCCCGGTCGATCCGCTGACGCTGCGGCTCGCGGTCACCTATCTAGATGCCGAGTACAAGGATTTCCCCGTCTCGGGCGTGGGCGACCTGACCGGAACGAAGGTCGCGGGCGTGCCGCCGCTGTCGGTGACGTTCTCGGGCCAGTACACGCATGAGCTTTCCAGCGGATCGCTGATCGCGCGCGGCGCGTACCACTATGAATCGCCTGTCCAGGTCATCGAAGGGCTACCGGGCCTCCTTAGCCAGGGACAGGAAGTTGCCATCGGGGCGGTGCGTCCGTTCCCGCGGCAAGTGGATGAATTATCCGCCTCGCTTACCTATGCGATGGACAATGGGTTCGAGATTTCTGTCTGGGGCCGTAATCTTCTTAACGATAGATATTTGCTATCTATCTTCGATACGCCTATTCAACCGGGGAGCTTCTCCGGTTACCCGAACCAGCCTCGCACCTATGGCGCGACGGCACGCTTCAAGTTTTAAGGGGCGTTCGGACCACCGGAACACGAAATCTGACCGTGAGTGTCAGGGGAGAGGGAAGGGGCCGAGCCGTCTGGCATCGGCCCCTTTTTCGTTGAAATTTGCAATTTCCCACCGGCCAAGCGATAGTTGCGCCGGACGTTTCCTCCCGTGGGGTTCGGGAGGGATAAACGGGGGAAATCAATGGAATACATGCTGATGCCGTTCGCGCGCTTCTTCGACTTTTCGGGTCGGTCGCGGCGTAAGGAATACTGGATGTTCGTGCTTTTGAACACGATCGTGCAGATCGTGCTGGCCGGAATCATGTTTGCGGGCGGTGCCAGTTTCGACGTGTACGGGCAGGCCAGCTATGGCCCTATGTTCTGGCTCGGTGGCGGGCTTCTGGCGCTCTATTGGCTTGCCGTATTGATTCCCTCGGTCGCGGTGACGGTGCGGCGTTTCCACGATCAGGACAAATCGGGCTGGCTCACCCTGCTGGTCTTCGTGCCATATCTGGGCGGGCTGATCGTCTTTGTCTTCATGCTGCTGGAAGGGACGCGCGGTCCCAACCGCTATGGCCCCGATCCCAAGGAAGGCCTGCCGCGCGGCGTCTGACTGGCGGCGGTTTCTAAAGACTGCGCAGCGCGCTCGCCGGGCGGGCGCGCAGCACGGGCAATGACGCGGCGGTGGCGGCGATAATCACCAGCGCCGCGCCGCCCAGCAATACCGCGAATACGATGGGCCAGTCAGGCTGAAACGGCAGGTCGAAAAGCTGGACCATCACGCCCCAGCCGACCGCGCCGCCCAGCGCAAATGCGACCAGCGCCAGCAGCCCTGCAAGCAGCGCATAGCGCACGGCCAGCGCGCCCAGCACCTGTGCCCGGCTCGCGCCCAGCACGCGCAGCACCACGGTCTCGTAACTCTCTCGCGCCCGCGCGGCGGCAATCGCGCCCAAGAGCACGGCAAGGCCCGCCAGCACGGTGACGCTGGCCGCGGCAAGGATCGCGGCGGCCATGCTGCCCAATATGTCGCGCGCCTGCCGCAGCACCTGCCCGACCTCGATCACGGCGCTTCCGGGAAATTCGCGAACCAGAGCGCCCAGCAGGGCACGCCTGTCCGCCCCCGGCGACAGCGATACGGTGGCGGCGTAATTATGCGGCGCATCGGCAATCGCGCCGGGGCTGAAGACCAGCACATGGTTGAAGCCGAGGTCATCCCACTCGATCCGGCGCAGCGATGCGATGGTCGCCTCCCGCTCCGCGCCCAAAAGGCTGATGACGAGCGTGTCGCCTACGCCAAGGTCCAGCGCATTGGCCAGATCCTCATCGACGGACACAAGGCTTTGCGATGCGCCTTCCTCCTCGCTCCACCATTCGCCGCTGGTGACCGAATTGCCATCGGGCACATTTGTCGCATAGGTCAGTCCGCGTTCCCCGCGCAGCGCCCATGCGCCTTCGGGGATGTCCTCCAGCTCATCCACCCATGTCAGCGCGTCGGCGGGGCCGTAGGAAAGGATGGAGCCGCGCATGTTGGGCACGCTGCGCACGGCCGATCCGGGGGCCAGCCTGTCGACTTCGGCGGTGAAACCATCCACCCGGCCCGACGGCAGGTCGAGCACGAAGTAATCGGGTGCCGCGCTGGGCAGGCTGTTTTCGACATGATTGTCGAGCGCGGTCTGGATCGCGGCAATGGCGGTGAACGCGGCAAGGCCAAAGCCCAGCGCCGTGGCCAGCGCCACGGTCGGCGCGCCGGGTCGATTCAGTGCAGCCAGCCCCATGCGCACGGCAAGGCCCGATCCGGTGCGCGGCAGGCGGGCAGCCAGAAATTTGATGCCGAACCCGATCAACGCCAGCAGCGCCAGCACCACGGCGGCCCCCACGATGAACCAGACATTCAACAGCGGATCGCGCGCACCCACCAGCACCAGCGCGAAAAGCAGCACGATGCCGATCCCCACTGGCCATGCCGCCGCGCGCCACACCGCCTTTTGCCGCGTCACGGCAGAGCGGAACAGCGCCATGGCCGTCACTTGCCGCGCCGCGATCAGGGGCGGGGCGGCAAAGATCAGCGCGACCAGCAAGGCAAAGGCGGCTGCGCGCAGCAGCGCCCAGACATCGAAGCTGAACTGCGCCTCTACCGGCAAGAGGCCCGACAGCATCGAGGCCAGCAGCGGTACGGCAAGAAAGCCCAGCGCCAGCCCCGCGATCACCCCGACCAGAGAAGCCGCGACGACCTGTATCGCGTGGATGCGCATGACATCGCCGCTGGACGCGCCCACGACTTTCAGCGTGGCGATCGCGCCGCGCCTGCTGTCGAGCCAGCTCGTCACCGCACCCGCGATCCCGATCCCGGCAATGAACAGGGCGGCCAGCCCGACCAGCGTCAGGAATTGCCCCATGTTCGCCATCAGCCTGTCCGCACCGGGCGAAGCGCGATCACGCGTGCGGCTGTCCCAGCTTCCCAGCTTGAACTGTTCCTCGAACCCCTTGGCCGCGGCGTCGACATCGGCAGTAGCGGGCAGCTTTACCCGATATTTGAAGCGCGCCATCGATCCGGGCTGGATCAGCGCGGCATCGTCCAGCGTTGCTTCGGAAATCAGCATCGGCGGGCCGAGCGAGAATCCTTCGGACAAGCGGTCGGGTTCATTGGCGATCAGGCCGGCGATGCGCACCTGCGTGTCGCCAAGGCGAACTTGAGCGCCTTCCTCGATCCCCAGCCGGTCGAGCAGGCCGGGATCGACCCATGCCTCTCCGCGTGGCGGCGCGCCGACGGTGCGGCCATCGCGCAGGGTCAGCTGTCCGTACAGCGGGTATGCGCCGTCGACGGCCTTTAATTGCACGGGCGCGGCGCGGGTGTCGTCGCCGCTGCCGACCGACGCCAGCGCCTGCATCCGCGCTCCGCCGGATACGGCTCCCATGGCCTGCAGTGCGACCAATTCCTCTGGCCCGGCGGGCTGGCCATAGCGGCGCAGTTCGATGTCGCCGCCCAATATTTCCTGCCCGCGCGATGACAGTTCGCCGCGGATCGTTCCTTCCAGCGTGCCGATGGCGGACAGCGCCGCTGCGCCCAGGAACAGGCAGATGATGAGGAGGCGAAGCCCCTTGAACCGCCATGAGAAATCGCGGCGAGCCAGTCGAAGCGCCAGCCCCCAGCGCGAGGAGAAATCGTTCACGCCGGTTCCGCTCCGGCCCGGTCGGAGATGATGCGCCCGTCCGCCAGTTCCAGCACGCGCTGGCATTTCTCGGCGAGCGCAGGGTCATGGGTGATGAGGAACAGGGTCGCCCCGCTCTCGGCCCTGCGGTCAAAGAGCAGGCGGATGATGTCCGTCCCGGTGGTGCTGTCGAGATTGCCGGTGGGCTCGTCCGCGAAGATCAGCGCCGGGCGCGGGGCGAGCGCGCGCGCGATGGCGACGCGCTGCTGTTCCCCGCCCGATAACTGCGTCGGGTAATGATCGATCCTGTGGCCAAGACCCACCGCCTCCAGTTCGGCGCGGGCGCGGCCAAAGGCGTCGTCCATTCCGGCGAGTTCCAGTGGGGTGGCGACATTTTCCAGCGCGCTCATGGTGGGGAGCAGGTGAAATGCCTGCAGCACGATGCCGATGCGGCCCCGGCGCGCGGCGGCCAGCTGATCTTCCGATAATGTCGGCGCGCCCGGTCCTGCGAAATGCGCGCCCGCCACTTCCAGCGATCCGCCGGTGGCGCGTTCCAGCCCGGACAGAACCGCCATCAGGCTGCTCTTCCCCGAACCCGAGGGTCCGAGCAGCGCCACGGTCTGTCCAGCGGGCACCGCAAGGTCGATCCCCTTCAGGATCGGAACTTCTGCCCGCGTGTTGCCCAATGTCAGGGTCAACCCCTGCGCAAGGATGGCGGGGTGGTCGGTGCTGGCGGCGGTGTCGGGGATAGGAGCGGTCATTGTCTCGGCCATGGTGCATGACATAGGGTGCGGCTGGCAACAGGATAAGAGCCGGATGGAAGGAAGTGTCGCAGTGGCCCAACGAATAATGTCGAAATTGATGGTGCCGGTGATGGCGCTGCTGCTTGCCGCCTGCGGGCAGGCCGATGGTGGGGCCGATGCAAAGGAGACCGCAGCGCCGGTCGTTACGGGTGAGCCGGTCACGGTGCTGGCATTCGGGGACAGCCTGTTCGCGGGCTACAAGCTGGCGCGCAGCGAAAGCTATCCGGCAAAGCTGGAGCGGGCCCTGCGCGCGAGGGGGCTGAACGTGACCGTGCGCAATGCGGGCGTTTCGGGCGATACCACGGCGGCGGGGCTGCAAAGGCTCGACTTCGTGCTGGATTCGCTTTCCACGCCGCCGGACCTCGTGCTGGTGGAACTGGGCGCGAACGACATGCTGCGCGGTCTTTCAGCGGGGGATGCGCGGGCCAATCTCGACACCATCATGACGAAGCTGAATGGCCGCGACCTGCCAGTCATGCTTTACGAGATGAAGGCCGCGCCCAATCTGGGCGGCGAATATGGCGGGGAGTTCAATTCGATTTATCCCACGCTGGCGGACAAGCATGACGCCGAACTGGTGCCGTTTTTCATCGAGCCGCTGATCTTTGACCGTTCGCTGGTCCAGTCCGACCAGGTGCACCCCACGGCCGAAGGCGTGGATGCCATGGTCGAAAAGACCGTCGACGACATCGCCGAGCGGGTGGAGGAGCTTTAGGCCTCTTTCTCGACCGCGCCGCCGGTCACGCGCCAGACGGAGGCCTTGCCTTCGAGCCCGGTGAATAGGGCAAGCTCGGTTCCGGTCATCCAGACCTGTGCGCCGCTTGCCTCCAGTCTCTCGAACAGGGCGGCGCGGCGAACGGGATCGAGGTGGGCCGCGACTTCATCGAGCAGTAGCACCAGAGGGCGGCCGCCATCGGCCAGCATCGCATGGGCGAGCGTGATCGCGATCAGCAGCGCCTTTTGCTCTCCGGTCGAGCAATCGGCTGCGGGGCGGCCGGTGCCCGCCATGTGCACCGACAGATCATCGCGATGGGGCCCGTGCAGCGTGCGGCCCGCACCTCGCTCTGCCGGGCGGGCGCTGCGCCAGCGGGCAGCAAGCGCATCGGCATCCGTCGGGCTGGACGGATCAATCGCGATTTCGGGCCGGGCGAAGGGCTGGTCGGGCAGGGTGGCAAGGCGCTCTGCCAGCATCTCCACCACGGCGGCGCGGTTCTCGGCAATGGCGGCGCCTGCCTCGGCCATTTCCTTTTCCAGCGCGTCGAGCCATGTGGGATCGGGCGAGCGGTCGCCCGATAGCAGCCGGTTCCTTTCGCGCAGCGCCTTTTCGTAACGGCCCGAATGGCTGGCGTGTTCAGGCCTTATCGCCAACACCATGCGGTCAAGGAAACGGCGGCGGCCCGATGCGCTGTCCATGAAGAGCCGATCCATCGCCGGGGTCAGCCACGCGACCGAAAGCCATTCGGCAAGGCGCGAGGCGGGAAGCGCCGCTCCGCTTGCCTGCACGATGCGGCGGGAGGGCCCGGAGCCATCACCGGCCTGAACCGCCGTGCCCAGCCGAACCGGGGTCACGCCGCTGACGAGGTCAGCGCCGATGGCAAAGCCGGGCGCATCGTCGCGGCTCATTTCGCTCAATTGCGCGCGGCGCAGCCCGCGTCCCGGTGTGAAAAGCGACAGCGCCTCCAGTACATTGGTCTTGCCCGCGCCATTGGGGCCGACCAGCAGGTTGAAGCGTGCCGTGCCCTCAAGCCTTGTCGCCTGATGGTTCCTGAAATCAGCCAGCCGAATACGGTCGAAAGCCATGCGCGATGCGCTAGCGGCCAGCGCGAGGTGCGACAATGAAAACAGCGATCCCAAAGTTTGGGAAAAATTCCCGAAACATGGTTTCGTTCATCGTGCAGCCAGTTTTAGTATATTCATAAGTCATTGTTAATCCGTGACTTTTAAAACTGGCACGGTCCCTGCAAAGTATTTGGCATGGAGGGCATGTGGCCCGATCCGAACCAAACTAAAGGGGAAATATAATGTTCAAGTCTTCCGAATTCGCCTCGCAGGCCGTTGCCATGGTCATGGCGCTTGCCATCTCGATCTCGGCCTTCGGCGTGACGGTTGCTCCGCAGGATGTTAACCTCGACGCTCCGATCTCGCAGGGGATGATGGCGTGAGCAATCTGATGAATGGCAATAACAACGCCCCGAGCAAGTTTCACCTCGACAAGCGCAATGCGAAATTGATGGGTGTCTGCTCGGGGATCGCCGATTACTTCGGCATCGACGTGACGCTGGTGCGCATCGCCTGGGTTGCAGGCACGCTGCTTGGCGTCGGATCGCTGATCCTGGTCTATATCCTGATCGGGCTTATCGCGGATTGAGGAGCGCTCTCGGGCGCTCCCCAATTTCCAACTCTCATGACTGTTCGCGATGCGCGAAGGGCGAAAAATCGGTGCTGGCATCGAAAACATCCACGCCCTCGCGCCGCTTGAGCCAGCCCACCACGACATAGGTCACCGGAGTCAGCACCGCTTCCCACGTGGTCTTCAGCACCCATTGCGTGATCGCCACCCAGATCACCAGATCGGTCGTCCAGCCCGACACGCCCAGAAAGGCGATGGGGTAAAACAGGGCGCTATCCACCCCCTGTCCGAAAATGGTGGATCCGATCGTGCGGGTCCAAAGCCATTTCCCGCCGGTCCAGACCTTCATCTTCGCCAGCACATAGGCATTGACGAATTCGCCCGCCCAGAACGCGATGATCGAGGCGAGGACGATGCGCGGCACCTGACCGAACACGGCTTCATAAGCGGCTTGATTGCCCCATTCGGGCGCGGGCGGCATGGCGACGACGACCCAGCTCATGAACGCCATGAAGACCAGCGCGCCAAAGCCTGCCCAGATGCAGCGGCGCGCGGCGGCATAGCCATAAACCTCTGTCAGCACGTCGCCGATGACATAGGACACGGGGAAGAACAGCAACCCCGCGCCAAAAGGCCACAGCCCCACCACCGGCAATTCGATCGCGGCCACCTTGCCCGCGCCGATGACGTTCGAGAGCAGCAGGATGGTGACGAAGGCCGCCATCACGAAGTCGAACCAGCGATATTGCGACGGGGCGGGCGCCAGCTTCGGGTCGTGCTGGGCTTCGCCGATCGGCGGTTGGGCGGGATTGCGCGCGGCCTGGGCGGGCGCGTTGCTGTCTGGCTGCATGAGAACGGGCGATAGCGCCATTTGGATTGCTAGCAAAGCGCCTAGCCGATTGCAGGAGCGGGATGACGCCGCTATGCGCATCGCCAGCGCGCGCCCTTAGCTCAGCTGGATAGAGCACGAGACTTCTAATCTTGAGGCCGCAGGTTCGACTCCTGCAGGGCGCGCCAATCTCACCATCCAAGCCGGTTCGCCATCTGGCGGCACATAATGCGGGCGGCAGGCGGGCGTGCTGCTTCTTTCGGGGCAATTTGGTCCGTCTCCGAACCCGATACAAATCGCGACACGTTTCGTCCCATCCGAATGGAAACTTTGATGCCTTTGGACGTTAGGCCGGGCAGAATCCATTTCGGAGTAAGGGTTTGCAATCATATCGGGTAAAGTTCGCCGACGGCAGCGGTATATCGAAGCATCTGAGCTTTCAGGCCGCAAACATCGACCGGGCGAAAGAGCGCATGGACCGCGAGGCATTCGGCAGCTGGGCCTGGCTGTGGGAGAATGACTCGCTCGTTTTCGAAAACAGGATCTGAACGCGGCACGCAGGTCTGCCGATACAGATCTGCCCGACGAGATCCTACCTCTGTGCCGATGGCAATATCAGGCGCGCCTTTGCGCGACGTCTATCCAGAGCATGATGTACCTTGCCCCTGGCGTGCCGGTTCTGACGCCTCGCGGGGAAGCCGGTGTGCGAAACGCAACGCCGGATGGTGATCTTTAGTCACCGCCCACGGGGCTGATAGCGCCTTTCAAATCCCGGGATCCCGTGCAATTGCTGCCAGCCGGCGCGGTCGGCCAAGGTCGCTGCGCAGTTCAATCGGGATCGGGAAAGACCATGGCCTACAGCTTCACCATCAACGACCGGCAGGTCACCGCGGAAGAGGGCGACATGCCCCTGCTCTGGTTCCTGCGCGAAGAGATGGACCTGGTCGGCACGAAATTCGGCTGCGGCATTGGCAGTTGCGGGGCCTGCACCGTGCTGATCGATGGCGAACCGACGCGCAGCTGCGTCATGCCGGTCGAAGCGGTGGACGGCGCCGCCGTCACCACGATCGAGGGGCTGGCGAAGAACGGCGAATTGCACCCGGTGCAGCAGGCCTGGATCGAGGAAGACGTGCCCCAGTGCGGCTATTGCCAGACCGGGCAGATCATGGCGACCATCGGTCTCCTCAAATATACGCCCGACCCCAGTGAGACCGAAGTTCGCGAACAGCTGAACAATTTCTGCCGCTGCGGCACCTATGCCCGCCTCATGAAAGGCGTGAAGCGCGCTGCCGAGCTGACGAAAGCCGCAGGCGAAGCGGGAGAGAAGGCATGACGCTTGCCCTTGATCGTCGCAGCCTGCTTCGGGTCAGCGCCTATGCGGGCGGGATGATGCTGACGGTGGGCGGCGCGGCTGCCCGCGCCGCGCAGGGCGATGCCGCCGCAGCGGCGCAGGACCTTGGGCTTTATGTCCAGATCCGGCCCGATAACACGATCCTGATCCGCACCGCCACGACCGAGATCGGGCAGGGCACGCTGACATCCGTTCCCATGCTGATCGCCGAGGAACTGGACGCGGACTGGAGCCGGGTCGAGACCGAAATGATGACCCCGCAGCTGAAGTCGACCGACACCGGCGGCATGCCCGAAGGCGTGTTTGCGCAAGGGGCGGGCGGTTCGCGCGCGATCATGACAAGCTGGACCCCGGCACGAAAGGTGGGGGCGATCGCCCGCGCCATGCTGGTGGCGGAAGCCGCCGCGCGCTGGAAGGTGAAGCCGGACACTCTCGAAACCGAGAGCGGCTGGGTGGTCGATGCGGCAAGGGATCGCCGTATCGCTTACGGGGAGCTGGCGGCAGGGGCCGCTGTCCGCGCTTTGCCCGATGGCGAAATCGCGCTGAAAGACCCGGCGGATTTCCGCATTGTCGGGCAGCCGCAGAAACAAAAGAATACGCTGGCCATCGTGACCGGCAAGCCGATGTTCGGCATCGACCACAAGATGGAAGGCATGCTCCACGCCGTGGTGCTGCGCCCGCCGCAGGTCGGCGCGCAGGTCGCCTCTGTCGACGATAGCGCGGCCAAGGCGATGAAGGGCGTGCATTCCGTGGTGCGCCTGCCCGACCAGACTCCGGGGCAGGTCTGGGGTTATGACCCGATCGGCGCGGGCGTGGCGGTTGTCGCGACCAGCCATTGGGCCGCGCTGAAAGCGCGCGACGCGCTGGCCGTGGAGTGGACCGACCCGCCGACGGCGGAAAACAGCGCCGACATGGTGGCAGAGGCCGAAGCAAAGCTGGCCGGGGGCGAGGGGCTGAAGGTGCAGGAAGTGGGCGATGTCGATGCCGCCTTCGCCAATGCGGCCAAGGTCGTGAAGGCGCGCTATCAGGCCCCACTCGTGGCGCATGCCACGCTGGAGCCGCAGAACACCATCGCCCATGTCACCGCCGAGAAGGCAACGATCATCACCCCCAGCCAGCAGCCCGGCAGCTGCGCCCGTACGGTGGCGGCCATCACCGGCCTGCCGCTGGAAAAGATCGACGTCACCATGACGCGGTCGGGCGGCGGTTTCGGGCGCAGGCTCGCCACCGATCAGGTCGCCGAAGCGGTCTATATCGCCAAGGCGGTCGACCGTCCGGTCAAGCTGCTGTGGACCCGCGAATGCGACATGCGGACCGATTTCTATCGCAATGGCGGCGTGCATCTGATGGAAGCCGCGCTCGATGCCGATAATCGCGTCATCGGGTGGAAGCATGGCGTCGCCAGCCATTCGATCAATTATCGCCGCAGCGAGGACCAGAGCATCGAGGCGCTATCGAGCCGCGAAGTCCCGACCGAGGATGCGCCGGGCGTGCTGGTCCCCAATCGCCGCTATGATTTCATGCCGATCTATAGCGCGGTGGCGCGCGGATGGTGGCGCGCGCCGCGCGCCAATATTTTCGGCTGGGCGGAACAGGCCTTCGTCGACGAATTGGCCGAAGCGGCGGGCGAGGACCCGCTGGCCTTCCGGCTTAAGCTGTTGGAGGGCGAGGGCAGCTATGGCGACGGGCGCGATCAATACACGCTCGCCCGCTTGTCTGGCGTGCTGCGCCATGTTGGCGAAAAGGCGGCATGGAAGGGGCCGGAAGCGGGCGGCGGCAAGGCGCGCGGGATCGCGGGTCATTTCTCGTTCGGCAGCTATGTCGCCCATGTCGTCGATGTGACCGTGACCGAGGGGGGCGCATTTTCCGTCGACCGGGTCGTATCGGCCATCGATTGCGGCGTGGCGGTCAACCCGAACGGCATCGCCATGCAGAACGAAGGCTCGATCAACGATGCGCTGTCCACCGCGCGCGAGCTTGAGATCACGCTGACGAATGGCGCAGTCGATCAGACCAATTTCGACAGCTATCAGGTCATGCGCATGATCGGGGCGGCAACGCGGATCGAAACGCATATCGTGCCCAGCACCGAGGCGCCTTCGGGCATGGGCGAACCTGCCCTGCCGCCCTTTGCCCCGGCGCTGACCAACGCGCTTTATGCCGCGACGGGCAAGCGTATCCGGCAATTGCCGATCGGCACGCAGCTCGCCTGATTGGAACAGACCCGTCGAAGGTGGTGCGAACTGACAGGGTTTCGCGGGCCTCGCGGTAATGCGGGGCTTGCGTTGCTGCGTCATGCTTCTATCGACGGGGCACGATGCCGCGTCACCTCGCCATGCTCCGGACCAGCGCCCGTGATCGATAAGCGCTTCCTGCCCCCGGTGGCCGCATTGCGCGCGTTCGAGGCGGTCGGAAGACTGGGCGGCATACGCAAGGCGGCAGAGGAGCTGGGCGTCGATCACGCTGTCGTCAGCCGCCATGTCAAATCGCTGGAATCGTTGATGGAAACCCCGCTGATGATCCGCGACGGACAGGCCAGCCGCCTGACCGAGGAGGGCGCCGAATATCACGACAAGATCTCGGTCGCCCTCAACCTGATCGTCAACGCGACGGCAGGCGTGCTGGGGCCCGAAGGTGAGCGGGAACTACGCGTCTGGTGCTCGCCGGGCTTTGCGCTGTTGTGGCTGAGCGATCATATCGGCGAGTTCATCAGCGCCAATCCCGATCTCGACGTCGAATTTCGCCCTGCTGACAATCTGGCCGATTTCCGATCGCGCGAGGTGGATTGCGATATCCGCTATCTGCGCGACTGGCAGACGACCAGCCTGCCGAAAATCCTGCACCGGGCCGATTTCTCGCGCCCCGCCGTGTTTCCGGTGGCCAGCCCGGAATTCATCGCGACCATGCCCCCGATCAGGGATGCAGGCGACATGCTCGGCCTGCCGCTGCTGCATGAAGAGAGCAACGACGAATGGCGCCATTGGCTTGAGGCGCAGGGTGTCAGCGTTTCGGCCCCGATCCCCGGAGCGCGGCTATGGCAGGCGCATCTGACGCTGAGCGCGGCGCGCAAGGGGCATGGCATCGCGCTCGCCAATCGGTTCATCATCGGCGATGCGCTTTCATCGGGAGAGCTGGTCGAGATCAAGCCGGCAAGCGGCGAGTTCGAGGCGGTCTCGTTCGGTGCCTATACCTTCCTCGCGCGGGAAGAGGAGTGGGGTGCCGACCACATACGCCGGTTTCGCCGCTGGCTTCAGGACGTTTCCCTCTAACGCCTCCGCAGGCGAAGCAGATGGTGCAAGCATGACCGAAACAGCCAGAGCCGCCGCCATTACCGCGGTGTGGGACCCGGGCAAGGAGTTGAAGCCGATGTGGCTTAATCTGCCAGATAGCGATGGCCTGTGCATCGAATGCCCGGCGTACTCGCCGCTTTTTGACGTGAAGCATGGCGCAGCGCCTGAAGGGCCGGGCAATATCGCGCTCACCTGCTACAAGTCCGAAATGCGCGATGGCGCGATCCACATCCAGCTGTCCTGACCCGGTGCCTGTTATGCGATTTCCTGTCCTTTTGATTGCCGCCTTTTCCTGCCTTGCTGCTCCGGCGCCGATCCACGCGGCCGAAAGCTGCAGCGTGGATGGCGCGTGGGCGCATGCCGATCTGGCTGCCACCACCATATCGGGCGGGGTGGAATTGGACTGGCGGGGCGGGGACGACCAGCCGATGCGCCTGCGCATGGCGGTAAAGGACGGGCAGCCGGTCATCGAAAGGCTGGACATCGCCGGCACCGCCGTGCTGCGCGATGCGGCGATCGATTATACCATCACCTCTGGCATGCGCCGCATAACGGGCCAGCAGCTTGCCCCGCTGCGCAAGCTGGGCGTGGAGATCACGGCAGAAGAGGTCGACCGCCACAAATGGGACGCGTTCTGGGACGCACCGCTCGACCTGCGCGAACCCGATCCATCGGCCCGGCTCGCTTCATCAAACCAGCCGCCGATCGACGGCATCGCCAACCAGCCCGGCCTGCCGCGTTCACCCGGTGAGATCGAGCGCAGTCAGCTTACCTATGCCATCGACAGCTGCACCGTCACCGGAAAGGGGTCGCGCGCGACCATCCGTTTCGGCGGGGTCAGCGCGGGGCCTTTTGCGGGCGATCTGGTCATCACCGCATTTCGCGGAACCAATCTGATCAAGGTCGAATATGTCGCATCCACCGACAGGCCTTCGGTCGCCTATAAATATGACGTGGGCATCACCGGGATTCCGATCGGCCCCGAAACGCGCGTCGGTTGGCGCGATCTGGCGGGCGGGGCGCAGCATACGACATTGACGGGCCGGGCCAATGACGCGCCAGCCGTGATCAAGGCTGCCAACCGCCTGATCGTCGCCAGCACGGGCAATGGCGCCAGCCTTGCCGCATTCCCGCCGCCGCATGATTTCTTCTGGGCGCGGGAGTTGGAGGAGGTCGTCGGCTATAATTGGTACGAGAAATCGAGCGACGGCACATTTGGCTTTGGCATCAGGCAGGGCGAGCAGGAAGTGCGCGAGAAATTCCGCGCCAACTGGACGCTCTATGGCGCGCCTCCCGGCAGCGAGCAGCGCATGGCGCTCTTCCTTTATCCTACCGCCGATGGGGCCGAAGCCGCGCGTGACGAGGCGCTCGCCTTTACCCGGGGCGATCGTTACGCGCAGCTTCCCGGTTACAAGGTGATGGCGCATCACTATCACCTCGGCATGGGGGAGCGGCTGCTGGCATCTGGCGATCCCGACATGCGCCTGCCTGATTTCGACGCGCTTCGCGCCAGCGGGATCGACATCGCCAGCGTGACCGACATTTTCCCCGACCAGCGCAATCCCGGCGGCCCGATGCGGCTGGAGGTGCTGAAGGCCTATTACGACGGCGCGGCACGGCTTAGCGACAGCGATTTCCTCGTCATCCCCAATGTCGAGGCGATCAACATCCTTGGCGGTCACTGGGACGTGTTGCAGTCACGCCCCGTGCTCTGGCTGGAACACAGGGCCGATGACGAGCCGTTCCGTTCGGTCGATGCAGACGGCGACACGGTCTACAGATTGGGCAATGCCGAAGAAGCGGCGCGCATGATCGAGGAGACCGGCATGCTGGTATACATGCCGCATCCGCGGACCAAGGGATCGACCCATTATCCCGACGCGATCAAGGACGGCCCGGCATTCAATTCCGACTGGTATCGCGGTGCCGGCTGGCGCTGGGGCATGGGGTCGGACTTGTCCGAACGCCGCCTTTCGGGCAAGCGGGTGCTGCCTCTGTTCGACGACATGAACAACTGGGCGGCGGTGCGCGGGACGCGCCCGAAATATCTCCTCGCCATTACCGAGACTTTCGACAAGAAGCCGGGCGACGACATCTATGCCAATAATCCGGTGAACTATCTCAGGCTGGATGCGCTGCCAGCGGGACAGGATTATGGCGCGGTCAATGAAGTGCTCAACCGGGGCGATTACTTCGTCACCTCGGGCGAGGTACTCATCCCCGATGCGGGCATCACCGGGCGGGGCCGCACGGCGCGGCTGGAGGCGGATGTCCAATGGACCTTCCCGCTCGATATCGTGGAAGTCATCTGGGGCGATGGCAGGCAGACGCATCGCGAGGCAGTCGATACCAGCGACCTGCCTGCCATGGGTTCGCGCCATTTCAGCATTCCTTTTGACGGAAGCGGCGCAAAATGGGTGCGTTTCGCCGCCTGGGACACGGCTGGAAACGGCGCGATGACGCAGCCGGTGGTGCCGGGACGCGATTGACCGCAGGGTAACGGGGGCGCGCCGCTGGCCCGGTGCGCGCGACTTGCCGTCCGTTTTCGCGCCTTGCGCAGCGTGTATCGGCTGAATGCGCACAGCCGCGAAACCGCATCGTCATTCGCTGTCGCCAGACGGCGGCGACGACGCTGATCCGGGCGATCGGCGGTGGGCGAAACGGCGAGTGATTCGCAGGTGATTCGCGCCGTTAACCATCGGAATCGACGGGATTCGGCGCAAAACCGCAAAAATTTTTCAAAAAAAATTAACGGCGCCGTTAACCTTTTTGCGCCGCAAAAATGCTTGGCAAAAGGGGTGGTGGCGACAGAATGCCAAGCCGACAGGCATAGTTAACCGGTTCGACACGGGAACCAGCATGTGGCTCTGAGGGTTCAAGCGGCAAGATACAAACTGCATGAGGTAAACCGAGCCATGTTCACGCCCAGCTATCGCACGAGCGCTCCGGATCGTTGGACTCTTCCGCGTCCATATTCAGATGCTTCGCAGCGTTATATGAAATTCGGCGCTTTGCAGCCGATGGATGAACCGACCTTCTGGGAAAAGCTTCTCCGCGCCATCTGAGCGGGGAAAGAATCCTTAAGATGGATATTCTGAAAAGTTAACGGCCGGCACCCTTTCGGGGCCGGCCGTTATCGTATCTGCCATTGTGCAGTTGCGAAATTGCGGGTTTCGGGCGTTAATTTTTCGCCCCCAGCGCCGCGATCAGGGAATCGCCCCGCACCAGCTTGAAATTCTGGGTCGAAGCCCCGCTGATAGACGCGCCTTCGGATGCATTATCGCCATCCTGCGCGATGAAGATGCCGTTCGGGAATGCCGGCCCGAAATCGCCCGCGGCAAAGGCGATCCCGTCGGTTTCGCTGGTCCCGTCGATCATCTCGCCATCGCCGATGCGGACGCGCCCGACATATTCCATTCCGGGCAGCATGAAACCCACATAGGCATTGTCGCCCTGGCTCGACGCGATAAGCATGCCGCCATTCTTGCCCATGGGAGCAAGCGCCAGCCCCTCGACATCGGCCACCAGTGCAAGGCCATCGGCGCTTGCGACGATCTCGCCCTTGGGATCGGCTTCCGAAAGGTCGAAGCGGTGAACGCCGACAAGCTCCTCGCCGACGTAAAGCATATCGGTGCGCGGATCGACGACGCAGCCTTCCGACTGGGTGGGGATCGCAAGCGTGCGGGTGGAAATCGCGATCGGTGCGTCCGCTGTTCCGCCCAGCACGGTTTCGATCACCGGCCCGGCCTTGGTCACGACATAGCTGCGTGCCAGCTGGCCCGGCGCAGCGGCGGGCGCCATGCAAAAGCCATAGGCTTCTCCCGAACCCACCGGCAGTTTCGGGCCGGCCGTCAAAGTGCCATCGGCAGCCAGCGTAAAGAACGCGATGCGCGCCACCGTTTCTTCCGTCCGATCGCTCGCCGCGACAAGCACGGTGCCATCGGCGAGTTCGACGAGGTCGACATTGTTCAAAAGGCCCGCGGGGACGAAATCCATGACTTTTCCCGACAAATCATAGGAATAAATGCCCGCCTTCTTGTCGGTGCCCAGCACGATGGATTTCGCAGGGTCCGCCGCATTGCGCCAGATCGCCGGATCGTCTGCGGCATCGGCATTGGCCGTGCCGACAGGCGCTGTTTCGACCGAGGCGGTGACAGTGCCCGTGGGCCATGGGGAGAAAGCAGGCGCTTCCGCCCCGGCGCAAGCGGCCAGTACGAGTGCGGGCGCAAGGGCGGACAGACCCGCCCTCGCATTCATGATCCGCTCCAGCATCAGAACTTCACCCGCGCGCCGAACTTCATGGTCCAGTTATATTCCTCGTACTGGTAGAGGTTCCGCTGGCCGCCCATCGTGTTGTAGGCGAAATACTTGGCGTTGTTGATGTTCACCCATTCGTAATAGAGCTGGACCGCCTCAGTCAGGCGATACTTGGCCGACAGGTCGAGCTGGAAGTGATCGTCGACCCAGCGGTCTTCCGCTGCCTCGCCGTTCACCTCGTCGAGATATTTGCTGCGCCAGGTACCCGCAAGGCGCAGGCTGACCGGGCCCTTTTCATATCCCAGCACGCCATTGACCGTATGCTTCGACGAAGCGGGCAGGCTGATCTCCCGCGTTTCGGCAAGGCTGCCATCGACCGCCACGTCGCCGGTCGCATCGGTGTAGGTGTAGTTCGCCTGCACGAGGAAGCCCGACAACAGGCCCGGCAGGAAGTCGAGAACCTGCGAGGCCGAGAGTTCCACGCCAAAGACGCTGGCCGACAGGCCGTTTTCGTAGATCACCGCCTCGTCGAAATCGATGCCGCGATAGGATCCGAAATAGGGGCCGTCTTCAGCATTATATTCGGCTTCATAGATGAAATTGTCGATGTCCTTGTAGAACACGCCCGCGCTGATGCCGCCGTTGGAGGACATGTAATATTCGACGCTCGCGTCGAGGTTCCAGCTTTCATAGGGCTTCAGATAGGGATTGCCGAAAGTGCCCTCGATCTCGTCCTCGTCATTGACCTCCACCTCGAAACGCGGGGCGAGGGCGGAGAGCTTGGGCCGCATGATCGAGCGATATCCGGCAAGGCGGACGAGCATCTCGGGCGACAGCTCGTATTTGAGATTGAGGCTGGGAAGCCAGTGGCCATAGCTGCGGCTGAAGTCATAGGTGCCGACGCAGACAAGATCGTCATCGGCCACCACGCCCGCATTGGCGCAATCGGTGCCAAGCGTCGATCCCTCTTCATAAAGCATCGCGGCGTTGCCGGTGGTCCTGTTCTTCGTATGCTCATAGCGCACGCCGCCGATCGCGGTCAGCGGGCCGGTCTCGAAGGTGCCCATCAGATAGCCCGCCATGATGTCCTCGCTGGCGGTGTAATCCTCTACCGCGCTGTCGAACTGGCTGTCGGCCTGCTGCAATTCGAAGCTGTCGAAATTGTCGCGGAAATAATCGGTCGCGCCGTCATAGCTGGGCACCGGGTCGATGGAGATGAGGCGATAGGTGCTCGCGCCCAGCACATCGGCCAGCGTCATGTCGTCGTTTTCATAGAATTCGACCGACTTGTCATAGGTCTTGTCGCGCCAGCGGCCCTTGAAGCCGGCCTGAAGGGTCAGGCTGGACGCATCCATCGCGAATTCGCGGCCAAGGTCGAAGGTCGCGGCATATTCCTCGTCCTGCGCGTCGGAGCCGGTGACATATTCGATGTCCTTCAGCCCATAGGCGGTATCGTCGCGAAACGCATAGCTGTCGCCCACGATCGAGAAGAGCGGCACGCGCGGATCGGAATAGTCGATGGCGACGCCAACGTTCTGATTGTCGAACGACTGCTCGAACTGGGTCGGGTCGAGCGAGCCGTTTTCCTGTTCCGATGCCTTGGCGTAGCTGGCCGAATATTCGGCGAACCAGCCGCTATCCAGCTCGGTCTTGCCGCCTGCGACCACGTTCCAGATGCGCTGGCGTTCGAAACGGTCCTTGATGTCGCGTTCGGCCGTCCATTCCTGGTCGGCGTCGGAATAGGTCACGGTCTGGCCGTCATAGCTGACATCGCCATCCTCGAAATCGCCAAGGTCGAAGGTAAGGCGGCGGCGGTATTCCTGGTCGTCGAACTGGCTGAACACGCCCTTCACGTAAAGCTCGGTCGTATCGCTGGCCCTGAAGTCGAGGCCGAGCGTGGCGCTGATCCGCTCGCGCTCCACGTCATAGTCGCGGTATTGCACCTCGGTCGCATAGGGGATGCCGCCTTCCTGTACCCAGTCGTCGGCCTCGATATTGTCGGTCTCGAATTTGCGCTTGTAGTAAGAGACGCCGCCCGAGATGCCGAGATCGTCGGAAAGCTTGGTCGCGAAATCGAAGCTCATCTTGGGCGTCACGACATTGGCGTAATCGTTGTAGCTGCCTTCGATCCGGGCGCTCCAAAGGTCCTTCTTGCGGTCGAAGGCGCTGGTCGTCTCGATCTCGACGCTGCCCCCGATGGTGTCGCCGTCCATGTCAGGGGTGAGCGATTTCTTGACCGTGATTGATTCGATGATGTCCGAGCTGATCACGTCCAGCGCGACCGAGCGCACATCGCTTTCGGGTGCTGGCAGGCGCACGCCGTTCAGCGAAGTGGAATTCAGTTCCGGATCGAGCCCGCGCACCGAGACGAAGCGCCCTTCGCCCTGGTCGTTGAGGACATTGATGCCGGGCAGACGGCGCAGCGATTCCGCCACGTTCTGGTCGGGAAACTGACCGATGGCATCGCGGGTCAGAACGTCGGAAACCACATCGGCGGCCTTCTTGCGCGACAATGCGCTGGCCTGGTTCGCCAATTGCCCGATGACAAGGATCGAGCTGTCGCTTGCGCCCAGCGCGATTTGCTGCGTGACGCTGCCGGTGGCGCTAACGGTGACGGCCATCGTTTCGGTCGCCGCGCCGACATAGCGGACTTCCAGCGTGTAACTGCCGGCGGGAACGTCGATAAAGCGGAAACTGCCGTCGCGCGCGGCATGGGTGGTGCGGCCCAGTTCGATGATGGTGACTTCGGCTGCCTGCAACGCGCGGGTGCCCGTTGCGTCGACGACCGATCCGTCAATCGTGCCTGCCATGGCCTGCGGCGCGGCGGAGATCGCGGTAATGGCGGTGGTAAGCGCCAAGGCGCGGCGGAATGTGCGATTGCTCATGGATGACCCCCTGAATTGAGCGCGGGGCAACCGGCCCCTTCGTCGGGCCGCTCGCTAGGGGGTGTTCAAGTCAGGGACGCGACAGTTCGGTTGCAGCTTGGTGACATTCGCAATTTTGTCGCCCGGCTGTCACTAGCGCATGGCGCATATGCAAAAGGGGCCGCGCCATTGGCGCCGCCCCTTTTGCGTAATTCGGGTTGAGAAGTGGGCCTCAGCCCTCGGCCTTGGCCACGTTCTTTTCGTTCATCAGCTGCTGCAGTTCGCCCGCCTCGAACATCTCCATCATGATGTCGCTGCCGCCCACGAACTCGCCCTTTACATAGAGCTGGGGGATCGTCGGCCATTCGGAGAATGCCTTGATGCCCTGCCGGATTTCCATGTCCTGCAGCACGTCGACCGAGCCATAGGCGACGCCGCAATGTTCGAGGATCGCGACCGCGCGGCTGGAAAAGCCGCACTGCGGGAAAAGGGGCGTGCCCTTCATGAAAAGGACGACATCGTCCTTGGAGACAATGTCGGTGATGCGATCGTCGATTTCGGCCATTACTGCAGATCCCGCTTGGATATTCAAAAAATCAGTGTGGTGCTCAATTGGGAACCGCGGTGGTCAGTTGCAAGGCGTGAAGTTCCCCGCCCATGCGTCCGCCCAGCGCTTCATAGACCGCCTTGTGCTGCTTCACGCGGGTCATGCCGGCAAAGCTCGCCGACACGACATGCGCGGCGTAATGGTCGCCATCGCCTGCAAGGTCACGGATCGTCACCTCTGCATCGGGGATGCCTGCGCGGATCAGTTCCTCGATCTTTTCTGCTTCCATTGCCATGGATCAGCTCTCGCTCATCAGCTGGCGGCGGGCTTCGATCATCTTTTCTTCAAGGGCGGCGCGCACCTTGGCATCGTCGGCATCGACCCCTGCGCTGGTCAGGTCGCCCAGAACCTTGCGGATCACGTCCTCGTCGCCCGCTTCCTCGAAATCGGCCTGCACGACCGCTTTCTTGTATGCCTCGGTCTCGACGTCCGAGAGGTTCATGAGGCCAGCGGCCCATTCGCCCACCAGCCGGTTGCGGCGCGCGGTGATGCGGAACAGCATCTCTTCGTCCATCGCGGCCTTGGCTTCCTCGGCGCGGCGGCGGTCGTTGAAATCGGTCATCGCTTGTGTCCTTTCACGTGGCGCCCGGCGGGCGCTCCCCCTTTATATAGTCAGGCCCAATGTATGATCAGGCCCAATTCTTTTTCAGGCGGCGCCGGGAACGGCGACCTGCTGGCCGGAGAGGAAGGACAGCGCATCGGCTGACTTTGCCTCATAGGCCGAAATAGCGTCCTTGCGCTCCAGCGTCAGCCCGATTTCGTCGAGGCCATTGAGGAGGCAGTGGCGGCGGAACGGATCGATCTCGAAAGTGAAGCGATCCTGAAACGGCGTCGTCACGGTCTGGTTTTCAAGATCGATCGAGATCTCGTCGGTCTCGGCCACTTCCATCAGCCGGTCGACCTGTTCCTGCGGCAGCGCCACGGTCAGGATGCCGTTCTTGAAGGCATTGCCCGAGAAGATGTCGGAAAAGCTCGGCGCGATCACCGCGGTCACGCCCATGTCGAGCAGGGCCCATGCGGCATGTTCGCGGCTGGAGCCGCAACCGAAATTATCGCCGGCGATCAGGATCGGCGCGCCGGCATTGCGCGGATCGTCGAAGACATTGCCTTCCTTCGCACGCACCGTTTCGAACGCACCTTGTCCCAGCCCCTCACGCGTGATGGTCTTCAGCCAGCGGGCGGGGATGATGACGTCGGTGTCGACGTTCTTCGCTCCGAAGGGAATCGCACGCCCTTCGATATGGTCGATCTTCTGCATGGGCCCAGCCTATATGGGGCTTTGGCGGCGTTCTCAACGCCGATTGCGCATGATTCCGCCCGTCGGAGCGGGAAAAACGCGATCAATCGGTTTCAGGCGCTTCGCCGGTGGGCACAGGCGAGGTGGCGGGCTTCTTCTTGCCGCGCTCCATCCGGCGCGATGCATAGAGCACGGCGGCTGCCAGCGCCGCCGAACCGATCGCGGCCCCGGCCATCGCGGCCTTCGAGGTCCAGCTGTTGTCTTCGCTCATCAGATCATCCGTTTCATGTCTTCGGGCGTGTTCACCCTTTACCTGATGCTATCGCCAGTGTGCCGGGGCGAATGCAACCGGACGCACCGGTTTATCCGCCAGAGCGTCACCGGCATGCGATCCACGGCGAAAGGGCAGACCATCGCTCCTGCTTTTGCTCGCGGGTCATGGCGGCATGGGCCGGGCTGGAGGAAGGCAGGTCGATCAGCGTGATTCGCAGGGAATCGGCCATCATCCGTGGCCCGATCTTCGCAGCGGTCGCGCCGTTGAAGCCGATCGCTTCCAGTTTCGGCAATCGCGCGGCGAGGGCGGGCAGGTCCGCATGGTCGATATCGCGCATGGCGGCATCGAGGCTGCCCCTGCGGCTGGCCGAGCGCGCCACATCCCAAAGCCCGATGCCGCGATCGAGCAGGGCGGCAAGGCGGTCGTCATAGGGCAGGGCAGGCAGGTTGGCGATGCCCGCAGCATGGCCGATCAGGTGCCAGAACAGATTGCGCGGATGGGCGTAATATTGCGCTGCCTGCAGCGAGGCGTCGCCCGGCAGGCTGCCGCAGACCAGCAGGCGTGTGCGGTCATCGACAACAGGCTCGAAACCGGTTTTTCGGTCGGACAAAATCAGGGTGCGAGGTCCGGCTGATATGGGCTCGGCGGTGCGTAATAGCGGGCCTCGCCGCTATCATCGTCACCATCGGTCCATGACAGGCCATCGGGAAAGCGCGTTTCGATCCCGGTCAGCAGACCGGGTTCGAACAGGCGCATGTTGACGCCCATCCGGTCATAGCCGGGCTCTGTCGAAACCCACGCGACCGTGTTGCCGCAATTGGGGCAGAACAAGGTGGCGAGACAGGCCTTCGCCAGATCGCCGCGCACGAACCGCCGCGTTTCGCCGGTAATGGTGACCTCATCCGGCGCGTAATAGCCCCACATCCCGCCAGTGCGGCGGCACAGGGTGCAATTACAGCGGTTCAGATAATCGGGCAGCCGCGCTGCCGAGACGGTGACGTCCCCGCAGGCGCAGCGGCCCTCTATCATGCCGGTTCTTCGGCCAGCACACCCAGTTCGCGCACATCGGTCAGGCGACCCGTGACAGCAGCAGCTGCCGCCATCGCCGGGCTGACGAGATGGGTGCGCGCGCCCGGTCCTTGCCGTCCGACGAAATTGCGATTGCTGGTCGACGCGCAGCGTTCGCCCGCAGGCACCTTGTCGGGGTTCATGCCAAGGCAGGCCGAACAGCCCGGCTCCCGCCATTCGAGGCCTGCATCGGTAAAGATCTTGTCGAGACCCTCTTCCTCAGCATGCATCTTCACGAGGCCGGAGCCTGGCACGACGATGGCCCATTTGATGTTGGGCGCGATTTTCCGGCCCTTCAGCACGGCGGCCGCGGCGCGCAGATCCTCGATCCGGCTGTTGGTGCACGAACCGATGAAGATGTTCTCCACCTCGATCTCGTTCATCGGCGTGCCCGGCTGGAGGCCCATGTATTCAAGGCTGGCCTTCGCCGCCGCCTGCTTCGCCGGATCGGCAAAGCTGGCCGGATCGGGCACCATGCCCGTGATGCCGATGGTGTCTTCGGGGCTGGTACCCCATGTCACGGTCGGCTCGATATCGGCGGCGTCGATCACGACCGACTTGTCGAATTTCGCGCCCTCGTCGGTGGGCAGCGTCTTCCACCACGCCAGCGCCTTGTCCCAGTCCTCGCCCTTGGGCGCCATGGGGCGGCCCTTGATAAAGGCGAAGGTCTTTTCATCGGGCGCGATCAGGCCAGCGCGCGCACCGCCCTCGATCGCCATGTTGCACACGGTCAGGCGGCTCTCGATGCTCATGTCCTCGAACACCTTGCCGCGGTATTCGACAACATAGCCGGTGCCGCCAGCCGTGCCGGTGACGCCGATCACGTGCAGGATCACGTCCTTCGCCGTCACGCCGGGGGCAAGTTCGCCATCGACGCGCACTTCCATGGTCTTCGACCGCTTCAATTGCAGCGTCTGCGTTGCCAGCACATGCTCGACCTCGCTCGTGCCGATGCCAAAGGCCAATGCGCCCAGACCGCCGTGGCAGGCGGTGTGGGAATCGCCGCACACGATGGTCGCGCCCGGAATGGAAAAGCCCTGTTCGGGCCCCACGACATGGACGATGCCCTGCTGCAAATCGGCATCGCCAATATAGCGGATGCCGAATTCGGGCGCGTTCTTTTCCAGCGCGGCAAGCTGCTGGGCGCTTGCCGGATCCTCGATCGGGATGCGGTTGCCCGCATCGTCGCGCCGCGCGGTGGTGGGCAGGTTGTGATCGGGCACAGCCAGCGTCAGGTCGGGGCGGCGCACCTTGCGCCCGGCAAGGCGTAGCGCCTCGAAGGCCTGCGGGCTCGTCACCTCGTGCACGAGGTGGCGGTCGATATACAGGATGCTGGTGCCATCGTCGCGGCGTTCCACGACATGGGCGTCCCAGATCTTTTCGTACAGGGTGCGCGGATTTTCAGTCATGAACGCGCGATTAGGCGCGCTCGCCACGCAATTCAAGCGGGACGAGCGCGCCCTTGCGCGTCATGTCATTGCGCGCATCAGCCGCGGCGGCGGTCGTTGTCCCGGCGCTCGGCACGCAGGGCCAGTTCGAGCCGGTTCACACGCTTTGACAAAGTGCTGATTTCCGAGCGGTTAAGCCCGTTTCGGGCATAATTGCGATAGAGCCTCTGAAGCTGCGCGGCATCGCGGCTCAGCGAATTGGCTTCGCGGCGGCTGATCGCGCCGCGCCGCTCGGCCCGGTCGATGCGGTTGGACAGGGCGGCAATGTCGCTGCGGATCGAAGCACCGCGATCCGACATGCGCGAGTCCCTTGCGTCATAGCGCGCCTCATGGCGGTTATCCCGCGCATCGTTGCGGTTAGACGAACTGCCCGATTCATAGCGCGAATGGCTTGCCGTCGGTCCGTCATGGGCTGCCGCCATCGCGGGCGCGGGCGCGGGGACGAGGGCGACCATGCCCATTGCTGCGATCGCGGGGGTGAGGATCTTGGTCATCTTACGCATATTCTTGCACTCCTTTGCCTGATGGGACCGGATGAAAGCGCTCTCTTGCGAGCGCCTCCTGTGCATTCATAAATACGGCCATGAAAATGAACGCCGGGAATATCGACTGCATCAAAAAGCATCGCGATGGTAAGAGATTGTCGCAATGCGCTCAGGCGGTGCTATAGGCGGTTCATGCCTGTTTTGAGTGCCATAGCGATCACCCTTGCCGCCTGCGCCGCGATGGAAGGCGTCGCATGGGCGAGCCACAAATATATCATGCATGGCTGGGGCTGGGGCTGGCACCGCGACCACCACGAAAGGCACGACGGTTTCTTTGAGCGGAACGACCTTTACGCACTGGTCGGCGCGGCGATGAGCATTGCCATGTTCGCCGTCGGCAGTCCGCTGGTGATGGGCGCCTCGGCATGGGAGCCGGGGACGTGGATCGGGCTTGGCATTCTTTTATACGGGGTGATTTATACACTGGTGCATGACGGCCTCGTTCACCAGCGCTGGTTCCGCTACGTGCCGCGCGGCGGCTATCTCAAACGGCTGGTGCAGGCGCACCACCTCCACCACGCGACCCAGTCGAAGGAAGGCGGGGTCAGCTTTGGTTTTGTGATTGCGCGCAGCCCGGCGGCGTTGAAGCGCGATTTGAAAGCGCAGAAGGCGGCGGGGAAAGCGGTGCTGCGCGATGGGGCGGTGTCTGCGGATTAGCGCGGGCTGTGGGCTGCGGGAGGTACGGCAGCTTTCGGGTGTTGTGGTATTTGGCGCTGATGGCCGAAACGGGGTGGGAAGCGGACATTAGAAATTGAAGTTTACAGCGGTGCTGACCTGAGACGAGGCCAACTTTTGAGTATTCGACTTGCCAGACTGGAACGCTCGATGGCCACAGATTTCTTCGAGTTTATCAAGTGGCGATCGGGGAAGATAAATCTGTACCATCCTCGAGGCGTTTGTCCATGCGATGTTCTTTAGCTGCGCCTTGATTTTTATTTCGTCCCAATCAGCATCTTCGTCGAAGATTGCAAGCCAAAGTGCGCAGAATTTGGCTACATAATCGTCATCCGCACTATCAGCATTCTTCGCAAGCTTTTCACTTTCCTTAAGGCGCGTATGCGCTTGTTCGTAACGCCCTTCGCCAATCATCAGTAGCCCGTCGAACGCCGCGATAAATGCAGAGGGCTCCGGGCTTGAAATAATGGCGAGTTCCATTCGTTTTCTTGCTCTGGCCCACCTCCCTTTACGTTTATGCAACCACGCTAAATAGAGGTGGAAGAGTTGCTTAAACTCGCCAAATGGGAAGTCCTTCAACATTATTCCAACATCAGCGATGTACGCGAGCAATGCAAGGTCGGCACCATAGGAATTGGCAAGACGGCCAACGTCCGCAATCGGTCGCTTGCCGCCAGTCCGCTTTTGTCTGAAAATTTCCAATAGCGGACGCGCCAGCAACCTCAGCCTCAATCCTTCGCAGCCGCCGCCCGCTCATGATGCCGGATCACCTCATCGATGACGAAGCGCAGGAACTTTTCGCTAAACTCGGGATCGAGATCGGCCTCTTTCGCCATGGCGCGCAGGCGCTCGACCTGCCGCGCTTCGCGATTCGGGTCGGCGGGAGGCAGTTCCACCTTCGCCTTGTACTCGCCCACGGCCTGGGTGATGCGAAACCGTTCTGCCAGCATGTGAATCAGTGCCGCATCGATGTTGTCGATGCTCTTGCGAAAAGCGGCGAGCGTGGCATCGGGCGTCTTGCTGGCGTTATCGGTCATGGCATCGGCCTATAATGCGGGTTCTTGCGGGCGCAAACCCCTATGGGTCATGCCAGTTCTATGCCGCGCCCGCGAAGATGATGCTTGCCATCGCCCGCCTTGCTTCACTAGGGAGGCTCGGTGAGCGCGACCGTCCATACCCTGCCTCGTAGCGAAGCTTCGCTCGGCCCCATCCTGTCTCTGACCGCAGACGGCATGAACCAGGTCAATTCCATCATCCTCGATCGCATGCAGTCGAAGATCCCGCTGATCCCGGCGCTTGCCGGCCACCTGATCGCGGGCGGGGGCAAGCGTCTGCGCCCGATGCTGACGCTGGCGAGCGGTGCGCTGCTGGAATATGGCGGCACGCGCCATCACAAGCTGGCGGCGGTGGTGGAGTTTATCCATACCGCGACCCTGCTCCACGACGATGTGGTGGACGGGTCCGACATGCGCCGCGGCAAGCAGGCCGCCAATGTCGTGTTCGGCAATCCCGCCGCCGTGCTGGTGGGCGATTTTCTCTTTTCCCGCAGCTTTGAGCTGATGACCGAGGATGGCAGCATCAAGGTGCTGAAGATCCTGTCCAACGCCAGCGCCATCATCGCCGAAGGCGAGGTCGACCAGCTGACCGCGCAGCGCCAGCTGGAAACGACGGAAGAGCGTTACCTGCAGATCGTGGGTGCAAAGACCGCCGCCCTGTTCGCTGCCGCCTGCCGCATCGCCGCCGTGGTGGCAGAGCGCGATCAGGACACGGAAGAAAAGCTCGACGCCTATGGCCGCAATCTGGGCGTGGCCTTCCAATTGGCCGACGATGCGATCGATTACGATTCCGAAGTCGGCGAAAGCGGCAAGGACAAGGGTGACGATTTCCGCGAAGGCAAGATGACGCTGCCGGTAATCCTCGCCTATGCGCGCGGCACGGATGAAGAGCGCGCATTCTGGACCGATGCGATGAAGGGCAAGCGCACATCTGACGAGGATCTGGCCCACGCCATCAAGCTGATCGCCAAATATGACGCGGTGAACGCCACCCGCGAACGGGCGCGTCACTATGCCGATCGCGCGATTGACGCGATTTCGGGCTTTCCCGCCAATGCCGCCCGCGCCGCCATGATCGAGGCTGCGCAATTCGCGGTGGCGCGCCGCTTCTGATCCGATTAGGCGGGCCGGAATGAGCCTGCCCGTCGAAGAAATCCTGCCCCAGCTGCTGGCCGCGCTGCGTGCCGGGCCTAATGCCGTGCTGGTCGCACCGCCGGGTGCGGGCAAGACCACTGCGGTGCCGCCTGCGCTGATTCATGAACCGTGGTGCACGGGGCAGGTCTGGGTGCTGTCCCCCCGCCGCGTCGCCGCGCGCGCCGCTGCCGAACGCATGGCGCAGATGTTGGGCGAAAAAGCGGGCGAGACGATCGGCTATCGCACCCGCATGGACAGCCGCGTGGGCGCAAAGACCCGCGTCGTCGTCATGACTGAGGCGATCTTCGTTAACGCCATTGCCGAGGACCCGGAATTGTCCGGCGTTTCCGCCGTGCTGTTCGACGAGGCGCATGAGCGCCATCTCGATTCCGACCTCGGCCTCGCTCTGGGGCTGCAATCGCAGGAAGTGCTGCGCGAAGACCTGCGCCTCTTGGTCATGAGCGCGACCATCGACGGCGCGCGTTTCGCGGCGCTGATGGGGGCGGGCGTGCCGGTGCTGGAAAGCGCGGGCAAGGCGTGGCCGCTGGATGTGCGCTGGCTGGGTGCGAACCCGGCGCAACGATTGGACGAGCGCATGGCGAGCGCGGTGCTGACCGCGTGGCGCGAAACGGATGGCGACATCCTCGCCTTCCTTCCCGGCGTGGGCGAGATCGAGCGCGTGCGCGAGAGGCTGGAGGAACGGCTGAAGCATGTGCCCATCCTCCCGCTCCACGGCCAATGCGAACCCGCCGCCCAGCGCGAGGCGATCCGCAAGGATGGCGAAGGCCGCCGCCGCATCGTCCTCGCGACCGCGATTGCGGAAACATCACTGACTTTGGACGGGGTGTCGGTCGTCGTCGATTCCGGCCTTTCGCGCCATGCTCAATTCGACGTGGCAGCGGGCACCAGCCACCTCGTCACCCGGCAGGCGAGCCGCGCCGCATCCGACCAGCGCGCAGGCCGCGCCGCGCGTCAGCAGGCGGGCGTCGCCTATCGCTTGTGGGAGCAGGCAGGCCATGCGGGCCGCCCCGCCTATGACCCGCCCGAAATCGCGACCGCCGATCTTGCCCCGCTGGTGCTGACATTGGCACGGATCGGGGAGGGCGATCCGGCGGCATTGTGCTGGCTGGACGAACCGCCTGCGCCATCCATCGGCGGCGCGCGCGAACGGCTGCAGGCGCTGGGCGCGCTGGATGCGGATTACAGGACAACCGATTTCGGCGAAGCCTTGGCCAAGCTGCCCATGGACCCGGTGCATGGCGCGTTGGTGCTGCATGGTGCTCGCGCCGGAGAAGCGGAGCAGGCCGCGAAGCTGGCGTTGCTGCTTCAGGAACGCGCCCTTGGCGGAAGAGGGGAAGACCTGCACCAGCGGTTGATGCGCTGGGACGGGCAGTCTGGCGGCAAGCCTTCACAGGCAAGGAAACTGGCCGCAGGCTGGGCGAAACGCGCCGAAAAGCTGGTCGAGAGCGCGTCCGATGCGCCCGGCGGTCATCCCGGCATCCATCTTGCGCTTGCCATGCCGGGCCATGTGGCAAAACGCCGCGACCAGAGTGGTGAGAACTGGATCAGCGCAGGCGGGCGCGGTTTTATCCTCGATCCCGCATCGCCACTGGCGCGCAGCGAATGGCTGGCCATCGGCGATGCGCAAGGGCAGGCAAAGGGCGCGCGGATCACCGCGGCGTGGCCGCTGGACGCGGCCGATGTCGAGCTGGCGCTGGGCCAGCGGGTTGAAAAACGCCAGACCCTGCGCTGGAACGCAAGCGAAGAGCGGGTCGAGGCGCGGCAGGAAAAGAAGCTGGGCGCGATCACCCTGTCGACCGGGCCGGACCCTGATCCGGACGCGGAAGCGGTTGTGGACCTGCTTGTGGAAAAGCTGTTGGCGGACTCGGCAAAACATCTGCCGCCCGCGCTGATGGCGCGTGCGGGCTATGCCGGTCTGGACGCGCTCTCGCCCGAGGCGCTGGCAGCCGATGCGGAGCTTTGGCTTCGGCCCCTGCTGGCGGGGCGGCGCGATTTGAAATTGGGGCGCGGGAAATTGACCGAGGCGTTGCTGAACCGACTCGACTGGAACGAGAGGCAAGCGCTGGACCGGCTGGCGCCGAAGGAATTCACCAGCGCGGCGGGTACGCATCATGCCATTGATTACGAAGGCGAGGGCGCGCCTTCGGTGGAGGTGCGGGTGCAGGCCCTGTTCGGGATGGACCGGCACCCGATGATCGCGGGCACGCCGCTGCTGCTGCAACTGACCAGCCCTGCGGGGCGGCCCATTCAGGCGACTCGCGACCTGCCCGGTTTCTGGCGCGGAAGCTGGGCGGACGTGGCCAAGGACATGAAAGGGCGATACCCCAAACACCGCTGGCCCGAGCGTCCTTGGGAAGAGGCAGCGTCCTTGAAGACCAAAAACGCCTTCAACCGGCAGGGCTAGGGCGCATTTGCCCGCTTGATTTTCGCGCCGTCTTGCGCAAATGCGGGATCATGCCTGCAAACATCTACCAGCGCCCGAAGAACGCCATGCAGTCGGGCAAGGCCCGCACCTCCGACTGGGTGCTCGATTTCGTGCCCGCAGAGGCGAAGAAGCCCGACCCGCTGATGGGCTGGGCCGGTTCGGGCGATACGCAGCAGCAGGTGCAGCTGAGCTTCCCCGACAAGGACGCTGCCGTCGCCTATGCCGCGAAATACGGGATCGAGGCGCATGTCGTGCCGACCCCGCCCAAGCGGCTGAAGATCCAAGCCTACGCCGACAACTTCCGCTGATCGCCCTGTTGCGCGGGTGATGTAAGGCCCGCCGATCACAGGACTTGCCAAGCGGATCATCCGTCGCCATATGGGCGCCGGGAGTCGGGCGGACGTTCGCGTTCGCCAACCTGGTCAGGTCCGGAAGGAAGCAGCCACAACGGATTGCTGCGGGTCGCTCGGCTCCTTTTTACCCCTCCATTTCAGCAGCGCTAGCGGGGCATGCACATGGTCAGCCCCGATTACGACGCGATCATTCTGGGCGCAGGCGCGGCCGGCATGATGTGCGCTATGCGCGCCGCCCAGCGTGGCCGCCGCGTGCTGGTGGTCGAACGCAATGACGCGCCGGGTCGCAAGATCCTAATTTCGGGCGGGGGGCGGTGCAATTTTACCAATATCCATACCGCGCCCGATCGCTTCCTCTCTTCCAATCCGCATTTCGTGAAATCGGCCTTGAGCCGCTACACACCGCGCGATTTCCTTGCGCTGGTGGAAGCACATGGCATCGCATGGCACGAAAAGACATTGGGCCAGCTATTCTGCGACGGCTCCGCGCGGCAGATCGTCGACATGCTGGTCGAGGAAGTGACCAGGGCGGGCGGCGAATTCGCGTTTGGGCAAGAGGTGGAGGCCGTCACTCATGACGGCGAAGCGTTCACCGTCCGCACGCAAGCGGGTGAGGTCAGCGCCCCTGCGCTGGTGATCGCCACGGGCGGCCCCTCGATCCCCAAATTGGGTGCGAGCGGCTTCGCCTATGACCTCGCGCGTCAGTTCGGGCTGAAAGTGGTGGAGCCGCGCCCGGCGCTGGTGCCGCTGACGCTGGCGGGTGATGACCTGCTTTTCCGCGAATTATCCGGCGTATCGAGCGAGGTCGTGGCCAGTGCGAAAAAAGCGAAATTTCGCGAGGCCGCGCTGTTTACCCATCGCGGGCTTTCGGGCCCTGCTATCCTGCAGATTTCCAGCCATTGGTATCCCGGCGAAAGCATCGCCATCGACTTCTTCCCCGATCTTCCGGCCGACTGGCTGATCGCGGCAAAGCGTGAACAGCCGCGCCGCCGGTTCGACGATCTGCTGGGCGAAATGCTCCCGGCGCGACTGGCGGGCGTGCTGGCGGAGAAGCTGGAGCTGGACGGCCCGCTTCAGGAACTGGCCGACAAGAAACTGCGCGCGGCGCAAGAGCGGCTTAAACGCTGGCCGTTCACGCCCAATGGCAGCGAGGGTTTCGCCAAGGCCGAAGTGACGGTGGGGGGCATCGCCACCGCCGAACTATCGTCGCAGACGATGGAGGCGAAAAAGCGCCCCGGCCTTTACGCCATTGGCGAGGCGGTGGACGTGACCGGCTGGCTGGGCGGGTATAATTTCCAATGGGCATGGGCATCGGGCCATGCCTGCGGCGAAGCGCTTTAGTCCGCACTCTGGCCTGAAGGCAGGCCCAGTCGCGCAAAATCGCTGCACATGCGCTGCCGCATCGCCGCCGGATAGGCGAGCGCGTTTTCAAGGCTGGCGACCGTCAGATCCGGATAGTGACGCCGCACTTCGTTCAGCGCCGCGCGGGCGGCGCGGTCCTGCCCCATGGCGGCATGGGCGGAGGCGAGATGGCGATAGATCCAGGTCGCGCTCGGCCTTTCGCGCAGGGCGCGGTGATAATGGGCGATGGCGGCTTCGTGATCGTCCGAAAGCTCGCAAGCAGATCCCAGCCCTGCATGGACGTTGAAGTTCATCGGGTCGAAAGGGCTGAGACGCAGGGCCCGCTGCAGCGCCTTGCGCGCCTTGGCCGGGCGACCGCAATAGACTTCCAGCCAGCCGAGGCGTTGAAAGCCGATCGCGCTATTGGGATCGATGGCAAGCGCCCGTTCGATCAGCAACCGCGCCTTTTCCGTGTCGCGGGCGATCGAATGGATCGCGCCCATGATTGTCAGCACCAGCGGATCGTCGCTGGCCTGCGCCGCGCGTTCGGCATGGCTGCGGGCGCTGGCCCATGCTGCCTCGACATCGAAGCTCCAGTTATAGACCGAGCGCTGGGCATGGCACCAACCCGCCAGCGCCAATGCCAGCGGGTAATCGGGATCGGCGACAAGCGCACGTTCCAGCAGGGTCAGCGCCTGTGCGCAGGCATCGCGGTCTAGCTGCCAGACATGCGCCATCGCCTGCATCGTGCAGTCATAGCTGTTGAGATCGCCCGGGCTCTTGCGCAGTGCCTGCGCGATCTCGGCCCGCTGGATCGAGGGCTGGACCTGCCCGACCAATGTTTCGACCACGGCGTCCTGCAGGGCGAAGAAATCGCCGATCGTGCCGGATAGGCTGTCGGACCAGATGACATTGCCGTAGCGGGTCTCGACCAGTTCCACCTGCACGCGCAGATTGGGGCCGATGCGCTGGACGCTGCCCTCGATCAGGAATGAGACGCCAAAGCTGCGCCCTGTCGCCACCGGATCGGGCGTGGCCGCGCCGAAATGCATCCGGTCGCTCGACCCGCGAGAGATGACGAAGCACGATCCCAGCCGGGACAATGCCGCGATCAGGGTTTCCTGCATGCCGTCGGCAAGGAAATCGCTGCCTTCCTCCATCGCGATCACGCGAAACGGCAGCACGGCAAGCGAAGGGCGATCGACCACCGGGCGCGGCAGCGTGGCCGGCGTGGTCACGTGGGCTGCGGCGGGGTTGATCGGGCGCAGGCGATAGCCGGTCTTGGTGATCGACTGGACGGTAAAGGCGCCGTGCCCCTTGCCCAGTTTCCTTAGCCGGACGATGCAGCGATGCACCGCGCTTTCGCCGACGATCCGCCCCGCCCAGCAGCTGGCGATCAGCTCTTCGCGCGACACCACCTCTCCACCTGCCCGGGCAAGCGCGACGAGCACCTGCATGACGCGCGGTTCCAGCCTGTCGCGTCCGTTAACGGACCACACCTCGTGGCTGCGCGGCCTTACCTGCAGATCCGCCAGGGCAAAATCGCCCTCTTCGGCAAGCGAGATGGGTTTGTCTTTCGACACCGGATTGCCCCGTTAAATGATCATCATGAAATGATCATGAAATCATCAGCAACGATCTGTCTTAGCTTCCCTTATAGTCGGATCATCAATGGCGGGCCGAAAATTCAGTCGCAGCTGTATACGCCAAGGGGGAAAGTATCATGCAACGGATTAACAGACAATTTGCCGCAGGATTGGCAGGGATTGCAGCGCTTTGCGCCGCGCCTTCGCTGGCGCAGCAGTTTGGGCCGTGGCAGCCGCCGGTTTCGGCCGAAAGCCTGACCGGCTCGTCGCCCCAGCTCAATACTCCGGCAACAGAAGGGTGCCCGATCCTCGATCCCTATACCAATGACCTGCTTTTTGCCTCTAACCGCGATGGCGGAGCCGGGGGGCTCGACATCTGGCGGGCGCCATGGCTGGGCGATGGCTGGGGGGAGCCGGTCAATGCAGGGGCGCCGGTGGTGAGCAGCGAAAACGATTACTGCCCGACGCCGGTGCGCGGTCGCACGCTATTTTTCGTCAGCCGGCGCGATGAACCCAATGGCGATATCTATGTCGTGAAAATGCGGCCCAATGGCTATGGCGCGCCCGAACGCCTGCCCGAACCGATCAACAGTCCGGCACAGGAATGGAGTCCGTCCTTCTTCATCGCCGAAGATGGCAGCAGGGTGCTGTATTTTTCCAGCACGCGCGATGGCGGGCAGGATATCTTCGCCTCGGTCGACGGGGCGGCCCCGGTCAAGATCGCCGCACTCAACACCGCCGCCGACGATGCGCGCCCGAATGTCAGCCATGACGGACTTGAGATCGTGTTCGATTCCAATCGCGGCGGCGGCGCGCCCGATATCTGGACATCGAGCCGCAGTTCGACATCCGTGCCTTGGTCGACCCCGCAGCCGGTTGCCGCGGTCAATAGCCCGGCCGGGGAAAGCCGCGCTTCGCTAAGCTGGGACGGCACGGCCATGGTCTTCGGCTCCACCCGCGAAGGCGGCGATGGCGGGGCCGACATCTATGTTTCCACGCGTGAGAAGATCACCGGGCCAAAGATCGTCAGACCGAAATAAGGAGGACCGCCTGCCCAGGCGGTCCAGTCCCCCGCCTGCCGGGCGTTTCAACCGTCCTGGCCCGCCAGCCCTAGTCCAGCCGGCGGGCCGGGATTGTTTGTGGGCGCTCTGGCAAAGGGCTTGTGATTTGAGCCGGATTGTCCGATCTCCGCGCCCGATCACAGGGCGACAATACGGGACAGGAAACATGGCAGGCGTCTGGTTCGACGAGATGGAAGTGGGGCAGGTTTTCGACCACCCGATCAGGCGCACGGTGACCGAAACCGACAATGTGCTGTTCACAACGATGACCCATAACCCGGCGCGCCTCCACCTCGACGAGGAATATATGAAGGGCACCGAATATGGGCAGCGGCTGGTCAACAGCTGCCTGACCCTGTCGCTGATGGTCGGCATTTCCGTGAACGAGACGACTTTGGGCACGGGCGTCGCCAATCTCGGCTGGGACGAGGTGCGCTTCCCCAAACCCGTCTTTCATGGCGACACGCTCAGGATCGAGACGGAGGTCGTCGCGCTGCGAGAATCGAAGTCACGACCGGGGCAGGGTATCGTGACGTTCGAACATCGCGCCTATAACCAGCATGACGAACTGGTCGGCAGTTGCAAGCGCAGCGGCCTGCAATTGAAGAAGCCGAAGGACTAGCGGATCAGCATTCGGGGAAGCTGACGGCAAGGCCGCCGCGCGATGTTTCCTTGTACTTGTCATGCATGTCGCAGCCGGTGCGCATCATCGTTTCGATAACCTGATCGAGCGATACGATATGCTGGCCACTGCCACGCAGCGACAGGCTGGCGGCGTTGATCGCTTTGATCGCGCCAAAGGCATTGCGCTCGATACAGGGGATCTGGACAAGACCCGCCACCGGGTCGCACGTCATGCCCAGGTGGTGCTCCATTGCGATCTCGGCCGCATTCTCGACCTGCAGGTTCGTTGCGCCCATCGCGGCCGCCAGCCCCGCTGCGGCCATGGCGCTCGCTGTGCCAACCTCCCCCTGACAGCCGACTTCCGCGCCGGAGATGGAGGCGTTTAGTTTCGTTAGCGTACCGATGGCGCTGGCGGTCAGCAAAAACTCGTAACAGCCCGCCCGGTCCGCGCCGGGCCAGAAATCGCGGTAATAGCGCAGCACCGCCGGCACCACGCCCGCTGCGCCATTGGTAGGGGCGGTGACGACCTTGCCGCCTGCGGCGTTCTCTTCGTTCACGGCGATGGCGAACAGGCTGATATGATCCATGATCGCATGCGGCGCCTGCCGATTGCGATAGCGGTCGGCATCGAGCTTTTGCTTGATCCCGCGCGCGCGGCGCTTGACGTTCAGCCTTCCAGGCAGAACCCCCTCGGCCCGCGTGCCATGTTCGATACAGTCCATCATAACGGCAATGATGCGGTCGAGATAATCGTATAGCTCGGCCTCCGACGTGCGGGCGCGTTCGTTGGCGCACACGATCTCGGCGATGGAGAGGCCATTATCCTCGCACAGGGCAAGCAGGCCGCTGGCGGTGGTGAAGGGGAAGGGGACCTCTTCCTCCTCTTCCAGCACCGGGTCGCCGACCATGCCCTCCTGCGCGATGAACCCGCCCCCGATCGAACACCAGCGCTGGGCCAGCACTTCGCCGCCATCGGCGTCCATGGCGACCAGCCGCATGGTGTTGGGGTGGACCGGCGTTTCGCTTTCGCGGTCGAAGGCGATGTCGGTGTCAGGATCGAAAGCGATGTCGCGGTGCGCGATGCGCAGGCGCTTCGTATCGTGCACCTGCGCGATGATGGTGTCGATTTCTTCCGGCTCGATCCCGTCAGGGCGAAAACCGGCAAGGCCAAGGATGACCGCCCGGTCGGTCGCATGACCGCTGCCCGTCCAGGCCAGCGATCCCATCAGGTCGCAGCGCACGGCGGCGAATTTGCGGCCCTCCAACTCCTGCGCAAAGGCATGGGCGGCCTTCATCGGCCCCACGGTGTGAGATGAGGACGGGCCGATCCCGATACGGAAAAGATCGCGAACGCCAATCATGATTGCAAAGCCCGCGTCCCTTCCCATGCGCAAATGGCGATCAGAAAGTGCAGGGTTTAGCACGGATTATTCGCGCAAGGGACCGCCTTGATCAGGAATTTTAGGCGGAATCTTATTGGATCACGCCGGATTGCATCACAAAAAAGGCCCGCCGCGCAGGATTGCGCGACGGGCCTTTTTGCAAGGCTTGTCCGATCAGGCGGCGATGACTTCCGCCGGGGTCGAGCAGGCGAGGCCAAGCGCTTCGGCAACCGGTGCGCTGGTCAGCTTGCCGCGGTGGGTCGACAGACCCGCGCGCAGACCTGCGTTCTCCATGATCGCGGACAGGCCGCCATCGGCGAGCGCCAGCCCATAGGGCAGGGTGGCGTTGTTGAGAGCATGGCTCGACGTGGTGGGGACGCAGCCGGGCATGTTGGCAACGCAATAGTGGATCACGCCATCGACCTCATAAGTGGGGTCTTCGTGGGTGGTGGCGTGGCTGGTCTCGAAACAGCCGCCCTGATCGATGGCGACATCGACCACGACCGAGCGCGGCTTCATCAGGCCGAGCATGTCCTTGGTGACCAGCTTCGGCGCGTTGGCGCCGGGGATCAGCACCGAACCGATGACGACATCGGCCTGCGCCAGCTCCATCTCAAGCGCTTCGCTGGTGGAGAACAGGTTGCGGGCGCGGCCGGTGAACAGTTCGTCCAGCTGACGCAGGCGGGGAAGCGAGCGGTCGAGGATGGTGACATCCGCGCCAAGGCCGACAGCCATGCGGGCCGCATGCGTGCCGACAACGCCGCCGCCCAGCACGAGGACGCGGGCCGGGGCAACGCCGGGTACGCCGCCCATGAGGAGGCCATTGCCGCCATTGAAGTTGCGGCTGGCAAGCGCAGCGGCTTCGATCGAAAGACGGCCTGCGACTTCGCTCATCGGGGCGAGAAGCGGGAGGCCGACGCCTTCGGTCACGGTTTCATAGGCGATCGAGGTGACGCCGCTTTCAAGCAGGCCCTTGGTCTGCGCCGGATCGGGCGCGAGATGCAGATAGGTGAAGAGCAGCTGGCCTTCGCGAAGCTGGACCCACTCGCTGGGCTGGGGCTCCTTGACCTTGACGATCATCTCGGCCTTTTCGAAGACCTCGGCTGCGGTTGCGGCGATCTGGGCACCGGCAGTGATATAGGCTTCGTCATCGGCGCCGATGCCGATGCCGGCATTGGTTTCGACCAGCACGGAGTGGCCGCGTTCGACATATTCGCGCGCAGCTGCGGGGGTGAGACCGACGCGGGCCTCCTGCTTTTTGATTTCCTTGGGAACGCCGACCAGCATGATGAAAACTCCTCGTCAGTTGATGTTTTCAATATAGCGGCCATGCCATGCAAAGTCTGATCGCTTTGATGCCATGTCATGTGCTATTACAAACATATTGTAAGCAAATTGACGATGGCGTGATCGAAATGACGATAGACAGTTTTGACCGTGCGATTCTCGGTCACCTGATGAATCATGGCAATGCCACCCATGCCGAACTGGGCGAAGCGGCCCATCTGTCCGGCCCGGCGGCAGGCCGCAGGCAGCGGTTGATGGAGGCGCAGGGCTATATCGCGGGCTATGCGCCAAGGCTGGATTTCGAGAAATTCGGGTTTGGCGCGCTGGTCATGGTGCTGATCCAGCTGGAAAAGCAGGCGACGGACACGCTGGAGGCTTTCGAGGCAGCGGTCTGCGCCAGCCCCTCGGTCCTGTCGTGCCACCTGCTTTCAGGTTCCGAGGATTACCTGCTTTCGCTGCGCGCGCGCGACCTTAACGATTTTGAACGCATCCACCGCGACGAATTGTCGAAGCTGCCGGGGGTGACGCGCATGCAGTCGCTGTTCTCTTTGCGCGAAGTGCTGGCGCGCACGGCATCGCCCGCCATGCTGGACGAGCCGGTGAAGAAACCCGCCGCTAGATCGCGGAGCTGAAGCGCCGGGCCGATTGCTTGCGCCACGGATCGAACTGCGCGGCGATAGTGCGCGCATAGGGCAGGCCGTCGGGAGTGATCTGCAGCCTGTCGCCGGTGATGTCGGCAAGACCGCGGCAGCTGAAGGGCGCGATCATCGCCTTGGCCTCGGCCAGCAGCGTGGGCGGGATGACAGCCTCGCCCTTGCACAGCACATCCTCGATCAGCGTGCCGCGGATCTGGTCCTCTGCCGTGCGGCAGATGCCGCGTTCGATCGGCAGGCGGCCTTCGCCGGTCAGCACGCGGTAACGGCCCGCGTTCTTTTCATTCTGGGAAAGCAGGCCCGGAAAGCAGCTTATGGCGGAACTGCCAAGACCGATCAGCACCGGCGCCTGGTCATCGGTAAAACCCTGGAAATTGCGGCGCAGCGTGCCCGACAATGCCGCCCGGGCCAGCGGATCGCGCCCCGGCATGGCGAAATGGTCGAAGCCGACCGGCGCATAGCCGTGAGTACAGAAATAGCTGAATGCCAGCTGCGCCATGGCAAAGCGTTCGCGCGGGCCGGGCAGGGCGGCGGCGTCAATGACGCTCTGGCGCTTTACGATATGGGGCACATGGGCATAGCCGAAGACGGCGACGCGGTCCGCGCCCAGCACGCGGGTGCGGTGCATGGAATCGATCAGGTCGTCGGTATTCTGGCCCGGCAGGCCATACATCAGGTCGAAGTTGAGGGATTCCACGCCCGCATCGCGCAGCCAGTCGACGGTGCGCACGATCAGGTCTTCGCTCTGCACCCTGCCGATGGCTTCCTGGCAATGGGTGGCGAATGTCTGCACGCCAAGGCTGGCACGCTCAAACCCGATGGCGGAGATCACGCCCGCCCATGCATCGGTCATCGTGCGGGGGTCGAGTTCGATGGAGAGTATCGGATCGGCGAGGTGGAAATGGACCGTCAGATGATCCATCAGCCGGACGAAATCGATGGGGTCGATGGCATTGGGGCTGCCCCCGCCAAACGACACCCGGCGCACCCGCGCGGTTTTCGGGAGCAGGGAGGCGACCGTCTCGATCTCATGGTGCAGCGCGACCATGTATGCGTCCATCCGCTGGCGCTTGCCCGCGGCGGCGGTGTTGCAGCCGCAGTAATGGCAGATCTTCTCACAAAACGGGATATGGACGTATAGCGAGATGTCGCCATCTGCGCTTTCTATCGCCGCGATCGTTTGCTCAGGCGCGAGTTCGCCGAACTCGGCCGCCGTGGGGTAGCTGGTGTAACGCGGGACAGGCACCGCGAGCAGGTCGGGATGATAAGGCCACATGGATAGCCTTATTCCAGCGGCTCCGATTCGGGTCCTTGCGCTGGATCAAAACGCTTGCGGCAGCTGGTGCCATGGCAGCCCTGCGGGTGGCAGGGGGCGTTGTCGCCGCCTTCGTCGTCGTCGCCCAGCGGGATTTCGATCGAGCCGCCATTGCACAGCGCAACGATGATGGACGGCCCGCCTTTCGCCGAGGCCGGGAGCGGGCCCGTGAGCGCTGGAAAGAGCGCCAGCAATGCGAACAGGCGGGGGTTCACCGTGGCGTTTCCTCTTCGTCATCCTCTTCATCGATAAGGATGCGATTGGCCGCGCCGTCGAGATCCTCGAACTGCCCGTTGCGCATGGCCCAGAAGAAGGTGAGGAGGCCGATCGCGCCCATGAAAAGCGCGATGGGGATGAGGAAGGTAAGACCGCTCATTTCGCGCCATCCTTTCCGGCAGCGCCCGCCAGCCGCAACGAATTGCCGACCACGACCAGCGAGGACAGCGACATCGCGATGGCCGCGAGCAAGGGCGTGACCATGCCTGCCAGCGCCAGCGGAATGGCGCAGACATTATAGGCGATGGCAAAGCCAAAATTCTGGCGGACGACAGCCATGGTGCGGCGCGCGACGCGCACGGCCAGCGCGACCGGCATCAGCCTGTCACCGATGAACACGGCGTCGGCGGCCTGCTGGCTGGCGTCGCTGGCGGTGCCCGGCGCGATGCTGGCGTGGGCGGCGGCAAGGGCGGGCCCATCGTTAAGGCCATCGCCCACCATCAGCGGGCGGCGCCCAGCCTCTGCCAGTTCGCGCAGGCGTGCCAGCTTGTCCGCCGGGCTCTGCGCGCCAAGTCCATCAAGCCCCAAATCCCTCGCCGTGGCGGCGACCACGTCCTTGCGGTCGCCCGACAGGATCGTCGAGGCAATGCCGAAACCTGCAAGGGCGTTCAGCGCGGGTCGCACATCCGGGCGCAGCGGATCGTGGAAGCGGATAATCTTGCGCTCATCCCCGATGCGCAGCGCGCTTGCCATGACCGCGCCTGCATGCTCCGCCCGTTCGATGGCGACCGGCGTTCCGGCATGCAGGGCGCTGATGCCATGACCGCTCCATTCACTGATGTCGCTGAGCGGTGCAGGTGCGATCCCCTCGGCAGTCAGCGCGGCGACAAGGCCCTTGCTCAGCGGGTGGCGGCTGGTCTGGGCGAGCGCGAGGGTGATCGATTTCTGGATTGGCGACAGGCCCGAAAGATCGGGGCGAGGTTCGCCCAGGGTCAGTGTGCCCGTCTTGTCGAGCAATGCGACATCGACCTCGGCAAGGCGCTCCAAGGCACTGCCGTCCTTGACCAGCAGGCCGTGCCGGATCAGCGCATTGCTGGCCACGACCTGCGCGGCAGGCACGGCAAGGCCCATGGCGCACGGGCAGGTGATGATCAGCACCGCGATCGCGATGACGAGCGACTGGTACCAGCCCGCGCCCGCGATCATCCATCCGGCAAAGGCCAGCGCGGCAAGCGAATGCACGGCAGGGGCATATAGCCGCGCAGCCCGGTCGGCGATGCGCACATAGCGGGAGCGGGACTGACCCGCCTCGTCCATCAGTCGCGCGATTTCGGCGATCGCGGTGTCGCCGCCCACTGCGGTTACGCGGACGTGGACTGGCGCCATCAGGTTGATCGCGCCGGCATGCACCTTGCCGCCCGTCGTGACGGTTTCGGGGGTGCTTTCGCCGGTCAGCATGGAATTGTCGAGCGCGGCTTCGGCCTCGCCCTCGACCACGCCATCGGCGGCGAGGGCCTCGCCTGCGGCGACCAGCATCAGCATGCCGGGCTCCAGCTTGTCCGCGCTGACGCGGCGGGTGGAGCCATCGGGCTGGATCACGCTGGCGCTGCGGCCCATGCGGCCCAGCAATGCGCCGATCCCGGCGCGCGTCTTTTCGCGCATGGTGGCATCCAATGCGCGGCCTGCCAGCAGGAAGAACAGCAGCATGACCGCGCCGTCAAAAAACGCATGTTCCCCGCCGGTGAAGGTTTCATACAGGCTGAGACCTGTCGCCAGCAGCACGCCGATGGAGATCGGCACATCCATGTTGGTGCGGCGATAGCGCAGCGCCATCAGCGCCGAGGAGAAGAAGGGGCGGCCCGAATATGCCACCACCGGCAGTGCGATCAGCGCGCTGATCCAGTGGAACATGTCGCGCGTGATGCCATCCGCGCCCGCCCAGACGCTGACGGAGAATAGCATGATGTTCATCATGCCAAAGCCCGCCACGGCGAGCGCGCGCAGCAGCTGCTTCGTGTCGCCCTTGTCCTGCGCCAGCGGATTGTCGGCCACCGCCTGCGCTTCGAACCCCAGATGGCGCAGCGCATCGACGAGGTCGTCGTCATCCAGCCTGTCGTCATGGCGCACCGCGACCCGCTTGGCCGAGAAATTGACACGGGCCGCCGACACGCCCTCGATCTCGCCCAGCCCGCGTTCGATCTTTGCGATGCAGCCGGCGCAGCGCATGCCCGGCACCGTCAGCCGCGTATCGCTAAGCGTGCCATGCTCCATGGTGGCAGGATCGGGGAAGGGGGCGGTGGGGGCGGTCACGCGATCTCACTCTCGCTATGCCAGCTTTCGCCATTTGCCGTGATCGTCAGCCGGACGATCCAGCGGCCAGCCGGCAGCGCGGCGTGGGAGAGGTAGCGGTCCGCGTCCCTGCTCGTCAGCGCCAGCACTTCGGCATCGGCATCGCCCAGAGGGCGGCGGATCTGCGCGCTGATTTCCGCGCCCGTGGGAACGCCGCTGGTGGCGACAGCGAGGCGTCCCTCCTCATCGCGGCGGACCTCGGCGCTCCAGCCCAGCCTCTCCTGCGCCTTCGCCTCTGCCAGCCAGCCATTGTATTTCTGGCTGGCGATATAGCCGTTTTCGACCACGACACCGTGAAAGCCGGAGGTGGCGACGAAGGCCATGGTGAAATTAACCGCGACGACGACGCCGAAACCCAGCACCAGCACGGCGGCCATGTGTTTTCCGGTAAAGGGGCGCTGGCCAGTAAAGGGGCGCTGGGGTTTCAATGACTTTGCCATGATCAATACTCCGGCGCCGAGAGGCGCGTTTCCTCGGTGTCGCTTTCGCCTTCCTCACCGGGCGCGGTGACGGAAAAAGCGAAGTCTTGCGGTTTTGTGCCCTCGGGTACCTGCACATAGGCGCGCATGGTCAGCGTCTGGTCGGCAGGCACGCTGACGGTCTGGCTGGTGGCAGCCTCGTCGCGGTTGATGGTGTCGGTCCAGAAACTTGCCTGCGGCAGCCCCTCGATCGCGACGACCATGTCGCGCGGGCGGCCCTGCATGTTCCTCAGCTTTAGCGTATAAGCGTTACGGATCGACCCGTCCGACAGCATCATGAAGGGCGGGTTGCGATCGGGAGCGACCGTCATGCCCACGTGGGCGCGGGTTCCCAATGCGAACAGCAAGGCCAGCCCGATGCCCGCCCAGATCGTGAAATAGATCACAGTACGCGGGTGGAGCAGCGTCTTCCAGACCGGGCGCGGGGTCTCGCCCGCGGCTTCGCGGCGGCAATCTTCCAGCGTGGCGTAATCGATCAGGCCGCGCGGGCGGCCGACCTCGGCCATGACCTTGTCGCAGGCGTCGATGCACAAGGCGCAGGTGATGCAGCCGATTTGCGGCCCTTCGCGGATGTCGATGCCGGTGGGGCAGACCGCGACGCATTGGTTGCAATCGATGCAGTCGCCATATTCACCGGGGTTCTTCTGCGCCTTTTTCACGCTGCCGCGCTTTTCGCCGCGCCAATCCTTATAAGTGACGATCAGCGATTTTTCATCCAGCATCGCGGTCTGGATACGCGGCCAGGGGCACATGTAGATGCACACCTGTTCGCGCATGAACCCGCCCAGCGCAAAGGTGGTAAAGGTCAGCACCGCGACCGTGCCATAGGCGACGAAAGCGGCGTTCCCGGCGAAGAAATCGCGGAAAAGCGTGGGCGCATCGGCGAAATAGAGGATCCACGCGCCGCCCGTCAGGAAGCTGATGGCGAGGTAGATCGACCATTTGAAGCCGCGCTTGAAAATCTTCTTCGGTCCCCATGGCGCGGCATCCATGCGCATGCGGGCATTGCGGTCGCCATCGACCATCCGGTCGATGTGCTGGAACAAATCGGTCCAAACCGTCTGCGGGCAGGTATAGCCGCACCATGCGCGGCCCACCGCGCTGGTGACGACGAACAGGCCGATCCCTGCCATGATGAGCAGGCCCGCGACGAAATAGAATTCATGCGGCCAGATCTCGATCGAGAACATGTAGAAGCGGCGACCCGCGAGATCGACCAGCACCGCCTGATCGGGCGCATAGGGGCCGCGGTCCCAGCGGATCCACGGGGTCACGTAATAGATGCCAAGCGTGACGAGCATCACCAGCCATTTGAACCGGCGAAAAGGCCCGTCGATCCGCTTGTTGTGGACCGCCTTGCGCTTTTCATAAAGCTGCTGGGGCAGTTCCTGGCGCGCAGGTTCCCTGGGAGCGTGACGTTCGGTCGCCGCCTTGGGCGAGGCCTCGCTTGAAGAGAGGGCCTCGCCTTTGGGGTCGTCCAGCGTCTTCATGTCCTCATTCTGGGACATCGGTCTCCTCCACCTGCGCGTCGACAGGGGTATCGGTTTCTGGCTGCGCGATCAGTTCCTCGCCCCCGCCCAGCGAATGGACATAGGCGGTGAGCATCTTGATCGTACCTTCGTCGAGGCGATCGCTCCAGCCGGGCATCACGCCCATGCGGGGCTGCTGGATCTGGCGGGCGATTTCTTCGCGCGAAGAGCCGTAGATCCAGATCGCGTCCGACAGGTTGGGCGCGCCGAAATTGCGGTCGCCTTGCCCGGCAGGGCCGTGGCAGCTGGCGCAATTGTCGGCATAGATCTGCGCTCCGACTGGGTTCGCCTTGCCCTTTCCGCTGAACGACAGGACCTGGCTGACAAGGCCGTCCATCTGCGCATCGTCGAACATGCCGGCAAAGGCGGGCATGGCGCTGAAACGGGTTTCGTCGTCGCCGGGATAGCGGATGCCATGTTCCAGCGTGGTGTGGATCGCGGTCATGTCGCCGCCCCACAGCCAGTCATCGTCGTTGAGGTTGGGATAGCCCTTGGCCCCGCCGGCGGCGCTGCCCGCCGCGCCCGAACCGTGGCACTGCACGCAGTTCACAAGGAATGCGGCGCGGCCCCCCGCGACGGCGCGAGCCATGAGGTCGGGATCGCCGGCCAGCTTCTCGACCGGCGTGATGGCGAGCTGGGCGCGGAATTCGCTGCGGCCCTCGTCGGCCTCCGCCATGTCCTTGGCCAGTTCGCCGCGGCTGGACCAGCCCAGAACGCCGCTGGTCGCGGTGTGGATCATCGGCCATGCCGGAAAGGCGATGACGTAGCCGATCGCAAAGACGATCGAGGCATAGAAGGTCCACAGCCACCAGCGCGGCAGCGGCGTGTCCAGTTCCTCGATGCCGTCCCATTCGTGGCCAACGGTCTCGGTGCCGGTTGGCTGGTCGACGCGCTTATTCGCCACCTTCGTTCTCCTCGAAGATAGAATGGGCCGCTGCCCGGTTGTGGTGCTTGGAGCCGGGCCGGAAGGGCCAGGCGCAAAGGGTGAGGAAGACGCCGACCATGATGATCAGCCCGATGCCATCGGCGAAATGGCGCATGGTGTCATAGGTGCTCATTCGCCTGCCTCCTGCGGTTGGGCGGGGGCTGGGGCCGCATCGGCATCGACGATTTCGGCGGGATCGAGCGCCAGTTCCTCGACCGGGGCCGCGGCCTCGAAATCGACCAGCGTGCCCAGCATCTGGAGATAGGCGACCAGCGCGTCCATCTCGGTCAGGCGCTTCGGATCGCCGTCATAATCGCGGATCTGCGCCTTGGGGTAACGCTCCATCAGGTCGCCCGCGTCGAGATCGGGGTTGGCCTGCGCCTTCATGTCGGCTTCGGCCTGCTCGATGTCGGTGTCGCTATAGGGCACGCCGACACGCGACAGGGCGGTGAGATTGCCCGCGATATCGGGAACGTTGAGGTCGCTCTCTTTCAGGAAGCCGTATTGCGGCATCACGCTTTGCGGCACCACGCTCTGCGGATCGGTAAGGTGCTGGACGTGCCATTCATCCGAATAGCGGCCGCCGACGCGGGCAAGATCGGGGCCCGTCCGCTTCGACCCCCACTGGAACGGGTGGTCGTACACCGATTCCGCGGCAAGGCTGTAATGCCCATACCGCTCGACCTCGTCCCGGAAGGGGCGGATCATCTGGCTGTGGCAGACATAGCAACCCTCACGGATATAGATGTCGCGGCCAGCCAGTTCGAGCGGGGTGTAGGGGCGCATGCCCTCCACTTCCTCGATCGTGTTGTCGAGCCAGAACAGCGGCGCGATCTCCACGATGCCGCCGATGGCGACAGTGATGAAGGTGCCGATGCCCAGCAGGGTGACGTTGCGTTCAAGCTTCTTGTGCTTTTGCAGGAAGCCCTTGGCGGGTGCGTTTTCAGCAGTTGTGCTCATGGCTCGTTCTCTCACTCGGCCGGAACGGCAGCGGGAAGGGGACGGTCGGCTTCGGGGTCGTAGGCGGCGTCGCGCATGGGCGCTTCGTCACGCAGCTTTCCGGCCAGCGTCATCCAGACGTTGTAGGACATCACCAGGGCGCCACCGAGGTAGAGCATGCCGCCCACGGCGCGCAGCACATACATCGGGAACATGGCGGCGACGGTGTCGGCGAACGACCACACGAGGTAGCCGTCGGGGCCGTATTCGCGCCACATCAGGCCCTGCATCACGCCTGCGACCCACATGCTTGCGGCGTAAAAGACGATACCCACCGTCGCGAGCCAGAAGTGCCAGTTGATCATGCGCAGCGAATACATGCGCTCACGCTTCCAAAGGCGCGGGAACAGGTAATACAGGCAGGCAAAGGTGATCATGCCGTTCCAGCCCAGCGCGCCCGAATGAACATGGCCGATGGTCCAGTCGGTGTAGTGCGAGAGCGCGTTCACCGTCTTGATCGACATCATCGGGCCTTCGAAGGTGGACATGCCGTAGAAGGCCAATGCCATCACCATCATGCGGATGATCGGGTCGGTGCGCACCTTGTCCCACGCGCCGTTGAGCGTCATCAGCCCGTTGATCATGCCGCCCCAGCTGGGCATCCACAGCATGATCGAGAACACCATGCCGAGCGTCTGCGCCCAGTCGGGCAGCGCGGTATAGTGAAGGTGGTGCGGACCGGCCCAGATATACAGGAAGATCAGCGCCCAGAAGTGGATGATCGACAGGCGATAGGAATAGACGGGCCGCTCGGCCTGCTTCGGCACGAAGTAATACATCATGGCGAGGAAGCCGGCGGTCAGGAAGAAGCCCACCGCGTTATGGCCGTACCACCACTGCGTCAGCGCATCCTGAACGCCCGAAAACAGCGAATAGCTGCGCGTGTTGAGGAGGCCCACGGGCATCGCGAGGTTGTTGACGATGTGGAGCATCGCAACCGTCACGATAAAGGCGAGATAGAACCAGTTCGCCACATAGATATGCGGTTCTTTGCGCTTAAGGATCGTGCCGACGAAGACCGCGAAATAGGCGACCCAGACGATCGTCAGCCAAAGGTCGACGTACCATTCGGGTTCGGCATATTCCTTCGACTGCGTGATGCCGAGGAGATAGCCGGTCGCGGCCAGCACGATGAACAGCTGGTAGCCCCAGAAGACAAAGCGGGCGAGGCCGGGGAAGGCCAGCTGCGCGCGGCAGGTGCGCTGCACCACGTAAAAGCTGGTCGCCAGCAGCGCATTGCCGCCAAAGGCGAAGATCACCGCGCTGGTGTGCAGCGGGCGAAGCCGGCCAAAGTTGAGGTAGGGTTCGAGGTTCAGCCAGGGAAACGCCAGCTGCGTGGCGATGAACACGCCCGCCAGCAGGCCCGCAAGGCCCCAGAACATCGTTGCGATCGCGCCCCAGCGGATGACGTCGTCGTCATAGACATCGGGCGTGGCCGGCATCTTGAAGAAGCCGCGCGCCCTTGCCGCGGGGTCGAGCCCCGTCGGGTCGAATCGCCCGGCCGACATCCACATCAGGATGAATGCGACCAGCGCGACGATCGTCGCGTGGACGGCAAAGCCCCCGTCGTGGGTCAACAGGGCGGCGAGCCCTGCCAATAGCATGATGCCGAACCATAACAGGACTCGGCCGATTGCGGATTCCGCTTGCATCGATATTCCCTCCGTTTGCCGCCCTCGACTAGACGGCGCGACTCATCGCCGCATTGATCCATCGCAATTTTGAAAGCCTGGACGCCTTTTCCTGAACTCAGATTCAGGCGGCGTTGCGCTCGGGCAGCTGCATGTAACCGCCCAGATCGCGCAGGGAGCCGATATCCGGGACCGTCACCAGCGACCGGCCGCTCGTCTCGATGATGCCGCTCATCCGCAGTTCGGCGAACTGGCGGCTGATCGTTTCATTCGTCAGGCCCAGCGCATCGGCAATGTCGCGGCGCGACATCGGCAGGCGCATGGCAAAGCCATTGCCCTGACGCACCCCGATCCGTTCGGTCATGCCGACAAGGAACGAGCACACGCGTTCCTGCGCCGTCTTGCGCCCGAGCGCGACCGACTTTTCGCTGGCGCGGTGCAGCGCGACCATGACGCGGTCGCACACTTCGCTCAGGATCGCGGGCTCGCTGCGGGCAAGATCGAGGAATTCACCGACCGGGAAGGCCAGCAGTTCGCACGGGGTCAGGGCCTCGATCGAATAGGCGTGCAATGCGCCGCCCGGCACGCAGGCCAGCTCTCCGGCGAAATGGAACGACACCACCTGTTCGCGCCCGCCCGATGCGCGCGCGACCAGCTTGGCCGATCCGACGCAGACAAAGGCGAGTTGCTCTGCCTTGGGATCGAATTCGGCATGGCCGTGCGAATCCAGCCTTATCGCCCGCGCGATCGAACGAAAGCGCAGGATGGTTGCATCCGGGGTCTCGGCAGGCAGCAGGGCCGCGGAGAACCGATCGAACAGTTCGGGGAAGGTGGTGCTCATGGCGACCGCATTGGGACCGCTGCGCATTTCCTTCATTGATCCGTGTCAATGAAGAGATGGGAAAGGCGGCGCAATTGAGCGCCAAGCGAAGCAACAGCAACGCAGGTGCCCAAATTGAAAAGGGTCGCCGCTGCCTCGCCCCAAGACCAGGTACAATAAAATGAGGGTTACTATGAAAAAGATTGCTCTTGCAGGCGTGGCCGCCATCGCTGCCATTGCCGCCCCTGCTGTGGCAAACGCACAGGAAGCGGGCGACGTTCAGGTCAAGCTCTTCGCCACGGGCGTCGTTCCCGATGGCAAGATCAAGTCGGTCGATGTCGATCTTGTCGGCCTGCCCGCAGGCACCGACACCCATGCCAACAACAATGTCGTGCCGACCGTGGCGGTCGAATATTTCTTCACCGACTTCCTGTCGGTCGAGACGATCTGCTGCATGACCGAGCATGACGTCGATGTCTTTAGCGGTCCGCTGAAGGGCGCCGAGCTGGTGTCGGACGCCAAGCTGATCCCGGCCACCGTGACGGCGAAGCTTCACGCCGATCTGGGCGGCGTGAAGCCTTATGTCGGCGCCGGCCCGACCCTGTTCCTGTGGCTCAACGAAAAGGCGGGTTCCACCGCCAAGGGCCTTGGCGTCAACGGTTTCAAGATGAGCAATGACGTCGGCTTTGCCCTGCAGGCCGGTTTCGATATCCCGATTCCCGACAGCAAGTTCGGCGCGAGCGTCGATGTGAAACGCTATTTCATCGACACCACCGCCAAGTGGTACGTCGATGGGACCAAGGTCATCCAGACCGTGCACGAGCTGGACCCCTGGGTCGTGAGTGCGGGCGTTACCTATCGCTTCTGAACCTGCCATCAGCCGGATGAACTTTTCCGGCTGATCATACCAAATGTTACAACTGATCAGGCCCTGGCCTGTTAGAAGTTCCCGGACCAATCGCAATGGCATGAATTGGGCCTGTCGCGATGCCGTCCGGGAACTTTTTGCGTATGTTTCCGGTTTTTGCCGCATTGCAGCGCAATTGGCAGTACGAAGGGAGGCATGCGTGCAAAGCTTCCGACTGAAGCTGACCGACGATGGCATCGGTCTTGAGAAATTTATCGACTTCGACGGCAGGGACGCCGGCGCCGCGCTTGAGGTGCTGGACAATGAAGCCGCCGGCCGCCGCGCCGAATTATGGAGCGGCGAGCAATTCGTCTGCGCCCTGACGCGCGACAGCGACGGCGGCGGATTCTGGCAGGTCAATCCGCGCGATTGAGCGTGGGCCGGTGCCGCAATGGCGGATCGGGACGGAGGACAGGGGCGGTTTCACCGCTTGCCGCCCGGCGGGCCAGCGCCTAGACGGTGCCGATGGCTGGCGAAATTCTCGATAACAACGGACGCGGCGATGCTGGCTGGAGCTGGCCTGCGATTCATCCCGAAGGTCGCAAGTTCGGCCTGATCTCCGCCGCGATCGCGCTGTTCTTTCTGCTCGCACTCGACTGGGAAATCGTCGGCTGGCCGCTCGTGCTGGTGACCATTGGCGTCTTCGCCTTTTTCCGCGACCCGAAACGCGTCGTGCCGCAGGACCCGGACGCGATCATCTCGCCTGCCGACGGGCTTGTCACCATGATCAGCCGCACGGCTCCGCCGCTTGAGCTGCAGATGGACGATGGCGCCGGTTCGCGCGGGATGGGAACGGAAGAGCTCGTGCGGGTTTCGATCTTCATGAGCGTGTTCGACGTCCACATCAATCGCGCCCCGATTTCGGGCACGCTGCGCCGCCTGGTCTATATTCCGGGCAAATTCCTGAACGCCGACCTCGACAAGGCGAGCGAGGAGAACGAGCGCCAGCACTTCCTGATGGAGCGCGAGGATGGCTCGCTGGTCGGCTTTACGCAGATCGCGGGGCTGGTGGCGCGCCGCATCGTGCCGTTCGTGAAGCCCGGCGACATGCTCGCCAAGGGGCAGCGCGTCGGTCTCATCCGATTTGGCAGCCGCGTCGATGTCTATCTGCCCGCAGGCACGGAACCCTCCGTGGTGCTGGGCCAGAAAGCGATCGCCGGCGAAACCGTGATCGCCCGCATGGGCGAGGCGAAACTGGTCGAAGGCATTGCACTTTGACCGAAGAAGGCTTGATGACCGAACAAGACGATAATCCTCGCAATGATCCCGACGCCGATATCGGCCCGCGCATCACCCACGGCGAACGCCCCGTTCCACGCAGGCGCGCCAAGGGGCTGACCGTCCGCGCCGTCACGCCCAACGCCATTACGGCTGCGGCGCTGTGCCTGGGGCTGACGGGCATTCGTTTCGCGATTTCGGGTGACTGGCGCATGGCGGTACTGGCCGTGCTGATGGCAGGCGCGCTTGACGGGATCGACGGGCGTATCGCTCGCCTGCTCAAGGCGCAGACGCGTTTCGGCGCAGAACTCGACAGCCTTGCCGATTCGCTCTCCTTTGGCGTTGCCCCGGCGCTGATCCTGTTTCTGTGGAGCCTGCAGGACCTGCCGCGCATCGGCTGGTTCGCCTCGCTCGCACTGGCGCTGTGCTGCATGCTGCGGCTGGCGCGTTTCAACGCGCAGATCGACATGGAGGAGCAGCCGCACAAGTCGGCCGGTTTCCTGACCGGCGTGCCCGCGCCCGTGGGGGCAGGTCTGGCGTTCCTGCCGCTCTATTTATGGATGGCGACGGGTGAACCGATCTTTCGCGAACCCGTCGTGGTCGCGGTGTGGGTGGTGCTCAATGCTTTCCTGATGATCTCCAACCTCGCGACGATCAGCTGGACGTCGTTGAAGCCGGGCCGCACCGTCAGGATCGAAGTCATTGCGCTGGTCGGCCTGCTTGGCGCCGCGCTTTTGCTGGAGCCATGGCTGACGCTGGCCACGCTATGCATCGGTTATCTGCTGCTGCTGCCCTATGGCTGGCTGCGTTATCGCAAGGTCAAGCGGCTGCGCGCAGCTGCTGCATCGTAACCGCGCGACCGCCGCTGCGGCGGGGCAGGGCAACGACGGTATCGCCATCTTCCTGAAACGCGGTACGCGGCATTGCCGCTGCATTCGCGGCGGGCAGTTCACCGCCCGCGATCTGCTCGAACATTCCGGCCATTTCCCGAAGCAGGACGCCGATCACGATCGCCGCGCCCAGAACAAGGGCGGAGAAGGCCAGTACGGGCGCCATTGCCATGAAGTCGGACATGATATACGGTCCCTTTTTGTTCCAGCGGTCGTTCCGCAAGGGCGGGGACCGGGTGAGCGAATAGGTGATTGCACGTAATTGACTGTGTGAACCAGTTTGTTCTCTATTTGTTCCGTTAAGTCAAGTGCAATCGTAACGGTCCATGCCATGCCGCATCGTCGCAGGGGGCTTCCCATCGGTTCGAAATGCCGCTAATGGCGCGCCGTTCGATCCGAATCCCTTCCGATCTCCGGGCGGGGCGGGCGGACGAAATCCACATGGAAGGCACACATAAACCGGTGCCGCGCGGCGCATGCCGCGGGTCACACGCCTTCCAGAGGTTCAACCGGAAAGGAATTACCTATGGCGTCCACTGGCGTCACGATGCAGCAATTGATCGAGGCCGGCGCACACTTCGGCCACCAGACCCACCGCTGGAACCCGCGGATGAAGCCGTATATCTTCGGCGCCCGCAACGGTGTTCACATCATCGACCTGTCGCAGACCGTGCCGCTGTTCCAGCGCGCGCTCGACTTCGTGTCGGCCACCACTCAGGCCGGCGGCAAGGTTCTCTTCGTCGGTACCAAGCGCCAGGCGCAGGATCCGATCCGCGAAGCCGCTCTTTCGTGCGGCCAGTACTTCGTGAACCATCGCTGGCTGGGCGGCATGCTGACCAACTGGCAGACCGTTTCGAAGTCGATCAAGAAGCTGAAGACCATCGAGGAACAGCTTTCGGGCGACACGTCGGGTCTGACCAAGAAGGAAATCCTCGACATGACCCGCAAGCGGGACAAGCTCGAGCTGTCGCTGGGCGGCATCCGTGACATGGGCGGCATTCCGGACGTGATGTTCGTGATCGACGCCAATGTCGAAGAGCTGGCCATCAAGGAAGCCAACGTGCTTGGCATTCCGGTCGTCGCCGTGCTCGACACCAATGTCGATCCTTCGGGCATTTCGTTCCCGATCCCGGGCAACGATGACGCCAGCCGCGCCGTGCGCCTGTATTGCGACGCGATCGCCGACGCAGCGCGTCAGGGCGGCACGCAGAACCTTGCCGATTCGGGTGCCGACATCGGCGCCATGGACGAGCCGGTTGCCGAGGAAGTTGCCGGCTGATCAGGCTGACGCGGGTGTCATGCCCGCGTCACCTCTGGCTGCTTATCGGCAGCCCGCATGAATTTCGCCCGCCGGGCCAGCGCGCCATTGCCGCGCACCCGGCCGGGCTTCACAGATGAAAAGGACATGAGCGATGGCTTATACCGCCGCTGACGTTAAGGCCCTCCGCGACAAGAGCGGCGCGGGCATGATGGACTGCAAGAAGGCATTGGAAGAAACCAATGGCGATCTGGAAGCAGCCGTCGATTTCCTGCGCGCCAAGGGTCTGGCCGCTGCCGCCAAGAAGTCGAGCCGCACCGCGGCCGAAGGTCTGGTCGGCGTTGCCGTTTCGGGCACCAAGGGCGTTGCCGTCGAAGTCAACTCGGAAACGGACTTCGTTGCCAAGAACGAGCAGTTCCAGAACTTCGTGCGCACCACCACCGAAGTCGCGCTGGGCGTAGACGCCGACGATGTCGAGGCGCTGAAGGCCGCTGCCTATCCGGGCGGCACCACCGTTGCCGACAAGCTGACGGACAATGTCGCCACTATCGGCGAGAACCAGCAGATCCGCCGCATGAAGTCGGTTTCGGTCACCGAAGGCGTGGTCGTTCCCTACATGCACAATGCGGCTGCCCCGAACCTCGGCAAGATCGGCGTTCTCGTCGCTCTGCAGAGCTCGGCTCCGACCGCGACGCTCGAAGAGCTGGGCAAGCAGCTGGCAATGCACATCGCTGCCGCTTTCCCGCAGGCGCTGACGGCTGAAGGCCTCGACGCCGAGGTTATCGAGCGCGAGCGTACGATTGCCCGTGAAAAGGCAGTCAAGGAAGCAGCCGACAGCGGCAAGGAAATCCCCGAGAACATCCTTGAAAAGCGCGTTGACGGTGCTGCTGCCAAATACGCCAAGGAGAACGCTCTCCTCTCGCAGGTCTTCGTCATGGACAACAAGACCCCGATCGCGCAGGTCGTCGAAAAGGCCGGCAAGGATGCGGGCGCCAAGATCGAGCTGGTGGACTATGTCCGCTTCCAGCTTGGCGAAGGCATCGAGAAGGAAGAGAGCGACTTCGCAGCAGAAGTCGCCGCTGCCGTGGGCGGCTGATCATTCAGCCAATCGCGGTTCCTTTGCGGAACTGACAAACAGACGGGCCGGGGAGCATCAGCTTCCCGGCCCTTTTGCTTTGCTTTGTTGGCGTCATTGCTGCCTATCGAGGTTGGACCAGAGGCAGAGGACGCTGGGTGAGCCAGAATGTCTTCGTTTCCTCCGCGCACCAGAAACCTTCGAACGTAGTATCCAGATCAAGGCTCGCCGCTCGCTCTTTCGTGGCGAAAATTGCGGTGTAGAAACTGTCCCAATGCACCCATGCCAACATGGAGTGATCGGGTGCCATCAGGCGAAGATGGCCGTATGTCGGGAAGTCATCCCGTGTGATCCACGGTTTCTCGTTGTCCAGCCCAATTACGGGAACGATGCATTCGTCATCGCCGAATTCGTCACCCGCGATGATCTCGGTAAAACCGGCGCGTCGAAACATCGCAGCCAGCTTGGCTTCGAAGAGTGGCGGTATATCGCCTTCTACCGGGAGGAATATCCGGTTTGCGGCGCAATGCCGTACCATGCGATCTGCGGCCTCAGGATCCGTAAGATCATCGCGCAGGCCCTTGATGTGGGTTCGCAGGGCTGCGTCCAGTTCGCAGTGATCCTCGAGGCCCAGTCTCTCGCACATCTCGCCCCAGCCGATCATTTGCCCGAAACGTTTTGCCATGTGATCGACCGATCGACCGTGCAGTTCCTTCCCCTTGCTGTGCTCGGCGGAAAGCTGGTCCATCCATTTTATGAAGTCAGCTCCGGCGGGACGGTCCTTGCCTTCCAGCACCAGCGTTCCGTGCTCGTTCAGGCGCGGGTCGAGGCCCTCGATGACAAAGAACGGGTGAAGGGAGATGAAGCCGCAATCGAATATGCCGCGATACCATGGCAGCATGGCCTCATCTTCGGGGGGCGGGAATTTTCTGCGATCAAACTCCGTCATGGGGCTAGCTTGCATGTCCGGGCACGGATGTCTCCCCCTGTGGACATCGACATAACCCCAACACACCACTTGGCATTCGCGTCCCGCGACCGTAAGGCCATGCCCAATCCCAGATCACTATATTCGAGTACGGCCCTTCATGTCCCTCCCGCAGTTCAAACGCATCCTCCTCAAGCTTTCGGGTGAGGTGCTGATGGGCGACCAGCCTTTCGGGATCGACACGGATTACGTGGCGAAGCTGGCCGAAGAGGTGAAGGCGGCCAAGGAGACCGGGCTGGAGATCTGTCTTGTCATCGGTGGCGGCAATATTTTCCGCGGCATGGCAGGCGCGGCCAAGGGCATGGACCGGGCGCAGGCCGATTACATGGGCATGCTGGCGACGGTGATGAACGCGCTGGCCATGCAGTCGGCGCTGGAGAAGATCGGCGTCGAAACCCGCGTCCAGTCCGCCGTGCAGATGGACCAGGTGTGCGAACCCGTGATCCGCCGCCGTGCGGAACGCCACATGGAAAAGGGCCGCATCGTGATCTTTGCCGCCGGTGTCGGCGCGCCCTATTTCACCACCGACTCGGGCGCGGCGCTGCGCGCGGCGGAAATGCGCTGCGACGCCTTGTTCAAGGGCACCAGCGTCGATGGCGTCTATAACGCCGACCCGAAAAAGGATCCGACGGCCACGCGCTATGAAACCGTCGGTTTCGACAAGGTGCTGGCCGATAATCTTCGTGTCATGGATGCGAGCGCCGTGGCGCTATGCCGTGACAATGACATCCCCATCGTCGTCTTCTCGATCCGGGAGCGGGGCAATCTGGCCCGCGTGCTCGCGGGTGAGGGGACGCAGACCGTAGTCGGAAACGTCGCGGCGGCCTGAAAACCCCGCTTGAACCGAGAGGACATGTGACATGGCCAAATATGACAAGGCCGATATCGAACGCCGGATGGCCGGCGCTGTTGAATCGCTGAAGAGCGACCTTGCGGGCCTGCGCACGGGCCGCGCCAATACTTCGCTGCTCGATCCCGTGGTGGTCGAGGTCTATGGCTCGATGATGCCATTGAACCAGGTCGCGACCGTTTCGGCCCCTGAACCGCGCATGCTGTCGGTGCAGGTGTGGGACAAGGCGAACGTCACCGCTGTCGAAAAGGGCATTGCCCATGCGGGCCTTGGCCTCAATCCGTCGATCGATGGACAGACCCTGCGCCTCCCGATCCCCGACCTGACCGAAGAGCGCCGCCGCGATCTCGCCAAGCTGGCGGGTAAATATTCCGAAGGCGCGAAGATCGCGATCCGCAACGTGCGCCGTGACGGCATGGAAGCGTTGAAGGAAGACGAGAAGAAGAAGGAAATTTCCGAAGACGAGCGCAAGCGTCACGAGGACGAGGTGCAGAAGCTCACCGACAAATACGTGGCCGAGACCGACAAGGCGGCAGAGGCCAAGGAAAAGGAAATCATGTCGCAGTGAGCAGCGCTGCGCCTTCCTTGTCTCCCGCGGGTGGCGATATCGTCCCTGCGCATGTTGCCGTCATCATGGATGGTAACGGGCGCTGGGCGAAGAAACGCATGCTGCCGCGCGCCATGGGGCACAAGAAAGGCGTGGAGGCCGTGCGTAATCTCGTCCGGTCGCTGCGCGGCACCGGGGTCAAGGCGCTGACGCTTTATGCGTTCAGTTCCGAAAACTGGAAGCGCGGCGCGGACGAGATCGACGACCTGACGAAGCTGATGAAGCATTTCATCCGCTCCGACCTTGGCGAGATGATCGAAAATGGCGTTCGCCTGCAGATCATCGGTGATCATTCTGCCTTCGAACCCGAGGCGGTTGCGCTGATCGACGATGCTCTGGCGCGCACCGCGCATAATACCGACACGACGCTGACCGTTGCGCTGAACTATGGCGGCCAGCAGGAAATCGCTCGCGCCGCCGCTGCGGCTGCCGCGGTGGGCGACGTAACGGTCGAGACCATCGCCGCCCATCTCGACACGGCTTCGCTGCCGCCACTGGACCTGCTGATCCGCACCAGCGGCGAGGTGCGGCTTTCGAATTTCCTGCTCTGGCAGGCGGCCTATGCCGAGCTTTATTTCACCGATGTGCTCTGGCCCGATTTCACGCCGGAACATTTCCGCGAGGCACTGGCGTCATTCTCGGCGCGCGAACGGCGTTATGGCGGACGCTGAACCTGAAACACCTGAAGAGCGCCGCCGCGACCGCTTGATGCGCGCCATGCGCGTGCCACTCAACGTGCGTACGTCGGACCTGCCCAAGCGTGCGGCTTCGGCCGTGGTGATGCTGCTGGCCGCGGGCGTGTGCTTCTGGCTGGGTGGCTGGTTTGTCGATGGGCTGATCGGCGCAGTCGCGGCGGCTTGCTATTGGGAATGGCAGCGGCTGGTGCGCGAACGTGGGTTGAAGCCGTTCACGCGCGCGATCTGGTATGCGGGCGGAATACTCTACATCGGTCTTGCCGCATGGCTGCTGATAGAGATGCCCGAGCGCATGTTCCTCCTCATCCTTGGCGTGGTGATCGGGACGGACACATTCGCCTATTTCACCGGGCGAACATTCGGCGGGCCGAAGATCGCGCCGCGCATCAGCCCGTCTAAGACATGGTCCGGCCTTGTCGGCGGGATGATCGGCGCAACTCTGGGCTTGCTGCTGTTCCTGTGGTTTTCGCACATGTGGCTGGCGGGCGTGCTGCAATCGGGCGGTGACGGCGTGCACCATGATACCTATCTCATCTTCGGTGCACCGGCGCTCTTCGGCTTTGCATTGCTGTCGGGCGCGGTGCTGGCGGTCGTTGCGCAGGCGGGCGACTTTTTCGAAAGCTGGATGAAGCGCAAGGCATCGCGCAAGGACTCCTCGAACCTCATTCCCGGCCATGGCGGCGTGTTCGACCGTGTCGATGGCATGCTGCCCGTCGCCATCACCATCGGCCTGTTCATGCGGTATCTGGTATGACGCGCACGATCTCGATCCTGGGGGCTACCGGTTCCATCGGCGCATCGACGCTGGATCTGGTGCGGCGCAATCCCGATGACTGGCGCGTCGTCGCGCTCTCGGCCAATTGCAACGTGGCAGAGCTTGCCGCGCTGGCGCGCGAGTTCAACGCCGAGGTCGCGGTTGTCGCGGACGAAGGCTGCCTTGGTGATCTGCGTGAGGCATTGGCGGGCACCGGCATCGAAACCGCTGGCGGCGAGGGCGCTCTGGTCGAGGCGGCATCGCGCCCGGTCGACATGTTCGTCGCCGCCATCGTCGGCTGCGCAGGGCTTGCCCCCACCATGGCCGCGATCGAGCAGGGCGGCACCATCGCCCTTGCCAACAAGGAAGCACTGGTGTCGGCGGGCGAGGTGATGACAGCCGCCGTCACGCGCCATGGCGCGACGCTGCTGCCGGTCGACAGCGAGCATAACGCGATCTTCCAGTGCCTTCAGGGCGCACGGGTCAGCGATGTGCGCTGGATCACGCTGACGGCCAGCGGCGGGCCGTTCCGCGATGCGACATTGGAGCAGTTGAAAGCCGCGACCCCGGCGCAGGCGGTGAAGCACCCCAACTGGTCGATGGGCGCGAAGATCAGTGTCGACAGCGCCACGATGATGAACAAGGGGCTTGAGTTCATCGAGGCGCATCATCTGTTCCCCGTGGGGCTCGACCGGTTGCGCATCATCGTGCACCCGCAATCCATCGTGCATTCCATGGTCGAATATCGCGATGGCTCGACGCTGGCGCAGCTTGGGCCGTCCGACATGCGCGTGCCCATCGCCAGCGCGCTGGCGTGGCCCGCGCGCATGGACACGCCCTGCGATCCGCTGGATCTGGCGGCCATCGGCACGCTGGAATTTCGCGCGCCCGATGAAACACGTTTTCCCGCGACCAGGCTGGCGCGCGAGGCTGCGGCCCATGGCGGCGCTGCCCCGGCGGTGCTGAACGCCGCGAACGAGATCGCGGTGGCAGCTTTCCTTGATGGGCGCATCGGCTTTACCCGCATTGCCGCCATGGCCGAAGACATGCTCCAGCAAGGGACGCTTCCGCCAGCGCCTGTGACACTGGACGAGGTTCTGGTTATCGACCGGGAAACCCGTTTGCGGGCCAAGGCGTTGTTGCAGGCGGCCTGAGCCCCATATTGGGCCTGTATCCCTGCGTCTTGCGGGCGGCTAAGGAAACTGAATGTTCGAGAACGTATCGATCTTCACTGCGATCATCGGCTTTATCCTTGTGCTGGGCCCGCTGGTGGTCGTGCACGAGTTGGGGCATTATCTGGTCGGCCGCTTTTTCGGCGTGAAGGCAGAGGCGTTTTCGGTCGGTTTCGGCAAGGAGATTGCCGGGTTCACCGACAAGCGCGGCACCCGCTGGAAGCTCTCGGCCCTGCCATTGGGCGGCTATGTGCAATTCGCAGGCAACATGAACCCCGCCAGCCAGCCGACCGACGAATGGCTGGAACTGCCCGAGGAAGAGCGGCAGAAGACTTTTCAGGCCAAATCGCTGGGCGCGCGCGCGCTGATCGTGGCGGCGGGGCCGGTCACGAATCTGATCGTCGCGGTGCTGATCGTCGCAGGCTTCGTCTTTGCCTATGGCGAGCAGGTGGCAGAGCCGATCGTGGGCGGTCTGGTCGACGATTCGCCCGCACTGGCAGCAGGGCTTGAGCCGGGCGACCGCATCGTCGAGGTCGACGGTGCGCGGATCGAGACTTTCCGCGATGTCATTGACCGCGTCGCTCCCTATCCCGGCGATCCGGTGGAGGTGACGGTCGAGCGTGACGGGCGGGAAATCCCGTTCAGCTTCGACATTGGCACCAATCTCGAAAAGGACCGCTTCGGCAACGAGTTCCGCACCGGCTATCTCGGCGTGTTGAGCTATGAGGGCGGCTATCGGTTTGAGGAGCGCGGGCCAATCGAATCGCTGGCGGCGGGTTTCGACCGCTCGATGATGCTGATGAAACTGCAGGCGGTCGGAATCTGGCAGATCATCACGGGCCGCCGCTCGGTTAAAGAGCTGGGCGGGCCGATCAAGATCGCCAAATATTCGGGCGAACAGCTCGTTTCGGGATGGCCTGCCTTCATCTCTTTTATCGCAGCGATCTCAATTAACTTGGCATTCATTAACCTCCTGCCAATTCCCGTGCTCGACGGCGGGCATCTCGCCTTTTACGCGGCGGAAGCAGTTCGCCGGAAACCGATATCCGCAAAGGGCCAGGAATGGGCTTTCCGCACCGGAATGGCATTCGTGCTGACCTTGATGGTCTTCGTGACCATTCTCGACATCTCCTCGCTGCCGATCTTCGGCGGCTAGGCGCGCGTTCATCGGCGGTTCCGGCCGCTGCGCCGGTCCGTGCCGCGTATCGGTCCGGCAGGCTCCCTTTCGCGGATAATACACGGCAGCGGCTTGATCGCTGCCCTTCCATGATGCACAGGGCCACGGTTGAAAACGGCGCCCGTTGTCCGGCCCCGTGGTTTGAATTGATGGGGCGGGGACATCACCGCATCAGGATCGAGATTTGCGCATGACGAGACGGGAAGGATCGCCGATGGCGAAGACGGCAGGCTTTGACGCTGTGGCCGGTGCCAGATTTGGCGTGAAAACAGGCGGCGGCATGCTGACCGCATTGCTGGCATCGACGGCGCTGTGCGTGCCAGCGGCGCTTGCGCAGGATGCACCGGTCGCCGCTGGCGAGGTGCAGGTTCCGGAAACGACCCAGTCGGTCCCGAACCAGAGCATCATCCGCACCATCGCGGTCGCAGGCGCCCAGCGCCTCGAGCCGCAGACCATCCTGTCCTATATCCAGCTGCGCCCCGGTCAGGTCTATACGCAGGAAGCGGCCGACCAGGCCCTGAAGGACCTGTACGCGACCGAGTTGTTCAGCGACGTCAAGATCGCCGAGAACAATGGCGCGGTCGTGATCGAGGTTCAGGAAAACCCGATCATCAACCGCATCATCCTCGAAGGCAACAAGCGCCTCAAGGACGACAAGATCCAGCCCGAGATCAAGCTCGCCCCGCGCCAGATCTACACCCGTTCCAAAGTCCGTGCCGACGTTGCGCGCATCATCGAACTATACAAGCGGCAGGGCCGCTTCGCCGCCACGGTGGAGCCCAAGGCGGTGCAGCTCGACCAGAACCGCGTCGACATCGTCTTCGAGATCAAGGAAGGCCCCAAGTCCAAGGTCCGCCAGATCAACATCATCGGCAACGAGGTGTTTTCCGATGGCGAACTGCGCGGCGAGATGCTGACCAAGCAGACCGGCTTCCTGTCCTTCATCAAGGGCAACACCAGCTACGACCCCGACAAGCTCGCCTTCGACCAGCAGAAGCTGCGCCAGTTCTACCTGACGAATGGCTATGTCGATTTCCGCGTCGTATCCGCCGTCGCCGAGCTGACGCCCGACAAGAAAGACTTCATCATCACTTACGTGGTGGAGGAAGGCGAGCGCTACAAATATGGCGATGTCGCGGTCGACAGCCAGCTGCGCGACTTCAATTCCGAGGCGCTGACCAGCCGTCTCGCGATGCGGACGGGCGAATGGTACAACGCCGAGCAGGTCGAGAGCGTGATCGAGGGCCTGTCGGAAACGATCGGTGCCTTTGGCTATGCCTTTGCCACGGTCGATCCGCGCTATGACCGCAATGCCGATGAAAAGACGATGGGCGTCACCTTCGTCATCAACCAGGCGCCGCGCACCTATGTCGACAAGATCGAGATCAACGGCAACACACTGACGCAGGACAAGGTGATCCGCCGCGAGTTCCGCCTGGCAGAAGGCGATGCGTTCAACTCGCTGCAGGTCAAGCGTTCGACCAACCGCATCAAGTCGCTGGGCTTCTTCCAGGAGAACTTCGAAGTCGAGCAGCAGCCCGGCAGCGCGGACGACCGCGTCAATCTGATCGCCAATGTCGAGGAAAACCCGACCGGCGAACTCCAGCTCTCGGCCGGTTTCTCCAGCCTTGAAAGTTTCATCCTGCAAGGGTCCATCCGCGAGCGTAACTTCCGCGGGCGTGGCCAGACCGTGGGGCTCAGCCTCAACTATTCGCGCTATTCGCGTTCGGCGCAGGTGTCCTTCACCGAACCCTATGTCTTTGACCGCAACATCTCGTTCGGGATGGACATCTATCGGCGCGACTACAACAGCTTCAACTACTACAACTCGAACCGCAACACGACGTACGAGAGCACGACGACCGGCTTCTCGATGCGCGCGGGCACGCCGCTCAGCGAGTATATGACGGTCATTGGCAAATACACGCTGAACTTCGAGGATGTGAGCCTTGGCAGCGAGTATTATTCCGACCTCGACGGCGATGGCATTACCGAGTGCGATCCGCTGCGCGCGGGCCGCTATCTGTGCGATGCGCTGGGCAAGCGGACCAGCTCGATCATCGGCGGCTCGCTGGTGTTCGACAATCTCGACAACCGTATCCGCCCCTCGCGCGGCAATCGTGTGGTAGCGAGCGTCGATTTCGCCGGTGTCGGCGGTGACGTGAACTATCTGCGTGGCCGGCTTGAGGCATCCAAGTATTGGGGCCTTGGCAGCGGCTTCATCTTCAGCGTGCAGGGCGAGGGCGGCTATATCTACGCGCTCGAGGATCGCGGCGACCAATATACCGACGACGTCCGCCTGACCGACCGTTTCTTCCTGGGCGAACCCGACATGCGCGGCTTTGACATTCGCGGCATCGGTCCGCGCGTGCTGAGGAAGACGATCGACTCGACAACCGGTGAAGTCTCGACCAAGCGTAGCCGCTGGACCGATGACGCGCTGGGTGGCCGTGCCTATTATCGCGGTCGTGCCGAGATGGAGATTCCGCTGGGCGCAGGCGCCCGCGAAATGGGCCTGAGGCCTTCGATCTTCGCCGATATCGGCGCTGTCTGGGGTCTGACGGACCCGCAGGTGAACAACATCTATCAGTACACGACCACGGTCGAGAACGAGGATGGCAGCACCAGCACCACAACCACCACGACGACCAGTCCGACGGCACCCGACGGCAGCGACGCCACCCTTGTCGCGGTCGAGGAATATGTCGGCGATTCGCCCAAGCCCCGCGTAGCCGTGGGTATCGGCGTGAACTGGAACTCACCTTTCGGTCCGCTCCGGATCGATTTCTCGAAGGTCCTGCTCAAGGAGAAGGGTGACGACCCCAAGACCTTCAGTTTCAACGTAGGGACTCAATTCTGATGAAGAACTTTACCAAGAAGGCGGTTCTGGCCGCCCTGATCGCCGGTGCAGCACCGGCCGGCATGATCGCAGCCGCGGCCCCCGCCGCAGCGCAGGTCGTGCCCGGCCTCGGCGTTGCCAACCCCGACGCGATCGTTGCCAATTCGAACGCGTTCAAGACGGCAGAGACGCAGCGCCAGACCACTTACAAGGCGCAGATCGACCAGGCCGAAGCACGCCGCCAGCAGATCGCGGCGCAGCTCGAACCGCTCTACACGAAGTTCGAGGCCGACCGCTCTGCCGCGAACCCCGATCAGAACGCGCTGCGCCAGCAGGCTGCCCAGATCCAGCAGATCGAGCAGTCGGGCCAGGCCGAGATCCAGCAGATCCTGCAGCCGCTGGCCCTGTCCCGCGCCTATGTGGTCGAGCAGATCAGCGACAAGCTGATGGACGCGATCAACGCCGCCAAGACCAAGCGCAAGATCACGATGGTTCTCGACCCCTCGGCCGTCGTCATGGCGGATCAGGCCTATAACCTGAACCAGGACGTGGTGAACGAGCTGAACACGCTGATCCCGAATGCGCAGATCGTTCCGCCGCAGGGCTGGATGCCGCGCGCCCAGCGCGAAGCCGCTGCCCAGCAGCAGGCTGCTGCGCAGCAGCAGCAGGCAGCCGGTCAGCAGACCAGCGGCGGCCGTTAAGGAGCGATCATGAGCGACACCGGCGATAAAGAAACGGGCGGCGCGGGCGAGCTTTCGATCCCGCGCATCCTCGAACTGCTGCCGCATCGCTATCCGATGCTGCTGGTGGACCGCGTGGTCTCCCTCGACCCCGAGGCCGGCATCCACGCGGTAAAGGCCGTGTCGTTCAACGAGGATTTCTTTCAGGGCCATTTCCCGGGCCGCCCGATCATGCCGGGCGTGCTCCAGATCGAGGCGCTGGCACAGGCTGCGGGTCTTCTCGCGGTGGAGGCGCTGGGCCTCGCCGGAACGGGCAAGCTGGTCTATTTCCTCGCGATCGAGAATGCGAAGTTCAGGAAGATGGTCGAACCCGGCCATCTGCTCGACCTCAAGGTCGAATTCCTGCAGCGCCGCGCCCGGATCTGCAAGTTCAAGGGCGAGGCCTCGATCGACGGTGAAACGACATGCGATGTCGAATTCACCGCCATGATCGAGAAATAAGCATTTGCGGGCGGGGCCAGTGGCTCCGCCCGTTCTGCATCAGTCGGTCGTAAAGCTGTAGCTGAGCGCGACGCCCACACCGAACTGGTCTTTTGACCCGAACGCGCGCGTCACTGGCGATGATGCCGCATCGCCGACCAGCCTCACATAGCTGGCATAACCGGCAACGCCCCACGGGCCCCCGATAGCGAAATCCGCGCCCAGCGTGGCGCCCACGCCCTGAATGCCGCTTCCTGCGTCATATTCGGGCAGGCCGGTCGCGATGGCTTCTTGCGGCGTGACGTCGAAATAGGCGCCGGTCTGCTTGCCATCGCCCCATTTGACGCGTGGACCAAAGCTGATCAGCCAGTCGTCGCGGTCGCGCATGACATAATCGACGCCGGCCTGCGCGACCCACCCATCATGGCCGCTCACCGCTTTCCTGACTTCGGCAAAGCCATAGAGGTGCTCGCCCACCTCCAACTGCGCCGCGCCGCCCAGCTCGACGCTGCGTTTCACCACATCCATGCCCGGTGCGTCAGACTGTTTGCGTTTTCCCACCAGCGCGAGGCTGGGGCCGATTGAAAAGCCGGAGCGCGAAAAGATCGGGACGGAAAAGCTTTCATCCGGCGATTCATGCGCGAAATAATCTGTGCCGCGCGCCCGGTCGAGGTCGATATAGGGCGAGAAATTCATATGATCGGCACCGGGGTAGGGTGTGCCGAAACCCGGACCCAGCGCGATGCGATAGCGGTGGGCGCGCTTTTCGGGCGGTGGTGCAGGCTGGATCGCAGCGGCATCCACCGCGGCGCTTTCCGTTGCGGATTCGGTATCGCTGCTTTCATCGGCATATGCGCTACCCGGCAGTGCGAGAGCGCAGATCGCGAGCATGGCGGCGGGGGCAGTGGCGGCCCGTGTCGTTTTCATTATAGTCCCCTTTACCCGCAAGATCGCATGAGCGCCCGGTTCGTTCCCATAAGCGCGCGATCGCGCCGCTACGAACAGCCATTTCAGGGCGGACCCGGACCGGCCGTCGCAAGCAAGTTCCGCTGTGCTTGCCAGAATCATCGGCAGGCGTTATGGGCGCGCCTTTCGACACCCGAGCGGCCGGTCGGTACCGGCGCATCACCGCGGAGCATTATGCCATGAAGGCCGATACCCACCCCGATTACCACATGATCACGGTCAAGATGACCGATGGCACCGAATTCCAGACCCGCTCCACCTGGGGCGCGGAAGGCGACACGCTGACGCTGGAAATCGATCCCACTTCGCACCCGGCGTGGACCGGCGGCACCAAGCAGCTGCAGGAAGGTGGCCGCGTGGCACGCTTCAACGCCAAGTTCGGCGGCCTCAAGCTCAAGAAGTAAGCGCTGCGTCAGCGGCCCGTGCGCCCCGATTGGGGCAAGGGCCGCGACCGGTGACCGAAGAACGAAAAGGGCGGCTCCGCATCATGCGGGCCGCCCTTTTTGCGTGTGGGTCGTGGACCGGGCGATCAGCCCAAGAGATAATAGCCCGCGGCCAGGATCGGCGCCCACAGCGCCAGTGCGACCGGCACCCCGATCAGCATTCCGCGAAATGCGCCAAAGGTTGCGGTCTGCGGCTCGGCCAGATGGACATCGACCGACGCCGTGTCTTCGGCGCAAGACGCCTCATCGCGCCAGAGCTGGCTCTCATGCTCGATGATTTCGTCGAATGTGGTCGAATAATGATCCATGAAACCCCCGATCACGGACGGGATGTTCCCGGCCCGTTCCTGTTTCACGGATAGTCGCACGCGCGCGCCAACGGAATCGTTGGAAAATACCTAGGTAACAGTCCCTAGCCTGTGCGTGCCGGACAAGAGATCAGACATAGGGCTTTTCGCGATACCATTTGGTGATCACGTATTTCAGGCCTTTCCTGACCTTTAGCGCATGATGCAGCGTCGCGGCATTGGGTGACAGATCGGCGCGGCGGTTGTTCCAGCATACCAGCCTGCCGGTTTCGGGGCGGAAGGTCTTGTCCACGACCTTGAACCGCGTCGCGCCGCCTGCCTGCGGTTCGTTCAGATAGACCATGAAGGTCCAGGTCCGGTTGCCCGCTTTCGCGCAATTGGCTTCCCAGTCCTTGCCATTGGGTTCGAAGTAATCGGTATGGGCCTTGAATTCCTGCCCTACGTCATAACGCTGGCCCTGCATCGGTTCGCCCAGCACCGGATCGATACCGTTCAATTCGGCCAGCCGGTTTTCCAGATTGACGACCGGCGCATCGTCGGGGGCGAAGTGGCAGGTTTCACTGGTGCGGAAATAATGGTCGCCATTGCTGTCGGTGATGGTCGATGGCTGGCGGTTCCTGTCGATCAGTTCGACCAATGCGGCGCATTCCCCGGCGTCGAGGAACAGCGGCATGGTGTAAAGCTCCAGCTTGGGCGAGGGGAAGACGCGCATGCCCTCTGCTGCGCGCAGGCGATCGGAAACGGGGGCGTCTTCAAACAATGCTTGGCTGGCCATTTGCGCGCTCTAACCCTTTGGCAGGGAGGCTGCCAAGTATCGATCTGTCTTTCCTTTGTGCTGCCCCCTTGCCGATGTGCGGCGCGGCGCGCATAGCCATGGCCGCTATGGCAAGGACGGGTCCCATGGGCAGAAAGGCCGCGCGCCGCAATCATGCAGGCAGGCGCGCCAATGGCTTCAGCCTGATAGAGATGCTGGTGACGCTTTTCGTGCTGGCGCTGCTTGCGACGGTGGCGGTGCTTTCGCTGCCCGGAGAGCAGGCCGAGCTGCGCCGCTCAGCCGAAAGCTTTGCCGCGCGCACCGGCGCTGCCCGGAACGAGGCCATCGTTTCCGCCCGGCCGATGGCGGTGGTGGTGGGCCCCGCCGGCTATTATTTCGAGGAACGCCGCAGCGGCGGATGGCAGCCACCCGATGCGCGCAGCCTTCAGGGCGGTGACTGGCCCGCAGGCGCGTCGCTGAACGGGCAGACAGGCAACCGCCGCATCATCTTCGATTCACTCGGTCTTGCCTCTGCCGATGCGCGGCTGGTGCTGACACGCGATGGTCACAGCGCGGTCGTATTGATCGCGCGCAATGGCGATATCCGGACAGAGGCGCGCTGAGATGGAGCGCAAGGCGGCAAACGGCTTCACACTGATCGAGATGCTGGTGGCGCTCGCCATCTTCGCGCTTGCCGCTCTGGCCCTGCTTCGCATGGAAGGGGCCGCGATCTCGCGCACCGCCGATCTGGATCAGCGGGTGGCGCTGGAGGTGACGGCGCAAAACCTTGCCGCCGAATGGATGAGCGATCCCGCCGCCCCCGCTCTGGGAGAGGACAGCGGCATCGTGCAGAACGCGGGCCGCAATTTCGCATGGACCCGCATCGTCGACCGGCCCGAGGAATTATCGGGCGCGACCCGCATCCTGCTTTCCGTCCGGCAGGCCGACGGGCAGGGCAGCGCGGTCAGTTTCGAGATTTTGAGGGCCGCGCCATGACGCGCCGTCCCAACGGATTCACGCTGGTCGAGATGATGATCGCGCTGCTCATCTTCTCGGTCATTGCGGGCGGGGCGCTGGTGCTGCTGCGCTTTTCCGTCGATGCCGAGCTGGCCAGCGCGCGGGCGACCGATCGCATCGCTTCGGCCCGCAGGCTGGTCGCGGTGTGGAACGCCGACATGGCGCAAGCCTCGCCGCGCCCGGCGCGCGGTGATGGCGGCGCGCTCGAACCGGCGATGCTGGTCGGGCAGGGCGGTGACCTCATTACCCTGACGCGCAGCGGGTGGGACAATCCTTCGGGTGAGCCGCGCCCCTCGCTACAGCGCGTGACATGGCGGATGGACGGCAATCGCCTGCTGCGCATCGGCCGCGGCTTTACCGATGGCGCGATGGCGCAGGAGCCGGGGGTGATGGCCGAACTGTCGGGCATCCCGCGACTGCGTTTCCGCATGGCGCAGGGCAATTGGATCGAGAGGTGGGAGCCTGAAGATCCATCGGAATTGCCCAGTGCGATCGAACTGGTCCTGCCGCAGGCGACCGGCGCGCCGCTGCGCATCGTGACGCTGGTCGGCTCCGGCCCGCAGCCGGAAATGGAGAGCGATGCCCCCGGCGATAATCCACCCGGAGGGCAGCCGTGACGCGCCGCGCGGCAAATGAATGGATGCGCGCGCGCGGGCGCGGGGCGGCGCTGCTGGCCGTGCTGGTGCTGGTCGCGCTGATGGCGGTGATCGCGACCCTGATGCTCGACCGGCTCAACCTTGCCACGCGGCTTGCCGCCAATAGCCAGGCCATGGCGCAGGCGCGGATCTATGCCGCCAGTGTCGAGCAGGTCACGCTGGCGCGCCTGACGCAGCTGGTGGCGATGGATGAGGACAAGACGGTCGACCGCATCAATCTGCTGGGCCGTGAAACCGTGCTGCCGCTGGGACGCGGCAGCGCCATGGTCATGGTCGAGGATGCGAGCAATTGTTTCAACGTCAACGCCATGGGGGCGGGCCGCGACGGCAATGGCGGACGTTTCGATACGCCGGCGCGCAACCAGTTCGTGCGCTTGATGGAGGGGCTGCAGGTCCCGTCCAATGATGCGCAGGCGATTGCGGATTCCCTTGGCGACTGGGTGGACGAAGACGGCAATGTGCGCGGCGGCGGAGCGGAGGACGATTATTACCTCGGCCTGCCCACACCCTATCGCACGCCCAACCGCGCGATCGTCGAATTGTCCGAACTGCGATCGATCAAGGGCATGAGCGAGCCGATCTACCGCCGCCTCTATCCATGGCTATGCGCGCTGCCGACGGGCGATGATGCCAAGGTCAATGTCAACACGCTGCGCCCCGATCAGGCGCGGCTGATCGCGGCCATGTCCCCGGGGCTTGACGTGAACCGCGCCCGCGCCTTCATCGCCTCGCGCCCCGAAACCGGCTGGAACAGCATGAGCGAGGCGCTGGGCATGATGGCGCGCGGCGACAATGCGGTGTTCGGGGCAGGAGCCCTGCGGCAGATGGCAATCAAGAGCGAGATGTTCACGATCCGCATCCGCGTCATGGTCGATAATATCGAGTTGACCGAAGTCGCGCTGGTCGATGCAACGCAGGAAGGCAGCCGCGTGATCGCGAGGAGCTGGGGCGAGCAGCCCTGATTCGGCGCACATGATTCGGGGCAGGCGACTCGCAGGCGGCAATTACGGTCGAAATCGCCTCGCTGACGCGACGCATCATTGCGCGGCTTTATAATATTGCGTAGTTCGCGGCCCGCGCGCGGTTTTTGCTTTCCTTGCGGGAAGAGTTGTGCAACAGGCCCCCTCCGCTGCTTGGAGATGGTTGACGCCATCACCGCACAGTGAAATCAGGGCGCCCCGGCCGGGCCTATCCGGTCGGCAAAGCGCATTTATGGCGATCGTAGCTCAGTTGGTTAGAGCGCCGGTTTGTGGTACCGGAGGTCGTGGGTTCGAACCCCATCGGTCGCCCCATTTCACTCGCAGGGGCAAGCACTTACGCCCCTTGCCCACGCGAAAGGCGGCATGGCGGCATGTGGAACAATCCCGCATTTGACGAACACGAAAAGCTTACTCTCGTCCATGATCGGGCCAGCGGGCTTTCGGCCATTATCGCCATTCACTCCACCCATCGCGGCCCCGCCGCGGGCGGCACGCGTTTCTGGCATTACGCCAATTCGAAGGACGCTATCACCGATGCGCTGCGCCTGTCGCAGGGCATGAGCTATAAGAACGCCATGGCCGATCTGCCTATCGGCGGCGGCAAGGCGGTGATCCTGGCCGATGCGGACCGCACCAAGACGCCCGAGATGCTGGCGGCTTTCGCCGATGCGGTCGACGCGCTGGGCGGGCGTTACATCACTGCCGAAGACGTGGGCATCACGGAGGCCGACATGGTCGCCGTGTCAAAGCGCACGCGGTTCGTGACCGGCCTGCCTGCCGACGAAAGCGGCGCGGGCGGCGATCCGGGGCCCTATACCTCGCGCGGGATCTATCTGGGGCTGAAAGCTGCGGTGGAGCACAAGCTGAACCGTTCTCTGGATGGCGTGCATGTCGCGCTTCAGGGCACCGGCAGCGTGGGTTCGGGCCTTGCCCGCCTGCTGGCCGCCGATGGCGCAAAGCTGACGCTGGCCGACATGAACGAGGCGCGGGTGAAAGCCCTGGCCGAAGAGCTGGGCGCACAGACCGTCGCGCCCGATGCGATCATGACCGTGCCGTGCGATGTCTTCAGCCCCAATGCGCTGGGCGGCATCCTGACACCGGAAAGCATTGCGGCGCTCGATTGCCGGATTGTCGCTGGCGGGGCGAACAACCAGCTCGACCGGGTCGACGATGGCAGGCTGCTGGCGGATCGCGGCATCCTTTATGCGCCCGACTATGTGTTGAACGCAGGCGGGATCATCGCGGTCAGCTATGAATATTTCGCGCGCATCGACGGTAAGCCGGTTGATACGGATGCCATCGACACGCGGATCAGCGGCATCGCGGATCGCCTGCGCGAGGTCTGGGCCGAAGCGGACAGCAGCGGCGAGCCGGTGAACCTTGTCGCCGACGCCATGGCAAGGCGCAAGATCGGGCGCTGATCTCATTAGCGGATGGGCGGACCGGATCGGGGCTGAACGCAGCCTTGATCCCCGCCTTGGTCGATGGTGGGACTTGCGGGCGCGCATCAAGCCTGCAAGAGCGGTGCCGGGCGCGTATTGACGTGCCCCGAGGACACGGACTGAAGCGCACCATACGCCATGCACGGTTTTGCCAATCCCGCACGTTTCCTGCGCCTTGCAAGGTGGCTGACACCGCTGTGCCTGTTGCTGGGCCTTGCCCTTGCGGCGGGCGCGCTGATCTATGGCTTGCTGTTTGCGCCGGCTGACCGGCTGATGGGCGACACGGTCCGTATCCTTTACATCCACGTGCCTGCCGCATGGCTGGGGATGGGCGGGTGGACGACCATTGCCATCGCTTCGCTGGTCGAACTGGTCTGGCGGCATCCGCTGGCCAATATCGCGGCGCGCGCGGCTGCGGTGCCGGGTGCTGTCTTTACCGCCATCTGCCTTGTCACCGGCTCCATCTGGGGGCGGCCCACATGGGGCACATGGTGGGTGTGGGACGGGCGGCTGACTTCCATGCTGGTGCTGCTGCTTCTGTACTGCGCCTATATCGCGCTGGCGGGCGCGGCGCAGCGGGACATGGCGGCGGGATCGGGCGGCAGCCGGGTGACCGCGATCTTCGGCCTTGTCGGCGCGGTCAATGTGCCGATCATCAACCGTTCAGTCGTGTGGTGGAATAGCCTGCATCAGCCGCCGAGCATCACCATGGGCAAATCCGCGATCGACCCTGCTTTCCTGACCCCGCTGCTGATCGCTACGCTTGGCTTTTCGCTATTGTTCGGCGGGGTGGTGCTGGCGCGCATGCGGATGCTGCTGGCCGATATCCAGGCAGAGGCTCGGCTGCGGCGCAAGGCGCAGAAGGCCCAGATGAAGGCGGAGCTTTCCGCTGGCGCGGATTGGCAGTAGAGCGCCTGTTGACGGATTGAAGACGGACCCGATGACCGAACAACTCGACCAATGGCCCTTTGTCATCGCATGCTATGCGATCGGCGTTGCCGGTACGCTTGCCATGGTGGGCTGGGCATGGTTCGCCATGCGCCGCGCCGAAAAGCGTCGTGACATGTCGCGGGAGAAGAAGTGATGGCAGCAGCGGTAAAGGCCAAGCACCAGAGGCTGGTGCTGTTGGTGATCGCGCTGGTCGTGCTGATCGGTGCGGGGCTGCTGGCGGCTTGGGCGTTGCGCAATCAGGCCAGCTATTTCTACGTCCCCTCCGACATCGCCTCCGATCCGCCCGAAGCGGGGCGCGCGATCCGGCTGGGCGGCATGGTGCAGGAAGGATCGATCCAGCGGCAGGCCGATGGCGTGACCATTGATTTCGTGGTCGGCGACGGAAAGGCCGTGGTGCCGGTGCGCTTCTCCGGCATCACGCCCGATCTATTCGTCGAAGGGTCCGGCGTAGTGGCAGAGGGGCACATGATGCCCGACGGCACGTTCCTCGCCGATAATCTGCTGGCCAAGCACGATGAAAATTACATGCCGCGCGAACTGGCAGACATGTCGGACGCGCAGGCGAAAGAGGTGGTGGCCGAAACCGAATGATCCCAAATACTCATGATTGCTGAAATCGGCCTTGTCCTGCTGTGGCTCGCCGCGGCGCTTGCCATGCTGCAATTGCTGTCGGGCGCATGGTCGCTGACGGGCAAGGACGGCACTGACGAATTGCGCGCCGAAACGGCCGGCATGGTCCGCCCGGTCGCGGTGATGCAGGGCGTGCTGGCGGCGCTGTCCTTTGCCATGCTGGCATGGCTGTTCGTGCGGACCGATCTTTCGGTGCTTCTGGTCGCGCTCAATTCGCATTCGGACAAGCCGTTTATCTTCAAGCTCGCGGGCACATGGGGGAATCACGAAGGTTCGATGCTATTGTGGGCCACGGTGATGGGGCTGGCCGGTGCGCTGGTCGCATTGGTCGAACGGCGGCTGCCGGAAAAGACCATCGTCGCGACGCTGGCTGCGCAGGCTTTCGTATCGCTCGGCTTCTATGCCTTCCTGCTTTTCAGTTCGAACCCGTTTGAACGGATCAGCCCGGTTCCCGCCGATGGCAATGGCCTCAATCCGCTGCTGCAGGATATCGGCCTCGCCTTCCATCCGCCGACGCTTTATTTCGGTTATGTCGGCCTGTCGGTCGCGTTCAGCTTTGCCGTCGGTGCGCTGATCACGCGCGAGGTCGGCCCTGCCTTTGCCCGCGCGATGCGGCCATGGGTGCTGGGTGCGTGGATATTCCTGACGGTGGGCATCACTGCCGGTTCCTACTGGGCCTATTACGAGCTGGGCTGGGGCGGCTGGTGGTTCTGGGATCCGGTGGAGAATGCATCTCTGATGCCCTGGCTGGCGGCGACCGCGCTGCTGCATTCGGCGGGCGTGCTGGCCGCGCGCGATGCGCTGCGGACGTGGACGATCATGCTGGGAGTTGTTGCCTTTTCCATGTCGATGGTGGGCACCTTCCTCGTGCGGTCGGGCATTCTGACCAGCGTGCATGCCTTTGCCGTCGATCCCGAACGCGGCAGCTTCATCCTCGTCCTTCTGGCCATCTATATCGGCGGGGCATTGACCCTGTTCGGCCTGCGCGCCGCCACGGTGACAGAGGGCAAGCAATTCGCCGCCGTCAGCCGCGAAGCGAGCCTTGTCTTCAACAATGTCGCGCTGACCGCGATCCTTGCCATCGTTCTGTTGGGCACGCTCTACCCGCTGGTGACAGAGGCGTTCGGGACGCGCGTTTCCATCGGGCCGCCTTATTTCAATCCCATGGGCGCGGTATTCGCGCTGCCGATGATGGTCGTGATGGCGATCGGCCCGCTGCTGCGCTGGCGCGACGATCGCTTTGGCCGCGTGGGCAGGGCGCTGATCCTCCCCGGTCTTGCCACCATCGCCGTGCTGGTCGCGACACTGGTGCTGGCGCCCGGTATCGGGGTGCTGCCGCTGCTGGGCCTTGCGCTGGCGGTGGGTCTGGCGATTGCCAGCGTCATACCGCTGTTTGGGCGCAATCTGCGCCGCACGCCGCTGCCGATCTGGGGCATGGTCGTCTCGCATCTGGGGCTGGCCGTCGCGGTGGGCGGCATGGCCAGCGAAAGCGCCTTTTCGACGGAACGTCTGGTGGCGGCGCAGGTTGGCGACACTGTCACCGTCGGCCCGTGGAGCATCGAACTGGCCGCGGTCGAGCCGGTCGCCGGCCCCAACTGGACCGCGCTGCAGGCCGACATGCAGGCGAGCTATGAGGGCGGTGCGCCCACGCAGATGCTTCCGCAGTCGCGCACCTTCACCTCGCCGCCCCAGACGACGAGCGAAAGCGCGCTCCACACCCGCTGGAACGGGCAGCTCTATACCGTGATCGGCGAGTTGGGGGAGGATGGTCGCTGGCAGCTGCGACTGTGGTGGAAGCCGTTCGTTCCGCTGATCTGGCTGGGCGGCCTGCTGGTGGCCTTGGGCGGCGCTTTGGCGCTGGTCGGGCGCATCATCAGCGGCTGGCGCAGGCAATATCAGGCGCGGCGCATCGCCATGCGGCGTGAGGAACGCCCGGTGGGAGACCTGCGATGAGTGCGCCCGACACGGCAAAGCGTCCCTCGCGCTGGGCAATCTGGCTGCCGCTTGGCCTGTTCGCACTGCTGTGCGCGCTGGTCGCATGGGGTCTTGCCAATCCCGGATCGACCGAGGTTGAAAGCCGCATGATCGGCCAGCCGCTGCCCGCCATCGAATTGCCGCAGGCGGTGGAGGAGAACCCCGGTGTCACGCTGGCGGGCGCGCGCGAAAGCGGGCCGCGCCTCCTCAACATCTGGGCCAGCTGGTGCGTTCCGTGCATCGTCGAGGCACCGGTGCTGGAGGAGCTGAAGGCAAGGGGCGTGGCCATCGACGGTGTCGCCATCCGCGACAAGAGCGAGGATATCGAGATGTTCCTGCAAAGGAACGGCAATCCCTATCGCGGCATCGCGCGCGACGATGTCAGCGCGGTGCAGATGGCGATCGGATCGTCGGGCGTCCCTGAAACCTTCGTCATCGATGCCGATGGCATCATCCGGTACCAGCATATCGGCCCGATCATGGAGCGGGACATCGCGCAGATCATGGCCAGGCTCAAAGACGCGGAGGAGCCGGCATGAGGCGCGCGCTTGCCGTTCTGGCGCTGGTCGCCGTTCTCGCCATCGGGGCGCTGACGTCGATTGCTGCGCCTGCCGATGCGCAGGATTCGCTGCCGCCTGCCCCCTATGCCTATCGCCAGCTGGAGGATCCGGAGCAGGAGGCGAAAGCGCAGGAGCTGATGGAGACGTTGCGCTGCCTCACCTGCCAGAGCCAGTCCATTGCCGATTCTGACGCCTCCATCGCGGGCGACATGCGCAGCCAGGTGCGCCAGCGGATCATGGCGGGCGAGGAGCCGGAGGAAATCCGCCAATGGCTGATCGACCGCTATGGCGATTACATCAGCTACAAGCCCGTGGTGAAGCCGCTGACATGGCCGCTTTATATCATTCCGGCTCTGGTGCTGCTGCTGGCCGTGCTGCTGCTGCGGCGCCGTTTCCGTCGTGCGCGCCGCGATGGAGGTGAGGCATGAGCTGGATCGTCGTCATCCTTATCGCCGCCATCGTGTTTGGCGTGCTGGCATTCGTGCTGAAACTTCCGCGCAGCGGGTGGGAGCTGGCGGGCGCGGTCCTGCTGGTCGGCCTCGCGGGCTATGCGCTGCAGGGCAGCCCCGGCATGCCCGGCGCGCCCAAGGCCGCGCGCGAAAGCAAGGCCGGTGCTGCCGCCGCGATGGTGGAGGCGCGGCGCGAGATGGACGATCAATATGGCCCCGGTCGCCGCTATCTGATCACCGCCGATGCCATGGCCCGCAATGGCCAATATTCCGCCGCCGCAGCAATCCTGCGCGGGGCGATCCGCGAAAATCCCGATGATCCCGATGCGTGGCTGGCGCTGGGCAATGCGCTGGTCGGCCATGCGGAGGGGGTGGCGACGCCTGCTGCTCTGTTCGCTTATCGCCGCGCCGCCGATATCGCGCCCAGCCATCCGGGGCCGCCGTTCTTCATGGGGCTGGCGCTGGCCAGTTCCGGCCAGTTTCAGGAAGCGCGCGATCTGTGGCAGGGCCTGCTCGACCGCCCCGTGGCAGAGGGTGACGCGGCCGAGGACGAGCCATGGCGCGCGCAGCTCCAGTCGCAGGTCGACAAGCTTGACGCGCTTATTGCAGCGCGTGAAAACGCGGCGCGCGGGCAGGGCATGAGGCAGGAGACGGATCAGCAGATTCCGCCTGCCGCGCCCGCGAATCAGGCTCCTTGAGGGCTTGCGCAATAATTGCCGCTTGCCCATGAAGCGATGCTGCAGTGCGGTGAAGCGTGGCTGGGGCATCGGGATATGCCCTCCTGCCTTTCTTGCCGGGGCATGAACACACTGCTAAGCGCGCCCTCCGGCCTTGGGACTGGTCTCGATTCAATCCCGCGGCTCGAAACGGACCGGAGTATCATTCAGCTTGACCCATGAAACGGCAGCAGACGGCATGACGGGGCAGGCCGATGGCACCGCCCGCAATGGGCCGCGGCCTGCCGGTCCGGTCGGCGGGCATGGCCACGGTTCGGATCGCACCAGCGCCAAGGTGAAGCTGGCGGCAGGCGCGATCGGCATCGTCTTCGGCGATATCGGCACCAGCCCGCTTTACGCCTTTCGCGAAACATTCGTCGGTCCGCATCCGCTGGCGCTTGACCGGCTGCACGTGCTGGGCGTGGTTTCGTTGATCTTCTGGTCGATGACCTTGGTCGTCGCGATCCAGTATGTCACCATCCTCATGCGCGCCGACAACAAGGGGCAGGGCGGCAGCCTTGCGCTGGTCGCGCTGATCTCGCGCCATATTTCCGGCTCGCGCTTTGGCTGGCTGGCGGTGCTGCTGGGCGTGATGGCGACATCGCTGTTCTATGGCGATTCCATGATTACGCCGGCCATTTCGGTGCTGTCCGCCGTGGAAGGCCTGACCGTGGTAGAGGCGCGGTTCGAGCAATGGGTCATTCCCATCGCTCTGGTCATGCTGGTCGGCCTGTTCCTCATCCAGAAACGCGGCACGGCCAAGGTCGGCGCATTGTTCGCGCCGATCATGATTACCTATTTCTGCGTGCTGGCGGTGCTGGGACTGGCGCAGATCTTCCAGAACCCGGGCGTGCTGGTTGCGCTGAACCCGTGGTACGCGCTTCAGTTCTTCCTCGTCGACAAGACGCTGGCTTTCCTCGCCCTCGGCTCGGTCGTGCTGGCGGTCACCGGGGCAGAGGCGCTTTATGCCGACATGGGGCATTTCGGTCGCGGCCCGCTGCGCCTGTCCTGGTTCGGCTTTGTCATGCCGGCGCTGCTGATCAATTATTTCGGTCAGGCCGCCATGGTGACCAGCCTTTCAGGCAGCGCCGCGGCAGAGGCGATCCGCAATCCCTTCTTCATCATGGCGCCCGATGTCATGCGCCTGCCGCTGGTGCTGCTGGCCATGATGGCGACCTTCATCGCCAGCCAGGCGGTGATCTCGGGCGCGTTCTCGGTTACGCATCAGGCGATGCAACTGGGTTTCATCCCGCGCCTTTCGATCCTGCACACGAGCGAGACCGAGGCGGGGCAGATCTATATCCCGGCGATCAACTGGGCACTGATGGTGGCGGTGATCCTGCTGGTGCTGACGTTCAAGAATTCGTCGAACCTCGCCAGCGCATATGGCATCGCGGTGACCGGCGCGATGCTGATCGATACCTGCCTGATGGCCGCGCTGTTGCTGGCGGTCTGGCGGTGGAAATGGTATCTCGCGGTGCCGGTGGTGGTCCTCTTCTTCATCGTCGATGGCGCCTATTTCGCGGCCAACGCGACCAAGGTGCCCGACGGCGGCTGGTTCCCGCTGCTGATCGGGGCGGTCGCTTTCACCTTGCTGACGACATGGGCCAAGGGCCGCAAGCTGATGCGCGAACGCATGGCCGAGGTGGCCTTGCCGATCGAAATCTTCGCCAAATCGGCGACCAATTCGGCGACCCGCGTGCCGGGCAGCGCGATCTTCATGGCTTCGTCCACTGCGGGCGTGCCCTCCGCGCTGCTCCATAATATCAAGCACAACAAGGTGCTGCACGAACGCGTGGTCATCCTGACGGTGCAGATCGCCGATTTCCCCTATGTCGAGCCCGACGACCGCGCGGAAATTCACGATCTGGGCGAAGGGTTCTACCGCATGATCCTGCATTACGGGTTCATGGAGGAAACCGACGTGCCGTTGGCGCTGAAGGGCCTGGAAGGCTGCGGCGGCAAGTTCGACATGATGCAAACCAGTTTCTTCCTGTCGCGCCAGACGCTGCTGACATCGGAAAATCCGGGCATGATGATCTGGCGAGAGAAGATCTTTGCATGGATGCTGCGCAATGCGGCCAATGCGATGGAATTTTTCCGCCTTCCGACGAACCGCGTGGTCGAACTGGGCAGCCAGGTCGAGATCTAGACCCAACGACCCGCCGCGACGCGCTGACCTGCCGCAAATGGCGGCTCGTTGCGCTTGGCGGGGGCTGCAAACGTGCTATCCTCTCATCCTAAAAACAAAAAGGAGAGTGAAGCCATGCAGGAGACCACCAACAGCGATCGTGCGAACGAACTGCGCCAGCTGATCGACAAGGTCAGCGCCCAGCCCAATCGCGCATGGACGGAAGAGCGCAAGCGCATCGGCGTGCTGCAAAGCCAGCTGGCAGCGCATGAGGGCGCCAAGGCGCATTGAGCGCCTGACGGGCCGGGGCGGGGCGGGTGACGCCCCGCTCGGTCCTTACACCAGCCCTTAGACAGGAGGCTGGGTCGTTTCGACCTCGGTCTCTTCCTCCTTGCCCAGACCTTCGCGCATCATCATCGGCAGCTGCATGAAGGTGAAGAGGAAGGACAGTGGCATGAACAGCCAGAATTTCGACGCCAGCCATTGCTCGAACGGCAGGGCGGCGCGCAGGATCTCGTTCAGCACGGCAAGGGCGATGAAATAGAAACCCCAGTTGCGGCTGACCTTCATCCAGCCGCGATCCGACAGCCCCTCAAACGCGGCGCCCAGCAGATATTTGAGGAGCGGCTTGCCCATGCGCCAGCCAATCAGCAGAGCCAGGGCGAAGATCGAGTAGATGATCGTCGGCTTGATCTGCACGAAAAGCGGATCCTGAAAGATCACCGTCAGCCCGCCGAAAAACACGATCAGCGCGGTCGACAGCCACAGCATCGGGGTGACGTGCCCCAGCTTCCATTTCGACACGATCAGCGCGATCACGGCGGCAACCATGAACGCGCCTGTCCCCTTCACCACGGCCAGAACCGCGCCGATGCTGTCGGCGGAATCCTCTGGCGAGAAATGGCGATAGACGAGGAAGAAGACGAGCAGCGGCCCGTAATCGATGGCAAGGTTGAGCCAGCCGGATTTTTTCTTCGGGGATGCTGTTTCTTCGCTCATCAGGCGACTCCTGCAATGACGCGCGCGACAAGGTCGGGGTCGAAGGGGCGCAGGTCATCGAGCCCTTCGCCAACGCCGATGGCGTGGATGGGCAGGCCATATTGCTCTGCCGCCGCGACCAGCACGCCGCCGCGCGCCGTGCCATCAAGCTTCGTCATGACGAGGCCGGTAACGCCCGCGACTTCCTTGAACACGTCGATCTGGGCCAGCGCGTTCTGCCCATTGGTCGCGTCCAGCACCAGCACGACATCATGCGGTGCCTCGGGGTTGAGGCGGCCCAGCACCTTCCGGATCTTGGCCAGCTCGTCCATCAGCTCGCGCTTGTTCTGCAGGCGGCCCGCAGTGTCGACGATCAGCGCGTCGATGCCCTGCTGCGTCGCGGCCTTGACCCCGTCGAACACGACGCTGGCCGGGTCGCCGCCTTCGGGGCCGGTAACGACGGGCACGCCGATGCGGTCGGCCCAGACCTTCAGCTGGCCGATCGCGGCAGCGCGAAACGTGTCGCCCGCCGCCAGCATCACCGCGTAATCCTCTTCCTGAAAGAGATGGGCGAGCTTGGCGATGGTGGTGGTCTTGCCGCTGCCATTGACGCCGATGACCAGCACGACATGCGGGCGGGGGAAGGCGGTGACTTCCAGCGGCTTTGCCACGGGGCGCAGGATCTCGGCGATTTCCTCGGCCACGGCTTCCTGGATCGCGCGCTCGTCCGAACCGCGTGGAAACTGACGCGTGGCCAGCCTGTCGCGGATGCGCATCGCCGCACGGGGACCGAGGTCGGAGAGGATCAGCGCATCCTCAAGCTCGTCCAGCTGCGCGTCGGTAAGGCGGGTTTGCCCGCCAATGCCGGCCAGATTGCCGCTGAGGCGTTCGGAGGTCTTGCGAAAGCCGCCGAAGACGCGGTTCTGCCAATTATCGCTCATGCCGCTTCCCCTATCAGCATGCCGCCATCGCGGCCCGTGATCTTGAGGCGCGCAGTCATGCTCGCGCCCATGCCCGTGGGCAGGCGGACGGGCGCGAAATTCTCGGCATGGCCGCTGCCGCCTTCCTCGCCCAGCACGATCTGCGTCGTGCCGACAAGGCCATCCAGCCAGCGGCTGCGGGTCTGCGCCACGCGCTCGCGCATTTCGGCGGCGCGGGACTTGACGCGCAGGGGATCGACCTGCGGCATGCGTGAGGCGGGCGTGCCGGGGCGCGGACTGAAGGGGAAGATATGGCCGTGCACGATGTCACAGGCATCGATGATGGAGAGGTTGTTGGCGTGCATCTCTTCGGTTTCGGTTGGAAAGCCGGCAATCAGATCCGCGCCGACGGCAATGTCTGGGCGGCGGGCTTTCAGGCGCTCTACCAGAGCGATGGCGTCGGCGCGGCTATGGCGGCGCTTCATGCGTTTGAGGATCATGTCATCGCCCGACTGCAGCGACAAATGGAGATGCGGCATGAAGCGCGGTTCATGCGCGGCGATCTCCTCCAGCTCGTCGTCGATCTCGGCCCCGTCGATGGACGACAGGCGCAAGCGGGCAAGCGAGGGGCAGCGGTCGAACAGGGCCCGGACCAGCGTGCCCATGCGCGGGCTGCCGGGCAGGTCATGGCCCCAGCTGGTCACGTCAACACCGGTCAGCACGACTTCGGGCGCGCCTGCTTCCAGATGGGCGGTGACGATGCGCACCACCTCATCGACCGGCAGGGACCGGCTGGCCCCGCGACCCTGCGGGATAATGCAGAAGGTGCAGCTATGGTCGCAGCCGTTCTGCACCGGGACAAAGGCGCGGGTGCGGGCGCGCGGCGCTTCGACCACGGGCGGGGCGGCAGGAGCCCAGTGCTTGACGTCCAGCTTGTTTGCGTTGGGCACCAGCGCGTCGACTTCGGGCATGGCGGCAAGCTGCTCGCCCTCGATATCGGCGGCGCAGCCGGTTACCATCAGGCGGGCACCCGGATGGCTACGGCGCAGGCGGCGGATTGCCTTCCGGGTCTGGCGCACGGCTTCCTGCGTGACCGCGCAGCTGTTGACCACGACGGTGGGCGTGTCCTGCGCCGACAGCATGGCGTGGATGCGCTCGCTTTCGGCTGCGTTCAGGCGGCAGCCCAATGTGATGATCTCCGGCACGCTCAAGCGAAATCGCCCCAGTCGAACTCCCCGGTGAAGGCGATCGTCGCAGGGCCTGTCATGGTGATGCTGCCGGGGCCGGCCTCGCTGTCCGCATCCCAGCTGATCGTCAGGTCGCCGCCGGGCAGCGACACGGTGACGGTGCGGTCGACCAGTCCGCGGCGCATGGCCGCGACTGCGGTGGCGCAGGCGCCGGTGCCGCATGCGCGGGTGAGGCCTGCACCGCGTTCCCACACGCGCAGCTTGATGGCGGAGCGCGAGACGATCTGCGCGGCATTGACGTTGACGCCTTCGGGGAAGATCTGGTCCTTCTCGATCACCGGGCCGATTTCGCCCAGCGGCAGCGCATCGACATCATCGACGAAGAAAATCGCGTGCGGATTGCCGACATTGACCGCAACGGGATGGTCCATGCCGCTATCCCACCCCACCGGCATGGAAAGCGTGTCCATCGCATAGGCGAGCGGGATCTGGTCCCAGCCAAGGCGCGGCACGCCCATGTCGACCGCTATGCCCGCATCGTCGGGGCGGGCGGTGATTTCGCCGCCCAAAGTCTCCATGGTGATCGCATGGCCGACCAGCACGCCCACGGCGCGCGCGGCATTGCCGCAGGCTTCTACCTCGCCGCCGTCATGATTGAAGATCCGCATTCTGAGATCCGCCGCGTCCGACGGTTCGATCAGCACCAGCTGGTCGCAGCCGATGCCGGTATGCCGGTCAGCCAGCGCAGCGGCGATGTCGCCGGTCATCGGCGGCAGGGCGCTCTCGCGCGCGTCGAGCACGACGAAATCATTGCCGAGCCCGTGCATCTTGGTGAAGGGAATGCGCATTACGCGCTGCATCTATGCACCCGGCGGGGCCGCGTCCAGCCCCGTGCGCGTGGCGGGGTGCGAAAGATCAGGCGCCAGCAGCGCGAGGCGCGTCGTCGCCTGCCTCTTCGTCCTGCGGCAGGTCTTTCAGCGGATCGCCGAATTGCAGGCGCGGCTCGGTCTTGCAATCCTCGGCAAGGCGGGCCTCGCTCTTCAAGCGGGCGAGCACCTTTTCGGCAGGTTCGGGGCGGCCATAGAAATAGCCCTGGCCCTTGAACTGGCCCAGACCGCGCAACCGATCGCGCACGCTCTCGCTTTCGATCCCCTCGGCCGTGACGGGCAGGCGCATGCCCTTGCCGATGGAGGTGATGGCGCTGACCAGCGCGGCATTGTCGCCACTGCGGCCAAGCTCCGCGATGAAGCTGCGGTCGATCTTGATCCGGTCGAAAGGCAGGGCGCGCAGCTGGGCGATCGACGCATAGCCGGTGCCGAAATCGTCAAGACTGACCGACACGCCCTGGTTTTTCAGGCTGGTGACCAGCGAACGGACGAGGCCGATATTTTCGTGGAGGCAGCTTTCCGTCACCTCGATCTCCAGCCTTTCGGGCGGGAATTTGGCCTCGGCGAGCAGCTTCAGCAGCTTTTGCGCGAACCACGGATCGCGCAGCTGGATCGGCGAGATATTGACCGACAAGGTCAGCGACGGGTCCCACCTCGAGGCATCGGCCAGGGCCTGCCCGATGACCGCTTCGGATAATTCGGCGATGCAGCCGATTTCCTCGGCCACCGGGATGAAGAAGTCGGGCGTGACGAGGCCGAGGGTGGGCGACTGCCAGCGCGCCAGCATTTCAAAGCCGGTCAGCTCGCCTGTCTCCACATCGACCTGCTGTTCGTAAAAGGGCACGAATTCGCCGCGCATGATGCCCCGGCGGATGCCGCTTTCCAGCTCGCTGCGCAGCTTCAGCTCACGCTCCATTTCAGGGGCGAACCAGTCATAGCGGTTCCGGCCGGTCTTCTTGGCGTGATACATGGCGACATCGGCCATGTGCAGCAGTTCACCGGCCATATTGGGGCCGGGCTGATCCAGTTCGACGCTGGTCGACAGGCCAAGTGAGAGGCCGACGGCCAGCTCGCCGCCGTTCACCTGAACCGGCTGACGGGTGGAATCGATGATCTTGGCGGCCAGCTGGTCGATAAGGTCGGGCGACGAACGGTCATAGGGCACGACACAGGCAAATTCGTCACCGCCCAGCCGCGCCAGCTTTGCGCCCCGCGGCAGATGCGCGCGAATGCGTTCGGCGATCTCGATCAGCATGCAGTCACCGGCGCGATGACCGTTGAGGTCGTTGATCTGTTTGAAATTGTCGAGATCGATCATGACGAAGGCGACCGCCTTGTCGGCCTTCTCGGCATCGATCACGAGCTCTTCGGTCAACGGCAGGATCGAGCGGCGATTGAGGGATCCCGTCAGCGGATCGGTCAGCGCCAGCTCGCGCGCTTCTTCCTCGGCGATGCGGCTCTTCTCCACCTCTCCGACAAGATCGCGATAGCGGCGCCAGCCAAAGATGATCAGCGCGATGTTGAGAAGGAGGGCGCTGGCCGCCCATTGCGCGGGGCCACTGCCCTCTCCTTCGAGAAATTCGAGAACGCCCGGCATCACAGCGCTGGCATGGCCGACGAGCATGATGATCGAGGCGGCGATGATGCCAAGCAGGACGATATCGCGCTCGGCCCGGCGGCGGTCGCCGCTGGCCGATCGGTGGGGGATGTTTGCGCGATCACTCATCGCCAGTACTTTTCGCTCCGCAACCCGGACCGCGAATTCATGCGTCCTGTGCCTGCGATAGCGGCGCATCGCTAAAAAAGAGGTTAAGCATCCGGCCCGGCACGGTTAGGGATAATATGCGATTACGGCGGGGCGTTCGCTTTGCGGGGCAGGCTGCCAGCAGGGGCGCGGACGCAAGCTGCTTGCCAGCAGGGGCGAGGCGCTGTATGTGGCGCCCCGTATCGGACGTGGGTGGCCCGCGTGGCAACCGTCCGGACATTCAGGTCATCCGTGGTCCATCATGGATCGGAAGGCATCGACATACACGCTGGTCGGCGAGGTTTCGCCCACCGGCGTTTTCGGCGTTTGGCGCCGGAAATGAAGGATTTACGCGCGGATCGCAGGCCGCGCAGCAGCAAGGAGCGGCCTTTCGGGGCCGGAGACAGATATGTTCGACACATTGTCAGACCGGCTCGGCTCCGTCTTCGATTCGCTGCGCGGTCGCGGCGCGCTGAAAGAGGAAGACGTTCGCGCCGCCATGCGCGAGGTGCGCATCGCCCTGCTTGAGGCCGATGTCGCCCTGCCGGTCGTGCGCCGCTTTATCGACACCGTCACCGAGCGTGCCGTGGGCGAGCAGGTGCTGCGTTCGGTCACGCCGGGTCAGCAGGTCGTCAAGATCGTCAATGACGCGCTGGTCGAAATGCTGGGCGGCACTGCCGAGGATGGCGGTAGCCCCGACGCGGCCAAGCTCGACCTGGAGGCGAAGCCCCCCGTCGTAATCATGATGGTCGGCCTGCAGGGTTCGGGCAAGACCACCAGCACGGCCAAGATCGCCAAGCGCCTGAAGGAGACCGAGGGCAAGAAGGTCATGATGGCCTCGCTCGACGTCAATCGTCCGGCGGCGCAGGACCAGCTGAAAGTGCTGGGCGAGCAGGCGGGCGTCGCGACGCTGCCGATCATCGCGGGTCAGCAGCCGGTCGAGATCGCCAATCGCGCCATCTCTTCGGCCAAGCTGCAAAGCTTCGACGTGCTGATGCTCGACACTGCGGGCCGCCTGCATGTCGATGAAGCGCTGATGGCCGAGATGAAGGCGGTCGCCGCCGTCTCCACGCCAAAGGAAGTGCTGCTCGTCGTCGACTCGTTGACGGGTCAGGACGCGGTGAACGTCGCGCAGAGCTTTACCGGCGAAGTGCCGCTGACCGGCGTGGTGCTGACCCGCATGGACGGCGATGCACGCGGCGGTGCGGCGCTGTCGATGCGCGCCGTTACCGGCAAGCCGATCAAGTTTGCCGGTACGGGCGAAAAGCTCGACGCGATCGAGCCGTTCCACCCCTCGCGTGTCGCCAATCGCATCCTCGGCATGGGCGACATCGTCTCCATGGTCGAAAAGGCCGCGCAGGCGGTCAAGGAAGAGGACGCGGAGCGCCTTGCCAAGCGTATGGCGAAGGGCGAGTTCGACATGAACGACCTTCGCATGCAGCTGCGCCAGATGACCCAGATGGGCGGCATCGGTGCGCTGGCGGGCATGCTGCCGGGCATGAAGAAGGCAAAGGCGGCGATGGCGCAGTCGGGCATGGACGACAAGGTCCTGCTCCACATGGATGCCATCATCGGTTCGATGACGCCCAAGGAACGCGAACGCCCCGCGCTTTTGAACGCGAAGCGCAAGAAGCGCATCGCGGCAGGTTCGGGCACGCAGGTTCAGGACGTGAACAAGCTTATCAAGATGCACCAGGAAATGGGCAAGGCGATGAAGCAGATCAAGAAGATGGGCGGGCTGAAGGGCCTTGGCGCATTGTTCGGCAAGGGCGGCATGGGCGCTGCCATGCCCGGTCTTGGCGGCGGTATGGGCGGCGGCGCTGGCGGCATGCCGGGGCTCGGCGGTCCGGGTGGCGGGATGGGCGATATCCCGCCGGAGCTTCAGGACCTGCTCAAGAAGAAATGATTTAATTTACGTATTTTCAGTTATTTGAATTTGATCGAAAGGTAGTTTGAAATGGCAATTGCACTCCGTCTCTCGCGTGGTGGCGCGAAGAAGCGTCCGTATTACCGCATCGTGGCTTCGGACAGCCGCAGCCCGCGCGACGGTAAGTATCTGGAGCAGGTCGGCACCTACAACCCCGTCCTCCCCAAGGACAGCGAAGACCGCGTGAAGCTGATCGAAGACCGCGTGCGTTACTGGCTGGGCGTTGGCGCGCAGCCGACCGACCGCGTCGCTCGCTTCCTCGATGCCGCCGGCATCCTTGAGCGTAAGGCCAAGAACAACCCCAAGAAGGCTGAGCCGGGCGAAAAGGCCAAGGAACGCGCCGAAGAAAAGGCCGAGAAGGCCCGTGAAGCCGAGGAAGCTGCCAAGGCTGCTGCCGAAGCTCCGGCTGAAGAGCCCGCGGCTGAGGAAGCACCGGCTGAAGAAGCTGCTGCTGAAGAAGAAAAGGCTGCCGAGTAATCATCGGTGGTTCAGTCTGACAAGCCGGGCGCAGAGCGTATCGTTCTGGCCGCCATCACCGGCGCGCACGGTATCAACGGCGAAATCAGGCTGAAGCTGTTCGGGGAAGGCGTGGAGTCGCTGTCGCGATTCCGCGCCTTCACCCTATTGCGCGAGGGCACCGGGGAAACCTGCGAGGTAAGCCCCAAGCGCATGAAGGACGATGGCAAGGGCGGCGCGATCGCCAAATTTGCCGGGATCGACCACCGCAACGCCGCCGAACCTTTGCGCGGCATGGTGCTCACCGTTTCGCGCGATGAACTGCCGCCCTTGGAAGAGGGCGAATATTACCACGCCGACCTCCTCGGTCTGGCGGCGGTGTCCGATGCGGGCGAAACGCTTGGCACGGTGATCGCGGTTGAGAATTACGGCGCGGGCGATGTGATCGAGATCGAACGGCCCGCAGCCGAGGGCGAGAAGCCCAAGCGCTTCATGGTGCCGATGCGGCCCGAAGCGGTTCCCGAATGGGGCGAGGGGCGGATCGTGATTTCGACGGATTTCGTCGGGGACTGAGATGCGGCGTTCGGTTCCGCCGCTTCATCTGCGAACCGGAAGGCCGTTCAGCCCCCCGGTCCATTGGCGTCAGCGCAGATAGTTGACGTACAGGCCATGGATCAGGCCCGGGACGTACAGAATGATCGTCAGGACCAGATTGATCAGGAAGGTCTTGCCCACCCCATGCTTGAGCGCAACGCCAAGCGGCGGCAGCAGGACAGTGGCAATCAAAGTTATCAGGGCCATCATCGGCAGTTCTCCTTTGATAGGACAATCCAGCCGGGATGCGGTCGTTCCGAAAAGCTGCCGTTTGAGGCCAGATCGAGCGTTACACAGTAAGCGCAGGGCTATTTGGCTGATGGAGGCTCATCGGTCAGCGTTCGCGTGGGCTGGTGGCCGACAGCGATCCGTTCAAGGTGACAGCCGCGGCTTTGCCGTGGCTGCGGCAGCTTTCGGGCCTTTTCGGTTGGCTAGCTGACGACTGGAATGGGGTGGGAAGCGGACATTGCGAAATGATTGATCCCAAGGCATCATTTGCCAATGACGCTCTACCGAAAAGGACTGCTATTTTTGGGTTGGGTCCTTGTGATCTTCTTTACGTTTCCGATTTGGTTGCCGCTTCTTGCAAAAACCTTCGGAGATGCAGGATTGATCGCGGGGATAGCGCTTTGGCTGAGCCATGGTCTCTTGATGATGGTCGGCTTTCGGTGTCCCGATTGCGGGTTGTCACCTTTTCTCAGCAAGAAAGGCTTTTTGGCAATCTCCACCCCATGGCCTAGGAAGACTTGCGGACATTGCGGTCGCGATCATCAAGAGCCTGACGTCCGGTAACGGTCGTTAGCCGACAGCCAGCTTTTATTGTCCTACACGCTTTCGCCAAGCTACCGCCCGGACCCGCGCCCGTGTCGGCGCACGGCTCTTTCATCCGTCAATCTTTTCGTGGGGGTCGCTGCTGTAACCCTGCACCTGTAAAGCGCGGATTTGCGCGGGGTGCGGGCAGCGGACGCAGGCTGTAGGACATGTCACTTATGTCAACTTGGGTCCGCAGCAAGGCAGTCGCTCACCCCTCGCGCAATTCCTTGGCCAGCAGGCGGAATTCATCGGCGCGCGGGGATCCCCGGCGCCAGACCAGGGCGATTTCGCGCGCGGCGTTCTTCGATTTCAGCGGGCGGGCCACGACATGGGTGCCGTCGAGTATGCCGGCCTCCAGCGCCATTTCGGGCAGCATCGTAAGGCCAAGCCCATTGTCGACCATCTGCACCAGCGTATGGAGCGAGGTGCCGATCATCGTGGCCGATGCGCGCAGTTCGGGCCGGTTGCAGGCCGCCAGCGCATGCTCTTTCAGGCAGTGCCCGTCTTCCAGCAGCAGCAGCTTGCCTTCGTCGATCATCGCAGGGGGAATAAGCTCGGGCGGATCGCCCGGATCATCCTCGGGAAAGGCGACGAAGAGCCGGTCATCGAAGAGATGCTCGCTTTCCACATCGCCGGTCGCGAAGGGGAGGGCGAGGAGCACGCAATCAGCGCGGCCATGCTGCAGCGATTCAATGGCGTCGGCGCTTGGCTCTTCACGCAGGAAGAGCTTCAGCTGCGGGCGTTCCTTGCGCAGGCGCGGCAGGATCTTGGGCAGCAGGAAGGGTGCGATGGTCGGGATCACGCTCATGCGCAGATCGCCCGACAGAGGCTTGCCGGCCGATTGCACCAGTTCGGCCAGTTCCTCGGCCTCGCGCAACAGGACATGGGCCTTTTCGACCACGCGCTCCCCCAGCGGGGTAAAGCGCACGACGCGGCGGGTGCGCTCGACCAGCGTCACGCCCAGCAGCGATTCCAGTTCGCGAATGCCCGCCGACAGCGTTGATTGCGACACATAGCAGCTTTCCGCCGCACGGCCGAAATGGCGCTTGTCATGCAGCGCCAAAAGATACTGCAACTGCTTCAGCGTCGGCAGATATGTGTTCTTCACGAGGCTCCCCCCTCGTTCATGCAGTGGGCACCGGCATGTCATCGATATGCGTCATCTTGAGCCGTCCGTTCTCAACCGCAAAGGCCAGCTTGCCCTCTACCAGATCAAGCGCGTCGCTGCCGAACTGTTCGTACCGCCAGCCTTCCAGCAGCGGCAGGTTCTTGCGAACGCCCGCGGCCAGCGCCTCAAGATCGTCGGCGCGCGCGATCAAGCGCGAGGCGACATCGATCTCGCGGCTGCGGATTTTCAGCAGCAGCTTCAAAAGGTCGGCGACCAGCGCGCCTTCCTTGCCCAGCGGCACTCCCTTCTTGCGTTCGGGCATTTCATCCTTTGGCAGGGGTTCGGCGGTTTCCAGCACCTTCATCAGGCGCTTGCCGATGTCATTGTCCTTCCACCCGCCCGAAAGTCCGCGCACCTTGGCAAGGTCGGCCTGCTTTTTCGGCGGGTGGCTGGCAAGATCTGCCAGCGTTTCGTCGCGGATGATGCGGCCGCGCGGGATGTTCTTGTCCTGCGCCTCGTCCTCGCGCCACGCGGCCAGTGCCTTCAGCCTGCCCAAAACCTGCGGATTGCGGCCGGGCGAGCGGATGCGGTGCCACAGCGTATTGGGGTCGGTGGCGTAATTGTCGGGATCGGCAAGGCGGTCCATTTCCCGGTTCAGCCATTCGCCGCGTCCGGTCTTGATCAGCTTCTTCAGCATCTTGGGGAAGATGCGCGACAGATAGGTGACGTCGCCGATGGCATATTCGATCTGCCGTTCGGTCAGCGGCCGGCGCGACCAGTCGGTGAAACGCGCGCCTTTGTCGATCTGGATATTGAGCCAGCTATCAACGAGGTTCGAATAGCCGATCTGTTCGGACTGGCTGATCGCCATCATCGCGATCTGCGTGTCAAAGATCGGGTGCGGGGTCTTGCCGGTCAGGTTGTAGATGATCTCAACGTCCTGTCCGCCCGCGTGGAAGATCTTGAGGACGTCCTCGTTCTCGGTCAGCAGGTCGAGCAGGGGCTTGAGGTCGATGCCTTCTGCCAGCGGGTCGATGGCTGCAGCTTCCTTGCCGTCCGAAATCTGGACGAGACAAAGCAGCGGCCAATAGGTGGACTCGCGCATGAATTCGGTATCTACGGCTACGAACTCAGCCTGGGCCATGCGCGAGCAGATGTCGGCAAGGGCCTCGGTCGTCGTGATCAGGTCATGTATTTTCATTGAACAGGCGGGTTACGCTGTGCGCGCGTAGCATGCAATCGACTCGGTAGTTGCAACGCCAACTTTTTTAACGATGGCCGGGTCGAAACCACCGGATTGCAGGCTGAAGGCCGCTCAAGCGACCGGCCGGAGTGGCAGTTCTGTCGGTTTGGGGTCAGGCGCGGTTACGGCGCAGGCGTCCGAAAAAGCCGCTGATGCCCGAAGCAGCCGGAGCCACGTCATTGGCGGGCTCTTCGGCCTGCGGCGATGCTTCGCGGATGCGGCGACGCAGGCTGGTGCCCGAGACATGATTGTCGTCATAGAACAGGCTGCCCGGATCATAATCGTCGGGGCGGGGCGCAAGGGAGAGGCTGGCGAATTTCGATTCCTCGACCTCGCCGTCCTCGCCATCCTCGATGATGTCGTAATATTCATCGCGCGTGATCGCGGGGGCGTCGAAGAAGGGATAGCTCTCGTTCGAGCCGACAAGTACGCTGATCGGGCGGGGGATGCCGCGGCCCTCGACCACGGATTTCACCGCCTGGTGCAGGCGTACCGCGACAAAGGCATGACCCAGCGCCAGAGCGTCGAAATCGGCGGCGTCGGTCAGCATGCCTTCGTGGCGCATGCGTTCGAACAGCAGGACCTCGCCGTAAAGGCCGCCAAGGCCACGCACCTGGATGTCGCTGCCCGCTTCCTCGAAAGCGCCGCGCCAGACGCCCGCGCGGCTACCATAGCCGCCGACGATCTCTTCGCGCGAGGCGCGACCGAAATGAAAGGCGGTGTCGGTGAAAAACAGGGTTTCTAGGTCGGGCTCGCGATAGCTGCCCTTTTCCTTGTCGGGTTCGGGGATCGACATCGGCGCGCTGATGTCGATCGAGATCGCGGTAACCGGATGCTCGGGTTTGTCGATCATGGCAAAGGCTGTGTCGAGGTTTTCCCAGCCGATCAGGCGAACGGCGCTGACAGGCGTTGCCTGGGCCAGCTTGGCGATCGGGTGGCGTCCATCCTGAAGGTCGAGAAGCTGCGCTTCGAGCAGGCCTGCCGCGACGTCGGGCTGGCCCTGCCGCATCAGCGATTCGACATTGCCGAGGAATTGATCGAGTTCCTCGTGGGACTCGAAAATCTCGCTGGCGAAGATGTCGGCTACAGTCATGGACGTCGTTTCCCCTGGCGCACCTTTAAGTGTGCATCTGCCATCAACTTTTAAGGGCCGATGGTTAAGAATAGCTTGGGCGGAGAGGTTAACGTTTCGTGTCCCGAAAACCGGATATACGAAAGCGGTGAGGGCGACCGGCCCGCCGGGCGCAAAGCGCGATCCGATAGGCGGGCCGATCAAGAGGCGAAGAAGCGCTTGTAATTCCGCCCGAAAAGCGCGTCCTTCGCCTCTTTTGCCGGAAGGTTTGCGCCGCTTGGATGCGCATCCCGGACCGCATCCTTATGCCGCGGCAAGGTTAATAATCGGTAACCATCGCATCACGCCTGCTACGGGGTTCATCGCCTATTTCGACCGATGGCGGTCGATTGTGTGCCCGAGCCTCTGGAAATGGCGCGCGCTTTCACCTAGTGCGCGGCGCACGGGCCCCGCGCGTTCGCGGCTGGCCGACCCCTTTCAGACGTTAAAGACACGAGAAGCGATCAACCCATGCATGCCTATCGCACCCACACCTGCGGCCAGCTGAAGGCCGCCAATGTCGGCGAAACAATCCGCCTGTCGGGCTGGATCCATCGCAAGCGCGACCATGGCGGCGTTCTGTTCGTTGACCTGCGCGATCATTACGGCATCACCCAGATCGTCGCCGACGAAGACAGCCCGGCGCTGTCGGTCCTCGATAGCCTGCGCGTGGAATCGGTGGTCACCATCGACGGCGAAGTAAAGGCGCGCAGCGAAAGCACGAAGAACCCGAACCTGCCGACCGGCGAGATCGAGGTCTATGCCCGCGGCATCACCGTGCAGAGCAGGGCCGAGGAACTGCCGCTCCCCGTCGCGGGCGAGCAGGAGTATCCGGAGGAAATCCGCCTGCGCAATCGCTTCCTCGACCTGCGCCGCGACAAGGTGCATTCGAACATCGTGCTGCGTTCGAAGGTGATCTCCTCGATCCGTCAGCGCATGATCGACAAGGGCTTTACCGAGTTCCAGACCCCGATCCTGGGCGCATCCAGCCCCGAAGGCGCGCGCGACTATCTGGTGCCTGCGCGTCTGCACCCGGGCCGTTTCTATGCACTGCCGCAGGCGCCGCAGATGTTCAAGCAGCTGCTGATGGTCGCTGGCTTCGACCGCTATTTCCAGATCGCGCCCTGTTTCCGCGACGAGGATCTGCGCGCCGACCGCAGCCCCGAATTCTACCAGCTCGATTTCGAGATGAGCTATGTCACGCAGGAAGACGTCTTCCAGACGATCGAACCCGTGCTGGCCGGCGTGTTCGAGGAGTTCGCGAACGGCAAGACGGTGACACCTGCGGGTGAATTCCCGCGCATCCCCTATGCGGAATCGATGCTGAAGTATGGCTCCGACAAGCCTGACCTGCGCAACCCGCTGATCATCTCGGATGTCACGAACCACTTCGAAAAGTCGGGTTTCGGCCTGTTCGAAAAGATCGTCGGTTCGGGCGGCAAGGTCCGCGTGATCCCCGCGCCGAACACCGCGGACAAGAGCCGCAAGTTCTTCGACGACATGAACAACTGGGCGCGCGGCGAAGGTTTCGCGGGTCTGGGTTACGTCACCCGCAAGGGCGGCGAGTTCGGCGGCCCGATTGCCAAGAACCACGGCCCTGAGCGCATGGAAGAGCTGTATAACGAGCTCGGCCTTGGCCCCGACGACGGCCTGTTCTTTGCTGCTGGCAAGGAAAAGGACGCGGCGAAGCTCGCTGGTGCCGCCCGCACGCGCACCGCGCAGGAACTGGGTCTGATCGAGGAGGGCTGCTTCAAGTTCTGCTGGATCGTCGACTTCCCGATGTTCGAATATGACGAAGAATTGAAGAAGGTCGACTTCAGCCACAACCCGTTCTCGATGCCGCAGGGCGAGCTGGAGGCGCTGGAGACCAAGGACCCGCTCGATATCCTTGCGTGGCAGTACGACATCGTCTGCAATGGCTATGAGCTGTCGTCGGGCGCGATCCGGAACCACCGCCCGGACATCATGTTCAAGGCTTTCGAGATCGCCGGCTATTCCAGGGAAGAGGTCGAGGCCAATTTCTCCGGCATGATCAATGCGTTCAAATATGGCGCTCCGCCGCATGGCGGTTCCGCGCCGGGCATCGACCGCATCGTCATGCTGCTGGCCGATGAACCGAACATCCGCGAAGTCATCGCCTTCCCGATGAACCAGCGCGCGCAGGATCTGATGATGGGCGCGCCGTCCGTCGTCAGCCCGAAACAGCTGCGCGAATTGTCGATCCGTACGGTTGAGCCGCCCAAGGCGGCAGAAGCCGAAAAGGCCCGCGTCGACAATATCGGGGATTAACCGCGTCTCCGGGTGGTAAAAGCCCGGAGCCCAAGCGATTTGTCCAATGGCGCGTGGGCCCACTTGCCATGCAGGCATAGTGGGACTAGGGCCACGCCTGAGATTTCATCTGCCCTTTGCCGAATTCTCGCGGAACGGGGCCTTAAAGTACCGAGAGGTTATTCATGAGCGACACCGAGGAACGCGTAAAGAAGATCGTCGTCGAGCACCTGGGCGTGGAAGCCGACAAGGTGACCACCGATGCCAGCTTCATCGATGATCTTGGCGCAGACAGCCTCGACATCGTCGAGCTGGTCATGGCGTTCGAAGAAGAATTCGGGGTCGAGATCCCGGACGACGCCGCCGAAAAGATCACCACCGTGGGCGACGCGGTGAAGTATATCGAAGAGCATAAGGGCTAAGCCTGCTAGGAGCCGGTCTCGGCCGGTTCCGCTCTGAGAAGCCTGCGCATCCATGGGTGCAGCGGGCAACCGGCAGGCTCGGCCATGATTGGCTGGGCCTGCTGTGTTTGAGCCTCCGACCATGAGGGGCCAAAAGAATCAGGGCGGGCGAATGTCTGAAGGAAAGGATCATCCATGCGCCGTGTCGTCGTAACCGGGCTTGGCCTCGTCACCCCGCTGGGGGCTGATGTCGAAACCGTCTGGGCGAATCTCATCGCCGGGAAATCGGGCGCAGGCCCGATCACCCGCTTTGATGCGAGCGACCAGAAGTGCAATATCGCCTGCGAGGTAAAGCCGGCCGATCACGAATATGGCTTCGACGCGTCGAAGCGCGTGGACCCCAAGATCCAGCGCCAGGTCGATCCCTTCATCGTCTATGGCATCGATGCCGCCGGGCAGGCGATCGAAGATGCCGGTCTTCTGGACATGGACGACGATCTCAAGCTGCGCGCGGGCTGTTCCATCGGTTCGGGCATCGGCGGTCTGCCCGGTATCGAGAGCGAATCCATCGTACTGCACGAACGTGGCCCGGGCCGCGTTTCGCCGCACTTCGTCCATGGTCGCCTGATCAATCTGATCAGCGGTCAGGTCTCGATCAAATACGGCCTGATGGGTCCGAACCACGCGGTCGTCACCGCTTGTTCGACCGGCGCTCACTCGATCGGCGATGCTGCGCGGATGATCAAGGACGACGATGCCGACATCATGCTGGCGGGCGGTGCGGAAAGCACGATCAACCCGCTGGGCGTCGCAGGCTTCGCCCAGGCACGCGCTCTCAATTGCAGCTTCAATGATCGCCCGACCGAGGCGAGCCGCCCCTATGACAAGGACCGCGACGGCTTCGTCATGGGTGAGGGCGCTGGCGTTGTCGTGCTTGAGGAATACGAGCATGCCAAGGCGCGCGGCGCGAAGATCTATGCCGAGGTCGTAGGCTATGGCCTGTCGGGCGACGCCTATCACGTTACCGCCCCGCACCCCGAAGGCAAGGGCGCGGAAAACGCCATGCGCATGGCTTTGCGCAAGGCCGGGATGGAAGCGGGCGACATCGACTACGTCAATGCGCACGGCACCTCGACCATGGCCGACACCATCGAGCTTGCCGCGGTAAAGCGCGTGCTGGGCGATGATCTTGGCGGCGCTTCGATGAGCTCGACCAAATCGGCCATCGGCCACCTTCTGGGCGGCGCGGGCGCGGTTGAGGCGATCTTCTGCATCCTCGCCATGCGCGACCAGATCGTTCCGCCGACGCTGAACCTCACTAACCCGGACGAGGGGACCGAGGGCGTCGACCTCGTGCCGCTGACCGCGAAAAAGCGTGAGGTTAAGGCCATTTTGAACAATTCGTTCGGATTTGGCGGCACCAATGCCTCGCTGATCATGAAGAAGGTCGACTGACGCATATGAAACGCGGCTGCCTTGTCCTCGTCGCCATTGCAATCGTGGCGGCGCTGGGCATCGGCGGCTGGTTCATGAGCGGCTGGTATGGCGGTTCTTCGGGTGAGAAGGACGCCAGCTTCATCGTGCCGCAGGGCGCGACGCTGACATCAACGGCGGGCAAGCTGGAGGAGGAGGGACTGATTACCTCTGCCGACAGCTTCCTGCTGCGCGCGAAAATCCTTGGCAGCGGCGATCCGATCAAGGCGGGCGAATTCGCGATACCGGCCGGTAGCAGCCCTGCCACCATCCTGAATACGCTTCAGCATGGCGAAGTGGTGCGCCGCATGGTCACCGTGCCTGAGGGACTGCCCTCGATCATGGTGCATGAGCGGTTGATGGCCGAGCCGCTGCTGACCGGAGAGGTCGAGGTTCCGGCAGAGGGTTCGATCCTTCCCGACAGCTATGATTTCGAGCGCGGCGAGGCCCGCAGCGCAGTCCTGCTGCGCATGCAGCAGGAAATGAGCGACTTCATCGCCGCCGAATGGCCGAAGCGGGACAAGGACCTGCCCGTCACCACGCCGCAGGAGGCATTGAGCCTTGCCGCCATTGTCGAGAAGGAAACCGGCGTTCCCGAAGAGCGCCGCATGGTCGCCGGACTCTATACCAATCGGCTCAAGACCGGCATGCGCCTGCAGGCCGATCCCACGATCATCTACCCCATCACCAAGGGCAAGCCGCTGGGCCGCCGCATCAAGCGCAGTGAGATCAACGCGGTGAACGGCTACAACACCTATTCGATGGATGGGCTGCCCAAGGGGCCGATCACCAATCCGGGCCGCGAATCCATTCTGGCCGTGCTGCATCCGGCAGAAACCAAGGCACTCTATATGGTCGCCGATGGCAGCGGCGGCCATGCCTTTGCCGCGACGCTCGATGAGCATAACGCCAATGTCACCAAGTGGCGCCAGATCCGCCGTGAACGGGGCGAGATCCCATAAATTTTCAGCCCATGTGACCAAGCGTTCTGCCGGTGCGACCGGATGTTGCATCGCAGCGGAACGCATCCCCTGAAGCGCCGTTATCCCGCCATAGGACATCGACGGCAGCCGAAGCCTCTCTCTTCTGCCGCCATCGATGCCCGCCCAGTTTCGACCGGCGATGCACGCGCGCCGGTCATCCGGATGCGGCCCGAAAGAGGTCGTTGAAACGGGGCGGGCGGTGCCAATCCCCCCTCCAGGCGCCGCCCGACCTCGTTCGATCCCTCGCCCCATGCTAGGGCCATGCCATGACAGATCCGATCATCGTCACCGCTGCCTTGCCAGATGCGATCTTTTCCTATGCCGACGGCCTTCGCCGCGCGCATTTTCCGCCCGAGCGCAATGTGCTGAGCGCGCATCTTACCCTGTTCCACGCCATTCCGCCCAGCTGCGAGAGCGAATTGTTCGGTCTGCTCGCCGATATTGCCGCGACCACGCCACCCATCGGGGCCGAGCTTGTCGAGATAATGTCTCTGGGGCGAGGTACCGCGCTCAGGCTTCAAAGCGGAGAACTCGGCATCATCCGCGCAGGAATCGCCGATCATTTTCACGGCAGCCTGACCGCGCAGGACCAGGCGAGGCCGCGCTTTCACATCACCATTCAGAACAAGGTGTCGCCTGCCGAGGCCAAGGCATTGCAAGGCGCTCTTGCTCCAACTTTCAGGCCGCGCAGCTTTGCCATTCCCGCGCTGGAGGCGCATTACTATCGCGGCGGGCCGTGGGAGCGGGCAGGGCGCTGGGCACTGCGCGGAAAGCCCGGTAAAAAACCCTTTTAATCGCATATTGACCCGCAGCGATTGTGCCCGTAAGAGGCGCGCCTGTCAGACGCGAACGGGCTTTCGCCTCGCCCTGGCAATGCCCATGGGGCGGAGTAGCTCAGCCGGTTAGAGCAGCGGAATCATAATCCGCGTGTCGGGGGTTCAAGTCCCTCCTCCGCTACCAATCTCGAATCCGCATGGGTTCGCTTGCTTCCGCATGCATCCGTAAAACTCAATTAAAACAGAATGATGTGAGTGATTCGCGTCCGCCTGCGTGCGCATGCATTCGCTTGAAGCCGGATTTGGTGTGGGGGTATTTTGGGGGTATTTTCCGGGGGTAGCGAAAAGGAGCGATACCCCCAATGGCCTTGAGTGAGATTCAGATCAAAAAAGCGAAGGCGGCTGAGCGTCCATACAAGCTTGCGGATGGGGAGGGATTATTCCTCCTCGTGCAAAAGAACGGCTCGAAGCTCTGGCGGCTGAAATACCGGTACCACGGGAAAGAGAAGCTGCTTTCTTTCGGTGCCTACCCCGAAGTCGGAATAGCGGCCGCAAGAGAACTCAAGAGAGCTGCCAAGGGTGTGCTGGCCGAAGGCAGGGACCCGATGGTTCACAAACCGGGTCGGGACTTCGAAGAGGCTAAGACCTTCAGGGCGATTGCCACCATGTGGCATGAGAACAGAGCAAGTAGTCTCAATCCCGCCCATGCGAAGCGCGTGTGGTCGCGGATGGAGCAGGACGTGCTTCCTGTCTTAGGCGAGCTCATGATGCATGAGATAACTCCACCAGAAGTCCTGAAGGTCATTCGGAAGATCGAGGAGCGCGGCGCGCTCGACATCAGTCGACGGGCCAAGCAATGTATTGGTCAGGTATTCCAGTTCGCGATTGCCAGCGGACTTTGCGATTCCGATCCAACGGCGCATCTTCGGGGGGCTTTGAAGCCACGTCCTCGGGTCAAGCATATGGCGAAGCTGCCTCTGGCACAGCTACCCGAACTCATCATCAAGATGGAGCGATACCAGGAAGAGGGTGAGAGACGATCCGAAATTACGCGGGCGGCATTGACCTTTGCTCTTCTTACATGGGTCCGGACCAAGGAACTCCGGTTCGCCAAGAAGCACGAGTTTGAAGGTCTAGTCGGAGATTCACCAGTTTGGCGCATTGGCGCTGATCGGATGAAAATGGGCCGCGAGCATATCGTGCCTTTGTCGCGACAAGCCGCTTCTCTTGCTCAAGATATGATCAGCAAGTCCGAAGGCGAATACGTCTTTCCAGGCCAGAAGCCCAAGATGCCGCTTTCCGAGAATACGATGATCTATGGCCTCTATCGGCTCGGTTACCACGGGCGACAAACTGTTCACGGCTTCAGGGGTCTGGCGAGCACCTGGGCGAATGAGCAGCTGGTCGAGGTCGGCGAACCACCGATGTGGATCCGCAGATATCATGAAGACTGGGTCGAACTGCAATTGGCACACAGCGAAGAGAACGAAGTTCGCGGAGCATACAATGCTGCCGAATATCTCGCTCCTCGGCGTGCAATGCTGCAGGATTGGGCAGACTTCCTCGATTCCATCGGCGGCAAAGCGCGAAACATTGCAGTTTTGAGAGCCGCGTGACCTGCTCCTAGGCGGGCACCTGCCCCAGCCATTCGACGCGAAGGCGGTCGAACCCGACAACGATACCCTCTGCGGTAACCTCAAATCCAAAGTCTTCGTTTGAGGGTTCGTAGTCTTCGAGAACCCAATGATCTCCGGCAACGGTTACAATTACAGCTCCCCGAGGAAGGTGCTCGAGCCGTCCGCTGATCCTTTTCCGATTCGTAGTCATATCGAACTGTATGCCATCCATCGGTCGATAACGCTCTTCACATATCCAGGTGTTTCCCGATTTGTCGGTATCCCGCCGGCTCGCGACACAGCGCCGGGTCCAGCATTGTATGCGGCCAGCGCGAGATGGATCGCACCGAAGCGCTCTAGCATCTGCTTCAGATACCGCGCGCCGCCATCGATGTTCTCAGCCGGATCGTGGCGATTGCTGACACCAAGTTCTCTTGCCGTTCCCGGCATGAGTTGAGCGAGCCCAGCGGCGCCAGCCGGACTGATTGCCATCGGGTTGAACCGCGATTCCTGCCAAATCAGGGCCTGAAGCAGTCGAGGCGGCAATTGATATCGCGCTTCAGCTTGCCGGATGAGTGGCTCATACAAGGCTTCCTTGAAGCTTCTATCGATATAAGCTGTGCTGCCGTCTGGCTTGCCCAAGTAGATTGCAGTTGGGTTGAAAGCGCGCCCTTCGTCGGTTGTAACCTCAACTCTGCTGAGGTCATGGTCGAATACCTGAAACTCCTGCGCGCGCGCGGATCCCGAAATCGCAATCGCGAGCGCACCGCAACCGCAAGCCACTAGAGACATTCGCATTGAATTACCTTTCACCTTGCCTCGATCCGCAAGAGAACATAAATAGAACGCGTGGGTGTAGGAAAACGTTTTTTGCAAGTTTAGCCGAGAGAAGAGGGGGTCTTCTGGAGGGGGCAATTGTGAGGCTATGGAGCTGGTATGCCCGTTTCGAATTCAACCCTGTCACGTCATTCGCTCGAGGACACCGCCCGAAGGATCTGTGAAAGCCGAGGGGGCAAATGGTCAGGCACAAAGGGGATGGCCTGCTGCCCCGCACACGAAGACCGCACACCTTCGCTCGGCGTGACGCTCGGCCGAAAGGCTATTCTCTTCCATTGTTTTGCGGGCTGCGATCAGCAGAGCGTGCTTTCCGCTCTGGCCCGCGAAGGTTTCGAGGTGGCCAGGTTTTTCTCGGGTTCTTCGGCCGAGGATCAGCTCGAGCCAACCAGGGTGCGCAAACCCTCGGCAGCAGCGTTGAGGATCTGGCACGAAGCGGAACCATTGGGTGGCAGTCCGGCGAAGGCCTACCTTGAGAGCCGCGGCATCCTGGCCGCATCTTCAGCTCTTCGCTTTCATCCGCAAACGCCGCTCGGGCCGAAAGGACGAACCCGATTTCTTCCCGCTATGATTGCGGCGGTCAGCCTCGACGAGGGGCCGATCGCGATCCACCGCACGTTTTTGTCCACCGAGGCTTCAACCAAGGCCACCTTCGACAAGCCAAAGCGCGCGCTTGGCTCGCTCGGTGAAGCTGCTGTCCGTCTTTTTGCTCCGGTTTCCGGGAAGCTCGGCCTTGCCGAGGGGATCGAGAGCGCGTTGTCAGCCTATGCGCTCACCGGCATTCCCGTTTGGGCGACCCTTGGGAATGAGCGTTTCGGTCTCGTAAGCATTCCCGAGAGTGTGACCGAGCTTCATCTGTTCGTCGATCATGATGCTGGCGGCGAGCTGGCCGCCTCGCGTGGCCTCGGAGCCTACGCGCAGGAAGGGCGGACGATCCAAGTCCGCAAGCCACATCCAAGCGATACCGACTGGAACGATGAACTCATAGCATGGCTGCGCCGCAAAGCGGCGCGTTAGAGGAGAGAGGGCTTCTCGATTTCCTGATCCGGCAGAGGGCGTGTCCCGATGCCCTCATCAGGAGGACGAATTGCCATGTTCCAGTCAGACTTTTTCCCAGACCGTCAAACATCAAGCACGGTTCCGCTCGCTTTCGCAATCGGTGAACAAATTGCCCGGCGACTTGCGGATGGATGCCACCTCACTCGACCTGACATTTCCGGCCTGTTCGCCAAAGACACCGGCGCCCTGGACTGGGGAAGCGCCTGGACCATCGATGACTACAACAACGCGACCGAGATCGGCGCAATGCTGTGGCTACGGGAATCTTCACGCATCGATCTGGCGACAAGCGTGCATGAAGCAGAAGCGCGTTTCGACTGGCTCGAGGCTGCCTTGCCGCCGCGGCACGTGCGCAGCGAAGCACAGGTCGAGCTCCAACAGTTCTCGACCCCGCCGATGCTGGCCTGGCTGATGGCGAAGGCCGCAGCCGTCTCTGCGCAAGACACGCTCCTCGAACCGTCCGCAGGCAATGGCGCTCTTTCTCTCTGGGGCAGCGTCCAGAACGCCTCATTGGTCCTCAACGAGATCGATCCGGCAAGACGAGACGGCCTGGGCCACATCTTCCCTTCGACCACGATCACCGCGCATGACGGGGAACTGATCGCGGACCTGCTTCGCGGTCCTGCACCATCGGTCGTGCTGATGAACCCGCCGTTCGCCCGCAGCCAGGAGCGCGGCAAGGACGGCGATACAGCCCAGCGCCACCTGCGAAGCGCGATCCGGTCTGCCGCCGTTGGAGCGAGGATTGTCGCCATCATGCCCGAAGGCTTCGAGGCCTCCTCCTTCGCCGAGGCTCAGGAGGAAGCATCGCTGCTCCTCGATGTCCGGTTGCAGCAGATGTTTCGCCGGACCGGAACGGGCATCGCTGTTCGTCTGGTCGTGATCGACAAGGTGCCGACTGCGTCCGCGCCAGTTATCGCTGGAGATACATGCGACCTGATCGCGCTCGGCGAACTTGTTACCGAGCTTCCGCCACGTGCGCAAATTTCCGCCAGCCTCCATCGCCTCCCAGTCAGCAAGCCAGTGCGCCTCGTTGGCAAGACCTCAACGCATCGCGCGCCGGTGCGTCCTGTGGCGCCTTTCGCAGCGACACCAGCAGCCACAGCGAATGCGACCAATCTTGCCTATTCGGTCCTAGCCGAACCTGCGCCTGTACCCGAACAGACCGGCATCTACCTGCCCTACCGGCCGAGTCGTATCGCGTTCGAGGATGCGCCGGTCCATCCCACCCCGCTTGTGGAATCGGTCGCCATGGGTTCGGTCGCGGCGCCCCAGCCGGACGTTAGCCCGCGCCTTCCCGCAGGTTGGCAGGCCGACGGCCTTCTGTCCGAAGCGCAGTGCGAGACACTGGTCTACGCTGCGCAGGCATTCGCGCGCAACCTGCCGGGCCAGTTCAAAGTCAGTCAGGAAGCCACCGCGCTGGAATTGTCCGAGGACGGCCAAGCCTACCGTCAGGGCTTTTTCCTCGGCGACGGGACCGGTGCGGGCAAGGGGCGGCAGATCGCAGCGGTGATCATGGATCGCTGGCTTGCAGGCGAGCGGCGTCATATCTGGATCACCAAGAACGAGGCGCTGCTCGAAGACGCACGCCGCGACTGGGAAGCGCTCGGCGGGCTGCCGCTCGATCTCCAGCCACTCTCGCGCTGGAAACTTGGGTCTGGCGTGACGATGTCCGAAGGCATTCTCTTCGTCACCTATCCGACGCTGCGCTCGGGACGCGCCGAAGATACGCGCCTTGACCAGATCCTTGCCTGGGCGGGCGAGGATTACGATGGCGTGATCGCTTTCGACGAAGCCCACGCCATGGCCAATGCGCTCGGGGGCTCTTCAGCCCGCGGCAAGGTCAAGGGCTCCGAACAAGGGATGGCGGGCCTCAGGCTGCAGAACCATCTCCCGCGCGCCCGCGTGCTCTACGCGTCTGCCACTGGCGCTTCGGATATCGCCAACCTCGGTTACACTTCCCGCCTTGGCCTGTGGGGACCCGAGACCGCTTTCCCGACCCACGAGGCGTTCATGACCGAAATCCGCGCTGGCGGCGTCGCGGCGATGGAGCTCGTCGCCCGTGATCTCAAGGCCCAGGGCCTCTATCTTGCCCGTGCGCTGTCCTTCGCCGGGGTCGAGTACGAGATCCTCGAACACAGCCTGACCGAAGCGCAGATAAAAATCTATGATGCCTATGCCGATGCCTGGGCGATCATTCACCGCAACCTCGAAGCAGCGCTCGAAGCAACCCGCGTGATCGACGAGGACAGCGGCGACACGCTCAACCGCAATGCCAAGGCTGCGGCGCTATCGATCTTCGAAGGCACCAAGCAGCGCTTCTTTGCCCAGCTCTTGCTTTCGATGAAACTGCCGAGCCTGATCCCCGCGATGGAAGCGGCGCTTGGAGAGGACCATTCGGTTGTGGTGCAGCTGGTCTCGACCGCCGAGGCCATGCTCGACCGGCGCCTTGCCGACCTTACCGTGGAAGAACGCGAAGCTCTCGATATCGATCTGTCCCCGCGTGAATATGTCATCGACTACCTCGCCAAGAGCTTCCCGGTACGATTGATGCAGGTCTTCGCCGACGAGGATGGCAATCTTCGCTCCGAGGCAATGAGCGACGAGGAGGGCAATCCCGTTTTCTGCCCGCGCGCCATCGCCGCGCGCGATGCGCTGATCGAGCAGCTCTGCGCGCTGCCGCCCATCGCGACAGCGCTCGATGCGATCATCGAGCATTTCGGGACCGAGGCCGTCGCCGAGGTGACGGGCCGGACCCGCAGGCTTGTCCTGGGCCGCGATGGTGAGCAGCGCCTCGAACGGCGTAGCCCCAGCGCCAATGTCGCCGAAGCCCAAAACTTCATGGAAGGGACCAAGCGCATCCTGGTTTTCTCGGATGCGGGCGGCACGGGGCGTTCCTATCATGCCGACTTGGGCGCCAGGAACCAGCAGCGCCGGGTTCACTTCCTGCTTGAACCGGGATGGCGCGCCGACAACGCCATCCAGGGTCTTGGTCGCACGAACCGCACCAATCAGGCCTCGGCCCCGCTGTTTAGGCCGGTCACCACCGACGTGAAGGGCGAACGCCGCTTCATCTCGACCATTGCGCGCAGGCTTGATGCACTGGGCGCGCTTACGCGCGGTCAGCGCCAGACCGGCGGTCAGAACCTGTTCGACCCGGCAGACAATCTCGAAAGCGACTATGCGCGCGACGCGCTCAGCCGCTGGTTCCAGCTGCTCTATGACGGCAAGCTTGAAGCCACCACCTTCGGCAACTTCGTCGAACGCACCGGCCTCCGGCTTGAAAGCCCCGATGGCGGACTGACCGATAATCTCCCGACGATCCAGCGCTGGCTCAACCGCATTCTCGCCCTGCCGATTGCGCTCCAGAACGCCATATTCGACGAATATCTCGGGCTGGTAGAGGCGCGGATAGAAGCCGCGCGCGAGGCCGGAACGCTCGACCAGGGACTGGAAACCGTGAGGATCGATCGCTTCTCAGTCCTCGCCGACGAACTCTTGCGCACCGATCCTGTGACCGGTGCCGAGACCCGCCTCGTCTCGCTCGAAGTGATGAGGCAACTTAGGCCTCTGCGATTGCAACGCCTGGTGCGGATGCACGAGATCGGCAGCCCGCACGCGATCCCGATGCGCAATGCACGCTCAGGCAAGGTCGCGCTGTCGGTTCCTGCCCGGCGCCTCATCGCCGACGACGGGGCAGTGATCGAACGCCGACGCCTTTTGCGCCCGCTCAACTCCGCGAACTGGACAATCGAGGCACTCGCTGAAAGCCACTGGGAAGATATTGGCGTCACCGCATTCACGAGGGCCTGGCGTGCCGAGGAAGAGCAAGCGGCCAAGTCACCGGTGACCGAGCGCGTGCATCTCGCCACCGGACTGTTGCTTCCGGTCTGGAAGCGCCTGCCAGGCGATCATGTCCGCGTCACCCGGCTCGTTGCCGAGGACGGTCAGTCGATCATCGGCCGCGAAGTGCTCGATATCGATCTCGCTGCGATCGCTGAGACCTTTGGCCTCTCCGGAGTTACCGGTCCGGCGCCGGACCAGATCGGTGAGCTCGTCATCGCCAGAGGCAAGCCGCTGGGCCTCGCAAGCCACGATGCCTTGACCGTCAAGCGATCGCTGGTCGGCGGCGAACAGCGCCTTGAACTGACCGGATTCTCGCCCGATCGCCTCGACTGGTACAAGGGCAAGGGCTGCTTCACCGAGATCATCCGCTACCGCACGCGGCTGTTCGTCCCGGTGTCGAGAGCCTCATCGGTCCTCCCCGCGCTTGCCGCCTGATCCCTCGGGCAGACCCCAATCTCAGAATGAGAGTGGAGGGAGCCCTTTGGGCTTTTGGGCCTCGTGATCCTCACCTGCGCCTTCATTCCATCAGGAGAACACCCATGATCCAGTCGATCCCCTTGAAGAAGCTTGCGGCGAGCCCGCGCAACGTCCGCAAGTCGAGCGACCTGCTGGCCGACCTCCAGCTGCGGGCAGACATTGCTGCGCGCGGTCTGCTGCAGAACCTTGTCGTGCGCAAAGGAAAGCGCGGCAAGTTCGAAGTCGAGGCCGGCGGTCGCCGTCTCGCCGCGCTGCAGGCGCTGGCCGAAGAGGGCACCTTGCCCGAAAGCCATGAGGTCACCTGCCTCGTCATCGAAGGCGAGGAAAGCGAGGTGCGCGAAGCCGGCCTTGCCGAGAACTTCCAGCGTCTAGCGATGAACCCGGCCGACGAGGCGCAGGCCTTCGCTTCCATCATTGAGGCAGGGGCTACCACGGAAGACGTGGCGCGCCGCTTCGGCCTCACCGTCCGTTTCGTCGAGGGCCGCCTGCGCCTGGCAGGTCTTGCACCTTGTGTCTTCGAAGCTCTCGCTGAAGGCGCGATCACGCTCGACATGGCAAAGGCCTATGGGGCGATCTCAGACATCGAGCGTCAGGCGCATGTCTATGCTGAACTGCAAGATGCCTGGTACCAGGTCACGCCAGACACGATCCGCCGCATGGTGCTCGATGCCACTGTTCGTGGCTCCGATCCGCGCGCGGTTCTGGTCGGGCGCGATGCGTACCTCGCTGCAGGTGGCCGGATCGAACGTGAACTCTTCGACGACGAAGCCAGCGAAAGCTGGATCGATGTCGCGCTGCTCGAAGACCTTGCCCAAAAAGCGATGGATGATGCTGCGAAAAGGGTCGCTGAAGAACACGGACTTGCCTGGGTGCGACCGACGCTTGGGAACTATGTCAGCCACGATCTCGTCGAAGGCCTCAATCGGCTCCCATGCGAACCGGCTCCGCTAACCGAAGAGGAGGCCCGCGAGCTCAGCGACCTTGAAGCCGACTACGACCGGACGGCGGCCATCCTCGAAGATGAGGACAGCGACGAAAGCGAGGTCGCCAAAGCGGAAGAAGAACTTGTCTCGATCGACCGCGCCATGCGCGCTCTCAATGACCGGCCGCCAGTGCTCGCCGACGAACTGAAATCCGAGGCCGGTGCCTTCCTCGTCCTCTCGCGCAATGGCGAGCCGACCTTGGTCCCACAATTCTACACCGAGACCGAGGTCATCGCTGACGAAGGTGTGGTCGAGGCCATTGAAGAGAACGGTCCGGCGAAGCCCACGGGAAGCTCGTTGTCGCAGCGCCTGCTCGACGAGCTCGCGATGCAACGCCGCGATATCCTGGCCATCCATCTGGCCAACGATCCGGCACTGGCGCTCGACTTCATGGTCTTCACGCTTGCCGATGCCGATGGGCATGATTGGCGCGCCAGGAAAGCGTCGACGCTTGTCGGATCGGTAGCGTCCGGCCCGGTCACCGGGTTTGAGGCCAAGGATGCGCCGGCGAGTGCTGCTCTGGCCAAATTCGCGGGGTCGCTCGATGAAAGCTGGCGTGCTGGCGAGAGCGATGTCGAGCGGTTTGCCAGGTTCCGGGCACTTTCCGACGAGGCGCGCTCGGCATGGCTTGGTCATGTCGTCTCGCGCACACTCGTTGCCAGCCTGTCCTGCGGAGGCGAGCGTTCGGTGCCGATGCACGAGGCGCTCGGCTCGCTCCTCGAAATCGAGACCGCGCATTGGTGGCGTCCCACGGCGAACAACTACTTCGACCGGGTGGCTAAGGCCCGCACGCTCGAGGCGCTCGATGCCGCCGGCGGTCCCGAACTGGTCAGTCGCTATGCAGCCTCCAAGAAGGCCGAACTGGCGAGCGCTGCCGAGCGCATCTTCTCCGGCAACTTCATCGGAGAGGCTGAGATTAAAGAACGGGCACAGGCCTGGGTGCCGACATTTATGCGTTTTGCCGGTTCCGAAGAAGTCGAATTGGCCGACCACGAAGGAGGCGAGGCGGTCAACGCCGAAGAAACTGACGAGATTGCCGAGCAGGCTGCCTGACCCCTCCTGACAGGTCCAGGTCACTCGGCAGGCGGTCCGTCCCAATCGGGACGGGCCGCCCTTTCATGTCAGATATCGGTTCGATAGATGACCACTCCCGCTAGATGATCAGACGCCAAAAGCAGGAGATAAATGTGCCGCTGTATTGATTTTTTTGGCTTCTAGAGAAAGGGTGTAGCGATCACGAGAACCACGATCGCCACCACATGTGCGGAGCGATACAAGCACCTGACAAGAAGGGAACGAAAGCAGGAATGACGACGAATACCCTGACGCGACGAGCTGAGCCATTCCTAATGGGGTTCGCCACTGAGCGAAGTGGGGAAGTCGAGGAGTTGCGCGGTCGTTACAGCGACCGTCGCCAGATGTGGGTCGTCGAGGCCGAGGGCGTCGAGATCCCGATCGTCGAGGCCGGGGCAACGATGTTAGGCCAGACCCACACTAAGACCATGACCCAAGTAGAGGCGGACGACGACGACCAAGCGCGCGGCGTCTTGGGAGAGACGTCGACCACAACCCGCGTGCGGCAGGAGACGGACGACCAAGACCATGACATGATGGCGTTCGGAGGGACAAGGACATTGACCGAGGTACAGCAAGAGGCCGACGACCAAGACCAGAGCTTGGCCCCGATGGCGGAGACCTCTACGCTGACCAAGGTTAGGCAGGAGGCGGACGATCAAGATGCATCGCTTGCACTCCCTGAGCTGCAGACAAAGACCGATGTCCAGCAAGAGACTGACGACCAAGCTGGAATGTTGATCTGAACGGCCCCGATGACCGTCCTTCTGGCCACCAACAGGCGCGACGTGACTACGGATTTCATAGCCCTTGAGCTTGAGCGTAGGGCCGTGGTGTTCCACAGGCTCAACACTGAGGACATGCTTGAATACCGCGTCTTACTGCCGAACGGTGATCCATCCTGTATGCGCCTCGTCAATCGAACACGCGAACTTGAACTCAGCGAGGTGACCGGCGCCTATTACCGCCGCCCCCTTCCGCCGGAAATCCCCCATAATGCGCCGTCAACCGCTGCCTATATGCAGGCGGAATGGTCAGCCATACTAAGGAGCGTGTGGAACGCGCTCGAAGGGCGGTGGCTCAATTGTCCCTTTGCGATACTGCGAGCTGAGGACAAACCAAGACAGCTTGCCGTTGCACGCGCGGAAGGGCTGCAGGTTCCGCGGACTCTGATTACAAACGATGCTGAGCATGCGAAGAACTTCTTGGCGGACGGTGCAATCGTGGCGAAGCCGCTACGCCATGCACTCATCGAAGACGGGGGCGCCGGCAAAGTCGTTTTCACCTCGCGAATCGAACAGGACAACGGGCTGACTGGAATCGAAAGCGCACCGGTGATCCTGCAGAGTGAGGTACCCAAGCGTGCGGATGTGCGCGTTATAGTCGTCGACGACCAAGTGTTCGCGACCATGATCGAATCGCAGGCGCACGAAGAAACAAGTGTCGACTGGCGCAAGGGCGTGCGGACGGACTTGGAGCATCGCGCTTTCACTCTGCCTCACGAGGTCGAAAAGGCCTGCGTCGCAGTTACGCGTTCTCTCGATCTGCGGTACTCTGCGATTGATCTCGTCGAAGATCCTGACGGCACTTTCTGGTTCCTCGAGGCTAATCCAAACGGCCAATGGGCTTGGATTGAGCAACGCACCGGCGCTCGGATCGCAGAAGCTATCGTTTCGGGCCTGGTACGATGAATCTCCGCGACTTCCTGTTCCCCTATGCCGAGCCTCTGTCGGACGCTGAGAACAAAGCACAGAACGAAGGCCTCGCCAACGATATCGCCGCCATCGAGTCTGCCAAGTTCAACAACGATCCCGCCCGCGCGCTTGCGGAGGCCCAACGCGTGGCCGATGCCGAGACCGCTAGGGTCCGCACTGCTGAAACAAAGGCTACGACCTATCTCGCCGTTCTCGCGGCGCTGGTCCCTCTTATCATCGCGTTCCAGGCGGCGACTTGGGAGGAACGAGCTGGTCCGGCCCCGACTTGGTTGAAACTGCTCGTCCTGAGCGTGGCCACGATCTACTTGGCGGCTGCGGGATACCACGCGTTCCGAACATTGCAGGTTTCGGGCTTCGAGCGGGTCGTGGAAGGAGAGATCGCGGCTGCTTGGAGCACGCGTCAACCGCTCCGCAGGCTGACACGCAGCACACTGCTCGCTTCCCGCCGGTCGAGAAACGCAGTCAACCGGAAGGTCACCTGCATCAAGGTTACCCACGAACATCTCATCCGCGCATTCGCGGCGTTCGTGCTCCTGCTCGCGCTCGACCCAATCTTCTATGCAGTTGATTGGACGATTGACGATGTCGACGGGTCGCTCAAAGATACTCCGACGGCCGCAGCAACAATTGCTGCCGAAGCCACCGGAGAGGTCTCTGGTGAAAGTAGAGAAGCGTTGCCGGAAGACGACCATCCGGTGGTCGGCTCTTCGGACACGTCTTCCACTGGGCCTCCTGAGGCACCGCTAGCACAACCGGACTCAGATGCCGGCGGACCTCCAAGGGGCGTTCGAAAGGACTGAACGCAGTATTGATGGGTGAGGTGCTTCCGTCAGGCTGAGGCCCCGACATATGCTGTTAGGATCAGCCTCCTTCATCACGACCATTCCAAATTTGGGCGCAAAGGCGCCATCAAGTGCTAGAGCAGAGGGAGCTTTGCTCTTCCTGAACCGGGGCATGCCCGTCCCGGCGTTCAGGAGAACTCCCATGACCAAGTCCCGCCGCACTGCCTCTGCTTCGCCAGCCCAGCGCATCACCGCCGCCATTATCGAAAAGCTCGAACAGGGCACTAAGCCCTGGGTCAAGCCATGGCGCGGTGTGCCGGTCTCCCGGCCCTTGCGCTCCTGCGGGACGCCCTATCGCGGCATGAACACCTTCTGGTTGTGGATGGTGGCCGATGGCTGCGGCTACGCATCGCCCTACTGGATGACCTATCGCCAATGTCAGGCGCTCGGGGGTCAGGTCCGCAAGGGCGAAAAGTCGACCATCGCAATCTTCTACAAGAGCTACACCAAGGAGGTTGAGAACGCCGAAGGCGAGGCCGACACCGAGAACCGGCGCGTGCTCAAGGCCTATGCCGTGTTCAATGCCGATCAGTGCGATGGCCTCCCCACATTCTATCACCCCAAACCATTGGTTGCCGCGCTTGAGCCCGAAGGACGCGAAGAGCGGCTTGATACCTTTTTCGCCGAGATCGGCGCTGACCTGCGCCATCATGGCGCCCAGGCCTATTACGAGCCGCTGCGCGACCGCGTCACCATGCCGCCGGCCGAGCTATTCGAAGCTTATGACCACTATTACGCGACGCTCTCGCACGAGCTGTCGCACTGGACGGGGCATTCCTCGCGGCTCGACCGCGATCTCAAGAACCGCTTCGGAAGCGACGCCTATGCTGCCGAGGAACTGATCGCCGAACTTTCCTCGGCCATTCTCGGGGCAGAACTGGGTCTTCCCGTTACCCATCTCGACCATCACGCCAGCTACATCGCGTCCTGGCTCAAGATCCTCAAATCGGACGAGCGCGCGATCCTGACGGCTGCAGCAAAGGCCGAGGAAGCGGCAAGCCTGTTGCTCGAACTGGGTGGCCAGCAATCTAACGAAGGCGAGACCGACATCGATCTCGCTGATGCAGCCTGAGGAGCAGTGCGATGGGACGTTCCGTCAGCTATCCAACCGGCTCCGTGGTTGCCTTTCGCCTGCTTGATGACGGCGAAGACGACGATGTCGACTGGGCCTACGAGTGCCTTGTCGACGAGGTCATCGATACCACAAAGGCGACCTTTCCTTCATTCGAGCGCTTCGAGGGATGGCGCGGCCGCGAGGACCGTATCCTCCTGCGCAACGCCTTCGCCGAATGCGGCATATCGACCTATTGCGGGCTCGCGGCGATCTGGCTCGCCGAACGCGATGATGCCCGGTACTGGGAGGCCGATTTCTACATCCCACGAGCGGCGAGGGCACGGCACTGGCTCGACCAGGTGTCGGCAAGGTTCATCGAATTGTTCGGTGAGCTGCGCATGGTCGGTCGGTTCTCGAATGGCGAAGCGATCTTCGAGCGCTCCCGATCCACCTGTGACACCGGGGCCTGATCCTGCCTCGTCCCAGTCCGCCGGGAGAGGCCCTTGGCCGGTCGGGGCGCGCCGCAACCTGCGGCCCGTCGGCCCGTGTTGCCCGCGCCAGCCTAGGGCCGCAGGTTTCCCGCTGCGCGGTGCGTCACGCCCCTTCTCCCGGCCCTGATCGGGCTCCGGCGGACAGGGCCGAGGCAATGGTGCCTCCTTTCCTTGTCCCCGCGATCAGGAGACACCCCATGTACGACAGCTTCATCGACCAGTTGAGCGGCCTTGACCTTTCAGGCCTCAGCATCAGGCCAGCTCCCTTCAACGAAACCGACTTTCCCTGCGAGGACGCGATCGAGCACACCCTCGCTGCAGTCTGGTCCGATCTTTTCGCGATGTTTTCCGACACGGCCCTGGAGGCCGATGCCGAGGACATTGCATGGGGCGTGGTCAATCTCTTTCACCGTGCCGCCAGCCGGAAGTCCGCTCAGCTTGACCGGGCGAGCGACGAGATCCGGGTCCTCCTCGCATCAGCCGATGGCTCCGAAGTGCATTCGAGCAATCTGGAAGAGCAGGTCGAGCGCGCGCAGGCTGCCGAAGCCAGCATGCTGGCCTTCGAACAGATGCGCGAGGCTGCGGCAGCACTCTATCGCGACGAGACCGGTTCCTCGTGGAAGCCCGTTTCCGGCTCGCGCACGAGCCATTCGCGCCACCTTACCTCGGCTGTGATCGATGCCCGCGATTTCCTCCGCGCGCGTGCCGAGAACCGGCGTCATGCCCTGATCCCGGAAGGAACTCCAATCGTCTTTGCCGGTGGTCGTCAGACCTTCGAGAGCGCCGAGGACGCGCGCGTTTATGCCGACAATATCTGGGCAACGCTGGACAAGGTTCGCGATGCGGTTCCCGATCTCTTCCTGGTCCATGGCGGCGACGGCAAGGGTGCCGATCGCCTGGCCGCCAGCTGGGCCGAACGCCGCGAAGTCCAGCAGCTGACTTATTCGCTCGATCGTCGTCTCGGTGCCCGCGCCGGGTTCAAGCGCAACGAGCAGATGCTTTCGCTGGGTCCGCGTTACGTCGTCGCCTTTCCGGGCAATGGTGTAACCGAACGGCTTGTCATCGATGCCAAGGCGCGCCGTATCACCGTCGTCGATCGTCGCGGCCTCTTGGGTACCTCTCCAGGGGCCTGAGGGCCCTTCGTCATCCATATCTGAATTGCCTGGATGTGCATTCGGCGCCGACCCTACTATGGACCGGTCATGCAACTTGACGATCTGCTGCAGCGCTACTTTGCCACCACCGACCTCTCCGGGGTTTCTCCCGACACCTTTGCAGCCGGCATTGAGCATTGCCGGGTCGATCTCGGCCTTGAGAAGGACCGGGGCAAGCGCTTTGCGCTGTGGTCGTTCCTGCACATGTTCGGGTCCGCCCCCGATCTCGATGTGGCGTTCGAAAGCGAGGAAGACCGGGAGGCAGCCCGCAACTTCATGGATCTTCTGGCGGCATCGGAGGGCGATGGGGTAAGTTGATTGCAGCTCGGTCTTGGCACCTTCAGACCCGCACCTGATACCCATCCGGCTTTCTTCGCGAACAGTCCTGAACCAGGTCAGCTGAGGAGCCGCAACCCGTTCCTTTCCGGCCGTGTTGGCAGCTGCGCTGCCTGCCCGCACCACCCGTCATGAACAGGTTTCCCTTGGAGCTTTGCTCCTGCGGTGCAGTCCTCCCATGCCCTGCTTCTTTCAGATGTTCGCAAGCCGGAGATGGTCTCCGGTTTGAGGAACTGAAGGAATACAACCATGACCAATATCGCAATCCTCACCGGCCGCATCGCTCGCGATCCCGACACCCGCGAGACCAAGGGCGGCACCAATGTCACCGGGATCACCGTCGTCACCGATCGCCCTGCGCGCGACAAGGACGGCAAGACCTACAAGGACGAGAACGGCTACACCGCCAAGGAAAGCGAGTTCCACCGCGTGACCTGCTTCAACGGCCTCGCCAAGACCGTCGGCCAGTACTGCTCCAAGGGCCAACTGGTATCGGTCCAGGGCCGCATCCACTACACCCAGTGGGAGGACAAGGACGGCGTCACGCGCTACGGCACCGAGATCCTCGCCGACAAGGTCGACTTCCTCTCCCGCGGTAACGGCTCGAGTGACGACAACGACAACACCGACGCTCCCGAGATCGACTGAACTCTCCCGTCGGCCTCCCTCCTGAAGGGGTCCTGTCCTACCGGACAGGGCCCCTTCTTGCTGTTCCTACTCTCCCGATGACTGTTCGGTGCGAGAAGATGAGCGAGCCGGTGGAAGCAGCCTCTGCAGAGACGCCTCTTCGCCCAGCTTTCCAAGCTCTCCGGCAACTCTTGCGAGCGCCTTCTTCGAGAAGGTCTCAAGTCCCGTGCCTAGGATGATGCGGCCCAGTTCAAGGGCGGCTTGCTCCTCAAGTTGCTTCTGGCGCTCGGCGAGTGCCAGTCGGTCGGCTTCGAGTTTCCGGAGTGCTGCGACAGCGCTTCGTTTGGTTGGCATCGGGGTTCCTTTCCTGCACCCCTCGGTGGATCCTCCCATCGATCAACATGCACCCGGGCACAGCCTGTAGGAAAGTCCAATCGCGCAGGTCGTCCCTTGCACTACGTAATGGAGCGGGGGAGGGGGCTGGCTCACCGAATTCCAAGGGTGATGGGCATGGGGCCGGCGCGTCAAGGACGGCGGGGCCCCACCATTTTGCCTCCCCTGCGCTTTGCTCTGGTCCGACAAAATCGTTGCCCCCACCGCCGCTTCGCGGTCGCCCTCGGGGCGATCCCTGACCCGCCGGCCCCATGCCCCTCCGCCTGTTTCCTGTCGTCTCAGCGACAGGTTTCAGGAGGATATCATGACTACAGTCAGCACCTTGGACATGAACGCGCACAGCTATTTCGAAGCGCTTGCAGTTGCCGAAAGGCGCGCCCAGCACAGTTTCTTCGACCAGCACGTGGTGGAAGATGAAGACCTGGGCTATTTCGCCCTGGACGAGGGTGACTACAACGCACTGCCTGCGCACCTCGCCAGCCGCGTGGTGCACACGGTCCATGGGGCCATGCTGGACGAATACTGACGACCATACGAGGGCAGGAGCCGGTGACGGTTCCTGCCCTTTTTTCGTGTTTGCTTTTCCTGGAGCGGGTCGAAAAGCGGAGCGGAGCGGGGCTGGGGTCGCGCTCGGTCCCGCCCCGCCTTCGGCGGTGCTCCTGCGGGCGCGGCCATTTTTGTTCTGGGCCCCGCGCGCACTCCCGAGCGGCAGCGGGCCGGACCGGCGCGGTGACGCGGGAACCGACAGGCCCCGGTCCCGGGCACCGCACGCGCTCCTTTGCCGCAGCCTTTGCGGGGGTGCGGACCTTGTGCGTGGTATTCATTCAAACGCAGATCAGGCTCAATAACGGTCGCGAACTGGATGCTCGCGCCTCCGAGGGCTCAGTTGGAAAATGCCTTCGAGAAAGGAGCGACCATGATCACTGGATCTCGCCGCGCAATGGGGAACAGAATTGGCACACCGTACGCAGTAGCACTGCTGTGTTTTGGGAAAAAGTGCAATAAAATCAGTGCGCGAAACGCTCAAGGTGCTCGGCAGAGAGGGCGCTGTTGAATGCCGCCCGGTCCCCGCAAATGACAGAATTTTCAAGGGTTCTGGGGGCAGCTTGCATGAGGGCGAATGCCATATGGTCCCCAAGCGTCGAAGGTCCGCGCGCAGAGCGCTTCTCGATGGGAATTTTGCCCGCCGCAAATTGCCGCTGCGCGAGCGCGAATATTGCATATGGGACACCGAGCTTGCAGGATTCGGCCTGCGCGTAAGGCCGAGCGGCAACTACTTCTGGTTCGTTCGCTTGCGCCATCGCGGGAAGCATCGTCGTATCACTCTTGGCCGAACCGACGAGCTTGAGGCGGGGCTGGCGAGGGCGCAAGCCCGTCGCATCCTTGCCGAAGCCGCGCTCGACGGATTGCCCAAGCGCGCCGTGGTCAAGGCCACACCGACGATGACCGACTTCGTCGAGGCCTACTGGGATGATCTCTCGCACGTCTGGAAGCCATCGACCACCAAGCGGAACTGGGATGCGTGGCGGCTCACCATCAAACCCACATTTGGTGACAAGCGCGTAGCGGACATCCTCCCACCAGACATCCACCGCTGGCGCGATGGATGCGCGGGAGAGAGCGAGGTGAAGTTCAACCGCGCCGTGCCCGTGCTGTCCGCGCTGTTCAAATATGCCGAAGCGCTCAAGATGCGTCGGCCAGGTTCGAACCCCTGCCGAGGAATGCCGCGCTACAAGCGGCAAAGCGTCGAACGCTATTTGACGCCAGCCGAGTATCGCCGGATCGGAGCGGCCTTGCGCGAGGCGGAGGCAGGCCGACCGGCAGAGGTCGCTATTGCTCGCCTGCTACTGTTCACCGGCGCGCGCGTTGGCGAGATCACGAATCTGCGCTGGGAGTGGGTTAAGCCACCGCGCCTGCTGCTGCCAGACAGCAAGACCGGCCCCAAGGTGATCTGGCTCAATTCGCAGGCGCAGGACATCCTTGCGGGGATCGAGCGGCGCGAAGATTGTGAGCTGGTATTCCCGAACAAGACCGGCAAGCGTCCGGTGAACTTCGACCAGTGGTGGTTTGTCTTCCGGCGGCGCTGCGCTTTGCCCGACGTTCGCATCCATGATCTGCGCCATAGCTTCGCTTCGACCGCAATCATGGACAACGTGCCGCTATCGACCATTGGCAAGCTGCTTGGCCATAAGCTGGTCGAGACGACCGCGAAATATGCCCACTTGTCCGATGATGTAATCGGCGAAGCCGCCGAGCGAGTTTCCGGCTCGCTGGCGCAAGCGATTGGCCTCAGGCCATGACCGCCGCCAGTCTCAAGCGGATCGTCGAGGAGGCGCTTGCCGAGGTCGGGGCAAGCGTCAATTTCAAGCTCGTTCCCAAAGGCAAGGCGCGTACGACAACTTGGCTCGGTGTAGAGCACGGCTTTGGCATCCGCCACTATCCGAGCGGTCGTAACGTCTACATCGTCCAGACCCGCATGGCAGGCCGTATGCGCACGGTCACAATCGGGCCTGCATCAGTCCTTACTCGCTATCAGGCTCAGATGGTCGCGCGTCGCGTTATCGCCTACGCGCAGGTCGGTCGCGATCCCGCGACCGAACGCCAACGCATCCGGTCCGCGCCGAGCTTCGCCGACTTCGTGACCGAGTATTGGGATCGCTGGGCGCCACGCTGGAAAGCGTCGACACTGGAAACGCACACCGGCTACCGTCGCCGCTATCTCGATGACGCCTTCGCTGGTGTTTACATAGACGAACTCAACGAAGGCCACGTCACGCGCTGGTTTGCGGACCTCAACAATCGGACCGGACCAGGAGCATCGAACCGGACGTTCGAAATCCTCAAGCACATGCTGAACAAGGCCGAGGAATGGGGCTACCGGCTCGAAAACACCAACCCGTGCCGCTCTGTCCGGCCCAACCGCAAGCGCCAGTGCGAGCGCTTCCTTACCAATGATGAGCTGGCCCGTCTGGGTGCCGAGTTGGCGAAGTTGCGATCTTCAGATGATCGCACGAAGCAATGCGCGGGCGCGGCCATCACGCTCCTGTTGCTGACCGGTTGTCGCAAGAGCGAAATCCTCTCGCTCGAATGGACGGACATCAAGGGCAACCGGCTGCACTTACGCGACAGCAAAACCGGACCGCGTACAGTTTGGCTTGGCTCGGCAGCCCGCGAGGTGATCGCCGCGCTTCCGCGCTTCGAGAGAATTCCATATCCGTTCTGGAACTACAGCTACCGCAAGCCGCTTCGCTGCGTGAACGGATTCTGGCGCAGGCTTAGAGACGAGGCAGGACTACCCGGCGTTCGGATCCACGATCTGCGCCACACCTTTGCCAGCCACGCGGCGATGAATAAGGAAACCCTGCCGATGATCGGACGGTTGCTCGGTCATGCAAATGTGCAGACCACGGCCCGGTATGCTCACCTTGATGACGGTCACTTGCTCGAAGCGGTTCAGCAGATTGGTGATGCTATTGCTCAGGCTCTTCAATGACTTCGTGACGCACGAATAAAGCATCGTGCTGTAGACTTCTCAATTTTCATGTGCATCCTGCGTTTCGAGGGGGTGCATCAATGACTGGGTATTCGATCATACACATTCTTGGCGGTCTGCGTTGAAGTGGACGCTGATCTCGCAGGGTGGAGCGGCAGACCAAACGCTGGGTAAGGCCTTAGCCGGTTCCAGTGCGGCGGGAAATTTCGACCGTCTGGATGTCGCCGTTGCGTACGCCACTTTACCCGGCGTGAAAGCGCTCGCCTTGGCGGTGGGTGGCATCCCGCAAGTATCAAGATGGGTAGTCGGTCTAGACGACGCGATCAGCCAGCCAGAAGCGCTGGAATACATAGAGCAGTTGCCCGGTAGCGAACTGCGTGTTGTGAAGCTTACACCATCACGCAGATTTCACCCCAAGATGTACCTCCTTTGGTCTTCGAGCGAAAAGAGCAATGCTGCTGCCGCCATTGGCTCGGGAAACATGACGGTAAACGGTCTCCGCAAGAATGGGGAAGTTGCCGTGATACTGACCGCCGAGGCCGCAAAGGAAGCCAACGCCCTTAAGAAGCAATGGCGGGAGATGTGGAACTTGGGTCACTCTCTCACCGTCCAGGAGCTTTCTGACTACAAGGAACTGTTCAAAAAGGCGAAGAAGCAACGAAAGAAGGTTGCTGACATCGGAGCCGCTCCACCTGAACCTGATCCCCACGAGGCTGTAGGCGAAGAACCTACGTTTGACGGCAGTCCAAAAAGCGCAACTATCGCTTGGCTCGAAGTCGGTAGCGCAAATGCTGGCGGGCGAGACCTTGAGTTCCCAAAGGCAATGATGCCCTACTTTGCGTTGAGTGCTTCACCGGAAAAGAGAAGGTTCGTCACTGTTGATGGACAGGAGCACGCGCTCGTTTTCACGAAACGGGTGCGGAACGACATGTGGCGCCTGATGCTCAATTCCGCGTCCATTCAATCCGCAGTCAACCGAACAACAACGAGGCCTGCATCAGGAGCGAACCGTTCCGATCTTGCAATCGTTTTCCGGAAACTTCCTGGAACTAAGAAATTCAATATGCAGTTGCTCAAAATCACGAGCCAAGAATTCAAAAATATTGTTAAACAATCGAAGGGCATTGATGCCCAGTTTGTGACGAGGAATGGGCCCAGCGGGCGACGATTCGGCTATATTTGATCCGTACTATTCGTTTGCCGTGCGACGGATTTCTGCAAGCGAGAGCAGGGCATCATAAATCCGGTCCAGATCGATATCTAGTCGGAAGGCATTGAGCACCGCCTGGTCGAATTCACGACGATCTACCTGTTCCAGCTCATCGGCAATCTCAAGAATATCGCGCGAAGTAAGAGGCGTGAACGCCGCTTTGATCGCTTCAATGCCTGCCGTGTCGAGTTCCCCCGGATCGAGGCAGTGCATGTAATTTTCAATGCGATCCTTGTTCAAGTCCAAGGCACCCAAGCCTCTCCCGAACCCCATACCTTCGATTAGGAACATTGATATCGTGCTGTTGAGCAACGCATGCATCAAATCGATGTCGATCTCGCGAACTGGGTCAAGCCGCACCAAACGCTGATCTGCGAATGCCGGCGGATCAACACGACCGACAAACAGACGGTCACCATAAGCAATAAACATCACCAAATCGGTCAGCGTGTCCGCGCGCATCTCATACCAATGCATGCCATTCCGGCTCAACTTGGCAATGTTTTCGGGCGTCTCGAATCGCTTGATCCAAGCTAGTGCTCCCTTGTGCCCCAGAGCTTCAAGTTCCGCCTTGGATCGGGAACAAGAAAAGGCCACCTTTGCGGCGGGACTTGTCAGTCGGGCGAAATCGCTCGGTCCTTTTGCTAGCGGTTTGACATATTCCGCCTCGATGCCATGCCCAGCATCAGGGTAGAAAAGCGCATTCATTCCCCGACGTTCTCCACGCCGGATTGCGAAGTGATCGGTCAGCGGGCTCAGCGGTAGGTCTAGAACCCAATCACAGTCGACGAATTGCGCGTTCCCGCCTAATCCGAATTGCCGATACCGGGCGAGGTCAGCGTGACTGACTTCGCGAATGGTCATCGTGTCATTCTGCGTCTGACCTAGTTCAATTTGAGCCGCTGCGATCTCAACCGCTTCCTCATCGGCAAGCTCTTCTAGCGGTCGGGTCAAGACCACGTACTTAACATTGCCGCTGGGCGTTGACGGATCAGCCTTCTTGTCGAGAATCAGTATGTTGGTAACAACCTCGCTGTTCTGAAACCAGCGCCCAGCGCCAGACGTGATCACGCATTTGAGATCATAGTAGCGTCCCAGTAGCGAGTAGAAATCGTCGCCCCAATCCGTACCAAGCCATGCATTGGTAATGATGATCCCAAGGCGCCCATTGTCATTCAAAAGCGGATGCAATGCGAACGGCAAATATGCTGAAACGTCTGCGCGTCGCGTGAACCGTTCGCCGCCTTCGCCGAGGCTTGCCGCCACGCGGTCAAGGGCATTCCCATATTGCTTTCGTCCGGCCTGCGCCACGAAAGGCAAGTTGCTAGTAATGGCGTCAAACTGACCAACGCGCTCGGCAAAGACATTGCCGTTGGTGGGATTCCGGAAGTCGAGATCGGTTTCGCGTTCCAGGGAAAAAGCGTCCCTTTGGAATATGCGTAGCGGCTGATGCATCAGGCTTGCTTTTGCCAACGCGAAGGTCGCGATCTGCACTGCTTGTGGATCTTGGTCGCCTGCGAAAACCGTCGAAGCCACTCCGTCGGGATCGACACCGGCCGATAACTTCTGTTCAATTGCGGCGCGCGCAATCGTCCCGCTTCCGCAGCACGGATCGAGAACCCGGTCCTCCACTGTGTTCCGAATGCAGAGGCTCGTCAGGAGGCGCGCGAGCTCGATTGGTGTGGGATATTGTCCGCGAAGTTTGCGAACGGCCACCTCGACGGTGGCTTCTAGTACTCCGGAGAGCTGACCCTGGTCGACCGAACCAACCCGTAGGTCAGACAGCAGTTTGTGGAACTGCAAGAGTTGGTCCCAGACCGGCGTGGGCACTAGATTGAGCCCTAGGCTATCCGAAAATATCGTCCAGAAATTGCAGTCCTCGGACAATTGCCGGAATAGGTCGAGAGCTTCGCGAGGAGTGGTGTCTTCATCAATCGCAGCAACTCGCCGAGCGCGCACATCCTTCTCTCTGAGAATGTGTCCGAATAGAATTTTCCCAATCCAATTGGATATAACTGCTTGCGCTAAGACCTGCTCTTTCGAGCCCTCACCATACTCGGCCCGGTATCGGTCCCACCACAATGTCATCTCGGCTCGGAGTCGAGAATCTCGGCGCGCGGCATCCGTCAGCGCCTGCGCGACCAACCCCGCATTTTCCATAATTAGAGATGTTACGCCACCGCTGCGATAAGCGTCGATAAACTGTCGACCTTCGAGCGACCCACGGTCAAAAAGGTCATTCAGGTGCCCGAAAATTTTCTCAGCTAGGGCTTCCCACCGCCCTCGGCTGCTTGCCACGCTAGCGCGGGTCTTGATGTCCGAAAGTTCATCCCAACGCTCTGCTGTTTCAAACTCGTCGGTCTCATCGTTGCGGGTGTAAAGCCGCGCATGCGACACGTTCCAAAGCAGAAAACTATCTAGGCCGAGAGCTCGCGCCTTGGTCTCCGCGTTATCGCGGAAATCGAAATCGTCGATGCTCGTATCGGGCATCTTCAATTCCCAACCCTGCAGTATCCGCGCGGTTGAACGATCGCCGAAAAGTAGGACATCGGGGAAAAGGCTACCCCCTTCCGCCTTGACGGTTTGCTCACCGCCTGCGTCTTTGATCGAACGATTATCGCGGGCGGCGAGCAACTTCATATGGCCGATCAAATCAATCGCCCATGACCGCTCATTGTAGCTAGCAGAGGGACCACTCACGCGGTTAGCTTCTCTGAGTCTCTAATGACCGCATCAACATCAACCATACCCCGACGGTTTGGCTGACCAGCTCGCGCCGCAGGTTGAAGTGCCGAATACAAGGGCGGTGCGGGGGTCTTGGCTTTGATGGCTGCTTCAACCTCTGCAAGCCGCTCCTTGGCGACCTTAATGTAGTCAATTTGCTTTTCCTTGAAGAGGTGGACCTCCTCGTTCTTTTCGATTCCGATGAAACGCCGCCCCTCAAGCGCTGCGGCGACCAAAAAGCTTCCGCTTCCGAACGCGTTGTCCAAGACAACGTCACCCGGCCCAGTGAACATCCGTATCAGGTATCGACCCAATGCAACGGGCTTCTGCGTGGGGTGCCACACTCGGCCGCCCGCTTCGCTTTCAGCTGTCTTGCAGTAGAGCGTATCGGTCGGAAACCGCTCGCCATCACTCTTCACCTGGACAGGCTTAAAGTCCCCATAGCTTCCGGTATACTGCGCTTTGCGGGTCCCCTTATCGTACGGTTCACCCTTCGACATGACAGGCCTATAATTTGGTTGCCTGCCGTAGAAAATGCAGATGTCCTCGTGTTGCCGAAGGGGCTGCCGACGAGCATTGAGAAAGTTGGTCGGCTTGCTTTTTACCCACACGAATTTGTACTTGAACCACGCCTCATTGCTCAGCATCAGTCGCGCTGTGAAGATACCCTGGGATGACAACGCGATCACGCCTTTCGGCTTGATGATCCTTCGATATTGAGACCAAAGCTCGTCCAACGGAATGACGCTGTCCCACTTATTCTGCGTGGTCCCATATGGTAGATCGCAAAGGATCAGATCGACTGACTGATCGGGCAAGTCAGCCATCACCTTGAGGCAATCACCTTCGTGTATGTCGCCGCCGAGATACTTCATCCTTTGGGTTTTCCATGGAATGAGTTGCCCGTTCCCGCGGTCGCGAGAAGAGGTACTTCTTTCCGCTCTTGAGACGCTAGGAACTCCACGATTGCTTGCCTTCCGACCCAAGCAATTGAGCGGTCGGCTCTCGCGGCAACGTCAACGAGAGCTTCATAATCTTCGTCCTCAAGATTGACCGTGACTCGATTTTTGGCTGCCATCGTCGTTCCCCTTTTGCAGCACCTTGCAGCACACTGAGGCACTTTGCAATAGGCGGGAACAGAAAGGGAACATATACGCCATATTTCTCTAGAGCAATACCGGAAAAGGTGGGTTGGATCAGCAGGCAGAGGCCGGCCTGCTGGTGATGGCTATTTGGTCCCCATTCCGGAACAAATCAGGAAAAATCCGACCCGGACGTGTCCCATTCCGCAAACTTATTCGGCGCTCAATTGCCGCGCCGCGCTTCGCGATCCGGTTGAAACAAAAAGCATTTTTCGACGGTGAAGTCGGGCGAACTTCCTGGTCACTCACGCGCACTTGAGAATGGGCTTGACCCAGCACACCGTACGCAGCGGGTGCTGCAATGCAAGGCGTGGAATTGCTTCGCGAATTCACGAAAATTCGCCGATACCATCTTCCGTGCCGGATGCGGCCCAGTTGCTCGCTCGTCCGTGCCGAGTCGGCACAGATCCGTTTAATCTGCTGAAAAGCTGTGTGAATTTTCCGTTTTCCTACACCCCATGCTGCGGCCTAGAGTGGCACTTGCCTTTCGAAGGGTGAGCCAGGTTCTTTGAACACAAGGAACTTGGAAAAATGCAAAGACACCACCGGTTCGTGACCTATGTCACGCCCCTGATCGCCGAATGGATCAGGAAACAAGCCGACGAGCGCAGGGTCAGCGCGAGTATCGTTGTTTGCGATTGCATCTTCGATGCCTGGCAGCGCGCGACCGAAGCTGATCTGAGGACGCCGGCGACCGATCCGGTGCGCCAGAACATCTTCATCACGGTCGCATTGGATGCGCTGCTTACGCATCATCCCGACAGCACACTGCGCGACAGAACGGTCGCAGCCTACCAGCGCCGGCTGGAGCGCCTCGGTATCGTTGCACCCCGACCCATGGGAGGCGATGATGAAGCATAATCTCGTCAACTTCACCCGCGGCAGCCAGCTCCTCGGGCATTTCGGCTTCATGTTTGCCGCGGGCCTCAAGGGACCCCTGATCGTGACACTCCTGGTCGTTCTCGGGCTGGTCTATTGGGACGTAAGCAGCGCGCTAGATGACTACCAGGTCTACCTCCTGTGGATGCATGCCTATGCCTCTGGCTATGCCTTCATGGAGTTCGATCCGGACAAGCTTGTGAACCTCAAGCTGGCCGATGGTAGCCTCGTCGCATTTCCCATTTCCGTGGTCACCGATTACCCGCCGATGCGCGAAGCGGTCGCGCTTTTCCGGAGTGCGGTGATCAGCGCCTTGTGGCTTGCAGGGTTCATTCTTGCGCCGCTCTGCGCGCTTTTCTGGTGGGTTGCCGAACGCTTCGGCGAGAAGTCGAAACAAAAGAAGCATGTGCGCGGAGCCGAGCTCGCTACCTTGCGCGACCTTAGCCGCGAGATCGCTGCGCACAACCGCGATGCCCGTTCCCGCGAATATGGCGATGCTTTGGGCTGGCGCTGGCGTCTGGCCGGGTCGGCTTCGCTGCGGAATGCGGGCTTCTATTCACCCGCGCATCTCGCTGGTGTCAGCTGGCCATGGCGGCTTGAGCAGAGTCATGCGATGCTTGTTGGCACAACCGGGACAGGCAAGACCGTTGTCCTAACTGAACTCACCAGGGAGATCCGCGAACGGGGCGAACGCGCGGTCATTTTCGACCTTACCGGGGCCTTTGTCGAAACCTTCTACGATCCCGAGCGCGATGTTATCCTCAACCCGCTCGACGCGCGCTGTCCCGCCTGGAGCGTCTTCAACGATTGCTCCACGCGTGCCGAATTTCATGCCGCAGCAGAGTCGCTCGTCCCGCATGATGGGGGCGGCGCCGAACAGTTCTGGGTGCTCGCCGCGCGCACGCTGTTCGTCGAGACCTGTCTAAAGCTCGCCGAAGCAGGGCGGGGCACCAACGCCGCGCTGGCCCACGAACTCATGAACGCCGATCTCTCCGATCTGCACCGTCTCGTCGAAGATACCATGGCCGGTCCCATCAGCACGCCGAGCGCGGCGCGCATGGCGGAATCGGTGCGTGCAGTGTTCAATGTCAATGCCAAGGCGCTCCAGATGCTGCCCGAAGACGGGAAGCCCTTTTCGGTCCGCGAGTGGATCAATGGGGCAGGAGGACCGGGCTCGATCCTGTTCCTGTCTGCCCGCTACATCGACATGAGCGTGCTCTCGCAGTTGCTCACGCTGTGGCTCGATACCGCGATCAATACGCTGATGGCGGGCCAGCGCTCGCGGGACATCAGGCTCTGGTTCCTGATCGACGAACTGGGCGCCCTGCATCGTCTCCCTTCACTCGAAAAGGGCCTCCAGACCGCGCGCAATTTCGGGGGCGCGATCGTCACCGGGATTCATGCCTTTGCCAAGCTCAAGGATGTCTACGGTGAGAACATGGCGATGACCCTCTCCTCGCTTGCCCGCACCAAGCTGATCCTTGGCACAGCAGATCGCGAGACCGCCACCTGGTGTTCCGATATCATCGGCCACCGCGAGGTTCGCGAGATGGAGGAAGGTTACAGCTACGGCTACAACAATGCGCGTGACGCGGTGAGCCTGACGCCCCGGCGCCAGGTCGTTCCGTTGCTGCTTCCTGACGAGCTGATGAAGCTCAAGAACCTTCATGGTTTCATCAAGTTTCCCGAAGGATTTCCGGCGGCACCCGTGGTTCTCGCACCGCGCAACTGGCCTCGGGTAGCCGAAGGCTTCATTCCCCGCGATATGCCGAAGCCACCGCCGCAGACCCGGCACTCTGATGGTAAAGATGGAGCAGGGGGCGGTGCCGGAGCAGCCTCTGAAACAGGCGACAATGATGGTGATCCTCGCCGGATGAGGGACGCGCACGATCGCTCCGACAGCGCTGAAAAGAAAGCCGACAAGGAAGACAAAAAAGAACTGCGCCGGACCCGTCGCAGCAACAAGGGCGATCAGGCTCGACCGGACCAGACAAGCAAGCGTCGCGATCCGAATGCGCGAGGGAAAAAGGCGACATCGGACCCTCAGCGGCCGGCTCAATCCGAACTCCCTCTGTCTTCGAAAGCTGAGGAGCACCGCGGCATGGAGCAACGGGCTGTGCCTTCCGCCAGATCCGATATTCCCGATCCCGCAGCGCATCAGCGAGCACAGGTCGCGCGCGGCAAGGCCGACCAGAGGCTCCAGGAAGAGCAGCAGAAGTCGCTGCTTGGCGGTGCAGCGAAGCAGGGTCGCGATGCCGATCAGGGGCAGGACCATGGTCACGATTACGGGGACTTCGATCCGGATATGTGACGCTCAACCGGGGAGGGGACGAGGGCCAAGAGAAAGTGATCCCAGCCCATGCTTTCCGTCGCCAATGTCCGCTCGCCTTCGGCGGCGGCGAGCTACTTCGCATCGGACAATTACTACGCGAGCGCCGATGCCGACCGCTCGGGCCAGTGGGTGGGCGAGGGTGCAAAGCGCCTTGGTCTCGATGGCAAGGTCGAGGCCCAAGCGTTCGATGCGTTGCTGCGCGGCGAGCTGCCCGACGGCAGCAACGTCGGCAATCCCGGACAGGTACACCGTCCGGGTACAGACCTCACCTTCTCCGTCCCCAAGAGCTGGTCGCTGCTGGCACTTGTGGGGAACGACGAGCGGATCATCGCCGCCTACCGCGAAGCCGTCCTCGAAGCGCTGGACTGGGCTGAGAAGAATGCGGCCGAGACCCGGATGGTGGAGAAAGGCAAGATCGTAACGCAGGCCACCGGGAACCTTGCGATCGGCCTGTTCCAGCACGACACCAACCGCAACCAGGAGCCGAACCTCCATTTCCACGCGGTCATCGCCAATGTCACGCAAGGCAAGGACGGGAAGTGGCGTACGCTCAAGAATGACCGGCTCTGGCAGCTCAACACCACGCTCAATACTATCGCGATGGCGCGCTTCCGTGTCGCGGTCGAAAAGCTCGGCTATGAGCCGGGACCGACCCTCAAGCACGGCAATTTCGAGGCGCGCGGTATCACCCGCGAACAGGTCATGGCGTTCTCGAGCCGCCGCCAGGAAGTGCTCGATGCGCGGCGCGGTCCTGGTCTTGAAGCAGGCCGCATCGCCGCGCTCGATACGCGCGCCAGCAAGGACACGATCGAGGACCGCGAAACCTTGGGCAAGCTCTGGAGCGAAACCGCGAAATCGATCGGGTTGGACCTCGCGCCCTTGGTCGAGCGGGCCCGGACCCGTACACTGAAACAGTCGATCGAAACTGGCAGGTTCGGCTCGCTTGTCGAGCGCGGGCGCGCATGGCTGGGACGCTTCGCCGCGCATGTCAGGGGCGATCCGGCTGATCCGCTTGTGCCCAAGTCGGTCCTCAGACAGGACCGTGAGACGATCGCAGCGGCACAGGCCGTCGCTTCGGCGGTGCGTCATCTTTCGCAGCGCGAGGCTGCCTTCGAGCGCACCGCGCTCTACAAGGCTGCGCTCGATTTCGGGTTGCCAGCGACGATTGCTGATATCGAGAAACGGACCCGCGCCTTGGTGCGCTCTGGCGAGCTCATAGCAGGGATGGGAGAGCACAAGGGCTGGCTCGCCTCGCGTGACGAGGTGCTGACCGAGCAGCGGATCGTGTCCGAGGTTGCCGCCGGCAAGGGTGCGAGCTCATCTGCAGTTGAGCCGAAAAGCGCGACTGATCGTGTCCAGGCCGCTGCAATGACAGGGCAGGGGTTCCGTCTCAACGAGGGTCAGCTCGGGGCGGCGAAGCTGATCCTGACGTCCGAGGATCGAACGATCGCGGTCCAGGGAATTGCAGGGGCCGGCAAAAGCAGTGTTTTGAAGCCCGTCGCCGCGGTGTTGCGCGACGAGGGCCGCCCGGTCATCGGGCTCGCGATCCAGAACACGCTCGTCCAGATGCTCGAACGCGACACCGGTATAGCCTCGCAGACGCTGGCCCGGTTCCTTGGTGGCTGGAACAAGCTGCTCGACGATCCCGGTAACGCGGTGCTGCGTTTGGAGGCAAAGGCAGCGCTGAAGGACCATGTGCTCGTGCTCGACGAAGCATCGATGGTCTCGAACGAGGACAAGGAAAAGCTCGCCCGCCTTGCCAATCTGGCTGGCGTTCACCGCCTGGTCCTGATGGGGGACCGCAAGCAGCTCGGCGCAGTCGATGCGGGCAAACCTTTCGCGCTCCTGCAGCGGACGGGTATGGCAAGCGCTGAAATGGCGACCAACCTGCGCGCCCGCGACCCTGTCGTTCGCGAGGCGCAGGCAGCAGCGCAGGCGGGTGATGTGCGCACGGCGCTGCGTCACCTGCAGCCGCACACGGTCGAGGGCAGGGGCGATGGCGCGCTGGTCGCTGCTGAGACCTGGTTAGCGCTCGACAAGGACGCCCGTGCGCGGACATCGATCTACGCCTCGGGCCGTGCAATCCGCTCAGCGGTCAATGCTGCTGTCCAGCAAGGACTTCTCGCCAATGGCGAGATCGGTCCGGGCAAGGCCGAGCTCGGAGTGCTGGACCGCGTCAACGCGACCCGCGAGGAGCTGCGACATCTCTCGGCCTATCAGCCTGGCCGGGTTCTCGAGGTCTCGAGAAAGCAACAGGCCCTGGGACTGTCAGCGGGCGAGTATCGTGTCCTGGGACAGGACCGGAAGGGCAGGCAGGTCGAAGTTGCGGACAAGCGCGGCAAGCGGTTCCGGTTCGATCCCGCGCGGATCAGGGCAGGGAAGGGCGACCAGAATCTGACCTTGCATGAGCCGAGGAAGCTCGAGATCCATAAAGGCGACCGGATCCGATGGACCCGCAACGATCATCGCCGCGGCCTCTTCAATGCCGACCAGGCCAGGGTGGTTGCCGTTGTTGGCGGGAAGGTCACTTTCGAAACTTCCAAGGGAGACCAAGTCGAGCTCAAAAAGGACGATCCGATGCTGAAGCGGATCGATCTTGCCTATGCGCTCAACGCCCACATGGCGCAGGGTCTGACATCCGATCGCGGCATAGCCGTCATGGACAGCCGCGAGCGCAACCTGTCGAACCAGAAGACGTTCCTGGTGACGATCACGAGGCTTCGCGATCACCTGACACTGGTCGTCGACAGTTCGGACAGGCTCGGAGCAGCCGTGGCACGCAACAAAGGCGAGAAGGCCTCGGCCCTCGAGGTCACCGCACAGGTGGTTGCGACAGAAAAGAATAACGGCGAACTTGATCGGCCAAAACCGGAAGAGGCCAACAAGGCCGAAAAGGAACTCGCCCGAAGCAAGAGCAAGACGCTGGATTTCGGGATTTGAAGGGCCGCTATGTGCCAGATTTTCTGACGAATTGGGCCCGGCAGCTGATCCGTGTGGTGCTTACACGCGAACGGCCGGATTTCGGAACCGCTCTCAGATCGCAAGAGTCTTGCGATGCCTCTCAATCGCGCTTCGCACGTCATCGGGGAAGGGCAGGTGTCCGCTTTCGCTGCTCCAGGCGTCGTCGAACTGTGCAACGACATCCTTCGCTGTCGCGGTGATCAGCTTGGCAGGCAGCCTTGCCTTGTCGGCGATCGCTTCGAGTTCATCATAGGTGTAGGACGCCCACTCGCGCGAGCTATGAAACTTGAGCGCAGCATCGTCGCCTGGGATATAGGCGAGCGTCGAAAGCAGGTCATAGGCAGGTGCCAGCAGCGCGTTGCGCCGGTCCGGATAAATCAATGACCAGTTCTTGAGGTGCATGTCGCCATTGCCGATCAGCACCGAGTAGGTGAGCCGGCGGACGAATTCGACCACGCTTTGTTCGTCGGTCTCGATCGCCAGGACACTGAGAATCTGGCGGTAGCTCGCATTCTCGTATTTATCGTCTGCAAAGACACCGAACACCTGGGCGAAGTCTTCGGTGTGCACGGGTCCCTCTTCCCCCCGGTCGAAGCGCCGGATGGCAAAAGCGGATTTTCCGTAGCGGGTGATGCCTTCGGGTATGCCATCGATCTGATCGAGAGGCACAAGGTCGATTTCAGGTACGTCGATCCCGATCTTTGCTGCCAGTTTCATCGCTGCGAATTCAGCCTCGGGCACGTCCGGATGTCTCGCAGAGGGCAGCTTGACGATCCAGTCGCCGCCGCTGCCTGTGACTGGGATCGTCAGTCCGCCATTCTTGCCCTGGGCTTTGATAGCCGAGAATTTGAGTTGCACGCCGGCAAGCGAGAAGCGCAGCGCGCGCTCTGCCTGCTTCCCCGCCGCTTCTTCATCTAGCTCGTCGGCCTCCGTTTCCTCGGCATCGACGGCGACGGCGCGCACTGCGCCGGGAAGATCGTGTCCGAGCTGTGTGAGAAGGTGGTACTCGCGCACGGCTTTCACGCCCGCGCGGCGGGCCAGATAGTCGCGAAGCGTGCCTTCGGGAAGGAGGTTGGAGAAGAACGGCTCGATTTTCGTTCGATAGCTGCGTGTGTCCGCAATGATTTCGCCGTTCGCGTCCTTGTAGGCCAGCGACAGCGTCGGCCGCTCCTGGTCGGAAAGGTAGACTTCGTCGAATGTGAAGATGCTCGCATCTCCATCGAGGCGCGCAATGGTTCCAACGCGCGTCTTACCCAGAAAGATATCGAGAGCCGCTGCGTCGATCATGTGGCGTCGTCCTCAAGCCGGTAAGCAGGCCGTCTGCGGGCACTACCTCGATCGATTGCGTGAACCTGCAGGTTTCTGACGTGTTGGAGTGCCCGTGTGGATGCCGCGACCTGTTGGGCGAGTTTCTTCCTTCCCTCTTGCTGCTCAAGCGCCCAGCCGAGATCCTGGAGATGCTTTTTCAGATGAGCGACGGGCTGCAAGGCTTGCTCGATGGCTTTGAGCGTTTCGGGAGTGAAATTAACGGCCTGGATATCCTTAAGTGCGCTTTGAAGCTCGGTCACTTCGGTGACGCTCGGATAGCTCTCCCGTACTCGCTCGGCGAACCGGTTGGTTTCGGCAATCGTTGCGAGCGTTCGGCTTGTCTCGCTTCTTTCGCGCTGTGATCGCAAAACGCCTTCGATCGCCGGTACGGTCTTTCGAGGCACAAGCTTCAGCTCGAGGTCGAGCGCGCGCGCTATTTCGACAAGGCTGGAAATCTGTAGGTCTACATTGCCACCTTCGATTTTGGAGATATGGCTTTGAGGCAAGCCCACCCGCTCACCCAGCTCTTTCTGGGTAAAGCCTTTTGCTATCCGAGCCGCTTTGATGCTTGCGGCGATGTCTTCGATTGCCGTACTCATAAATAGGTTTCTGCATATGCTGATCGACTGTTATATATTTTAGCATATACGATCATCCGTGAGAATAGCAAGGAAAATATGCAAAGACATATATGGTCGGCTTTACATATGTCATTGCATATCCTAGACGGAGATTGGCGGGCATAAAGCGGGAGCAGTCGTCACTTCGCAGAACCTTTTTCGGATTTTTTCTCCCGATCCTTTGATGACAGAGCTTTCGCCCAGAGGCCTGCCGATCAGTCAGGAGCGCCAACGGCGGCAATGCGCCCCATTTTCTGCCGTTCTGCTTGAGCGCATCGGGTCCCAAAAGCTGCCGCTGAGAGCATGCCGCTATGTGCTCGAGGTCAGCAGGCGCGCTCGTCCGTCGTAAATATGAAAGCGTATCCAGCCATCTCGTCGAGTGGTGATGACGCGGCGCAGCGTCCCGTTGTGTTCGATGCCGCGTGCACGGTGCCGATATAGCGCGATGGTTTCTTGCGTTGCGTGCTGGATACCGCAGTCCGAGACCACAAAGATGTCTGGTTGTAGACCGGTCCATTCGAACAACTCGGGACAGTACCCATTGTAGCGACCGTGGTGCGACGCCACAAAGACGTTAATGTCGTGCATTTCTCGGCGAAAGTCAGATCGATCAAGAAGGCGCAGCCAACCTTCCCTCTCCATGTCACCGCCGTACAATATCGAGAAGCCCGGTATGCCTAGCCGGCCCGGCCAGCGCATCACCAGCACCAGGCTGAGGTTGTTCTCGTCTTCGAAATCGTAAGGATAACTGTTCCAGAATATCCTGCATGTCATCCCATCGAAGGCGGCAAGTGAACCCGCTGGCTGGTTGAAATGCATTGTCATGTCGACGAGCGATGCGATGCCGGCGCCCATGCCCCCAGATGCCTTTAATCGGTAGAGTTCGTTGCCCGAGACTGTTGGGTTGCGGGTGAGGCAGCCAATGTCGACGGTCTCCAGCAGCCGAGGTAAATCGCTAGCATGGTCTTCGTCGCAGTTGGTAATTACAAGTTCGTCGAGCCAACGGACTCCACGACGAGCCAACATTTCAGAAGGTCGCCAACCCGTACCTCCATTGTGCCCACAGTCGATCAACATGTGCGCGCCGGAGTCGCTTGAGATCAACGAACATTGGCCATGCGCGACGTTGAAGATTTCAAGGGTCGCCACCGCTGCTGTTCCTGACGGGATCGCCGACTGCCTGTTCGCGCGACGACCAGTATTGCTTGACCAGTGCCCGGGTTACTTGTTCACCGCGTTTGGAGAGACGGTCGATCCATTCCTCGGGCATGGCTGAAAAGTCGGTCGGATAATCTGCAACGTCCTCCGCGGTGACGAGATCGGCCGGGGCGTGAGTGAGCAGGCTGTCCTTCTGATCGATATAGGGGAGAAGGAATGTCTCGATTTCCCCTCCACGCTGGAGATCATAGAGCCGGTTCATGGCGAAGTTCTGAGCGCGTGCATGAACACTTTCGAAAGCGGCTTTTAGCCTTGAGACCATAAATGCAGGGCGCGCGGCGTGTTTGAGCCCATACCCAGCGCGGCACGCGATAATGCGCGGATAGTCCGCGACGTGAAGACTGATGGTTGGGTCTCGCCCGGGCCAAAGCGGCGCGAGGGCGAGGTTGTCATACACGCCCCCGTCCGTGAGGATCACTCGGTGGCATTCGGCGACATCGTTCTTGGTGAACGTGAGCACTTCGTCTAGCGGCGGTAGCGCCGCCGGATAGGCGGCCGACGCTGAGACCGCGTGCGCGATCTCCATGTCTTCGGGCGCTGCAGAGCCGAAGTGCCACGATCCGACGGCATCGGCCGCGAAGTAGAACGCCGATTTGGTCTGAAGCTCGCAAGCGACGATGATGAGCTTCGGTCGATTGAGAACGGCGGAGCAATATTCGACCACGGTAGCGGCGGGATAGTCCTGCTGCGGGCGGCGTAAAAGTCGTCCACCTTGAAGCCTTTCTGCCGAGTCAGGGAGGTGTGGGGATCTACAGCGTGGAACTTTATCTTCAGGTCCGTCTGGCTTGCGCGGATGGCATGAGCCAACGGGCGGCGGCGAAGCGTTTCAATGTGTCGCGCGAAACGGTACGCAAGATGCTGTCGTTTTCATCGCCGCCGGGTTACCGGCGCCAGTCCGTACCGCAGCGCCCGAAGCTGGACGGGTTTGTGGCGATCATTGATGGATGGCTTGAGGGTGACCGCAGTGTCCCGCGCAAGCAACGCCATACGGCGAAGCGGGTATTCGACCGTTTGCGCACCGAGCATGGTTTCACCGGCGGCTATACGATCATCAAGGATTACATCCGGGAGCGCGAACAGCGCAGCCGGGAGATGTTCGTGCCGCTGGCGCACCCTGCGGGAGATGCGCAGGCCGATTTCGGGGAAGCGCTGGTGGAGATCGGCGGGGTGGAGCAGAAGGCCTACTTCTTCGCGCTCGATCTGCCGCACAGTGATGCCTGCTATGTGCGGGCCTATCCGGCGGCGGTGGCGGAGGCCTGGGTGGACGGACACGTGCATGCCTTCGCGTTTTTCGGCGCGGTACCGCGCTCGATCGTCTATGACAACGATCGCTGCCTTGTGACGAAGATCCTGCCCGACGGCACGCGGCAGCGTGCCACGCTGTTCAGCGCTTTCCTGTCACATTACGTGATCCGCGACCGCTATGCTCGCCCGGGCAAGGGGAACGAGAAAGGCAATGTGGAGGGGCTGGTAGGCTATTGCCGGCGCAACTTCATGGTGCCGATCCCGAAGTTCCCGACCTGGGAGGCGTTCAACCTGTGGCTGGAGGAGCAATGCCGCAAGCGCCAGCAGGACAAGGTGCGCGGGCAGAGCGAGACGATCGGTGAGCGGCTGCAGCGCGATCTCGCGGCCATGCAGCCTCTGCCCGCTACACCCTTCGAGGCCTGCGATCAGAAAGGCGGGAGGGTCTCCTCGCAATCCCTGGTGCGCTACAGGACCAACGATTATTCGGTTCCGGTGGCCTGGGGCCATCAGGAGGTCTGGATCAGGGCCTATGTCGATGAGGTGGTGATCGGCTGCCGCAGCGAAGTCATCGCCCGTCATCCTCGTTGCTATGCCCGCGAGGAGGTTGTCTTCGACCCGCTCCATTATCTCCCGCTGATCGAGCAGAAGATCAACGCATTCGACCAGGCTGCGCCTTTGCAGGGCTGGGACCTGCCCGAAGCGTTCACGACACTGCAGCGGTTGATGGAAGGGCGCATGCACAAACATGGCAGGCGCGAATATGTGCAGGTACTGCGCCTGCTGGAAACGTTCACCCTCGCCGATCTCCAGGCGGCGGTCGAACAGGCCATCGATCTTGGCGCCATCGGCTTCGATGCCGTCAAGCACCTCGTCCTGTGCCGGATCGAACGCGTACCGCCCAGGCTGGACCTGGACGTCTATCCCTTCCTGCCACGCACCACGGTCGAGAAGACCTTTGCCAGAGCCTATCTGAGCCTGCTCTCCGACCGGCAGGAGGCCGCATGAGCGATCAGGCCCCGGAGATCCTTCTCGCTCACCATCTCAAGGCGCTCAAGCTGCCTACGTGCCTGCGTGAGCATCACAAGCTCGCGCGGCAATGTGCCGCTGAAGGCGTCGATCATATCCGCTTCCTCGCCCGCCTCGTCGAGATGGAAATGATCGACAGGGAGCGTCGCATGGTCGAGCGGCGCATCAAGGCCGCGCGCTTCCCCGCCGTCAAAAGCCTCGACAGCTTCGACTTCGCCGCCATCCCCAGGCTCAACAAGATGCAGGTGCTCGAGATGGCGCGCTGCGAGTGGATCGAGCGGCGTGAGAACGCCATCGCTCTGGGGCCATCAGGCACCGGAAAGACGCACGTAGCGTTGGGGCTCGGACTGGCAGCATGCCAGAAAGGACTGTCGGTGGGCTTCACCACCGCGGCAGCGCTGGTCAGCGAAATGATGGAGGCCCGCGACGAGCGCCGTCTTCTGCGCTTCCAGAAGCAGATGGCCGGATACAAGCTGCTCATCATCGACGAACTGGGCTTTGTGCCGCTCTCCAAGACCGGCGCCGAACTGTTGTTCGAGCTGATCTCCCAGCGTTACGAACGCGGCTCCACCTTCATCACCAGCAACCTGCCCTTCGACGAATGGACCGAAACCTTCGGATCTGAGCGTCTCACAGGCGCGCTCCTCGATCGCCTGACCCATCACGTCAGCATCCTCGAGATGAACGGCGAAAGCTATCGCCTCGCGCACAGCCGGGCCCGCAAGGCCAAAACCAGACCCTGAAAATTACACCAATGCCGGGGGGAGTGGCCCTCGGGCTACGCCCTCACGCCACTCCCCCCGGCATGTAACACGATGGCCTGGTTTTACGCCGCCGAATGGCCGACTTTTGCTCCGCCGTTGACAG
>NZ_LYWZ01000029.1 GCF_001661965.1 Croceicoccus mobilis
ATGACAGCCTGTCAGAGAGCATTGCCTATGTCCAAACCCACTCTCAGCCGTTTTCTCATCGATCAGCAGCGCATGCCGGATTCGACCTGTCCGGCCGAACTGCGCCTCTTGATCGAAACCATTGCCCGCGCCTGCAAGGTGATCAATCACGCCATTTCAAAGGGCGCTTTGGGGGATGTGCTGGGCAGCCTCGACAGCGAAAACGTGCAGGGCGAGGTGCAGAAGAAGCTGGACGTGATCGCCAATGACCTGCTGCTCGACGCGAATGAGTGGGGCGGCCATCTTGCCGGCATGGCGTCTGAAGAGATGGAGGCGATCCACCCGATCCCGAACCGCTATCCCAAGGGCGAATATCTGTTGCTGTTCGATCCCATCGACGGGTCGAGCAATGTCGATGTCGATCTTTCCGTCGGCACTATTTTCTCGATCCTGCGCGCGCCGGAGCACACGTCTGGCCGCGATGTGGAGGAAGGTGATTTCCTCCAGCCCGGTCACTGCCAGGTGGCGGCGGGCTATGCGATCTATGGCCCGCAGACGCTGATGGTGCTGACCGTGGGCACGGGCGTCTATGAATTCACGCTGGATGCCGAAATCGGTTCGTGGCGTATGACCGACGGGCCATTGAAGATCCCGACCGGCCGCCGCGAATTTGCGATCAACATGGCGCGCCGTCGCCAGTGGTCGCCTGCGATCAGCCAATATGTGGAAGAGCGCATCCTTGGCGCAGAGGGGCCTTTGGGCGTCGATTACAACATGCGCTGGACCGCATCCATGGTGGCCGACGTGCATCGCATCCTTAAGCGTGGCGGCGTGTTCCTTTACCCCGAAGATCACCGCAACGGTAAGGCGAAGCTGCGCCTGCTATATGAAGCGAACCCGATGAGCATGCTGATCGAACAGGCTGGCGGCGCGGCGACCGATGGGGCCAACCGCATCCTCGATGCAGAGCCTGTCGGCCTGCATCAGCGTATCGGCGTGGTGCTGGGCGATCCGCATGAGGTGGCCACTATCAGCCGCTAAGCCGATTATTATTAGCGCTTCACGGTAAGACCTGCCTCTTCCATGGTCGGTTCCGATCGAAAGGTCAGTCGTCAAACTCGCCGACTTCCCTTTTCACATCTCACACACCGCACGGTAGCGTCACCGAGGCTTTCGCCTGGATGCTGCAATGCGTTCAGTGCAGCAGATGCTCGCACGTCTTGGCCAAGGCTGAATTGCACTTTAGCGACAGGTCGGCGCCATGGAGACGGTGACCTGTCCCGGCGAGCGCTTTGGAAAGCTTGTTGCCTATGCCGGTTGCGACGTCGGCGACGAGTGCAGCTCTGATCCGAATGGACCCTGATGCCTAACACACGCTTCCATCCCGCTATCGCCGCGATCGCCACTTGGGCTGTTCAGCCAACGGTGTGGGAAAGCGGCCTTGCTAAGACGCCTGTTTAGCCCTGGGGCTCTCCGAAAAAACGTTCGTTTTCGTTAGCGAACATCTCCCTGATGGCTGCGCCATGCGATGGCTCTTCCTCAAGGATTTCCGGGTCCCGCTGATGACGACGGGTGGCAAAGAAATCACCGTCGTAAATGTGGATTTCGCCCGTCATCTCGGCAGGGGATTGGTGGCTGAACGGATCCCGTCTACGGGAAGCTCGGCAATGTCGCCTGCGAACAGGCAATTCACGCCGGAAGCCTCTATGCCCTCGCCACTGCGTCTCCAGAGGATAATGTCTTCGCGCCCGGTGTGGATTCCGATCGACGCCTTCATCATGCGATCGTGGGGCAGCAGGTTCATCTGCGGTGTCCAGTGAGCCGCAAATATGGTGAACGTCGGTGATGCATGCATCACGTCCATACCAGCCGCTCAAAGCATATCTGGCTCGCCTGCCGATCGTTTTATGCGTCGGCGTATCGGGTTCGGCTGAACATCGACCCCGCGCTCCTTCTCAGCCTTGGATCAAGCGCCCGAACCGGCGTCATCGCGCGAATTTTTCCTGATCCAGTAATTGAGTTGGGACCGCGACATCTTCAGCATCTGCGCCGCTTCGGTGACATTGCCGCCCGATCGGCGCAGCGCGCCGGCAATCGCCACATCGACCAGCTCGTCCTTCGACAGGCCGGAATCCAGCATCGTTTCCTCGACCCGGTCGCCATCGCCATTGCGCACGCGGTCGAGCACGAAGCTCCAGAACGGATTGTCGACCCGCCCGCCATCATCGTCAATCGCGACGGCCCCGGAAATGGTAAGATGGTGGATGTCGATCGCCTCTCCATCATTGGCGAGTATGACGGCCCTTTCGACGAGATTTTCCATCTCGCGCACATTGCCGGGCCAGCGATAGTCGTGGAAGTGGCGGACAAGCGTATCGGTGAACCCCTTGATGGTCCGGCCATGGCGCTTGCACATCTTGCGCAGAAAGTGATTGGCCAGCAGCGGGATATCTTCCCTGCGATCGCGCAGCGGCGGGATGTGGATGGGAAAGGTCGTGATCCGGTGCAGCAGGTCGGCGCGAAACAGGCCCTTTGCAACATTCGCATGCAGATCGTCGTTGGTGGCGGCGATCAGGCGCACATTGGCCTTCATCACCTTGCTGGCGCCCACGCGTTCGAATTCGGATTCCTGCAGCACGCGCAGCAGCTTTGCCTGCGCGCCGGGTGACAGCGTGGCGATCTCGTCAAGGAACAGAGTGCCGCCCTCCGCCCGCTCGAACCGGCCAGCGCGGGCACCATCCGCGCCGGTATAGGCGCCGCGCTCGACCCCGAACAGTTCCGCCTCGATCAGCGTCTCGGGTATGGCCGCGCAGTTTACCGCGATGAGCGGGCCCTCGGCACGGTCGCTGCGCTTGTGCAGTTCGCGCGCGAACACCTCCTTGCCGACACCGCTTTCGCCCGTGAACAGCACAGGTGCGCGGGTCCGGGCGACCCTGTCGACGAGATGGAGCGCGAGGTTGAACCCGGCCGAAGCCCCGACGATGCTGCGGGTCCCGATCTTGAGGTCCTCGCTCGGTTCGGCGCGCGCAGCGCCCTTGGCCCTGCCCCCCGTGCGGTCGGCGTATTCCTCGGCCCGAAACCACCGCGCTTCCTCGTCCGCGTTTTCCCACTCTTCCGCCGGCTTGCCGACCAGGAAGCAGCGTTCGTGCCCCATGGCGATGCATTGCAGTTCACGAAAGATCATCGGCCTGCCAAAAAACGCCGAAGCATAGCCCGAGGCGTAACCGACCTGTTGCCAGCCCCCCGGATAGGGGCCGATGCCGACCGCGTCGCGGTGGGCGCAGCATTCGGCGGAATTGTGCCAGTAATATTCGCTGTAGAACGAGCCCTCGGCATGGTTGGCGCGAAATACAATCGGCTCGACCTTGACCGACCCCTTGAGCGCGTGAAGCTGCGGTCCGACGGCAAAGCCTGCAAACACGTCGTCGTCCTTGCGCAATGAGCGGGCGAGCTGCGCGTCGGCGGCTCCCATGCCATAGCCCATGCGCGTCGCGACACCGCGCGCCCGTTCATAGCCGAGCGCGGCGATCAGTTCGCGCCGCATGCTGCCCAGGCCGCGATTGTCGGTAAGCACCATGCGCTCCCCGTTCAGCGTGATCTCCGCCGTATCGGGATCGAACCGGAAACTTTGGCGCAGGTCTTCGACCAAAGGCTCGGCCAGCCTTTTCATGCGCGCGAAATCGACTTGCCCTGACGCGTCCTCTTCACGCTGCCAGATGGGACATGTCTCCGACGGCATACTCCGTCTCCCATGTTTATTTTTATTTATATGCCGCGTTTGATTTCAAACAATCTGATCGAGGTCAAGTAATTCCGATCTGCGTCGGCCCCGTAAACCGGGCGTTTGGCGCATCTGGCACGACAATTGCTTTTGCATCTTCGTCACCGCGAATGGTGTCCACCAGAGGCTCCGGAAAGGAGCCCGGATGTAAGAACGGAGAAGAGGATGATGAGGAAGGCTCTACTTGTCGGCGCGTCTGCGCTGACCTTGGCATCGACCCCCGCTTTCGCCCAGGAAGCCCAGGAAGCCGACAATCGCGCCGAAAGAACGACCGGCATTCAGAGATCGTCGTCACCGCGCAGAAGCGTGCGGAAAACGTGCAGGACGTGCCCATCGCCATCACCGCATTCGCAGGGGATGCGCTCAAGGAACGGGCGGTTGCCGATGTCTCCAGCCTTTCAAACATCTCCCCCAATGTCACCCTCGACGCCGGTTCGCCCTTCTCGGGTTCGTCCTCGGTCCTCACCGCCTATATCCGCGGCATCGGGCAAAGCGACTTCGCCGCGAACTTCGACCCCGGCGTGGGCGTGTATCTCGACGGCGTCTATCTTGCCCGCACGGTCGGCGCCAATCTCGACCTTCCCGATGTCGAGCGTATCGAGGTCCTGAAAGGGCCGCAGGGCACATTGTTCGGGCGCAACACGATCGGCGGCGCGATCTCTATCGTCACGCGCGATCCCGGCACCGAATTCGCGCTTCGCGGCGATGTCACGACGGGCAGCTTCAACCGGCTCGACCTCAACATGACGGTGGACCTGCCGATCACGGATGACCTCGCCATCGCGCTGACCGGGTCCTCGCGCAGCCGCGACGGCTATCAGAAGCGCGTCCAGTTCCCCGGCGCCGAAGCCTATAACAACGATGTCGACACCGCATTCCGCGCCAGTGGCTACGACACCTCCTCCCGCTTTGGCGGGCAGGGTCAATGGTCGCTGCGCAGCAAGGCTTACTGGACGCCGACCGACCGTCTGTCGGTCCGCCTGACCGGCGACTATCTGCGCGAAGACACCAATGGCACCGCCAACTCCGTGGTCGCGACGACGGCGGACGATCCCTCGACGCTGGGCTTCCTTTACAACACCTGCATCAACACGCCCGTCGATGTGCTCGGCTCCATCGGCCTTGGCGATCTGTGCGCCAGCCGCGGCACACCGCTCAACCCGTCGGAAATGCTGGGTTCGATCGCCGGTGTGAATGTCGACGGTGATCCGTTCAACGACCGCCTGACCTATACCGACGCCTTCATCACCAGCGACATCGACAAGAGCTATGCGACCGGCAACAATTTCTCGCGCATGACCGCGTGGGGCGCGTCGCTGACGGTCGATTACGACCTCACCGATTTCCTCTCGGTCAAGTCGATCACCGGCTACCGCGATCTTGACTGGGCAACGGCGCTCGACGCCGACGGTTCGCCGATCCGCATCCTCGAATTCTCCTTCGCGCTCAAGAACTGGCAGTTCAGCGAGGAGCTGCAGCTTACCGGCCAGATGTTCGACGATCGGCTCAAATTCGTGCTGGGCGCCTATTACTTCAAGGAACGCAGCGACCTGAAGGACTATGTCACCTTCGACCAGGGCATTTTCGAGATCTTTGGCCCGAACGATATCAGGACCGAGAATTTCGCCTTTTTCGGCCAGCTCGACTTCGAGGTGAACGAGCTGATCTCGCTCACGCTGGGCGGGCGCTACACCGAAGAAGACAAGAGCTTCCTTGGCGGGCAGACCGACCTCAACGGGTTCTATTACAAGATCTCTGGCTGCACGACCTATGGCGAGCCCTGCACCTCGGCGCTGGGTTTCCCCGAAAGCGACCAGCCGCTGCGGTTCTTCGTCGACGAACGGCAATCGCGCCGCTTCACCAATTTCTCGCCCAAGCTGGGCATCCAGCTGCACCCCAGCGAAGACGTGATGCTCTATGGCTCTTGGTCGAAGGGGTACAAGACAGGCGGGTGGACCACGCGCCTGTCGGCTCCGCTCGACTATGCGCCGATGTTCAATCCCGAAAAGGCGGAAAGCTATGAAATCGGGGTGAAGTCGCAGTTCTTCGACCGCAGGCTGCAGCTGAATGCCTCAGCCTTCACCACCAGCTACCGCGACATCCAGCTTAACTTCCAGCTGGGCATTTCGCCCACGATCCAGAACGCAGGCGATGCCCGGATCAAGGGTTTCGAGGTCGAAGCTGTGGCCGCGCCCATTCCGGGGCTGACCATCAATGCCTCTCTGGGTCACACCGACGCCTATTACACCAATGTCCTCGACGGCGCGGTCGTATTGCCCAATGCGATCCAGGCCGGTGTTTTCGATGGCGCGCCCTTGCCCAAGACGCCCCGCTGGAAGGCGAATATCAGCCCCCGCTACGAATTCTTCCTCGGCAATGGCGGGTCGGTCGTGACCTTGCTCGACTATACGAAGACCAGCAGCGTGTGGAACGATACCGAGCGGGCCTATCTTCTGAGGCGTCCCTCCACCGACATGCTGAATGCCAGCGTCACCTATGAGGCGCCGTCGGGTAACTGGAACCTGACGCTGGGCGGCACCAACATCACCGACGACCGCTATCTGGTGACCGGCAACGTGCAGGCCGCGGGCGTGATCTTCGGAACCTACAACAAGCCTGCGGAATGGTACGCGCGGCTCGGCGTGGAGTTCTGATCCATGGCGCAGACGTTTTGCAACAATCCACGGGGCCGCGGCGGTCAGGGCATCTTGCCCTGCCGCCCGGCGGAGGCGGGCGCATGAGCGTGTGGATCGAAGTCCGGGTCGCAGACCGGCACGACGAAGCGCGCGACATCGCCAGCTTCCTGCTTGAGAAAACCGATGGCGGCCCCCTCCCCGCCTGGACGCCGGGCGCGCATGTGGATGTACGCGCGCCCGGCGGGCTGGTGCGGCAATATTCGCTGTGCGGCCCGGCAGGCAGTGTCGATCAATACCAGATCGGCGTCTTGCGCGATGCCGATGGGCGCGGCGGATCGCGCGCCATGCATGATCGAATCGCGGTGGGGGATAGGCTGGAAATCAGCCGTCCCCGCAATCTCTTCGAACTGCAGGCGCAGGAAAACGCCCTGCTGTTCGCTGGCGGGATCGGCGTGACGCCGATCCTCGCCATGGCCGAACACCTCGCGCGGAAAGGCGATGTGTTCGCGATGCATTATTGCACCCGCAGCGCCGACAGGGCCGCCTTTGCCGAACGGCTGACGGCCCCGGCCTTGGCGGGCAAAGTCGCCTTTCACCATGACGATGATCCCCGCACATGCATGAATATCGATGCGCTGCTGGCGGCGATGCCGCGCGTGGGCACGCATATCTATGTCTGCGGCCCGGACGGGTTCATGAACCACGTCCTCGATGCCGCTTCCCGCGCAGGCTGGCCGGAGAGCCAGGTCCATTTCGAAAGATTTTCCGCCCCCGTGGCGGAGCCGGGCACCACCGGCGGGTTCGAGATCGCCATTGCCGACAGCGAGCGCGTGATCCCCGTGGGCGAGGACCAGACCGTCATCGAGGCCTTGTCCGCAGCCGGTATCGAAATCCCCGTATCGTGCGAGCAGGGCATTTGCGGAACCTGCGTCACCAAGATCGTCGACGGGCTTCCCGACCACCGGGACATGTTCCTGTCGGACGCCGAGAAAGCAGCCAACGACTGCTTCACCCCGTGCTGCTCACGCGCGCTTACGCCCCGTCTTACAATTCGCATCTGATCGAAAGAGGTTAGCCATGAAAGTTCGTGACCATTTTCTGATGAAGGCCTGGTATGTCGCCGCCCTGTCCAGCGAGGTAAACGCGACCGATCTGTTCCACCGCAAGATCCTGGGCAAGTCGGTGATGATCTACCGCCTAGCCGATGGCACGGCAGTCGCCATGCACGACCGCTGCCCGCACCGCTTTGCGCCGTTGAGCCAAGGCAGGCGCATCGGCGACGAGGTGGCCTGCCCCTATCACGCGCTGCGCTTCAACGCCGGGGGCAAGTGCACCCACAACCCGCATGGCACCGGCCATATCCCCAAGGCCGCGCAGGTCGACACCTTTGCGATCGCCGAGCGCTACGGCTTCCTGTGGATCTGGATGGACGAGGCAGAGGCGGACCTGTCACTGCTGCCCGATTATTCGCCGCTGGACGATGGGCCGGACACCGGGGTCGGCTATACCTACATGAACCTGCCGGTGAACTATGAGCTGATCATCGACAATGTGATGGACCTGTCGCACATCGACCATGTCCACGGCGAGATCATCACCACGCGCGGCAAGCTGTCGCCGCAGGTGCCAAAGGTCGCCGAAACCGACCGCACCGTGTCTGCCCGGTGGGAATGGTCGCAAAAGCCCGCGATGATGATCTTCGCGCCGTTCCTGCCCAAGCCTGAGGAGGAAGCGCGCCAGTATTTCGACATCACCTGGAGCGCGCCTGCCAACATCCAGCTGACGGTTGCCGCCACGCAGGAGGCCGAGGGTTTTGATAACGACATCAACCAGTACGACCTGCACACCTGCACCCCGGCAGACGAGTTCGAGACGCATTACTTCTTCGCCACGCGGCGCAATCACGTCGAGGATGACGCCGAATATAACGCGCAGAAGATCGCCGGCATGCATGCCGCGTTCGAGGACGAGGACGGGCCGCTGGTGCAGGCGGTGCAGGCCGAAATGGGCGATGCCGATTTCTTTTCGCTCAATCCCGTTCTCATGAGCAATGACGTCGCACCCGTCAAAGTCCGCAAGCTGCTGGCGCGGATGATCGAGGATGAGACCAGCCCCTCGGGCGGATTGGCCGAGGCCGCCGAATAGGCCCGGCGGCGATGGCTCAGCCTTCTTCTCCCGGCACCACGGCGAGGAGCGAACGGAGCAGGTCCGAGCTGTCGTTCATGCGCCAGCTGAGGATGATCGGGGAAACCGCGGTTGCCTGCCGGATGGGGCGATAGACGATGTCATCGCGCCTGAGTTTCGCCACCGAGGCGGGGATGATCGACACCCCCGCCTCGGCCGAAACGAGGCCCAGCGCCGATTGCAGCTCGCGCGCCTCCAGCAGATTGACCGGTGAAAGCGCGTGATCGTGGAAGAGCGAGAGCACCTGGTCGGCATAGCTGGGTCGCGGCTCGGCGGGATAGAGGATGAGCTTCTCCCCCACCAGCTCGGCAAGATTGACCGGCTCTTCGCCCACCGCAAGCGCATGGTGCTGCGACACCGCCAGCATCAGCGCCTCATGCTGGATCACCCGGCGCGCGACATTCGCGTCCTCCAGCGTCAGCCGCCCCAGCCCCGCATCGATGCGCCCGCTTTTGAGCGCCTCGATCTGGCTGACGGTGTTCATCTCGATCAGGTCGATGTCGACATCGGGAGCCTTGGCCCGGAAGCGGCGCAGCAAGTCGGGGACCAGCCCGAACATGGTCGAGCCGACGAAGCCGATGGTGAATTTCCGGCGTTCCCCCTGCCGCACCCGGTCGAGCGCGCCATGCAGCTGCACCATCGCGGCCAGTATCCGCTGGCCGTGTTCAAGCAGCACGCGGCCCGCCGCTGTCAGGGCGACAGGCCGCACGCCGCGATCGAACAAAACAAGATCGAGCCCTGCTTCCAGTTCGCGCATCTGCCGGCTGAGCGCGGGCTGCGCGACGTTGAGCCTGTGCGCCGCGCGGGTGAAGCTCCTCTCTTCTGCCACGGCCTGAAAGGCGCGAATGGCCCTGATATCCAGCATTATAACCCCAATGTTATGTTGGTGTGCGATATTGGTCTTTTACAGCCATTTTTATCAAGACTAAACCCACATCAAAGCAAATCGGTTATGGTGGAGAGTATGGAAAGTCTCGCAGGAATTGCGATAGTCGAGGTCGAGACCATCCTCGTGGACGTTCCGACCATTCGGCCGCACGTGCTCGCCATGGCCACAATGAACAGCCAGGCGATCTGCCTTGTGCGTATTCGCTGCGCCGATGGCATCACCGGCATCGGCGAAGCGACGACCATCGGCGGCCTTGCCTATGGCCCGGAAAGCCCGGAAGGCATCAAGCTTGCCATCGACAGCTATTTCACGCCGATCCTGAAAGACTGCGACGCCGCGCGCCCGGCGCAGGCGATGACGCGCCTTTCGCGGCATATCGTCGGCAATAATTTCGCCAAATGCGCGATCGAGACCGCCCTGCTCGATGCACAGGGCAAGCGTTGCGGACTGCCGGTGAGCGAACTGCTTGGCGGCCGCCTGCGCGACAGGCTGCCGGTGCTCTGGACGCTGGCCAGCGGCAGGACCGATACCGATATCGCCGAGGCCGAACGCATGATCGAAGCCGGGCGGCACGATGCCTTCAAGCTGAAGATCGGCAAGCGCGCCCTTGCCGACGATGTCGCCCATGTCGGCGCCATCAAGAAGGCGCTGGGCGACAGGGCGAGCATCCGTGTCGATGTGAACATGGCATGGGACGAGACGACCGCTGCGCGCGGAATCGCCATGCTGGCCGATGTCGGCTGCGATCTCGTCGAACAGCCGATCATCCGGCACAATCGCTCCGGCATGGCCCGCCTGCGCGCCTCCGCAAGGATTCCGATCATGGCGGACGAGGCACTGCAGGGCCCCGCGACCGCCTATGATTTCGCGAGCCATGCGGCAGCCGATGTCTTCGCCGTGAAGGTCGAGCAATCGGGCGGCCTGCGCGCCGCTTGCGAGGTGCAGGCCATTGCCGATGCCGCAGGCGTCGCGCTTTATGGCGGCACGATGCTGGAAGCGGGCGTCGGCACGATTGCCTCGGCCCATGTCTTCGCGACCTTCCCCGCGTTGCAATTCGGCACCGAACTGTTCGGCCCGCTGCTGCTTACCGAGGAGATCCTGACGGAGCCCCTCGACTACAGCGATTTCTCCCTTGCCGTTCCCGCCGGCCCCGGACTGGGCATCGAGCTGGACGAGGAGCGCATCGCTTTCCACCGACGCGGCGCAAGCCGCGCCACGATTTCAATTCCCGCTGCTGGATAATTACCCATGCTCTTCAAGGTCGAAATGGATGTGAACGTACCGCTGGATTACGATCCCCAGCGTTTCGAGGAACTCAAGGCTGTCGAAAAGGCCTATTCGCAGGATCTGCAGAACAAGGGGGTCTGGCGGCATATCTGGCGCGTCGCAGGCCTGTATTCGAACGTCAGCATTTTCGATGTCGAGAGCAATGAGAAGCTGCATGAAATCCTCATGGGCCTGCCCCTCTATCCATTCATGGATGTCCGCGTAACGGCGCTGTGCCGCCACCCTTCGTCCGTGCGCGAGGACGATAGCTGATCAAATCAAACCCCTGATCCAAAGGGAGAGGAACGATGAATACTGATTTCGTAAAGACCGAAGCGGTGCAGACCCTGCTGGATCGTGCAACCGGCAAGGATGCCGAGGGCGGCAATCCGCGCCTGAAAGCGATCACGCGCGACCTGCTGGAAGCGGTGATGGAAACGATCGTCAAGCATGACATTTCCGAAAGCGAATTCTGGCAGGCGGTGAATTTCCTGCAGCAAAGCGCAGGCGAATTCGGCCTTATCGTGCCGGGCACGGGGATCGAGCATTTCCTCGACCTCTACATGGATGCCAAGGATGCCGAGGCCGGCCTGACCGGCGGCACGCCGCGCACGATCGAAGGTCCGCTTTATGTCGCGGGCGCCCCGCTGGTGGAAGGCGAGGCCGATCTGAGCGTCGATCCCGACGATACCGACACGCTCTATATGTCGGGCAAGGTGGTCGGTCCTGACGGCGAGCCCGTGAAGGACGCGATCGTCCACGTCTGGCATGCCAATTCCAAGGGCTGGTATTCGCATTTCGACCCGACGGGCGAACAGACCCCGTTCAACAACCGCCGCCGCATCAAGCTGGGCCCGGACGGGCAATATTCCTTCCGCTCGAAGATGCCGAACGGCTATTCCGTTCCGCCCGAAGGCGCGACCGACAAGCTAATGCAGGCGCTGGGCCGTCACGGCAATCGCCCCGCCCATGTGCATTTCTTCATCGAGGCACCGGGCTATCGCACGCTGACCACGCAGATCAATTTCGGCGACGATCCGTTTGCCGCCGATGATTTCGCATTTGGCACCCGCGAAGGCCTCCTGCCCGTGCCCAACCGGCAGGGCGACAGTGCCTATATCGGCTTCGACTTCCAGTTGCAGCGCGCGAAGGCTGAAGCAGAGCAGGCCTTCTCGTCCCGTCAGCGTCTCGAAGCCTGAACCCCAGGATACCCCCAAGGACAACCATGTCGAAGATTTACGCCAACCCCCGTGCCGCGCTTGAAGGCGTATTGTTCGATGGCATGACCATCATGTCGGGCGGGTTCGGGCTCTCGGGCAATCCCGAGAGCCTGATCCCCGAAATCCGTGCGCACGGGGCGCGGGATCTGACGGTCATATCCAATAATGCGGGCGCGGATGGCTTTGGCCTCTGGATGCTTCTGGAAAGCCGCCAGATCCGGAAGATGATCTCTTCCTATGTCGGGGAAAACAAGCTGTTCGAAAGCCAGTATCTGTCGGGCGAGCTTGAGCTTGAGCTCAATCCCCAAGGGACGCTGGCCGAACGCATTCGCGCTGGCGGTGCCGGAATTCCCGCCTTCTATACGAAAACGGGCGTCGGGACGGTGGTTGCCGAGGGCAAACCGGTCGAGGTTTTCGAGGGCGAGGAATATGTGCGAGAGACATGGCTGCGCGCGGACCTTTCGATCGTCAAGGCGTGGCGCGCGGACGAGGAGGGCAATCTATTGTTCCGCAAGACCGCGCGCAATTTCAATCCCAACATGGCGACCGCGGGCAAGGTGACCGTGGCCGAGGTCGAGGAAATCGTGCCGGCAGGCACGCTCGATCCCGATTGCATCCATACGCCCGGCATTTTCGTCGACCGCGTGGTGCTGTCCACCATCAACGAAAAGCGCATCGAGAAACGCACCGTGCGCGAAAGGGAGCCCGCCTGATGCCCTGGACCCGCGACGAGATGGCCGCACGCGCCGCGCGCGAACTGCGCGACGGTTATTACGTGAACCTTGGCATCGGGATACCGACACTGGTCGCCAACCATGTCCCGCCGGGCATCAAGGTCACGCTGCAGAGCGAAAACGGCATGCTGGGCATTGGCCCGTTCCCTTATGAGGACGAGGTCGACCCCGACCTCATCAACGCGGGCAAGCAGACGGTGACGGCGCTCCCTACCTCCAGCTTCTTTTCCAGCGCCGACAGTTTCGCGATGATCCGCGGCGGTCATATCGACATGGCCGTGCTGGGCGCGATGGAAGTCTCGCAGGACGGCGATCTCGCCAACTGGACCATCCCGGGCAAGATGGTGAAGGGTATGGGCGGGGCGATGGACCTGGTCGCAGGGGTCAAGAACGTGATCGTGGTGATGGACCATGTATCGAAATATGGCGAGCCGAAGATCCTGCCCGCCTGCACCCTGCCGCTGACCGGGAAACGCGTGGTCGACATGATCGTCACCGACCTCGCCGTCTTTCGCATTGACCGCAAGAACGGCGGCATGACGCTGATCGAGCTGGCCCCCGGCGTCACCGCCGAGGACATCACCGCGAAAACCGGCGCGGCATTCTCCAGCATGCTGGAAGAGGCCCACTGATGCCCTTCGTCGACGTTCCGGGCGCCCGCCTCTATTACAAGCATGAAGGGCGCGAGGATGCACCCGCGCTGGTGCTGCTCAATTCCATCGGCACGGACATGGATCTGTGGGATCCGGCCCTGCCTGCCCTGCGCGAGCGATTTGCCCTGATCCGCATCGACACGCGCGGCCATGGCGCCAGCGTGGCGGAAGCGGGTGAATTCACCATGCCGATGCTGGCTGACGACGTGCTGGCGGTTGCCGATGCGCTGGGCATCGCGCAATTCGCGCTGGCGGGGGTGTCGCTGGGCGGCATGATCGGCATGGAGCTGGCGCTGCGGCATCCCGGCAGGCTGACCGGCCTCGCTCTTGTCTGCACCTCGGCCACGATGGACAGCGCCGCATGGCAGCAGCGGATTGGCACCATCCGCGCCAAGGGCATGGCCGGGATCGCCGATCTCGCCATGGGCCGTTTCTTATCGGACGACTTCGTCGCCGCCCACCCGGAAGTCTATGCCACCATTCGCCGCCAGCTCCTTACCATGGACGCCGAAGCTTACATCGGCTGCGGCGCGGCCATTCGTGACATGGATCTGGCCGGACGGATCGCGGACATCACCTGCCCGACGCTGGTCGTGACCGGATCGCGCGATACTTCGACCCCATATGAAGGGCATGGCGATCATCTGGTCGCGGCCATTCCGCGGGCCGTTCACGCACCGATCGACGCGGCCCATCTTGCCCCGCTCGAAGCGCCGGACGCGCTTGCCGGGCAGATCATCAATTTCCTTTCAAGGTTGAATTCATGACACAGGCCTTCGTCTGCGACGCGGTTCGCACCCCTATCGGCCGCCTCAACGGCACACTGTCTTCGGTTCGCGCGGACGATCTTGCCGCCCTGCCCTTGCGTGCGCTGATCGATCGTAATCCGGGCGTGGACTGGGCCGGAGTGGATGATGTGATCCTGGGATGCGCGAACCAGTCCGGGGAGGACAATCGCAATGTGGCGCGCATGGCGGCATTGCTGGCGGGCCTGCCCGAAACGGTGCCCGGCGTCACCGTCAATCGTCTGTGCAGTTCCGGATTGAACGCCGTCGGCATGGCGGCGCAGGCGATCCGCAGCGGCGATGCCGATTTCATCATCGCGGGCGGGGCCGAATCCATGACCCGCGCGCCTTATGTAATGGGCAAGGCCGCCTCGGCCTTCGGGCGCGGTCAGCAGCTGGAGGACACGACGCTGGGCTGGCGCTTCGTCAATCCGGCGATGAAGGACGCGCATGGTGTCGACACCATGCCGCAAACGGCAGAAAACGTGGCCGATGAATGGCAAATAAGCCGCCAAGATCAGGACCGCTTTGCATTGGCAAGCCAGGAAAAGGCCGCCCGAGCGCTGGCAAGCGGCCGTTTTGCAGCCGAAATCGTGCCGGTAACCATCAAGCCGCGCAAAGGCGATCCCATCGTGTTCGAGCACGACGAACATTTGCGCTCGACCAGTCTTGAGGCATTGGCGCGGCTGAAGCCGGTCGTCCGCGCAGATGGCACGGTTACGGCGGGAAATGCCTCGGGCCTGAACGATGGCGCCGCAGCCATGCTGGTGGCCAGCGAAGAGGCAGCCGGCCGCCATGGGTTGACGCCCCGCGCGCGGATCGTCGGCATGGCATCGGCAGGTGTCGCGCCCCGCGTGATGGGCATCGCCCCGATCGAGGCGGCGCGCAAGGTGCTGGCCCGGACCGGGCTGACCATGGACCAGATAGACGTGATCGAGCTGAACGAGGCATTCGCCAGCCAGGCGATCGCAACCTTGCGCAGCCTTGATGTCGATCCGTTTGACGACCCCCGCGTCAATCCAAACGGCGGTGCCATCGCGCTGGGTCATCCGCTGGGAATGTCGGGCGCGCGTCTGGCCCTGACCGCGGTGGAGGAGCTGCACCGCACAGGGGGCCGCTATGCGCTCGCCTTTCTGTGCGTCGGCGTCGGGCAAGGCCTTGGCGTGGTCTTTGAAAGAGTTTGAAGTAATCTGACGGCCACGCGCCTTTTCGCCGGACTTAAATCCAGACGGAACGCATCAGGCCAACGCCGGCCGTCTTAATCTGGGGCCCTCTTTCCGATCACTTCGGACGGCGCTGGGCCTGCTTCCATGCCGGGCTGTCCGCATATATCACTGCGACGCCACACACATATATCGAGGTGTTCGGACTCTCCCCAGCGGTGTACGGCGTTGCCTATGGCGCCAGCACCTTGGGAGTCATCGTGATGAACTTCACCAATTCCCAAATGGTGACGCGGCTTGGATCATCCCAAATTCTAATATTTGGCGGGGCAGTCGCAGGATTGTCGGGCATATTCCTTGTCGCGCTATTTGCTATGCCCTCCCTTCCTCCGTTCTGGTGCGTATACGCCGCCCAGTCCGTTTATGCCGCGATGGTGGGTCTGATCGCCGCCAATTCGCTGGCCGGGGCAATGAATGTCGATCCACAAAGTGCCGGATCGATTTCCTCGCTGGTCGGCGCGATGCACTACGGTGCAGGGAAATCGGGGCATCGTTGGTCGGCCTTTTACACGACGGGACGCCAAGACCTGTCATGTGGCTCATCTTGTTTTTTGGCGGGCTTGCATGGCTGCTTGCCTCGCGGGCCGCGGCAATAGTCCGAACGCCGTGAAGGGCTCTTATCGGAAACAGCCGCGCAGCGTCAGCCGTCAGGTTCGCTGCAGATTTTCACCTCTGCGGCGATGGGATTGTTCCCCTGTTTGCCAGTGCGTAGTCCAGCCCGGCGCAAACAGCTTCGACTTGCGCGGCGTTGCATTGTTCGGGCGTGGCGTGCGGGCTGTCGGGGTAGACTTCCGTCGTCGTCTTGAAGCGCGCCGTCGTCACGCTGGCGCACATCCCGGCCTTTGCTGCAGGATATTCGATCACGCCGCGGGCGACCACGGGGGAACCGATAATGCGCCCTTGCGCGTCGGCGGGCGCGATATGCGTTACCTTCTCTACCGCGGCGATGATCGCTTGCTGGAAAGCGGGCTGCGGATTCTCGCCATCGTCGACGAGGTAGAAGCCGTCAGGGATGATATCGGGCTCGTAATCCGTGCCGTCGCGGGCGCAGAGTGCCGGACGGAATTCGGTTTCGTCGCTGTCGGTCGTTTCGTGCAGATCGATATGCATCAGGAACGGCCCCGGCTGCGCGGCGACCAGCCCCATGAGATGCGCGCATTCGGCGACATTGGTGCCCTTGCGGAAGTTGCGATTGGGGTCGATCGCGTCGAAGTTCCAGCGGTTGATCCGCTCATACCCCCAAGGGCTGACGCAAACCACGACCAGCAGATTGACCCTTCCCGCATAATCGGCCGCGCGCGTTTCAAGGAATTGGAGCGCCCCCATCACGCCGCTGGTCTCATAGCCGTGTACGCCGCCCGTCACCAGCGCGGTCGGCAAGGCCGGATCGGGCGCGCCATTGCGCAGCGCATAAAGCGAATAGCTGTCCTCGCCATAGTCGAGCGAGCCATAGACCGAGACGTCAAAGCGCGACGCCAGCGCCTCGACCCTTGGCACGACATCCACGGCATAGCTGCGCCGGCGAGGCTGGCTTGCACGCCATTCCTCGCGCTCCTTCTGCGTCCACGGGGTTCCGGGGGTGCCGATCGGATAGAATACGGTGCGGGTCATTATCTTGCCTTGCAGGTCGAGAAGAGAGGGCTCGTGTGTAGCCTCTAACAGGTTCAGGATACATTGGTCACCGCTTGAACGGCGCGGTGCTGGGTGTTGGCGCAGGAGCGGGAGTGTGCGTCGGGGAAGAACCGGGCGGCATCACGACCTCTCCCTTGGCCCCGCTGCCGCCTTCGTCGCCGCAGGCTGCCATCGTCAGGCATGCAATTCCGGCGAAAAGAACGCCGGTTGATCGTCAGCCGATGGTTTGCCGATGATTTGAATTTCACGGCGTAACGAGAGGGCGGATCGGCGAGCCATCGGGAAAGCATCGGCTCCCCATCATTATCGAAACCCGTCCGCCCGCTAGGCTTGGCAACTCTAGATTGGGGAATTTGCAATCATGAAAAAGCTGGTCATTTCAATTGTAGATCGTTGCCTCGGATACACCGTGCCGCCGAGCCAAGTCGGCGGTCTTCGCCCCGGCCTCAGCTTCCTTCAGCACGCCAATGATCTGCTCTTCCGTGAACCTCGTTCGCTTCATCTGTCCGTCCTTCTCGCAGGGCCGGACTCTAATCAAGCTTGGAGGAAAATCAGGGGGTCACGTCAGTAAGCGCCAAATTATCTCACGCCATCAAAAAATATCTTCATCTATCAGAAGGTTAGGCCAAAAATTTCTGGAAATTCTTTTTTGTCCTAAATGGCAAAATGGAAAATCTTTCTTGGAAATGGAAAGACTTTTTTGTCTTGTTGCCGGACAAAAAAGTTCTTCCATTCTGATACGTGAGAATGAGGGTTTCGGCATGGTCTTTGACATTAAAGTTTTGCCAAAATTCGGAACAAAGCATGCCCGCCCGACTAAATTCGATGCAGACTTCACCACAGTGTGACAAAATAGATTTTCCATATATGGCCATCCGAACCCGCAGATTCCCGACATTCTCCAGCTTTGCATCGCTTTTTAGTATCGGCAAAACCAACAGGCTCTTCCGCCAAGTCTGATCACAGTGGCGCACTCCCCTTATTGTTACCAGAGGTAGAGACCGGGACAGGGGCAGGCCGTTTAGAAATCAACTGCGCCATTGCCACGCGATATGATCAGCTCGCCGCCAGCTTCACGAGCATGCTCCATATCGCCAGTGCCAGATACTGGCTTAAATTCGTCCACGCCGCCTAGCCTTTGATCAAGTCGCCGTAGATCTGCTGGATCCATTCGGCGGGTGACGAGAGTATGCGGCTCAACTGTCCGCCCACGAAATAGAGATGTGGCTCTGGAGCGCTGTTCCATTTCGAGTTGTCGTAGACAAAGCCGTAGTCCACTGCGCAGATTGCCTGGCGGATGAAATCGGCGGACCGCTCATAGCGCTCCCGGATCTTGTCCTCCGGGACAGGATGACCACCCTCCTCTACCCGTGCTTGTACGCGTGCGACGGATAGGTCTGGGGATTCCACCGCGACGTGAAATACATAGGTTTGAAACCCTGCCGCCTTGGCATCGGTGATGATGTCGAGCTTGGAAGGGTGGGAAAACACAGTCTCGGTGACGAAGCTTTGCCGGGATACAAGGTACTCGCTTCTCCGCTTGGACGCTACTGCGGCAGCTTTGTAGGCCGCCTTTACCGAGGGGTCGCATAATTCGTCGCGCTGGATGATGTCCGCATTAATGAAAGGACCCGCAAAGCGTGCTGCTATGCGGGTCCTGTATAGGGTCGATTTACCCGAGCCATTAGGCCCAGCGATGATCGCAAGGGTCGGATGGGTCATGCAGCTGCATCGACCCGATCGCCGATGATGTTTCCTTGCTCATCCATTCCAACGCCAAGACCACGGCGGCGGCGATCTTCGAAGAAAGCGTCTTCCGCCTCGTCGGGTGCGGTGAGGGAATGGAACATGGCCTGGTTCCAAACAGCGAGCTCCTCGGAGCTTAGTTCCTTGGTGTCGAGATCACCCTTCAGAGCCTGTTTCAATTTCTGATATGGGATCGAGCGCTCCATGGCCTGCCCCAACCTGATGTAATAGGTTGCCTGCCCGGAAATCGAGCGGCTCTGCAGCTCGCTTTCCTCTCGGAGTTCATCCATGATTTCATCGGCAAGTTTGATCGACTTTGCCATGATTTGGTCTCCTTCCATGCGATGGTAGCATTTTGCCACCAATGCATCAAGATTGATCGCGTTCCATCGCCGGATGCACGTTGTGGAAGATTGAGAAATTGTCTGCCCCCGTCAGCGCCCATGGCACAAAATAAGGGTTCAGACCACCAGCACCGCACCGTCGAGACCGGCGGAAAGCAGGGCGGTAGCATTCGCCATGGCAGTCCGCCTCGCAACAGATACAGGATCGTTTCGACAATCCGCCGCAGCGGCCACTTGCGAGGGCGGCCAACATGAGAAGGTGGCGGGAAGAAAGGCTCTAGTACCGCCCATTCGGCATCGGTCAAATCACTTTGCAATGCCAATTCCGCGCGAGCATACTGCGTCCGAGTGGTGTCGGTCAACTTAGTTTCGGATCAGGCTCTTATCTAAGCTGCGCCTTGATCTGATTGCAGTTCTTCCGCCCATTTTTCGGCTTCTCGATAAGAAAGAGCGATAAGGAACTCAAGGCCAGCCTCCCCCTCACCGAGCCAGCGCACAATGGCTTTCTTCCGTGCAAAATTATTTACTTCGATTTTTAGGATTTCTCCGATTTTGAAATCAGGGCATTCAATCCTCATTCCTTTCGTCGATACATTTAACACGCGACAAATTTTGCTTAAGTTAGAATTACAAACTGAGGCAGTACTGCCTACCGCTAATCTTGGCGGCCTTGCTGTAACCCTGGTTGGACTCTCTTCTGCCACCGATCCAATGAGAATTTGAGATATGTCGATATTCTGGTCAAACTGGACACCAATTTGCATCCCCGTAGACCATGCTACTGAGCCCGCGATCATCTCATTTTCAGAAAACCCTACCCTCACAGCCTGCCCATTCGCTATGCGGGCGGATGTCTCCGCCATTAACCCTTGGGGCGAGAGATCTTTGACCATGCAAAAGCTGGAAAAATTTTGCGTTTCAATGATTGCCGGACGATAAATGCTACGGCTACGGGGAAATGCTCGACGATCAAAATCGGCATCAGACCCGCTTTGGCCAACAATTATCGACGCTGCAGTTTGATTTGCCATGATTAGTAATTCTCCAGACTTTTACGCGACCGATTCCATGTGGAAAATTGGAGATGGAATTCGCTAAGCTTAAATTATCGCTGTCGCAAAAATTCCCGAAGACGGTTTGTCTGACGATGAGGTCGGGACAAAAGGCTCAAAAGCCCTTCAGAATCTCGCCCAAGCTGGCGTGCATCTAGGCAAGCGGGGCAAAGATCTTCCAAAGCGATCTAGAGCCAAGTTTGGGATAGCCTGTACCGGATTATAACCTAGATAGCGCACCACCGCATCATGCAGAAGCTCGTCGAACCTTATGCCAGCGAGATGGCCTTCACGCCAAATGGCTAACCCCGCCAAGCGAATTGATCCTTCGATCTTCATGAATAGCCGGTCTCCATACGAGACTCGATTCAGCGGAGTTTCGATCATGCAGCCACTGAGTGAAATGTTGCATAGCAATGCTGAAAAGGCCCTCCCGTTGACCCGACACTCTATCGTTTTGTCGGAATCGAAACGTTGATGCTGTCGTGCCAAATGCTGTCCCCTGTTGCAGGGGCTGCATAGGCCTCACAGGATTAATGTCCCGTTTTCTACAATAAGAGAGGATCAGTATTCACATGGTCATATCCCGTTAACTCCTAGCCTAGTTTCGCCGCAAGAAGTCTGATACCCTCTATAGTTGATCTATAGCCTTTTTTATGGATTAAACCCTTAGGTGACATTCCAACGACCGCAAAGGTTGGAAATTGAACTAAATTTGGATGGAAAAAGACCGCTTGCTGCTCAAAATTAACGCTTATCGTTAGGGGTCATTTAGCATAGCAATCTGTAATCAAATTTCGTTGATCGCCAAGATGGCGTTAAAGGATGAAGAACCGATGCGGAGATCCAAGGCTCATATCGTTGACCGGGAGCCCAGTCGCCGTGCAAGCGTGGCGCGCACATTCATGAATCGCGGTGTTCATGCTGAAATTTATGATGGCATTGATGAACTGAGGGCTCGTCCGCCGGAGAAAGGCTTTGTTCTTGCGCATCAATCAGAAGTAGAGGAGCAGCCCTCTCAACTTGAGCAGATAATTGAAATAGCCCGGGCTCCTGTGAGCGTTTACTCAGAGGATCCGATCCTGAAAAAAGTGGTAGAAGCTATGCTCGCAGGCGCTATCGACTATTGGAAGTGGCCCCTTAGCGACACCGAACTCGAAGAAGCACTGTCAAATATCGAAGCCCGGGGCAACAAAAAGGGACGCCAAGCACTTAAACGCACTGAAGCCCGTAAGGCTATCGCAACACTGAGTAAACGAGAGCTTCAAGTTCTTACTGGTGTGTTTAAGGGGCAGACGGCTAAGCAAATAAGCGCTGATCTTGGTTCAAAGGTCCGTACCATCGAGATCCAGCGAGCCACCCTATACAAGAAGCTTAATGCTCAGTCGGCCTCGGATGCTGTTCGAATTGCTTTCCTTGCAGGATGGGGCGAATAACCGTCTCTAAGGAGGCTCCGTAACGTGAGTTAATTGCCAAATGGCATTTGATCCATGCATGCAGAACCGCCCGAGCGATGTCGTTTTCGGTAGCAGTCCCACTCACTGACAGTGCAGGCAATGCAACTATGGCTTTAACCATCACGCCGTCTGACTTGGACATGGTGAGCACCGCATAATTGGCAAGCAGTCCGATGCTGGCAGCTTCTAGCGATCCGGCCTCAATCAAGACCTCAAATGTTGCTTCATCCACACGCGGCTTAGCAAGATCCTGCAGCAATCCGGGAGCTAGCTGAGAGAGGTGAAAGGTATGCCGTAAAATTGCTTCGCAACTGTCTGGTGACTTCGCATTAAGCTTCTCCCAAACCCATTGCAGTCGCTTAAACCAGATTTCTGGCGGCACAGGGCCATTGGTCACAAACTTCTCACTTGTCAAAATCTTACCGCGACCCAAGCGCATTTAACGCTCGGGCGGTTATGATTGCAATAGAAATCAAATGACATCTACTACCCAAAAGTCTGAGTTCAATTTATCGCGCCATTTTAATGACTTCGGTATTTTATTTAGATATAAGCCATATGCATTTAAGAAATGGAAATGACCTAGTTTCTAAATGAGACCGTCGACTGATGACCGAAGGTATTCGCCATACGCGTCCATGACCTTCAACGATTCGTCCAAGTCGCCGATCGAGAGGACGATTTATATCGGCTGCGTTATTTCCAGTGCATAGAAATCCGCATCCGAGAACTGCACGTTGCGTCGGGCACCAAGGCAGAGGTCGATTGCGTTGAGGATCGTTGTCTTTCCGGTGTCGGTGGCTTCAGCTTTTCGGTGCGATGATCACGCACACCTTTAGTTTGCCCCCATGACTTTCCAGGTCGCGTTCGATGCCGACGGGATTCCCGATGCGTCCCTCCGGATCGTAGACGAAGCAGACGAGGATCTTGCATTCAGGATGCATTTCGTACGTACCCATCCGGTGAGGCCCGCCTTGTCCGGCGAGTGAACGACCGGTTTTAAGAGCACTCGTATGAGCGAGCTTAGGAGCGGAGCATGGGTCAGATCACGGTGATGACGGGGCCGGAGCGTCGTCGGCGTTGTAGCGAGGAGGAGCGGATTGAAATCCTCGCCGAGGCCTTTGCGCCGGGCGCCTGCGTTGCCGATGTCTCGACGCAAAGAAATAGCCGTTGTCGTAACCCCAGGAATTGACGCCGCTGTCATTCCGCAGCTTCCAGGAATAAGCGCTACCATCGGGCTTGACGAACGCAATCGAAGCATGAGGATTAGAGTGGTTTCCACACGTTCTGACTCGGTGGGGATTCCGTTTGCGGTTGCGTTGTGATTCATGCTTCCTGCTGGTGGCAGGAGGCCAGCATGGATGGCACGAACGCTTTCACAGGATCTTCGGGATCGGGTTGTTGCCGCGATTGATGACGGCATGAGCTGCCGCACGGCGGCGGCACATTTCGGGGTCAGCGCATCGAGCGCGATCCGCTGGCGGCAAATGGCACTGGAGCATGGTCAGGCCGTTGCGAAGCCACGCGGCGGTGACCGGCATTCAGGCAAGATCGAAGCGCATGGCGACTCCGGGACCTGATCGCCGAGCAGGGTGACATGACCCTGGTCGAGGTTCAGGCGCGGCTGATCGAGCGTGGGACTTCAGTGGGGATCGGCACGGTGCATCGCTTCTTCGTGCGGCACGGGATCACGCGCAAAAAAAAGACCGGGCACGCGATCGAGCAAGACCGCCCCGACGTCCTGAGGCAACGCCAGCACTGGTTCGACAACCAGCTCGATTTGGAGCCGGAACGCCTCGTCTTCATCGAAGAGACATGGACCGCCACCAACATGACCCGCAGCCACGGACGCTGCCCAAAAGGCGAGCGCCTGCGGATGGGCTTTCCGCACGGCCACCGCAAGACCACCACGCTGGCGCATGACCGGCATGATCGCGCCGATGGTGCTCGACGGTCCGATCAACGGCGACTGGTTCGAAGCCTATGTGGCGCAGGTTCTGGTGCCTGAACTGCGTCCCGGTGACGTGGTCATCATGGACGACCTCTCGAGCCACAAGCGGGCATCGGTCAGGGAGAGGATCGAAGCGGCCGGGGCGACTTTGCGCTTCCTCCCGCCAAACAGCCCGGACTTCAACCCTATCGAGAAGGCATTCTCCCGGCTCAAGGCCATGCTCCGCAAGGCGGGCGAACGAACCGTCAGCGGCCTGTGGGACCTGATCGGCAGGCTCGTGGACATCTTTCAGCCAGACGAGTGCGCCAATTACTTCATCTCTTGTGGATATGACCCGGAATGAACGGAAACCGCTCTAATACCATGCTGACAGCCCCGCACCCCGTCGAGCCAAGCGACTTTCGCCGACAGAGCCGACATTCCCGGAACCGGATGAGGTCCTCAAAAGCGGTCCTCCGTTCAAGGATCGAGACCGAAAACAGAATCAGTTTCATCTGCTTCCTGTTCAGATACTTCATGCAGCAGATTTGATATTGGTGATCTTCTGGGCGATCTCAGCATTTCGGATTGGCGAAACCTTGACAAGATGGCGCCCACGTCGGCCAAGGCAGTGACTCGCGCTTCGGGCGCAACTTCTTCTTGATGGTCGCGTCCTTGGCTGGGTAGGATCGATGGATTCCTTAGACATCGCCTGCTTCGAGCCTCTGGGCGCGAAAGTGGAGTATAAAATAGACTACGCTCGCTACTAAGCTAGCTAGGGCGACCGCATCCATCCAGCCAGCAGTGAATAAGTCCGTCGTGACTGCAAGCACGTAAAAGGTGGCACAGACTAACAATGGGCCGATTAGACAGAGCAGGGCGACATGCCGCTCCAGCCATTTACTTGTAAGAATGAACAGAAGTAGCATGGTTATTGACCAAGGTGCAGCAAAAACGGCCCCTAATATTACGCCTTCGACGAAACCTTGAAGCGCGCTTGCGCCGCCAATTCTCCACATCACGTAGAATGATGCGACGACCAAACCAACGTATTGAGCAATGATGCCTCGGATCACTAGTCGGACTGGGAGAGAGTGCAGCCTCATCGTACTAAGACGCCTGGAATCTTAAACCTTAGGCCGTGTTGACAAAAGACTTCAGCCATAGCCTTTCTGCGGCAAGGTTGAGGAAGCTTTCGAAGGACAGAACGGTTTTGTCGTAACGGGTGGCGATGCGTCGCTGCTGTTTGAGCTTTCCGAACATGCGTTCGATGCGGTTGCGATCCCGGTAGCGGCGATAGTCCGGATGCTCTGGCACTTTGCGGTTCGAGCGTGGCGGAATGATGGGTAGGACACCCCGGATCAGCAGGCTCTCGCGGAAGCGGTCACCATCGTATCCCTTGTCCGCCAGCAGCGCCTTGGGCGTGGTGACTGGGATCGTCATGAACGGTTCGGCAGCGGTGTAATCAGAGGCCTCGCCGCCGGTCAAGATGAAGCCGAGAGGGCGTCCCTGATTGTCTGACCGGTCGTGGATCTTGCTCGTAAAGCCGCCGCGTGATCGACCAAGAGCGTTCGCACGAGCCCCCCTTTTCCGCCCGCCGCCGAGACATGGCCGCGAACGCTGGTGCTGTCGATCATGTGCTGCCAGTCATCGGTGAGGCCGAGATCGACCAGCGTCTGCAGCAGGCCGTCCCACACACCTTGCTCGGCCCATCGGCGGAACCGGACGTAGACAGAGTTCCACTTGCCATAGCGCTCGTGCATGTCGCGCCAGGGGCAACCGATCCGTAGAACATGCAGCATGCCATTGAGAAAGCGCCGGTTATCGCCTGCGGGCCGCGCCCAACGACCTCGTTCGGATGGCAGCAGTGGCCCGATCACCTCCCATTCCGCGTCCGACAAATCCCCGCGATCCATGCCTGCTCCCAAAAAGCAGCTTTGAATCAGCTGGCGATGGCTCTGGGAATCCCTATCCGGCTTTTGTCAACAGAACCTA
>NZ_LYWZ01000003.1 GCF_001661965.1 Croceicoccus mobilis
TGAAGCGTCCCGGGTTTTCCGGAGGCTCCTATTTGTGAGAAGGAGCCAGAATGAGCGCTACAAGGAACAAGTTTTCGCCAGAGTTTCGTGACCGCGCGGTGCGAATGGTGGATGAGCACCGGGGGGATTACCCGTCGGAATGGGCAGCGTTGTCTTCGATTGCCGGGAAGGTTGGCTGCACGACCGAGACGCTGCGCCGCTGGTGCCGTGAGGAGGCGAGCCGACGAGCGGGACCAGCGGCGCAGGCCGCCAGCGACCGGGACCGGGTCAAGGCGCTGGAACGCGAAGTGAAGGAGTTGCGCCGGGCCAACGAGATACTCCGCAAGGCATCCGCATATTTTGCTCAGGCGGAGCTCGACCGCCACGGCAAATGGTGATGTCGTTTATCGACACGCACCGTGAGGAACTGGGTATCGAGCCGATCTGCCGTGAACTGGCGATCGCCCCGTCCTCCTACCACGAGCATGCTGCCCGGCTTGCAGATCCTACCAGGCGTCCGGCCCGTGCCCGGCGCGATGATGAGATCAAGGAAGAGATCAGGCGTGTCCATGACAACAACTTTGGCCTCTACGGTTCCCGCAAGGTCTGGCACCAGTTACGCCGCGAGGGCATCGCTGTGGCCAAGTGCACCGTGGAACGGTTGATGCGCACCATGTCGCTGGCAGGCGTGCGACGAGGCAAGACGACGGTCACGACCGTCAGCAACCCCAAGGCGCCGTGCCCGCTCGACAAGGTCAACCGCGAGTTCCGCGTCAGCCGGCCGAACGCTTTGTGGGTGGTCGACTTTACCTATGTCCACACCTGGGCCGGGTTCGTCTACGTGGCATTTGTGATCGATGCCTATGCCCGCCGGATCGTGGGCTGGAAGGTCAGCACGTCGGCGACCGCCGGCTTCGTGCTCGATGCTCTGGAACAGGCGATCCATGCGCGCAGGCCTGGCCCTGATGACGGCCTGATCCATCACAGCGACAGGGGCGTCCAATATCTGGCCATGAACTACACCCAGCGCTTGGCAGAGGCCAACCTCGTCCCGTCCGTTGGCAGCGTTGGCGACAGTTACGACAACGCTTTGGCCGAGACGATCAACGGCCTCTACAAGGCGGAAGTGATCTGGCGGCAGCGATCATGGCCAAGCGTGTCGGCCGTGGAAATGGCAACGCTACGCTGGGTCGATTGGTTCAACAACCAGCGTCTGTTCGGCCCCATCGGGCACATCCCACCCGCTGAGGCCGAAGCCAATTACTATGCAGCTAGAGGGAACCTCGATATGGTCGCATGACTCAATTGAAACTGCCTCCGGAAAATCCGGGACGCTTCACATCGAACACCACAGACCGTTTAAAGCTCCCAAAATAACGGGATTGCGATCAGTGTCGCGAGAGCTACGAATACCGTAAGCGGGAAACCAAACCTTGCGTAATCGCCAAATCTGTACCCGCCTGCTCCATAGACGAGCGTATTCGTCTGATATCCTATTGGCGTCAAAAAGCTCGCACTTGCCGCAAACATGACGGCAATTACAAAGGGGCGCGGATCGCTGCCCAGCGCTTCGGCCAGCTTGATGGCAAGTGGAGTAACGACGATCGCGACTGCATTATTGGTAACGAGTTCGGTGAGAAGCAGGCTGAGCATATAGATGGCGCACAAGGCTACCCACGGTGCGAAGCCGCCAAGGAGCGGGGTTGCAGCATTGACCGCCATTTCGACCAATCCGGCGCGGTCGAGCGCGGAACCTATGGCCAGCATCGCCACGACGAGCGCAATGATCCGCCAGTCCACGGCCGAGAATGCTTCGTCCGGCTCGATACACCGGCTTGCAAGGACAAAGGCAACGCCCATGGTGACGAGCGCCGGCAGCGGAAGAACGTCAAAGGATGCGCCAACAACGATGGCAAGAAGCACGCAAAGGGCAACCGGCGCCTTTCCGACACGGAAGGCGCGCGCTTTCGGTTCGGCAAGATCGAGGAGGTTCTCGCCGATTGCCATGCGATCGAGAGAGGCGCGTTCGCCTTCGAAGAGCAGCATGTCGCCGGCTTCGAGCAATTCATTTTCAAACCGGCCCGAGACATTGCTGCCTCGGCGATGCAGTGCCAGCGGCATGACACCATAACGCTCACAAAGCGAAAGATCGTTGATCCGGTGGCCGACGACTTGCGCGTCTGGCAGGATCAGCGCTTCCGTGATCGTAGTACTGCGCGTTCCCTCGACCAGCATCCCGGGCTCGCCTGACTTTCCGGCCAGTTGCAACTGGCTTCCCTCGTTAATGGTGAGGATCTCATCTGCCGAACATCGCAATATCGCGACATCGCCGGCTTCCAGAGTGACGGCATCGAAATCCGAGCCTAATGAGATTCCGTCACGCAAAATGTCGATCAGGCGTCGGTCGCCGCGATTGAAACTGGCAACAGCACGCGCTGACTTGCCGATTAGTGGAGACTGCTCATTAACGACTACCGAGGCGGTGTAGCGCCTCGTTTCAGTCTGCACGCCTGCCGATACCAGACCATCGCGCATGGGCAGACGAGATCGTGCGAGCACGAGATAGCAAAGCCCCGCTGCCGCGGCGATAATGCCGACAGGCGCAATCTCGAACAGGCCAAAGGGAGCCAGGCCTGCGTCTGTCGCCACACCATTGACCAACAGGTTGGTCGAAGTGCCGATCATGGTGCAGGTGCCGCCGAGAATAGCGGCAAAGGAAATCGGCATGAGGATACGCGAAGGGGGCTCACCCAGTTGCCGCGCCAGCACCAGCCCAACGGGGATCATCATCATGACAAGCGGCGTGTTGTTCGTGAACGCGGACATGCAGGCCACGACGACAAGCAGGATAGCGACCGTGCTGCGCGGCGACTGACGGGCTCGCTCCGTCGCTTTCGCAGCAAGAATTTCCAGAAGGCCTGTCCGTACGAGCGAAGCGGAAATGATGAACATTCCGGCTATGCTGAGCGGTGCGGGGTTGCCCAGCGCATCGAGCAGATCGTCAGACGAGACGATGCCCAGTGCCAGCAGAATCGCCACAGCACCGATTGCCGTCACTTCGGGTGAACGAATTTCGAAGGCAAAGGCGAGCAGCAGGGCAATGAGCCCCAATCCCACCACAAGCGGAACAATCGCGTCGGGCAAAGCAAACATTACCGTCTTTCGTGGCTATGGCGCCTGCGCGAGAGATGATCTTTTTTTCACGGGCCGCACAGCAATTTAATCTGCTCGCCCGAAAAAGCCCGCTATTGTCAGGCGCGCCTGAGTTCGGCGCATATGGACGGGTGGCTATGGATTGGTCTTTGGTCGTGATCTGTGTTCTGATGGCGGGGATCAATCTGATCGGCACGCTTGCCTATGCATCGCGCATTGCCGGGCTGCGGACTGGGCGGATCGCTGTGAGCTTTGCATTGTTCAATGTCCTTGTTCTGCTTTCACGCACGGCGAACGGTTTTCTGGCGCCGTTTCTTGCCAAGCGCATCGAGACCCGGCTGGCGGATGGTGCAAGTGATGCGTTGCTGCTCGATTTTCATCTGATCCTGCTTTCTGCTATGCTGGCCGTGGGTCTGGGAATATTGCTCGTTCCGACAGGCCAGCGCCTATTCGTCATCGCCATATCCTACTTAGAGCGTCATCGTTCGATGGGCCGGGTGATCCTGCGCTCCGCCTCGCCTGCGGGGTTGCGCAGCGTCCGACGCTCGTTTGCCATACCTGCACATCTTCGCAGCGGTGCCCTCAGCTTGCCGCGCACCATAGGCTGGAAGCTGATCGCCGCGAATTGTTTTGCCCAGTCACTTTTGACGGTGGGAGTGCTGGCGTCACTTTATGCCGGTTTCCTGAGCCCAGAATTCCGAGTGACGGCATCGCAGATGTCATCGGTGGTCAACGGGTTCGCGACTATTCTCTTGTTCACATTCATCGACCCCCAACTTTCCATCATGACCGATGACGTGATCGAAGGGCGGGTAGGCGCGGCAGAATTTCGGCACGCAATCGTATGGGTGTCGATCAGCCGTCTGGCTGGTACAGCAATCGCGCAGATCCTCCTGTTGCCAGCAGCCCGGCTCATCGCTCTAATCGCGTCTGTAATTTAGGACCTCAAGCTGTGCCGTAGGCATGTGCTGCAAATATCGTTGCCCTCCAGATCGCACCGCGATAATTTCAGTAAGAGTAGAAGGTTGGTCGGCGCTGTCCGATCGATTCATCCGACAGACTCCGGACGGCAAGGAGCCGGGAGGATCGCATGCATCTGACGAAGGCCAATTGAGCGCCATGCCTGTCGGGCAGATCGCCCGCCGAACATTCGCGCATCGCTCGATACGGGTTATCGCCCTCAGCCGGCTGGCCATTGCGGTGCTGTTTGGCGTGTGGGTCCGCATCGATCCGATGCAGCCGGTGCGATATCCCGATGCCGGGCTGCTGCTTTTCGAAGGCTATGTCCTATATTCGCTCGCCCTGCTGCTCGTCGCATGGCGGAACTGGTGGCTCGATTTCCGCCTGTCGGGTCCGGCCTATGTCGGCGATTGCCTGATCTTTTTGACCGCGCTGTTCTTTACCCAGTCGCGCGAAACCGATCTGATCAGCCCGTTCACCACCTTCTTTGTCTATCTCGTGCTGGCGGCCGTCCTCAGATGGCAGGGCCGCCATGCGCTCAGCGCGACGCTGGCGCTGGCCGCCGCGTTCACGCTGACCGGTTTCGGGATGGCGTTTTACGGCATCGATATCGACACGATGAATTTCGTGCGGCGCGCAAGCTTTATGGGCGTGCTGGCCATATTGCTGACATGGTTCGCGCGCGAACGCGGCATCGTCAATGCGCCCCGTTTCCATCCCATGGCCGAACATGAAGAGCCGGACATGATGGAACAGGCCCTGCAATATGCCATGCGCAACATGGATGCATCGGGCGCCGCGCTGCGCTGGGCCAGGCTGGAGGAGCCCGGCATCACCCTCGCCGGCGCGGGCCTGCTGCGCGACAGCAGCGGGTTATTCCCCCCGTTCCTGTCGAATCCGGACGAAAATGCGGTGCCCGTGCTGTTCGACCTGCGCCGCGACCGGGCAATCGGTTATTACGAGGGGCGCCTGACCCTGTTCGACGACTGCGGCGAGGTGCCCGTGCTGCTCAATGCGCTCGGCATTTCGGAAGGGCTCAGCCTGCCGCTTCCCGGGTCCATGGGATGCGGTGAGCTGGTGTTGGTCGGGATCGAGGGCATGTGCGTCGACCATGTGCTGTTTGGCCGCCACATCGCGCGTGAGATCACGCGCATCCTCGACGAAGAGGAAAACCGGGCCGCCGCTCGCGAACGTGAATTGATGCACGAACGGTCTAGCATCGCCCGCGACCTGCATGACAGCGTCGTCCAGTCCAGTCGCTGGCCGGGGCGCAGTTCCGCCTTGCCGCGCTGGGCAGAGCGCGCAAGGAAACGCCGGACCTTTCGGCCGAGCTTGACGATATCTGCGATAGCCTAAGCGCGGAACAGGGCCATGTCCGCACCGTGATCGACCGCCTGCGCACCCGGGGGCAAGCCTCTGGCCAATGCGACCTGTCTGCCGAGATCCCCGCGCTGGCAAAGCTGCTGTCGCTGCACTGGGGCATTGCGGTCAGGCATGTCGAACCGGGCGATGCGATCATCGTCTCGACGCTGCTCCTTCACGAAGTGCAGCAATTGCTGCGCGAGGCGATCGCCAATGCGGCACGGCACGGCGATGCCCGCGCGGTCGAGATCGAAATGGCGGTCCGCAGCGACAATCTGATCCTCGTCATCTGTGACGACGGCATGGGATTTCCCGATCATGCTGGATCGATTACGCCGCGATCCCTGTCGGGGCGGGTGTCGGCGCTTGGCGGAGAGCTGTCTCTGGCTTCGCAGCGCGGCTATTCCCGGATCGAGATAGTGCTGCCCATTCCTTCTGCATCGCATGGAGCATGAGATGACGCGCATCGTTCTCGCAGATGACCACGGCTTCCTGCGCAAGGGCGTGGAAAGCGTGCTCCAAGCCGGTGGCATGGAAGTCGTCGCATCGGTGGGTGATGGCATTGCCGCGCTCGAAGCGGTCGCCCGCGAAGATCCCGATCTCGTCATCCTCGACGTAAGAATGCCGGTTCTTGGCGGCGTCGAAACATTGCGGGCGATGCGCAATGGCGGCGATGGCAGGCCGGTGATCCTGCTGACAGCCGAGCTTGAGGACAAGAAGCTGGTCGAGGCCCTGCAGGCGAAGGTCGACGGGATCGTCTTCAAGGAAGGTGCCGAGGCAAGGCTCGAACTTGCCATAAGGCAAGTGCTGGCGGGATCGCGCTATATTGACATCGATCTCGTCGACAGGGCGCTCGATTACGCGGCGACGGATGCCGTTACCGGCCCATTTTCGACCCTTAGCGAACGGGAACGCAAGATCGTCGAAGCCGTCGCCAACGGCAGCCGCAACCGTGAGGTCGCAAAGGAAATCGGCACGACAGAGGGTTCGGTCAAGCTATATCTGCACCGGATATACTGGAAAATGGGTGTGAAGAATAGAACAGAGCTTGCCGTTATGGTTTTGGATATGAAAAACCGCTCGAAGACGAAATAAATATTTGATATATATTTACAGATATCTTAAGAGATATCCAAAGATATCAAAATAAATCCTTTGGATATCAAGTATTTTTCAACAATCCTTAATCGCTTAGCGGCGAAATTCATGGCGAACGCAATCGATAAGAAAGCCTGCCATCGCCATGATCGGTTCATGCCGTCAATTTCTTCGCAGACTTCGGTCTGAAAGCGGCGGAAACGTCACCATCCTGCTTGCGCTTGGCCTGCCGGTCCTGATCGGCGGGGCAGGGCTGGCGGTCGATATCTCGCAATGGTTCGTCTGGAAACGCGAACTGCAATATGCCGTCGATCAGGCTGCCCTTGCCGGTGCGTGGGCGCAGATGGAACCGGCGACGCAGGCGGTTTACCGCCAGCGCGCGCGGCAGGAGTTCGATGCCAATCTGCAGCTGATCACCGGCTTCCGATCCGATCCTTCTATCGAACTTGGCAATTACAACGGCCAGTCGGGGAATAGCGTGGTGGTGCGTGCCAGCGCCGGCAGGCGGCTGCCGTTTTCAAGCCTGTTCATGACTCGCGCGGTCTCGATCAACGCCTATGCGCAAGCAAGCTTCGAGGAGGGCGGAAACTGGACGAGCTGCCTGATCGCCGTCGACCCTGACGACGACGGAGCCATCACCATCGGCGGCAATGCGGCCGTCACCGCCAGTTGCGGCATTGCAGCGCTGTCGACTTCGGATGAATCGATCATCGTCAACGGCAATCCCAATGTCGATGTCGGCTGGATCCTCTCGAAGGGCGGGGTCGATGAATGGCTGGCGACGAACACCGACGACGACATCCATGAATACATGGATGGGCTGCTCGACCCGTTCAAGGAACTGACGCCCCCGCAGAACACGACGCCGCGGAAATACGCCTGCGCAGCCGCCAGCGTTTCGACGACCGCCGATGTCACGATCACGATTGCCGTCAGCTATGGCTATTACATCGGCTCCGGCAAGAACAACGCATCGGCCTTTGGATACCCTTCGCCGCGGCCCGGCAGCGTGCAGGGCCCTGTCACGCAAGTACAGCAACCCGTGCCCAATGGCACCGCCGCCGGGGCCGCCACCGCCAGCACCGTTACCTGGACCGCGATATCGGGAAAGGGGCAGAACACCGTGTGGGAAGTGAAGACGGTCACGACGACCACAGCCTATTCCGCAGTCAATGTGGCAAGCGTGCCGGCGCAGGCGTCGTTGTTGCCCGGTACCTATGACAGCATCAACATATCGTGCAGCACCGTTTTTGCCCCGGGCATTTACGTGATCGACGGCGGGCGGCTGAAGATCACCGGTCAATATCAGGTAACCGGGGCAGGCGTGATGTTGGTGCTCAGGAACAACGCCTATATCGACATAACCGGCGGCGCGAACGTCAATCTAACCGCGATGTCCAGTTCCGACCTCGAAACGGCGGGCGTGGCGGCCGACGGCGCCTCCAGCCTTGCCGGCATGCTGGTTTTCGAAGATCCGCGCAGTACAGGGACAAAGAACCGGAACCGGCTGAACGGCAATGCCAGCACGATCCTGAACGGGAAGATCTATCTTCCCAACAGCAGTATCACCATGGACGGCACCTTTGGTGTCACCAGCCAGTGCCTGATGATCGCGGCCGCCACGATCACGATACAGGGCACCGCCGATTTCAGCACGTTTTGCCCGCCGGGGATGGAGGAAGCGACCGAGGTCGCGCGATCCAGCGGGTCGGTGAGGCTCGTGTCATGATCACGCTTTCGAACCCGGCGCGCTCGCTGGGCTGCGACCAGCGCGGTACGGCCGCGATCGAGACGGCCATACTCGCGCCCGTTCTCCTGATGCTCAGCCTTGGCGCGATCGAGGTCAGCACGGCCGTCGCGCGCCAGAACGAATTGCAGAATGCCGCCGATGTGGCTGCTGGCGTGGTGCTCGCCGCAAAGCCTGATACGCCGCAAAAGCTGTCCGCGCTGAAGTCGGTCGTGGTCGCATCGACCGGGCTTGATGACAGCAAGGTCGCAGTGTCGCTGATTTATCGCTGCGGGCTCGACGCGGACTATGTCGCGCTCGTCGATCTGTGCGGCTCGGAATATCACACCACCTATGTCCGGCTCGCGCTGGAAGACCGCTACATGCCGAGCTGGACCCGGTTCGGACTGGGCGGCCCCGTCACGCTTCGCGTCGTGCGGCAGGCAATCGCGGAGCAGTCGTCATGAGCCGGTTGTCGTTGCAACGTTTGAGGGGCGACCAGTCCGCCTCGGCTGCGGTCGAATTCGCGTTGATTGGTCCCGTGTTCATCACGATGCTGCTGGCGGTGCTGCAATTCGGGATCACCATGCGCGACTACAACTCGCTGCGGAGTGCCAGCGGCGATGTCGCGCGATATGCCATCGTCAATTACGAGACCGCGAACCGCCTGACCGACGAGCAATTGTCGAGCTATGCGCGCAGCGTCGCGATCCGCTCGCCCTATGGCCTGCCTAACGACCGAGTGACCACAACCGTCACAACGCCCGGAACCCAGCGTATCGCTGGCGCTGTCGAGAAGCAGATCGCCATGACATATGAGGTCGACCTGCTTGTCGGCATGATCGACCTGCCGACGATCAGGCTGCGCTTTTCCCGGCCCGTCTTTTTGCTCGAAAACTGATAATTCGCCAAAGGCTGAACGAGATGAAACCTAAAATCGCATTGGGATTTGCTCTTCTTGTGCTCGGCATGACCGATGTCCTTCTTGATCCCGGATCCGGTACAAGCGTTCTCGACGATGTCCGCAGCAGGGCGGCCGAACATGTCGATGAATCAGCGAGCACCGTGGATGGGAGTCCTTTGCGCAAGCCGGTCCAGGCAGACACCGAAATCGGCTTCTATCGCGGAGAAAAGGAACCGTACGACCCTTATGCGTTGTCCGAACCGGCTCTTTTAGAGGACAGCCAAGACAACTAGTCGCTTCAATAATTGATCAACAATTCAGACAGTTGCAGGGCTACTGCGGTGTAATGAACCGGAGAGAAGCGGTTTTGTGACGGACGAGATTTGCAATCAGCAATCTGATCGGCGGCTGATCGATTCCATGCAACTGTTTGCTGCCGATCCGCAATTTTAGTGATATGATATGGAACTGAGCATAAGGAGGTTTTCGTGCACAGATACACCTCCCATCGCTCCACTCCAAAGCGTAGGCCTCAAAATGCAATAACGCGTTTTCGTATGCACGGCCCAATCCAGCCGATGGAGCGGCCCTCAATTTGGTCACAACTTCTGAGATTGCGTTGGTTAGGCCGTGTTGACAAAAGACTTCAGCCATAGCCTTTCTGCGGCAAGGTTGAGGAAGCTTTCGAAGGACAGAACGGTTTTGTCGTAACGGGTGGCGATGCGTCGCTGCTGTTTGAGCTTTCCGAACATGCGTTCGATGCGGTTGCGATCCCGGTAGCGGCGATAGTCCGGATGCTCTGGCACTTTGCGGTTCGAGCGTGGCGGAATGATGGGTAGGACACCCCGGATCAGCAGGCTCTCGCGGAAGCGGTCACCATCGTATCCCTTGTCCGCCAGCAGCGCCTTGGGCGTGGTGACTGGGATCGTCATGAACGGTTCGGCAGCGGTGTAATCAGAGGCCTCGCCGCCGGTCAAGATGAAGCCGAGAGGGCGTCCCTGATTGTCTGACCGGTCGTGGATCTTGCTCGTAAAGCCGCCGCGTGATCGACCAAGAGCGTTCGCACGAGCCCCCCTTTTCCGCCCGCCGCCGAGACATGGCCGCGAACGCTGGTGCTGTCGATCATGTGCTGCCAGTCATCGGTGAGGCCGAGATCGACCAGCGTCTGCAGCAGGCCGTCCCACACACCTTGCTCGGCCCATCGGCGGAACCGGACGTAGACAGAGTTCCACTTGCCATAGCGCTCGTGCATGTCGCGCCAGGGGCAACCGATCCGTAGAACATGCAGCATGCCATTGAGAAAGCGCCGGTTATCGCCTGCGGGCCGCGCCCAACGACCTCGTTCGGATGGCAGCAGTGGCCCGATCACCTCCCATTCCGCGTCCGACAAATCCCCGCGATCCATGCCTGCTCCCAAAAAGCAGCTTTGAATCAGCTGGCGATGGCTCTGGGAATCCCTATCCGGCTTTTGTCAACAGAACCTA
>NZ_LYWZ01000030.1 GCF_001661965.1 Croceicoccus mobilis
ATGACAGCCTGTCAGAGAGCATTGCCTATGTCCAAACCCACTCTCAGCCGTTTTCTCATCGATCAGCAGCGCATGCCGGATTCGACCTGTCCGGCCGAACTGCGCCTCTTGATCGAAACCATTGCCCGCGCCTGCAAGGTGATCAATCACGCCATTTCAAAGGGCGCTTTGGGGGATGTGCTGGGCAGCCTCGACAGCGAAAACGTGCAGGGCGAGGTGCAGAAGAAGCTGGACGTGATCGCCAATGACCTGCTGCTCGACGCGAATGAGTGGGGCGGCCATCTTGCCGGCATGGCGTCTGAAGAGATGGAGGCGATCCACCCGATCCCGAACCGCTATCCCAAGGGCGAATATCTGTTGCTGTTCGATCCCATCGACGGGTCGAGCAATGTCGATGTCGATCTTTCCGTCGGCACTATTTTCTCGATCCTGCGCGCGCCGGAGCACACGTCTGGCCGCGATGTGGAGGAAGGTGATTTCCTCCAGCCCGGTCACTGCCAGGTGGCGGCGGGCTATGCGATCTATGGCCCGCAGACGCTGATGGTGCTGACCGTGGGCACGGGCGTCTATGAATTCACGCTGGATGCCGAAATCGGTTCGTGGCGTATGACCGACGGGCCATTGAAGATCCCGACCGGCCGCCGCGAATTTGCGATCAACATGGCGCGCCGTCGCCAGTGGTCGCCTGCGATCAGCCAATATGTGGAAGAGCGCATCCTTGGCGCAGAGGGGCCTTTGGGCGTCGATTACAACATGCGCTGGACCGCATCCATGGTGGCCGACGTGCATCGCATCCTTAAGCGTGGCGGCGTGTTCCTTTACCCCGAAGATCACCGCAACGGTAAGGCGAAGCTGCGCCTGCTATATGAAGCGAACCCGATGAGCATGCTGATCGAACAGGCTGGCGGCGCGGCGACCGATGGGGCCAACCGCATCCTCGATGCAGAGCCTGTCGGCCTGCACCAGCGTATCGGCGTGGTGCTGGGCGATCCGCAAGAGGTGGCGATCGTTTCGGGCCAGCTGGCCGACGCCTGATTTTACGGGGCGGGAGGGCCTTGGCGCTCCCGCCTCGATCAGCGCGGCAAAAATCCCGTGGCCAGGTTTTCGACCATGGCGTCGACTGTCTTGTAAGGGTCGTGCCCCGCATCCGGATCGTACCAGCGCGCGGGCCAGTTAAGGGCGCCTGCCAGCGTGAATGCCATCAGGTTCGCGTCGCACGGGGCGATCGATCCGTCGCTCATTCCTTCTTTCAGAAAATCGCACATTGCCGCATGGACCCGGCGTTTGAGCGTGAGCAGGCTTTCGAGATTTTCCGCTCCCAGCGCTTCATCCGGGGTGCGGATGACGCAGCGCCCGAATTCGCTGAGATTCACCTTGGCATAGCCGACAAGAAAACGGTGCAATCGCTGCGCCGCATTGCCGCTGGTCGCGCGCGCATCCGATGCAGCTTGAAGCAATTGCTTTAGCCCGATGCGCAGGCACTCGCTCAGCACGTTCTCCTTATTGCCGAGATAATGGTATATGGTCGGCTTCGAAACGCCGAGCGAAGCGGCGACGTCGTCGAGTGAGGTGGCGTGGTAGCCGCGGGTGTTGAACATGCGCACCGCAGCCTCCAGCAAAGCCTGCTTCTTGGCTTGCCGGTCCGCCTCGCGCTGCTTGGCGCTGCGGAATGGGGATGGTGATGCACTCACGCGCCAAAATCCTCTCTAGGCATCATCGGGGTGAAGCCCCGTTGCGGTGATACCCGTTGGAATGCTATATACTCACCAGTAAAACAACAAGCCCCCTGTTCAAATGCAGGCAGTTCATTTCCAGAGGATACTCCCATGGCCGACCCCATCGTCATCGCTTCCTATGCCCGCACGCCGATGGGCGGCCTGCAGGGGGTTTTCGCGAACACCAAATCGACCGATCTTGGTGCCGCCGCGGTCAGGGCTGCGGTGGAGCGTGCCGGAATTTCAGGCGACAAGGTCGATCAGATCGTGATGGGCTGCGTCCTTCCTGCAGGGCTGGGGCAGGCCCCGGCGCGGCAGGCGGCGATCCTTGGCGGGCTGGGCGAACATGTACCCGCCACCACCGTCAACAAGATGTGCGGATCGGGCATGCAAGCCGCGATCATGGCGCATGACGCGCTGGTCGGCGGCAGCGCCGATGTCATCGTCGCCGGCGGGATGGAGAGCATGACGAGTGCGCCGTATTTGCTGAAAAAGCATCGCAGCGGGGCGCGGCTGGGCCATGACGTGGTCAAGGATTCGATGTTCCTCGACGGGCTGGAGGATGCCTATGAGGAAGGTACGCTGATGGGCGTCTTTGCTGAGCGCGCAGCCCAGAAATACCAGTTCACCCGTGAGGTTCAGGATGAATATGCGATCCGATCGCTGACCCTGGCACGGCAGGCCACCGAAAGCGGCGCGTTCGATCGCGAGATTACGCCGGTGGAGGTAAAGGGCCGGAAGGGCAGCGCCACCATCGCCGAGGACGAGCAGCCCGCCAAGGCCAATCCCGACAAGATCCCGACCCTTCGCCCGGCCTTTGCCAAGGACGGCACCGTGACCGCGGCCAATAGCTCTTCGATCAGCGATGGCGCGGCGGCGCTGGTAATGTGCCGCGCCAGCACCGCCGAAGCATTGGGTATGAAGCCTGTCGCTCGCATCGTGGGTCATTCCGCCTTTGCCCACGCACCGGGCGAATTCACCAGCGCACCTGTCCACGCGACGCGCAGGCTGATGGAGCGGATTGGCTGGACCATCGACGATGTCGATCTGTTCGAGGTCAACGAGGCATTCGCCGTCGTCGCCCTGATAGCAGAGCGCGAGCTAGGTATCCCGCGTGAAAAGCTGAACGTGAACGGCGGCGCCTGCGCTTTGGGTCACCCGATCGGTGCATCGGGCGCGCGGATCATGGCGACTTTGCTCGGTGCGCTGGAGAACCGCGAGCTCAAGCGCGGCGTAGCGAGTATTTGCATCGGTGGCGGCGAGGCTACCGCCATCGCGCTGGAGAGAATCTGATCACCCGCTGGTGATCAACTCAGGCGCGCGAAGGTCGCAACGCCAGGCGTAGGCGTGCGGACAGCTGCGGCAGGGGCGGGCGCTTCGGCCTGCGTTCCCGCCAGCGCGGTCAGCATCTCGGCCAGTTCGCCCAGCGCCTCGCGCGCCAGCGAATAATAGACCATTTTCGCTTCCTTGCGCGTTTCCACCAGCTCGGCCTTGCGCAGCACGGCCAGCTGCTGGGAAAGCGCCGGCTGGCCAACGCCGCTTGCCGCCTCGATGTCTCCGACATTGCGCTCACCATCCTTGAGTGCGTGCAGCAGCCGCAGGCGGACGGGATGGGCTATGGCCTTCAACGCCTCGATATTGTCGTTCTCGCTCACTTGCTGGCTCCCGGGGCTTCCTCAAGGAACCAGTCGCTTGCGCTTTTGGCCGCATACACGCTGTCGAGATCGACGCTGGGCTGTTTCAAAAGCTTTTCGCCCGGCTGCCAGTTCGCAGGGGCGAGCAATGGGCCGCTGTCCACCGCCTGCAGCGCATCGAGAATGCGCAGCATCTCTCCCACCGAACGGCCGATGCTGGCCGGATAGCAGGTCATGGCGCGGATGATGCCATCGGGATCTATGAAGAAGGTCGTGCGCACGGTCGCGCTGTCATTGTCGCCGGGCGCGACCATGCCATAGGCGCGGCCGATCACCAGCGTCGGATCCTCGACGATCGGAAACCGAACCTCCACGCCGAAACGCTCGCGGATCATGCGTAGCCAGGCGAAATGCGAAAACAGGCTGTCGACCGATAGTGCCATCATCGCGCAATCGCGTGCTTCGAACTCATGCGCGACCTTGGCCAGTTCGACGAATTCGGTGGTGCAGACGGGCGTGAAATCGGCCGGGTGCGAAAACAGCATTAGCCAGCGTCCGCGGTAATCGGACAGGTCGACGTCGCCGGTCGTGCTGCGCGCCGTGAAATTGGGTACCGCATCGCCGATGCGCAAGCCCGCGCAGGGCGGGGGAGGTTGATCGTTCGTGGTCATGCAGCCCTCATAGCACTTGACAAATTAAAAGCAATACATATACACAATTTATGAAAGTGAAATTCGGAGGTTTCAATGGCTGACACCGACGCCACCATCGCCAATGATGCCGCCCTGGCCGCTGCCTCGGTGCAGGTTGAGCGCGCCAGCGCGAACAAGGAGCTGCGCCCCTCGATTGCAGGCTTTTTCGACGAAGCGACCTATACGGTCAGCTATGTCGTGCACGATCCCGCGACGAAGGAGGCCGCGATCATCGATTCGGTCCTCGACTATGAGGCCGCTTCGGGGCGGACTTCAAACGGTTCTGCCGATCGTATAATCGAATATGTGAAAGTGAACGATCTGACCGTCACCTGGCTGATCGAGACGCACGCACATGCCGATCATATTTCGGCGGCTCCCTATCTGCAGGAAAAGCTGGGCGGTAAGCTGGCCATCGGCAAGGATATCGTCCGCGTGCAGGAAGTGTTCGGCAAACTCTTTAATGCGGGCACCGATTTCGAGCGTGACGGTTCGCAATTCGACCACCTTTTCACCGATGGCGAAACCTTCAGGATCGGCACGATCGAGGGCATTGCCCTGCATGTGCCGGGTCATACGCCCGCCGACATGGCTTTCCTGATCGGCGATGCCGCATTCGTCGGCGATACGATCTTCATGCCAGATTTCGGCACCGCGCGTGCCGATTTCCCCGGCGGCGATGCGCGCCAGCTCTTTCGCTCGATCCGTCGCCTGCTGTCGCTGCCGGCCGCGACGCGCCTGTTCCTGTGCCATGATTACAAGGCGCCGGGCCGCGACGACTATGCGTGGGAGACCACCGTCGGCCAGCAGCGCAACGAAAACGTCCATGTGAACGACAAGATCACCGAAGACGAATTCGTCGAAATGCGCACCAGCCGCGACAGCACTCTGGCCATGCCGAAGCTGATCATGCCCAGCGTTCAGGTCAACATCCGCGGTGGCCGACTGCCCGAACCTGAAGCCAATGGCGTCAGCTACATCAAGATCCCCGTGAACGCACTTTGAGTATCGGATTCATGACTCCCATCGCACTTTCCCTGCCTGGCTTCCCCGACGCCGCCCCCGGCGCCGGTCTGGCTGGCGGTATCCTGATCGGCCTTGCCGCGGCGCTTATGCTGCTCGGTCTGGGCCGTATCGCGGGCATTTCGGGCATCACCGCCCGCGTCGTCGGCCTTGGCGGCGGGATCGACCGGGCGGCGGCCGTCGCCTTTCTGGTTGGCCTGCCTGTCGGCGCGGCAATCATTGCCATGGCGCAGGGCGGCCTGCCGGCCAATTTCGCCGGGCCCATTCCGCTGATCATCGCTGGTCTTCTGGTCGGCATCGGTACGCGGCTGGGTTCGGGCTGCACCAGCGGGCACGGCGTGTGCGGCGTTTCGCGCCTGTCGACGCGTTCGCTGGTCGCGACCGGCACGTTCATGGTCGCCGGTATCGCCACGGTCGCCATCATGAATGCCCTTGGGCTGGAGGTGCTGTCATGACCATGCGCAAGGTAGCGACCTCGCTGGTCGCAGGCACATTGTTCGGTTCCGGTCTCGCGCTGGGGGGAATGACCAATCCGGCCCGCGTGCGCGGCTTTCTCGACCTGTTTGGTGACTGGGACCCGACCCTTGCTTTCGTGATGGGCGGGGCGGTGCTGGTGATGGCCATTGCGTGGCGTTTCCAGCCAAGGATGATCGCGCCCTTGTTCGAGGACAAGTTCTACATCCCCACCCGCAAGGACCTGACGACGCCTCTGGTGTTCGGATCGGCGCTGTTCGGCATCGGCTGGGGCGTTGCGGGACTGTGTCCGGGTCCGGGTATCGCGGCGCTGGTGATTGAGCCGGTGTCGGCGCTGATTTTCGTCGCTTCGATGATCGCGGGGATGGGGCTGGTCCACCTGCTTAAAGGAGAAGGCTGATGGAAATCCGCCGCGTCGATGCACATTTCGCGGTCGCCCCGCAATTGCAGGCGGGCGACATGACGCGGCTTGCCGATGAGGGTTTCACCACCATCATCTGCAACCGCCCGGATGGCGAGGAACCGGGGCAGCCGCCCGTCGCCGACATCGCGGAGGCGGCAACCGCGGCAGGCCTCGCCTTTTATTTCATCCCGGTCAGCGGGGGTGAGTTTCCCGATAATGCGGTGAGCGCATTTCGCGAAGTCCGCCAAAAGGCGAGCGGGCCCGTGCTGGCGTTCTGCCGCACCGGCACGCGTTCGATCACGCTCGAAACGCTGGCAAATCCCGATGATCGCAGCGTCGAAGACAGGCTGAGCCGCGCCGCTGGTGCCGGATATGATCTGCAGGGGCTGGCCGAAAGCCTGGCCGGGTAAAAGCCCGAGAACGAGAACGGAGAGACACTATGGCCAAAGCGCATGACATCGTCATCATCGGCGGCGGTTCCGCCGGCATCGCCACGGCATCATCGATGCTGAAGCGCAGGCCGTCGCTCGACATCGCCATCGTCGAACCTTCGGGCGTGCATTATTATCAGCCGGGCTGGACCATGGTCGGCGGCGGCGTGTTCGATGCGCCCGTGACCTGCCGCTCGATGGAAAGCGTCATGCCTTCCACCGTGACATGGGTGAAGGACGCGTGTGAGAGTTTCCAACCGGAGCAGAAGCAGGTCACGCTGCGCGATGGATCGACGCTTTCATACAAGATCCTGATCGTCGCCCCCGGCATCCGCCTTGCGTGGGAAAAGATCGACGGCCTGGCCGATGCGCTGGGCACCAATGGCGTTACCTCGAACTATCGCTACGATCTCGCGCCCTATACCTGGCAGACGGTACAGGCGTTAAAGGAAGGCGTGGCGCTGTTCACCCAGCCGCCGATGCCGATCAAATGCGCAGGCGCGCCGCAAAAGGCGATGTACCTGTCGTGCGACGAATGGCTGGGTTCGGGTGCGCTGAAGAACATCGATGTCCAGTTCCACAATGCGGGCGGCGTATTGTTCGGCGTCGATGCCTATATCCCGGCGCTGATGGAATATATCGAACGTTACGGCATCGACCTCAATCTCGGCTCAACGCTGGTAGCCGTGGATGGTCCGGCACAAAAAGCAACCTTCAAGACGGCCGAGGGCGAGGTCACGCGCGATTTCGACATGCTGCACGCGGTGCCGCCGCAGGTCGCCCCCGATTTCGTGGCGAACAGCCCGCTGGCGGGTGAAACCGGCTTTGTCGATGTCGACCAGTTCACCATGCAGCATGTGCGTTTTCCCGATATTTTCAGCCTTGGCGATGCGGGCGGCATGCCCAATGCAAAGACCGCCGCTGCCGCGCGCAAGCAGGCGCCGATCGTTGCGGTCAACGCGCTTGCGGTGCTGGATGGGAAGGAGCCGGTGTCGGACTACGACGGCTATGGCTCATGCCCGCTGACGGTTGAGCGCGGCAAGATCGTGCTGGCCGAATTCGGCTATGGCGGCAAGCTGCTGCCCAGCTTCCCGAAATGGGTGATCGACGGAACGCGGCCGCGTAAGCTTTCGTGGCTTTTGAAGAGCGAGGCGCTGCCGTGGATCTATTGGAACGGCATGCTCAAGGGGCATGAGTGGCTGGTGAAGCCGCAGATGAACCACGGGGTCAAGGACGCGGCCTGATGCTCGATCCGCTTCACATGGCGCTGGGCGCGGCTTCTGGCGGGCTGGTCGGCTTTTCGCTGGGGCTCGTTGGCGGCGGGGGGTCGATCCTTGCCGTGCCGCTGATGGTTTATCTGGTGGGCGTGAAAAGCCCGCATGTCGCGATCGGCACAAGCGCGCTGGCCGTGGCCGCAAATGCTGCAACCGGATTGCTGCAGCATGCGCGCGATCACAACGTGCGCTGGCGCTGCGGTTTGATGTATGCGGCAGCCGGCATCATCGGCGCGTTCGGCGGTTCGACACTGGGCAAGAATTTTGACGGGCAGAAGCTGCTTTTCCTGTTCGCCTTGCTCATGCTGGTGGTCGGCGCGCTGATGCTGCGCGGGCGCGGCAACATGGGCACGCCCGGCGCACGCTGCAATCGCCGAAACGCGCCAAAGGTGCTGGGCTATGGGCTTGGCACTGGCGTGTTTAGCGGGTTCTTCGGTATCGGCGGCGGCTTCCTGATCGTGCCGGGTCTGATCGCATCGACCGACATGGTGATGATCAACGCGGTGGGGACCAGCCTTGTCGCGGTCACGGCGTTCGGTCTGACCACGGCAGCGAACTATGCGTTTTCCGGTCTTGTCGACTGGGTGCTGGCCGCGACCTTCATCGCAGGCGGCGTCGTCGGCGGGTTCGGTGGCACCCTGCTGGCGAAAAAGCTTTCGGGGGGCGGACAATTGAAGGCAGTGTTCGCGGTGCTGATCTTCGTCGTCGCGATCTACATGCTCTGGAAAAGCTGGAACGCGATGTGAGCGTGATCCCCGACAAGGATGCGCGCTGCCGCCGGATCGAGGCACTGATCGCATCGGGTAGAGGGGTGTGCGAAAGCTGCCGCGAGATCGGCATTTCGGAAAAGACGTTCTATCGCTGGCGCAAGGCGAGAGCCGCCTGAACCGTCAGTGCGAGGTTTTGACAGGGCTTGCCGCGTCCAGCGCAGGTTGCAGCCGTTCGCGCAGCAGGTCGAGGAAACGCGACACCTTCGACGAAAGGTGGCGGCGTGTCGGATAGACCGCCCAGATCGGTTCGTCATCGGGCGTTTCATCGGCGAGGATGATTTTCAATCGCCCTGCCGCCAAGTGGTCGCCGACATAGAATGCGGGAAGCTGGCAGATCCCCATACCTGCAACGCATGCCTCCAGCAGGGCATTGCCCGAATTGCAGTGCCAGCGGCTTTCGGGGCGGAATACTTCCTCGCGCCGAAAGCGCCATTGTCGCGACGATCCGACAAGGCAATGATGGCTGGCCAGATCCGAAACCTGCTGCGGCGTGCCATGGGCGGACAGGTAATGGCGCGATGCCACGGTGACGAGCTGACGCTGCGCCACCCGTGTCGCGATCAGGCGCGAATCCTCCAGATGGCCGGTACGCAGGGCAAGGTCATAGCCGCCGCTGACGATATCGACGACATCATTGTCGAGATCGAGCCGTACCGACAGCGCCGGAAAATCCCGCGCAAAATCGAGCAGCAGCGGCGCGACGAATTTCTCTCCCAGCGCGTATGAGCAGGTGAGGCGCAAGGTGCCGCGCGGCTGGTCCTGTCTGCTGACCGCTGCGATCGCCTCCTCGCGCTCTTCCACAAGCCGCTGGCAGTGATCGAAGAACGCATGGCCCGCATCGGTAATGTGCAGCGACCTGGTCGTGCGCGCGAACAACTGCGTGTCGAGCCGCGCTTCAAGGCGGGCGACGGCGCGGCTCATATGGGTGACCGATGCGCCAAAGGCCGTTGCCCCGGCAGTAAAGCTGCCCGCGCGGGCGACAGCCACGAATTCCTCAATCCCGTCCCATCCGTTGATCATTGGCGATGCCCGCTGATTATTGCGTCATGGTGATAATGCTTTGCTCAATTGCCGGTTTATCACCATCCGGCCATGACGCTAGTGTCCGTTTCAATTCGATCACCGAAATAAAGGATTCGTCATGAAGACCCGCGCAGCCGTCGCTTTCGAAGCGAAAAAGCCTCTCGAAATCGTGGAAGTCGATCTGGAAGGGCCCAAGGAGGGCGAGGTCCTGGTCGAGATCATGGCGACGGGCATCTGCCATACCGACGCCTACACGCTGGACGGTTTCGACAGCGAAGGCATCTTCCCCAGCATCCTTGGCCATGAAGGTGCTGGCATCGTGCGCGAGGTCGGGCCGGGCGTCACCAGCGTGAAGCCCGATGATCATGTCATCCCGCTCTACACCCCCGAATGCCGCCAGTGTAAGATGTGCCTGTCGGGCAAGACCAACCTGTGCAGCGCCATCCGCGAAACGCAGGGCAAGGGATTGATGCCCGATGGAACCAGCCGCTTCAGCTATAAGGGCGAGACGATCTTCCATTACATGGGATGCTCGACCTTTTCGAACTTTACCGTGCTGCCCGAAATCGCCGTTGCGAAGATCCGCAAGGACGCGCCGTTCAAGACCAGCTGCTATATCGGCTGCGGCGTGACGACGGGCGTTGGCGCGGTGACCAATACCGCGAAGGTGCAGGTTGGCGACAATGTCGTGATCTTTGGCCTTGGCGGCATCGGCCTCAACGTCATTCAGGGCGCGCGTCTGGCCGGCGCGAACAAGATCATCGGCGTAGATATCAACCCTGACCGCGAGGAATGGGGCCGCAAGTTCGGCATGACCGACTTCCTCAACACGAAGGGGATGAGCCGCGAGGACACGATCGCCAATATCGTGCGGATGACCGATGGCGGCGCGGATTACACCTTTGACGCGACCGGCAATACCGAAGTCATGCGCACCGCGCTGGAGGCGTGCCACAAGGGCTGGGGCACGAGCATCATCATCGGCGTGGCCGAAGCGGGCAAGACGATCGAGACGCGTCCGTTCCAGCTGGTGACGGGCCGCAACTGGCGCGGCACCGCATTTGGCGGGGCCAAGGGGCGCACCGACGTTCCGAAGATCGTCGACATGTACATGACCGGCAAGATCGAGATCGATCCCATGATCACCCACGTCATGGGGTTGGAGGAGATCAACACCGCCTTCGACCTGATGCATGAAGGCAAGTCGATCCGCTCCGTCGTGGTGTTCTAAAGTACCGCTGGCATTGCAGCCGGAAGAACGCCTAGGCTCCTCCGGCTGCAAAAACCATTACAGGAGAGCGATTTATGTTCAGCCACGTCCATCTCGGCGCCAATGATGTCGAGAAATCCCGCCGCTTTTACGATGCCATCATGGGCGTGCTGGGCGCCGGGCCGGGGACCTATGACGCCGAACGCAATCGCTATTTCTGGAGCCACAACGGCACATTGCTGATCGTTGGCGAACCGCTTGACGGCGAGGCTGCGACGGCAGGCAATGGCATGACCATCGGCTTTACCGTCGAGGACGAGGCCATGGGCCACAAATGGTACGAGACCGCCTGCGCCAATGGCGGCACCGGTATCGAGGAACCGCCCAGCGTTCGCACCAAGATGGTGGGCGATCTGTTCCTGGCCTATGTCCGCGATCCTGACGGCAATAAGCTGTGTGCCCTTAAAGTCATGGGATGAATATGACGCTTGAAACAGTTTCGACGAACAAGACCCACGGCGGCGTGCAGGGCGTGTACAAGCACCGCTCCGTCGCCACCGGGACGGAGATGACATTTTCGGTCTTCGTGCCCGACCATGCCGAAGGTGCCTATCTGCCGGTCCTGACCTATTTGTCGGGACTGACCTGCACCCACGCGAATGTCACCGAAAAGGGTGAATACCGCGCCGCCTGCGCAAAGCACGGCATCATCTTCGTCGCGCCAGACACATCGCCGCGCGGCGATGAGGTTCCCGATGACGATGCCTATGATTTCGGCAAGGGCGCGGGTTTTTACGTCAACGCGACCGAAGAGCCCTGGGCGCAGCATTTCCAGATGCGCCGCTATGTCGAGGAGGAGCTACCCGCTCTGATCCAGCAGAACTTCCCCGCCGACATGGCGCGGCAGGGGATCATGGGCCATTCCATGGGCGGCCATGGCGCGCTGACCATATCGCTGCGCAATCCGGGGCGATACAGATCGACAAGCGCATTCGCGCCGATCGTCGCGCCGCTTGAATGCCCATGGGGTGAAAAGGCGCTGACAGGCTATATCGGCGCGGACAAGGCGGCATGGCGTGAATATGACGCCTGTGCGCTGATCGAAGATGGCGCGCGCCTGCCGGACCTGCTGGTCGATCAGGGCACGGCGGATGGATTCCTCGAGGAGCAGCTGAAAACGCATCTCTTGCAGAAGGCCGTCGATGCCGCAGGCATACCCGCCCGGATCCGGATGCAAGAGGGGTATGATCACTCATACTACTTCATCTCGACCTTCATGGCCGAACATGTCGATTGGCATGCGGAGCGGATGAAGGGCTGAACGCAGGCATGATCTGAACAGTAATCGCGATACTGTGCTGTGCATCACAGCGCGGTATCGCGGGGGCGGGCAAAAGCATTGGCAGACACTCCACACAAGGAAACTGCCATGACCCGCTATAATTCCATTCTCGACACCATCGGCAACACGCCTGCCGTGCGTATCAACAATCTCGGCCCCAAGGTGCGTGCGCGCGGGGTTGAACTCTACGTCAAGATCGAGAGCGCCAATCCCATGGCCTCGGTCAAGGATCGCCTTGCTCTTGGCGTGATCGAGGCGGCCGAACGCGACGGTTCGCTGCAGCCCGGACAGACCGTGATCGAGGCGACCAGCGGCAATACCGGTATCGGCCTTGCCATGGTCTGCGCGCAGAAAGGCTATCCGCTTGTCATCGTGATGGCCGAGAGCTTCTCGGTCGAACGTCGCCGCCTGATGCGCTTTCTGGGCGCGAAGGTCGTGCTGACGCCCGCTGGCGTTAAGGGTTCGGGCATGATCGCCAAGGCGCAGGAACTGGCCGACAAGCATGGCTGGTTCCTCGCCCGCCAGTTCGAGAACGAGGCGAACCCCGACATGCATTCGCGCACCACCGCGCGTGAGATCATCGCCGATTTCGATGGCCGGGGCCCCGATTACTTCGTCACCGGTTTCGGCACCGGCGGCACGCTGAAGGGCATTGCCCGCGTGCTGCGCGCCGAATGCCCCGATACGCAGATCATCGCGGCAGAGCCTGAAAATTCGCCGCTGATGGGGTCGGGCATACTGCAGCAATATGATGTCGATGGCCGGCCTGCCGCTAGCCACCCTTCTGCCCGCCCGCACCCGATGCAGGGCTGGTCGCCCGACTTCACGCCGAAGATGGCGCATGATGTCTTGCAGGCCGGCATGATCGACCGCGTCATCGGCGTGGAAGGCGCAGACGCACTGACCTGTTCGCGTGATCTGGCGCGCAAGGAAGGCATCTTTTGCGGCATAACAAGCGGCGCGACCTTCGCCGCCGCGCTGAAGGTTGCCGAGAACGCGCCTGCCGGTTCGCGTATCCTTGCCATGCTGCCCGATACGGGCGAACGCTATATGTCGACCGTGCTGTTCGACGGGATCGAGGCCGGGATGGACGAGGACGAACTCGCCATCTCGACCAGCACGCCGATGGCGCAGTTCGGCGCTTCGGCTCCGGCTGCCCCGATCAAGGCGCCCATCGTGGCCGCCGATCATCCCGGCGCGCGTGAACTCGCCCGCATCCTGCTCGGCACCGAAGAGCCGGTGACCATGTTCGGTTTCGAATGGTGCGAATTCTGCTGGTCGGCGCGCGCGATGCTCGATGATTGCGGCGTACCCTATCGCACCGTCAATCTCGACGCCGCCGATGCGGACAAGGCCGCCATGGCCGAATTGCGCCAGGCCCTGTTCGCGCGCTGCAAGGTGCCCTTCGTGCCGCAGATTTTCGTAGGCGAACGGCTGATCGGCGGCTGCAGCGAACTTTTCGCCGCCTATGCCGACGGGTCGCTGCAGGCCGCTTTGGCGACGCGCGGCCATGTGCTGGGCCACAACGACAATTTCGACCCCGCCGCATACCTGCCCAAGTGGATGCAGGCACGGGCCTGAGGCAAAGGACAAGGAGAAGAACGATGAGCGATCTCGCCGCCCTTCTGGCCAATGCTGCCAGCCGCGCCGCACGCTATCGGCAGCAGGTGGCGAAACGCTCGCCGCTGCCGACGGCCAGCCTGTCGGAACTTCGCGCCGCACTCTGTCGTCCTCTGGGCGAAGAGGGACGGCTAGCCAGCGAAGTCATCGCCGAACTCGCCGATGCGGCGGAACCGGGGTTCGCTGGCACCACCAGCCCGGCCTTCCACGGCTGGGTCATCGGTGGGTCGCATCCCGCCGGGGTCGCGGCAGAGATGCTGACGGCGGCATGGGGGCAGAATGCGGTGCTCTACCAATCCGCGCCCGCTGCCGCCGTGGTGGAGGAAGCGGCGGCCGGATGGCTGCTCGACCTCCTCGACATGCCGCGCGAAAGCTCGGTCGGCTTTGCGACCGGCGCGACGATGGCGAGCTTCATCGGCCTGACCGCCGCGCGCATCGCCATGCTGGAACGCGCGGGCTGGGATCTGGAGCAGGACGGGTTGTTCGGCGCACCCGAAGTCACCGTGTTTCTGGGGGCCGAAGCGCATTCGACGATCTTCCACGCACTGCGCCTGCTGGGTTTCGGTCGCCGCCGTCTGGTGACGGTGGAGGCTGACGGGGAAGGGCGCATGATGCCGGGCGCCTTGGCCCGTGCCATGGCGCGCCGTTCCGGCCCAGCCATCGTCATCGCGCAGGCGGGGCACATCAATTCGGGCGCGTTCGACGACATCACCGCCATTGCCGCCACCGCGCAGGCCCGCGGCGCATGGCTGCATGTCGATGGCGCTTTCGGCATGTGGGCACGCGCCAGCCGCACCCGCCGGCATCTCGCAAAGGGCATGCATCTGGCGGACAGCTGCTCACTCGACGGTCATAAATGGCTGCAGGTGCCCTATGACTGCGGCTATGCGATCCTGCGCAATGCCGACATGCACCGCCGCGCCATGTCGATCAGCGCCAGCTATCTGAACCGCGAGGCCGAGGGCGGGCGCAATCCCAGCGACTATGTGCCCGAACTTTCGCGCCGCGCGCGCGGTTTCGCCAGCTGGGCGGTGATGCGGGCCTTGGGCCGCAAGGGTATCGCCGACATTATCGAGGACAGCTGCGACAATGCCCGTATCTTCGCCGTGCTCTGCGCGATGGAGCCGTCGATCCGGGTGATGAACGATGTGCAATTGAACCAGGTCTGCATCGCCCCGCGCAATCGCGCAAACGAGGATGCGATCGTGGCGCGGGTGTCGCAGGCGCTGGCCGATGACGGACGCTATTTCGTGAAGCCCGCCGAATGGCAGGGGCGGCCCGTGCTTCGCTTTTCCTTTTGCGGGCAGCCAGCCACCCATGTGCAGGTGGAGGCGATGGCCGCACTCGTCGCCTGCGCCTTTGCGAAAGCCGATCCCATGGCGGACGGGAGCCGCATGGCAGCCTGAAATCACCCTGCCACCTGGCGAAGGGCGTGGAAGCGATTGACTTCCGCGCCCTTTGTGTTTGGTTATCCGTGGATGGAGGGACTCTGGGATCTGATCGCCCGGCTTGACGATACCGCGCTTTTGCGCGCGTTCGAGCCGGATGCCTTGTCCGACCTGCTCAATCGCGGCCAGCGCCGCCATTTGAAGCGGGGGGAGGAGGTTATCCGGCAGGGGGATGACGGCGATTTTCTTGTCGTGCTGCTGACAGGCCATCTCAAGATTGGCCTTGCAAGTGCGAATGGGCGCGACATCATCCTGGGCTATGCGGAACCGGGCGACGTGCTGGGAGAGATCGCCATGCTCGACGATTGCCCGCGCACCGCAACCGTATCTGCCAGCGAACCAGCGGAAGTGGTCATCGTCTCGCGCGCCGATTTCCGGCATGCGGCGATGGACCGGCCTGAATCGATGTGGGCGATGATGCGGTTGATGGCGAACCGCATCCGCCTGCTTGACCAGACGGTTGAGGGGGATCGCAGCTTTTCGATGGGGCCGCGCCTTGCGCGTGTGATCGTTCGGCTGATGCCGGTGGAGGCGGCTGGCGACGGGGCGCTGAGGCTGGATCTCAGCCAGTCGGACCTCGGCGCTTTTGCTGGGCTCAGCCGGGAAAACGTCAATCGCCAGATCGGCGAATGGGAAGCGGCCGGGGTGCTGGCGCGGGCGGGGAGGAAGCTGGTGATCCTCGACCCTGAGTATATCCGCGAACTGGCCGAATTCGGGGATCCGGAATAGGCCGGTCAATAGAATTCGACCGGTAAGCGCCGGGCTTTTTGCGCTTACCGGTCGGGGTATTTCATCATGCCATCTGCTCGAAGGCGGCCTCGGTCACAGAGGCGTTCATCACATTGATGCCGCCCGAAAGAACACATGCGGCGGCGAAGATCGCCATCACGGAATTACGGATCATTTCCTGCATTTTCTTACTCCTTCATCACTGGCGGGGCACCGTGCCGCGCCGTGTGAAGGCTGTTTAGGGGAGGGGCCGCGCCCCGACTGTGCCGCAGGTCACAGGGCCAAAAAAATTGCCACAAAAACTTCAGCGCTTTTCGAAATCGAGCGAATAGATGCGCTGCTTGCCGAAGCCCTTTACCTCCAGCTCGTCGATCTCGCTGGTGGCAAAACTGTCGTCGAGGGCATCGCGAAAGCCTTGCGAGATGGTGATCCCCATCGGATCGCACAGCTGCTCCATCCGTGCGGCAAGGTTCACCGCGGGGCCGAAGATGTCATAGACATATTTCTGGATGCCCACCATCGATCCGATCAGCGATCCGCGCGCAAGGCCGATGCGGAACTGCCAGACATTGGAATGCGCAGCGTTCCGCTTTTCAAGGAAACGCTTCATGCGCACAGCGACGCGGGCAAGGTGGACGGCATGGTTGTCGCCCTGATCGGGCACGCCCGCCACCGCGATATAGGCATCGCCGATCGTCTTGATCCGCTCGCATTGGTAAAGCTCGGTAATGCGGTCGAAGGCGCTGAAGATGTCGTTCAACTCGCTGACCAAGGCGCCGGGTTCGCGCGCGACCGTCATTTCGGTGAAGTTCACGAAGTCGAGCATCAGCACGCTGGCATCGTCATAGCGTTCGGGGGTGGTGGTGCCGTAGTCGCGCAGTTCCTCGTAAACGGTGCGGGGCATGAGGTTGAGGAGCAGCTTTTCCACCCGCTCCTTTTCGCGGCTCAGTTCCTTGGCGTTTTTCTCGGCCATGCGGGCATAGCTGTCGAGCATGTATTCCGCCTCGCGCTGCTTGGCGACATCGCGGCCCTCGGCCAAAAGGAAGCGCTGCCCGCCGCTTTCGATGAAACGCAATTCAACCTGCTGCTGGCTTTTGCGCGTATCGCCGCCAAGGTCGATGTCGGCCTTGTACGCACGGCCCGACGACAGGCGGCGTTCGGCCTTGTCCCAGTCGACCTGGGTCAGATGTTCGGCAAGCGCGTCGCTCTCCACTTCGGGCTTACGGAAAAGTTCGAAGAAAGCGGCGTTTTCATAGAGGATCAGGCGGCTGTCGGCATCGGCCAGCGCAACCGGCGCGGACAGCGCGGCGCAGGCGATCTGCGCAGGCGTCAGGCTGTCACTCGACAATGAACGACCTCAAGTTCTCCACCTCGCGCACCACGGCGTCGCGGTCGGCGTCCTCGAACCCTGCATCGTCCAGCGTTTCGTCAAGAATGTCGCATAGCCGGTCGTAGTCCTCCTCGGTAATCTCGCGCCGGCGATGGGCGCGGGCCAGTTCCTCCTTGGACAGATGGGCCGGGCCGCCGAGCAGCGAGGAGATCATCTTCGTCTGGTGGTCGATGAGCTGGCGCATGTTCACGCCCACGAAATGGCGCTGCAGCAGATTGTCGTCGAGCACCTCGTCGTAAAAGGCCGACACGACTTTGCGTACTTCGGCAAAGCCGCCGTACTTCTCGAACATGGATTGCGCCAAGCGCGTCCCTCCCCCCAGATGCGACCCCGGGCAGTGGTTATAGCAGCCGGGAAGGGGAGGCCAATCGCTTTCGCGTTTGGGTTAATTACGGATAACCACAATGGGTTAGCGCCGCCTGTCGCATCCCGGCCTCCATCCACCCCGCACAGGGGGAAATCGGTCCGGGCCATTAAGCCGAAATTTACTATTTGAGCCAAAGCGTTGTCACTCGATCACGGCCGCGGGGATCCGGCTGTGCGGGGACACTCGTGGGGCGCGAGGCGGGACGATGACGAAATATGCGATGACGGGTTGGGCGGCTGGCAGCAAATGGGCTGGTCACCTGATGGCGGGAACGGCGCTGCTGGCGCTGGCCGGCTGCGGAGGCGGTGAAGCGGAAGGTACCGCTGCCGTCGCAACGGTAAGCGAGAGCACGACGGGCGCCACGCCAACGGCCACACCATCGCCCACTCCCACGCCTACGCCGACCCCGACACCCACGCCGACGCCGACACCGACAACGACGACCAGTGCCGGATCGGCGCCTGCTGGCACGATGATGCTGGGCGCGGCGACCCACTTCGCGCAAGGCTGGCCGGTATCGGAATTGTCGAAGAACCAGGCGCTCAATTTCAATCTGCTGCGCGACAGCCTCTATTGGTCGGAAACCGAAACGGTGAAGGGGCAGATCGACCTCACCACAGCCAATGCGAAGAAACTTGATCAGGTCTGCGCCAGCGGCACCAAGATCATCATGACGCAGCATTTCAAGAACCCGCTCTATGATGGCGGCAATTACGTCTATTCGGCGGCGGGGCGGCAGGCATTCGCCAAATATATCCGCGCGCTGGCCGATCACTACGGTTCGTGCATCGCCGCGTTCGAAATCGGGAACGAGATCAATGGCGGCGGCGGGACGGGGCTGTCCTATCCATCGGGCTATGACCTCGAAGACAGCTATGTCGCGATGCTGAAAGACATCAAGTCCGCCATGGGCGGCACCCATTCCGACATTTCGATCCTGGGCGGATCGACCAACATGATCGGCACCGGCTTCCTTGAGGGGCTGTTTGGGGCAGGCATGCTGAACTATGTCGATGGCGTCGCAGTGCATCCGTATCAGGGATATGCGGCGGGCATGGATTTCGAACTGAAGAAGCTGCGCGCGGCCATGTCTGCCCATGGCGGCGGGTCGAAGGAAATCTGGATCCCCGAATGGGCGCATGATCATGCCGACCAGAACCTGTCTGCCGGGCAGGCGATCATGTCGGCGACGATGATGGCAGAGCAGGGCGTCAAGGGCGCGACGTGGTATGCGCTGCTGGAAGAAAGCTGGTTTCCCAATCTCGGCCTCTACAACGGCTCATCGCTGAAGAAGCAGGGCAAGGCGCTGAAGGCGGTGGCGACGCATTTGCTGCCGCATGGCAATCCGGTGCGGCTGGATCTGGGCGATCCGGGGCTCTTCGCCTATCGCTTCGGCACGGGCGCGACCGTCGTTTGGGGCACGCCGCGTACGATTTCCGTTTCGGGCGCGTCGGCGGCCTATGACATGCTGGGCAACCCGCTTACGAACAAATCCAGCCTGCAGGTCAGCGACGATCCCGTCATGTTCGTCGGCGGCTCGATCAGCAATGTGGGCAGCAGTTCGACGCTGGCCGATACGCTGCTGCAATTCGGCACCGGCGAGTGGCGCTATTTCGCGCGCAATGCGGCTGGCGACATGAATGAACTGCACTGGGTCAATAACTGGTACGACGGCGTCTATCGCAGCGACTGGGATGCGGTGGTCTATCTTGGCCCCTATCGCGCGATCCCGGCGCGCGACGGCAATGATCCGATGCGCGTGCTGTGGCAGTGGAAATCGGACGAGGCGGTGTCGGTCACCGTCACCGCCTGCTTCACCAAGGAAGCCAATGGCGATGGCATCGATGTCGCGATCAACCGCAATGGCTCTGCCGTGGCGACCGGGTTCCTGTCGAGCGGGGAGAAGCAGTTCAGTGCCAATATCGATCTGGCCGCAGGCGACAGGGTCATGATCTCGGCAGGTCCCAATCAGACGTGGGGCGGCGACAAGTTTCAGATGCGCGCGAGGATCTACCGGAAAGGATCGGCCGGAGCGGTCCCCTGTCCCGAGATCTGGTCCGCTCTCTGACCCGATGTGCCCGGCGGGACCTGGCCGGCCGGGCACATCCCTTGCTCATGCGCATTCTGGTCAAGCCTGCGGGCGATTCCTTAAGGACCTTTCCTGAGCGCGATTGATGCATCTGGAAACCTTGCAATGTACGCTTTTTGAATATTGCACATTATATTTATAATAGCGTTTGTTGCCTCCAATACAGTTACTTGCACATACTTTCGTGATGCAGGGCAATGTTCCCGAGAAACTATAATTAATCCAGTTTTATCCATGCCGTTTCATCATTGCTTAGCCGCGCCCCCCCTAGAGTGGAGAGGTGAAGAAGCCGGACCGAACCTTGGCCCGGCGGTAATCGCCTACGGTGGGAGCTTGGTGCAATGCTCGCGTTCGTAAAGGCACGGTATACGGTTGGTCTCATCGGCCTCGACATCGTCGACCGCGCCAAAGTGAACATCATTCTGGAGAAGGCCTTCGCCGATGGCGAAGCCTCATGGCTGGCGCTCTACAACGACAGCTGCGACCTCATCATCACATCGGGCAACCTGCCCGTCGAGGCGATGGATGAGCAGATCGTTGCCCGGATCGTCGATGCCGACTGCCCGGATGATGGCCCGTTCCTGCTGCGCCGCCCGTTGAGCCATGAGGCTATCGTCAGCCTCCTGCGCAATGCTGAGGCCCAGCTCGACAGCTCCGCTCCCGCGCCCGAATATGGCCGCCTCAAGGTCACTGGCGTGACCGAGGTGCAGCCCGGTGAAGAGCGCGCGGTGGAGATGGCCGAGGCCGCTCCTGCCGCTGCCCCGGCGCCGCAGATGCATCCGCAGTTCGCCGCGCTCGGCCCTTCGTATCAGCAGCAGATCGCCGCGCAGCAGGCGCCGCGCCCCTATCCGCCCACGCAGGCGCAACGCGGTGTCGCCGCCAGCGCCAATGCTGGCAGCGAAACGGTGGGCGAGAGCTGGGCCGATATCTCGATCGCGCTTTATTCCATCCTGCAGACCCGCGTGCCGACAATGGCGCGCATCAACCTGCCGCACGCCGAATCGATCCTGATCGATTTCCCGGGCCGCCGCTTTCAGTGCGCAGGCTTTCCGGATTCGATCCCGCTGCAGCCGCACCAGGTCGTGCTGCGCGCCACGCTGGCGCAGCCGGGACAGGGTCTGCCGCAGGGGCAGCCGCTCGAACGGCTGCTCTGGTTCATCGGCACGCGCGCTTTGGGCGCCGGGCTGGCGCCGTGGCTGTGCGCCGAAGACCGCTGCCGCCTCGTGCAGTGGCCGAACTTTACCGTGCTCGACCATTCGATCGATCACATGCGGATGACCGCTGCCATGGGGAACGGCCTGCTGACCGCAGAGGAGCTTTCGCTACTTTCGGGCGTGCCGTTCCAAAAGGCCGCGGGCATCCTCAACGCATTCAGCCTGATGGGTCTCCTCCACATCGAGCGCCAACCCGCTCCGGCCCCGCGCGTGCCCGCGCCGGTGGCCGGAACCGGGGTGGGAACGCGCTCCTCGGGAAGCCTGTTCGGCAAGCTCATCCGGAAAATGGGACTCTAAGGCCATGGCAGAACACGTCATTCTCTTTGCCGGGCCGATGTGTGCAGGCAAGACCACCGCGATCCGCAGCCTGTCGGAGATCGAGACGATCTCGACCGAGGCGGCGAATACCGATCGCGAAACCGCCGACAAGGACACGACCACCGTCGCGCTCGATTATGGTGAGATCACCATCGGAGACGAGGACAAGGTGCGCCTTTACGGCCTGCCGGGCCAGCGCCGGTTCGATTTCATGTGGCGCATCCTGATGGAACGCGCGGTCGGACTGGTGCTGCTGGTCAATAATGACGCGGCAGACCCGTTGGGCCAGCTGGCCGAATTCCTGGAGGAATTCGCGGAACTTCACGAACGTGGCGGCATCGTGGTGGGCATCACCCGCGCCGATATCGCCGAGGGGCCTTCGCTTGGCGATTATGCGCAGACCATCGCGAAATCGACATCCGGCGCAATCATCCCCGTTTTCACCGTCGATGCGCGCGACGGCAATCACATGCAAACGTGCCTCCTCTCGCTCATCGCCAATATCGAGAGCCGGGCGGCACTGGCCTATCAGCAGGAGCAGGCAGCGTGAGCGACAAGCTTCACAAGAACCCGGTCGTCGTCGAGCACGCCCGTGCGGCGCTTGAGACGTTCCGTTCGCATTCGAAGTCGCTGGGATATGCGACGATCCTCACCACCGACGGTTTCGAGGTGGCCAGCATCGCAGGCGATGCGCAGCAGACGCGACGGGTCGCCTCCATGGCCTCCTCTATGCAGGCGCTGGGCGATGCGGTCGCCCGCGATCTCAAGATGGGGACCTGCGACTACATCATCATCGCTGCGCCCTCGGGCTATGTGATCCAGCTGCGTGTTCCGGGGTATGACCTTGTTATCGCAGCACATTTCGACTCGGCGGAAACGCTGGGCAAGGCCCTGTCGGTGGCGCGTCTCGCCGCCAATGACATGGCACAGGTTTCGGTGGCTGCTGCCGCCGCATGACGATGGGGAGTGGGCGGGCTCTCTTTTGTTTTTGGACCACCGCTTAAGGAAGGAAATGACAATGGCTACTGTTATTGATTCGACGAGCATCAAGGCAACCCTGAGCGAGCTGCTCAGCATCGATGGTGCGAAGGCTGCCGCGATCGTCGATTCGGAAAGCGGCATGGTGCTGGGCAAGGACGGTTCGGGCCTCGATCTCGACGTCGCCGGCGCCGGCAACACCGAAGTGGTGCGCGCCAAGCTCAAGACCATGAAGGCTCTGGGCCTGACCAAGGATGCGATCGACGACATCCTGATCACGCTGACCAGCCAGTATCACATCATCCGTCCGATCTCGGGCCGTCCGACCGTGTTCATCTACCTGGTCCTCGACAAGGAAAAATCGAACCTGGCGCTGGCCCGCCTCAAGTGCGCCGACTGCGATCGCGCCCTGGACGTGTAATCGCCTCGGGCCTTCAGCCATTACGGCGGGCCCGAATGAAAAGGGGCCGGATGCAGTTTGCATCCGGCCCCTGTTTCATTGGTTGGATGGCCGCTTATTCCAGCGTCATCAGGCTGGCGTTGCCGCCGGCCGCCGTCGTATCGGTAGAGATCGAAACCTCCTCCAGCAGCCAGTGCAGCACATAGGCGGGCTTGGGCTCGGCGCATTCCGCCTCGGTCGCCGATTGCGTCAGCACCAGCGGCCCGTCGATTTCGGCGAATTCGGCCAGCGCCGAACGCAATGCTTCCTCATCGCCTTCGACCAGCGCGCCTGCCAGCGGCGTGTGGCTTGGGGCCTCGATCCGCTCGCGCAATTCGGGCGGCAGGTTCGCGGCGAAATCCATGTTCTCCAGCACAGCGGTATTGCCGGTGGCAAGGACCGCCGAAAGCTGCTGGTAAAAGCCTGCCTCTGTCTTCGGGCGGATCAGGATATGGCCGCGATTGCGCAGCTCATACACGTTTCGCTCGCCCACGGGGCCGGGCAGCACTTCGCGATAGCCAAGCCCGCCCTGTTCGGCATGCGCCAGCGCCACGCTTGCCGCGCTCAGCTCGCCGCGCATGCGCAGCCAGTTGGCGAACATGTAGACAGCAGGGTCCGACATCGCCATCGGCAGGGCAGGGGGCGCGCTGACGAGGCGACCCAGATAAAGCGGACCGCCCGCCTTGGGTCCGGTGCCCGACAGGCGGTGCCCGCCAAAGGGCTGGCTGCCGACGATCGCGCCGATCTGGTTGCGGTTGATGTAGATGTTCCCCGCCTCGATCACCTGCGCCACCTGCGCGACCGTGCCGTCAAGGCGGGTGTGCAGGCCGAATGTGAGGCCATAGCCCGACAGGTTGATCTCATTCACCAGCGGGACCAGATCGTGGCGCGCGAATTTCGTCACGTGCAGCACGGGACCGAATACTTCGCGGGTCAGTTCGGTGGTCGAATCCAGCTCGATGATGGTTGGCGCGGTAAAGCTGCCGTGCTCGACGCCTGCGGGCAGTTTCTTGCGCGACACCTCGTGGCCTGCCGCTTCCATTTCGGCGATGTGGCTTTCGATGATCTCCAGCGCGTCATCGGTGATGACGGGACCGATGTCGTTCGAAAGCTTCGTCGTCTGGCCGATGGAGAGCTGCGCCAGCGCGCCCTTCAGCAGGCCCAGCGTGCGATCATAGACATCTTCCTGAATGCACAGCAGGCGCAGCGCCGAACAACGCTGACCGGCGCTGTCGAAAGCGCTGGCGATGACGTCGCGCACCACCTGTTCGGCAAGCGCGGAGGAATCGACGATCATCGCGTTGATGCCGCCCGTTTCCGCGATCAGCGGAATGGGCTTGCCCGCCGGTGAAAGACGCTTTGACAGCTGCTTCTGAATCAGCTGCGCGACCTGCGTCGAGCCGGTGAACATCACGCCCATGACTTCTTCCGAAGCGACAAGCGCTGCGCCCACCTTGCCGTCGCCCGGCACCAGCTTCAGCGCATGGTCGGGGATGCCGGCCTCGTGCAAAATGCGCACGGCTTCGGCGGCGATCAGCGGAGTTTCCTCAGCCGGTTTCGCCAGCACGGGATTACCGGCGACCAGCGCGGCTGCGACCTGGCCGGTGAAGATGGCGAGCGGGAAGTTCCACGGGCTGATCGCGCAGATCGGGCCCAGCGGCTGCTGCTCATGCCCGAAATGTTCGACCGCGCGATTGGCGTAATAGCGCAGGAAGTCGATGGCCTCGCGCACCTCTGCGATGGCGTTCGGCACGCTCTTGCCAGCCTCGCGGATGGTCAGGCCGATCAGTTCGCCCATGCGCGCCTGCATGGTGTCGGCGGCGCGGTGCAGGGCCGATGCGCGCTGGCTGACCGGGGTTTCCGACCAGTGCGAATTGGCCGCATCCTTCAACAATGACTTGACGTCATCGGGTGAGAGATCATGGCTGACGCCCACGACATCGCGGCGGTCGGCGGGATTGGTGACATCGCGCGCGGTGCCGATGCTTGCTTCGCCGGCCACCCAGTCATGCTCCGCGCTCGCCTTCAACGCTTCGGTCAGCGCGGCCAGCTGGAACTCGTCCGACAGGTCGATGCCTGCCGAATTCAGCCGCATCGGGAAGATCGCCAGCGGCAGCGAGATCTGCGGATGCATGGAGCCGGGACGCTCCATTTCGCTTACTTCCTTCACCGGATCGGCGACCAGATCGTCGATCTGCACATCGGGATTGTTGATGCGGTTGAGAAAGGACGAGTTCGCCCCGTTTTCCAGCAGGCGGCGCACCAGATAGGCAAGCAGCGTGTCATGCGTGCCGACCGGCGCATAAATGCGGCACGGGCGGTTCAGCTTCTTCTTCGGCACGACCTCGTCATAGAGTTCCTCGCCCATGCCGTGCAGGCACTGGAATTCATAATCGCCGGGCTGGAATTCGCGGCCAGCGATCTCGTCAGCAAGGTGATAGATCGTCGAAAGCGTCTGCGCATTATGCGTCGCGAATTGCGGGAAGATCTGCTCGCGCGCTTCAAGCAGCTTTCGCGCGCAGGCGTTATACGAAAGGTCGGTGTGGACCTTGCGCGTATAGACCGGGAAATCGGGCAGGCCTTCAAGCTGTGCGCGCTTGATCTCTGCGTCCCAATAGGCGCCCTTCACCAGCCGCACCGGAATGCGGCGCTCCGCCCGCTTGGCAAGGTCGATAACCCAGTCGATGACGGCGGGACAGCGGCGGCTATAGGCCTGGATCACGCAGCCAAGGCCGTCCCAGCCCTGAAGCTCGTGCGCGAGCGTCAGTTCCTCGATGATGTCGAGCGAGAGTTCGAGGCGGTCCATTTCCTCGGCGTCGATGTTGAAGCCGATGCCGTATGATTTCGCCAGCACTGCCAGCGCGCGGACGCGCGGCAGCAGTTCCTTCATGACGCGTTCTGCCTGAGCACGTTGATAGCGCGGGTGCAGGGCCGACAGCTTGACCGAAATGCCCGGCGCGGCATGGATGGGCTTGCCTCCCGCCTTGCGCCCGATGGCATGGATCGCCTTTTCATAGGCGGCATAATATTCGGCCGCATCGTTCAGATCGACGGCAGCCTCGCCCAGCATGTCATAGCTGTAGGTGAAGCCGCGCCCTTCGGGGCCGCGCGCATGGCGCATGGCCTCGTCGATCGTCTCGCCCGCGACGAAATGTTCGCCCATGAATTCCATGGCAAGCCGCACGCCCGAGCGGATCACCGGCTCACCCGCACGGGCGATCAGGCGCTTCAGCGCGGCGGCCAGATTGTTTTCGTCGGTACGTTCGGTCAGTTCACCCGTGACGACAAGGCCCCAGGTCGCGGCATTGACGAAAAGCGAGTGATCGGGCGCCAGATGCGAACGCCAGTTCCCGCGCGAGATCTTGTCCTTGACCAGATCGTCGCGCGTGCCGGCATCGGGAATGCGCAGCAATGCCTCGGCAAGGCACATCAGCGCGATGCCCTCTTCGCTCGACAGCGAATATTCGTGCATCAGCCCATCGACGCCCCAGCCGGTCTGCTTCTTGCGGACCTTCATGACGAGGGCGCGGGCGGTGCGCTCGATCTCTTCCTTAAGATGCGGCGGCATTTCCGCCTGCGGCAACAATTCGGCCACGCACTCGGGCTCCGCCCGGCGATAGGCTTCGGTCACGGCAATTCTCAGATCGCTGGCTTCGCGGATGGGGGGTGCGAAGCGGGCGAACGGGTCACGCAATTCGGAAGTCGTTTCGAGCATTGTTTCCTTTCGTCGGGGCCAGTGTCCGCCTGAGCGGTGTTTCCCCTCTCCATGGGAGGGCGCTAATTTCGGGCGCCGGTCTTGCAAGGCCAGCAAGGGTGGCCAAATCATGTCTTTATGTTAGCTGCAACTGCTTGCGGCTCACTTCGATCCGAAAAGACAGACACTCGACCGAAAAGAGGACCTATGAATACGGAAATTACCGGCTCAGACCGGATTGCGCAATCGAACGGACGCGTGCTGCTTGTCGGCTGCGGCAACATGGGCTTTGCCATGCTGCGCGGCTGGATCGAAAAGGGAATTCCGGCGAATCGCATCGATGTCGTCGAACCTAACGATGACCTCAGGAAGCGGGCTGCCAGCACCGGCGCATCGGTCCACGCCTCGGCAGAGGACATGACCGGGGGCGAGGCCCCGGCGATGGCGATCATGGCGGTAAAGCCGCAGGTGATGGCCAAGGTGCTGGAAAGCTATCGCGGTTTTGCGACGCGCGGCACGACATTCGTTTCCGTCGCCGCCGGCACATTGATCGAGACCATCGAAAAGGCGCTGGGCGGCAAGCCTTCGGTCATTCGCTGCATGCCCAACACCCCGGCCTTTATCGGCGAAGGGATGATGGTCTGCGTCGCCAATGAAAAGGTCGAGGATGCCGACAAGGCCCAGTGTGAAACCCTGCTGTCGGCTGGCGGCAAGGTCGCTTTCGTCGAAGAAGAATCCATGATGGATGCGGTCACCGGCGTTTCGGGTTCGGGCCCGGCCTATGTCTTCCATTTCATCGAGAGCCTGTCGGCAGCGGGTGCTGCAGCCGGTCTTCCGCCGGAATTGAGCGAGGAGCTGGCGATCCAGACCGTCTATGGCGCGGCCAAGCTGGCGCGCGAGGCGGACGAGGATCCGACGCAGCTGCGCAAGAACGTGACCAGCCCCAATGGCACGACGGCCGCGGGCCTGTCGGTCATGATGACCGACGACCGGCTGAGGACGATGATCGAAGAGGTGGTGAACGCTGCCGCCGACCGTTCACGCGAATTGGCGAAGGACTGATCGTTTACGAAGGAGCGGGGGCCTGGGCCCCTGCTTCTTCCGTCTCGTCCTCATCCACGCGCCGCACGTCGACGGCGTATTTCAGCTTTTGGATGGTATTGCCGATGAACACGCCGTCGATCGGCGAGACATCGGCGAAATCGCGTCCCATGCCGATGGTGACATGGTCGGTATCGGCCAGCCGGTCATTGGTCGGATCGAACGCGACCCATCCTGTTCCCTCTCCGCACCAGACCGCCACCCATGCATGCATGGCGTCGGCACCGACCAGCTTTTCCTCTCCCGGCGGGGGCAGCGTATTGAGATAGCCCGACACATAGGCCGCCGGGATCGCATGGCTGCGCAGCGCGGCGATCATCACATGGCTCTGATCCTGACAGACGCCGCGACCGGCGCGAAATGCATCGGCGGGCGATGTCCGGCTGTTCGAGCTTCCCGAGACATATTTGATCTTTTCGTGCACGGCATGGTTCAGCGCGTACGCTGCATCCAGTATGTTGCAGTCCGGCTGCAGCATGGGCGCGGCCCAGTCGGCGATATCGGGATCGAGCTGCGCAATGCGCGAGGCGAAAAGATAAGGCGCCGGCGAGCGCACCGTCAGATCGCGGGATAGCACCGCCTGCTCACGCAGCTGGCTGATGGTGAGCGGCGATTGCGGCGGAGGCGGCTGCGTGATCGCGACGTGAAACCTGCTCGTCACCGTCAGTTCGTGCAGTGGCTGCGTGAATTGCAGCCGTGTCGTATTGACGAGATAGGGTCCGTCCGCCTCCGTCATCAGGGCGGGCGTGGGGTCGACGGTAAGGCTGTCGTCAAGGATGACCTGCCCAGGCCAGCGATAGGGGCGCAGGCGCAGGTTGAAGCGGGCCTGCGCTATCTCTGCGGCATAGGATACGGTCGAGGTGTGCTTGACCCGATAGGTTACGGTTTCGCTCATCCTGCCATCACCCCAGCAATGCCGATCCGTCACGCGTGACGGGCAGGTCGGGTTGCAGGAAATAGCGGCGTGCGATCGCGGCATTCAATGCCCCCAGATCGTCGCGCAGGCTGGAAATCGTGGGACCGTCAAGCTCATCCGCATCAAGCCCCGCGATCCGTGCATCGAGCAGGCGCGCGATGCGGTGCGGCTCTTCCGACATGCCGTCTTCGCGCAGCACGGGGAGCTGCGAGAGATGATTGAGGATACGCTGGACCTGATAGGCCAGCCCCCGCGGTTCGCTTGGGTCAAGGAGCGCCATGTCAAGCACCGGGGCGATAAAGGGAATGGTCAGATAGCGGCTGCGGTACAGCGCCGTGCCGTCGATCATTTCGAGAAGTGCGGAAAGATCCTCCGCGCTGGCGCTGCCCGGCACGATGGCCTGCGCGCTTTGCAGCATGAGCGATCCGCGTTCCAGCGCGATGCCCATGTCGAAAAAGCGCCATGCCGCGCTGCGCCCGAGGTTATCGGACAGGAGATGCGTCATGGCCGCCGAAACGCCCACGATCATGTCGCATGCCTCCGACATGGATTCGGTGTCGCGCACGTCGATGGGTGGCGGTAAGCGGTGGATCGCGCGCCAGCTGTCACGCGTCAGCCGGTCGCGCAGCAGCAGGGCGATCTCTTGCAGCCGACCGATCAGCGCGGGGATGGAGCCGTTGAGATCCTTAGCCGTCAGCGCCGAGGCCGCGACCTGCCGCGAACGCTGCTTCTTGCCTGCTGGCGCTGCACCCCAGTTCACCAAAAGCTGCGACAGGCGGCGGCGGGTGGTTTCGGCATCGCTCTGGCTCGCCGGATCGCCGGGCATATCGGCATTGGCAAGCAGCGTGCGCACCACGCGCGCCGTCTGCTGCGCGCGTTCGCCATAGCGGCCCAGCCAGAAGAGATTGTCGGCCGCCTGGCTGGGCAGCAGCCCGGCTGCGCGGCGCACGACCGGGGCTGACAGGGCGGGTGGGTCGACGGTGCGGGCGCTGTCCTGGCCTTCGACGATGCAGACATCGGCGGAAATATCCTCCGCCCCCATCAATGCGCTTCTCAGGTTGGGCTGGCTCGACACGCGGCCAAAACCGCCGGGCATCGCGACCCAGCGGCCATCGGGCCCGCGGGCCAGAAATGCGCGCAAGACAAATGGGCGCGGCTCGAACCGGCCATTGATCACGGCAGGGGTCGTGGACGTCTCGACCATTTCCTGCGCGACATAATCCATCGGCCGGCGGCGCATCCCCTCGACCAGCGCGGCGCGCTCTTCGGGGTTCAGGTCCGAGCCGAGGCGATTATCCGCGCCGGACAAGCCTGCAACATCGTTACGAAAGCTGGAAGCGAAGACCAGCCTGTCGAAATTCGCCAGCGCATGCTCACGCTCCGCCTGCTGGCCGCACCACCATGTCGCGACATTGGGGAGGATCAGCGGCCCGCCGGTCAGCACCTGCGCCAGACGCGGCAGGAAGGCTGCCATGGCCCGCGATTCCACGACCCCCGCGCCGGGCCAGTTGGCGATGGACAGGTCACCGTGACGGCACGCATCGATCAGACCGGCAACGCCGATCTGCGAATGCTGGTCAAAGGCAAGCGGGTCGATATCCGCAGTGTTGATCCAGCGCCAGAGCCCGTCGATCCGCTTCAGGCCCGCGATGGTGCGCACATAAAGCCGCCCATCGCGCACGGTAAGATCGCGCCCTTCGACCAGCGAGAAGCCGAGATGGCGGGCCAGATGGGCCTGCTCGGGATAGCTCTGGTTGAAACGACCGGGCGTCAGCAGCCCGATGCGCGGTTCGCTGCGCGTGCAGTCGGCCGCAATGCCAAAGCGCAAGGCTTCGAAGAATTCGGCCAGGCGGCGCGTGCCGATGGATGCCAGCAGGCTGCCGGTGCTGCGCGCAAGGGCAAGGCGGTTTTCCAGCGCATAGCCGACACCGATGGGAAGGCGCGCCCGATCGGACAGCACGCGCCAGTCGCCGGCGGGATCGCGGACGAGATCCACGGCATAGACGCGAAGGTGATAACCGCCGGGCGGCTGCAGCCCCACCATGCGCCGCGCGAAATTGACGCTGCCCGATGCAAGAGCCGCGGGGAGGTGGCCATTGGCAATGGTCTGCTGGTCCCCATAAATGTCGGCCAGCAGGCTTTCGTAGATTTCCGCCCGCTGGATCAGCCCGGCCTCTATCCCTTGCCATTCGTCGGCACCGATGAGGATCGGCATGGGGGCAAGCGGCCAAGGGCGTTCGCGGTCGTCCCCCGTTACGCGGAAGGCCAGGCCCAGATCCTCGACATTGCGGTCGAGATAGGACTGTACCTGCGAAAGGTTGCCCTGTCCGGCAGAGGCCAGCCCGGATGCCACGGCATGCCACTGCGCGGCCATGTCGGGTCTGGCGGCGGTGAAGATGTCACCGCCAGCGGGCGCGCGATACCAGCCCAGCGGATCGCTGCCGGGATCGGGGCCGAAAAGCGTTTCGCCCTGCAGGTTCGATCCCGCTTCGTTCATCAGCGGGGCGCCGGTCGCCTCAGGTCCAAAGTCATCGGGAATTCACCACCATCCTCTGCGGGCGGGATCTCGGCATGGCCCGGCGTATGCCCAAAGGGCTGGAACCGGGCGCGGCGCCGTGCCTCCGCCTCAAAATCATTGACCGGCACATCGTCGTAGTTTCGACCACCGGGATGCGCCACATGATACACACAACCACCCAGCGAGCGATTGTTCCATGAATCGAACACATCGAAGGTGAGCGGAGCGTCTGCCGGGAGCAGTGGATGCAGGCATGAAGGCGGCGCCCATGCCTTGTATCGGATGCCGCCGACGACTTCTCCCGGCACGCCGGTCGGGTGAAGCGGTATGCGTCGTCCGTTGCAGGCGACGACATGGCGGCCGGGGACCAGCCCGCGCGCCTTGACCTGCAGCCGCTCGGTCGAGCTGTCGACATAACGCACCGTGCCGCCGATCGCGCCGGTTTCGCCCAGCACGTTCCACGGCTCCAGCGCATGGGCGATCTCTAGGGCGACACCGCCTGCTTCCACTTCGCCGTGGATAGGGAAGCGGAACTGGCGCTGCGCCTCGAACCAGTTGGGATCGAAATCGAAGCCGGCATCGCGCAGGTCCGCCAGCACGTCCATGAAATCCGCCCAGCAGAAATGCGGCAGCAGGAAGCGGTCATGCAGGGTGGTGCCCCAGCGAACGAGCGACCCCGATAGCGGCTTTTTCCAGAACATCGCGGTCAGCGCGCGGATCAGCAGGAGCTGCGCCACGCTCATCTTCGCGTCTGGCGGCATCTCGAACCCGCGGAATTCGACAAGGCCGAGGCGGCCCGTCGGACCATCGGGCGAATAGAGCTTGTCGATGCAGATTTCGCTGCGGTGGGTGTTGCCCGTCACATCGACCAGCAGATTGCGGAACAGGAGGTCGCTGATCCACGGGAACTGCGGCGGCGTTTCCGGCCCCGGCACCTGCGCCAGCGCGATGTCGAGTTCATAGAGGCTGTCGTGCCGCGCTTCATCGAAACGCGGGGCCTGGCTGGTCGGGCCGATAAACAGGCCGGAGAACAAATAGCTGAGCGATGGGTGACGCTGCCAATAGAGCACGAAGCTCTTCAAAAGATCGGGGCGGCGCACGAAGGGGCTGTCGGGCAGAGTCTGGCCGCCCAGCACGATATGATTGCCGCCGCCGGTGCCGACAGAGCGGCCATCGACCATGAACTTGTCGGCGGTCAGGCCAACCTCGCGGGCGTCTTCGTAAAGCCCCTCGGTGATCGCGCAGATTTCCTCGAAGCTGGCGGCAGGGTGGATGTTCACCTCGACCACGCCCGGATCGGGGGTGACCTTCATCACATTGACGCGCGGGTCGGGGGGAGGGGAATAGCCCTCGATCCGAACCGGCTTGTTGAGACGCGTCGCCACCTCCTCGATCGCGGCGACGAGTTCGAGGAAATCCTCCATCGCCTCGACCGGGGGGATGAAGACGGACAGGTACTGCCCGCGCGGCTCCACCGTCAGTGCGGTGCGGACAGCTCCGGCGACAATTTCCTGCTCCACGCGGTCCTGCGCGGCACCTTCGGCAGCGGCAACGCGTTCGACGCGCTGATCGGTGGGCGCGAAACCCTCTGGCGGCGGGGCGGATTCGCGGGTGTCGCTGGCGGCTTCGCGGCCCTGATGGCGGAAATCGGCCAAAGGCTCTGCCGCATCGGTCGAAACCGTCGGGTGGATATAGGGGAAGTCGGATTTGGACACATGGGGCAGCGACCCCAGCGGCAGGCGATAGCCCAATGCGCTGTCACCGGGCACCGCGAACAGGGCGCCGCGCCGCGTCGTCCATTGCTCGGTCTTCCAGCGCGGGCCCTTGGCAGGCTGGGCCTGCTGGCGCTGGATGGGGAGGGCGAAACCCACCGGCTTCGTCAGACCGCGCGTGAAGGTCTTGACGATGCGCTGGCGTTCTTCGGGATCGTCGATCTTGGGGTCCAATGCGGTGACATTGACCGGCAGTTCGCCCTCGCGCTCGATCCATTTCTGGGGATCTTCATAGACCGCCTGCACTGTGTCGCCGGTCAGGCCCAAGGCGCTGGCCGTGCCTTCGATCAGCTGCTCGGCGTCGCCGGCATCGACGGTCTGCTCCAGCTTCGCCTCGGCCTCGGGATCGTCGCTGCCGCCCGCGATCAGATCGGGATTGTTCCAGATCGGCTTCCCGTCATGCCGCCAATAGAGCGAGAAGCCCCAGCGCGGCAGGCTTTCGCCCGGATACCATTTGCCCTGTCCGTGATGCAGCAGCGCGCCCGGTGCGAAACGAGTGCGCAATTTGCGGATCAGCTTGTCGGCATAGGCGGCCTTGGTCGGGCCGACAGCCTCTCCGTTCCATTCAGGGGCTTCGGGATCGTCGGCAGCGACAAAGGTCGGCTCACCGCCCATGGTCAGGCGCACGTCGCCTTCATCCAGCGCCTCGTCCACCTTGGCGCCCAGATCGAGCAGCGCCTGCCAGCGGGTGTCGGTGAACGGCTTGGTGATGCGCACCGCTTCATGCACGCGGTCGACGCTCATCTCGAAGGTGAAATCGACCTCTGCCGGTTCGGCAACGCCGCTGATCGGCGCGGCGGAGCGGTAGTGCGGCGTGGCGGCCAGCGGAATATGCCCTTCGCCCGCGAACAGGCCGCTGGTGGGGTCAAGCCCGATCCAGCCCGCGCCCGGCACGAAAATCTCACACCATGCGTGGAGGTCTGTGAAATCTGCTTCCGGCCCCTTGGGACCTTCGACCGGGATCACATCCGCCTTCATCTGGATCAGATAGCCCGACACGAAACGTGCGGCATAGCCAAGGCGGCGCAGCAGATTGACCAGCAGCCAGCCGGTGTCGCGGCAGCTTCCGGTACCCAATGAGAGCGTTTCTTCGGGCGTCTGCGTGCCCGGTTCCATACGCACGACGTAATTGATGCGCTGTTCCAGCGCCATGTTGATCCCGACGAGGAAGTCGATGGTCCGGCCTTGCTGCTTGCCCTTCCACTCCTCGACCAGCGCCTCGAACAGCTCGCCCGCCGGTTCGGCGGTGAAATAGGCGGCAAGCTCGGCCTTTGCCTCTTCGGTATAGCTGAAGGGGACTTCCTCGGCCTCTTCCTCCACAAAGAAGTCGAAGGGGTTGATGACGGCGAGATCGGCGATCAGGTCGACGTCGATCGAGAAATTCGTCACTCGTTCGGGAAAGACGACGCGCGCCAGCCAGTTTCCGTGAGGATCCTGCTGCCAGTTGATGAAATGGCCCGCCGGTTCGATCTTCAGCGCATAATTGGGCACCTCTGTCCGCGTATGCGGGGCAGGGCGCAGGCGTATCACCTGCGGGCCCAGCCTTACCGGGCGGTCATAGGAATAGGCGGTGCGGTGGTGGAGAGCGGCTCTGATCATGAACCGCTTATCGGGCCGCGCGGGCGCGCATTGCAACTGCGAATTATCGAGCCGGTGCGCAATATTCGTAAAATCCGCCGTTCGGCGCACAATAGTCTAATTTTGCTTGTCCAGCTCCCGCCCGATCTGCAGCGTGCCGTCACCATAGAGATAGCTTTTCTCAAAACCGCCAAGGTCGGTCAGCCGCTCCATGTCGAGGATGGTGATCCGCCCGCGAGAGATATCGGCGATGCCGCTTTCGCGCAGCTGGCGCACCACCCGGTTCAAATGGATCGCGGTCGTGCCGCAGGCATCGGCCATTTCCACCTGCGTCAATGGAAAGGGAAAGCCTGTGGGATCGGCAAGGCCGACGAAATTCAGCCGGTGCCACATTTCCGCGATCAGATGGGCAAGCCGGCCATCGGCGTTGAGCTCTTCCAGCTTCAGGATCCATTCGCGGTGCACGGCGGCATCAAGCAGGGTCGAGAACCAGAGCAGCCGTGCCAGATGCGGCTCGCCCGTTAACAGGCTGGCGATCCGGCGATGCTCGACATAGCCCAGTTTCGCCCGGCCGATTGTCACGACGGAATGATCCAGCCGCTTCAGCGCAAAGCCGTGAAGGTCGACGAAGTCGCCGGGCACATGCAGGGCCACGATATGACGCTTGTTGTCACGTTCGATGACGCGCGCCATGAATCCCTCGATAAGCAAGGTGCTCTGTTCGACGATGTCACCGCGCATCAGGATCGTGTGCTGGCTCGGAACATCCTCCACATTGGTGATCAGGTTTTCGAGCACTTCGCATTCGCGCTGGGTCATGGCGTGACGGACACGACCCAACAGGAAGCGCCAGCTATAAGGGTACTGCTCTCGGGTCATGGAAAATTCGCTCCTGCCCGCGGCAAGCGGCGGGGTGCGCGCGATGGGTGGAAGCTTGCTCTGACGCTTGGGCGAAGCAGGTCGATCCTGCAGCGGGGCATGGCGATCCTTCGTTTTGCGATGATCGCCCGCGCGGCAATAATCTGGCGCGAGAAATCAATAAAAGTTTATTGGCTATGCGAACGGTTATGAAATTGCCCTGCACGTAGCCGCACCAAGTTACAACCTTTGTGCCGCGCCGCTGTTCCCCTGCAAATTCAGGAAATTCCATTGCCGGGCGGGTGCCGGGAACATCCTCCATGGGAAAAAGTTTCTATGCGACAGGGACATGCGATGTCAGGAAACCGCGTGTAGCCGATCTTATTCTTGCGCGATCGCAGCCGGCGGCCGCCGCGATTTCTCCCCGATCAGAGTGCGGGGATCAGCCAGCTAAAGGGGCATTGGGGAATGAACGAGGCTGCGCATAGGCCTGTCCAGGTTCTGGTCGTGGATGACGAGGCGCTTGTCGCCTTCGACATCGCCGACCAGTGCGAGGCAGCCGGCTATGAGGTGATCGGGCCGGCTCTGACCTTGAATCAGGGCCTCGAACTCGTGGCGCAGCACACGCCTTCGCTCGCCCTGCTCGACATCAATATCCGCAATGAACTGGTCTGGCCTCTTGCACGCGTCCTGCGTGAAAGGTCGGTGCCGACCGTGTTCATCAGCGCGAATTGTCGCCATGCCGAGATCGACAACGAATTCACCGCCGCGGCGTGCCTCGATAAGCCCATCAACTGGGATCAGGTGATGCAGACCGTCGCGCCGTTGCTAGGCCTGCCTTACGCGGCGGATTGATTATCGGCCGAAGACCGGTCGGGCAATCAGCCGGGCTGGTCGAGGCCCGGGATGATGAGCTTACGCCGGAAGAAGCCGTCGCCTTGCTCGCCTTCGACGCTGGCGTCGAGCTGTCGGGACGACGCCTCGATCAGTCGTGTGCCGAAACCTGCCGGATTGGGCTTGTCGCTGCCAACGGTGCCCGTCTCGTTCCATGCCAGTTCGACCTTGTTGTCCTCGTTTGTCCAGACAACCTCCAGTGTGCCTTCACTGTGTGACAGCGCGCCATATTTCGCGGCATTGGTCGCCCATTCATGCAGGATGAGGGCAAGGGGCGTAAGCTTGGGGATGGGCACGATCACCCTTGGCCCGTTGACGCGGATCTGCTGATTTCCCGCTGACGGGGCGATGACGGTATCGATCAGCTCCTCCAGCACGACCGGGTCGTCACCCACCGATTGCTGCGTTAGCCCGTGGGCGCGGTTCATTGCGCCCACGCGGCCGCGCAGATCCTCGGCAAAGCCGTCGACGGTTTCGGCATCGCGCCTGCTGATCGAGATCATGCCGCCCACCACCGCGAACAGGTTCTTGATACGGTGGTTCATCTCCCTCAGCAGCAATTCGCGCTGTTCGATCGAACTGCGTTCCGAAGTGATGTCGAAGGCAACGCCTGCCATCGTACGTTTGTTGTTCTTGTCGACCATGCGGCCCATCGACCGGATCCAGCGATAGCTGCCATCGTTGGTCTTGACCCGATAGCTCTCGTCGAATTCCTCACCGCTCGAGATCGTGCGGCGAAGTGCTTCTTCTACATCGGCGCGGTCATCTTCGTGGATGCGCGAAATGACATTGCTGATCTGATCGGCCGAGGCGCGGTCGATCGACAAAAGAGCGCGCTGCGTATCGTCGAGCGCGGTTTCGCCGGTCGAGGGATCATATTCCCAGATGCCGATTCGCGCGACCTCGACGGCGAGCTTCAGCCGTTCGCGCTGGCTTATCAGCTCGCTTTCCATCGTCAGCGCCTGCGTCACGTCGGTGAAGATAAGCGTGGCGCCATCGAGGGAGCCATCCGCCTTGCGATAGGGCACGGCGCGCAGGGCGAAAACCCGGTCACCGGACGCGTCGGTGACACGCGCATCCTGCGTTTCGCCGGTCGACGCAACCGTGCGGGCCAATTCGATATGCTGCTTGCTCTGCAGGTAATCGCTCACTTCGATCAAGGCGCGTCCCTTGTCTCCCGGCTGGAAGGGAAAGAGCGTCTTGGCAGCGTCGGTAAAGCTGCGAATGCACAGGTCCTTGTCCAGCACGACGACGGCAAGCTGGGTGGAATCGAAGAAATTCTTGAGGTCCGAATTCGCCACGGTGAGCTGGTCGACCTTGGTCTTCAGCTCGTCATTGACGGTGGTCAGCTCCTCATTCGTCGACTGAAGCTCCTCGTTCATCGACATCATTTCTTCGTTGGAGCTCTTCAGCTCCTCGTTCGCCGTTTCCAGCTCCTCCACCGTGGTGCGCAGGCGATGGCGGGTGCGGCGAAGTTCTTCTTCGAGCAGGTGAACCTGGTCGTCGGGCGCGGTGAGCTCGAGAAATTCTTCCTCGTCATTGGCTCGGAAATTGCCCGTTTCGCGGATGACCACCAACATGGTGCCGTCGCTGACGGGTTCGCAGATGACATTGACCGGCTGCGTGCCGAAATCGGTCTTCACCTCGACATCTCGGGCGATGCGCTTGCGATCGTCGGTCGCGGTCTGGCGGATCAGTCCACCCAATGCCTCGCGCAGGCCCGGTTTCGCAAGCGAGGGCACATAGAGCCTGCGCTCCCGCTCGTTCGGAAACTCGAGATAGCGGCCGACGCGGCCCCAACTGTTGATCAGCCCAGCCGACTTGTCGACCAGCAGCGTCGCGGGCGCATAGGTCTGCGCCCGGCGCAGCGCCTCGCCCTCGACCCAGCTTTGCGAGCGTTCGTCGCCATCGTCCTGCGTCCTGCGGCGTGCGCGCTTTCGCGTGGGGGCGGGCAGGTCGAGCGAATAGTTGCGCGGCCCGTTTTTACGCCGGAACAGGCGCACACGCTGGTCGGCAGGTTCGAACAGATCGTCGAACTGCGTCACGCTTTCGGACGGGCCGAGGAAGAGATAGCCGCTGGACTTCAGCGAATAATGGAACAGCGGGATGACCGTCTGCTGCAACCGATCATCGAAATAGATCAGCAGATTGCGGCAGGATACGAGATCGATCTTCGAAAACGGCGGATCCTTGATCACCGAATGCGAGGAGAAGCGGATCATGTCACGCACCGGCTCGCAAATGGTGAAGGTTTCACCATGGCCGACGGTATAGTTGGAGCGCAGCGGTTCGGGAATATCGGGCAGGTGCGACACCGGATAGGATGCCGCCCGTGCCAGCTGCAACATCTGGTCGTCGATGTCGCTGGCGAAAATGTTGATGATCGGACGCGTCGCATATTTCACGCGCGCGGCGTGGAACAGCATCGCGATCGTATAGGCTTCCTCACCACTGGAGCAGCCCGGCACCCAGACGCGCAATTCGTCGGAATCGCGCGCGGTCGATACCATCGGTTCGATAACTTCGTCGTTCAGAACGCGGAACGCATCGGGGTCACGGAAAAAGCGCGTGACATTGATGAGCAGGTCGCGAAACAGCGCCTGGCACTCGTCCTTGTCGGTGCGGATGCGGTTCAGATAGACTTCGCCGTCACCGATGCCCAGCACCTGCATCCGGCGCTGGATGCGGCGCGACAGGGTCGAACGCTTGTAGCCGGAGAAATCGTGCCCAACCGTCTCTCTTAGGGTCGCGCACAATTCGTTGACGTGATCGGCGACGAAAACCGCTTCGCCGCTCGCTTCGCCGGTTTGTTTGCGGCGGTCGAAGAAATTGCGCAGGCAGGCGATGATCGCCTCCGGCTCCTCGACAAAATCGACAAGGCCAGTGCCGACTGCCGATAGCGGCATGCCGTCATAGCGCGCGCTCTGCGGTTCCTGCGCAATGGCAAGCCCGCCGTTTTCCTTTACCGCCCGCAGGCCGCGGCTGCCGTCCGCGCCCGTGCCCGACAAAATGATGCAGGCCGCCATCGCGCCCTGATCTTCGCCAAGCGATTCGAAGAAATCGTCGATCGGGCGGCGCATTCCGCGCGGCGTGGCAAATTCGGTGAGCTGGAGGACGCCATTGTCGATCTCCAGCCCGGAACCGGGCGGGATCACATAGACGTGATCGATCTCGATCTTTTCGCCGCCCTCGATCTGCTTGACCGGCATGTTGGTATAGCGCTCGATCAGCTGCGCCATCATCGATTCATGCGTGGGGTCGAGATGCTGGACGATGACGAACGCCATGCCCGGCCGACCCTGATAGCCCTGAAGCGTCTCGCGCAGAGCCTCCAGCCCGCCAGCGGACGCCCCGATCCCGATTATCGGAAAAACATCTGTCGCGCTGTCATGCGCCATTAGGATGCGACCCCTCCTGCTGCGGGCAGGGGGGTAGACGAGAAGGGATAGTAAAGCAATGCCATAAACGCCAGATCAAGTTTAAGATGCGAGCTCTGGTGGGAGGCACCAATTCTCACCGACTGCACGACGAATCGTTATAGGGATGCGACCGGCCAAGACCAGTGACATTTGACACAGGCGGATGGGCTGGGCCTCATTCTTCCAGCTTGGCGCGGGCGATGATGGCGGCGGAACTGGCGAGGGCCGAAAACGTGCCGGTCAGCACATGTCCGGTTTCGCCGGTGGCGACGCGCATCCCGGACAGGTCTTTCGTCAGGGCCTCGTCATATCGTTCCGCAGCTTCCTTGTCGCGCGAGGAGATGTCGAACTGCGATCCGAGGATATAGATGCATTTGCCGGCCCGCTCGATCTTGGACATGTAAAGCAGGTTGAGGAAGGGGCGGCCCGATGCCGTGACATTCGGTATGACGAAACGTCCGTCCTTTACCGCATCAGTGTCGAGGAATTTGCGAATCTGCGCACGCACAGGGCCGCCGCCGCCTTCGGGCTGAAGGAACCGGCAATTGTGGCCGACCACCGCTTCTTTTGAAAACTCGGTCAGCTTCGTGAAGGAGGGATTGGCGTGGACAAGCGGAAAATCCGGCAGCAGCGCATCCGCCACGGTGAAGGCGACGGTGCTCTTGTCCATGAACGCGGCAAGGCTGGGCGGAAGCGGGTGAAGTTCCTGCTTGATCGACACGACGACTGACCCTTCTGTCCCTGTTTGGCTTACGGTTTGAACAGGCATCTGCGCCATGCCCGGGCGTGAGACAGATCAGGCTGGCAGCTTACGGCATAGCTGCGAAAGCGTTGCTTGATGTGATTGCCTGCGCACCGGTTTAGGCGCAGGCCCGCGATCCAGCAAGTGCCCGTTGCGCGCAAACGGGGTATTTATCTGTTCTGTCAGCCTATTAGCGGCATATATTTGATCTGGCGACGAACTCCCGGCACGCCATCACCGCAGGCGTTTCCAGCCCGAAGCAATGGCGCGTCCGGCATCATTGGATCAGATGTCGAGATTGGCGACGTTCAGCGCGTTTTCCTGAATGAACTCGCGGCGCGGTTCGACGACGTCGCCCATCAGGCGGGTGAAGATCTCGTCCGTGACGTCGGCATCCTCCACCTTTACCTGCAGCAGCGCACGGTTTTCGGGATCGAGAGTGGTCTCCCACAGCTGTTCCGCGTTCATTTCGCCCAGACCCTTGTAACGCTGGACCGACAGGCCCTTGCGCCCCGCGGCGATTACCTGGTCGAGTAGCTGCGTCGGGCGGTTCAACGTCTTGGCGTCGACCACCGTGCTCTCGCCGTCCTCGTCGTCTTCCGCGGCTGCGGCGGCCTGGCTGATGCGAACAAGCCGTGCGCCCTGTTCGAACGGCGGGGCGAGTTCGGCGGCGAGCTTGTGCAGCTTGCGCGCCTCTGCGCTTTCAAGGAACTTGGTCTCGATCTCGTGATAGTCGGTGACCCCGCGCCAGACGCGCGAAATGCCATAGCCATCCGAAGTGACCTCGCCCTTCCACCGCGCATCGTCGTCAACGCGTTCCAGCCATTCGGCCGCGCGGGTGAGGGCGGCTGCGCGGGCTTCGGCGCCCATGTCGGGTGCCAGCGCCCCGGCAAGCGCCAGCGCCTCGATCACCGACTGGTCATAACGATTGGGAGCAAAGGCCAGCGTGTTCTTGAAACGCCGCGCTTTTTCGACCAGCTCGGCGAGATCGCCACCGCTGCGCGCCCCTTCCGAGGTTTCGAGGACCTTGTCGCCCAGACCCGCCTCGATCAGATAGCGGTCGAGCGCGTCATTGTCCTTGAGGTAAACCTCAGACCGGCCCTTAGCGACCTTATAAAGCGGCGGCTGCGCGATATAGAGATGCCCGGCCTTCACGATGTCGGGCATCTGGCGGTGGAAAAAGGTGAGGAGCAGCGTGCGAATATGCGCGCCGTCGACGTCTGCGTCGGTCATGATGACGATCTTGTGATAGCGCAGCTTCTCAAGATCGAACTCGTCGCGAAGCCCCGTGCCCATCGCCTGAATCAGCGTGCCGACTTCGCGCGAACCGATGATGCGGTCGAAACGGGCGCGTTCCACGTTGAGGATCTTGCCTCGCAGCGGCAGGATCGCCTGGTACTGGCTGTCGCGGCCATTCTTGGCCGAGCCGCCGGCGGAATCACCCTCGACCAGGAAAAGCTCGCACTTGGTCGCGTCCTTTTCGCGGCAGTCGGACAGCTTGCCGGGCAGGCTGGCGACGCTCATCGCGCCCTTGCGGCTCATCTCGCGGGCGCGGCGGGCCGCTTCGCGCGCGGCGGCGGCGTCTACGACCTTCTGGACGATGGTCTTGGCGTTGGCGGGGTTTTCCTCCAGCCATTCGCTCATCTTGTCGCTCATCAGGCTTTCCAGCGGCTGACGAACTTCGGACGAAACCAGCTTGTCCTTCGTCTGCGAGCCGAACTTCGGATCCGGCAGCTTGACCGACACGATGGCGGTGAGGCCCTCGCGCATGTCCTCGCCCGACAGGCTGACCTTTTCTTTCTTCATCAGGCCCGAGCGGTCGGCATAGCCGTTCAGCGTGCGCGTCAGCGCCGCGCGGAAGGCGGCGAGGTGGGTGCCGCCGTCACGCTGCGGGATATTGTTCGTGAAGCAGAGCACGTTTTCGTAATAGGAATCGTTCCATTCGAGAGCGACCTCGATCCCGATCCCGTCCTTGTCCGCGCTGATCGCGATCGGCTCGGGGATCAGCGCTTCCTTGTTGCGGTCGAGATATTTGACGAAGGCACCGATGCCGCCTTCATAGAAAAGGTCGTGTTCCTTCGGCTCTTCGCCGCGCAAATCCTTGAGGATGATGCGCACGCCCGAATTCAGGAACGCCAGCTCGCGATAGCGGTGCTCAAGCTTGTCGAAATCATATTCGTTGACGTTCTTGAACGTCTCGTCGCTGGCGAGGAAGCGGACGCGGGTGCCCTTGCGCGGCACGCCTTCTTCGTTGAGCGGGGCATCGCCCTTGACCACCAGCGGGGCGACGGCCTTGCCATGCTCGAACCGGATGTAATGCTCCAGCCCGTCGCGCCATACGGTCAGCTCCAGCCATTCCGACAGCGCGTTCACGACCGAAACGCCCACCCCGTGGAGGCCGCCCGACACCTTATAGGCATTGTCGTCGCTGGTGTTTTCGAACTTACCGCCCGCGTGCAGCTGGGTCATGATGACCTCGGCCGCCGACACGCCTTCTTCCTTGTGGATGTCGACCGGGATGCCGCGGCCATTGTCGTCGACCGAAACGGAATTATCGGGGTGCAGCTCGATCAGCACGCGGTCGCAATGGCCTGCCAGCGCCTCGTCGATGGCGTTGTCCGACACTTCGAACACCATGTGGTGCAGGCCCGAACCGTCATCGGTGTCGCCGATATACATGCCCGGACGCTTACGGACGGCGTCCAGCCCCTTCAGCACCTTGATGGATTCGGCGCCGTAGCCATTGCCGTTGACGATTTTCTCGGGACCCTTTTCGGGTGTTGCACCATTCTCGTTCATGACCACGATATAGGAATTCTTGCCCTTTCCCCCAAGCGGAACCGCCGCGGCCTGAGCGATTTTCCACAACTGTTGCCAAAACCGGCCCGGCGCGGCCCCGAATCCGACCGAAAGAACTGCCCATGCTCATGACTCTTGCCGTTGTGGCCGTCGTTTCCGGCGCGTTGATGCTGGGCGCGGCATGGGGCGTCTACGGCAACATGTCGGCCAAGACGCAGGGTTTCCTGGTCGCGCTGGCGGGCGGCGCGCTGGTGCTTTCGCTGGTGAGCGAGCTCATCGAGCCCTCGATCGAGCAGTCGAGCGTCTGGCTTGCCTCGGGCGGGGTCGCGGCGGGGGCGGTGATCTTTGCCCTTGCCGATTACCTGATCGATGAGAAATGGGGGCCAAACTCGGGCGGCGGCCTGCTGGCCGCGATCAGCCTCGACGGCGTTCCTGAGAACCTCGCCCTTGGCGTGGCCCTGATCGGAACCGGCCCGATGGGTGTGGCGGCGCTGGCAGGCTCGATCTTCCTGTCTAATTTACCCGAAGCGGCAGGCAGCGCGAAACAGATGGCGGAAAACGGCGATCGGTCGAAGGGGACCATTATCGCCATCTGGGCTGCGACGGCGGCAATCCTGTCGATCGCGGCAATCGCGGGCAATGTGCTGCTGGCGGGCGCTTCGCCGCATCTTCTCGCCTTCATCCGCTGTTTCGCGGCGGGCGCAGTGGTCGCCAGTCTTGCGACCGAGGTGTTCCCTACCGCCTATCGCAAGGAGCATCACTTGTCGGGAATCGCCACCGCGCTGGGGCTGGTGCTGGCCTTTGCGCTGGGCCAGCTGGGCGGGTGAGGTCTGGTGACTGGACGCAGGACAGCAAAAAGGCCGCCCCGTCATGCGGAGCGGCCCTTTTTCGCTGACCTGTAAGGTCGCTCGACTTAGCCGAGTTCGGCGGTCGAGGCCGAAGCGATCGAGCGCTGTGCGTCGATCTGTGCGTCAGCTTCTTCCATCGCGTCGCGGATGCAGGAACGCACCTGCAGACGGCTGGCGAAGGACGGAACCTCGTCGTTGCAAGCCGCGCTCACTTCGGTGAGGACACGAGCGCGCAGTTCCGACACGTCGGAAGACTGGGCGAGGTCGAGATCGGAAAAGTCCACACGGACTTCGGTATCTTCTGCCTGAGCAGCCGGGGCAATGCCGAAAGTGGCAAGAGCGGCCAGGGCAGGAACGATGAACTTACGCATATTTCCCTCCTATGAGTTGCCGCCTGAAAAGCATCCAGAAGTGTTTTCGTTCTCTCTTTTGTCGAGCTTTTTGTGCACTGCACCATACGATTGCGCAAATGCGAAAAGAAGCGGCTCTGTTGCGTTTTGTGCAATTATGCTCGTCCGTATGGGCAATCCGCCGCTTTCGGCGGTGCTGGATGGGGCGATGCCCGTCTTTTTTTTCCTGCACTGGACAGAATCGACGGCCTCAAATAACGCGCCGGACCATGGCCCAGAACCCCGAACAGACGTCCGAATCCGGTGAAACCGGCATGCCCCGCCTTGGTAGTGATAGCCAGGGCGATACGATTCTCATCGTCGATTTCGGCAGTCAGGTCACGCAGCTGATCGCCCGCCGCGTTCGTGAGGCAGGGGTTTATTCGGAAATCGCGCCCTTCACCATGGCGGAAGAGGCGTTCAAGCGGATGAAGCCTGCCGGCATCATCCTGTCGGGCAGCCCGGCGGGCGTTCCCGAAGATGGCAGCCCGCGCGCGCCGCAGATGCTGTTCGAGGCGGGCGTTCCGATCCTGGGCATCTGTTATGGCCAGCAGGTGATGAGCCACCAGCTGGGCGGCGAAGTGCGGCCGGGGCACGAAACGGGTGAGGGCGGCGAGTTTGGCCGCGCCTTCCTGACCGTGACCAAGCGTTGCGCCCTCTTCGACGGCCTTTGGGAAGAGGGCGAGCGTCATCAGGTCTGGATGAGCCACGGCGACAAGGTCACCAAGTTCGCCCCCGGATTCGAGATCGTTGCCATTTCCGACGGCGCGCCCTTCGCGGTCATCGCGGATGAGGAACGCCGCTTCTATGGCACTCAGTTCCACCCCGAAGTCGTGCACACGCCCGACGGCGGCAAGCTCATCGCCAATTTCGTGCGCCATGTCTGCGGCTGCGCGGGGGACTGGACGATGGCCCAGTTCCGCGAGACCAAGATCGCCGAAATCCGCGAGCAGGTCGGCGATGCGAAAGTCATTTGCGGTCTGTCCGGCGGTGTCGACAGCGCGGTTGCCGCCGTGCTGATCCACGAAGCGATCGGCGACCAGCTGACCTGCGTCTTCGTCGATCACGGCCTTATGCGCATGGGGGAGGCCGATCAGGTCGTCAGCCTGTTCCGCGGCCATTATAACATTCCGCTGGTCCACGTTGACGCCACGACCCTGTTCATGAAGGGCCTTGAGGGCGTCACCGACCCTGAAGCCAAGCGCAAGTTCATCGGCAAGACCTTCATCGACGTGTTCGAGGACGAGGCCAACAAAATCGGCGGCGCCGACTTCCTTGCGCAGGGCACGCTCTATCCCGACGTGATCGAGAGCGTTTCGTTCACCGGCGGCCCCAGCGTCACGATCAAGAGCCACCACAATGTCGGCGGCCTTCCCGAACGCATGAACATGGACCTGGTCGAGCCCTTGCGCGAATTGTTCAAGGACGAAGTGCGCGAGCTGGGCCGCGAATTGGGCCTGCCCGACATCTTTGTCGGTCGCCATCCGTTCCCGGGGCCGGGACTTGCCATCCGCATTCCCGGCGCGGTTGATCGTGACAAGGCCGATATCTTGCGCAAGGCGGATGCCATCTATCTGGAAGAGATCCGCAATGCGGGCCTTTACGATGCGATCTGGCAAGCCTTCGCCGTGCTGCTTCCGGTGAAGACCGTGGGCGTGATGGGTGATTACCGCACCTATGACTATGTCTGCGCCCTGCGCGCGGTCACCAGCACCGACGGCATGACCGCCGATGTCTATCCTTTCGACGGCAAGTTCCTTGCCCAATGCGCCACGCGCATCGTGAACGAGGTGAAGGGCATCAACCGCGTGGTCTATGACTATACGTCAAAGCCGCCGGGCACCATCGAATGGGAGTGATCGGCAGGTGTCGCCCGGGCTCGCGTTTTTGCGTTTGCGCAAATACCGGAACCCGATAGACTGCTAGCCGTTCCCCCTAGGGGCCCATTGGCCGAGCGCATTGTGTCACCGGGACCTAAGTCGGGGAATGACTGGCCTGTGATCGAAACTGGGGTCGCGCTCGGGGAGAGAACGGTGAATGCCATGACCAAGGAAACCAAGCCTTTCGGCGACACGAACCTGCCGCTTGAGGCGTTCTGGGTCGAGATGTGGATGATGCCCATCACGATGATGGCGCAATTCATGGGGATGAGCCGAACGGTCGTCGATGACGAGCCCGAGATCGACCGCGAGTGCAAGGATTGCCAGCTGCCGGTCCCGAACAAGATCCAGGAAAGCATGGATCACGATATTTTCGCCTGATCGCATTACTGGCCCACGCAAATTTATACCGGAGCCGCGTCCGGCGCTGGACGAGTGCGGGTAAAGCACCTATCTTGTCTCACGCATGAAACGGCTCCTCGCCCTTTTCGCCATTCTGTTCGGCATGGCCGCGCTTGTCGCGCCGGCCCATGCACGCATGGCTGCCAAGGCGGAGTCGAGCGCGGTCGCGGGCAATACTGCGACTTCAGAGGCCAAGACCGACCGCTACGGGCAGGAGGTCCGGCCTGATGCGCGGCGCAAGAAGCGTGAGCGTGAACTGGGCAAGCCCGATACCGAGAGCTATCGGACGGTCATCGTGCCCACCGTCATGCTGGTCGACAGGCCGCTTACCTAAGATCTGATCTCTGGCGCTGCCCGGGCTTTCCGCGCGGCTCCTTTGCGATTGCGCCGGGAACGCCCCGGCATTCCGTGCGTCCGCCCTGTGAAGAGGGCGCGCTTTCCCCGATAAAACCGCTTAATCACGAAGGGAACGCCCATGTTCGGCGGCCTTGCCAAGTCCATTTTCGGGTCGTCCAACGACCGCTACGTCAATTCGATCGAAAAGATCGTCCGCCAGATCAATGCGCTGGAGGACGATTACGCCGCCCTGTCCGACGAGGAACTGCAGGGCGCCACCGCCACTTTCCGCGAACGTCTGGCCGAGGGCGAGACGCTCGACGACATCCTGCCGCAGGCATTCGCCGTGGTGCGCGAAGGTTCCAAGCGCGTGTTCGGGATGCGGCATTTCGACGTGCAGATGATTGGCGGCGTGGTGCTTCACCGCGGTGAAATCGCCGAAATGCGCACGGGTGAGGGCAAGACGCTGGTCGCAACGCTTGCCGTTTATCTGAACGCGCTGGAGGGGAAGGGCGTCCATGTCGTTACCGTCAACGACTATCTCGCCCGCCGCGACGCCGAAACGATGGGCAAGCTGTATAACTGGCTGGGCCTGACCGTTGGCGTGATCGTGCCCAACATGCACGAAGCGCAGCGCCGCGAAGCCTATGGCTGCGACATCACCTATGCGACCAATAACGAGCTGGGCTTCGATTACCTGCGCGACAACATGAAGCAGTCGCGTGAGCAGCAGGTGCATCGCCCCTTCAATTTCGCCATCGTCGATGAAGTCGATTCCATCCTGATCGACGAGGCCCGCACCCCGCTCATCATCTCCGGCCCGACCGAGGACAAGTCCGAGCTTTATGTCGCCATCGACGCCATCGTGCAGAAGGTCGAGGAAGACGATTACGAGCTGGACGAGAAGGCCCGCAACATCGGCTTTACCGAGGACGGGATCGAGCGTGTCGAGCAGATGCTGATCGAGGCAGGTCTGCTCGAAACCGACAATCTCTACGATTTCGAGAATACGCAGGTCGTCCACCATCTCGACCAGGCATTGCGCGCGAACAAGATGTTCAAGCGCGACACCGATTACATCGTGAAGGACGGCAAGGTCGTCATCATCGACGAGTTTACCGGCCGCATGATGGATGGCCGCCGCTGGTCCAACGGCCTGCACCAGGCGGTGGAGGCCAAGGAGGGCGTGAAGATCGAGCCCGAGAACCAGACCATGGCCTCGATCACCTTCCAGAACTATTTCCGCATGTACCCGAAGCTTGCCGGCATGACCGGCACGGCCGCGACCGAGGCGGCGGAATTCTTCGACATCTACAAGCTGAATGTCGTCGAGATCCCGACCAACCTGCCGATCCAGCGCATCGACGAGGACGACCAGTTCTACAAGACGATGCAGGAGAAATTCGCCGCGATCGCCAAGGGGATCAAGGAGAAGAACGAGATCGGCCAGCCGGTCCTTGTTGGCACCGTCTCGATCGAGAAGTCCGAGCTTCTGTCCGCCTTCCTCGACAAGGAAGGGGTGAAGCATGCCGTGCTGAACGCGCGCATGCACGAAAAGGAAGCGCATATCGTGGCGCAGGCGGGCCGCATCGGTGCCGTCACCATCGCCACCAACATGGCGGGCCGCGGCACCGATATCCAGCTGGGCGGCAATCTTGAATTCCGCACCGAGGACGAGCTGTCGGGCATGCCCGAAGGGCCCGAACGCGACGCCGCCATCGCCCGCATCAAGGAAGAGATCGCAGCCGAGCGCCAGCAGGTGCTGGATGCGGGCGGCCTGTTCGTGCTGGGCACCGAGCGCCACGAATCGCGCCGCATCGACAACCAGCTGCGCGGCCGTTCGGGTCGTCAGGGCGATCCGGGCCTTTCGCGCTTCTACCTCTGCCTCGAAGACGATCTGCTGCGCATTTTCGGGCCGGACACGCTGTTTTCGAAAATGATGAACGCCAACCTTGCCGATGGCGAGGCGATCGGTTCGAAATGGCTGTCGAAGGCCATCGAGACGGCACAGAAGAAGGTCGAGGCGCGCAATTACGACCAGCGTAAGCAGGTCGTCGAATACGACAATGTCATGAACGACCAGCGCACCGTCATCTATGAACAGCGCGCCGAGATCATGGACAGCGAAGCGGTCGACGATGTCGTGCTCGACATGCGCGCCGACACGATCAACGCCATTGTCGGCACCGCGTGCCCTCCCGGTTCCTATCCCGAACAGTGGGATGTCGAGGGGCTGAAAGAGAAGTTCCGCGACATCACCGGTGAAGATGCGCCAATCGAGCAATGGCTTGAGGAAGACGGCATCGAGCCCGAAGACATCGACCAGCGCCTTGCCGCGATTGCCGATGCCAAGATGGATGCGAAGCTTGAGAGCTTTGACCACAACATCTGGCGGCAGGTCGAAAAATCGATCCTGCTCGACCGCATGGACTTCCACTGGAAGGAGCATCTCGCGACATTGGACGCATTGCGTCAGGTCGTGTTCCTGCGCGCCTATGCGCAAAAGACGCCGCTTAACGAATACAAGCAGGAAGCCTTCGCCCTGTTCGAGCGGATGCTGGACGAGATCCGCGAGGATGTGACGCGCCTCCTCATGAACACCTCGCTGCGCATGCCCGATCCGGAACCTGCGCCGCTGCCTGATCTGCCCGATTTCCTTACAAACCCGTCTGCCACGGTACCGGGTGAGGGATTGATGACGGGCCATATCGATCCGCTGACCGGCCGGGACAATTCCGATGACGGCGACGGGTCGGCAGGGCGGGAGGCACTGTTCGGCTCGCTGGCCGGATCCACCTTTGCGCAGGTTGGGCCGGGCGGTGCGGACACGGCTAATCCGTATGAAGGAATGGACATCAGCCGCAATGCGCCGTGCCCGTGCGGTTCGGGCAACAAGTACAAGCATTGCCACGGCGCGGCGGTCTGATCCGACCCGCCGAACAGCACTGAAAAACGACCGGGGCCGTCCTTGCCATGCAGGGGCGGCCCCGTTTGTTACAGATGCCGCACAAGCGTCATGAACAAGTCACATAGCTGCGCCATCGACCTGCCTGAAACAGGGTTACGGGGCGTATCGTGGAGACCGTTTACATCTATCTGACCGACCCCCGGTTCGAGGGGTTCGAAGAGTTTCGCCACGGCGAGACCCGGTTCGTGTTCGAACATCTCGACGCGGGCGGTCCGCGCCGCCTGCTCGATGGCCCGATCTGGGCCTTTGTCGACTGGGTGATGGACGATCTGTCGGGCCTTGAAATGTGCCGCCGCCTGCGCGCGGATGAACGCACGCGCGATGCCCATGTGACCATGGTGCTGGAACGCGACGACAAGGAAGATCGCCGCCGGGCACTGGCTGCCGGGGCCGATGACTACATGGTTGGTCAGCCCGAACGCAACGCCGTGCTCGACCGTGTGCTGGCGGTGCAGGCGCGGCGGGGGCATTGCAATCTTACGCAGACATTGCAGGCGGGCCAGCTCGCCATCGATCTTGCCGCGCTGCAGGCGCGCTGGGGGGCGGTGGCGGTGCAGTTGCGGCCCAATGAATTCCGCCTGCTGCGCTTTTTCGCCGAAAACCCCAACCGGGTGCTGACCCGCCTTGAACTGATCGAGGGTCTGGGCAAGCTGGAGCCGCCCATCGACGAGCGCACCGTCGATGTCTGGATCGGCCGCCTGCGCCGCGCATTAAAGGCGGCTGGAGCGGGCAATCCGCTGCGCACGGTGCGCTCGCTGGGCTATGTCCTCGACGCGTAACGCGCGTCTCGGATTCAGGGCATGCTCAGGGCTTGAACCCGAAACGCGCATATTCCTCCGCCATCGCGGGCCAGGTCCTGGCGATGTAATCGATGTCACTTTCGCCCGCATCGTCGCCCAGCGCCCGCTGGGCAAAGCCGCGCACATATCGCGACGCGACCATGTCGGGCGAAATCGCCAGAGCGGCATCGGCATCGGCAAGCGCCTTTGCAGGCTCTCCCACCGTCAGCCACGCCAGTGAACGGCTGTCGAGCACGGCTGGCGAGCCGACCTGTTCAACCGCGCGATTGCACACATCCATCATGTCGTCCCGGCCCACGCCATGGCGCGCGCGATACCAGCATGACGAATTGAGCAGGTAGCTCTTGCCCGGACTTTCCGCGATCAGCGCCTCGATCTCGGCCAGCCCGTCCTCGGCCATGTCGCCATAGGCCATTACCTCGGCCTTGCTCTGCACAAAGCCTTCGTGGGAATCGCCCCAGTCGTCGTTCGCTTCCAGCAGGGCCAGCGCGGCATCGATCTGGCCGGTTTCGCCCATCTCCTGCGCAAGACCCATGGCGAGATAGGGCTTCGGATCGAGTTCGAAAGCTTTTTGGCGCGCGGCCAGCGATTCCTCGTGCCTGCCAAGATTGTGGAGGATCAGGGCCCGCCGATTATGGTTTTCTGACGTCGGGTCGATCGCGATCGCCTTGTCGATCTCTTCCAACGCGCCGGGGAGATTGCCCGTGCGCTGGCGGAACAGGGCAAGGCCTTCATGCGGATAGGAATCGTCCGGATCACGCTCTGCCATCGCCCGATACGCAGCTTCATACGGGGCCAGTCGCCCCTTCAACCCATCGCGGCCATATTCCCATGCGCGCGCGGCTTTGGCAGGGGCCAGCAGGTAAGGCGTGGAATTGACGATGCGCGCCGCCGCCGTGCGGGCAGGGCCGATATCGCCTGCGGCAAGCTCACCGCCAAGGCTCTCAATCCGTTCCTTGACGGTGAAGACATTGCCATCGAGCGCGGCATCGCGCACCACCCGCTGGCCGCCGACCGTCTGGTCCATGCTGGCAAGCCCGCGCATGCGATAGGGATCGGCTTCGTCCGAAAGCAGGATCTTGACGTTGGTGGTGAAAAGCGTGGGATAGCCCTGTTCGACCGGGATGTCGCGCCATGCGGTGCGCGCGCGGTCGAAATCGAACTGGAAATCGGCGCTGCCCAGCATGTCCAGCGCCTGCTTCTTGCCCGCGCCTTCGCGTTCCCACGGCGTGGTCATCAAGCCGCTGACATCGACCGTCGCAATGCCCGTTTCCGCATCGAAACTGATGTCGCCATCGGTGACGACAAGGCCCTGTTGCATCGATGCGGCAAACCTCTCGACCAGATCGTCATGTTGCTCGTCGCTGACCTGACCGATCATGGATCCCAGATTGCTGCCAAGCTGACCGCTCAATTCCGCGCGCAAATGGACGAGGGCGGGAATGTCGATGCCGCCACGCTCATCCAGTTCGATGTCGACTGCGGCAACGGCAGAGGCGGGAAGGCGCGGTTCGATATGCATCAGGCCGGTGCCCGGATCGCGGATCGGCAGGCCATATCGGAATTGCGGCGTGTCGGCGATATTGGCTAGGCGCGCGCCCGTCTGAGTCCCGTCGATCCAGTAATCCTTGCCCCCGATGACCGCATGCACGATCACGTGGTCGAAGGAGCCGGGAACGGGCAGGAGTTCCGGCAGGGCATCGCTCAATCTCGTGTTGATGAGCAGCGGCTCCGCCTCGATCCCCAGACCATCGAGCAGGGAGAGCAGGAGGAGCGTCTTCGCCTTGCAGTCGCCAAAGCGCATTTCCCATGTCTTTGCAGGCGATTGCGGGGTGTAGTTGCCGCCCGACATGCCATTCATCAGATAGGAGACCTGCTCCTGCACCAGCCGGGTTGCCATGGCGGCGCGGACCACCGGATCGTCGCTGGCCGCCGCGATCCGCGCGACTTCCCCGGCGAGCGGGCTGCCCGCCGCGATCGTGCCGTCTGTCGCATAGAGCGGCGCGAAGACCGACGAGACTTCCTGCCATGAAGCGAATGTGCCGGCCTGCACGAACAAAGGGCGGGTAAAGCGGCTGGGCGCGGCGGCAGGCAAATCCTCGCGCTTTGGCAGCGGGAGGTCGAAGGTCAGGTAATGATAGCCGCCGCGATCCTCCTCGGTCGGCGCAGGGACTTCCGGGTTGGCCTTCCATGTGACCGTCTCGTCCATGGGCCAGGAAATTACGTTGCGGGCAAAGTCTGCCTCCAGCGGTTTCGAGAACAGATCCGCGCTCATCTGCGCGCCGCCCTGCAGCGTATCGTCATGCACGGTCTGGCTGAACACGATATGCAGCACGTCGCCGATTTGCAGGCCCGGCACGGCGAGCGTGGCAGTCAGAATTCCGTCAAGCGTGCGGTTCTCAAGCTGCTGTTCGCGGCGCAGCACCGTGTATTCCTCACCCGTTTCCAGCACGTCGACGACCTTGTCGCCGCGCACGATCTCGACCTTGTGGATGGTCAGGTCGCCGCGTTCGGGCATCCATGTCGCGGTGCTGGTGCCGGCCTGCGTCAACGCTTCGGCGCTGCTGAGCTTGATCGCGCGGTCGATATAGGTGGTAACCGTCCCGTCCTCGATCCGCTGCTGGCGGTCGAGGCGGTTGAGGATGCCCGTGGCGTCGGGATCAATCTCGCTTGTCGGCGTGACATCGACCCAGTCCGGCGCCGGGCCATAAAGCACTTCCTCTCCCGCAAGGGCGGGCGTTGCCGCCAGCATGACCGGAACCAAAGCGAGATAACGCGCGAATTTCATCTGGAAGCGACCCCCTGAATTTTCCCCAGCAGGGACGTTCAAGTCCCTGAAAAGACAAACTGCATGTTTGCGCGCAAAACGCAAAGGGGGCGCCGCCGATCTGGACCAATTAGTTACAACTGCACCATATTCATACGACCATGCCGCCAAGTGAAACGGCCCGCCTCGCCAATGGACGAGACGGGCCGATCAATGCGCAGCCAAGGCTGCGGGCGTAGAAGCCGGGATCAGAACTCCATTGAAGCGCCCAAAGAAAAGGACGGGCCCTTGCGATAGCTGTTCACTTCGATGCGATTGCCGCCGGTTTCCTGATATTCCCAGTTGTCGCGGCCAAAGATATTGCGCGCTTCAAAGCTGAGCTGGATGTTCTGGCCAAGGAAATCCATTTCCGACCGCGCGACGAAATCGACGGTCAGGCCCGGATCCTCGACGATCTCGGGGCGCTGGAAATCGCGGCGGGTCACGCGCTTGCTGGCATAGGCGAGGATCAGGGTGAACTGCTCCAGCCGGTCCTCGTCCTCAAGACCCAGTTGCAGGTTCGCGACATGCTCGCTCTGCCCCGTCAGCGGATCGCCGTCGGCCACGAAGTTCGAGACCGCGGTGCTGCCGCCCGGGATCAGCGTGGTGTCGCCATCAGAAACCGCAATTTCCGATTTCGACCAAGTGTAGTTTGCCGCGACGCGGAAATTCTTGGCATCGAACCAGCCACCCAGATCGTAAAGCGGGAAGGCCTTCTGCGCCTCGAACTCCGCGCCATAAAGCTGCGCTTCGGGCACGTTGGCGAATGTGGTGTAGCGACCGCCCCCCGGTAGTGAGAGCACGATGGCCTCGATCGGGTTGTCGAGCTTTTTGTAAAAGCCGGCGAGGCTGATCTTGTCGCCGCCGCCAAGGTAATATTCGGCGCGCGCTTCGGCGTTGAACAGCTCGCTGTCGGTCAGATACGGGTTGCCGCGATACTGGCGGTTGTTTTCCGGGTCATAGAAGTTCTGCTCGACCAGTTCGCGGAACTGCGGGCGGGCGATGGTCTTCGATGCCGACAAGCGCAGCTGCAGATCGTCGCTCGCCTCCCACGTGATGGTGGCGGCGGGCAGGATATAGTCGTTCGAGTTGTAGGTCTCGGTCGCGCCGGAGACAGGATCGACGAAGATGCTCTGGTCGAGCGCCACCGACTGGTCCGCGGTTTCATAACGCGCGCCGACATCGACGGTCAGCGTGTCGATCGGCAGCCAGCGCAGCTGGCCATAACCGGCGTGGATGGTCATCGCCGCGTCAAACGCCGGGAAGGCGCTGGTTTCATTGAGGCCGACGTCGAACCCAGCCAGCGTCGCGCCATTGATCAGGTCGCCTGGACGGCGCAGCGCTACCGCGTCGAGCACGCTTTCATCGAGGCCGGAGCCGACCATGTCGCTATCGGTGGTGACGGCCAGCGTGAACTCGCGGCGGGTCGAATAGCGGCTGGTGTCGGAATAGGCATAGCCGACCGTGGCAGTCAGGTTCGGCATCAGCTCATAGCTGGCGTCGATGCCGCCGTACCACAGCTCTTCCTGCAAATCGTCGAACGCGGCCGAGACCGGATTCACATTGTTGATCTGGTTGGTGATATTCGCGACGTAATACTGGCCCGTGGGCGTATCGAGATTGGTGCGCACATAGTTGTAGGTGAGGTTGTACGGCGCTTCACGATCGGTGCGGGCATAGCCGCCGCGCAGGTCGAGGCTGAGGGGGCCGAATTCGAACTCACCCACCAGCTGGCTGTCGATCAGCTGGCGTTCGTACCATGCGGTGTTCTGGGTGATGACGTCGAACTCGTCCTCGTACTGGAACGTGTTGGCAAGGCTCGACTGCTTGAGCGTGTCGCGGATGTAGAGGTTTGTCCAGCGCACGGTGTGTTCACCGAAATCGAGGCCAAGGCCCAGCAGCGCGTTGAAGAGCATGCGCTGGTCGGTGATGAAATTCTCGGTATCGTCGGTGAGTTCAGAGAGGTCGGTATTGGCCTGCTGCGAGGTGACCAGGCGGTTGCGCCAGTCGTTCTTCAGCCCGACCGTCGCGATCACGCCGAACACAGCATCGTCGCCCACGTCGAACGATGTGCCGCCGGTGAGGAAGCCGGAGAAGTTGGGCGGCAAATTGCCGACCTTCTGCACGGTCGCCATGTTCAGCGGGAAGAGTTGCGCGGCCACGCCTTCCTGCACCGCGATGGAGGTGTCCTCCATCCGCGCGCCGCTGTCGATGAAGCTGACGAGGTTACTGGGCAGGTCGCGGTTGCCATTGTCAAAGCCGGTCCAGTCGATGTCGCTGCCGTAATAGGACAGGCCATTGCGCCCGGTGGTCCGGGTATCGCCGCTCATGCTGGCGGAGATCTTGAGGAAGCTTTCTTCCGGCACGGCGCGGGTGGTCAGGTTGATGACGCCGCCGCCGAATTCACCCGGGAAGTTGGGCGAATAGGTTTTCTGCACCAGCGACGATGCGATGACATTGGTCGGGAAGATGTCGAGCGGGACGACGCGGCTCAGCGGTTCGGGGCTGGGCAGCGGCAGGCCGTTCATCATCGCCAGCGAATAGCGATCGCCAAGGCCGCGGACATAGACGCGGCCATCGCCCACGACCGACAGGCCGGTGACGCGGCCCAAAGCGCCTGCGATGTCGCCATCGCCGGTCCGCGCGATGTCATCGGCGGAAAGGACCGAGACGACCTGCGTCGAGGAACGGGTGACGTCGCGTACCTTGCGCCCGGTAACGACGATGGTGCCGCCGGGAACGGAAATATCGGGCTGGTCGCCAAGCGCGTCCTCGGCCTGCTGTTCTTCGGCGGCCTGGGTGCTCGGATCATCCCCGGCGGGCACGCCCGTGGTCTGGGCGAGCGCGGCGGCAGGGAAGGAAAGCGCGGTGGAAAGCAGGAGCACGCCTGCAAGGCGCTTGCCGGTCGACATGGCTTGGGAACCCCCTCGTTGGTTCGATAAGTTCAATGGGCCGCACCAGTCTCGGGCGACCCGTTCAGAAAAACAGGGGCAGGGTGGAGGAAAGGCCCGAAGCCGCCATGAAGGCAGGCTCCGGACCTTTCATCCGGGCCTGCAATCAGTAGACCGGCAGCGCGGTGCAATCGCCGGTGTTGTTGCCGAAGCTCAGCGTCGCGCTGTCGCAGGTCCAGCCTTCGTACCAAGTGTCGGAGCTGTCAGCGACGGCGCCGATGTAATCGGTCGCATCGAAGTAGCTCGACAGCGCGGTCGGGTCATAGGCGGTCCACGCGCTTTCGCTGCTTCCGTTGATGAAGCTGCTCATCAGCGAGATGGTGAATGCCGAGTCCGTATCTGCCGACCCGTCGAACAGGGTCTGCACTTCGGTCGCGGTTACGCCCGAACCGCCGTTGAACGGTGCCGAGGCATCGCAATCGGCGACGACCGAGGCGAAGAACGGATCCTGGTCCATCGTCACGGTTTCATCGATGCGCAGGCAGGTTTCGGTGTCGGTGTCGATCACGCCATTGACCAGCGATACCTGTGCGCCGCCGCGGAAACGCAGGGCCTGCGAATTCGCGTTGGAGCGTTCGAGGAAGGTGAAGTTCGCAACCTGCAGATTGGTGCGCGGCAGCGCGGCGGTGGCGTAATCGCCATCGGGGCTGTCAAGCTCAATCAGATTGTCGCCAGCGTTGGAACGCTGTGCGGCGATCACATATTGCAGGTTCGCCTGAGCGCCGGTGTCGACGTCGAGCGAGTCGTCCGATGCGCCAACGATGACCACGTTCTTCATGTTGACTTCGCCGCCGAAGAACTCGGTGCCGTCGTCCGAGCTGTTGAAGCTCATCCAGTGGTCGATGGTCGTGCCCGAACCGATGCCGCCCAGCGTCAGCGACTGAAGCTCGCTGCCGCCTTCGAGCGTGTAGCCGGAATAGCGGATCTGGAAATACTGCATGGTGCCCGAACTGTCGGCCGGCGTGTTGCCGCCGAACAGCGTGGTGGTGGCAGCGCCTTCCAGCTCCTGCTCGCACTGCGCCTGGTCGGCCTTGTTGAAAACGCCGTCGCGGCAATCGGAAACCGGTGCGCGGCCCAGCAGCACGACGCCGCCCCACTGCGCGTCCGAGCTATCGGTCGACAGGCCCAGCACATTGTCGCGGCTGGTGAAGATGATCGGCATGTCGGCTTCGCCGACCGCGTCGATCTGGTTGCCGCGATTGACGACGAGATACGAACGGCCCGTCACGCCATACAGGATCGCGCCCGGCTCGATGGAAAGCGTAACGTCGCTGTCTGCGCCCGTGTCGGTCGCACCGCCGTCGGTGCCGACATCGACGCGGCCGTCAATCGCGTAAACGAGGCCTGCGATATAGGGCAGGGTGTCGTCTTCGTCGAAGGAGGCGGGAAGCGTGCAGACGCGGTAGTCGCCCGCGTCACCGGAAATGGTGCCGCTGTCGGTCAGGCCGCCGGTCGAATTGATCGTCGGGCAGCCATTGGCGGGCGTGACCGACGGGGTCGGCGTCGGCGTCGGCGTGGGCGACGGCGTCGAGGTTTCGGGATTATTGATGATGATGTCGCCGCCCGTACCGGGCGAAGCGATCTGGTCGCCGCCGCAGCCGGCAAGAGCCAGCATGCTGCAGCCGAGAATGAGCGAGCGGTGGATATTGGTCACGGCGGTTAGTCCCCTTGTGGCAGCCGAGAATCGAAACTTGCGATTTCGGATCGCGAGGCACCGGCTAGACGGGGGCTGTGACGGTTTCTTTGCAACTATGTGACCATTCAAAGACTCGATCCTGAAACCCGCACAATCCTGCGGCTGCGCAGCTGCAAAAAAAGTTTTGCGGGCATGGGGGGCAGGTCCCGTTACAGATTTGTGACAATGTTACAGTTATGTTGCAGTTCGGCGGGTTTCATCGCATTCTCACCCCAACAGAACGGATTGAGAGGAGATGGACATGGCCATTACCGCAATGATCGCAGGTCTGCTGCTGGCCGGACAGGCTGCGGCGACTCCGGCCAATGACGTGGCTTTCGATGAACTGGCCGCTGGCGCCGACCGCGCCGCGATCGAGAAGATCGAGGCCAACAGTGCGCTGAACGAAAACGATCCGGCGCGGCTGATCAATCTTGGCATCGCCCATGCACGCGAAGGGCGTGAGGATCTGGCCCGCGAATATTTCAGCGCGGTGGTCGCCAATCCCGATCGCTATCAGATGGAGACGGCAGAAGGGAAATGGGTGGATTCCCGTAACCTTGGCCGTCAGGCTCTCGCCATGCTGAATCGCGGCGAATTCTCCACCGCGCGCTACGCCGCCAACCGCTGACATCTCCTCGGCCCCGGGCGCGCGGCACTGGGCCTGCGCACGGACACCGGCCATAAGAGGCGCGAGCAGGCCATCCCCCAACGGGTCTGCTCGCGCCTTTTTCGTGTCAGCCGGGCACATGCCACGCATTGCCGCGCAGCCCCCTTGTCACTTTCATCGTCCGGGCGCATCTTCGCATTTGCGAGCGGCGCATCGGGCGGCACCCGTGCGATGCGGTCAGGCGGGGGTCATGAAACCGTAACGCTGGCGTCACATGGCATGTCCACTGCGGGCATGCGCTGCAGATCGGCGTGTCCACCCATGGATGAACGGGGCAATTGGCAAGCACTATGAACGAGTTGACGCGATCCGAAGCCGCCTCGCTCGATGCTCTTCCCGCGCAGGAACTATACACCAACCGGGAACTGAGCTGGCTCGATTTCAACCGCCGCGTGCTGGCTGAGGCGAAGCGGGCCGATTATCCGCTATTGGAGCGTGTGCGCTTCCTTTCGATCTCTGGCCATAATCTCGACGAATTCATGATGATCCGCGTCGCCGGCCTTGTCGGACAGGTGCAGCGCGGCATCAGCAAGCTATCGATCGACGGGCGCACCCCGTCGCAGCAGCTTGCCGCCATTCGCGAAGCGACCGAGGAGCTGGAGAGCGAACAGCAGGTCGTATGGCGCGAATTGCACGCCCTGCTTGCCGAAGAACGCATCCATGTCGCGGACGAGGGCAAGATCGATCATGCCGCCCGCGTCTGGCTGCGCGAATATTTTCAGGAGCATCTGCTTCCCGTCATCACCCCGCAGGCGATTGATCCGGGGCACCCGTTCCCTTTTGTTGCGAACCAGGGGCTGGGCGTGCTTTTCCACCTGACCCGCATTTCGGATGGGGAGGACGTGGTGGAGATGGTGCTGATCCCATCCGCCCTGCCGCGTTTCGTGCGCGTGCCGGGAGGGGATGCGACCTATATCTCCATTGAGCGACTGATCTGCCGGTTCGGCGAATTGCTGTTTCCCGGCTTCACCATCAACGGCGATGGCGCGTTCCGCGTGCTCAGGGATTCGGATATCGAGGTGGAGGAAGAGGCCGAGGACCTTGTCCGTTTTTTCCGCACCGCGATCCAGCGCCGCCGTCGCGGCAAGGTCATCCAGCTGGAGATCGAGGAGGATTTCGACGCGACCGCCGAGGCCCTGCTGCGCGAACAGCTGGGGCTGTCCGATGCGCAGGTCATCAAGACCAATGGCATGATCGGCGTCGCAGGCCTCGATTCCATCTGCAGCGAGGAGCGGCCCGATCTCAAGTTCGAGCCATATACCCCGCGCTATCCCGAACGCATCATGGAGCATGACGGCGATTGCTTTGCCGCCATCGGGGAAAAGGACATTGTCATCCACCACCCCTATGAAAGTTTCGAGGTGGTGGTCGACTTCATCCGGCAGGCGGCTGCCGATCCCGACGTGGTGGCGATCAAGCAGACCCTGTATCGAGCGGGCAAGCAATCATCGATCATCGCCGCGCTGATCGCGGCGGCAGAGGCGGGCAAGGCGGTCACCGCCGTGGTGGAACTGAAAGCGCGTTTCGACGAGGAGCAGAACCTCCTGTGGGCCAATCAGCTCGAACGCGCGGGCGTGCAGGTGATCTATGGCTTCGTCGACTGGAAGACCCATGCCAAGGTCTCGATGGTGGTGCGGCGCGAGGGCACGAAATATCGCACCTATTGCCATTTCGGCACCGGCAATTACCACCCGGTGACGACGCGCATCTATACCGACCTGTCCTTCTTCACTGCCGACCCGCGTTTCGGGCGCGATGCGGCGAAATTGTTCAATTTCGTCACCGGCTATGTCGAACCGCATGGGCTGGAACAGCTTGTCGTCTCGCCCATCGATATGCGCGATGAACTCTATCGCAATATCGACCGTGAGATTTCAAACCAGCAGGCAGGACGCCCCTCCGCGATCTGGGCGAAATTGAATTCGCTCACCGACAAGGGCGTGATCGACAAGCTGTACGAGGCGGGGCAGGCGGGCGTTCCGGTGCAGTTGGTCGTGCGCGGGATCTGCTGCCTCAAAACCGGCATTCCCGGCATTTCCGACACGATCGAGGTGAAGTCGATCATTGGCCGCTTTCTCGAGCATTCGCGGATCTGGGCCTTTGCCAACGGTTACGCCATGCCCTCGCCGCGCGCCCGCGTGTTCATCACCAGCGCCGATGCGATGAGCCGCAATCTCGATCGCCGTGTGGAGGCCATGGTCCCGATCCGCAACCGCACGGTGCATGACCAGATCCTGCAGCAGGTGTTGCTTGCAAACCTGCTCGATACCGACCAGAGCTGGTTCCTCCAGCCCGACGGCAGCTATCTTCGTGCCGAGACCGGTGAACGTCCCTTCAACCTGCATCGATATTTCATGACCAATCCATCGCTTTCGGGCCGCGGACAGGCCCTGGTCGAAGACGCGGTCCCGCGCCTTGCCTTGCGCAAGGGTGCCGCGGTCTGATGCATGACCGGGCATCGGCCCGGCACCAGAGGAAACCCCACGAGTTAAAGTTGCATGAATTCCAGGAAGTATAAGTCGAAGAAATCGGGCTCCTCCCGCGGTGGGGGCAATTGCGCAGTCATCGACATCGGGTCGAACACGGTGCGCATGGTGATCTATGGCGGGTCGCCCCGCGCACCCGCCATCCTGATGAATGAAAAGGTGACGGCGCGGCTGGGCCGCGATCTTTCCGAGACCGGCAAGATGGGAGAGGAAAGCATCCAGCTCGCGATGGGCGGGCTGGCGCGATATGCGCTGATCCTCGAAGATCTTGAGGTCGAGGATGTCGAGACCGTCGCCACCGCCGCCGTGCGCGATGCGAGGAACGGGAAATCCTTTCTCGGCCTCGTCGAATCGGTGGGCCTGAAACCGCGCCTGATATCGGGTGAGGAAGAGGCGATGACCAGCGCGCTGGGCGTGGTCGGCGCGTTTCCCGGCCGCGACGGCGTTGTCGCCGATCTGGGCGGCGGCAGCCTGGAACTGGTTGCGATCAGGGACGGGAAGCCGGGCGCCGGGGTCAGCCTGCCGCTGGGTTCGCTGCGCCTTGCCGCCGTTCTGAAAGATGGCGGGGAAGATGCGCTGGGCAGCCTGATCGACAAGGCGTTGAAGGAAGCGGGCTGGGATCATTCGATCGAAGGGCCGCTTTTCATGGTGGGCGGCACGTGGCGCGCGATGGCGCTATATTCCATGTGGAAGGATGATCATCCGCTGTCCGATCCGCATGGACTTGCGCTCGATGCCGATCAGGCGGCGAAGCTTGCCAAGGTGATCGCACGCGGCAGCCCGGAAGAGTTCAAGGAAGTGCAGCGCATCTCCTCGATGCGGGCGGCGATCCTGCCCGGCGCGGCGACATTGCTGCGGGCTTTGCTCAAACGCCTGTCGCCAGAGGGGCTGGTGTTTTCATCATGGGGCCTGCGCGAGGGGCTGCTCTATGCCCGGCTCGATCCGGCGGAAAAGGGGCAGGACCCGCTGCTGGCCGGTGTCGGCCATTTCGCCGCGCAATATGGGGCAAGCTCTACCAAGGCAGCGCAGGTCGCGGGCTGGACTGTCGGCGCCCTGCCGACGCAGCGGCACGGCACCGAAAGGCTGCGGCTGGCGGCGACCATGCTGGCGCTCGCTTCCCTGCAGATAGAGCCGAACCTCAGGGTGCAGCATGCGATCGAGTGGGCGCTCTACAAACGCTGGCTCGACCTTGACGATTTCGGGCGCGGCATGATGGCGGCGACGATCCTTGGCAATGGCGGGCGGACCGATTTGCCCGACATCATCTCCTCGCTCGCCCCGGCTGACCGGCTGGACGAGGCGCTGAACTGGGGCCTTGCCATCCGCCTGTGCCGCAGGCTTGGCGCGCAGTCGCGGAAATCGCTGAATTGTTCGATGCTGACGGTGTCGGGTGACGAGCTTCAGCTGGTGCTGCGCCGCAGCCATGCCGCGCTGTATGGCCAGCCGACGAAAAAGGATCTGAAGCAGCTGGCCGAACGCATGGGCCTGACGCCAAAGGTCGAGATTCTGCCGAAAGAGGAATTTTCGGCCCTGCGCGACGATATCGCCGATCGCAAATGGAGCGCTGCCATGAGCGCGAAATAAGCGCGCCAGATCTGCGAACCGACGAAAAGGGGCCCCGCAGCAATGCGGGGCCCCTTCGTGTTTCGGCCCCATTCGGAAAAGGCCGATATGTCTAATGGCGTCAGATGTCGTTGCCGAGCTTGCCTTCGACTTCGCCCTTCAGCTGCTGGGCTTCGCCCTTGGCTTCCTGCTGGCGGCCTTCGGCGCGGGTGTTCGGGTTGCCGCTTTCCTGCTTGATGTTGCCGATGGCTTCGTTGGTGTTGCCTTTGATCTTTTCGGTGAGCTCACCCATGGGGGGATCTCCTTTCATCTGCTTGTTATTGCCGCGCCATTCGCGGTGTCTTGCCTATGAAACGCATGGAAAACGCAATCCGATCCGGCGTTTGAAACGCTTTGGCGCGTCTTCGCTTCGGTTGGTCGCGATGACATGAAATTGCCGTATTTCAGCGGCTTGGCAGCGGGTCAGCGGCGCGCGTTCCATGGCTGCTCGGTACGCTCGACAAGCATGTCCCCCGCATAGGGGCGGCACAGGACAAAGGCTTCTTCTGGCGTTCCCTCGCTCCATTGCTCGCGCTCTGCGGGGTCGATCAGGACTGGCATGCGATCATGCACGCCGGCCAGATGTACGCAGGCATCGGTCATGACCATCGAATAGACCGGCCCCCATTCCGCCGAATCGCGCCAGATGCCGGCAGCGGTAAAGATCTCCTGCCCCGGCAGGGAGAACCATGTCCGCGTCTTGCCGCCTTTCGGGCCTTCCGCCTCGGCAAAGGCAGACAGCGGGATCAGGCAGCGGCGCGATATGAAGCTTGGGCGCCAGAACCCGCCCGAAAGCTTGTCGCTGCGGGCATTGTTGACGGGGCGCGGTTTCAGCATCTGCCCGCTCTTCCCGCGCGTCGCAAAAGGGAAGCCCCAGGTCATCGGGCGCAGCGCCCCCTGCGCCAGCACCATGCCGGGATAGCCGGGAAAGACTTCCGCCCCTGCATTGGCGGGCAAGGCCTCTACCCCGAACATGCGGGCGACCTCATCGGCGGGCTTCGTCATGCGATAGAGGTTACACATGAACGCAAGGATGCCGCCTGCCCTCGGCAGGAGCAATCGCCCGTTAGGGCAGGCTATCGCGATTTAAGGAAGAAAGTGGCTCCCCGAGTTGGATTCGAACCAACGACCAAGTGATTAACAGTCACCTACTCTACCGCTGAGCTATCGGGGAGCAACCCTCCAAGCGGTATGGAGGAGGGCAGGGGCGTGCCTATATGGGGGGGCGCAGAATTTGGCAAGACAGGATTTTCAAAAATTTTGCCAAGGCGGGGAGAACTGTCGGAAACGGCCGTTTGGCCGCCGGGAACCTTTTGCCCGGACGCGCAATTTCGTGCACCGATTCACGGTAACGGCAGAAAACGCCGTTTTATTCCTCCTGATTTCGCGCAATTTTTCGGGCCGGAGCAGAATTTACCGAAAGGTCGATGTAAAACGCTAGAAATAACGGCATGATCTTATGCAATCGGGATCGTGCGTGTTATCCGCCTTGCTACCATGCTGCCAAGACGGAGGAACAGCATGATAGCCAATTCGCTGATTGAGAACGATCGCGCACACTGGATTCATCCGGTTGCCAGCTGGCGCAAGCACGAGGACCGTGGTGCGACCGTGCTGCAATCGGGCAAGGGGGTCTTTCTCACCGATATCGAAGGTAACACGCTGCTCGACGGTTTTGCCGGGCTGTGGTGCGTCAATGTCGGTTACGGCCATGACAGCATCGTCGATGTCGCGACCGAGCAGATGCGCCGCCTTCCTTATGCGACCGGATATTTCCACTTCGGCAGCGAACCCGCGATCGAACTGGCGACCAAATTGGCCGAGCGCGCGCCGGGCGATCTCAACCATGTCTATTTCTCGCTGGGTGGGTCCGATGCGGTCGACAGCGTCGTGCGACTGGTGCGTTACTATTACAACATCACCAAGCGCCCCGAGAAGAAGCACATGATCGCGCTGGAGCGCGGCTATCACGGCTCCAGCAGCACCGGTTCGGGGCTGACCGCGATTCCTTCGTTCCATGCAGGCTTCGACGTTCCGACGCCGATGCAGCATCATATCCCGTGCCCCTATCCGTATCGCACCGATTATGAAAGCGATGCCGAACTGATCGCGGCGTCGGTCCAGCACCTCAAGGACAAGGTGGCGGAAATTGGCGCGGACAAGGTCGCGGCCTTCTTTGCCGAGCCTGTTGTCGGTTCGGGCGGCGTGATCGTTCCGCCCAAGGGCTGGCTGACCGCGATGCAGGCCGCCTGCCGCGAGTTGGACATCCTGTTCATCACCGACGAAGTCATCACCGGTTTCGGCCGCACCGGCCCGCTGTTCGCGGCAGAGCACGAAGGGCTGGAGCCCGATTTCATGACCGTCGCGAAGGGGCTGACCTCGGGATATGCGCCAATGGGCGCGCTGTTCATGTCCGACCGCATCTATCAGGCGATCGCCGAGGCGACCCCGTATGGCACGCCAATCGGTCATGGCATGACTTATTCGGGTCACCCCGTCAGCGCCGCCGTCGGCCTTGAAGTGCTGCGCCTTTATGAAGAAGGCGGCATTATCGCCAATGGCCAGAAGTCGGGCGATTATTTCGCGACAAAGCTTGCCGGTCTGCTCGACCATCCGCTGGTCGGAGACGTGCGTTCGCAGGGCCTGCTGGCCGGTGTCGAGCTCGTCACCTGCAAGAAAGACAAGACGCGCCCGGATGCGGCGCTCGACGTGCCCGATCGGCTTGCCAAGATCGGCTATGACAATGGCCTCATCTTCCGTGCATTCGGTGACGGCATCGTCGGTTTCGCGCCGCCGCTGTGCATCACCACGGACGAGGTCGACCTGATGATGCAGCGCTTTGAGCGCAGCCTAGATGATTTGCTTGAGGTAAAGGAAATTCGCGATGCGGTTAAGTGATTTCAAAGCGCTGTCGTTTGACTGCTACGGCACGCTGATCGATTGGGAATCCGGCATGATCGAGGGTCTGCGGACCCTGACCGAGCGGGTCGAGCGCCCACTCACCCGTGACGAGATCCTGCAGGCCCATGCCCGTCACGAATCCCAGCAGCAGGCCCAGACCCCGTGGAAGCCCTATCGCGAGCTTCTGCCGATCGTCTACAAGCGCCTGTGCGAGCAGTGGGGCGTTTCCTACACCAACGCCCAGTGCGAAGAATATGGCCGCAGTGTCCAGAACTGGCCTGCATTCGTCGATTCTCCGGGCGCGCTGCAGTATCTGAAAAAGTACTTCAAGCTGATCATCCTGTCGAATGTCGACAATCGCAGCTTTCAGCACAGCAATGACAAGCTGCAGGTTGAATTCGATGCGATCTACTCGGCCGAAGACATGGGCGCGTACAAGCCCGCCGACAAGACGTTCGAATACATGAACGCCCATCTCGGCGATCTTGGGCTGGAGCCCAAGGACGTGCTGCATACGGCAGAAAGCATGTTCCACGACCATGAACCGGGCAATCGTTTCGGTTACACGGGTTGCCATATCTATCGCCGCCACGACCAGAAAGGTTTCGGCGCAACGATGACGCCGGGCACGATGCCCACTTTTGACTTCCGTTTCAATTCAATGGCGGACATGGTGAAGGCGCATCAGGAAGAATTGCGCGAAGCCTAATATACGGAAACGGACCCCGCCGATGATCAATGCGCCCAAGCTCGACCGGATCGACATAAACATCCTTGCCGAACTCCAGACGGCAGGGCGCATTACAAACGCGGATCTCGCTGACCGGGTGGGGCTGTCGCCAAGCCCATGCCTCACCCGGGTCAAGCGTCTGGAAGCGGCCGGTTATATCTCCGGCTACAGCGCCAATATCAATCTCGCGAAGATCGGGACGACGCAGATCGTCTATACCTCGGTGACGCTTAGCGATCACCGCAAGCCCGACTTCGTGAAGTTCGAGCATCGCATCGCCCAATATGACGAACTGCTCGAATGCCACCTCGTATCCGGCGGGTTCGATTACCTGCTGAAATTCGTGGTGCGCGGCATCGCCGAATACCAGGCGATGATGGAGGAGGTCCTCGACAGCGGGATCGGCGTCTCCAAGTACTTTTCCTATATCGTGATAAAGACCCCGGTGATGCGCGGGCAGGCCCCGGTGCGCATGCATCTCAAGGACTTGGGCTGATCGACGCCACTGCCGATCAACGGGATTCGTTGATCAGCACCATGCGCTGACCGCGTTGTCTCGCCCAGGCTATCGGCCTCGGTCGCGATCCTTGGGTTTTCGGGTGTGTCGTTTCGCCGAACGGGCGGACCGGCCCCTGTGGAACCGGCCCGCCCTTCGGAACAACGTATCAGCCGGCGCTGATGCGCTCGGCCACGGCCTTGCCGCATTCTTCGGTGCTTGCCGTACCCTTGAGGTCGCGCGTGCGCGTCTCGGCCTTGGCAAGGGTCGCCTCGATGGCGCTCACCACCGCGGCAGCGGCGTCCGCTTCGCCCAGATGGTCGAGCATCATCGCGCCGCACCAGATCTGTCCGATCGGGTTTGCGATGCCCATCCCTGCAATATCGGGCGCGGAGCCATGGACCGGCTCGAAGGTCGAGGGGACCGAGCGGTCCGGGTTGATGTTGGCGCATGGCGCGATGCCGATGGTGCCGGTGCAGGCCGGACCCAGGTCGGACAGGATGTCGCCGAACAGGTTCGATGCGACCACGACGTCGAAACGATCGGGGTTCATCACGAACTGCGCGCACAGGATGTCGATGTGATATTTATCGCTGCGGATCTCGGGATAGGCCTTGGCCATCTCTTCCGCGCGTGCATCCCACCACGGCATGGTGACCGCGATGCCGTTCGACTTGGTCGCGCTGGTGACATGCTTCGCCTCGCGCGTCATGGCGAGTTCATAGGCGTATTTCAGGATGCGGTCGGTGCCAAAGCGGGTCATGACCGTTTCCTGAAGCACCATTTCGCGATCCGTGCCGGGGAACGAGATGCCGCCGACGGCGGAATATTCGCCCTCGGTATTCTCACGTACGATCATCATGTCGATGTCGCCCGGTTCGCGGCCGGCCAGCGGGCAGGGCACGCCCGGCATCAGGCGCACGGGGCGCAGGTTCACATACTGGTCGAATTCGCGCCGGAACTGGATCAGCGAGCCCCACAGCGAGATGTGATCGGGCACGGTGTCGGGCCAGCCGACGGCGCCGAAATAGATCGCGTCCGCGCTGGAGAGGCGGTCCTTCCAGTCGTCGGGCATCATCTGCCCGTGCTTGGCGTAATAGTCGCAGCAGGCGAAATCGTGCCATTCCAGCTCCAGCTCGAAGCCGAAGGCGGCTGCCGCCGCTTCCATGGCGCGCACGCCCTCGGGCATGACCTCGGTGCCGATGCCGTCACCGGGGATGACGGCGATCTTGTACTTGCGCGCGGACATCAGGCGATACCTGCCCAGTGAAGCGTCTTCATTTCCAGGAATTCCTCCATGCCTTCGGAGCCGCCCTCGCGGCCCAGACCCGATTGCTTGACACCGCCGAAGGGCGCTTCGGCCATCGAGATCGCGCCGGTGTTGAGGCCGACCATGCCGGACTCCAGCGCCTCGCTGACGCGCCATGCGCGCGAGATGTCGGTGGTGTAGAAATAGGAGGCGAGGCCGAAAGGCGTGTCATTCGCCATGGCGATAGCCTCTTCCTCGCTCTCGAACTTAACGATGGCGGCGAGCGGGCCGAAGGTTTCCTCGTCCATCAACCGCATTCCGGGCTTTGCGCCGGTCATGACGGTGGGGGCGGTATAGCCTTCGGGAGCATCGGCCTGCGCGACGATGCTCGCGCCCTTGGACTTTGCGTCATCGATGTGGGCGGAGACCTTTTCCTGCGCGCGGTCGTCGATCAGCGGGCCGGTGGTGACGCCATCGGTCAGGCCATCGCCGACCTTCAGGGCACGAACTTTCTGGCCCAGCTTCTCGACAAGTGCGTCATGGATGCCCGACTGCACGAAGATGCGATTGGCGCACACGCAGGTCTGGCCTGCATTGCGGAACTTGCTGGCCATGATGCCATCGACCGCAGTGTCGAGATCGGCGTCGTCAAAGACCAGGAAAGGCGCATTGCCGCCCAGTTCGAGGCCCAGCTTCTTCACCGTGCCCGCGCATTGCTCCATCAGCAGCGCGCCGACCTTGGTCGAGCCGGTGAAGGACAGCATGCGGACGGTGTCGCTGCTCGTCATTTCGCCGCCGATCGCCTTGGCATCGCCGGTAATGACGCTCAGCACGCCCTTGGGTACGCCGGCGCGCTCGGCAAGCTTGGCAATGGCCAGCGCGGTGAAGGGCGTCAGTTCCGATGGCTTCACCACCATGGTGCAGCCCGCAGCCAGCGCCGGGGCGGCCTTGCGGGTGATCATGGCGGCGGGGAAGTTCCACGGCGTGATCGCTGCGCACACGCCCAGAGGCTCCTTGCGCACGAGGATGCGGCGATCGCGCGTGGGCGAAGGCACTTCGTGGCCATAGATGCGGCGCGCTTCCTCGGCGTACCAGCTGATGAAGCTGGCGGCATAGGCGATTTCGCCTTCGGCCTCGGCCAGCGGCTTGCCCTGTTCCATGGTCATGATGCGGCCAAGGTCGGCCTTGTTGTCCATGATCAGCGTGAACCAGTCGCGCAGGATCGCGGCGCGCTCACCCGCAGGGCGGTGGCGCCATTCCGCGAAGGCGGTCTTTGCAGTGGCGATCGCGTCCTTCGTTTCCTCCGCGCCGCAGTCCGGGACATTGCCGATGGTCTCGCCATTGGCGGGATTGGTGACGGCAATCGTCTTGCCCGATGCGGCATCGGCCCATTCACCGCCGATGAAGGCGTGTTCGGTGAAAAGGGTGGGATCGTTCAGTCCTTCGATCACGGCGGCCTGCTCCTTCAGACTCTGGGTCATGGAAATTCCTCGCTTTGCTGCATCCCAAGTTAGGAACGCGCGGCAGGGGGTTACAGCCCCCGCCCGCACCAAGGGCGGGCAGGAGGCTCTTTTATCGCGTCAGGGCGCGGCAGATTATTCCGTGGACCGGATTTCACTTTTGATCGGACCGTGTGCGGACAGGGCGAAAAGCTTGTCCGCCTCGGCATCGTCGCCCACTCCCAGCAAGCGGCGGGAGAGATATTCGCCGATGCGCGGCCCCATCTTGAAGGCATGTCCCGAACCGCCACCCGCAACCCATACGCCGGGCATGTCGGGATGTTCGTCGACGATGAAATGCGAATTGTCGCTGACTTCCGTCTGACAGATGCGGGTGGCGACGATGGGCTGTCCGGCAAGGCCGGGCATGCGGCGCGCGACATATTCCTCCACCTGCTGGCGCAGGAATGCGCTGGGCAGGCGCTGGCCATCGTCGACATCCATGGGAACGCCGCGCAGGCGCGCCGCGACCTTGGTGCCGTAATCGACATCGGCGGCGGTATAGGTGTGGCTGTCTGAGATATTGGGCAGATTTTCCCAGCGATAGCGGTGATCGTCTATGGGAGACCCGACATAGAAGATTTCGCGCCGGGGCGTGACGATCCGGTCGCCCAGCAATTTCGGCACCACCAGCGGAAGCCATGGGCCGCACGCCAGCACGGTGACACCCGCGGTCATCGGCGCGCCATCCAGCAGCAGCGGGGCGGAGCGATTGCCCGAAAGCGTGACATGACCGATGCGGCTGTCGCCGCCCTTTTGCATGAAGGTTTCGGTCACCGCTATCATCGCCTCGCGCGCTTTCACAACCCCGCCCGACGGTTCGTAGAGCACGGCATCATATTCGTCGAAATTGACCTGCGGCCAGCGCTTGCTGACCTCTTCGGGTTTAAGCACTTCATAGGGAACGCCCATGCGGTCGAATGTCGCGCGCTGCGCGGCCAGCGCATCCGCACCCATCGTGCGCAGGCTGCCATTGTTGTAGAACAGGCGGCGGCCCATCTCTTCCTGCCGCGCTTCCCACAACTCCTGCGCGCGTCCGGCCCAGCGGGTGTAGATTTCGCGGGTGCCATAGGATCGGCGCAAAAGGCGGCTTTCATCGCCCGAAGAGGCGCGCGGATTGCCCGCGCCATAGGCGTCGATCAACGTAACCTTCGCGCCTGCCTCGCGCAGCGACAATGCGGTCCAGCCACCGAAAGCGCCAGCCCCTACGATGGCGAAATCGGGCAGGCCCCGAATGATGGCGGGCGCGCCGGGCTGCGCCGATACCTGTGCGAATGCAGGCGATGCCGCGGCGGCGGCCATGCCGGTCAGCCCGGCACCCATCAGGCGGCGGCGGGTGGTGCCGACGGCTGCTTCGGCGTTGATTTTCTCGTCCATGATGTCGCTCCCCTGTCAGGAAAAAAAGAGGCCCGGTTCGACAAGCGGACCGGGCCTTAAGGCAGGAATTCGAGGGAAAAGATCCTTGAAAATCATGGCGGGACGGTCGGATCAGGATACCGCCCCGCCAATCAGTCGATCAGAAGTCGAATGTGATCCGACCGTAGTAGTATCCGCCCTGCCAGGAGACGGGACCGTCGACGTATGTACGTCCGTTGCGATCGTCGATGAGGTTGATCTCGGGGTAGTGGTCGAAGATGTTCTGGCCGCCGACGGCGAGGGTGAAGCCATCGCCGATGGGAGCGGAGACCTGGAAGTCGACCATGGCCTGCGTCTTCCACTTCTGGATGGCGTTGCCCGAGCTGGTGGTCTGGCGCGAGTTGGGGCCATAGAAATTGCCGCGCAGCATGAAGGAGATCGCTCCGACATCCTGGTTGAGCGTCATGTTGGCGCGCCACTTCGGGTTGTTGTGCTCGAAGTTGTAGACCGACACATCCGAGAAGGTGATCGAGTCCACGTTGAGGCGGTCGATCTTGTAGTCGTTGATGTTGAACGCGGCAGTGATGCTGGTCGAGCCTGCTTCCAGCCAGTCCGCCTTGTAGGTGCCGACAACGTCGATACCCTGCGTGGTGGTGTCGAAGGCGTTCTGGAAGAAGCGGATGCCGTCGATCGAGTAGGCGTCGTTGACGCCGGCTGCGAACATCGCGTCCTGGATCTCGTCGGTGACCATGATGGTCGAGGAAGCATAGACGCGGTCATACATCTTGATGCGATAGGCATCGACCGTCAGCGTCAGGTTCGGCGTCGGCGTCAGGGTGAAGCCCAGCGAGTAGTTGTCCGAGGTCTCGGGGCGCAGCGGCGTGGCGCCCAGATATTCGGCGACCGGGTGCGTCGCGGGATAGAGGCCCAGGTTGATGGTGCCGCCGTCCCGGGTCGAGATGGTCGTCTGGGTGATGTAGAGCTGGCCGGTCGAGGGTGCACGGAAGCCGGTGCCGATCGAGCCGCGGATCGCCGCCCAGTCGGTGACGTAGTAGCGGGCCGCAGCCTTCCACACGAGCTTGTCGCCGAAGGAGGAGTAATCCTCGTAACGGGCGGCGAAGTCGAGGAAGAGCTTCTCGGTCACTTCCGAGCTGATCTCGCCGTAAAGCGAGGTGCTCTCGGTGGTCCAGCGACCTGCGACATCGGGCGAGAGGCCGGTGATGCCGTTCGAGCCGGGCTGCAGGATGTTGTAGACCGGATCGCTCGAGCTGGTGCAGTCGATGCCCTGGTCGGTCGGCGCGCCGGCATTGAGCGTGCGCGATGCCAGGTCAGCCTCGTTCGAGCAGAAGTTGAAGGGATCCTGCTCCGACCAGATGCCGCCCGAGTAGGAAGCCAGCTCGCCCGGGCTGATGCGATAGCCTTCGCGGCGGAACTCGGTGCCGAAGTTGAAGACGAGATCGCCATAGAAGCCGACGGGCATCTGGTAGACGAAGTCGCCATTCAGTGCGAACTCGTCGGAGGTGTAGGCGCTGGCCTTGAAGTTTTCCTGCGAGTACGGGCCGTAGGACGGGTTGACCGTGCCGTTCATCGAGTACTGGATCTTGTTGTAGCCGTAGCGTGCCGACAGGTCTGCCGAGAGCACGTGGCCATTCGAGAACTCGCGCTCGGTGCGATAGCCGCCGGTCGCGCTCCAGTCGGTCACGTCGCCCATGAAGGGCGGCTGCAGGCCGAGCGGATACTTCTCCTTGAAGGTCCAGACCGAACCGTCATCGAGGCGGATCGGATTGTCGAGCACGTTGTGGCCGCCACCGGGCGTACGATAGGAACCGTAAGCGGTGCCCTGCGAACGCGAATAGTTGGCAAAGGCATACAGCGAGCTGTTGTCGGTGATGTCGATGCCCGAGTTGATCACGAAGCGCGCGGCGCGCTCCTTGGGCTTGCCGCGGATCTCGAGCGGGTCGTTGAGGTCGATACCGGCGGCGTCGACGGCAGCGGCGAAGGCGGCGTCGGTCGCATAGGCTTCGAACGGATCCCACGACGAGGACGAGAAGGTGCGCGAACGCACGGTGTTCTGGTCGTCGTTCAGCTGGGCCGAGATGTTGACGAAGCCGGCGTCGGTGAGGGGCAGGCCGATATTGCCCGCGATCATCACGCTCTCGCCGTCGCCTTCGTAGTACTGACCGGCCTGGGCGATCAGCGAACCGCCGCTCGATGCGTCCTTGAGCTGGAAGTTGATGACGCCGGCGATGGCGTCCGAACCGTATTGCGCGGCCGCGCCGTCGCGCAGGACTTCGACGTTCTGCAGGGCGATGGCGGGAATGGTGGCAGCATCGGCGGCCTGCGAGGCGTCACGATAGATGCCGACCGAGCCCGACTTGTGGCGGCGGCGACCGTTGACCAGCATGAGGGTCTTGTTGGCCGGCAGGCCGCGCAGGCTGGGGGCGCGCACGAAGCTGTCGGTGTCGGTGTTGGGCGAACGGCTGACGGTGTAGGACGGCGAAAGCGTCTGCAGCACCTCGAGCGTGTCGGTCGCGGCGGTGTTCTGGATCTGCTCTTCGCCGAAGACGTCGACGGGAACGGGCGAATCTGTCGCGGTGCGCGGCTTGCCGCGAAGGCCGGTGACGACGATCGGCTCCTGCGTCTCGGTCGCGGGCTGCACGGCGGCTGCGGCGGCAGTCGCGGCCGCGTCTGCACTCGCGCTTGCACTGGCGGCAGCGGTCGCTGCGCTATCGGCCTCGTTGGCCATCGCGGCGGTGGAAATGGAAAGCGCGATGGCGCTCGTGGCGGTCAGCGTCGAAAACCTGGTAATCGTGTTCATGACAATCCCCCTCTGGATTGAACCTGGATCCCTCTCTCCGTCCAATACGGGGCTGTTGTCCCAACCCTCGATCAGTCCGTATCGAGGCGTCCCGTAAACCCCCCGAATGACGCTGATCGTGTCGCGATACCCAAGCGCTGTGTTACCGTTTTTGGACAAGCCACAGCAGATCGTGCCCTTTTTCCTCGCCAAATGTCGCAATTATTACCG
>NZ_LYWZ01000031.1 GCF_001661965.1 Croceicoccus mobilis
GGTATATTACATCCTGCGCCGGGACGGTTGGTGCGTGAACTTGAAGAAGGTCTACCGGCTTTACAGGGAGTTGGGCCTGCAGCTGCGGAACAAGACGCCGAAGCGACGGGTCAAGGCCAAGCTGCGCGAGGATCGCGCACCGGCGGTCCGACCGAACGATGTGTGGGCGATGGACTTTGTTCACGACCAACTGGCGACTGGGCGTAAGCTTCGAATCCTGACCGTGGTCGATACGTTCTCCCGGCTATCGCCGGTGATCGATCCCCGGTTCCGCTACCGGGGTGAGGACGTGGTCGCCACGCTGGATCGCGCCTACCGGACGATCGGCTATCCGAAGACGATCAGGGTCGACAATGGCAGCGAACTTATCTCGCGGGACATGGATCTGTGGGCTTACCAGCGCGGTGTGATCCTGGACTTCTCCCGCCCAGGCAAGCCCACAGACAATGCGTTCATCGAAGCGTTCAACAGCAAGCTGCGCAGCGAATGCCTGAACGCCCACTGGTTCCTGTCGCTGCAAGATGCTTGCGAAAAGCTGGAGGCTTGGCGTAGACACTACAACGAGGATCGACCGCACAGCGCGATCGGGAATATCCCCCCGATCATGCTTGCAAACTCAGACGGTGAGACCAGCCCACCGAACCTGAGCAAGGCCGAAAACTCCAGACCTGAGCGGTCCAAGGTTGGGTAGCAGAGCAAACCTATCAGTATCAAGCGCACCGATAAATCGGCTATCTGATCCCAATCCTGACCATACCCACTGCGCATGGCAAGCCTCATAGGCGGTCGCATGCGAGGTCCCCGATGCGTTGTCACGCCAAGATCCCATCGGACTTTGCGCATGAGCTGGCACCTGAACCGCCTGGGATAGCATTACCCCCAACGCGAGCAGGGCAAAGACGCCGAGTATCCGCCGCACAGATCCTGACAGCAGGTCAGGCAGAAGTGCGCAACGCACCTCTAAGCGTTCATAAAAAATCATGGAATCGCGACCCCCTTGCGATTTTCGATTGACCGTTCCCGCGAATCAATCGACCCTGAAGCCGTCCCACATTTCCAAAACGCGCAAGTTTATTTACCCAATCACGACTTGTCTTATTTTCGACGCAATCCTTAATGCCACAAACACTATCTTTATTACAGGATCACCATGCCAAACGCCGCGCAATGGTTTCAATTGCAGAACGGATCTCTATAAGGATCGACCAACAGCCAAAGCGGTCCTTGCAGCAGCATCAAACATAAACCCCCGCCGCGATAGCACTGACCATATCGATGACGAATTCCAGTCCCTTGTCGCTCTCCTCGGCTTTTTGCAGCGGCGTCTGGCCGAGAAGCCAAGGGTGACGATAATTCATGAAGTATATCGTCGAAACAAAGTCGCCCGCATAAAGCTGCTCGGAAGCGTATAAGGCCGCAGTCGTCGAACGCTCTCCCGTCGCCCCGACAAGGTGCATGCCCTTCAAAAGCAGGGCAGAAGCCTCATCCTCGCGTCCGGACTTAACCAGTTCAACCAGATTTGTTTCGCTGTGATTATTCGTGCTCACACTGACTGCTCCCTGCTTTGATTGAAGCTGTTGGTCAGGCTCAGACGATGCTCGATCGCTTTGACCGTCATGGGATCGACCCTCATCTTCCGCGCCTTGGCTCTAAGGCTCATTCCCGCAGCGATATCCGAACCTAAAAAGCGTCTCGCTGCCGGTCCGCATTCTCGCAGTCGGACGCACCCGATGCTGCCGTCGATTTGCCGCGTCCGGCTGTACGAATAGCCGCAATCGCAGCTGAAATGACCATGAAGCTTGCCCTTGTCTCGGACAGTTCTAAGTCGCGTCACCACTCGCTCACCGAAATGCTCCGCGAGAGGGTTCTCGCATCGATATGGCGGCCTTCCGAAGGGTCGCTCCTGCGGAGGGAGCGCTGCTAGAGCTTGCCCGATAAGCAAATGCTGCGCAGGTGGCGCGAGCCTGCGCTGATTACGAAAGAAATCGACGAGAGCAGATTTGGAGAGAAGGTCAGAAGGGCACTGAAAACCGCCATTGCTGGTCCAGAACTTTCGTATGCGGTCATGGACGGCGTTTGCCCGGACTTGGCTATTACCACGGATGAGGCCGGTATCGTTTAAAATATGGCGATAATGGCTGTGCCAGCCAGGTGGCGATTTGGCCCGTGGTGGGTTTACGAGCAATTCGGCGCTCAGTCGGGCGAATAAGGCCTGCGCATCCGTCGGCTTCGAGGCTGTCTCCAGGCGCATGCCTTTTTGATGCACTCTTGGAAACACAAGCGAGTGCCGGTTAGCAGTCGTAACAGGAAACGCGCCTTCCAGCCACGATCCATGCCGATGACAAACTTCGACACCGGGAAGCTGGTGCGAACGGCACCACCAGACCTCGCCAAATTCCCCTTCCATCTCGGCGAGGCACTGCGGGCAAAATCGCAGTCGGTCCGGCAGGCTTATCGGAAAGGTTGCGAGACCAAGTACGAGATGCAGTGAACTGCCAATTTCATGCATTTCCGTCCTCGCACGATCACGCACAGCCTCTGACGCAAACGCCGTGTGGTAGTTGAAAGTGGTCGTCCGATCGATCAGCTGGTCTACAGCTGTGCGGCCGAGCTTCAGGTGCTCTCCTAATGCCGACAAGCCGCAAGGAAGATGCGACAGGGCGACGTAATGACGACCACCCGTCAGCATGCGCGAGAACGCCGAATAGGTCGGACGTCCCAGATAAAGATGCAGCCGCACCAGAAGACTGTAGAACGTCTCATCGGGATAGGGTTTGGGTAGCCAGCTCATGAGGCGGCCTCCGGCCAAATTCCGGCAAGCCCCGCTTCGCTAATCGCCTCCAGTGGCGTCAGACCTTTGGTCGCAGCGATTTCGATCAGCTTGCGCAAGTCGCGATCATTCAGGGCATCAACATCCAGCTTGGCACTTGGTCGCTTAGGCCGCTTTGCCTTGCGCAATATGTCCTTGGCCGCCGCGAAAAAGGCGAAGGGATTGTCGTCCGGGTCGAGACCCTTGTGCCGGATCTGGTCGATCAGGTTGAAGATAATGTCATCGCCTATGCCTTCGCGCTGTAGCTGGGAGATGATCATCTGCAGCCCGCCGGTCGCTTCGGCGTCGGCAGCGTGATTGAGATCGGTACTTGTAGCTGTCACCGGGATCTGGCTTGGCCCGACCAGGGCTTTCATATTCGCCCAGTAGTTTCGCTCGAAGCTGTGAAGATCTTCGAATCTCGCGAGCTTTGCCGGATCGCCTGTGTTGAGAGCTTTCACCATGGGGCGGACGGGCGCAAAATCCGTTCTTGCCACACCGCGAACGAAGTTCGGACGAATTATCTCGTCCGCCTGCGCATCCATCTCGCTGCGATAAAGCAGGCGCAATTGGACCGCGATGTAGAGCTTAACCGCAAGATCGATGATCCCGCCCGTCTCTTCGAAAAAGATATCCACGAGCTCATCATCGAGTTCGGTCGGTTCTTGTGTCCATTGATACGTCCAAAGCCGCGTCAGGCATGATTGCCATTCGGATCCTCGCGTAAGCGGCTTCCAGATCGCACATGCCGGCCCGACAGAACGCCGGGCCATACGACCGGTGCGCTGGATGTGCGCCAGTATCGAAAGAGTCCCGACAAATAGCACTGGGATGCCGAGCTGGTTGGTAAGCTGGGTGAGAAAGCTCATCATCTGGTGCTCTTCACCAGCGACCCGTCCGATGTGCTGGATCTCGTCAATGACAAGCAGACCCAGTCCGTGGAAATTCGCGGCCAGAGCCATCTGGTGCATCAGCGCGTCTTCCCCGGCGCGTCGATGCATGAAGAGCGCTGTGTAGTCGGATTTGCCAACAAGCCGGCTGAGTTCATCGAAGAACTGAAAGCACAGGCTGCGGATCGAGCCCTTGTCGGGGCATTCCAGCTTTAGCCAGGAAACCTGCGCGGGAAGTCCGGGTAGCTCGATCAGCTGCTCATAGCTACGGAGCGCCTGCTCCACGGTCTGCGTTTTGCCCATGCCCGGAGCGCCGATCAGAAATCCGCAGCCGGCTCCACCTTCACAGCCAACAGGACGAGATGCCGGGGCCCGTAAGATATTCGATCGGGCCAGCCTCCGCTGGCGCGCTTCGAATTTCCATGCGGCAGGATCGCGCCCCTCATAGCCTGCCCGCATCAACATATCGATCCCTTCCGCCATGCGCACATGGCGCGCGGTCGGAACGAAGAGCTGGCGAAGCCGCAAAACGGCATAGCGCCGCTGCACATGCGGCAGTGCCCTTTCCGCATCCGCATGATGGGGGAACGAGGCAAGGTCGCGGGCGATCTGCTGCATGCCCCTCAAGGGCGGCAGGCCCTGCTGGTAGAGATTGCCTGCAACCTCAGACATCAAAACCGCAGCTCCCCGTCACCAAGATGGTCGAAGCGGCTTGCTGGGTCTGCGCGGCTGATATTGCCCAGTTCTTCGCCAAGTTTCCCGGCAAGCTCTACACGCGCTTCGACCCTACGATGATCTCGCTCGAACTGGCGCTTCTCCCGTGCATCGGCCAGATTACATGGTCGCAAGCTCTCTATGCGTTTCGCGCGGGCTTCTGCACCAATGACCTCCAGGGAATTCCGCAAGTCCGCATGAGCGAGTGTTTGCTGGGCGTCCCTGGATGCTGCCTCGACGCGCTTTGCGCGGCGCATGACATCGAATTCTTCGAAAGACCAACCTGAGTAGCGACTATCGCGCGGCGTCAAATGCAGCGGCACAGGCAGATCTTCGCCCTGAAGATGCAGCCAGACCGTGTCCATCAGCCATGGGTGCAAACTCAGCTCCACCGATGTTGAGCCAGCAGACAGGTTCACCCCGTCAAACCAGCCTTCACGCTCGAGCCGCTCATTGGTGTAAAATACGCCTTTGCAGCTAACGCCTTGCGCGGTGATCCGGCCGCTAATTGTCGGTAGCAATGCCACCGCCAATTCGCCCGGATCGAACCGTCTGAGCGCAATACGACCGCGCTTCATGCACCAGGTCCACATCGCGATCGGACTTGGCGGTACGCCATCCACGATCATGGCATTCGATTGCCGGAATGCGGGGCGCTCCACGCCATTCAAATAGATGATGCAGTGAATGAGAACCTTCGTCAGCGCGTCGAGATCGAGAATGGCATCGCGCCGCGGATCCGGCTCCCCGCGCTCACCCGATGTCTTGTCCCGTGCGCCATCCACGAATTTGCGCAGCGCGCTGTTGATCAGATGAAAACGCTGCTCGCAGATGCCTTTCAGATCGGCGCGATAGGGCGCGGTATTCTCGATGATCAGCCCAGATTTGCGGACGAAGTCACTAGCGAGATGCCCACGCCCCTCGCCTCGGTCGAAGAGAATGCGCAGTGGCATCGATCCACCGCAGGGCCATTCAGCCTCGTCGATCTCGATTCCATGCTCAGCGCAAAAGTCGACCTTGTCCTGTACGCAATTGAGGAGTGCTGCGCCCGCCGCCTGCCAGGATGCATTTTCAAGACTGACCGAGAAGCCCACGATCATGCCGGTCAATTCGTCGACGACGATATAGAGCGTTGGTGTCCCCAGAAACTGCCAGCAGTCCTTGCGCGAGACAAGGTGCACGTCGAGCTTGGTCGCGTCGATCACGAACCGCCAGCCGATGTTCTCATTATCCGCCGCCGCATAGGACAGGCGCGGCCTTGTACGCATTTCGTGGCGAACCTCACCAAAGCGGGCTTTGTCATCGCTCACCGCCCGGTTCTGTTTTTGATACCAGTAACGGAATTGCCGTTCCGTCGGCAGAACCGGGTTCTCGTCTACGAGATAAGTAAAAGGCTGACCTGTTTCCTCATCGATCTCGCATCTCGTGGCGAGTTGGTCCTTGATGAGGCGGAAGGTTTCGCTGAGCGAGATATGTCTGTTCGCACGATAGTACCGATTCGTGCATCGCTCGAATGCGGCGATCATCTCGTCGGTCAGAACGGGGGCGCGTACGAGCCCGTCAATGGGCAAGCGCCCCATGGGACCTGTTCGCGGTTTTGGCTGGCCGGGCGCTCCGCAATTCTGAAAATTTGGCATCAGTGCTGCCAGCGACATCCCGCCGTGCCAGAACCGGTGGAGGCTCGATTTGATAGTCTTGGGGCACAGCCCTGACTGCTCCGCTGCCATTGCGATCATGGCTCGCCGCGTCCGCTCGTCGAATATGGCCGGGACACGAACAAACATCGGTTGCAGCAAGGCGAGACGATCGTGCGCGCGCTGCGTTTGCTTTTCCGTGGCGCAGGCAGGGTGGGTTCGGTTGAAAGGCGATGGATCCTCAAAGCGGATCACATTCCGCTCCAAGGCGCTGCTGAAATCGGCGAAATCTTCGATCCTGATGATGATCTTCGGCGATGTCAGATCAAACAGATAGACCTGCTCGTTGGCGATGCCGACGATGCGATGCAGCTCCTTGCGCCGATACCGAACAACATCGCGGATGAGGAACGTCATGCTTCGCCCCCGAATTCAAAATCACTTGCCCGCAGGTCAGGTGTGAAGGGCTGTGACATATCGAAGGCGAGCAGGCGCAGGCTACAGAGGTGCCGGATGCAGGCGACGAAGTCCTTCTCGGGAAGCTTGCCGTCTGCTTCAGATTTCTTCGCGAGGTGGGAGATCGGCCAATCGCTGCCTTTGGCTAGCGCCTTGGCCGTCCACTCCAAAGCTTGGCTCCAAAAGGCTTCGCCTTGATCGGGGTCGAGCGCCTGCCCGCTTAGCAGCAGCCGAATATTGGCAGCGCGTACGCGATCAAGATTGCGATCCGTCACTATGCGCCATTCGACGCCCTCATCTTCCCAATAGCGTCGCTCGATCTCGAGCTTGGAGACCATTTGCTTGAGTGCAGAGGGCGTGCAGCCATTTTTGAGCGCAAAAGCTGCAGAAGGTTTGACGGCCCGCGCCTGACGGCTCGTTTGGCCATCGACTTCCATTTCGAAATAAAAATCCGTCGACATGATGGCAGGCCTGCCCCCGACCGGCAGTCGTGGATGTCTGATGCCGAGCTTTTCTGCGATTGCCTCCGTCCGCTCGAGCTGAAGATCGACCTGTGACCGGATGACGGTCACGTCCGGCCCCCATTCCAGTTCGGCCTCCAGCCTTGTCTCCAGGTCGCTGAGCTGGTGGAGGATGACACCATCTCGCAGGACCCGCGTCGATCGTCCGCGCGAGGGCACATTATGCACCTTGATCCGGCTTTGAGCAGGCTTCGCCGACCGCCTGACAGTACGGGCCATCATTCCTCTCCAGCGATGCTTCTAGACTTGCCGGGAATGATGCTCCTGCAGTAATCGTGGAGTCAAGCCTATGACATTATTGTATTTTCAGGATGGCAAAACCGATTAAATCCGTTCCTGCAAACAGATGGAGAGCATTCTGATGCGCGCAAGATTTTGCTTGGGATTCAGCGAGCAGATCGATCTGGAGATCGATGCGCCCAACCTACAATTCCTGTCCTCAAACTGGCTGATGGGCCGTAAACCCATCATTGGTCATCTCTGTCAGCCTGACGAAGACGGCATCTGCCGCGAGGTCCTGATCCATCCTTACAAGGTGAATTGCATCATCTCGCTGGACTGAGTCGCTATCGCGCTGGATTGGCTGTCATGGCCTGTTGACGGTTGCCTCTCGCCATTTTTTTAGAACCGGCACCGGACTGTAACCTGCCTTCAAGAGGCTTTTCTGCACGTCACAGCCCTTCCTCAAGACGTGGCGGAGATCTGCCTTTTCCAGCGCCTGGTGCCGCGCCTGGCTAATCGCTTCGCGCTCCTTGTTTCTCTGCCTCTTTTCGGCGGCGAGACGCTGATTAATCAGGCTGAAATAGCGCTTGGGCTTATGAAACGTCTCGATGTTACCATCAGTGGCTTTCAACTCATCGAGCGATGCAGCGATGTGGGCTTGTACCGCATGGTCATCACAGCCCGCCTCTTCGCACAGGAGTCTGGCCGCGATTTGCATGGCAAGTCGACGACGTTCATAATCTTCCTTCGTCTCAGCGTTTCCCGCGTCATGCCGCAGAATTTCCAGTTCCTGCTTGCGAACCTCGGTTCGCTGTTCCTCCTGCAGTTTCGCCAATTCCTGCTCGCGCAGTTTCCGGCTGTATTCCGAAAGATCGACGTCGAGCGGGCCAAAATGCCTGAGTGCCCGAAGCAGCAAAGGATCTTGGGTCGCAAGGGCAGCCAGCACATGTCGGACCGCGTAGAATTCCTGCTCGGCGGTCTTTTCGATCAGCGGAATGATCGCAGCATCTTCAGATATGCTGTTATGCGGCCGGAGTTTTTCGACAAGCGCACCTAACAGCTTGGCAAGAAACCTCGGTATGCCTTGGGTCTGAACATAAAGAGTGTTGATTACGCCCGTTGAGCATGCAGTTTCCAAATGCGGGATTTGATACGCCCAAAACGCGCTCGCAAAGCTGGTCCAATCCTCGCCCGGCTCGATTGGCCCGAGGAACTGCTTGGTATCGCCAAGCAGAGCCTTGGTGATCTGCTCATTGCCTATCACGACATCGTAAGCGGCCGCCGTTCCGACCAGTAATACCGGCACGCCAGCCTCAGCTGACAATTGGCACAGAAAGTCGAGTATTCTACGCCGATGGTCGATCGGTAGCTGGTCCATGAACTCGACGTGATCGATGATCAGCATGCCGAGCGCGTGGCCAAGGCACGCGGTAATGATGTGACCAGGGACCAGCTCGCGGGCCATATTCCCGCCCATGACGATATTGCAAAGCGAGGATATGCCAAGACAGTGGTCCAATCCCTGCAAAATGCCGCGATACAAATCCTCGTTGCTGCTCAAACGCTCAGCATTGATAAGGACAGCCCCTGCCGCAGCAGCATGCGGTCGCCGTTGCTCAATGATCGAGGTTATTCGCTGCACGATCTGGGTTTTTCCCGTGCCAGAGCTACCGAAAAAACAGCTGATGTCCGGTGCCAAGGGACCAAGCGCCTTGGGCAAAAGCAGCGAGTGCGCAGCGGCTTTCGCGTTATGAGCGTTCCTGATCTCTGCAGGATGAAGGTCGGCCTCGGCGAAATCGCGCTCGGCCCATTTACGATAAACGCGCTCCAAAATCCATTTAGCGATGTCGATCTGCTGCGGAAAGGGCGAGAAATATTGGCCGTCCGATGCGGCTTCTTCGAGGCCTCCCCTTCGCAGAGCCGTTGATAGCCTTTGACCATCTTCGATGAGCGCCGAGAGGTCCTGCCCGCACCGATCATAAATCATGATTTTACCTTTGCACTTGAAAGGTGGCGTTCCGCCTCGAGATTGACCGCTTTCTCCTTTTGCTTGGTCTTATCGGTGTCGCGAAGCGACGCTGGAGACAATTTGCCTCCCGTCGCCTCAATGGCTTGGTCACCGATATCCTCGATATTCCTTCGGGTGAGATACCAGGCGTACGAGCCAGCAGCAGAATTTGATCGCCCCGCCTCGGCCACCCGCTTCGATAGAGTATCAGCCTCTTTAAATGTCATGTTCGCAAAGGCCTTGCAGGCCGGGCTCAGCCGACATTCCTCATATGTACCATCCGACTGATGCAGCCAGATTTTATTGGTGTCCTTGTGGTCGTAAGACAGTTTTACCGATTTGGCGGCTGTATTCTCCCAAACCCGGCCCTGAATATGCGCATCGCTGATGAAGAGCATTTTCATGAAACTGATGCCGTCCTTCGTCGAGGTCGCATTGCCAGTTTTCAGAACAGCCATTTTTAGCATCTCGAGATCGGTCGCGCGCAATTCGGTTCGACCGGTCTCTAGTGCCCAGTTCCAGATGTCCTTCGGAATGGCATCTATCCCTGCTTTGATCATGTCCGAATTGGGGTGGTAGCCTGCCAGGAAATTGTTGTTATTGAGATAGATGACTGCTCGCACGACCGCGGCTGTCAATTCCTTCAATGTCAGCTTCGCCTCACGCCTTGCATCGCTGTCGCCTTTCTCGGAATGGGTTGCATTGAACATACCCGGTACGACGTCCCGCAGGACGGCATGCACCATGTCGAAACGCTTCTCGACATTGCCCTTCATGTCGCCGCGATATGGCGCGGTGTTTTCAATCGTGACGCCAGTGCGCACGATGAAATTTTCCGGCTCGTAGTTTTCGAGCTCGCCGCGGTCAGCGATGATACGCGCTGGCAGCGTATCGCGTACCGGCCAATCGCCATGCTCGATTTCGATATCAAAACGACGGCAATACTCGACCTTGTCCTCGGCGATGTTGCGGATGGCAATGCCGGCCTCACGCCAAGAGGCGCTTTCAAGGGTCAGGTGCATTCCTACGATCATCTTCGAATAAACGTCGACGACAAGATAGAGAGTAGGACGGCCGACATACGCGCGGCGATTGGTTTCAGAAACGCAGCCGACATCGATAGTCGTGGCATCGATCTCAAATCGGCTGCCAATACCGATCAGATTGTCAAGCGTCGTACCCAGCCTCGAACGTGAGTCCTTCTTCACTTTGGTCGCTCCCTCTCTTGCGATGCGGTCTTCGAAGCGTCGAGCCTGCTTCTCGTACCAGTACTGATATTGGCGGAACGTTGGCAGCGGGATGGACTGTCGGTCGGCGCGTGTACGTGCGACCAGTCCGCCGCCGCTTTCGTCGACAGCGAATTGCGTCTGCAGATACCCCTGGATTGTCCGGAACGTTCGCGACAACGAGCCGCGCTTTGCCTTCCGGTAATACTTGTCGGTCGCCCATTTGAAGACCGCTTCCACATCGTCGTTCATGGGCATGTGGGGGTTGCCGCCCCCTATCTCACGTTTGCGACCGAGCGGCTTAGTTCGTCGAGCCTTGCCGTTACCCGGAGATCCGCAAGCCTCGAATTTCGGTATGAGCGCATCGGGCGACATCCCGTTGCGCCAATAAAGTTCCAGGTATGATTTGATCGATTTGGCGCAGGGCACTTTGTTCTTGCGCTCAGGATCGCCACTACAGACTTCGAGCTCAGCCCGATGCTTCGAGATCATTCGTGCGCGGGTCAGCCGATCGAAGACATCGGGAACCGTCGTAATCAAGGGCCTGATCAATTCGTAGCGCATGTCGCGGCGCTGTATCTGGACTGGCGTAAGGCTGCTCCCATTCGCGATTCTGACAAAATCGTCTTCGCGTACCCGCTCGATCTGACGGCGCCCCTCCCAGTCATCGAGTGTCGCCTGGCTCACCAGGTAGAAGTCGCCCCCTTTGCTCGCCAGATCGAAGACGACGGCATATTTGTGCTCGGTGTAAACGACCCGAAATATCCGATCTTTGGCCAGCGCTTCTCCTTCCAGATTTGGCAGGAAGTTCAGATGGCCGGGCCCCTTATCGCTTCGGACACGCGCACGCCGCGCCTTTTTCAGACGAAAAATCTCTTTAATGTAGAACATGTCACGCGCTCTCGAGGCTTGGGACCGAAACTACCTTCAACGCGCTCAGGAGAACCGAAGGTTCGAACTTCACGTCGAGGTCGAACTCAATCGATCGATCGGCAATGAGTTGCCGCACAGCTTCGACCAGGTCCGCCGCCGTCAGATCGTGAGCCGGCGAACCTGTGGCATGAGCGAGATCTTCAAGCTTGTCCGTCCGGCGTGCAACGGCCAGATATTCAGCCAGAAACGCGAGGAAAGCCTTCTTATCGAAGTTTTCCAAAGCCTTCTTCGGAGCGAGAAGGAAGTGCTCGATATTGGCCTTACGCGTTTGGCTCAGATCATGATCAGTAACCAAGCTCCAGTTGATTCCTTGACCTTTCCAATAGCGCCGTTCGATCTCAAGCTTGTCGATCGTACGGTATTCGCCCGTCCTGCTTGTCTCCGACTTTTCCGGATCAACTACTAACTCTTTGACTGGTTTGACCGCGAAAGCATGAACCTCTGCCCGCCCATCGGCAGATATCCAACGCGCCACGAAATCCGTGGTGAGCACGCTCGGCGAGCCGTCTTTGCTGTGCACCGGATGACTGATCCCGAGATGTCTCGCGATCTCGACCGTATGATCAACATTCTTTTCTTCGAAGTCAGCCAGCGCAACCTGATCATAGATATCGTGCGCTCCGGCCCACTGCAGTTCACGCAGAAACGCCGTTTCATTATTCGACATGGATTGGACGATCCGCCCGTTGTGCGGGATTCTGGATGCGAGGCCCAGTGACGAGAAATCGTGAATGGTAATATAGGGCTCGTAATCAGATTTCAGATAATTGCCCTGCCCCTTGGCCAACCTGTCTTTGGCCTGCCGGGCGTTCTGAATCCGTTTGCGTTTTGGTGAAGGCATAGCGACCCACGATGCTTTCAATAATTCTGCGACGTGGTCGGCTTAACGGGCCGATTGCTAAGATTTTCTAAAAAGCGCTATCGCGTTATATCTATAAGCTACAACATGTTATGGCCTATCCGCTTCACTAACAGAGTGCGCATTACAGCAGCACCACCTAGCTTTCGTTACACAGAATGATAGGCTGACGATCGGCTGCCCTCAGCCATAGTCGGGCAGTTTGCGCGGCATGAGAGGACCGATGACAAGCCAACTTGATGATCTGGCGAAAGCGTTTTCCGAGCCGAGTGCTGAGGAGATCGCGTTCCATGAGGACCGCCGCAGAAGAGGTCTCGGCGTAGGACTAAACGAGCAAGGCGAGCTCGTTTACCAGCGAGATATCAATGCCAAGTCGAACTCAAAATCTGAGTCTAGCGGCAAATCGCGAGACTGAGTGCCGTACGCCCATCGGGGGGGGGGGGGCCCGAACATTTGATGACCGGAACTGGCCGGAAGGAGACCGTCCGGTTTTGGCAGTCCCAGGTCGGAAAGCTGACGTGCCTACTTTTCGAGCACAGTCCACTCCAACCCGAGTTTGCCGAGGTATTTCCGCAGGCGATCTGAATCATTGGTAGATGCGCGCTGTTCGCGTGAGACCGCAAAGAGGCTGCGTCCTGCGTCAGAAAGGCTGGCGGAGCGTCGACACACCTCAACCGGATATTCCAGCCGTGCCCAGTCGAATGGGTCAATCTCCCCCACTCGCTCATTGCTGAGCAAGTCAGTCAACCCGCCGCTCTCTGCCTTGTCACCTGACCAGAGACGGGCAAGGCGGTCCGTTTCGAAATCTACCGCCTACCGGTCAATCCTGCCGGTCATGCGCAGGGGCTTCGACGGTCTCGCTGTTTTGGCGCAAGAACAGCCAAAGTGCGCTACAAAAACAACCGATTAGGGCTTCCGCCTTAACGCCCAAATCAAGCTCGCCAACGCAGATACGAGCAACGCCAAGGCAACCGTCATTGCGGGATCAACTACGAACATGCAATGCCTCCGAATCAAAACGAGGCAGTCTATGGTCACTAATTGTTCCGTGTAGGACAGCCTTTTCAGGCGTCAGGGTTCAAAGCGAAATACCGCTCAGCAATTTGCCGCCAAAGATTTGCACCTCCTTCGTCACTCTCCTGCTCGAACTTGAGGATGCGACCCTCAATGAACTCGGCTGCATCCGGTCCGTGTATCTGTTCGATCTGCAGGGCGACCGCCCAGAGCTCTTTATCGCGAGTAAGCGTCACTGGCCCAGCCAAATATCACTGAAGCAAACGACACAATCAGCAGGACACTTACGATGACCGCCTCGACTTCAACCTTCAAGGCATCCTTGCTGTTTTGTTCTCGTTCTTCGTCAGTCAACCACTCGCGCATATGATCACCCTAGTTCGGAGGTCTGCGGACGGCAATCTAGCTTGATAAATTTGGCTTCGCCAGAAGCGCGACTGAGCCGCCCCCGCAACAGTCGCCTTCACGTGGCTCGCGCAAGTTTAGTCTGCAGGGTTTCATCGCCTCTCGATCGCTTAAAGAGAACTTGTCAGGCACCATCTAAGAAATTTTTAACTTGGCAGAACGAAGCTTCCACCGAGGGGGGCCGATCATGATCGTTGCCAAGGTTTTTACCGAAGACAATTTTGGCAATTCCCGATCAAGGCCACGCCGCAGTGTTCGCGTAGCGGTTCAGGCTCTTTCAAATGCTGGCGAACCTGCAGTTATTCGGAACCTGTCGCAAAGCGGTTTGCTGCTAGAAACACGCGCATCGTTAAAGGTTGGAGATACATTTGAGGTCGATCTTCCAATTGCGGGCGATTGCTCAGCGGAAATCGTATGGTCTGAAGTGAACCGGCACGGATGCCGCTTCTTAATACCCATATCCTCTGCAGCGGTCAGCGCAGCCCAACTAATCTCTCCCTACGACGCAGAAGATACGATTTTCGAAGAGCCCGGTGGGGCCATGGAGGATTTCTTTGATGAAACCGTGTCGAGGCCTTCCAACAAGGTCTGGCATGCGGCGAACTTCGCTCTTTTCATGCTGTTGTTGGCAACGGTGCTATTCGTCGTCGGCATGATGAAAGCAGCGATGTAAGCCGCGATCCACCTCAAGGAGCAGCGAGATCGCTGACTTGGCTGCGGCCATAACGCCGGGTGGCTTTGTGATACATTCTTGTGAACGGCCATGAGATTACTTTGACGGACAACAAGTTCTCCAGTTAATCAAAAAATTAGGATTCGTTCGATATGCAGCGCGGATCGTAACTGGGGGAAATAACTTGAGAAAATTTGCTACGTCTGCGCTTGCAGGCGCTCTGCTGATCTGCAGTGGCACCGCTATCGCTGAGCCATTGTCTGCAGAGGACATAGTGATGCTTTCGAGGATGGGCTTGGGCGATGATGCAATCATTGCAAAAATTGAGAGCGAGAAAACTGTCTTCGATCTGACGACAGACCAGATGATTGAGCTAAAAAGCAAAGGCGTTTCATCGAACGTGATTGCCTCCATGCTCAGCACCGGCGCCAATGCCACGCCCCAATACTCGATGGATTCGCCTGACCCGAACGTTCCGCACCCAGCCGGCGTTTATCTACTAACCGGCTCAGGAGCAGATGCTCGCATGCAGAGAATGAATGCCACAGTTTCTAGCCAAGCAAAGACTGGCGGTATCTTCGGTTATGCTCTTACTGGCGGGCTCGCATCCGCGAGCGTCAAAGTGGCAATCCAGGATGAAACCTCTCCTGTGCAAGCCACCACCAAGCCGGTGTTTTACTTTTTCTTCGACCAAGCGAGAGATCAAGCTGCATCAAACGCTTGGGCTAGCGGCGCTAATACGTCGGTTCAATCGCCTGCAGAGTTCACACTCGTCGAACTGGATAAGAAAAAGGGCCGTCGCGAGGCTAGGGTTGGCAGCATGAATATCGCCGGAGCAAAATCGGGCGTGATGGATAAGGATCGAATATCTTTCCATTACGAGATGGTGCGTCCGGGGGTTTACGAGGTTAAGGCCGACAGCGTGATGGAGCCTGGTGAATATGGCTTCATCTTTTCGCTAGGCGGTGGCGGGACTGCTGGCGCAATGACGGCTCGGATTTTTGATTTTTCGGTGAGGTAGTAGTCGCGCCCGGCATCAGGATTTATGAAAACGTAGCAAACCTCTGGAGCGCGCTTTATCGAGCCCTCCAGAGGTCGGTATGTCCATCGATCCTAACAGCGCATTTCATTGACCCGAAGACCAGCAAAGCTGACGTGACCCCCAGCTTTCCCCCAGCTGGGATTAGAGCCGGGCGGTTGTTTTGCGCATGAGCGCGGTTGAAGCAATGGGCTGCGTAGCGAAGCAGGCCATTGCTTATCCAGTTTGGCGGCGAATGCCGCCGGGGTTGCGTAGGCGAGGATTGCCCCCGTCAGGGCCCGTGGCTGCGAACCGCTGTCGCCGTGATGCGACTGGTTGAAGAGGTCGCGGATTCCCCGGTTCTCAAACATGCGGGTGAAGGACGGATCCTCTCAAGGCTTAAGCGCAGACCCTATTGCCGCCATCGGCTTCGAAATTGCATCGAAAGCATAGTAAGCTGTTGTCGCTATGATCGCTGCCCCTCCGAGGGTCAGAGAGGTTCTTTCGAAAACCTGCCCTACCCACCGCCAATCATCAGGGCTTTGGATAATTCGGGCTTGGCAATTCTCAGGTCTGGTCGAATAATTCCGGCGATCGTTCGCCGTACCGTTTGCTTTGCCTTCGATCACGGCATCGAAGTCAATTTCGTCAGATAGCATCACGCCGAAACGGTTGCCGTTCCTCCAGACCACTCGGCCTATAAGAATCTGTTCGAAGCGCCTGATTTCTATGTAGTGCCCCCGATCAGGAGGGTCGGCGGATTCGGCCATGAGCCCTTTTTTTGAGATGTCTCGAATGCTGAGATCGATCCAATCATAATCGGCTCGCATTCGACCACTAAGGCGGACTTTCTTGCGCGGCGACCGCTTGCGCAACCCAATTGATACCATGTGCAATCCGCTAATGAATGGCGACCATTCACGGTTATGCTGCAGATGCGTTAAAAAATTGGAATAGTGTGCTTTTGATAGCAGTGGGGTCAAAGGCGTCAGCATAAATTGGCTGACCTGAACATTCGGGGTGTCCAAGCCAGCCAATCCTAGGTGCCGCAGTGTAAAGCGGCACAACCGGGGCACCCGGTAAGACCGCTTCTGCCAGAAGCTTCCTAATCTTTGCTTTAGCGCCCTCGCTTCAACCGACCGAGAACTGGCGGCTTAATTCATCTGCCAGTGAGTCCCAACGGCTCGCTGCCTTGAGATGCTTGTCCTTAATGTGAGGCATGGTGGCGCGTGAGGCGGCGTATCGTTCATCGGCTGCGTTCTGCCGATAACCGGATGCGTAACTCATTGTAATCAGACCCTTCAAATGACGTCTATTCTTCTGGGCCTAAACCTTCAGGAAAGGGTTTCTGGGTATGGATACTGAATGTCTGAAGAGCATCGTTACCATTCCCCTACCGTCCGCTCGATCATGGAGGCGGAGCCAGAACGGGAAGGTCAGCGATCTTCAAGATCGGCTTCCAAGAAAGCCAGTGTCGGAACCGCTGCATTTTTCGGACTGCTGCTGATCGTGAACGGGCACTTGCTGGAAAATGCCGAAGGCGATGCGGCTCTGATCACAGCTGCGCAGGCGGACTTATTAGCCTGAAGTTTGGATCTGAATTGCAGGCAGCATTAGCGAAAAATTAGCTATGCCACCGCTAATAAATGTTCATGATACATGGAACGATGAACGAGCGGCGCAGCGCCAAATCCCCGGCGATACAGCTTGGAAAACCGTTCTTCATGAAGATTCCAAAATCGGTTGCCGCGTCGATCTTGACCGGGTTTGCGCTCGTCACGATTTTCGCGAGCGGATTGCAACCTGATATCGGCTTCGGCGCTTTCTTCCTGCTAATATGCGCGTTCGGCGCATGGTTTGTTGGTAATAGATTTGCCGCTCTGCTCGGAACATTCATCGCGCTCACTCAGGTCTTTTTCAGTGAAGCTATAAACCTCAATCATGGGCCTTTTCTGATGGCCTTGAAGTTCTGTAGCGCTCTTGCAGTTGTACTGATGTTAGGCGTGGCTAGGGCCGCGCTTGAGATCGAATGGCATTTTGCCCGAATTGATCCATTAACTGGCGCATATAACCGGAAGGCATTTTTTGAGGCGGTGGAGAAGCAGAAGGGCGTGGATGAGTTGTCCCTTCTAATTTTTGCCGACGTGGACGGACTGAAGCAGCGTAATGATAAGCTAGGTCACGAGGCGGGCGATCTTGCCTTGTCGCGCTTTTCCACGAGAGTCAGAAACGCAATTCGGTCGGATGATATATTCGCTCGGGTCGGTGGTGATGAATTTGTGATCTTCATGCGGGTACGCGATTTGGCAGCGGCTAACATCGTGGCTTCAAGGCTTGATGCGACTTTGAACGAGAGCATCTCCACCGAGAAGGCCGAGCTGAAATGCAGCCTTGGTGTGCTGATCCTGCCGTGTGGAACGAGTTCGATCGATATGGAACTCAAGCAGGCAGATTCGTTGATGTATCATGCGAAGCGAGACTGCTCGGGTTTGCTGATGGCCTTTGCTGTTCCAAGCGATCCCACGACGCTTGTACCTTTCGCTCCAACTCATAATGACTCAGGACAGTTGCGTGTCCCGATCCGGTCTAAAGATCGATCTGCCGATATCGAAGCGCGCAGCGGTGAGGCCCAAAATCCTCTTGCTGCTTGAGAGCATGGGGTCACGTCATTCGGGCTGCAAACTGTGGAAGCGGACGTTGGAACGGGCCACCAAGATGGTCAGTAGCCGCCGACATTGCGGTCGTTCAGCCGTTCAGAAAAGCTCCCTGAGACTTGCCCTTCATTCATCAAGCGCGCGGCGGAGCGGTCGACCGGCTTCGAAGTCCTAATCGTTGACCTTAGGGCTAACCGTCGAATGTCTTCTTACGAGATCTGCCGTCGATCCGGCATTCTCCGGCAAAGCAGCCAGAACATGGGCGTGAACCTCGCCGAGATTTATGAGGGTCACGATTTCAGGGGCCTCCTTCAGAGCCTTCTGCAGGAGATCCATCTGATCGGGTTCGTAGATGATGTGATCGCCGTAGGGCGGCCAGATCGCCATCACCCTATGAACGGGCTTCTCGTCGTACGCAAAAGCTGATCATCGGTCGTGTCTGGAGACGACCGCGTTTGCCGTTTCGAAGGTGAAGCCCGCATCAATGAGCAGTTTGGCGATCCGAAACAGGCAAAGGTCGGGCACGCTGAAGCGCTTCCACTTCACGCGTGGAAGCGGGTCGTCTTGGGTGTCGGCGCCCGGCTTGTGGAAGCCGGGAAGCATCCCGACGTGACCGCCGAAACCCGCTTCAGGTAGGACCGCAGCACTTCATAGCCGACGCCGACGATCTCGGCTGCTCGGGCGGTGGTAACTGTCGGGTGCGTCATCACTGGCTACTATAATCGGGGTTATCAGAACCGAAAATGGGAAGCGACAGGATCGGTGTCATTGGGACCGAATTTATAGATCAGGAGTATCCGATTCCGCGATCAAGGCGTCGGCCAACTCGGATAGCCAGGGAGAGACGTCCTCAATGCACACGGCATCAGCGTGGGCCGCATAATAGTCGCCGACCGTTCGATAGGCGTCGCCGAAGCGATCCGAGAAGATTTGCTGAAGCTTGTCATTCCGGCTGAGGACGCTGGCGAGCGCGCGACCGCCGCGAAGGAACTTCAACGCATGGCCCGTGCCGAGCAGATAGAGGTGCTTCCGCTTCGGTGTCGGATCGAGCGCCAACAGCAGGTAATCCTTGAAGACACCGTTCTGTCGGATCGACTCGGCGCCGCCGCGCCAGCGGATGAACTTGAACTCAGCGACCCGCTGATTGGTCTCTAAGTCGAAAGCGCGCCCCGTGTTTCCGGCCCCGAGCGAGACATACTCGACGCGTTCACCGGGCTCGAGGAGGTGTGGCAGGCATAATAGAATCCCCAATGCATGGATGGTGACATTGATCTGGCCCGCTTGGCGCTTCAATTCCGCTGCGGCCTCTAACACCTCGCGGCCAGCGCCGGCCTCTTCTAAGAACCCGGCGCATTGGTCGACCGTCACGCCCTGAACGGCAGCTTCGAGTCGTGAAAGCGTTGCGGTCAGGTCGCAACCAGTGAAACCGGCAAGCAGAAGTGACCCGCGCTCAAATCGCTCCTCCAAGGACCTGGGCCATCCAATCCGTCAGTTCGGCATTCACCTGCGCGTCGACATAGACGTCGCAACGCGGCGTCGTGCCGGCCTTCACATCCACGACAAGGTGCAGTCCGACCGCATAGGCGTAAGCGCCGGCCTGCTCGGTCAGGCCCTGCAACTTCCAGATGTCGCCGTCGAAGTCCTTGTTGGTGACTTTCTTGACCTCCACCACCAGCAGGTTCTCTCTCTTTCCAACGCGGTGGACGATGAGATCGGGGACGATCGCGTCCTTGCCGATCAGTTCGTCATCGGTGAGGCCGTATCGAAGCCGCTTGATGACCGTCTCGCGCCGGCTCCACTCCAGATCGATGGACCAACCGGGATACCTTCCGTCTAGGAGTCGCCCGAGCCGAGCTACAATGGCGCGCTCGGCGGGATCGGCGTAGGCAAGTTCGGCATCGCGCAGCAGCTCGCGAACAGCTTCGGCAAAGACGGCCAGCGTCTGTTTGAGCTCATCGACCATGCGCCAAGCTATCATAGACGGCGCATCGACAATATATGATCGGCGAAGTCGCGGCGGCGGTCTTGCCAGTCGCGGTGGGAGATCGCTCATGCTGGAAGAACAACGCGACGTAGTGATTCACTGGCCCGACGAATTTGATGAGGCGAAGCGGGCCGAGCTCCGCGGCGTGGTGTTGGCATACAACGACGCGCTGACGGAACTTGAGGCAGGCCCGGCCGCCGTTTTCGCGTCCGACGGCGAGCGCAACGGCGTCTTTCATGGCTTCCTGAAGCTTTGGGACAAGGCTTGGTCCAAGCCAGGCCCGTGCATGCACATGGGCTGCACCAGCACGAGCATTCCGCGTTCACACACGATCTCGCTCGGCACTTCTATTCGCCTGATCGCGGAGAAGGGCCACGTTCTGACGCCGCGATACGGCGAGGACGGGATCGACCTGATCGACATCGGCGTGCGAGATGCGTCGACGTTCCCGGGCTTCTGCGATGCTCACGAGCAACTGTTCTCCGGCTTCGAAAGCCAGAAGGCGATGACGCAGGCCGATCATTTCCGCCTGCAGATCTTTCGGACGATCTGCCGCGAGATCCACTCGAAGCGCCACCAACGGCAGAAAGCGGAGGCGATGCTAGCGGAGTATTGGCGCCGACGTGACGCCTACATTCTCCAGAAGATCAACGCGGCGGCTGGCGGGCCGCAGGCTTTCGATGTCTCGGGCTTGAAGTTCGAGAACGACGAAATGGAGACGAAGCTGGTCAACCACCTCGCCGGCATTCAGGCGGACTTGCCGGAACTGGAAGGCCTCTACGCCAGCGTCCTCGACGAGATTCAGAATGGCGGCGACAAAGCCGCGATGACGGTCATCAATTTCGATTTTCAGCTGCCCGTTTGCCTGTCCGGTTTCGGCGTTCTGAACTACCGGGAAACCGCGGCTGGCCCGGTGCAGCGGGCCATGTGCATGTTGGCCATCCTGCCCGAGGAAGGATGTACAAAGCTGTTGCTGGCCGCGGCGAAAGAGCATGAGCGCGCAATCGGCCTGCATGCGTCGGATCGCAGAGATCTTACCTTCGGATGGCTCATCGCTTTGGATAGGGGCCGTCGGTCCTCTACGCATTCGATATCCCGCTAATCTACAGCGCCATTATGAATTCGACGGTGCGATACACCCCAGTATCGTTAGTCATTTCAACAGCTAAGAGCTGAAGGTTAGCAATCGTGTCTCGATGAATCGTTGTTTCTAACCGTGTAGCCGATCTCGACCAGCCCGGCGGCGCAAGCTCCGGTGGGCTGGCTATGGCCATGGGTAACGCCCTGAAAGAAAGCGGTGGCATTTGGCTGGGCTGGAGCGGTCAATCGGCCGAGGAAGATGGCGCCCCGCAGTTTTCTAAAGTCGGAAATATCACGCTCGCACGGATCGACCTGTCGCGTCAGAACGTCGAGGAATATTACAATGGCTATGCCAATCGCACGCTTTGGCCGCTGTTTCATCACCGTATCGACCTCACCGCCTACGAACAGTCGTTTCGGGACGCTTATCTCGACGTAAACCGCAGCTTTGCGCGTGCTATTCGTTCACTCGTCGAACCTGGCGATGTGATCTGGGTACAGGACTATCACCTGATACCGCTTGGGCGAGAATTGAGAGCGCTGGGCGTCAAGAACCGCATCGGTTTCTTCCTCCATATCCCTTGGCCAGCGCGCGAACTTTTTGTCACTCTCCCTCAGCACGAAGATCTTGTCTGGTCGCTATTCGGCTATGATCTGGTCGGCTTTCAGTCCAATAAGGACCTTGCCGCCTTTACCGATTACGTCGCGACCGAACTTAATGTTGAGCCGTCGGGAAATGGACTGATCGATCATTTCGGTCGCAGGCTTCGCGCCCGCGCCTATCCTATAAGCATCAATCCTGCAGAAATGGTGGAACTGGGTGAAAGCGAGGCGGCTGCGCGAATTGAAGCTACACTTCGCGGACGAGCAATCGGGCAGAAGATCATACTCGGCGTGGACCGGATCGATTATTCCAAGGGCCTGCCGCAGAAATTCGCGGCTTTTGAACGCTTTCTCGAGCGATTCCCGGAGCGTCACGGCACGGTCAACCTATTGCAGATCGGGCAACCGAGCCGCGGATTGGTCGAAGAATATCGCAACCTTGGCGATGAACTTGCGGCAGAGGCAGGCCGGATCAACGGGCGGCATGGAATGCTCGACTGGACGCCGCTGAGCTATCATACGCAGTCCTATGGACGCGATGCGCTGACCGGGATCTACCGGGCCGCAGATGCGTGCATCGTAACAAGTCTGCGCGACGGAATGAACCTTGTCGCCAAGGAATTCGTTGCTGCCCAAGCAGCTGACGATCCGGGCGTTCTGATCCTTTCACGCTTTACCGGCGCAGCCGAGCAACTTTGCGAAGCGTTGCTCATCAATCCCTATGACAAGGAGCAATGCGCTGAAGTTTTCGGCGAAGCCCTGGACATGCCGCGCGAGGAGCGTGTGGCCCGATGGAAGGAGTTAAAAGCCCATATCGAAGAAAATAGCCTAACCGATTGGCAGCAACGCTTTACCCACGACTTACGCGCTACGGAAAACGAAGCTGCGAGAAATAGTGCCTTTGCGTTCTAGGCGACGCTTTCGGAAATGCGTCGCAACATGTGACGGCCCAAGGGCGGATCAGAAGCGTTTTTGGTATCAGCTTCATAGCCGAAGCATTTTTGATGGCCAGCATTGACGACAGCGCCTTCATAAGCCTTGTTGCCGTTACGGATCGCAACCTGGCTTTCGCACATTGGTAGATCGAGAAAGGCGAATATCCGCCGCCTCTGCTCCAACGGATCGGCGACCAGATCTTCGTAGCGCACGATTAGCCAGCAATGGATATTAGCCAGATCTTCTTCGACCTGACGGTGCGCTTCGTTCCAGTGGTCTATGATGGCCGAATCTCCGACATCACTCCACTTGCGCATGGCCGCCGCCACGAATTCAGGGCGGCGCAGGACTACGATGAACTGCGATAAGGGGAACAGCGATTGATACAGCCGCATACGGGTCAGATTGACGGGTGATTTCTCGACCCTCCAAGGCTTCGACGGGTCAAACCAGTGCGACCAATCCGCCTCCAGCCTTTGGCGCGTTGCCAGAGTATCGAACGGTGAGCCTTCAACGAAATGTTGCGCCGGGTCGGTGGCGAAATGCACCGGAACTCCATGACGCGCCGTATGAGGAATAGCACCCTGCAGATACGCGCCTTCGTTTTCAGGAACGGGCGCGTTTTCGATCCCGGAAATATCGGGATGTTCCTGCAGCAGGCGCGCCACAAGACTGGTTCCGGACCGGTGCAGGCCGCCAACGAAGACATAGCGGTGAGGCAGGCTCATGCGGCGCGGGCACCATCGGCAGCGCGAAAGGCAGAGGCTGCACTGATGGCGCGGCAATATTCGCGCACATAGCCCTCGACCATGGTTTGCGTGCAGAAAAACTTCAGAGCGCGCGCGCGTGCATGTCCGTGGTCCAAGCTGGGCGGATCGGCCATGGCGCGGGCCAAGGCATCGACATCACCCGGAGCGATCAATGCACCGCAATCGCCGACGACTTCCGCCATGGCCCCGCGTTCAAAGGCGATGACCGGGATGTCGCAGGCAAGTGCCTCTGCCGCCACAAGCCCGAAAGGCTCCTCCCACATCGGCGTTACGCATAGCGCCCGCGCCCGTGCCACGATGTCACGCAATTCGCCGCCCTGACGATGGCCCAGATAGCGTATATTCTTGCCAAGCAGCGGAGCGACCTCTTGTTCGAAATAGATCTCGTTCTCGATCGATCCGACCAGATCCAGCTTTACGCCTGCCTGCATTGCTGCCCGTACAGCCTGGGCTGTACCCTTATTCGGCGTGATCCGACCGGTCCAGACGAGAGCTCCATCGCCGCGCCCCACTTGAGGCCGCCAGAAATCGCAGTCGATCCCATTATGAACGACCGCCATGTTCGAAGGACATTCGTCGAACCAGAGCGGCAACTGCGATTGCGACGTGACCGTCTGGCGTACATGACCGACGCCAACGGCTTTGTGCACTGCTTCACGCATCTTGCCAAACGGGGGAACATGCTGAGACGTAACCAGTGGCACGCCCTCAACTACCGCGGTCGTGATAAGTTCGGGATATAGTGAGTTATTGTGCACGGCATCGAAGCTACGTGCCCTGATATGGTCCCAGGCCTTTTCGAAAGCATGGCGTTGATAGGCGTCGAGCCGCTCGGTTCCGCGCCATTGCGCCCATGGCAGCACATCCTCATAAGGAGCGTCGCAGATTGGAACGATCTCGCAATCGGCGCGACTGCCTTCGGGCGCGAAAAGCACCGGTTCGTGCCCTGCGGACAGCAGCCCGTCGCATAGCGAAGCGCAATGCGCTTCCATCCCGCCCATGAAAGGCGGCGCTATGGCATGCCGGATATGGCTGATGACCGCGATCTTCATTGGGTTATGACCTCGCGATCACGGCTGTCGAAATTGTCGATGGCGGCCATGGCATCAGTTCCCGGCCCGCGCTCTTCCTTTGAGATGACAGAGAAGGACGCATCGTTCTCCAGCGTCACCCACGCCACCTTGTCCAGATCCGTGATGCCAGCCTTCCTGACGGCGGCCAGAACTTCGCGCCGCGATATGCGCTCGCGTTTCATCGCCTCGTCGATGAAGCGCCCCTCGTCGATGAGCATTGTCGGGGTTGCCTTGACCGCGTTCGACACGAGGTCGGACCGGCGCACCAGAGCGGTCAGCGCATATTGCATCGCCAACAGCAGGCCGATGGCAAAACCGCCTTCGGCGAGCGTTATATTCTTCAAAATAATGGTCGATGCCGCGATGGAGCCAAGCGCAACCGTCACGATCCAGTCGAAATTGTTCATTTGCGAAGTGGAGCGTTTGCCAGATACGCGAATGAACAGGATGATGAGGAGATAGAGCACCGGCGCGGTAATCGCGATCCGGATCAGCGGCTCCCAGTTTTCCGGAAAGAGGATTGGCTTCATCGCTGGGTCATGCGCCTATTGCGGGCCGGCATCGGAAATCGCGGCATTGCCTGATTTGAGGTCTTTTGCGGGATAATCTTCTGGCGATACCGCGTCCTGTTTGCGCATTTCATTATAGAGCTGACTATTGCGTGACGGATTGTCGCTGGCAGGAATGTCGGCGGGGTCCTTGTCGGGCTTTCCTTCGCTCTTCTCGGTCGGCTTCTTGTCGGTCATGGTCAGTTCCCTTTCGTTACGCGGGGCGGCGGTCTTAATTGGCAACGCGGGGGTCTCTCACTCGATCCTGTAATCGATCGGTTTGAAGCTACCCCCGTTGCTGGCATAGGCAGAGCAGGCGGTCAGCCCGATGATCAGATCCTCCTCGGCTCGAAGCGAGATACTGTCCCCCGCCTTACTGGGCGGCGGCTCGACACTGATCGCGCCGTCAGCTGCGACTGGCACGTTCATGAAACAGTTGAAGGCGACCGGTATGTCGTCTTCCACCACGCCCCACGGCGCCAATGCCTCGGCCAGATTGCCGAAGCAGCCACGGTGGACAGGCTTGTCCGGATAGAAATGGCGGAACGTCGCCTTGCTGCATGGGGTCAGCAGGAAATCATGGCAGCCGACGCTATCGGCGGTGATGGTGAGCAAGCGCCGCGAGCGGTTCGACCACAAGGTATTGCCGGTCGTCAGCCTCAGCGTCTCCTCATAATCGAACGTGCGCCCGTTCGAGATAACTTCGCGCACATCCTTCGCAGCAAAGGCGAGAAGGTCAGCGACCTGGCAGCCATCGGGATCGATGACGGTCAGAGTCTGGCCCTTAGAAAGGCCGAAAGCTACGCCAGAGCGCGGGGCGATGCGAACCGGATTGCTCATGCATCGCCCCCTGCGGCTCGCCCTGTAGCGCGCTTATCGCGGAACGGGCATTCCCACTCGCCCTTGATCAGGCGACCCGAATATTGCTGCGCCTCGCTTGCCTCGCCGTGGCGAGCCAGCATCGGATTGGTCGAACCGGCCAGCTCGACATCGCGTGAGAGGATTGTTTCGCGAATTTTTTCATAGCGTTGCTGTTCGCGCAGCTTTTCGAACTGGTCGTGGAGGTTGAAAACCATCACCGGCCGGTCAAAACGGCGCGCAGGTCGGCTGGCGCGCGGATGCATGCCTACGACAAAAAACGCTTCCCCGCCAAAGCTCAGCGAAAAATGGGGATCGTCGGGATCGGAGCTGACACGCTCGTCATAAGGCTGCTCCAGCCAGGCATCCTTGTCGGCCAGAGACTGGATACGCTCCCACATGCGCGCCTCGAACTGCGTTTCGTCCAGTTCTTCGTCTTCAGCAAAGACAAAGGCTAGTGAACGGAACAGGCCCGGATCGTCCTGATACGCATAGGACCATTCAAGCAGCTTGCGATGCATGCGCACATCGTCCCACGCGCTGGTAATCGTGCGGCAGACGACGATATTGAGCGTACCTTTCGACAATGCACTTTTCGCGCCGACGCATGGAAAGGACTTGTCGCGAATAAAATCGCTGAATCTTTCGGCCCATTCGGTACCGAAATCCGGATCGCTGTTCATCGGGCACCTTCCCCCGCGCAAATGGTTAATGGTCGCGCGCTTGGCATTCCAACCGATAGGCGGAAGATTGTTTCCAGACCGATGAAATTATCACAGCTTAATAAATATTAGCTTTGGAACAAATCATTAATCCCAGATTTAATCCGCATCGGTAAACTGGGAGATCGCAACTTGCACATCATGGCCATTGCATTGGGCGGCTGCCTGCGCGCGCCGCCGGTTGAATATGGCATTACCGAGGATACGGGCGGCCATATCACCTATGTCCTCGGTGCAATGGAGGCTTTGGCCCGGCGCGAGGATGTATCCCATGCCGAAATCGTGACTCGGCTTATCGAGGATCGGCAGCTGGGCCCCTCCTATGCGAAAGCGCGCGAGCGAACCCAAAGCGGCGTGACCATCACTCGCATTGACAGCGGAAACCGCGCCTATCTGTCGAAAGAAGCGCTGGCGAGCGACTTGCCAGCTTTCAAAACGGCGTTTCTCGCCGAACTGCGGAGGCGCAAAGTGCGCCCCGATATCATTCACGCCCATTTTGCCGATGCCGCTGAGATCGCACGCGCCGCGCGGGACGAATTCGGTATTCCATTCATCTACACCGCGCATTCGCTGGGCCTCGACAAGGGCGATAGCGACCGACCAGAACACAGGGAACGCATTGCAGCCGAAAGCCGGGCGATGGCTACTGCGGACGCGATTATCGCTTCGTCGCGTGATGAATGCGAACGCCAGATCCCCGCCTATTCAGCCGCGAAACCGGGCCGGATCCATCGTGTTGTTCCCGGCGCCGGCCATGCCCCCGCTAGCGATGCCGAGACCGATGGCGCCCGGGAGCTTATCACGCCTTTTTTGCGTTATCTGGAACGCCCTATCGTCCTTGCCATAGCTCGCGCCGTCCATAAGAAGAACCTTGTCACCTTGGTTGAAGCCTTCGCCGGATGCCCCGGTTTGCGCGACAAGGCCAATCTGGTTGTCGTCGCCGGTCTACGCCGTTCTGTCGCACAGGGAGAGCGTGAGCAGCAGGAAGTCATGGCCGGGATTGTAGATGCCATTGACCGTCACGATCTGCACGGATCGGTGGCATGGCCCCGCCGTCATTCACAGGCCGATATTGCAGGGCTCTACGCTCTTGCCAGGAAAGGCGGCGGTGTCTTCGTCAATCCAGCGCGCATCGAACCCTACGGCCTCACGCTGGTCGAAGCGGCCGCACATGGCGTACCGGTGGTTGCCACCCGTCAGGGAGGCCCGGTCGATATCGTTGCCGAGCTGGAGCATGGCTTGCTGGTCGATCCCCACGATACCGACGACATCGGACGAGCCATCATGCGCCTGCTCGACGACCGGGACCTTTGGCAAAAATGCTCGTGGGCAGGTTTTGAAAACGCCTCGACGATGGACTGGAATGCCTACGCACGCGATTTCCTGGCTATCGCGCAGGATATCACGGCGACGCGGCGCCCAAGCTTGCCAGAACGGATGAGGGGTGTGAAATCGCCCGCGCTTGAGCGACCAACTGGGGTCGAAACGCTCATTCTGAGCGATATCGACAATACGCTGACTGGATGCCCATGTGGCGCCGGGGCGCTGCGCCGCTGGCTGCGACCGCAGCAGCAGATTGCCTTTGGCATCGCGACCGGACGATCCCTGCACGAGGCCATGCGGATCTTGCGGCAGTGGGAGTTTGAAACGCCCGAGGTGCTTATCACCGATGTCGGGTCGGGCGTCTGGTGGCGCGGCCAGCACGGGCTGGACCGTGACGAGGCCTATGACCGCCATATCGCGGCAGGCTGGACGCCGCAGCGTGTTCTTCGCCAGCTGCGTGGGATGGCCGGGTTAAGCCTGCAGCGCGAAATCGACCAATCGCCATTCAAGCTATCCTTCACCGTTTCCGGGCCGGACGTCGCGCGAGCCGTAAGAGAAAAACTGGCGAAGCATGGCCTCGCGGCGAAGGTTGTTTTCAGCCATGGCGACATGCTCGACATTCTGCCTATCCGTGCTGGAAAGGCTGGTGCGATGAAACATGTAGCCCGCGTGCTGGGCCTGCCTTTGCAGCAGGTGATCGCCATCGGCGACAGCGGAAACGATCTCGACATGCTGACCGAATGCCCCAATGCCGTTCTGGTCGGCAACCACGATGCCGAACTCAGTGCGCTGGCTACGAGCGGGGGCGCATATGTTGCCCGCAGCCACCATGCCGGCGGAGCATTGGAAGGCATCTTGCATTCGCTTTCCGCCGCCCGCCCGTCCCGGCCTGCGGACGACCCGCCAATATCGGTCGATAGCAATGTAAGGACCGCAGCGTGAACGGCGGTTCAAGGAGCGGAGGCCCAATCGGCATTTTCGTCCATCACCAAGGGCGCGGCCATGCCAACCGGGCAGCAGCCATCGCCAATGCGCTTGAAGGCAAGAGAGAGGTCAGGCTCTTCACCGCCCGAACCGACATATTCCCGCCCCTTGGCGACCATGTAGCAATAGACGCTATCCCCTCACTTTTCGAACCGACCGGATTGGAGCCGCCGCGCCTTTCGGCTGTCGCCACTCCAGACACATTGCATTGTGCCCCGTTGGGATGGCCCGGTATTCGTAAAGCGGTGGCGACCTTAACCGAATGGTTCGATGCCGCATCGCCAGCTTTGTTTGTCACCGATGTTTCGGCAGAGCTTGGTCAGCTCGCGCGCATCGCATCTGTCCCGCATGTGGCTGTATTGCAGCACGGTGACCGGTCCGATCCGGGTCACATGGCCAGCTATGACGCTGCGGTCGGGTTACTTGCCCCCTATGACCGCGCGCTGGAGCAGGACGACAGGCCGGAACATTTACGGGCAAAGACCCATTATGCGCCAGGTGTCGGCGTAGGAGCCGGCTCGACCATCTCGCGCGAAGATGCGCGAATTGCCCTTGGTATCGCGCGGGAAGTCGATCTCGTGCTTGTACTGGCGGGCGGCGGAGGACAGGGCACGCCCACCGCGCCGCTGACCATCGGCGCACGGGCAGAGCCGGGCAGCCGCTGGATCGTCATCGGCGAGACTTTCAGCGAATGGCACGAAACGCCGCCTGGCAATCTCGAGCTGAAGGGCTGGGTCGATAATGCCGCGCTCTGGATTGCGGCGGCGGATCGCATCGTGTCGAGCTGCGGCAATACCACGGTGCACCAGATCGCGGCGGCCGGAAGGCCGTGGATCGTAATCCCCGAATGGCGCTATTTCGGCGAACAATACGCAAAGGCGGAAGCGTTAGGGCGTGCCGGTGTGTGCGCCACGCAGCCTGTCTGGCCGGCGCAGGCGGCGGATTGGGCACGGCTGTGGAGAGAGGCGCATAACATCGATCCAGAGAACCAACGCGCCCTGGTCGATCCCGGCGCAGCCGCTGGCGCTGCGCAATGGCTCGACGATCTGGCAACCCGACTGTGGGCCGGATCCGGCATCGTCACTTCAGAGGACAAGGCACTCGTTTCGTGAACCATATTTCCGTTTGCACATTGGCCCATGGGCGTGCCGATCACCTTGCTAATCTCGTACGCGGGCTGGCGGCCAGCCACTGGCCTGTCGACGAGCTGGTCATCTCTGTCCTGCAGGATGAGGATTACGACCTGCCACCTGCTCCGTTTCCGATCCGCCAGCTGCGTCTTTCGGAGACGATGCTGTGCCTTGCCCGCGCACGCAATCTGGCGGCGCTGGCTGCGACAGGTAGCTTGCTCGTCTTCCTCGATGTGGATTGCATCCCGCATCCTTCCCTGCTGGGCGATTACGCTGCTGCATCACGCGTCCACAGCGGCGTGTTGATGGGAGAAGTCGGCTATCTGCCCAAGGGCGCTACCGACACCGGTATCGACTTTACGCAATTTGAAACCCTTGCCGTACGACATGCCGACAGGCCAGGACCTCCCCTTGGCTTTTCACAAAGCTGCCGCGACTACCGCTGCTTCTGGTCGCTGAATTTTGCCATGTCAGCCGCGGATTTCGCGAAAAGCGGCGGGTTTGATGAAGGCTATAGCGGCTATGGCGGGGAAGACACCGATTTCGGACGGGTTTGCACCCATGCAGGATTGGATATGTGGTGGGTGAAAGGTGCGAAAGCCTATCACCAGTATCACCCTCACCACATGCCGCCTGTCCATCACATCGACAGCGTGATCGCCAACGCGGAATATTTCCGCGGCAAATGGGGTGAGCCGACCATGCAGCACTGGCTGCGGGCGTTTCGCTTGATGGGCTTGGCCGAACCGGGACCAAACGGCTGGCAACGCATCCGTGATGTTCAGGCCGATGACCTGGATCTGACAAGACAGCAAGCCGATCAGCCATATGCCAGTTCAAGTGCTGTCCTGACGCTTCTCGAAAGCAGGGAGCTGAGCAGAACCTAGCTTCTCGGCCTTAAGCCGAACCTCCAGATGATCGAAAAAATCGAGCTGTGATCCGAAGATCCGACCGCGACGTTTCCGCTTTTCAAGTTGCTCTGGCGTTTACCTACACGATATAGAGTCGCTGCAAACGGCAGTCTCACCATCGTGTGAGCGCAGTCCTTTTGCGACCCTTTGCCGACGAGTGGCCAAGTCCTGTGCCGAACTCGCCCGACAAGGTGTTGAAAACGGCATCCATGGTGGCCGATGACGCAGCCCATTTGGCGTCGTTGCTTCGGCAATCACCGTATCCAGGCCATTGATCGAGCGAATCAAGAGACGGTTCGCACGGGTCCATAGGTTTTTCGGAACCCAAACAGTCTGAAAGCATCATCTTTATATGAGATGGCGCGAAAGATGCTGCCGTCGCTGATTGCTGCGGCCTAGCCTGAATGGAGCATCCGCCATCGGCTTCAAAGGAGGAGATGATGGCCAATACAGCCGACCGACTCATGGATGAAATTCAAAGTCCTACCGCGAACGAAGGTGTGAAGAGAAAAGCCCGCGATGAAGGGCATAATCTGATTGCTTCCGACCGCGTAGAAGGAACAGCGGTCTATCGCCCAAATGGCGACAAGATCGGCAAGGTCCACCACATGATGATCGGCAAGCGCAGCGGGCTTGTCGAATATGTCATCATGAACTTCGGTGGCTTTCTCGGTTTGGGGGAGGAACACCGACCGATCCCATGGGACGCCTTGGACTATGACCCAAAGCTGGGCGGATATGTCGTGTCTGCCGTAGATGATGTCTTACAGAACAGCCCGCTGTACACTGAGGAGAACGAACCAGATTGGGATCGAGAGTATGGAACCTATGTGTTCGGCTATTGGGGCGTTCCATATATGTAGGTCGAAGCCTTCGATATATGAGTGCTAGGCACTTAACATCGCCGTATGAATTGGCTGGCCTAGGCAGTCCCACCGCTCTGGTCAGCCAACTTTGCCCCAGTTTCGAGACATCAGGTTCCTTTGCCATGAAAAGCAGTCATGACGAAGAGGTTCAAACGATAGGAGAAGCGGTTCTCACCCGTTCAGTTTCCACACCCCGGTTCCCCCTACATCTCGATCAATGGTGCAGAGCAGCGACACTCCGTCCCAAAGTTCAGCATGCTGCGCGCTTTTGTTCGTGCTCAACAAATTGAGCGCACCGGCGGCATCCTGGCTTTCGAACTGGATAACGCGTTCTGCGTTGCCGCCCGTACCGGCAATTTTGAGAGTGTATGTGTGCATAGGTCGGATCCCCTCGACCAGAAAAAGGGCGATGTCAGACCAGAAGGGACCGACTCGGCGTCCAAGAACCGATGCACTTACTGATACAGCATTGATGCCACTGACGCAGTGTCAAAGGTTATAAGCAGCGTCGCTAGATTTTCCAAATCTGCGAGCGTGCAAACCTATGACGCCAATCCTTTTTCTGCGATGGGCTTATTCCCCTCCCACAGCCATGCCCAGCGACCGAAGCTTTCGCGGTCCATCCGCTCCTTCGCTCTTTCTACATTGGCAGCTTGGAAGGTTAGATGCTTTGTTGCCCCCATGCCGTCCGACATCTTCAACCGATAGGAATGCAAACTGTTGCTCTCACTATGGAATTTCAGAGCGAACGCCTGTCTGCCTATTTGTTTCCCGGAACCCTTCAGGCGGCCATCATCCGCTGCGTTCAAGGCGCGATGATCGACCAGGCTAAGGCCAAGTTCACGATCAGCAGCAGCCCGAAAAATGCAGCGGCCCCGATACTGGTTTTCTTCGAAGGCCTTCTTGTCACTCGCTGACCTTCCCGTTCTGGCTCCGCCTCCATGATCGAGCGGACGGTAGGGGAATGGTAACGATGCTCTTCAGACATTCAGTATCCATGCCTAGAAACCCTTTCCTGAAGGTTTAGGGCCGAAAGAATTGGCGTTATTCGAAGGGTCGATTTCAATGAGTTACGCATCCGGCTATCGGCAGAACGCAGCCGATGAACGATACGCCGCCTCACGCGCCACCATGCCTCACATTAAGGACAAGCATCTCAAGGCGGCTAGTCGTTGGGACGCGCTGGCAGACGAACTGAGCCGCCAATTCTCGGTCGGTTGAAACGCGGGCGCTAAAGCAAAGATTAGGAAGCTTCTGACAGAAGCGGTTTTACCGGGTGCCCCGGTTGTGCCGCATCACACTTCGGCACCTAAGGATTGGCTGGCTTGAGCAGTTCGAATGTTCAGGTCAGCCAGTTCATGCTGGCTGCGTGTGCGCGCCACGCTTGAGCACTACGTCTCCACGCTCGCTTAAAATCTCGACGCATTCGAAGTGCCCGAAATTGACGGTGTCCCTCGCGATCAGTTGGGCTTCCGCCAATGAGCCCGTCCAGGCTGCATCAACGACGGGCTTATCATCGCGATAAAAAATGACCCGATAGGTCATGGTGGCTTCTCCCGCTGGCTCGGTCACATTTATAGACCAATCTCCTTTGTAATGCCGATCCGTAGATTTCCTACTGCCCTGCGGGCAACCCGCCTTACCGCAATAGCAAAATTTGTTCCTGTTTTGTTCTAACGTATCATCGGTCGAATCAAGTTAAACACGATCACCGATTTGTCTCGCCACGGCTATGATGTGAAAGTGACTGGCGAGGCCTGCGGGAACACTGGCATGATCCGCCGAATTATCTCTAGGATCATTGTCCATCCCGCCCGGATCGAACTCGTGATCCAACCTGCAGGGCTTCTCGAGATGCTGGGGCTTGATGTCGATGGCCACATGCCTACTGTCATTACACATAAGGCAGCGGCCGGCCTGGCCCGGACAGGTCTTGCGGTCCAGTTGGTGCAGCATAACGGACTGGCCGCCAAGGGGAATCGGCGCGTACAGTCCCATTGCGACATGCTCACAATCTCGTGGGTGCGCCCAAAGCCCCTCGTTTCGCGCCAGTTGCAAATACAACTAATTGGGCGACAAATGACGAAAGCTGCGTTTATCGCAATTTTTCCGAATGCGCTCCCTGCCGTGAAGAACCGATCAGGGCCGTCAGCCATGTTCTCCGGATGCGTATCGGCCAATTGTGTACCTCCTCGATTGCCAGAATGTGAGAAGGCACATCTGATCAATAGGCAGAACGGCGGCATGTTCGGTCCTCTTTGCGGACAGATCGTCGGCTTTCCTGACCAACAGTCCAAGAGACAGCACGCCCACGACAGATCGCTTTCTCGCGATTTGCCGGAATACTTCGAAACGTATCTTTTCGCCGCTCGTTGGAGTCATGTGGCTTCCGTCCTGACAAAAAGCTTCGAGGACGAAGCTGACAAGGAGAGAGGGAATGGAAATGCGACATCTCAAGACAGTAGCGCATGTAGCGGGCCTGGCTGGTATCGCGTCGGTCACAAGCGGCATATTCATCGGCAACGGCTGACCCCGATCCGGGGGGCGAGGCAAGACTCGCCTCTATGCTGGAGGGTCGGATCGCCGGGGAGCCCAAGAGCTGTATCCCGGCGTCTTTGAACGATCGCATGAAGATCATTGATCGAACCGCCATCGTGTACGACGCTGGCAGAACGATTTACGTCGCTCGTCCCGAGAACCCGCAATCGCTTGATAATGACGATATTCTCGTGATCAACAAATATGGCGGCCAGATCTGCAAACAGGACATCATTCACACGGTCGATCGCTCTCTCGGCTTCACGACCGGCGTGGTGTTCTTGGGAGATTTCGTACCCTACACCCGCCAGGGCGACTGAACTGGGCAATTGCGGTGAGGCACATGACATGCGCCGCCTTTGTCGAAACAGGCCACGACCAGTGCGTGCTCTTTTCCACCTGGACAGACCGCACCGATCTGTTGCCGGGCGCGGAGTGAACAATCGTGAACAGCTGACAGGCGTATTCGTAAGATAGGAGAGGAGAAGGTCATGCGCTACAGGGTTATGTGTTACGACGCGCAGTGCCGATTAACCGAACGAGTTTTGTCAGGCTCGCTTGTGGAAGCACAGATACAGGCAAGGATGAGCATCGGCGACGACCGGTTCGATCATGTCGATCTGATCAACGCAAGCGGCAGCGTTATATTGATGCATCGCAGGCACTGACAGCGTGAACAATTCACCGCAGAGGTCCGATTTCATGGCGGCTTTCCAACCTAGGTTAAGGTCATCTGCCAACTGCCGCGCCAAGTGCCGACGATCATCAACTGGCACTGGGCCGATACGTGTATACCGTTATTTTTCGGATGGAATTTCATCAGTATATCGTGAACGCGAAGACATTGGACGAAGCCAAGGGCATCGCGCTCGACGGCCTCAGGATCGGCCGTTTCCACAAGGCGCAGATCCTCAACGAGGAGGGCGTGTTGAAACTGGAATTTTCGGGCAGGAGAGCATCGAGACTTCCGAAGGTTTGAAAGATTACCAGTGGAAACGAGCATGACAATGACCATCGACCATGCGCTGGGTCGCAAGCTTGAGCGCTTCGCTCGTCTTTCCGAAGAAGATCACAGGGCGCTGCGGCGTTTGCGCGAAGCCCCCTTGCGCGAGGTGGAGCCGCGCGCCGATCTTATCGCCGAGGGTGACGAACCTGCGGTCGTGCGACTGTCTGAATCGGGCTGGGCCTGCCGTTACAAGCATCTGCCCAATGGTCGGCGGCAGATCGTCGGGCTATTCGTCCCCGGCGATTTCTGCGATCTGAACGTATATATATTGCGGCACCTCGATCATTCGATCGGAGCGATTTCGAAAGTACGATATTACGCCTTGCCCCCGCACATGATCGAGGAACTCGTTCACGATCGTCCGCGCATCGGCAAGGCATTACTCTGGAACGAGCTGGTGCAGGCGTCGATCCAGCGCGAATGGCTCCTTACCCTTGGCCAGCGCAATGCACGCGAACGCCTGGCCAACCTGTTCGTGGAGATGTTCCACAGGGTGCGTTCAATCGGGCTGGCCGGCGACGGAAAATTCGAATTTCCCCTCACCCAGACCGACCTCGCCGATACCACCGGCATGACGCCTGTTCACACCAACCGCACGATCCAGGAATTGAGACAGGAAGGCCTGATCGACATGGATCGGCGCCATCTGGGAATCTGCGATCTTGCGGCACTGTCGCGTCTTGCAATGTTCAATGCCGGCTATCTACATCTCGACCGTGAAGGCGAAACGCTCGACGCTGCGAATTGATGGCAAGCGGGCCAACCAAGCAACGTTTTGTCCGACAATTCTCCCTTTTCGACCTAGGCAATTTTATGTCTGCTTCCGGGAGACCGACTGGGGAGCCCTGATGACCGAAACCGGGCGCAAAGCTGCCATCAGTTGACAGCGAGCAGCAGCTCTCTGTTTCAAACTTGGCGACGTAACCGCAGTTTTATGTGCCGGTATCGGCAGGTCGAAAATCAAAGACTTCAGACAGTTATTGCGATCGTATCGCAAAACGGGATTAATCAAAAACCGCAGAAGTCCGCCAAAAATCCCGACTTTTGATGGAAAGTCTTTTTTGTCAAAAACGGCGAACTGGAAAGACTTTATTGTATTTGGAAAGACTTTATTGTCTCACAACAGTCTCACAACAAGAAAAAGCCGAGTTTAGCGGATCACTCCACGGTAACGCTCTTGGCAAGGTTCCTGGGCTGATCGACATCCGTACCCTTGGCGCAGGCCACGTGATAGGCCAGCAGTTGCACCGGAACGGCATAGACCAGCGGTGCGATCAGCGGATGCACCTTGGGCATCTCGATCGTCGCCATGCAACCCTCGCCCGCTTCGGCAATTCCCTCGGCGTCGCTGATAAGCACGATCTTGCCGCCGCGCGCACGAACCTCCTGCATGTTGGAGACGGTCTTTTCGAACAAGGGGCCTGACGGGGCCAGCACCACAACTGGGACGTGATCGTCGATCAATGCGATGGGGCCGTGCTTCATCTCGCCGCTGGCATAGCCTTCGGCGTGAATATAGCTGATCTCTTTCAGCTTGAGCGCGCCTTCCATCGCCAGCGGATAATCCGGTCCGCGTCCCAGATAGAGCACGTCGCGCGCCGGTGCGATCAGATGCGCCATCTGCGCGATGTCATCGTCGTGGTCGAGTGCTGCGTTAAGGCACGCCGGAGCCTCCAGCAAATGATCGACGATCGCGCGCTCTTCGTCTTTTGACAGGCGGCCCTTCTTAACCGCGAAATGCGCGGCCAAGGCCGCCAGAACGGCAAGCTGGCAGGTAAACGCCTTGGTCGAGGCGACGCCGATTTCAGGGCCTGCATGGGTGGGGAGCAGCAGGTCAGCTTCGCGCGCCATGGAGCTGGTGGGCACGTTCACGACCACCGCGATGGTCTGCCCCGCTTCCTTGCAATGGCGCAGCGCGGCAAGCGTGTCCGCCGTTTCGCCCGATTGCGAGATGAAGAGCGCCAAACCGCCCGGCTCCAGCACCGGGTCGCGGTAGCGGAATTCGGATGCCACATCGATGTCGACAGGCACGCGGGCGAACATCTCGAACCAGTATTTCGCGACCATGCCGGCATAGAAGCTGGTGCCGCAGGCGACGATGGTGACGCGGTTGATGCTGGTGATGTCGAAATCGATCTGCGGCAGGGCGACCGTGCGTTCAAGCTGGCGGACATAGCTGCGCAGGGTTTGCGCCACGACCGTCGGCTGCTCGAAGATCTCCTTCTGCATGAAGTGGCGGTAATTGCCCTTTTCGATCGCCGCCGCGCTTGCGCCCGATTTGGTGACGGCGCGTTCGACTTCATTGCCATCGACATCGAAGATCGTCGCGCCCTCACGGGTGATGATCACCCAGTCGCCTTCCTCAAGGTATGAGATATCCTGCGTCAGCGGGGCGAGCGCCAGCGCGTCGGACCCGAGATAGGTTTCGCCCTCCCCGTAACCCACGACCAGCGGCGACCCCAGCCGCGCGCCGATCAGCATGTCCGGGTCCTGCCGGAACGCGATGGCCAGCGCGAAGGCGCCGCGCAGGCGCGGCAGCACGGTGCGCACAGCCTCTGCGGGTGACTTGCCTTCTTCGATATGGCGGGAAAGCATCTGCACGACGACCTCGGTATCGGTCTCGCTCTCGAACTTGCGGCCCAGCGCGAGGAGTTCATCGCGCAAGGGCTTGAAGTTCTCGATGATGCCATTGTGCACCAGAGCGACTTCGCCGGTGGCGTGGGGGTGCGCGTTCTGTTCGGTCGGCGCGCCATGGGTGGCCCAGCGGGTATGCGCGATGCCGACTTCGCCCGGCGCGGGATGCTCGGCCACTTCGCGGGTCAGGTTCGCCAGCTTGCCCTCCGCCCGGCGGCGGACCAGCTGTCCGCCCGACAATGTGCAGATCCCGGCGCTGTCATAGCCCCTGTATTCCATGCGCTTGAGGCCATCGACCAGCCGATCCGCCACAGGCTCGCGTCCGACGATCCCGATTATACCGCACATAGTATTCTATTCCCTCCGCCCGCGGTTCAGTGCGGGAATTTGGTATCGACGAAATGGCGCGTGAATTCGCGCGGGTCGGGCGGCGTGCCGCCATTGGCTTCCATGAACTTCATCGCGCCCTTGTCCCACACTTCGCGGATCGCGCCCTGCATGCCTGCAGGGAAGTTCATGCGCTGCTCGACAATGCTCTTCCAGCTGCCCTGCAGCCCATAGGCCTTGTGCAGTTGCGGCTCTATCGCGGTCAGCGCCTTTTCGGCATCTTCGTGCATACAGCCGGTGGCCGACAGCACATAGCTGTCGAGCAGGCGCAGGAAGGGTTTGCCCTTGTAGCGCGGATCTTCGCTCACTTGCCTGCCTTCCGCTTCTTCATCGTGTCGTGGAAACGATCGGCCCAGCCGGGCTTCACGAACTGTTCTCCGCGGACCAGCCGCAATTCGCCATCCGAAACATCGCGCGTGACCGCGCTGCCGGCTGCAACAATGGCATCGGCCCCGATCTTCACCGGCGCGATCAGCGAGGAATTGGAGCCGATAAAGGCCCGCTCCCCGATCACGGTCTGGTGTTTGAAATAGCCGTCATAATTGCAGGTGATGGTGCCCGCGCCGATATTCGCGCCCGCGCCGACCGTGGCATCGCCCAGATAGGTGAGGTGATTTGCCTTGGCACCTTCGCCCAGCGTGGCTTTCTTCATCTCGACGAAATTGCCGACCTTGGCGTTCTTCTCCATCACCGCGCCAGGTCGCAGGCGGGCATAGGGGCCGACTTCGCAGCCTTCGCCCACGCTTGCCCCTTCCAGATGGCTGAAGGCGCGGATGGTCGCGCCAGTCGCGACTTCCACACCGGGGCCAAAAACGACATTGGGTTCGATCACCACGTCCTCGGCCAGCTTCGTGTCCCAGCTGAAGAACACGGTTTCGGGCGCGCGCAGCGTGACGCCCGCGTCCATCGCCTCGGCGCGCTTGAACTGCTGCCACTGGCTTTCCGCATCGGCAAGCTCGGCGCGGGAATTGATGCCCGTGACCTCGGCCTGGTCCGCGGTTTCGACCACGGCGCATGGCTGGCCATCGGCGGTCGACAGATTGACGATGTCGGGCAGGTAATATTCGCCCTGCGCATTATCGTTGCCAACCCGGTCCAGCAGCGCGAACAGCACATCGGCACGCACCGCCATCACACCCGAATTGCACAGGTTGCAGGCGCGCTCTTCCTCGCTCGCGTCCTTGTGCTCAACCATCTTGGCGATGGTGCCATTGTCGTCGGCGATGATGCGGCCATAGCTTCGCGTGTCGTCGGGGCGGAAACCCAGCACCACGGCAGCGGGATTATCGCTTTCATGGAGCCGTTCACGCATGGCGCGCATGGTGGCGGATCGCAGGAACGGAACGTCGCCGTAAAGGATCAGCACCTCGCCATGAAACCCGCTCAGCGCCTCACGCGCCTGCAGCACGGCGTGGCCGGTGCCCAGCTGCTTGTCCTGCAGCGCGAATTCGGCGCGTGATGCCAGCGCCTCTTCCACCTGTTCGCGCAGATCGCCAGTGATGACAATCATGCGGGCGGGTTCCAGCTCCTGCGCCGAAGCGACGAGATGTTCGATCATCGGCCTGCCGCCGATGGGGTGCAGCACCTTGTGCAGCGCGCTTTTCATGCGGGTGCCCTTGCCTGCGGCAAGAACGATAACGGCAAGCTGGGAATCTGGGGTCTGGGTCAAGGTCGTCCCGTCTGTTGTGTCTTTGGCGGTATATGCTGACCGGCTTGCCAGCAAATTGTTGCGGTTTCCATATGTGGCGGGCATGCGCTCACAGCAATGACTGAACGCACTAACCCTGAAATTCGTTTCCCGCTGCGCTTTCGCGCCATCGGCTTCGACCTCGATGGCACGCTGCTGGATACCGCGCCCGATATCGCGGCGGCCCTGAACCATGCCTTGCAGGTCGGGGGCCGGCCGCCCCTGCCCTATGACGGAGTGCGCGGCCTGATCGGCGGCGGGGCGAAAAAGTTGCTGGCCCGGGCCTTGGCTGGCAGCGCTGGCGAAAGGGTCGACCCTGAACTGCTCGAACCGCTCTATGCCGAACTGCTGGCGCATTACCGTGCCAATATATCGGTCAACACGCGCGCGTTTGACGGGATGGAGCGCGCGCTCGACCGGCTGGCGGGCGAAGGCATCGCGCTGGGCGTTGCGACCAACAAGCTGGAGGGCCTTGCCCGCCACCTGCTGGAGGAGATGGGGCTGGCGGACCGTTTTGCCGTCATCGTCGGCGGCGACACGCTGGGGACCGAGCGGGCCAAGCCGAAACCCGACATGCTGCATCACCTCGTCGAAAAATGCGGCGGCGGCCCCGCGGCATTCGTCGGCGACAGCGCCTTTGACATCAACGCGGCCAAGGCGGCGGGCATGCCCAGCATCGCGGTCAGCTTCGGCTATCCCGGCATGGCGGTTGAGGATCTGGGCGCGGACCGGCTGATCGACCATTACGACGCGCTGATCCCGGCACTGGCGGAATTGTAAATCCCTCGCTAGGCTGCATTTTCATGGCGAGGGACATCGGTTCGGGGGAACCGACGCCGGAACGGGGGCAGCATGTATAGCGAAGACGATCTCAATTCGGCGGTCGCCGCCGGGGCGTTGAGCCGGGAGGCGGCGCAGGGACTGCGCGATCACGTGGCGCATCTGCGCGGCATGCCGCGTGGGAGCGAGGAGAATTTCCGCCTCCTCAACAGCTTCAACGACATCTTCGTCACCATCGCAGCCGTGTTGCTGCTGGTCGCCGTGGGCAGCATCGGCAATGCCGTCTATCTGCCGCTTGCCGCCGTGGCGGTGGGCGCGCTGTCATGGGCGCTGAGCGAATATTTCGCGCTCAAACGCCGCATGGCCCTCCCCTCCATCGTGCTCGCCATCGCTTTTATCGGGTCCTGCGCGCTGCTGCTTCCGCTGATCGGGGCAGAGCTGGTTTCAGGCGATAACCGCGACTGGTTCCTGATCCCGGCGGGGCCGATTGCGGCCATCGCCGCCTTTGCCCATTGGCGGCGCTTTCGCGTTCCCATCACGATTGCCGCCGGCACGGCTGCCTTGGTCGGCATGGCGGTCGCCAGCCTGCTTTCGGTGATAGAGGTCGTGCTGGGCCCGCTGGCCGCAACCTCGGTCCCGCCGGTGGTACTTGTCTGCGGCATCTGCGTCTTTGCCTTTGCCATGTATTGGGACGCGCAGGATCCCGCCCGGCTGACGCGCCGCAGCGATGTCGCATTCTGGCTGCACCTGCTGGCTGCGCCGATGATCATCCACCCGCTGTTCTCTTTCTATGGCGTATTTTCCGCAACGGGAATGGACACCATCGGCGCAGCCGCGATCATCGCGACCTATGTAGTGATGGGATTGGTCGCGCTGGCAATCGACAGGCGCGCCCTGCTGGTCTCGGCACTCGCCTATGTGCTCTATGCGCTGGGTCAGCTGGTAGAAGCGTTCGGCGCGATCGAAGGTGGCGTTTCGATCACGACACTGGTGATCGGCTCGGCGCTGCTGATGCTCTCGACATTCTGGGCGAAACTTCGCGCCTCGCTCTTGCCTCTATTGCCTGCCGAACTTCGGGAAAAGCTGCCGCCGCTTCACGCAGAGCCGCTCCCGGCCCCGGTGGCGGCCTAGTCGTCGACCACTTTCAGCAAACGGCGTTCGAGGATGGAGAGAACGCCGGCCAGTTCGTGCCCGCGTTTAAGCACCTGCCCCGCTTCGCCGAACAGGGTCCACATGCCCTGTTTGCCGCGCAAGGCGGGGCGTTTTTCGATTAGCACCTGCGGACGTTCTGCCGCGCGGCGAAATGCCGAGAAACTGGCGGCATCGCGCCCGAAATCCATCGCGTAATCGCGCCACTGACCGGCAGCGACCATGCGGCCATACAGGTCTAGGATGCGGTTGAGTTCCAAGCGGTCGAAACCGATCTGGCTCGCACCCGAACGGGGAAGCGGAACGATATTGCTCATGCAGCGCCCCGGTGCAGGGGCGACCTGTCAGCCACGATCATCCGTTGCCCACCTCATCGCGGCGATCTTCGCGATTGGCGATCGGTTCGGGCTCCGGCGCGGTGCGTTCGGGCATCGTCAGCGGTCCATGCCCCTCGGCGGCGCGCAGGCGGTCGATCTCCGCCTTCAATGTCGCGATCTGCTCTTCCAGCTCGTCAACGCGCGGCATCACCGGTTCGCACGGGTCCTTGCACGGGGTGCCATAGGGCATGAACTGCCTCTGATACGTCTCCGCCGCGACCAGCGTGGAGCGGGCCTTCTGCCCGATCATGGTCGCGCCTTCGGGCACATCCTCGATCACCACCGCCGCAGCGCCGATGCGCGCGCGCTTGCCGATGGTGACAGGGCCGATGATCTGCGCGCCCGAACCCACGATCACACCATCCAGCAAGGTCGGGTGACGCTTGCCCGGAACGCCATTGGTCGGATTGGTGCCGCCCAGTGTCACGCATTGGTAGATCGTGACATTGTCGCCGATCTCCGCCGTTTCGCCGATGACGGAAAAGCCGTGGTCGATAAAGAAGTTCTTCCCGATCTGCGCGCCGGGATGAATGTCGATGCTGGTCAGAAAGCGCGCAAAATGATTCACGAAACGCGCGGCAAAGAACAATCCGCCGCCATAAAGCCAGTGCGCGATACGGTGCATGCCCAGTGCCAGCACACCGGGATAGAGCAGGACTTCCCAGCGCGAACGCGGCGATGGATCGCGCTCCACCACGGAATCGAGATATTCGATAAGCCGTTCAAACATGCCTGCATTCTCGCACTTGCAGGGCCCTGCCGCAAGCAGGGCCGGATTTCCGGTCCGGTAACCGCCGGTTCGCAGCGATTACAAAAGCTCTTCCTGCTCTCCTGCCGGGCCGCCTCCCAGCACAATTTCCAGCGCTTCGCGCCAGATGGCGAGCGTTGCCGGAACCTTGCGTTCCAGCGTGATGCGGTCGATTTCGGCGACCAGTGCCTCGACCCCGGCGAAACTGCGCGGGGTGCGGGGAACCAGATAGGTGGTGGCCCCGTCCGCCAATACAAGCCCGCGCGCCTCTGCATGCGCCTCGATCAGTCCTGCCAGCATGTCATCATCGGGCGTATCGATGCGAAGATTGAGTGCAGGCCCCAGCCGCGAACGCAGATCGGGCAGGGTGATTTTCCAGCCATCGGGCACCGGCGGCCCCACGATCAGCAGCGGGCGGCGCGTTTCCTGCGCGCGGTTCCAGCGGTGGAAGATCGCATCCTCCTGCCACCCTTGCGCATCGTCGATCACATCGCCGAGACCGCTGTTTTCGAACCAGCGCGCGATCAGCGACTTGCCTGAGCGCGGCTCTCCCCAAAGCAGGGCGGTGCGAAACGGCCAGTCCTGCGCATGGCGGCAGGCTTCGAACACGCCCTCGTTCGGTTGGCCGACAATGATGCGCATGACATCGGCCCGCTGCTTCAGCGGCAGCGGGATCTGGCCTGCAAAGGGTGATTTTCCGGCTTTTCCAGACATGACGGCTGCGGTCTTAGCGCGAAAACCCCGTTATCGGGAAATCCGCAATGCGTCGCTGCCCTGCTGCACGGTCCAGCCGCGCGCCCGCAGCGCCGCGGCCAACGTATCCAGATCACCTGCAAAGCCGACCTGCAGCACCGAAGTTCCGCCGATCGCAAGGCTGCCCACGGTCGTGCCCGAAACGCCGGGCGTGCCGTTGATCGTCTGCAGCGCATTATCCAGCGCCGCCGGATCGGGCGTCGCCACCTGCACCGTATAGCGCGCCGCCGTCGCGGGCGGCGGGGGTGCGGTAGCGGGCTGTTCTGCCGGCGTATCGACCATCTCGGTCGTGGGGGCGGGCGTCTCCGCCTCTTCCGGAGCGAGTTCGCGGGTCAGCGCCTCGATCAGTGCGGGATCGATCGATTCCTCTTCGACATCCAGCGTATCGTCGATGCGAAGCGTGCCATCGGCCAGCGCGGCGGAATAGATCTCGTCGACCCGCTTGACCGCCTTTTCCAGCATGGCGGGCAGTTCGGCATCATTGGCCGCCGTCATCGTGAAGCTGTCGATATAGTTATTGTCGGGGCCATGGCGCACGGTGAAGGTTCCCTTCACCGGACCGCCCGGCCATTGCCGCTCCAGCCTTGCCACCGGGATCAGCACATCGGCAGCGCCGAATTCATCGAGGATCGTGCGCCACCAGCTGCGGCTGCGGCGCGACGCCTGCCCCGCGTTCAGCAACAGCGATTCGCCGCCCGCGCCATAGGGGCGCACGTAATCGATCGGGCTGGCGCTGGTGCGGAACTGCGCCCAGGCGCGCTGCCAAGGAGTGCGCATTTCATACAATTGCGCGACGCCGCCCGAATAGGTGACGGGCAGCACGAGCATGGGCGCGGACCGCGTCATTTCCCCGGTCTCGCCGAACAGGGCCCCTGCCCGCGCGCGGTCAAAGATCACGCCCAGCGTCGCGACATAGCGGCGCGGGCCGATTTCCTCGCGCTCCACCGCGACGGCGGTGACAAGCTCGGCAATGCGCGAATCGGGGATCTCGGGCGCCTTGGCTCCGCCATGGGTGCGCGAATAGAGGATCTCCCACGCCTTCCTCTGCGCTTGCCGCCAGCCGTTCGATCGCGCCTCGATCGCATCGTCGCCGGTGGCGACGACGGAAATACCATCGACCTCAAAATCGCCGGTGCTGGCGATGGGGGCAATGCCGCGATCGCCCTCCACCTGCGCCCACACGGCCCAGCCCGCCAGACCCGCGCAGGCCAGCGCGCTGCCCAGAATCACGGGGCGCAGCACTTCGGCGCGCAGCCATGCAGGGCGCGCAGCGACGGATAGAGGGGAAGAACGCACGGTCATCGCGGATGCTTTTGGGTGCCGGTCAGTCGCGCGGCAAGGTCGGATAAGCACTCATGCCCGCTTCTTTGCCCAAATGGGCGTGGAAATCCAAGCGCGAAAGCGATAGGCGCTTTGCCTTTCACGGCTGCCCGGCGCATCGGGTGCACGACCCGCCCGGAAAAGGAATACGGATTCGCCATGACCGACACCCCCGAAAACGAGACACCCAAGAGCTACAGCTATGAGCAGGCGGGCGTTTCGATCGCGGCAGGCAATGCGCTGGTAAAGGCGATCGGCCCGCTGGCGAAATCCACCGCCCGCCCCGGCGCGACCAGTGAGCTGGGCGGTTTCGGCGGTTTCTTCGACCCCAAGGCGGCCGGATACGACGATCCGCTGCTGGTCGCGGCGAACGACGGCGTGGGGACAAAGGTCAAGCTTGCCATCGATTTCGACCGGCATGACCATATCGGCATCGACCTCGTCGCCATGTGCGTGAACGACTTGATCGTGCAGGGGGCCGAACCGCTCTTCTTCCTCGACTATTTCGCGACCGGCAAGCTGGAGAACGGCGTTGCGACCCGCGTGGTCGCCGGGATTGCGGAGGGGTGCAAGATGGCAGGCTGCGCGCTGATCGGGGGCGAGACGGCAGAGATGCCGGGCATGTATGCGGCGGGCGATTACGACCTTGCCGGGTTCTGCGTTGGCGCGGTGGAGCGCGGCGAGCAGCTGACAGGCGAGGCCGTGGCAGAGGGCGACGTGCTCCTTGGCCTTGCCAGTTCGGGCGTGCATTCCAACGGCTATTCGCTGGTGCGCCGCCTTGCCGCGGACAAGGAGTGGAAGCTTGATCGCCCCGCCCTGTTCGATCACGAACAGCTTTTGATCGACGCGCTGATCGCGCCGACGAAGATCTATGTGAAGAGCCTGCTGGAGCCGATCCGTGCCGGGCGCATTCACGCGCTGGCGCATATAACCGGCGGCGGTCTTCTCGAAAACGTGCCGCGCGTTCTGCCCGAGGGACTGCACGCCCATATCGACGCGGGCGCATGGGAACAGCCGCGCCTGATGGCCTTCCTGCAGGCGCAGGGCAATATCGAACCCGAGGAAATGGCGCGCACCTTCAACTGCGGCATCGGCATGGTACTGGCGGTATCGCCGGATGAGGCGGTGCAGCTGGCCGTCGATCTTGAGGAAGCGGGTGAGGAAGTCACCGTGATTGGCGAAATCCGAGCTGGCACGCGCGGCTGCACGGTTTCGGGCGACGCGGGCGAATGGTCTGCGCGCGCCGACTGGAGCGCGACACACGAGGGGTGAGCGGCAGCCGCCCGGCAATTAGGGCGAGCATTGCGCAGCAAGCGGAGTCCAAATTCGCCAAAAGCGGCGCTTCGGCTGGCGGACGCAAGGGCGCTAAGCCCGCAGCGATCCGTTCAACGTGACAGCCGCGGCTTTGCCGTGGCTGCGGCGGGTTTGGGGTGTTTGGATTATGACGCTAAGGGCGGGGACATCGTGAAAAACAGACTTTGCACTTTAAGCCTTGCGGTTCGCCCATAGCTGGAAGCCTAGAGAGAACCCGCTAGCCAAAACAACGACCGCCATTAAATAAAGGCCCCAGTCCGTCGTAGCATGAGATAGTTGGCTCGCCATGATGACCGCCAGAAAACCGGCGACGCATAAAGTGATTGCGGGAAGAAAGTAGGCGAGGCGATCGCTGGCATACATTTCGTCCCATGCCATCGCAGGACCCTCGGAGTTGGTCGCTGTAGGAGTAAATGCCTTCAGCAAGTCTCCGCAACTTAGGCCAAGTATGAAGAGCATGAAGCCCTTGAACCATTCCTCGCCTAGAAGCTGAGACGAGAGCACATAGCCGAGTGCGATTGCCGCTATCGGCAATAGTTGCTCCAACCACTTTTTGAAACCGAATGCGTTTTTCATTCAGCAATTAAAACCGGATTGCACCGTAACTGCAACGGCTCGCAGCCAAAACCCCAAAAAACCGCCGAAAACCTAAACCAGCTCCCGAACCCCGCGCGCCACGCTTGCGATCATGTCGGCCCAGCGCGCCTGTCCGCCTTCGTCGCGGATCAGGTCGTTCCTCACCTCGATGGCAAGATAGGGGCGGCCATGGGCTTCGGCGTGGCGGTTCATCGTCGCGTTCAAAAGCTTGCCCGAATAGGGTTCGTTGTCGCCCACCGTCAGCCCATATTCCTGAAACAGGCGGATCGCGTGGCGGGCCGCTTCGCCCTGCTCGTTATAGAGGAGGCCGACTTCCCATGGGCGCTGCTCGTCTGGATTATCGGCCAGCTGCGGGGTAAAGCTGTGGAGCGAGACGATCAGCCCCGGCTGCGCCGCATCGAGCCATGCCGCCATCGCATCGTGATAGGGGCGATAGAAGCGCTCCAGCCGCCATTCGCGGTCTGCGCCCAGATTGCCGGGGATCAGCACGCCATCGCTGTCCTGCGGGATCAGCTTGGCGTGGTCCTCCTCGCGGTGGAGGTCGACGACGAGACGGCTGACGGCAGCGAGATGCGCGGGGATCGCGTGGCGCCGCGCCATGCGCTCGGCAATGGCGGCAACGCCGATGTCCCAGCCGATGTGGTCATTGAGCTGATCCTGCGTGACGCCCAGCGGGATGTCTTCGGGCACGAAGTTGGAGGCATGGTCGGATACCAGCACGATGCCGCCGGGAACCGGCTCACCGATCTGGCGGAAATTGGGGTCGTTCACGATTTTCAAAGCAGTTTTCCTGTCATCTGCCACCATTCGGGGTGGCTTGCGGCGATCTCGGCAGCGGCGGCGTCGCGCTGATCCTCGCCATCATAGATTGCAAAGCACGAGGCGCCCGATCCCGACATGCGGGCAAGCCATGGGCGCGTGCCCTTGAGCGCGCCGATCACGCCCGCGATTTCGGGGACGAGCGTGCGGGCGCCCGCCTCCATGTCATTGCGTCCGGCGACCGCCTGTTCGCGAACCGACCCCTTGGGCAAGGGGCCGCGGTCGATGCCGTTCCACGCCTTGAACACCGGGCCGGTGGAGAGCGGCTTCCGGGGATTGACCAGCAGCACCGACATGCCGGTGAGGTCGCTTTCGACCACGGTAAGGTCCGTGCCCGTGCCGGTGCCGACGCAGGTCTGCGAAATGACGCAGGCGGGCACGTCCGCGCCCAGCTTCGCCGCCCTTTCGCGCCAGTCATCGGGCCAGCCATAAGTCTCGCAGATCAGGCGAATGAGCGCGCCCGCATCGGCGCTCCCCCCGCCCAGCCCCGCCGCGACGGGCAGGTTCTTTTCCAGCGTGACGTGCCAGCCGTCAGGACCATTGGCACCCGGGCGGGGAAACGCGTTCAGCGCGGCGGCGAGGATATTGTCCCCCACCGGCGCGCCCGCCAAAGCGCCCGCGAACTCGCCGACGACCTCGATCCGGTCCTCGGCCTGTCCGGTCTTTACCGACAGCAGATCGCCTGCATCGACAAAGGCGAACACGGTTTCCAGATCGTGATACCCGTCCTTCCGCCTGCGGCGCAGGTGAAGGGCAAGATTGATCTTGGCATAGGCGATGGCTTTCAAGCCGTTACCTCCGTTCGCAGGGGTGTTCAGTCCCTGTCATATCGGGATTGAACGGCTTTCGTGCCACCCCCCTTGCCAGATTACCGATAACTCACGCCTCATTCGCGTCGGTCACGCGCATGGCCAGCATGGCAAGGATGAAATAGCCGATGGTGCAGGTAACTGCGGCAAAGAAGAAGCTGGACCGCATGATCACCAGCGCCTCTGCCGTGGGGGACGAAAAGCTCATCTGCACGGCAAGGCCGATCATCGACAGCAGCATGACCACCGCGCCCAGCAGCAGCCATTTGGCGATGCGGGCGGTGTGTTCGTTCGAGGGATCTTCCTCCTCGTCCTCGGCCTGCTGCTGCGCGTTTGCGTCGCGTTTACGCTCGAACTTGATCAGCGCGGCTTCGCGTTCGGCCTGGTGCGCCTCGTCCTTGGGCCAGTTGTCGCGCGCGCCCATCATCGCGGCCAGCGCGGGATAAAGCAGCAGGCTCAACGCATATTCGGGCAGGAAGATATAATAGAAGCTGATCCATTCGGTCACCACCATCGTGGCGGCAAAGGCCAGCGCCACGCCCCATGTGAGGAGGGCGGCGGGATTGAGGCTCTTATCGTGATAGCGCGACCAGTATCGGGTCAGGCCGATGCGCGGCAGCAGGTAATGTTCGGCGATCACAATCGCGCCGATGGGGCACAAGAGGATCGCGCCATAAACGGTGAGCGGCATGACCGAGCGCGCGACGAAGGGGAAGCAGGCCGCGATCACGATCACCACGCCCACGCCCGCCGTGACCTTCTGCCGCGACATGTTCGGAATAAGCGTCGCGGCCGCCAGACCTGCGCGATAGAGGCACGCATTCGCGGTCGTCCACCCGGCGCAGATCACGACGAGAATGCCGATATAGCCCAAGGTGCCCCATGCGACGTCGGCCGAATCCATCGCGGTCAGCGACTTGCCCACCATGATCGCCGCGCCCGCGCCCATAAGCCCCGCCGAGATCCAGCCGACATAATGGCCAAGGAACATGCCGACAGAGGAAAACACGCCGTAATATTTTTTCTTCGCAAAGCGGAAGATCGCCATGTCGATCAGGCCCAGATGCACCATCGCGCCATTCGCCCATGCAAAGGCGGCGACTTCCCAGACCGATATGCCCGGTTCGCCATCCAGCGTCGTGCCGGTCCAGATCGCCTCCCTTGCGGCGGCGAGGAACCCATCGAAATTGCCAAAGCCCGCCTCGCCTGTCACTTCAAGGGCGATGGCAGGGAGTGCCACCGCCGCTCCGCAGATGAAGCAGGTCAGCATCCATGGCGCGCAGATCGTGGCGAAATTGGCCATCGCCTCGAACCCGCGCGATGCGACCGCGACCACCACCGCGCCGAGCACCAGCGTGGCCACGATGAACAGCACCGATGTCGGATACCACGCCAGCTGCACCGGCAACCCCAGCGCGAACCGCAGCGCATAGGACGACACGGTGATCATCGCGGCGGCCAGCGAACCGTAGAACAGCAGGATCGCGAGATTGTAGATCTTGGTGAAGACCGGCCCCGCGATCTGTTCGAGATAGGTGAAGAGCGAACGACGCGTCTTCACCGCGATCGGGGTGGTGACGATAGTCCAGCTGAGCACCGCCATGAAATTGCCGATCAACAGGCCGACCAGCAGGTTCATCGTGTCGACACCCATGGTGACAAAGGTCACGCCGATGACGAATTCGGTGGCAGCGATATGTTCGCCCCCGAACAGCCCCGCGAAATAGCGCCATTCGCGAACGTGCCGGGCCGCAGGCGGAATCGCGCCTGCCAGATGACGCTTATGCGGGGGCTGCCCGCTATGCTGGGCGGGACCGGCGCCGGGAGCGGCTGCCCCGGGCGCTATGGTGTCGGATGATGTGGCGGTCATGAATTTCCGGGAAGCGGGGGATTTGGGGGAATGACACTTATGCAGAATTAGAAAAACGCTGCAACCGCACATACCCCAAGGGCCAGCCCCGGCTCCCGGAAGGACGCACTTACATATTAGGGTAGTTCGGCCCGCCGCCGCCTTCGGGCGTGACCCAGTTGATGTTCTGCGTCGGATCCTTGATGTCGCAGGTCTTGCAGTGGACGCAGTTCTGCGCGTTGATCACGAATTTGGGCTCTGCGCCCTCTTCGTCGAGACCGGTATATTCATACACCCCCGCCGGGCAGTAACGCGCCGCAGGCCCGGCATAGACCGGCAGGTTGATCTTCAGCGGAACATCCGGGTCCTTGAGCTGAAGGTGGCAGGGCTGATCTTCCTCATGATTGGTGTTCGACAGGAACACGCTGGAAAGACGGTCGAAGCTGATCACGCCATCGGGCTTGGGATACTGGATCGGCTTGAACAGATCGGCGCGCATCGTCTGATCGCAGTCGCGGTGGTGCTTCATGGTGATCGGCAGGCCGATCTTCAGCGTGCGCATCCACATGTCCGCGCCCGCGATCACCGTGCCCAGCGCGCCGCCGAACTTGGCGACGGCGGGTTCGGCGTTCTTCACTTTCTTCAGTTCATCCGCGATCCAGCTCGAACGCAATGTCGTCTCGTAATCGACGACCTCGTCGCCCGCGCGCTGGGCGCCGATGGCCTCGGCCACGGCTTCGGCCGCGAGCATGCCCGATTTCATCGCGGTATGGCTGCCCTTGATGCGGGGCACATTGACGAAGCCCGCGCTGCATCCGATCAGCGCGCCGCCGGGGAAGGTGAGTTTCGGCACCGATTGCCAGCCGCCTTCGTTAATGACGCGCGCGCCATAGGAAACGCGCTTCCCGCCTTCGAGGATCGAGCGGATTTCAGGATGCTGCTTCCAGCGCTGGAATTCCTCGAACGGGAACAGATACGGGTTGGCGTAATCCAGCGCGACCACGAAGCCCAAGGCCACCTGCCCGTTGGCCTGGTGATAGAGGAAGCCGCCGCCCCACGCATCGTTTTCGCTAAGCGGCCAGCCCTGTGTGTGGAGAACGCGGCCCGGCACGTGCTTGGCGGGATCGATGTCCCACAATTCCTTCATGCCAAGGCCATAGACCTGCGGTTCGCAATTCGCCTCAAGGTCGAACTTCGCCTTCAGCTGCTTGGTCAGCGACCCGCGCGCGCCTTCGGCAAACAGCGTGTATTTGCCGTGCAGTTCCATGCCGGGCTGGTAATCGGCCTTGTGGCTGCCATCGGCGGCCACGCCCATGTCGCCGGTCGCCACGCCCTTGACCGAACCGTCATCGTTATAAAGCACCTCGGCCGCCGGGAAGCCGGGGAAGATTTCCACGCCCAACCCCTCGGCCTTTTCCGCGAGCCAGCGGCACAGGCTGCCCAGCGAACCGGTGTAATTGCCATCGTTCGACATGAAGGGCGGCATCGCCAGATGCGGCATCGCGAACTTGCCCTTGGCCGACAGCGTCCAGTGCCAGTTATCCGTCACCGGGGTCTCGGCCATCGGGCAATCGTCATCGCGCCAGTCGGGCAGCAGTTCGTCCAGCGCCTTGGGATCGACCACCGCGCCCGACAGGATATGCGCGCCGATCTCCGAACCCTTCTCAAGCACGCAGACCTCAAGATCCGCATTCACCTGCTTCAACCGGATCGCGGCGCCCAATCCCGCAACGCCGCCACCGACGATGACGACATCATAAGGCATGGATTCGCGT
>NZ_LYWZ01000032.1 GCF_001661965.1 Croceicoccus mobilis
GGGGGGATATTCCCGATCGCGCTGTGCGGTCGATCCTCGTTGTAGTGTCTACGCCAAGCCTCCAGCTTTTCGCAAGCATCTTGCAGCGACAGGAACCAGTGGGCGTTCAGGCATTCGCTGCGCAGCTTGCTGTTGAACGCTTCGATGAACGCATTGTCTGTGGGCTTGCCTGGGCGGGAGAAGTCCAGGATCACACCGCGCTGGTAAGCCCACAGATCCATGTCCCGCGAGATAAGTTCGCTGCCATTGTCGACCCTGATCGTCTTCGGATAGCCGATCGTCCGGTAGGCGCGATCCAGCGTGGCGACCACGTCCTCACCCCGGTAGCGGAACCGGGGATCGATCACCGGCGATAGCCGGGAGAACGTATCGACCACGGTCAGGATTCGAAGCTTACGCCCAGTCGCCAGTTGGTCGTGAACAAAGTCCATCGCCCACACATCGTTCGGTCGGACCGCCGGTGCGCGATCCTCGCGCAGCTTGGCCTTGACCCGTCGCTTCGGCGTCTTGTTCCGCAGCTGCAGGCCCAACTCCCTGTAAAGCCGGTAGACCTTCTTCAAGTTCACGCACCAACCGTCCCGGCGCAGGATGTAATATACCCGCCGGTATCCGTAGCGGACGTGCGTCTCGCAGATTTCCTTGATGCGCTTCTTCAGAAAGGCCGGATCAGTACGGCGGGACTGGTAATGATAGGTCGAACGATCAAACTGCAATGCCGAACATGCCCTGCGGATCGTCACATGCCAGTCCTGCCGAACAGCGTCGATAAGCTCGCGCTTCCGATCCGGCCTTAAAGCTTTCGCTTGATGACATCCTGCAGCATCTCGCGATCCAGCGTCAGGTCCGCGACGATCTTCTTCAGACGTCCGTTCTCATCCTCAAGCTCGCGTAGCCGACGCATCTCCGATGGCATCAGCCCAGCGTACTTCTTCTTCCAGTTGAAGTAAGTTGCTTGGCTGATCCCGGCCTTCCGGCAGATTTCCGCAACCGGCGTTCCTTCCTCACCTTGCTTAATAACGAACGCCTTCTGCGCGTCCGTAAACTTCGATGCCTTCATCCCACGACTCCTTGCCCAGCCAAGGAAATCTACGGCCAAAAACTCTAGCTGCGAATGGTCCAAGTTTCAGGTGGCAGAGCAGCAGCAGAAGCCTGCCACAAGCTATGTCGCCTCAGTTGCCGTAGCGGCAGCCGATTTTAGCTTAGTTGGCGGCGCCCGTCATCTGTTCGAGGTTTGACGGGGTTCACAGTGGGCTTGCTTCCGACTTATTAACATTCTTGCGCTACTTGAAACCGTTGCCTTTTTGCATTTGACTTTGGATCCAATGGGACGTGCTACCTCAAGAGACCGCGCTGGCATATCGCGCATTTTGATCCAACCGGACTCTTTTCGCGACAATGCGATATTGGCGGTCGGATACTTTTTAGCGGGATATGTTGGTATTTCGCTCGCTGTGCCGCCAGGCTATGCCACAATCGTATGGCCAGCGTCCGGGCTAGCGTTATGTGCTTTGCTTCTACGTGGAAGCGGGTTGTGGCCGGGCGTATGGCTGGGTTCGTTCGCGTTCAATGCAATTAGGTCTTTCGATACCTCCGTAACCTTCGAACACAACTGGTCGGCTATCGCAATCGCCGCAGTGATAGCTGTTGGAGCTAGCCTTCAAGCTCTTGCCGGACTGTTTCTGGCGCGCCGCTTTACGGATGGTATCGAACTTACAAAAATCCTGCGCGTGGCTTCGGGCGCACTGGTGGTTTTGATTCTACCATGCATTATTGCGCCGACAGTGGGTGTTAGCGCGCTATTTGCGAGTGGCGCGATTGGTACGGAACTGATCCTGCGTAATTGGCTGACTTGGTTCTCCGGTGATGTGCTCGGCGTACTGCTGATCTTGCCAATCCTTCTGCTCTCGAATTTTTCACCAGTTCCTGTGCGATGGCGTGGGAGCTCACTGCAGGGGGCGAGTTCGCTGGTGGCAATCTGTCTGTCTGCCACCTTGTTACTGACCTTCTATGCTTGGCAGTTCATCACCGAACGCGAATACCGTCAGGCCGAAGAAAATCTCACTGAGATTGCTGCAATTGCGGATGAGGCTTTACGACATCGCCTCCAGATTTATCAGCAAGCTCTAGAGAGTGGGGCTGCTTTCGTAACAGTGAAAGGCAGTGTCACTCCATCCGAATGGCGTGAATACGTGACACGATTGGACATCGAGCGCGCATATCCTGGTATGCGTGGATTTGGATTGTTTGAGGAAGTTGCGGATGAGAATTTTCCGGCCTTCCGTGAGCAATTTAATCGCGAGTTTGGGGAGAGGTTCGAAGTCCACCCTCGCGTTCAACGCGAGCAACATTTCATCATCAATCGCATCGAACCACTCGATACCAATCTAGCCGCGCTTGGCCTCGACCTTGCTTTTGAGGAAGGTCGACGTGAGGCAATCGCCATGTCGATGAATAGCCCAGACCCGGTTTTAACGCGCCCAATCGTATTGGTTCAGGACGCAAAGCAGGGGGCCGGTTTCTTGCTCGTGAACCCCATTCTCGACGATGCCGGTCAACCGACTGGCCAATGGGTTTACTCGCCTTTGGTAGCGGATGAGCTTCTTGGCGCACTGACCTCTCTACAAGGCACTGACTTTGCCTTTGAGGTTTTTCATGGGGAGGCGCTCGATTCAGGTGCTCTTCTTTATGCGACAGGCGATGTCAATTATAACTCCAAGTTCGAGTTCCAGAAGACGATAACTCTGGCTGGTCAGCCATTCACACTGCGCTGGAGCAGTTTGGCTCCTTTCGAAAGCCGCTCCGTCTCTAGTGCGCCCGCGCTTGCCCTTGTCAGTGGTCTAGCGATTACCGTGCTACTTGGCATCCTTTTGTTGATCTTCATAAAGCGTGAAAACCACGTCGTGCGCGAGGTGGAAGAAGCAACTAGGGAGTTGGAGGAGCAAAATCGAATGCTCGAGTTGGCCGAGGCCACTGCGCATATCGGTCATTGGCATCTCAACTTGGCCACCGATGAAATTCGTTGGTCTGATGAAGTTCATCGCCTCCATGGCTTGATACTTGGCAACACACCAACCCTTGAAAAAGCCATTGAGTTTTACCACCCGGATGATCGCAGCATTGTTGAACAGTCTATAGAGACTGCGGTGGCGACACACCAACCTTATCAATTCACGGCGCGGCTGGTAACAGATGGGGGAGAATTGCGCCACGTAGAGGTAAGAGGGCGGGTTGAAATCAATGAAGACGAGCAACCTTCTGCAGTCATCGGCGTGATTATCGATCGCACGGATGAAACACTCATGCGGGAGCGCCTGCTTGAAACGATCGAAGATGCACGTGCCGCCGATAAGGCGAAATCGAGTTTCTTGGCGAACATGAGCCATGAAATTCGCACGCCAATGAATGGAGTGATCGGCTTTACTGAACTGGCGCTCGCAGAAGAAAAGGAGCCTGAACAAAAACGGCGGCTGCAAATGATTGCAGATTCGGGCAATGCCATGCTCAGGCTCCTGAATGATCTTCTCGATTTTGCAAAGATCGAGGCCAAACAGATGGCGATCGTCAGCGAGCCTACCGATCTTCGGCATACGCTGCGGAGTTGCCAACGCCTGATGGAACCTGTTGCACAGAGTCATGATCTTCAGCTCACTCTGGACATCGATCCGGAAATTCCACCCCGAGTGCTCGTTGACAAGATGAGGCTACGTCAGGTCGTTCTAAACCTTATCGGTAATGCCCTTAAGTTCACGCAGGGCGGCGAAGTAAGAATTTCGGCGTCGGTAAGCCGCAGCCGATCCGACAACTTAGACAGACTATTTGTCTCTGTGACAGATACTGGAATAGGTATCGCGGCAGATCGTCTGCAAAGCATTTTCGAAAAGTTCACCCAAGCCGACGACACGACCGCTCGTCGATACGGCGGCACCGGCCTTGGGCTTCCGATAAGCGCTGAACTCGCCGCACTTATGGGAGGCGAACTTCGCGTCGAGAGTAAGCTCGGTCGCGGCTCAACCTTCGTACTTTCTCTCCCTCTGGAGGAAAGTAGCGAGACAATGCGGTGTTCGCCTGTTGCCGAAAAATTGATCGAGAACTGCGGACACGCAGTTCGGCTGACAATACTCGTTGCCGAGGACAACCCCATCAATCAGGAGCTGACGATGGCAATGGTGGAGAAGGCAGGCCACGACTGCGTGATGGTGCCCGATGGACGCAAAGCGGTTGAAGCCGCGCTGAAAGCAAGCCGTGACGGCAAACCTTACGATATGGTGCTGATGGACATGCAGATGCCGGAGTTGGATGGCCTCCAGGCCGCGCGAGCCATCCGCGACGCAGGTATCGACGCCGAGACAATGCCAATTTTGGCGGTGACCGCAAATGCTTATGCGGACGACATCGAGCGTTGCATTGAAGCCGGGATGCAAGCCCACCTAGCGAAACCGCTACGCCTTGATTCACTATGCGCCGCAATTTCTGCATGGTCTCTGCATTCGAATGATGAGACGGAGAAGTCGGAGGAAGCGTTTGAAGAAGAAACTGATCCACGCTTGCGCGTGATGTTTGAAGAGAGAATCAGAGCTGCAGTCGTGGCAATCGATGCCGCCATTTCTCGAGGATCAGTAAGCGCTGAACAGACGCGAGAAATCGCCAGCCTTTTGCATCAGATCGCTGGAGTGGCTGCTTATTTCGGACAGCAAGCAGTCGGCGAGTTTTGCCGGGCCAGTGAGACGAACCTTCTCTTGATCGGCGAGCCCTCCCAAGCCCTCAGTTCGCTGAGATCCATTCGTGCGCAGCTTGTATCAGCTCGGATAGCAGCGATTTAGTCAGCCGGTAAATTTCTGCCTTCGGGCTTCCGAAGTGCCGCTCTTTAATCGCTGTTAACCATCACGCTCTAAGCCGAGGCTCAAATGGAGCGAATGATGGCTAATATTATTATTGCAGACGATGACCCAATCCTGGTGGAGATTCTCAAATTCCGGTTGGAAGGGGCAGGCCATTGCGTATTGGTGGCGCGCGACGGCGAAGAGGCATTGGCAAAGGCCCGGGCAGAACGCCCGGATCTGATTGTCCTGGACTCGATGATGCCCATTGTGGCCGGTCCGGAAGTTCTGGCGGAACTGAAAGACGACCCTGAACTGAAAGACGTGCCCGTCGTCATGCTAACGGCGCGGGATGGTGAAGCGGACATTGTAGCTGCTCTGAAGGGCGGCGCCTCCGAATACCTTACAAAACCTTTTATTCCGCAAGAACTTCTTGTCCGCATCTCGGGCCTCGTCAAGGGCAAATGATGCGAAGCGTGCGGCATGCTTTGGCGCCACTACTGACGTTTCTGGCTTGCTCACCGCTCGCAGCCCAGGAGTCGGGAAATTTGCCCAGCAACAGCCTTGAAATGGCGGCCGAAGCGCGGGCCGAGGGCGACTTCCTACGTGCTCGGCAGATCCTGCTCTCGATGCTTGCAGTTACGCCCGACGATCCCGATCTGCTGCGGCGGCTCGCCATGGTAGAAGCGGGTGCGGGAAGACTTGACCTAGCCATGGTCCGTATCGACGAGGCTGCCAGCTTGGCACCGGACGATCTGGACGTCGCCCTCGCACGCGGTTTTATTTCGTACTGGCGCGGAGATGTCGCGGGTGCCGAACGCGCAGCTGCCGCGATCTCCGCCCGCGATCCAAACTATCCCGAACTCAACCAGTTGCGGGCAGCGCTAGACCGCAAGGATGCTACCGAAAACTTTGGAATCAGATCTCTCTCTATAAGCTCTGGCATTTCCGAAATCACGCTCGTGAGCGGTATTAACCAGACCTGGAACAACCAAAGTCTCGATGCTGCATTCGATGTCTCTGGAGACGACAGCATCTCGGTAAGCATCATGCGTGAGGAGCGCAGCGCAATCGATACGCGGATCGGCGGACGCATCGATTACCGGATAGTCGATGGTTTTGTCTATCTAGCAGGGGCCTCGGTTCCCGCGCCGGATTTTCTGGAACGCTGGAGCCTCGGCGCAGGAGGAGAGATGCGTGTGCAGGAGGGCGTTGCGGCCTTAGTCGACCTACGCGTAGCCGACTACAATACAGGCACGATTGTTGCTTTCCAGCCTGGACTGCGCTTCGCAGTGGATCGGGATTTCACCATCACCGGTCGGGCAATCAACATTCTCGGCGGTGATGAAGGCTATCGTTTCGGCGGGGCAGTGAGGCTTGATTACGGTCGCGAGCGGACGACTTCGCTGTTCCTGATTGCCGCGAGCTATCCCGATGCGGAAGCTGACGGATTGCGCCAGCTGCGTAGCCTCGCCGCAGGGGCAGGGATGCCGATCTCGGATACCGTCGCAATGAGAATTGCCGCTAGTTATGAGGACCGCCAAGACAGCTACAACCGGTATGCCGGGACGTTGGCGCTGACCTACCGGTTTCTTTCGAAATGACGCTCTATCAATCCGTCATATTGGGATCCGCATTGAGCGCCAGCGCGACCATCGTTGTGTTTCTTGTCCTTGTTTTCCGCCGTTACCTAGCGGAGAAAAGCCGCGCGCACCGTGACAAGCGCGATACAGCGATCACCCGCAACTATCTACAACGGGTCGCAGGCCACCGGGTTGAGGATTTCGACAAATGGTCTCGCGGGTCGCGGCGCGCGGCCATTTCCCGGATACTCCCCTTGCTCAGAGGAGGAGAACGAACCCGCCTGATGCAGATCGCGGAACTTGATGGCGTTCTGAAAGAAACGCTTCGAATCTCTCACAGCCTGAAAAAAAAGACACGGATCAATGCGATTCAGTCGCTGCAGCGATTCGGCAGTGAGGTTTGCATCGGAAGATTGCGGGAAATGATGGCTCGCGACCGTAGCCAACGGGTACGCCTAGAAGCAGCCTTCGCACTAGCTGCAAACCGATCGTTGCCCCCCCCCCGCGAAACCTTGAACCTTCTCAGGGCATTGCACCGGCTACCGACGCGGCTTGATATCGCCCTGCTGCGATCAGCTGCACCAATATATCCTGATCAGATGGTTCTGCTTCTCGAAGACGACCTGCCCCCATCTTGGCGAATCCTCATAATCGATGCTTTGGGTTGGACGGACAACATGGGCGTTCTCGACGTCCTGCGAACGTTCGCGGACGATACCAATTCCGAAATCCGCTGCGCTGTTTTGCGCGCATTAGCTAAACTAGGCCATCCATCTGCGCAGGCTTGGGTGATGTCCGGTCTGAGCGATCCAAATGCATCGGTTCGATTACAAGCTATCGCAGCTATTGTCGGCCTAGGTATCAAAGGTGCTGTACCCGAGCTGGTCAGGCTGCGAGACGACGAAAAACTCTGGGTGCGTTTGCGCGCCGAACAGGCGCTTGAACACTTCAATCCCGACAACACCGAAAAAAGAACAGTGGGCACAACCGGATGACTTGGACAAGCGTCCTAAACTTTACTGCAACCAGCATCCTGTGGATCGCTTTCGCGTGCTTCATCGTGGTTGCACTTCGAAATATTATAGCATTGGCTCAGCTTCTTGTCGCCGCTTGGGTCTTTATGACTAGAGTGCGGCCGAGCGCAGGTGCCCGCGACCTTTGGGACCGCTATGCCGATTTGTCGCCTCCAATCTCAGTCATCGCTCCAGCCTACAATGAAGAACTGTCGATTGTGCAGAGCGTTAAGGCGCTGTTGGCACTGGAATATCCCGAGCATGAAATCATCGTGGTCAACGACGGGTCGAAAGACGACACTCTTGGCGAGTTGCTTCGTGGATTCGACATGTATGAGACAAAGCGCACACAGATCGCGCTGTTGCAGAAGACCCGGATTCTCGCAACCTACCGCTCTCGGCGCTATCCAAATCTGTTGGTGGTAGACAAGGAAAACGGGCGCAAAGCCGATGCAGCAAATGCAGGGATAGGGTTTGCGCGAACTCCACTCGTATGCGTGATCGATGCGGATTCGATTATTGAACCCGATGGCCTGCTGCGTGCCGCCGAACCCTTTATGTACGATGATGATAGTCTCGTGGCGGTTGGCGGCGCGATCCGCATCGCCAACGGCTGCACAGTCAGGGGTGGGTCTCTCCAGAAAGTCGGAATAGCCGAAGAAATGGTGCCTCGGTTCCAGATCGTTGAATATCTGCGTGCCTTTCTGATGAACCGTGTCGCGAATGCTCACAGAAATACGCTCATGTTGATCTCGGGTGCATTTGGGCTGTTCCGGCGATCAACGCTGGTCGAGATGGGCGGCTATCGGCACGACACGGTGGGCGAAGATCTCGAGCTCGTCGTGCGGATGCATCGCTTCATGCGGGACAACAATCGCAAATATCGAATCGCTTTTGTTCCCGACATCGTGTGCTGGACGGAAGCACCCGCTGCCCTTCGAGGCCTCGATAATCAGCGCGCTCGTTGGCAACAGGGGGCGCTGGAGACACTGCAGAGACACCGGAGAATGATTGGCAATCCGCGCTATGGACGTATTGGTTTGATTGCCATGCCTCAAATCGTTCTGGAAGACGTGCTGGGACCGCCAGCCGAGTTAGTCGGCTACCTCGTTTTGCCTGCCGCCGCCATTCTAGGTCTGTTAGATCCTATGATGGCAATTGCCTTTTTTTTCGTTTCAGTTGTCTTTGGCTGTGCCCTTAGCGTAGGGACACTCGTGCTTGAGGAGCAGCAACTCAGACGAACACCCACCGCCAAAGATCTGCTCAGGGTCGGAGTTGCGGCCGTAATCGAGAATTTTGGTTATCGCCAGATCAATCTTTGGTATCGCCTAACCGGATTTCGCCGATACTTCCGTAAGGAAAACAGTTGGGCCGCTGTCCCACGCGTGGGTTTCACGACTGCTTGATGCTAAATTCGCAAGCAGCCATGAAGAAGCCTGATTTATTTTAGTGCCAAGGTTACGCTGCACAACTGTATTGAGTTCCATACTGCCTTTGATCTGAGCCCCGCAAAAGGCCAACCTCCAGAATTTCTTTCCGGCGAAAGTGGTCGGATCTGCTGCAGGCGGAGCGGCGGCTATTGAAGGCTGGTTTTTAAATTCGGACAGACCGCTTCCGGCCCAGTTCCAGTCATGCGGGACGACCTGAACGGATGACAGCTACTGGCGAAATGATAGGCGACCGGGAATGACGGCTCGGTCGGCGAAATTAGACAATTCGCCGGGCTTCACCTGCAATGACATCCAGGACTCTCCATTATGTGATCGGATCATTGCGGATGCGTTCGAGCAGGTCATCCGTGACCTCCATCAACAAGAGTGACTCATCGGCCCATTCCTCGAGCGCCTCGACGAACGCCGCCCGCGTTGCCGCGTCATCGTATTGCATCTTGGCGTCGTATGCTCGCTGCCAGGTGTCTCTGTCGGGCCATTCGGCAACACCGATAAAGCGTCCCGTATCGTCTCGGTGAAGGCGTGATCCTAGTGAGCCATAGCGGTGCCTGATATGTTCGGTTCCGCGACACCAAGCCTTTCGGAACTGCTCTTCCTTTCCCGGCTTGACCCGCCACCAGTAGGCCGCGACGAAGGTCATTCATCGTCAGCAAGCTTGCTGATCATTCGCACCGGACAGCGCTGCACGCCGATGATGGTCGGTACCAGCAGATCAACGTCGATTCCCCTGCATATCTGGCCGGGGCCATTCTGGTCGAAAGCGATGGTCTCTGAATAATTGAGGTCGGGACAGCTACCGAAAGTTTCGAACAAGTAGGTCTCGCTGGGTCCGGTGTGAACGTAGATGCGATCCGATCCGCGCTCGATATCGCGCGCATCGTCGAATCCGCTGACTTGTGATAGAAAGAAGCAATCGCGAGACCCGGCCAGCGACGACTGGGTCGCGACGTCATTGGATTGCGAATAAGTACAACCGGCCAAGGCCAACGTGCTCACGATGGCGATCGAGCGAATGAGCATTGGAATTTCTCTCCATTGTCGAACCGGGAAGAGGCGGCCGATTGACGACCGCCTCCGGCCCCACCTGTTGGTCAGACAGCAATTGTGGAGCCTCGTGTCGGCCCGGCACCAGGTGTGCGCCGAGCCGACAAGCGTCGATTAGTACGGGATGCCCCAATAGCCGTAGACATGCATGCCATAGGCGCGGTCCCATGCAGGCTCTGAATTCTCGCGAATATATGGGCTGTTCTGCAGCGTATCCTCTTCTGCGGACACGATGTAGCCACCCTTGTTCAGGTCATAATCCAGTGCTCCCCATGGAACGCGCCGCAATTCCTCACCCATTCCCAGAAAGCCGCCAAAACTCATCACCGCATATTCGACCTGGCCGGTCTTCTTCCCGACCATGAAGCGGCGAATGCGCCCGATCTTCTCACCATCGGGACGATAGACGTTGGTCCCTTCCACTCTGTCGGACGCAATGAGGTTATGGCCCTCGTCCCTGCCAATCTCACGGCGGGCGTCGTCAAGACTTTTCGTGGTAGGACTTACCACGTCGTTCATTTCTGTAGTGTCGACCACCTTGTCCTCCTGCGACAATGATGGCGGATGCTCCGGATTGGTCTGCGCCGTAGCCAACGTAGCAGCGACGGCAGCATCTTTCGCGCCATCCTACATTGGATTGATGTATGAAGAGGGCATTGGTTCCGATAGTCCGAAATTGATCTGAGGATTAATGCCGGAACCTGTTGATGTCGCCTATACCGAACAGATTGAACGAGTGGTGCTTTACGCGCGGCGCGCGAAAACATCGACAGAAGCCGTCCCGCTTACCGAAAGCAGGGAAAATCGAAACCTTGCCTATTGGGAAACCGGACTATTCGCCTATGCGCTGACAAGAGAGGTGGAAACTTCGCAAATTTTGCTGTTGGCTTCAGAAATGCCTTCGTTGGAGGGAAAGGATGTGACCGAAGCTACGTGAATGTCGAAACAGGCCATTCCAGGCTGAATCTGATAGAACGACCCGGCGACTGAAGCTGACCCGAAAGCAGTTTCGATCACCGCGAGGCTGGACTCGATCCTTGTCAGCGATCAGATAAGGGCCTCAACGTTTATTGCTTCGCAATGTCCAGAAACTGAAGCATGCAAGCGCTCCCAAAAGCGTCAGACTCAGGCCGGTTAGCGTCAGAACGACCTTCCACGCCAGACCCCCGACTTTACCGGAGTGGATAGGGTAGAATTTCTCGCTGCCGCTTTGCTGGTCGATCGTGCCGTCGGGGGCATCGATAGCGACGGCCCCGGATCGCTCGATTCGCACATACGTCCTGCCATTCGGGGTCCATTCAAATGGTTGGCGCAGGCGCAATGTCGCCTCCTCATTCGATAGCTGAAGTCTCCGGATTTCCGCGTTCGGGAAACTGCGTCCGGCTATATCGAAAAATCCGGACATGTCGTCCTGAGTCAGGCGGGCGTCGAGCGTCCGGGATAGCGAAGACCGTTCCGGCAATGGCGCGACGATGGCTGCCGCGACCGGTTCGAAGATCATGGCGCTGCCCGTCAGCATTGTCAGAAACAGGACAGGTGTCATGACGATGCCGAGGTCGCGATGCTGGCGGACGATCGCACTTCGCGACATGCGTTTGGGCCAGAGCCGGAACGAGAATGTCCTGCGCGTGCGCCACCACAGGATCGTTCCCGAAACGATAAAAAGGACGCCCGCGATACCCGCCACGCCAACTACGATCTCGCCTGCCTCACCGGCAAAGAGATAATGATGGAGGTCAAAAATCCACAACTCGGGCCGTCCTCAGATGCCGGACCATTCATCGACGATATTTCCGGTCTGATCGAAATACGCGCCGCTTCCGTCGCTATAGGCCGCCTGATGCAGGCTGAGGTCGTCGCTTGCGAAGGTTATGCGGGTCAGGCCTTCGTGATGCGTCGATGCCGCCTTTACCGTCCGTGCGAGACTGGACGGCGAAGTCACTACAGGATCATCCGCAGCCGGCAGACCGATCCATTCCCCTTCCCAAACCAGCGCGATGCCCGACAGGCCCATGACGATCAGGATCAACCCGATCGTCGCTCCGGCCCATCGGTGCAGCGTCGCCAGAAAGGCCATCAGAACTCGCTTTGCAGCGAAAGCGTGAACGTGCGCCCGCGGCCCGAGAAGTAGCGGGCGTTGTCAAATGTTCGCACGGTATCGCTGTCGTAAGTCAGGTAATATTCGTCGAGAGCATTCTGGATACCCAGCGATATGAGGCCAAACCCGGTCTGATAGCCGAGGTAGGCGTCCAGCAGCGTGTACCCGTCGAACGCACTCTCGGGCACTTGCCCTTCGAACGTGCGGGAAAGGTAGAAGCGTGCCTGTGCCCGCGCGCTGAAACGGCCTTGGGCGTAATCAGCGGCCAGATTGAGCCGGTCAGGCGAGATATTGGCTCCGTCCAACTCGGCTTCGAGTACGCCGTCGCCGTCATCGTCGGTCCTGCCGATAAGGTGGCTATAGGCGACCGTCACGTCCAGACCGGGCACGGGTGTTTTGGTTTTGAGGCTGAGTTCCAGCCCTTCGATCTCAACCGGAGCGCGCACGACCTCGAAAATGCCGTCACCGGTAAGAACCAGCCGCGATCCAAGCTTGCTGGATGACCAGAAGTAGCTTGCGTTGGCCTTGACCGGGCCGCGTTCCACCTCGACGCCCAGTTCCCGGTTGTTGGAAATTACCGGTTCGAGCGAGAGGTAGTTGTCGATATCGACGCCCTCCTCGGTAATCCCGCGGAGGATGCGACCCACATCGGCGATTGTGTAGCCCTGCGCGTAACTGCCGTAGGCGCGAACGCCGTCAATCGGCTCGACGATGACGCCGCCGTTGAACAGCGTCTTGCTGAAAACCGGATTTCCGCCACCGACGAAGACGGGTTCGTAGGTTGAAATGTCGCCTGTATCCGTCGCACCGTATGAGGCCAGCGTTGCGTAGTCGGCGACCTTCAGTTTCACGTCTTCATGGCGCAGTCCGCCCGCAAGGCGCACCAGACCGTCGGCAAGCCTGAGGTTCGCCTGTGCGAACGGCGCATAGCTGCGGAATTCGGTTTCGGGCACCCATGCGCGGCCCGTCTGAACCAAGGTCTGCTCGGTCTTGTCGATCAGGGCGTCAAAGCCCAGCGTGACAACCAGATCGTCAAAGCCGGGGACGGACCGTTCGTAGCTTACCTTGCCGCCGATCTTGCGTGACTTGTTGGCCGACTGGTCGAACAGTTGCCCGGTCGGATCGATCTCCGGATCCTGGAACGTCGCGAAGGTGCCGCCGCCGAAGGTGTCCCGCGTCCGATTGTAGAACCCCTGCAATGTGAAGGCACCACCTGCGAGATCACTGTCCGTAAGCGATAGCGAGAGCATGTCCGCCCGGTTCGACGGAGGATCGCCCGGCGTTTCGCCTTTCATGCTGGACGCGGGTCGGCCCGCGCTCCTGTCGCCGGGAACGCTGACGTAGTTGTTGTTACCCTCCAGTTCGAAATGATTGGCGATCAGTTCGATCCGGGCATCGGACGAAAGCTGATATCCGATGCGTCCGAAGACCGACCAGCTATCGCTGTCCTGAATTTCGCCCTGCGTACCATCGACGCCGATGCGGTTTCCGGCGCCGTCCACAAACGCGCCGCGTCCTTCGAACGCGCCACCGACAGAGGCATCCAGCGCCCCGCCGCGCCAGCCGACCAGTGCGGCAACCTTGCCGCCCATGGCTTCGCTATCGAAATCGTCGGCGGCCGTTCCCTGAAGCAGGGTGCGTACAGTAACCCCGTCAGCCTTCGGCGCGGGGACGGTGACCTGATTGACCACGCCGCCGGTTCCGCCGATGCCCTGCAAGGCGTTCGATCCGTAGATGACCTCCACCCTGTCGATGAAGAACGGGTCGATGGTGTAGCCGTCGCGAGACCCGTCACGAACGGGCGTCGACTGAGGAATGCCATCGATCGCATAGAGCGGCGAACGGCCACGCAGGCTTTCACCCGCGCCGCTCAGCTTCTGGCGCGTCGGAGAGAAGGATGGCAGGAGGGCCGATACAGCATCTACCGTCGAGCCGGAAATGACCAGTTGCCGGTCCAGGGTCTCGGCATCGATAACGTCAATCGTGAGCGGAAGGGCGCTGACCGGCAATTGCGTTCTTGCTGCGGTCACCACGATGTCTGACGCATCTTCTTTCGTTGCCTGACTTGCGGCATTCGCCTGGTCTGCCGTCTGTGCGATTGCTGGTGTCGCGAGTGCTAGAGCCGACGCTGAATACACGAAAAGCTGGCTGATACGCATGTTTCCTCCTCTGAACGGGGAGTGCCGCTAAGGCTAATGCGAATGGATTGCAACAGCGCGGCTGGATTTTGAACCGGCAGTGCCGGGATCTGACGCTCTCCTTCCGGCGGGGCGCGACGATTCCCTAGAAATGCGTTGGGATAAGCCGCGATAGCGGCCAGCGCTCGCCTTCACCGCTCCAGCGCGGCAGCCAGATCCTTCAGTTTAGCCCCACCGTCACCGCGCCATGCGCTGCCATGCATGCAGGCCAGTACCCTGGGCTCCAGTGCCGCCAGTCGGTTCAGGACCGCACCGGTGTCGGGGCTATGCGAATAGTAGTCCATCACGGCACGGAACGCTTCCGACGGGCCGAGGATGTCGTCTGTGGTCAGCGCCACCTCCCCGCGCCCCGGTTGTGTGAACAGGTCACCGCATAGCAGTGTGCCGGTGCCGCGTTCGAACAGGAACCCGTTGTCCCACCCGTGCGGCACGTGGGGGGCAGTGATCCATTCCGCGGTCGCGTTGCCAAGGTCCAGTGCCTCGCCATCTCCCATGCCGCGGGGGCTCCGTATCGCGATATCGCCAATGGAGGTCATTGCACCTACCGGATGTCCACACAGAGCGATTTGTCGTTCGTCTGACGCCTCCGATCAACGACGCGGCGCGGTGAGACGCTTCTGCTTACACCGTAGACCTACTTTCCGCGTTGGATACGGCGCTGGGCCGCGACAGCTGGATTGTTTGTACGAACGTCCGGCAGTCGGCCTCGCCGACCCAAAGCGGACGTCCGCAAACGGCCAGGCTTACCTATAATCAGCCGCGTAAATGTACGGCAGGTTTCGGTGGGCGGTTCAGAGGCCGGGAACGTCAGCTCTGTCGGCGAACTTGTCCCGGATTTCGTCAGGCAGCAACCATCTGTTGCAATTAGAGCGCATAGATTGAACACGCCAGCACGATGTTCACAATCAGTAACAGCCCGAAAAATGCAGTGGTTCCGACACTGGCTTTCTTAGAAGTCGTTCTTGTAGCTTGTTGACCTTCCCGTTCTGGCTCCGCCTCCATGATCGAGCGGACGGTAGGGGAATGGTAACGATGCTCTTCAGACATGCAGTATCCATAACCGGAAACCCTTTCATGAAGGTTTAGGCCCAGAAGATTATTCGTTAATTGAAGGGTCAAGATTCAATGAGTTACGCATCCGGCTATCGGCAGAACGCAGCCGATGAAAGATACGCGGCCTCACGCGCTACCATGCCGCACATTAAGGACAAGCACCTAAAGGCGGCGAGCCGATGGGACGCGCTGGCAGACGAATTAAGCCGCCAATTCTCGGCCGGCTGAAGCGTGGGCGCTAAAGCAAAGATTAGGAAGCTTCTGGCAGAAGCGGTTTTACCGGGTGCCCCGGTTGTGCCGCTTCACACTTCGGCGCCTAAGGATTGGCTGGCTTGGACACCCCGAATGTTCAGGTCAGCCAATTTTAGTTTAGCCCCAGCATGATGCCGCAGGTCGTTATCGCCGCCAGCAATTTAGCTCGATGACCCGCACTCTTTTGGCCAAGGCAGGCGAGAGTATCGCTCCAAATCTTGGATCTCGGGCCCTTCGGGCTTGCTGCGTCGGCCTTCTGTTTGCATTCAAACAGGTCGTTTAGAACGTCCTTGGCAATATTCGCAAAAACGCAGGCAGCATAGCCAGCGGCTTGGCTAGAGACATGCAGCATGAACGCTGGACGGATATCAAATTTATACTCGACCTCGATGCGAGCTTGATATTCGCCGAAATCCTTCGAGAACACCTGCACATCATAGAAGACACGACCTACCTCGGCTTTTTCGTCATATTCTCCCGATCCAACCATATAAGCACCCGGCAAAATGCCATCGGGATCGATATTGATTTCAATAAATCGCATCTCTTCGCCCTCCAGTTGCCGACCCACGCAGCCGAATTATGCCGCGAAGGTGCAGGCGAAGGCCAATGCTGAACTGCCGTTTTATAAATATTAACCATCGGCAATCAGAATTTGCACAAGGGCGCAAAATGGACTGATCCCCCAAGGGGTCACCCTCATAAAGACTTGGCGTGGGCGCCGCACCAACAGCCCACGTCAACTTTTTGATAGAGAGGTTTTGACCAAGATGCCGGTTTATCGCGCACTCTACGGAAGGCATGGCGTAGGCGTTGAGGACATGCGGCCGGTCATCGCGCTCAATGCACTTGCGGCCATGGCGTATCTCAAACACAGGCAGCCTAATCGGTGGGCAGAATTGCACCTTGATGGTGAGGTGCTTTGCCATCTTCGCCCGGTCGATCTTGATCGTAAAGCTGAGCAGTATCGCATCGAATTTTGCGAAGAAAAGCAACTTATCGCACGCTTTTGAGCCGCAAGTTCTGGGCCAACTCGCGACTGGTCCGCCAGCTCTTAATGCGCCAGTCCCCGGCCAAACATAATCCAGATACGATTGCGACATTTGTATCATACCCATCCGGTGAGCCCTGCCTTGTCGGCGAGTGAACGACCGGCCTTAAGAGCGGTCGTATGAGCGAGCTTAGGAACGGAGCATGGGTCAGATTACGGTGAGGACGGGGCCGGAGCGTCGGCGGCGTTGGAGCGAGGAGGAGTGGCTTGAGATCCTCGCCGAGGCCTTTGCGCCGGGCGCCTGCGTCGCCGATGTATCCCGGCGGCGCGACGTCTCGACCAGCCTGATCTATACATGGCGTCGCAAATTGCACGAACAGTCGGCGCCTGGGTCCTTGCCGGTACCGGAGAAAAATTTCGCCAGGCTGTGCTCGCCGAAGACGAGTAGCCTGCCGATTACGATCCGTGTGCCGCGCTCAAGGTCGATCTTGGCAATGGCCGGTTTGTGTGCATTTCGGCGTCTGAGCCTGCCGCGCTGGTTTCGACGAAATTTAAAACGCTTAGATGACCCCATCGTCCACTCGATCGCGTCAGGAGCAAAGCAATCAACAGATAGGTTCCCATCTGCATTCACGGCAATTTGCCATCATCGGGCCGTCGGCCCAAGGCTCGTAACGCAACGCCGCTGCGAAAACTTCAGTTCTCGTTAAAGCCGAAGCCGCTATATAAATTGACGAGAACGACGACGTCTTTGCCTTCGCTCGGCATGAGCATCGCAAGTGCTTCAAAGCGCGGAGTTACGCCGGTATGCAAAACGGTACTTTGCATCCCTCGACGTGATCTACCGCCTTGAAAAGGAATAACTACCGTGTCAAGTGTTCAAAGATAATAAAAAGAAATACAAAATTAGCTTGAGCTATAAAGCTCCCAATTATACGCAAACCCATTTCTTGAAAAATTTGGTAAAGGCTATAAAATACGCATAGGTTCGCAAGATAAAGCCATGCAGGTACATCGCTCTCTATCGATCTTGGAGAGCCAATAGGTTCCAAATTCCTTAGCATGTTTTCTTTCCGGATCCTTTACCGCACCCGGGATTACTGCCTTGGTTGGGCGCGGCTGGTCCTGCCCCTGGGTTTGGTGTTGTCGGTATTGGGGCTGCCGCCTCAGATCCTGAACCGGCTGCACCGGAGGATGCAGCAGCAAAGTCCGGACCCGAGATATCCTTCGCGGCCGAATTGATCGAGCCTCGGACGTTCGTTCCAAGAGCGAGGGCGGCGGCGCCAAGTCCGGCGCCGACCAAAGCGAGGATCAAAGCATATTCCGCTGACGTAGCGGCATTGCTGTCTCGCCAAAATATGTGAGCCACACCAACCTCCTTTGAATTGCGATGAACGCAGCTTCAATCGATAGTGACGGTCACGGCGCGTCGGTTCTTCTCCCACGACGCCTCGTCCGATCCGAGCGCGATTGGGCGCTCCTTTCCGTAACTGATTATGGAAAGGCGCTGAGCTGGGATGCCGAGGGAAACGAGATAGTTCTTGGCAGCGTTGGCGCGCCTTTCGCCGAGCGCGAGGTTGTATTCGCGAGTCCCACGTTCGTCGCAGTGACCCTCAATTCGGGCCGATTTGTATGGGTAGCGATTCAGCCACGCGGCCTGCTCTTTGAGAGATAGAGCGTCAACACCATCGATATTGTACATATCGGTGTCGAAGTAAATCGTGTCTCTCCCATTCATTTGAGCGAGGAAGTCCGCCTGCGATCCCGGTAAAACTCCGCCATTGGTCGAGGAAGCGAAAGGCGCTTCGTCGGGACTCGGCGGCAAAGAGGCAGGTTGCTTTTTTGAACATCCGACCAATGAAGCTCCAAGCATGGAAAGCACAACAAATTTGGGAACGGCTTTCAACACAACCTCCTAACTCATCAATGTCGGCACATGTCCGACAATATGTTAGGTATTTTATGAGGCTTGGCCGATGATCGTTACTATGAGTTTTTTATACTATTTGGAGTGTAAAAAATGTATGGTAACGGGAGAGGTAAATTGAAGCTAGGTTGCTCAGATGACTTGCATTCGAACAAGTCTATTTACGGAGGCCTTTCCGGTTGGGCTGACAAGGGCATGACCCCGCACTCCCCCTTGTCAGCCTAATTTTTATGATTTCGCTTTCATTTGAGTGTCTGCGTTCCGAGCGAAATTCGATACCCGACACCGGGCTCCGTCAAAATCATTTCAGGTTCAGAAGGGTCGTATTCGAGCTTCTGCCGAAGCAGCGCGATATAGCTTCTGAGATATTGACTGTCTGCGCTGGGGTCATTCCACCCTGCGATAAGGAGCTTGCGTTGTGTGACAATCTGTCCACCGCTGCGACAGAGCGCCTCAAGCAAGACGAACTCCTTTGGCGAGAGTTTAATCTCCTCCCCAAGGAGCCTGACTTCGCGTCTCCTGAAATGTACATAGAGTTGGTCTGAGAAAAACTCGTCATGAGCACTTTGATTGGCTAACTCTTGTCTACGCTGAGCTACACGCAATCTGGCGAGAAGCTCTCCCACTCCGAAGGGTTTATCGACATAATCATCGGCTCCCTCATCGAGAGCGATTATCTTGTCCCTTTCAAGATGGCGAGCGGACAATACAATTATGTTGGCCGAGGTCAGCTGGTGTAATTTGGATATAATCTCTAGGCCATCGCCGTCTGGCAGGCCAAGGTCAAGTAGGATAAGGTCGAAATCGGAACTTTCAGCTTCTTTCAGCGCTTCGCGGATTGTGCCTGCTGAGGAAACTTTATGACCTTGTGCTGACAGCACCGGAATCAAAGTTCCGATGATCGCTGGCTCATCATCAACAATCAGTATTCTCATGCTGTCTCTTGCTCGTGTTCGATCGCTGGCTCGATCAAGGGAAGCTCAATCACGATTTTTGTGCCTTTGCCATCCTTGGTAACGCTGCGAGCGGAGATCTTCCCACGGAAAGCCTCGACGAACCCCTTTGCGATATATAGTCCGAGACCGCTGCCTCTTCGGTGAATGCGGTCTCCGGCACGGTAGAAACGTTCAAAAATGTGCGGTCGATCCACTTGTGAAATTCCCGGACCACAATCTGAAATTTCGAGGATCATTCCGTCCTCGCTTGCGTCAATGCGAACAACGACTGGCTCGCTAGATGATCCGTGTACAAAAGCATTCTCGAGTATATTGAAAATGACTTGTTCTAGCATGGTAGCGTTGGCCCATACGATCGCTGCGCCAAGCCTGAAGTCCTTTGCAATTGCGCAATCTGGAAAAAGCTGTCGGGTGGAGTTTAATACGACGCCGACGATCTCGATGACATCAACCTCACACAAATTCGCATCGGGAATACCCGATTGAATGCGGCCCATGTCGAGCAGGTTCGCGGTATATCGGTTTAGTCGCCTGCACTGCTCATTAATTGTGTCCAGCATGGAGTCTTTTTGCGAATCTGACAAATCGTGTCGAAACGAGCGCAAGCCAGTCGCTGCCGCTTCGATCGCCGTTAGCGGGGTCCGCAGGTCATGAGATACTGAAGCCAAAATAGCTGTCTTGAGCTCTTCCGATCGTTTCATTGCTGTTGCTTCTGCAGCCTTTTCCAGCAGTAGGCATCGATCGACCGCCAGCGCGAGCAGATTTGCCAGAGCTTGAAGATCGGGCAGGTCACCATCAGATTCTTGTCGAGGCGCGAGAAAGAATTTTACAATGCCATGCTCTCCATTTGAAGCGTTGAGCACAAAGGCTTGAAAAGAAAGAGGCGATCCAGCAGACGTTTTTTCTGCCAATAATGCCGTTAGGGGGTCTGGAAAAATTGCTTCCGTTCCTGACCTGCATAGCGCACCATCGCGGTAAATATATATTTCGAGGTCGACGAGCCTTTCGAGCGGAAGCAGCCGACGCGTGATTTCGGCGACATCGTTTCCATCGATCGCTTGTTGCAACTCGCCACTGACCTGCAGAAGAAATCGGCTGCGCTTTTCGGCTACCTTGGCTAGTTTTGCGGTATCCGCAAGGCGACCCGCCAGTGCTCCCGCGACTACGGCGCTGACATTGAAGGCAACGAGCGGGACGATTTCGTCCGCAGTTGAAATCCCGAACATGAATACCGGTTCGCTCAGGAAAAAGTTATAAACGAATGAAGCGGCCACTGCGGCAAATACGCCGGAATAAACACCCGAGCGAGCGCCGATCGCGATTACTCCCATCAGGAAGATGAGAACTGCTGTGATCGGCCGATCCATATATTGTGCAAGGTACGTGCCAGCTGCCGTCAAGGCGAAGATCGTCACATCAAAGGAAGCGTTGGTCAGATCGCCGAGAGAGAACAGCCGTCTGGTATTGATTGATTGGTCTGTCATGCGGGCCCTATAGCAAAGGCTACCGGATGCTTCGCATACGACTTTTTTATGCGGCACTCGCAAAAGCATTGAAGCGTCCCGGGTTTTCCGGAGGCTCCTATTTGTGAGAAGGAGCCAGAATGAGCGCTACAAGGAACAAGTTTTCGCCAGAGTTTCGTGACCGCGCGGTGCGAATGGTGGATGAGCACCGGGGGGATTACCCGTCGGAATGGGCAGCGTTGTCTTCGATTGCCGGGAAGGTTGGCTGCACGACCGAGACGCTGCGCCGCTGGTGCCGTGAGGAGGCGAGCCGACGAGCGGGACCAGCGGCGCAGGCCGCCAGCGACCGGGACCGGGTCAAGGCGCTGGAACGCGAAGTGAAGGAGTTGCGCCGGGCCAACGAGATACTCCGCAAGGCATCCGCATATTTTGCTCAGGCGGAGCTCGACCGCCACGGCAAATGGTGATGTCGTTTATCGACACGCACCGTGAGGAACTGGGTATCGAGCCGATCTGCCGTGAACTGGCGATCGCCCCGTCCTCCTACCACGAGCATGCTGCCCGGCTTGCAGATCCTACCAGGCGTCCGGCCCGTGCCCGGCGCGATGATGAGATCAAGGAAGAGATCAGGCGTGTCCATGACAACAACTTTGGCCTCTACGGTTCCCGCAAGGTCTGGCACCAGTTACGCCGCGAGGGCATCGCTGTGGCCAAGTGCACCGTGGAACGGTTGATGCGCACCATGTCGCTGGCAGGCGTGCGACGAGGCAAGACGACGGTCACGACCGTCAGCAACCCCAAGGCGCCGTGCCCGCTCGACAAGGTCAACCGCGAGTTCCGCGTCAGCCGGCCGAACGCTTTGTGGGTGGTCGACTTTACCTATGTCCACACCTGGGCCGGGTTCGTCTACGTGGCATTTGTGATCGATGCCTATGCCCGCCGGATCGTGGGCTGGAAGGTCAGCACGTCGGCGACCGCCGGCTTCGTGCTCGATGCTCTGGAACAGGCGATCCATGCGCGCAGGCCTGGCCCTGATGACGGCCTGATCCATCACAGCGACAGGGGCGTCCAATATCTGGCCATGAACTACACCCAGCGCTTGGCAGAGGCCAACCTCGTCCCGTCCGTTGGCAGCGTTGGCGACAGTTACGACAACGCTTTGGCCGAGACGATCAACGGCCTCTACAAGGCGGAAGTGATCTGGCGGCAGCGATCATGGCCAAGCGTGTCGGCCGTGGAAATGGCAACGCTACGCTGGGTCGATTGGTTCAACAACCAGCGTCTGTTCGGCCCCATCGGGCACATCCCACCCGCTGAGGCCGAAGCCAATTACTATGCAGCTAGAGGGAACCTCGATATGGTCGCATGACTCAATTGAAACTGCCTCCGGAAAATCCGGGACGCTTCA
>NZ_LYWZ01000004.1 GCF_001661965.1 Croceicoccus mobilis
TGAAGCGTCCCGGATTTTCCGGAGGCAGTTTCAATTGAGTCATGCGACCATATCGAGGTTCCCTCTAGCTGCATAGTAATTGGCTTCGGCCTCAGCGGGTGGGATGTGCCCGATGGGGCCGAACAGACGCTGGTTGTTGAACCAATCGACCCAGCGTAGCGTTGCCATTTCCACGGCCGACACGCTTGGCCATGATCGCTGCCGCCAGATCACTTCCGCCTTGTAGAGGCCGTTGATCGTCTCGGCCAAAGCGTTGTCGTAACTGTCGCCAACGCTGCCAACGGACGGGACGAGGTTGGCCTCTGCCAAGCGCTGGGTGTAGTTCATGGCCAGATATTGGACGCCCCTGTCGCTGTGATGGATCAGGCCGTCATCAGGGCCAGGCCTGCGCGCATGGATCGCCTGTTCCAGAGCATCGAGCACGAAGCCGGCGGTCGCCGACGTGCTGACCTTCCAGCCCACGATCCGGCGGGCATAGGCATCGATCACAAATGCCACGTAGACGAACCCGGCCCAGGTGTGGACATAGGTAAAGTCGACCACCCACAAAGCGTTCGGCCGGCTGACGCGGAACTCGCGGTTGACCTTGTCGAGCGGGCACGGCGCCTTGGGGTTGCTGACGGTCGTGACCGTCGTCTTGCCTCGTCGCACGCCTGCCAGCGACATGGTGCGCATCAACCGTTCCACGGTGCACTTGGCCACAGCGATGCCCTCGCGGCGTAACTGGTGCCAGACCTTGCGGGAACCGTAGAGGCCAAAGTTGTTGTCATGGACACGCCTGATCTCTTCCTTGATCTCATCATCGCGCCGGGCACGGGCCGGACGCCTGGTAGGATCTGCAAGCCGGGCAGCATGCTCGTGGTAGGAGGACGGGGCGATCGCCAGTTCACGGCAGATCGGCTCGATACCCAGTTCCTCACGGTGCGTGTCGATAAACGACATCACCATTTGCCGTGGCGGTCGAGCTCCGCCTGAGCAAAATATGCGGATGCCTTGCGGAGTATCTCGTTGGCCCGGCGCAACTCCTTCACTTCGCGTTCCAGCGCCTTGACCCGGTCCCGGTCGCTGGCGGCCTGCGCCGCTGGTCCCGCTCGTCGGCTCGCCTCCTCACGGCACCAGCGGCGCAGCGTCTCGGTCGTGCAGCCAACCTTCCCGGCAATCGAAGACAACGCTGCCCATTCCGACGGGTAATCCCCCCGGTGCTCATCCACCATTCGCACCGCGCGGTCACGAAACTCTGGCGAAAACTTGTTCCTTGTAGCGCTCATTCTGGCTCCTTCTCACAAATAGGAGCCTCCGGAAAACCCGGGACGCTTCAGGTCCTTTCCGGGGCGATCTTATGCGGGGGCAAATGTCCCGCGAGAAATGAAATCTGCGTGCGCTTTTCAATCGGGTTTTCTGATTAGAGCCGCGCCAGCGAACGCAAGGCTAAATGCGTGCAAACTCATGCAAATGAGCCGCGCAAGGCTTCGCCGCGCATCACTTTGCCGGAATAACGCGAATAAACCGGCGGCACGTGACCGCCGGTTTATATTGGTCAGGCAATACGCCAGATGCGGAAACCGTCAGAAGTCTTGCGCTGGGTGAAGCGCTTGCCTGCGCCAGCTTTGGTTTTCGTAAAACCGCTGAAGGCGGACGATAGCCGGTTTTTATCCGTCAACCCACCGCAAAGGTGAACGCTGTCGCCAACGTCCATATTTTTGAGCGTAGCTGCTAAACCCGTCCTTGCAGTTCCATAAGGGGGGACGGGCACTTGCTTTTCGATTTCGAACATTCTGTAAAACCTAGAGTAGTTAACACCATCTGCATCTCCATTTGTGTGGGTCGATGGGTCTATCTTTAGGTTGTTTGCCGTGTAGTTCCTCCCCCACCGTTTCCGCTTCCGTTTTGAAATGCGCTCACTTCACGACACTGGCGTGACCAGTACCCCAGATAGGGAATAGCGTGGGGAGCAGCGCGCACGGGGTTAATATCTGTATTGGTCGGCCGCTGGGTTACACATGGATGCAACGCATTGATTTACGAAGATAAATTAGGCGCTCAGGCGGAGATTTGTGCAACCTGTGTGCCCGCTTCACATTCTTTTCCCCCGCGTTCCTCTGTTCACAAGCATTTTCATAAAAGTTTCTAAAAGGCGCATACAAAGTTCCACAAGTTCCACAAATGGCAGATTTCTGCGGGTTCCGGCTTGTGTAACTCGCCCGGCAAGTCACACAGGCACGCGGCAAGTTACACATCGACGCCCGCCCACCTAGACCGCCCGGCAGTCTGGAACGATCAGACCCGCCCCGTGCGGGGTTTTTCGTGCCCGTCGTCCGCGCGGCGTTTAAACGTAGCCAGCCGCCGCTCCGCCGCCCGGCGGAAAGCGCCCGGCGCACGCCAGATAGTGGACGGCGCGTGGAGCGGGGCACGCGGGGCCGAAATAGGGGTGCACCCCGCGACCCTGTTAAGTAGCTGAAACCACCAGATATTCTCCAAGGGGGTGCATGTGGTGATGCCGATTTGCATTCTTTTCCCCGCGCTCCCTCTGCTCACAAGCATTTTCATAAAAGTTCCTAAAGGGGGGGCACCCCCATGCACCCCCGCACCCCAAGGGGCAAAGATCGACGGAAATCTGCGCGTTTCGCAGGGGTGCATGGTCGGGGTGCGCCCCGCACCCCATTTGCGATAGGGTGCACCCCCAAGGCGGGCGCGGGCTGGGTATAGTTGAGCGCCCGCGATGTTTTGCCCGGCGGCACTTGCTGCTAAGTTTCTAAAAACATTGATCTGGGGGCAGCAGTGAATTTTCCAGCAAGCGTGCAAGAAATTATTGAGGTGATTGGGGTGAGTGAAACCGCCCACCTCATCAAAAACCTTCCGACCTATCGCGAGAACATGGGCGGTCGTGCGGTCGAGCGCGTTATCCTATACGTCCCTAAGTCTGTCGGTCCGGGGCATCGACTGGCTAATATACTTGGTCTGGAAACAGCCCAAAAACTTTGCGCCGGGTTCGGCGGGGAGACTTTGAAACCCGCAAACGCAAACTGTATCGAACGTTGGGAACGGAACACCAAAATTTTACGGATGGCGAATGAGGGGGTGCCCTCTCGTATCATCGCTAGATCGTTCGACTTAACCGATAGGCAAATCAGGAATATCGTGCGGCGAAGCGGAAACGGTGGGGGGGAACTACGTGGGGCGAACGACCTATAGCGAAAGCATGTAGGCGCAAAACTGCCACCCTGAGCACCATAACGCCAGCCCGCGCCCACGCACGCGGCGCAACGGGCAGCGCGACGAACACGGACAACACTTTCACATTACACAGCGGCTGGGGCAGAGCGCCGACACTCTAACAAATGCTATGATAAGAAAATTAAACGCTCGTGAGCGAAGGATGCGTGGCGGGCTGCTATATGACGGGGCAAACGGCTAATAATGAACGCCCGCAAATATGCGACAGGCAGCGCGTAAGTTCCCGCCTAGTCCCACCTAATCCTTCTTCGGCGGTGGCGGTGGCGGTGGCGGAACTTGTGTCTTCCGACCAAAGTCACCATCGTCGATCTTGCGATATTCGCGTTCGGGTTCTTTTGCCATTCAATCTCGGTAAGCTAACGATGTTCGCATGATCAATAATTTTAAATCTTTTTCCGCACTGCCAGAGCAGTTGCAGGTTGAAGCACTGCGCGAAGGAGAGGCGCGAATGCAAGCGCAGCTAGCTGTGGCGACAGCCGCAGACCAGCGCGCCTTGACGTGGGGCGGTATGCTAGTTGCGGCTGCGACAGGGGCTATCGGTGGCGGGTTGGCCTTAATTGGCAAATCCACGCCCGATTATGTTCTGGGCCTACTTGCGGTCGGGTTTTCGTTCGCAATGATGATTGCTTCTTGGCATTCCCTTCAAACAGTTCAGCCAGGACAATTTTGCCTCCCCGGCAACCGTCCAGCCAACTGGCTGCCGGAAAATTGGGAATGCATCGGAACCGATGGCCGAATGGTTCAGCAAGCGCGCCGGGAACAAGCCGAACACTTAAGCAACCAAATTGCTGAAAATGCGGAGAACGCGAGTAAACGGGCGGCCAAAATGGCCCGTTCGTTCAAATTGGCAAAGGTCACGCTTTTCGTAAGCGGCGCGATCCTACTGGCGATAATTGCCGCAAGATTTTTTGACCACGGCGCTATGCTGTTAATCGAGCAAGCATTTTCTCGCTGCCTTGGCAGAAATTAAGCTTTTCGATCAGTCGTCTAAGCTGGCACAAGCGGGACAACTGCCGCCGCCGCCAGATCGTCCAGACCGTCCGCAATCCAGCGCCCATAGTGGCGTTCAATCATCGCAATCGACGTGTCATGCAGCGCCGCGACCAAGCGCAGCGGCAGCCCGGCGCGAATGCCCCGCACAATGCTGGAATGCCGCAAGGCGTAGGGCACAACGTCGTCCGCCAGATTGGCGGCCTTGCGGATTTCCGCCCACGGCTCCACGAGCCGGGCAGCCATGCCCCATGGGCGCTGCCCCACCGCCACCCATTTCAATTGCCCCGGCTCTCGCATCATTTTGGGGCGGGTCAACAGCAAGTCACCCCCTGCCCGCCCCCTAATAGCTGGAGCAAGCGCGGCTAGCACGTCCGCACCCACTGGCACGGGTGTCGCTTCTGGCTTGCTGCCCTGCCCCTTGCGGCTTGCTGGGACCATCAGGCGCGAACGATCCGCCTGCACATCGCGGACGGTAAGCCGGGCTACTTGCGAAAATCTCGCGCCGGTCGCAGCCAAAACGATTATCATGCGGTATAAATCGCCACCCCAACTGCCCGCCGCGTCCACATCGCGCGCCGCCGTGATGATTTCGCCAATCTTCGAATCTGGCAAAATTTGATTTTCCCGCGCTGTTGCTTCGCCAGCCTCAGCCGACGCCTTGCGCGAAATGTGCAGCCCTTCCGTTACGGTCATGGGAAATGATGCGGGCAACTTCGTGCGGTGCAAGCGATAGGCCATATTTAGTGCTGCGCGTAGGTCGGCAGAAATGTGTCGGCGTGTGGACGCCTTCAAGGTAGGGGGCAGCGCGTCGCGCCATTCCGAAAGCTGCGCCTCTGTCAAATCATGCAGCGGCACGTCAGCAATTGGCGCAGCTTCTCGCGCTTCCATGTTGCCGCCCGCCACGCGCCCGGTAACGTATCGCTCAAGCGCGGATGATGATGCGGTGCGCAATGCCTCGCTGCCGGTGCGCTCGCGCAGTCTGGCGTCGCGCATTTCTGAATAGGCAAGCACCGCCGACCTGACAGAATGCACCACACCGTCTGCCTTTGCGCGTTCTTCCCGGCGGACAGCCTCCACCCGCTCGCGTGCGGCCCGGACAGCAGCATTGAAATCCAAAGTGCCTTCCGTGATCGCATCATCAGCCGCGCCCAATTTGTCGCGGTGATAGTGCCCCTCTGCAACCCGCCATCGGACCAGCCAGACGCCGCCGCGCTTGCCCTTGCGATAGCCAAGGTGCGTGTCCGCATCTATCCCGCGCCAGTGCAACCCCTCGCCCAGCTTCGCCCGCGCGTTGCGCGTCGTTAGCGTGGCTTCCTTCAATGTGCGCGCCATGCGACGGCCCTTTCATCGGTGAAATATACGTGAAATATATAGCCGCGTATACTGGCATACAAGCGCGGACGTCGAATTGCCAAAACCAAGCAATTTCGCGCACTTGGGTGAACAACGGCGGACAATGAAATCCCGTTCCGTCGTCAATCTGGATGGAAACAGGGCGCTGGGGCTGATCAGGCCCGCGCATTTCCCAAACAGCTGATTCACTGGATTTGTTCGGAGAAAGCGCACGCGTGGGCGCGGTGCCGAAAATCGGCACCGCGTTAAACCCATCGCTGTGATAAAATCCCCAGGGTGGCGCGAGTGACGGGGCTCGAACCCGCGACCTCCGGCGTGACAGGCCGGCGCTCTAACCAACTGAGCTACACCCGCATATCCCTGCAATCAGCAGCTTTTGCAAAGCGTGCGCCCCTTGGGGAGCCGCGCAACTAGGCGAGGAAATTTTTGCTGTCAACGACTTTGCTGCAGGAAAAATGACAGAAGCCAAAATCTTTTTCGTGAGCCGCAGTTTTGCGTCTCGCAGCGGCAAAATTTTTCGCTTGAGAGCCCTTTGCCATGTGGCCGGCGGCAGCGATCTCTCCCTCACGGAATGAAAAGGCGGGTGCAATGATCGCGATTCATGCGAAATGATTCGAACGAAAAGCCGAAAATAATTCTCGGCGTGCAGATGGGGCGGAAGGAACCGGGCTGCCCGGCGCCCTGCCCCTGCCCATGCCCCCTGCCCCTGCGCACTATCAATGATCGGAAGCGAGGAAGGGATAGTCGGTGTAACCCGTCTCGTCTCCGCCATAGAACGTGTCCTGATCGGGCTCATTGAGATCGGCACCGATCCGGAAGCGTTCGGGAAGGTCGGGATTGGCAATGAAGGGGCGGCCAAACGTTACCGCATCGGCACCGCCTTGCGCGATAGCCGTGGCGGCCGCGGCACCGTCATAGCCGCCATTACCCAGATAGACGCCGTCATAGAGCGCGCGCAGGCGCTTTAGCAGGGCGCGATCGTCGTCGCTGGTGTTCTGCCCGTAAAACTCCTCGATCGCGTGGAGATAGGCAAGGCCGCGCCCGGCCAGCATGCGATAGGCCGCACTGAAGGTCTCTTCGGGATCGCTGTCAGACATGTCGTTGGCCTGCCCCAGAGGCGACAGGCGAACGCCAACGCGATCTGCCGGAAAAACATCGCAGACCCGGTCCAGCACTTCGCGCAACAGGCGCTGCCGGTTCTCGACCGAGCCTCCGTAACCGTCGTCGCGCTTGTTCACGCCATCCTGCAGGAACTGGTCGAGCAGATAGCCATTGGCGGCATGCACCTCGACCCCGTCGAAGCCCGCCGCCTTGGCGCAGCGTGCAGCATGGCCGTAGTCGTCGAGCAGACCCGCAATGCCATCGGCGGATAGCGCCACCGGCTCGGACGTAGCCTCGAACCCGTTTTCAGTGAATGTCTGGGCCTTGGCGCGAATGGCGCTGGATGACACCGGCTGCGCGCCATCGGGCAGCAGCGAGACGTGACTGATCCGTCCCACGTGCCAGAGTTGGCAGAAAATGCGTCCGCCTGCGGCATGCACGGCCTCGATGATGGGCTTCCACCCCGCGACATGGGCGTCGGTATGGATGCCAGGCGTATCCTTGTACCCCTTGGCCATTAAAGAGATCTGCGTTGCCTCGGATATGATCAGCCCGGCCGAGGCGCGTTGACGGTAATAGGTTGCCGCCATATCGCGCGGCGTGCCATCGGGCATCGCCCGGTTGCGGGTAAGCGGGGCCATCAATACGCGGTTCGGGAGTTCGATCGCACCCACGCGCAGCGGTTTGAAAAGAATGTCGGTATCGGTCATTTGAAAGATCCTTGGGGGATTGGTCGGAAAGGAACTGTGAGCAACAGGCGTCAGCCTGCGATCTTGATCGCCTTAGCGTTCACGAATTCCTTTAGCCCCTCCGGTCCGTGTTCGCGGCCATAGCCAGAGTTCTTGACCCCGCCGAAAGGCAGGCTGGGCGACGCAACGTCAAAGCTGTTGATGAAGACCATGCCAGTATCGAAATGGATCGCGGCCAGCTTCCTGGCCTTCTCGACGTCCTTGCTGAAGATACCGCCACCAAGGCCATAGCGGCTGCCATTGGCGATGCGCATGGCGTCCTCGTCATCCTTCGCCTTGATGATGGATGCGGCAGGGCCGAACAACTCATCTTCATAAGCCGGTTGGCCCGGCGCGACATCGGCCAGTACGGTGGCGGGATAGAACCAGCCTTTACCATCGGGCATCTCGCCGCCGGTGACGAGGCGCGCGCCTTTTGCCACGCTTTCCTCGACCTGCCGGTGCAGCTTCTCGCGCTGCGACTTGCTGACCATGGGGCCAAGCTGCGTATTTTCATCCCTGGGATCGCCCATCTCGATCGCGGCAAACTGCTCTGCATAGGCTTTCACAAAGGCGTCGTAGTTCGCCTCTGTCACGATGAAGCGTTTCGCATTTACGCAGGTCTGGCCGTTATTATAGATTCGCCCCGCCACACAGGTCTTTACCGCGAGGTCGAGATCGGCATCGTCGAGCACCAGATACGCGTCGTTTGATCCCAGCTCGAGCACGGTCTTCTTGACCACCTCGCCAGCCTTTGCCGCGATATGGCGGCCTGCCTTGTCGCTCCCCGTCATGGTGACACCGCGGATGAGATCGTGTTCGATTATCGCGTCGGACTGGTCATGGGTGATGAACAACACGCCGAACAGGCCTTTGGGCAGACCGGCCTCTTCATACAGGTCGCGCAGGAACGCGCCGCTTCCGGTGCAATTCTCGGCATGTTTGAGCAGGACGCCATTGCCCGCCATCAGGCTGGCGATCGAATAACGCACTGCCTGATAGGCGGGGAAGTTCCACGGTTGGATACCATAGACGATGCCGATCGGCGCATGGGTTACGAAGGCGCTGGCGCCATCGACCTCGCGCTCTTCATCGGCGAGCACTTCCGGGCCATGGCTTGCGGTGTAATCGCAGATCGCCGCACACAGATCGACTTCATCACGGCTGTCCTTGAGCAGCTTGCCGACCTCGCGCGTCATGAGCTGGGCGAACTCCTCTTTCTTCTCCCGCAGTTTCGCCCCGATCGCTGCGATCACCTCGGCGCGGTCATCAAGGCTGCGCAGGCGCCAGTCGCGGAATGCCTTCTGGCTCGCTTCGATGACATTGCCGGCTTCCTCGTCAGACATGTAGGGGTAGGTTGCGATCACCTCTTCGGTGAGTGGATCGATGGTTGTCAGATGTTCCTGAGTCATGATTTTCCTAAAATTTTTGGCAAGTTGGCCACGGCTCGGGAGAGGCGCCTTCTAAAGCAGGACGCAGGGACGGCTCCGCCGTGATCGGCAGGCAAGGCCAGGCACACCCATCAGTCCTGTTCGGGAAGTCTCGTTGCCGTTTGTACAACATTTCAAAGCGCTGCGAGGCGGTCCGTTCCCGCTATTACCGCAGGCTCAAGACAGATGGGCGGGCAGGCGCGGCAGGCCGATTGTGGCCGCGTTTTTCAGGGGGCAATCAACCGCCCGGCCCAGTGTCGCTTACCGCGGCATCACCTTCTTTTCCTGCCGGTCGAAATTATCGATGGCGGCCATCGCACTCATGCCCGGTCCGCGCTCGTCCTTTGAAATGACCGAGAAGGACGCATCATTTTCCAGCGTAACCCAGGCCACCTTGTCGAGATCGGTAATTCCCGCCTTCCTGACTGCCGCCAGCACCTCGCGGCGCGAAATGCGTTCGCGCCGCATGGCCTCGTCGATAAAGCGCCCTTCGTCCATCAGCATGGTCGGGGTCGCCTTGACCGCCGAAGAAACGATATCGGACCGGCGGACAAGCGATGTCAGGACATATTGCATGGCCAGCAGCAGTCCGATGGCAAAGCCGCCTTCGACCAGAGTCGTGTCCTTCAGGATGATCGTCGATGCCGCGATGGAGCCGAGTGCCACCGTCACGATCCAGTCGAAATTGTTCATCTGTGAGGTCGAACGCTTGCCCGATATGCGGATGAACACGATGATCAGGAGATAAAGGACGGGCGCCGTGATCCCGATACGGATCAGCGGCTCCCAGCTTTCCGGCAAAAGGATCGGCTTCATCGCAGGATCGCCGCTTTATTCGGGGTCGGCATCGGATACAGCGGCATTGCCCGCCACGCGATCCTTCTCCGGATAATCCTCGGGCGAGACCGCATCCTGATTGCGCATCTCGTTATAAAGCTGGCTGTTACGCGAAGGATTCTCGCTGGCCGGGATATTCGCGGGGTTCTTGTCGGTCCGCACTTCGGATTCGGCGGCCTGCTTGTCTTTCGTCATGCACAATTCCTTTGAATAAGGGGATATGCAAGACCAACGCAGCGACGCAGCACTTGATCCGGAGAGCTTTTCCGCAGCCGTCAGACGGCAACATCGCCCTTGATCACCGGGTGCGGGTCATAACCCGTGACCTCGAAATCATCGATGGTGTAGCCGTCGATGGAATCGGGCTTTCGCGTCAGCGTCATCGTGGGCAGCGGTCGCGGGGTCCGCTCGATCTGTTCGCGCACCTGGTCGATATGGTTGAGATAGATGTGAACGTCGCCGCCCACCCAAACCAGTTCGCCGGGCGTCAGACCGGCCTGTTGCGCCAGCATGTGCAACAGCGCGGCCCCGCCGCTGAAGTTGAAGAACGACCCCAGAAACAGGTCGCAGGAACGCTGGAATATGAGACAATTGAGTTCATTGCGCGAATTTACATGAAACTGGTAGACCATGTGGCACGGCGGCAGCGCCATGCTGTCCAACTCACCCACGTTCCATGCGTGAAACAGCATGCGCCGGCTTGAAGGATTGTGCTTCAGCGTTTCGATCAGCGTGCCGATCTGGTCGTGCTCGCGGCCATCGGCATCCACCCATCGGCGCCACTGCTTGCCATAGACAGGGCCGAGTTCACCCCATTCCCGCGCGAATTCGTCCTCCGCGAGGATCCTGCCCTCGAATTCGTCTTGCGAGATATCGGTGCCGCTCGCCTTGCGATATTTCTCCAGCGGCCAGTCCGACCAGATCTTCACGTTCTGCTCGAGCAGCTGGCGGATATTGGTCCCGCCGGTCAGGAACCAGAGCATCTCCTTGACTGCGGTTTTCCAATAGACCCGCTTCGTCGTCATGATCGGAACCTGGCCATTGCTAAGATCGAAGCGCAGCAATTCGCCAAACAGGGAGCGCGTGCCGACGCCGGTGCGATCGACGCGCTCGTCACCCTTTTCCAGAACGCGCCTGAGGAGATCGAGAAACTGGTATTCGGGATGTTGCACTTAGGCCCCCTGAGTGACGCAGGCCCCTGTCCGCGGAACCTCAATGCAATTCGACTAACCGAGCCGCCCTGCGGCAACAAGCCGTTCGGTCATCCCGGCCGGATTGTCCACAAAGCTGCTGCACCATGCGGCGGGGATATCGGGCAGTGGTGATGGCAACTTTCGATTCGCGCCGCGGCAGCGATCCGGGCGGATATGCGAACCCGGCTCACTCCCCCATTTTCCTCTTCCGCATGAATGAGGCGGACGGGAGTAATCCATGCTGAAAAAACGGGATTTTTCGGGGAATCCAGGCAGGGATCACAAGCGAACGGCCTGCGGGCAAGCCTGTGACCAGCCTGTGAACATTCTGTGCAAACCCGCCGCAGGTCCATCATTCGCAAATGTCCGCTTGCCAGCCGCGATTCAGCCGCCTATAGGCGCGCCTCTGCCTCGCAGCCCGCTTGTCGGGTGGCATCGGTCGGGGAGTAGCTCAGCCTGGTAGAGCACTGTCTTCGGGAGGCAGGGGCCGGAGGTTCGAATCCTCTCTCCCCGACCAATTATTTCTTTTAAAAACCGGATACCGGCGCGCCGTTCGATATCGAGCGGCGCCCTGTTGCGCTGTGCGCTCGGCGGACCTGTTGCGCTGCGCGCTCGGCAGACAGGTGCCGCTAATGCGCGCATCATCCGCACTGATTGCCTTGGCCCGGCACGTGTGCCCGGCTGACCCAAAATCGACCCGTCATCATTTTGCCACGCGCTGCCTGAAAAGCCGTGCAATCCCATGCACATAATGACCATGACGACTGCCCAAAGAGCCGCACCGATACCCTTTGGACGATAGGCGGGCGAATTCGGGCATCCCCCCAATTAGCTCCTGCAGCAAATTCCGATTTGCGCGCGTCTGTTGTATGCCTCTGTCACGGGATCGGTCAGCGGGGCCATATTTTGCGATTAGGAAGAAGATTGCGACGAAACACTTTTCTTGTCACCGGAACGCCCCGCTCCGGGACCACGGTCGTTGGCGACATACTGGGCCTCGCCCCCAGCACGGTGACCCTGTATGAACCGATGAACGGCGACAGCGGTGACCGGTCGGTCGACCGTTATTTCGAGATCCCCGGCGCGCATGGCTATAGCAAGAAAAGCTTTGCCGATCTCGTCAGCCGTGTCAGCCGCCTCGACCTGAAGCTGCGCCCCGGCAATTTCGCGCATGAAACCGGGCTGAGGAAACTGGCCAAGAAAATCATCGGTGGCCGTTCACGCCATTCCCTGCGCATGGCGAAACTGCAGCCCACGGCACAGAACGTGATCTGGAAAGATCCCATCGCTCCGTTTGCCGCGCGTGCCTTTATCGAATGCACCGGGCAGCCGGTCGTCGCGACATTCCGCCCGCCGCACGCCGTGGTGGCCAGCCTCAAACGCCTGAACTGGACCTATAACATCCAGGAAATCGACGACGGGCTTAAGGGCAAGTACCTGTCCCGCAATCCGATGCGCAGCCCCGACGACGTGGTCGAAGGCGGCGCCGCCCTTTGGGCCATGGTCTATGGCGAGTTGATGGAACTGCACGAAGCGTATCCGGACAAGGTGCATTTCGTGTCGACCGAAGATCTAATCGACGATGCCCTCCCCGTGTTCGAACGGCTGTTCGACGATCTGAGCCTTGAGATGACGGACAAGATCCGTGAGAAGATCGTCGCCCGCTTCACGCCCAAGGACGCGCCCGAAACGCCCAATGGCCATCCGCATTCGCGCAATCGCGACATCCGGCAGGCCAATGAATACTGGCGCAAGATCCTGACCGACAATGAGATCGAGGTCGTGAACGACCGCGTCGGCACCATCCGCGAATTTTACGACACGCGCGCTTTTGCCTGATCGCGCGGTCTTTTAAAGTTCGAGACGCAGACCGATGGTCAGCCTGCGCGGCGAACCCGGGCCATAGGCGCGCGGGTTCGCCGCACCGGGCGCTTCTTCCAGTTCGACCTCGTCCACCTCGCTAAAGGTGCCGAAAGTCGCATAATCGCGGTCGAACACGTTTCGCAGCTCGGTAAAGAGCGACAGCCCGCGCATCATCTCCACCTTGCCGCGAAGGTTCAGGAGAGCATAGCCGGGTGTGAGCGCGTTGTCGTTTCCTTCATCGCCCACCAGCACGAGGCCGGACCGCGCCACGATATCGCCGCCAAGTGCAAAGCGGCGCGTGCCGATCATGCCTTCGTAATCGACGGTAAGCGTGGCGCTGTGGCGCGGAATGCCGGGCAGCCGGTCGCCCGCCATAACTGCGATCGTGCCGTCATCCGCCGCCGCCGGATTTTGCGGGCTCGACAGGGTGAGCGGCGTGCGGAAAGTCGCATCGGTAAAGGCATAGCCTGCCCTCACCTGCCAGCCGCCATGCGTTGCCGACAGATTCAATTCCAGCCCCTGCCTGCGCGTCGAGCCGACATTGAGGAAATAGGCCCGCCCCCTGACGCGCGATGCGATGAACTGGATGTCATCGATATTCGTCGTTCTGAAACCCGAAACGTCCCAGTCGATGTCCCAACCTGCGGCCGTGCCCTCACCCGATGCACCCAGCTCCCAGCTTTTCGCCACGACCTGGCGCAGCGGCGGATCGGCAATGAAGAAATTGGCGAGGCTGCACGGCGCATTCTCATCCGCGCATGACAGCTCGGCAGGTGTGGGCGCGCGATTGGTCTCGGCATAGCCGGCGCGCAGGGACAGCTTATCACCTACCTCATATTCCAGTTCCAAACCGGGGTTCAGGCGGCGGAAGCTATGATCGCCATTGAGCGCGGTGCCGATCCGGTCGATCAGTTCGATCCCGGCCCAGTTCCAGCGCAGCCCGATCTCGGCCGTCAGCCGCGACGTGATCGGCAGGCTGTCGGCAAGGAACACGCCTATATATTCGGTCTTCGCCGTCAATGAGACCGGGGCGATGGCCCCATCTGCCTGCACGATGATCGGCCCAAGCCCATCGACGCTGCGATCATCGGTCAGCGCCCCCAGTTCCGCGCTGGTGGCAAAGCGGCTGGTCGATCCGTCATAGCTGACCCCCAGGGCAAGCCGATTGGTGCCGCCCCAAATTTCCCGCTCATCCACCAGCTGCAGCATGCCGCCCATCGAGCGCGTATGCAGCCGCCCGCGATTGAGGACGCCATAATCCTCACCGCCCAGCATTTCGGCAATGGCATTGCCGTCCGCATCGGTCAGCAGGCTCTGCTCCTCTTCGCCGCCGTCATCCTCGTCCACGGTCTCAAGGCACAGGAAAGCCTCGTCATCTTCGCAGGTCTCGATATCGGCGGCATCGCCGTTTACGGTACGCGCCTTGAGCCGCTGACGGTAGAACGTGCCTTCCAGCCGCGTGCTATCCCCCAGGCCGACCCATGGGTGCAGGCTGATCCGGCCATAGCGGCTGGTGGAATTATCGGGCCAGGTGAACACGGATCTGCGCCGCGCCGCGAGCAGTTCCACCGGGGCGACGCCATTGCCGGTCAGATCCGTGTCAGCCCCGACGAATTTCGCGTGCACCCCTGCCGTTTCACCATCGAAGCCAAGGTCAGCATAGGCATTGAACAATTCCGACGGGCTGTGATCGCGCCAGCCATCCTCCTTACGCCATTGCCCGGCGGCAAATGCGCTGAAGTCACCCTTCGCCATGCCGGCGGCTATGCTCGCATCGCGCTCGCCATAGCTTCCGCCTGCCAGCGATGCTTCCAGTCCGGGGTCGCCTGCCCCGGTCTTCGTTTCCATGACCATCGTGCCGCCCAGCGCGTTGAGGCCATAGGCAGGGCTCGCATCGAGCAGTGACACCGAACGGATCGCAGCGTCGGGTATGAGGTCGAAACCGACCGTATCGCCGAATGGCTGATTGAAGCGCGCACCATCCAGATACACCGCCAGCCCCTGCGCCTGCCCCTGCAATGGCGAAGCGGTAAAGCCGCGATAGACGAGATTGGGCTGCCATGGATTGCCCTGCGCATCCTGAAGCGAAACGCCCGCGATATTGCGGGTCAGCGCGGCCAGCACATCGGGCGAGCCGGTGCGGCCAATGTCGGCGCTGTCCAGGCTTTCGGCCTCTTCGATCTCGATCCCTCCGCCGGGTGCGGTGACGATGATCGTGCGCGGTCCGTCAGACAGGTCGTCTTCGGCAAAGGCCGCGCCGGGCTGGCATGCCAGAGCCGTCAATCCCGCCGAAGCGAGCCATGCAAATCGTGCCGACAACGGCGCGCTCTCCCAAAGCGTATTCTCTTTCGCTTAGGAGTAACGAAATGCTCCGGCCATGCATACTTGTGCCAAGGTATAAGGCGAGACCAAAAGAAACGGGGAGGAGCCAGTCCCCCGGCCCTCCCCGCACGCTGGTGTCCCTTCCCCAAGGGGATGCTGGCTCGATCGAACGGATCAGACCAGCTGTGGCAGCAGTTCGGCGTAGCGTTTCACATCTTCGATATAGCCGCACGATACGCGCGACCAGTTCGTCCACTTGCCATAGGCACCGCGGATCGAGACTCCATTTTCGGCCATCGCCTTTTGCAGCGCATCCGCATCGGGAACCTTTACATAGACGAAGTTCGTTTCCGATGGCAGCGCGGTCAGGCCCGCCCCGGTGACCGCGTCCATGATGATCTTGCGCGCGGCAAGGACCTGGTACTTGGAGTAGGTCTTGAAAGTCTCGTCCTCGAAAGAGGCGATGGCGGCGGAAAGACCGGCGGTATTGCCGCCAAAGCTCATGAGATAGCTGCGAAGCTCCATCGCCGTATCCGGGTGCGACAGTGCATAGCCGACGCGCAGGCCCGCCATGCCGAAGATCTTCGAAAAGGTGCGGCACACGATCAGGTTCGGGTGATCGTTTACCATGTCGGAGACCGAGAAGAACGCCGGATCGCTCGTCAGCTCGTTATAGGCCTCGTCCACGAGGATCGGGATATCAGCGGGCACGTTCTGGATAAAGCTGCGCAGAGCGGCACCGCCCGTGGCCATGCCGGTCGGATTGTTCGGGTTGCAGATCTGGATCATGCCGACATCGGGGCCGATCGCCTTCGCCATGGCGTCAAGGTCGACGCTCATGTCCTCGGCCAGCGGCACGCGCTTCAGCGTCGCCCCCTTGCGCTCGGCATATTTGACCGTGGTATCCCAGAACAGTTCGGGGCACAGGATCGCCTTGCCATCGGGCAATGCCAGCGCAGCAGCGCAAAGCACTTCGGTGGAGCCGGAACTGATAGTGATATTGTCGGGCGACAGGCTGTAATGCGAAGCGATGATGCCGGTCAGCTTTTCGACCCCGCCATTGGCGTAATAGCAGCCGTTCTTCGCCTCGTCATAGATTGCCTGAATTGCGGACGGCGCGGGGCCGAATGGATTTTCGTTACGCGACAATTGCGCGACGCCGGGCGGCGGGCCGAATACCGATGGGTCCTTGGCGGGCGCGGTGGCGGTCTGCGCCATGGCGCTGGAGCCGACGAGCGCGGCTCCTCCGATCGTGGTGCCGGTCAGCATCCGGCGGCGGGAAAGTTCCATTTTCATCCTCCCTTGTCGGGTTTCTGGGAACGGGCGCCGTAAGGGCGGACACCCGATCGAAAGGCCGCCTTCAGGCGGTAAGGCCGTTGCGGATCATGATCGCGCCAATGAACAGGAGATAGACCCCGAAAATGCGCTTCATCCACTCTGGATTAAGGTGATGCGCCGCCGCCGCGCCCCACGGGGCGGAAAACGACGACATGGCGACGATCGAAAGCGCCGCGATCACATTGACATAGCCAAGCGAGCCGACAGGCAGCCCGTGCACGCCAAGGCCGATGATCGCATAGCCGATGGCCGACGGGACCGCGATGATGACGCCAATGCCCGACGCCGTGCCGATCGCCCGGTGGATGGATCGGCCATAGAGGGTCATCACGATGATCGCGACCGTGCCCCCGCCAATGCCGAGCAGCGAGGACGAAGCACCGAGGCCCGTGGCGATCGCCATGCGCCCGCCGCCTGCCGGAATATCTTCACCCAATTTCATCGACTTGAGGATCGGGTAGAGGAAGTGGATCGCCATCAATATGACGCCCACCCCGAATATGATCGCCAGCACCGAGCTGGAGACGAGCGAGGCGAAGAGCACACCTGCAATGGAGCCGACGACGATATAGGGCGCCCATTGCTTCAGCAGTACGAAATCCACTGCCCCGCGCCGCGCATGCGCCTGCATCGACCGGAGCGAGGTGACGACAATGGTCGCAAGCGACGTGCCGATGGCGACATGCGCCAGTTCGGCTTCGGAACCGCCCAGAAGCGGGAGCATGACGAAAAGCGCAGGGACGACGACGAAGCCGCCGCCAATACCGAACAGGCCGGCGGCAAAGCCCGCCAGCACGCCCGCGCCAAGCATGAGGCCGATGATCGGCGCCCATTCGATGATCTGGTCTATCATTTTCGGCCCACCTTGAGGGAAAGGGGGCCGGCATCGGGGGAATGCCGTGTCACTTCATAGGTCCTTCATCATGTGCACGATGGGCACGCCTGATGCCGTTTCATGCGCGATTTCCCTGAAGCCGCAGGCGCGATAAAGCGGCATTCCGCCCATCGTCGCGTGCAGCTGGATTGTGTTGAAACCCTCCGCCCTTGCCGCATCTTCGCCGGCCTTCAGGATCATGCGCCCGATGCCGAGCCGCGTGAAATCGGGGTGAGTGTACATGGCGCGAATACGCGCCGGTTCGGTCGCGGGATTCAGCAGGCGGGGATTGCGCCCTTCCGACTGGTCACCGCCGAAATTCGTGGCCCGCCTGCTCCACCCGCCACAGCCGGCAAGCACGCCATCCACCTCGACTGCGAAATAGGTTCCGTCGGCAAGGAGCTGGGTGTCGAGCGCCATGAAGAGATGGCTGGCGGCAACCTGCTCGGGCGGCAGCACCCGGGCAAGCAGCACGTCGGTGGAGAGGCGAATGAGCGCGCGAACGGCTTCGGCATCGCCGGGAACGGCAAGCCTCAGCACCGGTGTCGCGCGCTCATCCTCCCCAACCGGGGTGCCGGAACGGGACATGGAACAATCCTCATCCGCTCCGGCAGTCGTCATCAGAAGCTCGCCCGGATCTTGGCGTAGTAGTAGCCGCCCATCCAGTCGACGGTCGAACCGGAGTTGTAGACGCGGCCGCAGCAATATTCGAAATCGGCCTTGTCCGGGTAGTTGTCGAACAGGTTACGCGCACCGACCGACAGGGTGAACATGTCGCCGAAGTCGTAGCTGCCTTCCAGATCGAACATCCATTCCGAGCCATAGGTCTGATAGACCAGCGGCGCGTTGCTGCCGTCCGAGTTCGTCGACTTGCCGAAATAGTTGGCGCGCGCGACGATTCCCAGCGGACCTGCGTCATGAGCGATGGTGAACACGCCCTTCCACTTCGGATCGAAGTTTTCGAAGTCGTACTGGTCCTCGTCGTTGAACAGGTCGTCGACCGGCCCATCGAAAGAGGTTTCGTTGTAGTTCATCGCCGCCGTGAAGGTGGTGGTGCCAGCGCTCCATGTCGTCTTGTACGAACCGACGATGTCGACACCCTTGGTGATCGTGTCGAACGCATTGGTGAAGTAGAAGACGCCGCCAATCGATTCTGCGCCCACGACGCCCGCATCGATCAGATTGCCGACATAGCCAAGGCAGTCCGTCTGTGTACCGGCAGTCGCGGTATCGCAGTCCGAAACGACATTGATGGTCGAAATGGCGTTCAGGCGATCCTTGAGCGCGATCCGGTAGAAGTCGACCGACATGGTGAAGTTGCCGAAGTCGCCGGTGACGCCCCATGCCCAGTTGGTCGATTTCTCAGGCTTCAACGGCGTTGCGCCCAAGGCCTGCGCAACCGCGCTGGATGCCGGGAACAGGCCGGTCGCAACCGGAAGACCGTTGGGCAGACGGGTCGACACATTGGTCGTGCCCTGCTGGCCCGGCGTCGGTGCGCGGAAGCCCGTGCCATGCGAAGCGCGCAGCGCGACTTCGGGCGTCAGTTCGAACCGGCCCGCGATCTTGTAGATCAGCTGCGAATCGAAGTCCGAATAATTCTCGTACCGGAGCGCGCCCTGCAGGAAGAAGGTGCTGGTCACGTCGGCCGAAAGATCGCCATAGAACGCATAGCTGTGACGGTTGTAGGTGCCCGAAAATTCGGGCGAATAACCGGGGAAGCCGTTCGAGCCGACGCCGACGACGGTATAGACCGGGTCATCCCCGTCCGCACATTCGGCCGCAGTCAGCGGGCTGCCGGTGGTGGGGACGCCTGCATCGCAGAAACCGTACGGATCGGCACCCGAATAGGGCCCTGCGAAATAGGAGTCGGGATCACCCTCGACCAGTTCGTAACCTTCTTCGAAATAGGTCCCGCCGAACGCGAAATCGAGATCGCCGGCAAGGCCGACGTCAAAGCTCTTCACGAAGTCAGCCTGGAACTGCAGTTCGTCGTTGATCAGGTCGCCGGGTTTGAAGCTGGTCGGCGAATCCGGGCCCATCGACGGGTTGATCGTGTTGACCAGCGTATAGGCGATCTTGGAACGGCCATAGCGGGCCGAGAAATCATAGGTGAACGTATCGGTCAGATCGCCGCGCAGGCCGCCGACCATCGACAAGTCCGTCACGTCGCCGGTGAACTGCGGCGTGAAACCGCCGGGGAAAAATTCCAGCGGGCTCCAGATCGAGCCATCGGCAAGGCGGATATCCTCGATCGTGCCGTTGTTCGGATAGCGATAGAAGAAATTGCCGGTGGAGGTCGACCAGCTGTAGTTGCCAAAGGCGTAAAGCTCGGCCTTGTCCGAAAGTTCATAGCCGGCATTCACGAAGGTGCGGACCGCTTCCATCGAGGGGCGACCCCATGGCTGGACCGTCTTGATGCCATCGACGGCGGCCGCATATTCAGCATTGGCCGGATCGGCGGCATAATCATCGACGCAGAACCAGCTTTCGCAATATTGCTCGGCCCGGTTGGTGTTTTCGGCGTTGTAATATTCCGCCGAGACATTGACGAAACCGCGATCACCAAGACCAAGGCCGATATTGCCGGCGAAGCGATATTCGAAACCGTCGCCTTCATAGAACTGGCCGGCTTCCGCTTCGAGGCTGATGCCGGTGGGGCTGTCCTTCAGCAGGAAGTTGATGACGCCGGCGATGGCGTCCGAACCGTATTGCGCGGCAGCGCCGTCGCGCAGCACCTGCACCGACTTCAGCGCGATCGATGGGATCGTCGCGATATCGGGGCCCTGCGTGCCCGATCCGCCAATGGTGACCAGCGCGGCGCGATGGCGACGCTTGGAGTTTACCAGCACGAGGGTCTTGTCGGTCGGCATGCCGCGCAGCGTTGCCGGGCGAATGAAGCTGGAGCCGTCGGAAATCGGATTACGCGACAGCGTATAGGACGGCACGAGCGTCTTCAGGACGTCATTCGTGTCCGTATAGGAAACGGCGTTGAGATCGTCAGTGCTGAAAACGTCGATCGGAACCGGCGAATCGGCCACCGTGCGGTCATTGCCGCGAAGGCCGGTCACGACGATAGTGCCATCTTCTTCCGACGGATCTTCGTCGGCGGTCTGCGCCATGGCGGCCACAGGAAACAGCAGGCTGCCCGCAAGAGCAAGCGATGACACGAATGAGCGTTTATGCATGGAGATCTCCTGATCCATTGGACGATCTCCTCCCCCAAATTCACTTTCTCCCAAGGCTGCGCCCTTCGGCCTTCTGGCCGGTCTTTTATTCGCAGCTATTATCTTACCTGAAAGTCCCTCGATATTTGTCCCGATGCGCGGCGTCCCATGCTCGCGCAACAAAGTTTCCCTGAATCACTCTGTTACGAATTGCTGACAAAACGACGGGTAAGTTTCAATAGAAATCTCGCACTGCAGCAAATTATGTTCGCAGATGCACACACGGGAAAGAACCCTGATCACGGCACATCATTTCAAAACAGTGACTTGCGCGCAGAACGTGAACCGGCCCTCATATTATGCGAACGGCATGTCCTGCTTTTTCCGACACTATCCCCGGTTCGCATATGCCGCCCATCTTCCAATCCGCGGCTGACACGGCATAATTGCAGCAATGGCCAGCGAACTTCACCTCACGCCCGTTCTATCCGATGCTTTGGTGATCCTCGGGGCTGCCGGGATCGTGATCCCGGTGTTCGCCCGCTTTCGCGTCACGCCGATCATCGGGTTCATCCTTGTCGGCATGGCGGTCGGCCCTTTCGGCCTTGGGCGATTGGTTTTCGATTATCCATGGCTCCAGTATTTTACGATAACTGATCCACAAGGGCTTGATCCCTTTGCGGAATTCGGGATCATCCTGCTGCTGTTCACCATCGGGCTGGAGCTTAGCTTCAATCGCCTGTGGGCCATGCGCCGCCTGGTCTTCGGGCTTGGCGCGATGGAATTGACGATCTCGGCCGCGCTGATCGCCTTCGCCCTGATGATGATGGGGCAATACTGGTCGGGCGCGTTGGGCCTGGGCCTTGCCCTCGCCCTGTCCTCGACTGCGCTGGTGCTGCCGATTTCCGGCACGAAATCGCCGGTGGGCAAGGCTGCGCTCTCGATGCTCCTGTTCGAGGATATCGCCATCGTCCCGATCATCTTCCTGCTTGGCGCCATGGCACCCTATGCCGCGACCGAGGGGATGGAAGGGATGTGGACCACCATCTGGATGGGCGCGGTCACCATCGCGGTGCTGATGATTGGCGGCCGTGTCGTCCTGCCCCGTCTTTTCGCCCAGGCCGCGCGCACGAAAAGCCCGGAGCTGTTCCTTGCCGCCAGCCTGCTGGTCGTCATCATCGCCAGCCTTGCCACGGCAGCTGTGGGCCTGTCGCCGATCGTCGGCGCGCTGATTGCCGGACTGCTGATCGCCGAGACTGAATACCACACGGAAGTCGAGGGAATTACCGCGCCGTTCAAAGGGCTTGCGCTGGGTATTTTCCTGATCACCGTAGGCATGGGCGTCGACCTTACGGTCATCATCGACAACGCCGGGCCGATCTTTCTGGCGGTCGCGGGCGTGCTTGCCGCCAAGGCACTGGTCACGGGCATGCTACTGCGCATGATGGGCGCGCGGCGCGGCACGGCGGTGGAAACCGGCATCACCATGTCGGCCCCGTCGGAAACCACCCTGATCGTGCTGACCGCCGCTGCCAGCGCGCAGCTGATCCAGCCCCAGACCGCGCAGTTCTGGCAGATCGTGACCGCGATCGGTCTTACCATCACGCCGATCCTCGCCCTGATCGGCCGCAATGTCGCACGCCGCGTCGATGCAGCGCCGCCGGTCGCGGTAGAGGACGACGCGCAGGAACGCGCCATTATCATCGGCTATGGCCGCGTCGGCCAGCTGGTCGCCGACATGATGGATAAACACGGCAAGCCCTTCCTCGCCATCGATGCGGATCCGGAACTGGTGCAGCGCGCCCGGCGCAAGAAACATCCGCTGCTGTTTGCAGACGTGCGCGGTCCGGCGCTGGACAGGCTGGACCTGACGCATGCGAATGCCTTCATCATCACGATGGACGAACCCGTTCTGGCTGCGCGAATCGTCAAGAAATTGCGCGCGACGCATCCGGACGTGCCGATCATCTCGCGCGCGCGCGACACCAGCCACGCGGCCGAGCTTTACCGCGCGGGCGCAACCGATGCAGTGCCCGAAACCTTGGAAAGCTCGCTTCAGCTGAGCGAGGCGGTGCTGGTCAATGTTGGTGTCGCGATGGGGCCCGTCATCGCCTCCATCCACGAAAAGCGCGACGAATTCCGCGATCGGCTGATGCTGGAAGGCGAGCTGAGCAAGCGGCCCAAGCTCAAGACCTCTCCCGCCGAAGCCTAAGGGGGCGTTGCGGGGGCGCTCAGGCCCCCACGCTCTCCGACATTACCGCCTTTACCGCGGCCAGCGCATCGGCAGCCTTCGATCCGTCGGGACCGCCGCCCTGCGCCATATCGGCGCGGCCACCGCCACCCTTGCCGCCCAGCGCCTCGACGCCAGCGCGCACAAGCGCGACCGCGTCGAACCGCTCGGTCAGGTCGTCGGTTACGGCAACGGCGAATGCGGCCCGGCCGTCATTGACGGCGCAGATCGCGGCAACGCCCGAACCCATGCGCTTCTTCGCCTCGTCGAGCAGGCCGCGCAATTCCTTGGGGTTCATGCCTTCAAGAACCTGGCCGGAGAACTTCACCCCGGCCACTTCCTCGTCGGCCGGAGCCGTCGCAGCGCCGCCAGAGGCACCGGCGAGAGCCAATGCCTTCTTCGCCTCGGCCAGTTCCTTTTCAAGCTTGCGCCGCTCGTCCATCAGCACGGTGACGCGCTCCAGCGCCTCGTCCGGCGATGCCTTGATGGTGCCCGCAATCGCCTTCAGCGCATCCTCACGGGCCACGAGCCACTGGCGCGCAGCCTCGCCCGTCAATGCCTCGACACGGCGCACGCCGGAACTCACCGCGCTTTCCGAAACAATGCGGAAAATGCCGATGTCGCCCAGCGCGTTGACATGGGTGCCACCGCAAAGCTCGACCGAATAATTGCGCGCATCGCTGCCCGGACGGCCCATCGAGAGGACACGAACTTCCTCGCCATATTTCTCGCCAAAGAGCGCCATCGCGCCTGCCTCGATCGCATCGTCGGGGCTCATCAGGCGCGTCGTGACTGCCTCATTGTGGCGGATCTCGGCATTCACCTCGGCCTCGATCGCGGCGATGTCCTCGTCGCTCAAAGCCTTGGGATGCGAAAAGTCGAAACGCAGGCGGTCTTCGGCGACCAGCGAACCCTTTTGCGTCACATGTCCGCCCAGACGGCCCCGCAGCGCCGCATGCAGCAGATGGGTGGCCGAATGGTTTGCGCGGATAGCATCGCGGCGCTCGGCATCGACGGTCATGTGCACGGTTTCGCCAACGGCGACGGCACCCGATTCGATTCTACCGAGATGGGCATGCAGACGGCCCAGCGGCTTGCCCGTATCGCTGATCGCGATCTTCAGGCCATCGGGACGCCAGATCGTGCCGGCATCGCCCGTCTGGCCGCCGCTCTCGCCATAAAATGGGGTCTGGTTGGTCAGGACGATGACGTCCTGCCCTTCGTCCGCGCTCTGCGTTTCCTTGCCATCGACGATGAGCGCGACGACATTCCCCTCACCTGCGGTGGAGGTGTAGCCGGTGAATTCGGTCGCGCCTTCGCGTTCGGCAATGTCGAACCAGACTTCACCCGAAGCGGCGTCGCCCGAACCCTTCCACGCAGCGCGGGCGGCCGCCTTTTGCTGCGCCATCGCGGCATCGAAACCGGCGCGGTCGACCGAGATCTTGCGCGAACGCAGAGCGTCCTCAGTCAAATCATAAGGGAAGCCATAGGTGTCATAGAGCTTAAAGGCGGTTTCGCCGGGAAGTTCGTCGCCCTCACCCAGATTGCCGGTCGCGTCGTCCAGCAGGCGCAGCCCCTTGTCCAGCGTCTGGCGGAAACGGGTTTCCTCACGCTCCAGCACTTCCTCGACCAGCGCCTGCGCGCGGGTTAGTTCGGGATAGGCCTGCCCCATTTCCGCGACCAGCGCGGGGACGAGGCGATGCATCAACGGATCGCTCGCGCCCAGGAGATGCGCATGACGCATGGCGCGGCGCATGATGCGGCGAAGGACATAGCCGCGCCCTTCGTTCGACGGCAGTACGCCATCGGCCAGCAGGAAGCCGGTCGAGCGCAGATGATCGGCGATCACGCGGTGGCTGGCGCGGGCATTGCCCTCTGCGGCGACGCCGGTCAGGCTTTCAGACGCGGCGATCAGCGCCTTGAACGTGTCGATGTCGTAATTGTCATGCACGCCCTGCATGACGGCGGAAATTCGCTCCAGCCCCATGCCGGTATCGATCGAGGGCTTGGGCAGCGGCTGGCGGGTGCCGTCGGCTTGGCTCTCGAACTGCATGAAGACGAGATTCCAGATCTCGATGAAGCGGTCGCCGTCTTCCTCGGGCGATCCCGGAGGGCCGCCCCAGATGCCTTCGCCGTGATCGTAGAAGACTTCGGAACATGGACCGCAGGGCCCGGTATCGCCCATCGACCAGAAATTATCGCTGGTGGCGATGCGGATGATGCGCTCTTCGGGAAGCCCGGCGATCTTGCGCCACAGGTCGAACGCCTCGTCATCGGTGTGATAGACGGTCGCGGTCAGCTTGTCGGCGGGCAGGCCCCATTCCTTGGTCAGAAGGGTCCAGGCGTGGGTGATCGCCTCTTCCTTGAAATAATCGCCGAAAGAGAAATTGCCGAGCATCTCGAAGAAGGTGTGATGCCGCGCGGTATAGCCGACATTGTCGAGATCATTGTGCTTCCCGCCCGCGCGCACGCATTTCTGCGAAGAGGTCGCGCGCGAATGATCGCGCTTTTCGAGGCCCGTGAAGACGTTCTTGAACGGCACCATGCCGGCGTTCACGAACATCAGCGTGGGATCGTTATAGGGAACGAGCGGCGCGGAATGGACCTTCTCGTGGCCCTGCTCGGCGAAATAGCTCAGGAACGAAGAGCGGATATCATTGGTCGACGTCATGCGGGGCAGTTAAGCCAGCAGACCCCGTTCGACAAGAACCCAAAGCGTCCTAGCCACATTACAGCACATTCTGTCGGCATGTTTCCCACGAAAAAGGGCACGGGATCGCTCCCGTGCCCCTGATCTCGTCATGATGCCGCAGCGATCAATCCTCGGAGTCGTCGTTCCCCGGATTGGTCATCATTTCCTCGGCGACCTCGTCGGTCTTGCCTCGGATCGCCTTTTCCAGCTTCTCGCGAAGCTCGGGGTTTTCCTTGAGGAAGTTCTTCGCGTTTTCACGGCCCTGTCCGATGCGGACGCTGTCATAGCTGAACCATGCGCCCGATTTCTCGACCAGGCCCGCCTTCACGCCAAGGTCGAGGATCTCACCGATCTTGGAGATGCCCTCGCCATACATGATGTCGAATTCGACCTGCTTGAAGGGCGGTGCGACCTTGTTCTTCACAACCTTCACGCGGGTCGCGTTGCCGACAACCTCGTCACGGTCCTTGATCTGGCCGGTGCGGCGGATGTCGAGGCGGACCGAAGCATAGAACTTCAGCGCGTTACCGCCCGTCGTTGTCTCCGGGTTGCCGTACATCACGCCGATCTTCATGCGCAGCTGGTTGATGAAGATCACCATGCACTTCGACTTGTTGATCGAACCGGTGAGCTTACGCAGCGACTGGCTCATCAAACGGGCCTGCAGACCGACATGGCTGTCGCCCATCTCGCCCTCGATCTCGGCGCGGGGCACGAGAGCGGCGACCGAATCGACCACCAGCACGTCGATCGCGTTCGAACGCACCAGCGTATCGGTGATTTCCAGCGCCTGCTCACCCGTATCGGGCTGCGAGACGATCAGCTCGTCGATGTCGACGCCCAGCTTCTTGGCATAGACCGGGTCGAGAGCATGCTCTGCATCGACGAAGGCAGCGGTGCCGCCATTCTTCTGCGCCTCTGCGATGACATGCAGCGCAAGCGTGGTCTTGCCCGAGCTTTCCGGCCCGTAGACTTCGATGATGCGGCCCTTCGGCAGGCCGCCGATTCCCAGTGCAATATCGAGCCCAAGCGATCCGGTGGAGACAGCCTCCACGTTCATGGCCTCGCGGCTGCCCAGCTTCATGGCCGAGCCCTTGCCGAATGCCCGGTCGATCTGGGCGAGTGCTGCGTCAAGCGCCTTTTGACGATCCAAGTCGGATACCCCGTTCACAAGTTTCAGATTTGCTGCCATTTTACGGCTCCCTAGTCGTATCCAGTTGCCCCAACAAATCAACCGTACGAGAGCCATGTACCGCATTTGTTCCACCAGAACAAGCGTAGAACAAATTTATTTCCTACCGCGTCAATACGCGCTTTTACGTGGGTTTTGCGGCATTCGCCCGTTCGCCCAAAATCTCCCCGACTTTCTTTCCGATCTGGGCAACGGAAAAAGGCTTGGGCAGGAAATGCATGCCCTGAAAGTCGATCTCGCGGCGAAGCTGCTCTTCGGCATAGCCCGACATGAAGAGCACCGGCAGGTCGGGCTTCAGCTTCAGGATCTCCTTGGTCATGGCCGGACCGTCCATGGTGGGCATGACGACATCGGAAATGACAAGGTCGAACTCGCCCCCGTCGCGCACGATCTGCAGCCCTTCCTCGCCGTCATTGGCGGTGGTGACCTTATAGCCCTGCCGCGTCAGCGCGCGTTCGGCGACGGCGCGGACGGTGTCCTCGTCCTCGACCAGCAGGATCGCGCCGGTGCCGCCGAATGCCGCGCGCGGTTCGGCTTCCACCTTGGGCCGGACCGGTTCGCTTCCGGGCGCGGCAACATGCACGGGCAGATAGACAGAGAAGCGCGCGCCCTTCCCCGGATCGCTGTCGGCAAAGATAAAGCCGCCCGATTGCTTGACGATGCCATAGACGGTCGAGAGGCCAAGCCCCGTACCCTTGCCCATCTCCTTGGTCGTGTAGAACGGCTCGAAAATCTTCCCCAGCACCTCGGGCGGGATGCCGGTGCCGGTATCTTCTACCACCAGCGCGGTATAATTGCCCGAAGGAAGCACTTCGTTCTTGAGCGCACGCACCTCGCGCGGGCCGATCTTCCTGGTTGAGATGGTCAATACGCCGCCATCCTCGCCCTTGCTCATCATCGCGTCGCGGGCGTTGACGGCAAGGTTGATGATCACCTGTTCCAGCTGCTGCGGATCGGCACGCACCGCGCCCAGCGCGCGGTCATGGCTGACCTTCAGCTGGATCTTTTCACCGATCAGCCGCTTCAGGAGGTTCGAGACCTCGCTCACCACGTCGGGCATCTGCAACACCTGCGGGCGCAAAGTCTGCTGGCGCGAGAACGCCAGCAGCTGGCGCGTCAGGCTGGCCGCGCGGTTGGAGTTCGCCTTGATCTGCTGAATATCGTCATAATCGCTGTCGCCCGGCGCATGCCGCAGCAGCATCAGGTCGCAATAGCCGATGATCGCGGTCAGCACATTGTTGAAGTCATGTGCGACACCGCCGGCGAGCTGGCCCACCGCCTGCATCTTGGTCGCCTGCGCGACCTGGCGTTTCAGGCGCGTTTCTTCCGTCGTGTCCTTGAGGCTGAGAAGGACCGCGGCCTCGCCCAGTCCGCGTACCCCGGCGAGCGAGAGCGTGACCGGTTCGTCGGGGTTTGCCTCCAGCCGGATCGGCATCGCGCCTGACGATGAAGAGCCTGCGGCATGGCGGCGGATCGCATCGGCGAATGCCCCCTTGTCCTCCCGCACCACCAGATCGGATGGGAACGGCGGGATCTCGCCATGGGTTTCAAGCCCGGCAGCGCGGCGGAACGCCTTGTTCGCGAACAGGAAGCGGCCATCGCGATCGGTCATCGACAGGCCCAGCGGCAGCAGTGAGAGCAGCGCCTCGATCTCTGGTAGGGCGGTCGAATCGTTCGCCCGCATTCCGCCGTCGAGGATCAGGAACAAGGAAGGCTGCGTATCGTCGGCCGGCGCATCGGGATCCATGATCGGCAAATGGACGAGCCTCAGGTCCTCGCCGCTCGTTCCCTCACGCGCGTAGAAGATGCGGTCATATTCGTCGGCGGTCAGAAACTCGACGAATTCGCGGCCCGCCAGCTCAGCTTCGGCGTCACCGGCGGCGCGGCGGGCAAAATCGCTGTTCGCGCCCAGGATCTCTCCATCGGCATTGACGGCGGCGGCCTGAATGCCCGCGATGGTCAGGGCGCGGCCCAGCTTGTCGGTGATGAGCCGCGTGACCCGCGCGCCAAGATCGACCATCTCGACAGGCGAAAGCTCCCAGACCAGATAATCCTGCCCTCGCCCGGCGCGGCGCAGATCGGCGTGCCAGCGACCGCTGGTGCCGACCAGCCCTTCGGCGCGCGTAATCCCGCTGCGCCATGCCTCGCTCGCCGCAGCGCGAAGACGATCGACGGAAGCCTCGTCCAGCTCAAGCTGCGGGGGTGAGCTGTCATAGCCGAACCATTCGCCATAGCGCGTATTGGCGCAGACTACCCGGCCCGCACCATCGGTAATGACGATGGCCATGTCGCGGCGTTCGATCGCGGTGACGGTGACCGACCAGTCGGGCGGCGCCAGCTTTTCAGACGCAGGCATCACCATCTTGCGAGCCAGAGCCCGCAGCGAGAGCGCGAAAATCAGCGCCGCGCCCGCATAGGCGGCGGTCAGCACCCAGATCCCGGTAATCAGCTGGATCAGCGCGGCACTGCCCACCAGCGCGAGCATGACCGGAAGCCAGTCCGGCATGGGCAGTCGCCCCGTTCTCGCCCCGATTTCGCTCAGCCTTCCGCTCCCGCTGTCTTTCCGGCAGCCATACGCCGCCTGCGGATTGCGCGCCAGCGTTTGCGCGAAATCCACCAGCGCCATCCCCAGGAAGAAACGACATAGCCGATCGCCGCCGACAGGATCGCCAGCACGACAAAGCCAAAGACGGTCACACCGGCCAGCTCGAACAATTCGCGCAGCCATGCAAGGCGGCCACTGTCGATTTCACGCATGGCGGTGCCGCCGGTGCTGGAATCGAATTTCAGGATAAAGGCGCCAAGACGATTGGCCGCCACGGCCCAGAACGGAAAGGTGAAGGGATTGGTGACGAAGGTCACCAGCGTTGCCACCGGCACATTCGCCCGGGCAGGAAGCGCGAGAAATGCGGCAAGGAATATCTGCCCCAGCGGTACGATGAAGCCCGCGAAAAGGCCCAGCGCCACGCCGCGCGGGACCGATCGGCGGGTAAAACGCCACAGTTCAGGCGACAGGAAGCGATGCGCGATCGGCGCGAGATAGCGGTTGCGCGCCATGCCCTCACGCGTGGGCATGCGCCTTCGCACACCATGGGTAATCCGGTTTATGAACCGAGAGGACATCGAACCTTCCGCACCGCCATTTACCCACTCGACATCGGCGGCGGCACACCGCGTCGTCACCCTGTTACACGCTGCCGATACACAAGAGGTGAACGGCTGCACACATACCCGAAAGTCGATCGGGATTTTTTCGCCCCGAATGTAACACATTCGGACGCAGCGGACGGATTTTCACCGCCCGATCTGGCCTTCCGTCAGCCTTTCTCGCGCATCAATCTTGCCTTGTCGCGCTTCCAGTCGCGGTCCTTGATGGTGGCGCGCTTGTCATGGGTCTGCTTGCCCTTGGCCAGCGCCAGTTCCACCTTTGCCCGGCCCTTGGAATTGAAATAGACCGACAGCGGGACAAGCGTCATGCCCTTACGCTCCACCGCACCCAACAGCTTCTCTATCTCGCGATGATGAAGAAGGAGTTTTCGCGGCCGCTTCGGTTCATGATTGAAGCGGTTGCCGTGGCTGAATTCAGGGATATTGGCATTGACCAGCCACGCCTGCCCATCCCGGATCTCGGCATAGCTTTCCTTGATCGAGCCCTCGCCGAACCGCAGCGACTTCACCTCGGTCCCGGTCAGCGCGATGCCCGCCTCGAACGTGTCCTCGATGAAATAGTCGAACCGCACGCGCCGATTGTCGGCGACGGTCTTGACCTTGTCGAAGGTGGAAGGTTTCGGACGAGCCATGGGGCTGCATCTAGGGACGATGGCACGAATGTGAAAGAGGCGATTGCCCGGTTGTCGCCACAATTCGCCGGATGGCGCCATTATTCGGCAGACTCGATGTAAATCCCAGTGATGCTCTTGAAATTGTTAACCTTCCTGAACTAATGATCGGCAATTCGGACTTTCCTGCTGCGGGGACAGCAGGCCAAGGGGGAATTATTTTGGGTCGTCATGTCATGCGTGCGCTTGATGCGCTGCGCGTTCGGTCTATCGCTTTCATCGCCGTCATTTGCTCGCTCGTCGCATTTCAGGCGCAGGCGCAGGAATTCACGCCGCCGCCACTATCGGCCTATGGCAAGCTTCCCGGTTTCGAGGATGCGGCGCTTTCGCCGTCGGGCGAATTGATCGCCGCTGTCGCGGAGATTCAGGGCAAACGCCTGCTGATCATCAAGCCGCATCAGGGAGATCCGCTGAGAGTAGAGCCGCTCGGCCCGATCAAGCTGCGCGGGCTGGGTTGGGCAGGCGACGACACTGTCCTCCTGATGCTCAGCCAGACGGAGGATCTCGGCTTCAACTGGCGCGTGGACGACATGGAAGTCTACAAGATGCTGGCCATCCCGGCCCATGGCGGCGATTTCAAAGTCATGTTCGCCGACCAGCGGGACATCGCGACCGGCGTCTTTGGCAATTTCGGCACGCGCAAGGTTGATGGGAAATGGCGCATCTTCGCCGGCGGCGTCAGGATGACCGAGACAGGGCGCTCCCGCTACCAACTCATGCATATGCGTCGCGCATTGTTCTCGCTCGATCCGGTTTCGCTGAAACCCTCGCGCATTGAGCGCGAGGCTAGCGAAGGACGTTACCGCGACTGGATCGTGGGCCCTGACGGCAGGACGGCCGCGACCTTCAACCTTGCCTATAATAATGGCGATTGGGATATTCGCGGGCCGGACGGCAAGGTTCTGGCATCGGGAAAGGACCCTGCGGGCCGCACGGGCCTTGTCGGCATGGGACGCAAGGCGGATGAAATCGTCTATTACGAATTCGACGAACAGCTGGGCGAGCGCGTCTGGTACGCGCTTTCGCTGACCGATGGCTCGCGCCGCGAATCCCTGCCCGATATCGAGGTCAGCCGGATCTATCGCGACCGCGCGACCGGTTTGATGATCGGCTATCGCGAAGGCACGACCAGGCGCCGCAACGTATTTTTCGGCGAGCGCCATGCCAAGATTTCGGAAAAGATCGACACGGCGTTCAAGGGTTACAATGTCACCTTCATCGACTGGACGTCGGACATGAGCCATGTGATCCTGCAGGTCGACGGCAATAGCAACGCCGGAACCTGGTTCCACGTCGACATCAACACCTTCCGCGCCGACCCGATCGGGATCGAGCGACCCGATATCCTGCCCGAGGCCGTCGGTCCGTTCTCGATCGTGGACTATACCGCGCAGGACGGGCTGGAGATGGACGGCATCCTGACCCTGCCCCCCGGCCGTGAGGCGAAGAACCTGGCTGTCATCATGCTGCCCCATGGCGGGCCCGCCAGCTATGATACCGCGTCTTTCGACTGGTGGGCGCAGGCCTTTGCCTCGCGCGGGTACGCCGTGTTCCAGCCCAATTTCCGCGGTTCGACCAATCGCGGTGCCGCGTTCAAGGATGCAGGCGATGGCGAATGGGGCGGCAAGATGCAGACCGATATTTCGGATGCCCTTGCCATGCTGGCCGAAAAGGGCATCGCCGATCCCAAGCGCGCATGTATCGTGGGGGCAAGCTATGGCGGCTATGCCGCGCTGGCCGGGGTGACGCTGCAGCAGGGCATCTATCGCTGCGCCGTTTCGGTTGCGGGCGTTTCCGATCTTTCCCTGATGCGCCGCAAGGATCTTTACGAAACCGGCAACAACAAGATGCTCAAGATCTCGTTCGAGAGGCAGCTGGGACCCAAGAGCGATCTCGACAAGCTCTCACCGCGCAGCCACGCCGCTGCGGTCGAGGTGCCGGTCATGCTGATCCATGGCCGCGACGACACGGTGGTCTATTTCGAACAGAGCGAGAAGATGGCCGACGCATTGAAGGATGCGCACAAGCCTTACGAGTTCGTCGAACTGAAGGGCGAGGATCACTGGCTGTCGAAAGCGGAGACGCGCCAGCACATGCTGAACGCAAGTGTCGCCTTCGTGGAAGAGCATAACCCGCCGGGGTAGGCAGCGGAGGCTGGAATTAAAAGGGGCGGGTGAAGCTCAGCCCCGGCCATGCACCGATAGGTTCGGGAACATTCAAAAATCGGCGATATCGCACTTTTGTTTCAATTGATGATAATAGCTTTCACCTGCAGATAAGGGGGTAAAATTGAATAACAAATTGCGCGGGCACCTCGGCGCTCTGCTTCTCGCAGGTCAGGTTTCGAGCCTGGCCATCGCCACGCCCGTCATGGCGCGGCAGGAGAGCACGCAAGCTGCCGCAGCACAGCCGCCCGCACTGAACGAATACGCCAAGCTGCCGACGATCAGCGATGCAGTCATGTCGCCCTATGGGCAGCGCATGGCGGTACTACTTTCACGCGGAAGCGACTGGGACCTGATGATCGTCAACCAGGCCATGCAACCTGAAAAAATCATCTCGCTCGGATCCCAGAAGGTGCGCGCAATCAGCTGGGCTGGACCCGAAACGCTGCTGATCACCTATTCGCTCACGCTTGAGCTGCCCTTCGGCTTCATTGGCGACAAGTCCGAGATCTCACAGGTCGTGGTCTATTCGACAAAAGATGGCGAAGGCGCCTGGGAAATGTTCTCGCGCCAGCGCGATATCCCCGAGTGGATCGCAGGCAACTACGGTGTGCGGCGCCACGGCAACGACCTCAAGGGCTATTACAGCGCCGTGCGCTTCAAGCAGAAGGGCGGTGCGGGTCATGTCTGGGATCACGGCCGCCCCTATCTCTTCGAAGTCGACCTCAAGACCGAGAAGGCGAAGATGATCGGCAATTCGGCCACGGCCGGCCGTTCGCGTAGCTGGGTCGTTGGTTCCGATGGCATTTCCGCGATGATGGAAGTCGATCTCGACACCGGCAATTGGACGCTCGAGAATGGCAATAAGAAGACGATCGCCAGCGGGCGCGAGGAACAGGCCCGCGTGGGGCTGGTTTCGCTGGGCCGGGATGGCAATACGGTCATCTACAGCCAGAAGACCAGTTCGGATGCCGATGCGGACTGGTTCGAGGTCCCGCTTGCAGGCGGCACTCCAAAGCCGTTTCTGGAGAATGTCGACGTCAATCGTATCTATCGCGACAACGAAGGCCGCATGATCGGCTATCGCGGATCGGACCTGAATGATCCGCCTGTTTTCTTTGACGAAAAGCTCAAGACGCTAAGCGACAGCATTGTGGCAAGCTTCCCCGGCAAGATCGCCAGGATCGAAGGATGGAGCGAGGACTACAACCGCTTTATCGTCCACACGTCCGGCAACGGCGACAGTGGCACCTGGCACCTGATCGACGCGTCCACCGGGGGAAGTGCGACCTTCGGGCGGGACTATTCCGCGATCACGGGCGACAAGGTCGGCAAGGTTTCGATGATGCGCTACACCGCACGTGACGGGCTTGAACTCGATGGCGTTCTGACATTGCCGCCGGGCCGCGAACCGAAGAACCTGCCGCTGATCATGATGCCGCATGGCGGCCCCGCATCGCATGACACGATCAAGTTCGACTGGATGGCACAGGCCTTTGCTTCACGCGGCTATGCGGTGTTTCAGCCGAATTTCCGCGGTTCGACCAATCGTGATGCCGCGTTTCAGGCAGCGGGCAACGGCGAGTGGGGCGGAAAGATGCAGACCGACCTTTCCGACGGCATCGACATGCTGGCGGAAAAAGGAATCATCGATCCGTCGCGTGCCTGCATCGTGGGTGCCAGCTATGGCGGCTATGCGGCGCTAGCCGGCGTGACGCTGCAGCAGGGCGAATATAGATGCGCGGTCGCGATCGCACCTCTCAGCGATCTCGATATGGAGATAAAGTCAGATGTGCGTTTGAGCGGTCGTTCGAACATGATGCGCACCTGGCGAACCGAACAGTTTGGCGATCTTTCAAAGCTGCCATCCGTTTCGCCCATCAATTTCGCGGACAAAGCCGACGCCCCGATCCTTCTTCTTCATGGCGAGGACGATACGGTCGTGCCCATCGTGCAGAGCACGAAGATGGCGCAGGCGCTGAACAAGGCCGGCAAGCCCTACAGGCTGGTGCGGCTGGAAGGCGAAGATCACTGGCTTTCGCGAGCGGCCACCCGCGAAGCAACATTGAAAGAAGCCGTCGCTTTTGTGCAGGAAAACAATCCGGCCGACTAAGCGCGCAGACCGGGGAAAGCCGGCCTGGACGGCCGGCTTTCCACTCCCGTCAAGTTATCAGGCGTGCTGCAGAAGCCCGGCATGCACCAGCGCATCGTCAACCGCCTTGCGCGCGGCTTCGCTGCATGGCGTCAGCGGCAGGCGCACGCTGTCGTTCAGCCAGTCGTGTACGCGCGACAGGGCGTATTTGACGGGGCCGGGCGATGAATCCTCGAACATGGCGTAATGCAGCGGATAAAGCTTGTCGTTGATCCGGCGGGCCAGCGCGAAATCATTGCTGGCGCAAGCCTTCTGAAATTCGGCGCACAGCTTCGGCGCGACATTGGCGGTGACCGAAATGCAACCCGATGCGCCCGCGGCATTGGCAGGCAGCGACAATTCATCGTCGCCCGACAGCTGGCAGAAGTCGCGGCCGATGCCCATGCGGTGGTCGACGACCCGTGACAAATCGCCGCTCGCGTCCTTGATGCCGATGATCTTTTCGGGGAACAGATTGACCAGCTCGCACACGGTTTCCGGCTCGATATCGGTTACCGTGCGGCCCGGCACGTTATACAGGACAATCGGCAGGTCCGAATTTTCGGCGAGATGCGAAAAATGGGCGATCAGCCCGGCCTGGCTGGGGCGATTGTAGTAGGGTGCGACGACCAGTGCCGCATCTGCGCCATATTGAGCGGAATGGCGCATGTGCATAAGTGCGCTGGCCGTGTCGTTGGACCCGCAACCGGCTATAACCGGCACACGGCCTGCCGCTTGTTCGACGCAGATCTGGATCACTCGGTGGTGTTCGTCGTTAGTAAGGGTGGAGGCCTCACCCGTCGTGCCGCAGGGCACAAGGGCGGAGGAACCGCTCTCGATCTGCCAGTCGACCAGCCGGCGGAACGCAGATTCGTCAACCGCGCCATCGGCAAAGGGGGTAACCAGTGCCGGAATCGAACCCGAAAACATTTTGGCCAAACTCTCCTGAATGCAGTATATTGCCGGCGATGAAGCCCGCGATTGATCGGTTGCGCCGGGCAATGCCGGTCCGTTCACGCGCTGATAAGGAGGGACGCCTTACAATGTCCAGCATGGACACCCAACGCATTTCTTTCCTTCGTGCCCATTTGCGTCGCGGTGCGGCCCTGCTTGCCATGGCCGGATTTGCCGCCGGGATGGGCTCTTCCGCCGCTTTTGCCTCTGGCAACGGGGCCGATGCAGCAACCAGCACGGCTGCCGCCAGCACGCAGCAGTCGCCCGAACAATTCGGTGACATCGTCTGGAACCCCAGCGATTGGGAAAAGGCCCGCGCCCGCCAGATGGCGGCGACGCCCGGCCCGATGGCCATGGCCGTCGCCCGCTGGCAGACGCTGCAAAAACAGACGCAGCCCGCTTTCAACGACATCGCGAATTTCATCACGCTCTATCCGGGCCTTCCTTCGCAGGACAGGCTGCAGAGCAAGGCCGAGGGCCGCCTTTCCGACGAATATGTCGATCCGGCACGCCTTGTTTCCTTTTTCGAACGCAACCCGCCGCTGACGACACAGGGCCAGGCCAGCTATGCGCTTGCTCTTCGCGCGATGGGCCGCCCCGAAGCGACCACGATGGCGCGCAAGGCATGGCGCGGCGGCGACATGTCGCCCACCTCCGAAGCCACGCTTTCTGCGATGTTCGGCGGCGCGTTTACCCCTGCCGATCACGCATCGCGCATGGATTCACTGTTGTGGGAAGGTGCAACCGACGCCGCATCGCGCCAGTTGCGCTATGTGACCGGCGACAAGCGCACGCTTTTCATGGCGCGTCTTGCCGCGCTGCAGGGCAGCGATCCCGCGATGCTGGGCATTTCGCTGCCGCGCGACGCTGCCGGCGATCCGGGCTGGCTTTATAACCGGGCGCGGCAGATGCGCAGCTCCGGCAACCTGGCCGGTGCACGGGCGCTGATCACCACGGCCCCTGCCCTTACCCATCTGCCCGACAACCCATTCAGTTTCGTGCGCGAAATGCGGTACAACGCTGTCGCCGCCGCCGATGCGGGCGATATCGGCAGCGCGGTAAAGATCGCGCTGAAAGCGAATGAGGCGTTCGCTCCGGGCACCGATGTGTCGACGCTTTCGGGTCCGATCCGCGACGAATATGAAAAGCTGTTCCACACGATCGGCGAAAAGGCGATGGCGCGCGGCGATGCCGCCAATGCATCGCGCATGTTCGCGATCTATGGCGCTTCGCAGCTGACCGCCCCTGCCCGCAGCAAGGGTTTTTATTTTGCCGGTACCACTGCAGCAAAGGCAGGCATGGGCAATGTCGCCAAGGCTGAGCTGGAAAAGGCCGCAGCCTATCCCGACCAATTCTATGGCCAGCTTGCGCTTGAAAAGCTGGGCCGCCCGCTCAAGGTGCCCGCAAGCACGCTGCCGACGCCGAGCAATGACGCCCGCGTCAATTTCAACGCCCGCCCGCTGGTGCAGGCATCGCGCGAAGTCGGCCGCACGGGCGACTGGCGCACCGCCGTGGCATTCTTCAAGGAGCTGGGCCGTCAGGCCGAAACGCCCGAGGAATTCGCCTTGATCGCCGAACTGGCGCGCGAAACCGGCAGGCGCGACCTTGCCGTGATCGCGGGTCGAGAGGCTTCGACCAAGCAGCTCTACCAGTTCTCGCGCTATGCCTTTCCGCGCATCGACGTTCCGATCGGGACGGAAAAGAACTGGGCCATCATCCACGCCATCGCGCGGCAGGAAAGCCAGTTTGCCACCGATGCGCAAAGCCATGTCGGCGCCCGAGGTCTGATGCAGCTGATGCCGGGCACTGCGCGCGAACAGGCGGGCAAGATGATGCTGAGTTATAATTCCAGCGCGCTGATCGACGATCCGCAATATAATATCCGTCTTGGCTCTGCCTATTTCGCGCGGATGCTGGACGTGTTCGGCGGGTCCTATCCGCTGGCCATCGCGGCTTATAACGCGGGGCCGGGCAATGTCGGCAAATGGCTGCGTTCCAATGGCGATCCGCGCACGGGTGCTGTCGATTGGGTCGAATGGATCGAGGATATTCCCTTTAGCGAAACGCGCCGCTATGTCGCGCGCGTGCTGGAGAATGCGGCCTATTACGACGCGCTCTATCCCGATAGCGGCAATGCCAGCGGGGCCTATCCGCTGTTTTATTACATGGGAAAGAAGCCGGGGCAGTAATTGCACCCGGCTGGTGACAGCGCCGCCCCGGCGGCGCTAATCATCCGCTCATGAAGCCTGCCGGTAATCCGATCACCCCAAAGGGGTTCGCCGCCATGCGCGCGCGATATGACACTCTCTTGGGCAAGGACCGCCCGGAGATCGTGGAGATCATCTCTTGGGCAGCGGGCAATGGCGACCGCAGCGAGAACGGCGACTATATCTATGGCCGCAAGAAGCTGCGCGAGATCGACCGTGAACTGGCGCGCCTGTCGCGCCGGATGAAGGCCGCGCGCGTGGTCGATCCATCCGAACAGCCCGACCGCAGCCGCGTATTCTTTGGCGCGGAGGTCACCATCGCGGATGAGGATGACGAGCACCGCACCGTCACCATCGTCGGCGATGACGAGGCGGATGCGGGATCGAGCCGGATCGGCTGGGGATCCCCCCTCGCCCGTGCATTACGCGGCGCATCCATCGGCGATTTGCGCACCGTGCGCCTGCCTGCCGGAAACAAGGAGTGGGAGGTGATCGGGATTGCCTATCCCTAAACGCCTTTTCGCGGTCGCGGTCCTGATCGCGACGCCCGCATTGGCCGCGCCGGCCGCGATTTCCGTGCATGACGGCTGGGGCGCTTTTCGCGACGGGCAGCGTTGCTATGCCATCAGCGAGGCTGTTTCTTCGTCAGGCAAAACGGAACTGGAACCCTTCGCCTCGGTCTCGCTCGCGCCCGGCGCGCCTGCGGTGCAATTGCGGCTGTCGCGCGTGGTAAGAACGGGCAGTGCCGTGACGCTGGATGTGGGCGAACGGCGTTTTCGCCTTTCGGCCGAAGGGGCCACCGCCACAAGCCGCGATGTCACGACCGGGGGAAGCGCCGCGGTAATCGCCGCCATGCGCGCATCGGATACGATGACGGTCGGCGGACGCGACCGGCGTAACCGTTTCTTTCGCGATTCCTATTCGCTGATCGGCGCACCGACCGCGATTGATTCCGCCATCATTGCGTGCGGGCTGTCACCCCGAAAATGATGACAAAGGGCGGAGCCGGTTTCCCGGCCCCGCCCCGCTCTGCCGTCCAGCGGCAGTGTTCGTCAGCTCAGGCGATCAGAAACGATAACCGAAGCCGGCCATGATCTGGTGACGATCGGTGTCGATGTCATAGCGGTCACCATCGGCGAAGGTGTCGGTATCGTTGATCTCCGCCTCGCTGTAGTTCGAATAGTCATATTCGAGCTTGGCGAACGTGTGATCGGTCATCGCATATTCGACGCCCGCGCCCAGGCGATAGCCGTCGGCATCGATATTGTCCTTGAGCTCAGTCTCACCATCGGTCGACAGCACGTTGTAGCGAGCGTTGGTATAGCCGCCCTTCACATAGGCGAGGACATCGGGCTGAACCTTGTAGCCTGCGCGCACGCCGGCGTAGAGATCGCGGCCCGTGTCGACACGGCCAAGGCCAAAGCCTTCGAAATCGCCGCCATCGCTATATTCGGTCTTTGCGGTCGAATCCGTGTACTGGCCTTCGACACCCAGAACGACATTGCCGAAGTCATAGTCGTAACCGATGCCTGCGCCATAGGCGAGGCCGTCGATGGACTGGTCGTTCTGGTCGTTCAGGTCGTCGTCCGAATCCGAACCGGCACGCGAGATGTCGTAACCGACCAGCGCTTCGACGTGAGCACCGGTCCAGTCCGGGGCGCTCTGCGCCATGGCGGGGGTGGCGACGGTCGCGATTGCGGCACCGGCGGCGAGCGTGGAAATCAGCTTTTTCATAAGTACTCCAATTATTTCCCTCATGGGCCGTTGTGGCCATGTGGAGCTACAAATGATCGGAGTGGCGGAGGCGTTTCATGAACATTTGACAACATGTCGGCTTGCCGCATTCGGGGCACAATTTGCCGTCAGGCGATGCCGGATTTGCGACAAACACCTTGGAATACAAACGCATACGGAACCTTACATGGGATTGTCAGTTCGTACGCGCCCGCTGATATTAAACGCGTCGCGTGGCGGGCTGGCGCATTGGGCGCGAAACAACTATATGCGCGCCAATCATGACAACGCAGACATCCTCCATGCCCATCCCGGGCCATATCGACCCCGTGCCCGTCCCGCGTCCGATCACGGAGCGCGAGGATGGCCGCATCGACATCCTTGGCCTGCCGAAAAAGCAGATCGCATCGTTGTTCGAGGATGCGGGTCTGGACAAGAAACAGGCAAAGCTGCGCGCCAAGCAGGTGTATCACTGGATCTATCACCGCGGCGTTTCCGATTTCGAGGCGATGACCGACATCGCCAAGACCATGCGACCGTGGCTGGCCGAACGCTTTGTCATTGCGCGGCCCGAAATCGTCGAGGCCCAGCATTCGTCAGACGGCACCCGCAAATGGCTGCTGCGCACCGCGGACAAGCATGATTACGAGATGGTGTTCATCCCCGACGCCGACCGCGGAACCCTGTGCGTGTCGAGCCAGGTGGGCTGCACGCTGAACTGCCGTTTCTGCCACACCGGCACCATGCGTCTTGTCCGCAATCTGACGCCGGGCGAAATTGTCGGGCAGGTCATGCTGGCCCGCGATGCGCTTGGCGAATGGCCGAAAGGGCGGATGGACGAGCTGGGTGACGAGAGCGAGAGCGATTACACCGCAGACGGGCGCCTGCTCACCAATATCGTCATGATGGGCATGGGCGAACCGCTCTATAATTTCGACAATGTCCGCGATGCATTGGGCATCGTGATGGATGGCGACGGGCTCGCCCTGTCAAAGCGCCGCATCACGCTATCGACCAGCGGCGTCGTGCCGATGATGGAGCGATGCGGACAGGAAATCGGCGTGAACCTCGCCGTGTCGCTTCATGCGGTCAGCAAGGAAGTTCGCGACGAGATCGTGCCGATCAACCGGAAATACGGGCTCGAGGAATTGCTACAAGCTTGCGCCGATTATCCCGGTGCGTCGAATGCGCGGCGCATCACCTTCGAATATGTCATGCTTCGCGAAAAGAACGACAGCGACGAGGACGCGCACGAGCTTGTCCGCCTGCTCAAGAAATACAAGCTGCCGGCCAAGGTGAACCTGATCCCGTTCAACCCGTGGCCCGGCGCTGCCTATGAATGCTCTACGCCCGAGCGCATCCGCGCGTTTTCCGACATCGTGTTCGAAGGCGGCATCAGCGCGCCGGTTCGCACGCCGCGCGGGCGCGATATCGATGCGGCCTGCGGCCAGCTGAAGACGGCTGCCGAAAAGAAGAGCCGCGCCGAACTGGACCGCATCGCGGCGGAAAAGCAGGCCCAGTTGGAAGCGGAGTAAGCCTCAGCCTCCGGCTTCCAATCAGCCCTCGTCCTCGCGCAGGTCATATTCGGTTCGCGCGCCGATGATGGCGTCCTTGTTCGCCACCGCCCAATCGCCCAGCGCAGCGACCGGATTGCGCAATGACCAGCCCAGACCCGTCAGCGCGTAATCGACGCGCGGCGGGACGCTGGGCGTGACCTTGCGGCTGACCAGCCCGTCACGTTCCAGCCCGCGCAGGGTGCGTGTGAGCATGCGCTGGGAAATACCATCGATCTCCCGCTTCAGCTGGTTGAAGCGCATCGAGCCGAAACCCAGTTGCATCACCACCTGCATCGACCATTTGTCGCCCACGCGCGACAGCACATCGGTCACTGCCGGACAGGCCGCAGGCGAATGTCCGGGCGGCATATCACCGAAATCATCGCCAAAAGTCGCCGTGTTTTCCTCATGGGTTACATCGGTGTGCCCTGCGGACGGTTTTGTGCCTTCTTGAAGGGTAGCGGTACGGTTCTCCATATAGCGGTGGTTATCGTTTGATACCGGAGTTGTCACATGAAAATTCTACGCGTTGATTCCAGCACCAATGGAGCGGAATCGGTTACCCGTGAGCTGACCGGCGAGATCGTCGACAAGCTTGTCGCCGACAATCCCGGCGCCGAAGTCATTACCCGCGACCTGGGCGTCGAGCCGCTCGCGCACCTCAATCCCATCACCACCGGCGCGATCCGCCTGCCCGAAGAGGCATGGAGCGAGGACATGAAGGCCGCCGCCCCGTCGGAGCAGGCGATCCTCGACGAATTCCTGTCGGCCGATGTCGTCGTCGTCGGCGCGCCGATGTATAATTTCTCGATTCCCTCCGCGCTGAAAAGCTGGATCGACCGTCTTGGCGTTCCCCGCGTCACCTTCCGCTATAGCGAAAACGGCCCCGAAGGGCTTGCCGGTGGCCGCAAGGTCATCGTCGTGTCGGGCCGCGGCGGCGCCTATGGCGACGATCACGCTATCGACAGCCAGGAACGGCTGATGAGCACCTTTTTCGGTTTCATCGGCATCACCGACCTCACCATGATCCGCGCCGAAGGCGTGGGCATGCCCGAGGGCCGCGAAAAGGCGGTTGCGGCGGCGAAGGAAGAAATCGCCAAGCTTTGATCCGCCAGATTTCGGGTCGGGGATGAATGGGAAAATCAAGGTTTAAAAGCGCTTAACCTCGCTTCGTCGTTCGACGGTAACCGTTCATCCCCGACACCGTTATCTGACTGCATCGTTCAGCCTGTGTTTGACTTTGCTGTCACAGATTCGCCGCAAAGGTCGGAAGATTCGCAATGGAGCCGACCTGCGCAATGAAAGGGACAGTAATGAAAAAGACCATCATTGGATCGATTTTGGCAGCCGCCGTGATGATTCCGGCAGCCCCCGCCGCTGCCGATCCGCCGCCGTGGGCACCCGCACACGGCAAGCGCGCCAAGGAACGCCATTATGAAGGCCGCCATTACGAACCGCGCCGCATGCGCAGCGGCGATCGTTACTGGCGCGGCGACGATGGCCGCTATCACTGCAAGCGCGACGACGGCACGACCGGCCTGATCATCGGTGCCGCCGGCGGCGCACTGCTGGGCCGAGAGCTTGACGGCGGCCGCGATCGCACCACCGGCACCGTGCTTGGCGCGGCTGCTGGCGCATTGATTGGCCGCGCGATCGATCGCGGCGATGCGCGCTGTAACTGATCGCAGGCTTTCAACCTGATCGAAGGGGCCGGGAAGAGCATGTCTTTCCGGCCCTTTTGCTATCGGGCCTGCGCATGACTGCAAGAGGAGGGTTGCAAGCCCCCTCCCCTTGGCGGCAAGGTGATCGCGATGGTCAAACCCGCCGTACTCATCACCGGAGCAGCAAAGCGTCTTGGCGCCACCATGGCGCGCCAATTCGCGAGCAGCGGCTGGCAGGTCGCCATCCATTACCGCAGCTCCGCGACCGAAGCGGCGGAACTGGCTGCAGAGCTTCCCGACGCGATCACCGTGCAGGCGGATCTTTCCGATCCGCAGGCGATCCGTGCCATGGTCGCCGATCTCTCTACCCGCCTGCCGGACTGGCGCGCACTGGTGAATTCCGCCTCGCGGTTTGAACTGGACAGCGCAGAGGCGATTGACCCGGAACTTTTCGACTGCGCCATGCGCACCGATGCGGCAGGCCCGGTCATGCTGGCGCAGCAATTTCTTGCGCTGCATGGGCATGAACCGCGCCGCGTGATCAACGTGCTCGATCAGAAAATCGCCAATCCCAATCCCGACTTCTTCTCCTACTCCATGGCGAAAGCGGCGCTGACCATGGCGACACGCATGCTGGCAATGGCGCATGGTGATGCAGCGCGTGTCTATGGCCTCTCGCCCGGCGCCATGCTGCCCAGCTTCGACCAGCTTGCCGAAGAGCACCAGCGCAGCGGGCGCATGAACCTCCTTCATCGCCTTACGCTTCCCGAAGAGCTGGCCGAGGCCGCCGTATTCCTCGCCGAGGGGCATCTCGCCAGCGGAGAGACGATCCATGTCGATTCCGGCCAGCATCTCATGTCCCAGCCGCGCGACGTCTTGTTCATGGCAAGGCAGGAAGCTTTTGACTGAGCGGAACTTTTTCACCTCTCGCACGTCAGGGTCGGGCATATGCCCATCCCCCACCGCGGCTTCCGTCGCAGAAAACCGAACTAACATGACCACCACCCCCTCCATTTCGTGGAGTAACTGCCGATGAGCGGGTCCCGCCGCCTGTTTGAACATTTCCTGTCCCGCGGCGTGAAGCGCGGTCGACTGGAAGTACGATATGCCGATGGCACCACCAGCAGTTTCGGAACGCCAGATGGCATCATGCCCGAAGTCGCCATCCGCCTGACCGACGAGAAGGTCCCGCGCGACATATTGACCGACCCGCGTCTTGGCGCGGCAGAGGCGCATATGGATGGCCGGCTTCTGGTCGAAGAAGGCGGCATCATGGAGCTGGTGGAGCTGTTGCAGGCAAACCACCCGTGGGATGCGGGCCAGCGCTTGCGCCCGCCTTCGCGGCTGCGGCGGGTGAAGGACAGGATCCACTTCCTCAAGACCAGCTTCAACAAGGCGGCGAGTTCGAAGGCCAATGTCTCCCACCATTACGACATCGGCAATGATCTGTACGAGCTGATGCTCGACCCCGGTTACATGCAGTACAGCTGCGCCTATTGGCCGACCGACGACATGACGCTGGAAGAGGCGCAGGAAGCCAAGCTCGCCCATATCGCGGCCAAGCTGAATCTGAAGCCGGGCAATACCGTGCTCGACATCGGTTGCGGCTGGGGCGGCATGGCGATCTTTCTGGCGCAGCATGCCGATGTGAAGGTGCTGGGCATCACCCTGTCGAAGGAACAGCTGGCGCTCGCCGAAAAGCGGGCCGAGGCGGCGGGCGTTGCCGATCGCGTTTCCTTCCGCCTTGTCGATTACCGCGAGCTGCCGAAAGAGGGCGCGAAATTCGACCGTATTGTGTCTGTCGGCATGTTCGAACATGTCGGCCAGCCCCAGTTCGACACCTATTTCCGCTGCGTCGGCCAATTGCTGGCAGAGGACGGCGCGGCGTTGATCCACACCATCGGCCGCATGGGCAAGCCGGGCATGACCGATGCGTTCACCCGCAAATATATCTTCCCCGGTGGCTATATCCCGGCGATGAGCGAGATGATCGCATCCAGCGAGAAGGTCCGCCTGATCGCCAGCGATGTCGAGGTTCTGCGCCTGCATTACGCCAAGACATTGCGCGAATGGTATGATCGCTGCATGGCGAACCGCGAAAAGATCGTCGCCATGTATGACGAGAAATTCTTCCGCATGTGGACCTTCTACCTTTCGGGCGCGACGGCTGCGTTTGAGAGCGGAGGCATGTGCAATTTCCAGGTGCAATATGTCCGCACCCGCCGCGCCCTGCCGATCACGCGCGATTATATCGCCAAGGCCGAGAAAGAGCTGACGCGGGAAAATAGCTGATCGGGAAAAAGAGCTGATCGGGACTGCTTGATGTTCGCAAGCGGCGGGGCCATGGCGCCGCGGTGACCGAAACCGCCCTCACCCGCCGCGCCATCATGGCGCAGGCATGGCCGATCATGCTGGGGCAGGCTTCCGTACCGCTTGTCGGCATCATCGACACCATCGTCGTCGGCCGCACCGGCGATCCGCTGGCTCTCGCGGGCGTGGCGCTGGGTGCGACGATCATCAATCTCGTGTTCTGGAGCTTCGGCTTCCTGCGCATGGGGCTGACGGGCCTGACGGCGCAAGCGGACGGCGCGGGCGAAGGGCGCGAGGTCGAGGCGCTGCTGCTGCGCGGCGTGGCAATCGGCGCAGCGCTGGGACTGGTTCTACTGGCGCTGCAGGTGCCGATCACCATGCTGGCGCTATCGGTCATGTCGGGCGGTACAGGCATAAGCGCAGAGGCAGACGCCTATGTCTCCGCCCGTTTTTTCGGAGCGCCCGCCGCACTTGCCGTATTCGCGATCACCGGCTGGCTTCTGGGCCTTGGCCGTACGCGTTCGGCGCTGGTGCTGCAGATCGTGATGAACGCGTGCAATGCCGGGCTCGACGTGGCGCTGGTCTGGGGCGCGGGCCTTGGCGCTGGCGGTATCGGCGCTGGCACGGCGGGGGCGGAATGGATCGCGCTTGTCACCGGCATCGCGCTATGCTGGCGGATCAATGGCGCAGGGCCGTTGGCGCTGCTGCGGCGCATTCCCATTCAACATCTTCTGGACGGCGCGGCCCTGCGCAAACTGTTCGCGGTCAATCGCGATCTGATGATCCGCACCATCGCATTGCTGCTTGTCTTCACATGGCTGGCGAGTTCTGGCGCACGGCTGGGTGCCACGACATTGGCGGCGAACCACGTCCTCCTGCAATTCATCTCGGTCGCCGCCTTCGTGCTCGATGCGTTCGCCTTTACGGCAGAGGCGCGGGTGGGCGCGGCCATTGGCGCTGGATCATACAGCCGTTTCATCCGCGCGATCCGGCTGACCAGCGAATTCGCGCTGGCGGGCGGCGCGTTGATCGCATTGGCCTATTGGCTGCTGGGGGCGAGCATCATCGACGCGATGATCACTGACGATGCCACCTATAAAGCCGCCGTCGTCTTCCTGCCGTTTACCGCACTGGTCCCGTTCATCGGCGCGCCCAGCTGGATGCTGGACGGCGTGTTCATCGGGGCAACGCGCGGCAAGGCGCTGCGCAATGCCGCTGTTGTCACCACCGGTGTCTATATCGCACTGGATCTGGCGCTTCGCCCTTATGGCAATTGGGGCGTTTGGATCGCCTTTACCGCCACTTACCTGCTGCGGGCAGTCACGCTGGGGGCCTACCTCCCGTCGCTGATCCGTCAAATTCGCGCGAACGAGCCTCTTGCGAAGCGCGCAACACGGGCCTAACCGGCGCGCATGAGCGATTCCATCAAGAAAGTTGTGCTCGCCTACTCCGGCGGCCTCGACACTTCCGTTATCCTGAAGTGGCTTCAGGTGACCTATAATTGCGAGGTGGTGACCTTCACCGCCGATCTTGGACAGGGTGAGGAGCTGGAACCGGCCCGCGCCAAGGCCAAGCTGATGGGTCTGCCGGATGAAAACATCTATATCGACGACCTGCGCGAGGAATTCGTGCGCGATTTCGTCTTCCCGATGATGCGCGCCAATGCCCGCTATGAAGGCGATTACCTCCTCGGCACCTCGATCGCGCGCCCGCTGATTTCGAAGCGTCTGGTCGAGATCGCGCATGAAACCGGCGCCGACGCCGTTGCCCATGGCGCGACCGGCAAGGGCAATGACCAGGTCCGTTTCGAACTGTCGGCCTATGCGCTCGACCCGTCGATCAAGGTCATCGCCCCGTGGCGCGAATGGGACCTCAATTCCCGCACCGCGCTGATCGCATGGGCCGAATCGCACCAGATCCCTGTGCCCAAGGACAAGCGCGGCGAAAGCCCGTTCTCGACCGATGCGAACCTCCTCCACACCTCGTCCGAGGGCAAGGTGCTGGAAGATCCGTGGGAAGAGACCCCCGATTACGTCTATTCGCGCACGGTGAACCCGGAAGACGCGCCCGACGTGCCCGAATATATCACCATCGACTTCGAAAAGGGCGACGGCGTTGCCCTCAATGGCGAAGCGATGAGCCCGGCCACCCTGCTGACCGCCCTCAACGAACTGGGCCGCAAGCACGGCATCGGCCGCCTCGACCTGGTCGAGAACCGTTTCGTCGGCATGAAGTCGCGCGGCATGTATGAAACGCCGGGCGGCGAGATCTATGCCCGCGCGCATCGCGGCATGGAACAGATCACGCTGGATCGCGGCGCGGCGCATCTGAAGGATGAGCTGATGCCGAAATATGCAGAGCTGATCTACAATGGCTTCTGGTTCAGCCCTGAGCGCGAGATGCTGCAGGCCGCCATCGACCACAGCCAGCAGAAGGTGACCGGCACGGTCCGCCTGAAACTCTACAAGGGCAATGCTGATGTGGTTGGGCGTAAAAGCCCGGTCAGCCTTTATTCCGAAAAGCACGTCACCTTCGAGGACGATGCCGGCGCCTATGATCAGGCCGATGCGGCAGGCTTCATCAAGCTGAATGCGCTGCGCCTGAAGCTGCTCGCCAATCAGGGCGGTTGATCCTTCAGATCTTAGAAAAACTTATCCACTTCCCCGCGTGACACCGCAGCTGCGGTAAAGCGCGGGGAATGGCTCAGCATTCCTTGCCGCAGCGCGGCAACGGTCGTTTCTGCGCGCGGGTTATCCACTCTTGTCCACCGCCGCAGCTGCCCCGGTGTGGATAAGCGAATTGCGCGACTCGCACCCTGCGCCCATTCTGCAGTTGTCGAACGGAAAGGCACTCCAAGCGATTGTTTCCGATAGGAAACGAAAGCAAAAGAGAGGTCGGGAAGTTCGATGCGCTGACCGGAAATCGGCGGCATTGCAGGGCACCCCTTCGCTGCGCTTGAAAGGCCTCGGCCCCAAAAGAGCAGACGAAACGCCAGGCAAGGCAACCGGAACGAAAGACAGCGGCAAGGCCGGACTATCGGTCGACGTGGACGAGCCAGAATGATCTTCGGGTCAGTGGCAAGGATGAAGCGGCGGCAGGAAGATCGGTCTCGGGATCTGTATCGCATTCGCTGGACGGACCGGACAGGCTGCAAGGCCCGAAAGGAAACCGACAGGTGGATCGGCAGGGACCGGATGCCGGCGCGAGCGCCGAGCGACAGAGGTGGAGCGAGCCTAACGGCAGCGCACGCCGAAACCGCCGGGCGCCAAGTCTTTTCTGAAAGGAAAAGCCACACGCCGGTGAGAGTGGGGCCGGTAGCGATACCGGCCCCATTTCTTTTGGTTGAGTCAAGAGCCCCGCTTGCCAGTGAGGCGCGATCCGAATCGCTGGCCGTCAACACGAAAACATCGCTCGACCGCGGCGTTAACCCAAATAGGCCGGTTCGATTGTGGCCGAAAAAAGGTGGGCTGAAACCAAACCTAAATTTTTGCTGGTATAAGGGTGCAGATGAAGAACCGCATCTCCATCCGCCTGCGGCCGGCACGCCGCCTTGCCTTTTTCGGCGTCGCCTCGCTTGTCGCGGTGCCGCTTACAGGGGCGCTTGCCGGGCCTGAGGCTGCCGACAGTGTCGAGATCAGCCAGAACCTGCTGGACGATGGGGAAAACGCCGAAGCGGTCGATCTGATCCCGACTTCGGACGAAAATGCGATGCAGATCACCGCGAAACAGGTGATCCCCGACGCAGAGCCGGAAACACTTGCCGAAATCATCGGTCATGGCGAAGCAAGCTGGTATGGCAAACGCTTCGCAGGCCGCCCGACCGCCAATGGCGAAACCTTCAACCCCGGTGAACTGACCGCAGCGCACAAGACCCTGCCCTTTGGCAGCCGCGTTCGCGTGACGTCGCGTCGCACCGGCAAATCGGTCGTCGTGCGCATCAATGATCGCGGCCCCTATCACGGGAACCGCGTGATTGACCTGTCGGAGGCTGCCGCTCGCGAGATCGGCATCAAGTCGCGCGGCAAAGGCAATGTCGAGCTTGCGCTGCTGACCGATTAATCGCCTGAGCGCAGCCTTATTCGGCTGGCTCGACCGCTTCTTCTTCCGCTTTATCGTCCGGCGCATCAACCTCCGGCTCCGAGACTTTAGCGGGCGTGCCCAATGGCACCGCACCGACCTGTGTCATGCACCAGCGGACCTGTTCCATCGCGCGGTCACGGTTTTCGTTCTCCAGCGCGCCGAGGCTAAAGCCCTGCTGCGCCAGGCGGGCGGTGGTGCAATCGCACAGTTTCGTAAGCTGCTCGTCGGTGCTGGCAAGTCGCTTCAGCTTGACATCGCAGCGGTCCAGCACCGCCTCCCGCTCAGGGTTTTCAAGCCCGGGCTTCGGATCCTCGCACCCAGCCAGCGCCAAGGCGGCAACCAGTGGCGCAACATGTAGCGCCTTTTTCAAATTAGTGATGTGTAACGCGGTCAAAACCCGATGTCTCCGCCCGAAGATTGATACGACCCCAAAGGCGCGTTCGCGCAACCGTTGTGTTCAGCATTAAGGCCCGGCGCGCAAGTATGGGCATCACATAGTTTCCACCGCCCTAACTCGCTTCGATCTAGCCGCCGCGCAGCAATTGCACGCCGTAATCGCGCTCGAAAAGATAAAGCGCGATCCGTGCCGCTTCTCCGCGCGGCCCCTCCAATTCGCTACTGGCCCGGTCCATCAGCAATTGCGCATCGTCATGCGCTGCTTCCAGCAGGTCTGTGATCTGTTCGGGGCTCGCGACATGGAATGCGGTTTCGCCCGATTGGCGCGTGCCGAGAATCTCGCCCCCGCCGCGCAGGCGAAGGTCTTCCTCGGCCAGCCGGAAACCGTCTTGCGTTTCGCGCATCAGCGCCAGCCTCTCGCGGCCCGTTTCGCTCAATGCCTGTCCGCGCAGCAGCAGGCACACCGACTCCGCCGCTCCGCGACCGACACGCCCGCGCAGCTGGTGCAGCTGGGCAAGGCCGAAACGTTCGGCCTGCTCGATCACCATCAATGAAGCATTGGGCACGTTGACCCCCACCTCGATCACCGTGGTCGCGACCAGCACGGCGCATTCTCCGCTGGCGAAGCGGGCCATGTTCTCGTCCTTGATCTCGGGACGGAGCTGCCCGTGGACCAGTGTGACATTATCCGGGCCCAGCACCTGCTTCAGCGTATCGAAACGTTCTTCGGCGGCGGCCAGATCCTCGCGCTCATGCTCATGCACCATGGGGCAGACCCAATAGGCCTGCTTGCCCTGCTCCACATGGCGCAGCAGCCCTGCGACGACATCGTCCATCCGCTCCACCGCGACCACGCGCGTGTCGATGGGCTTCCTTCCCGGCGGCAATTCGTCGAGCTGGCTCACCGACATTTCGCCATGCTGCGCCAATAGCAGCGTGCGCGGGATGGGCGTTGCCGTCATGGCAAGGCAATGCGCCGTGCCCTTCGCCTTTTGCTGCAGCATCAGGCGCTGGCCCACGCCAAAGCGGTGCTGTTCGTCGATCACGACAAGGCCGAGATCGCGGTAACTCACGCTCTCCTGAAAAATCGCATGGGTACCGACGACGATATGGATCGACCCATCGAGCAATCCCATCAGGATCGATTCGCGCGCCCTGCCCTTGTCGCGCCCTGTCAGCAGCGCAATCTCAACGCCCGTGCCGCGCGCCATTTCCTGCAGGGTGGCATGATGCTGCCGCGCCAGAATTTCAGTCGGGGCCAGCAGCGCGGCCTGTTTACCGCATTCGATGGCGTTCAACATGGCGAGCAGCGCCACCACGGTCTTGCCGCTGCCGACATCGCCCTGCAGCAATCGCAGCATCGGGTGCGGCTGGGCCATGTCGCCCTCGATCTCTGCAATTGATCGCCGCTGCGCTCCCGTCAGCGCGAACGGCAGGTCGAGCTTGTCGCGCAAATGCCCGTCGCCCTGGATCGCAGGCCCCTTGCGACGGCGATTGTCGGCGCGCACCAGCATCAGGGCGAGCGCGCTGGCGAATAGCTCGTCATAGGCCAGCCGGTCGCTCGCCGCCTTGTCGCGGGCGCGGTGAACGCGTTGCAGAGCCTCGCGCCATGCCGGCCAGCCGCGCTTGGCCATGACGCTGGGTTCGATCCATTCGGGCAACTCGGGCAGGATCGCCAAGGACTGCTCGATCAAAGGCTGCAATCGCCCAGCGGTCAGCCCGTCCGACAGCGGATAGACCGGCTCGCATGTCTGGCCCAGCGCCGCGCCGCCATCCTCTGCCACATGATCGGGATGCACCATTTGCAGCGTGTCGCCATATTGCTCCAGCTTGCCCGCGACCCAGCGGGGCTCTTCCAGCGGCAGCAGCTTTTTCGCGGAATAGGACGCGCGCCCGAAATAGGTGAGCGCGATCCGCTCACCCGCATCGTCTTCTGCCACCACGCGGAATGGGCCGCGTCCGGTGCTGCTGGCGCGATATTGCTTGGCGGTCAGCCTGACGATGACATGTTCGCCGATGCCGCCTTCGGCCAGCGCGCCGATCTGGCGACGCTCGATAAAACGGTCGGGCAGGTGATAGGCGAAATCCTTGACCCGCGTCAGGCCAAGTTTCCCCAGCGGCTTTTCCAGCTTCGCGCCCACGCCTTTCAGGCTGTCGGCTGCGGCGAACAGGGGATTGAGGATATCGGGACGCATGAAAGTGCCTATAGCGCCGCTTGTCGAAGCTTGCACCGCGCCGCGCATAAGTTTACCCGGCCAACATGAGCGACAAGCCCGATCAAGCGCGCCTGAACAAGGCGAAGTTCCGTGCATGGCACCGCGGCACGCGGGAAGCCGATTTCATGATCGGCGGCTATTTCGACAATCGCCACGCCGAATGGGTGGAACAGGAACTAAGCTGGTTCGAAGCCCTGCTGGACGAGGACGATGTTGACATCATGGCGTGGGCACTGGGCGTGCAGCCGCCGCCCGAACGCTTCACCGGGCCAATGATGGATGCGCTGCAGCGGCTGGACTACGTTCATATTCATAAGTGAATCCGCACTTGCGGCGGAACCTGTCCATCGCCAGATAGTCACCCCTAGAGATGACTGACCTTCCCAGAATAACCGCCGCGGATAATCCGCTGGTGCTGTCTTCGCTTGCGCGCGGTGCGTTGCCTCTCGTGCTGTCCGATCTTGCGCGCTCTGCGCGGGGCACCGGAAATGCGGCGCGCGTGGTCTTCGTTGCGCCGGACGAGCAGGCGATGACGGCGATTGCGGATGCCGCGCCCTTCTTTGCACCCGAATTGCAGGTGATCGAATTCCCGGCGTGGGATTGCCTTCCCTATGACCGGTCCAGCCCCGCGCTTTCGGTCAGTGCGCGGCGATTGGCGGCATTGCAGGCGCTCCAGCAGAAAGCGGAAGGGCCGCAGCTGCTGGTCACCACGGTCAATGCGCTGCTGCAGCGCGTGCTCACCCCGTTCCGCATTCGGGAAGCTACGCGGCTGCTGAAAGCCGGGATCGAAATCGGGCACGAAAGCCTGATCGCCCTCCTCCAGCGGCAGGGCTATGCGCGCAGCGACACCGCCATCGACGCAGGCGAATTCGCGGTGCGCGGCTCGATCTTCGACATCGTGCCATCGGGTCTGAAAACGCAGAACGAAGCGGGCGAAACCGTGCAGGCGGGCCTGCGCCTCGATTTCTTCGGCGATGAGCTGGAGAGCATGCGGCTTTACGACCCGACGACCCAGCGTACCACCGGCACGGTGACAGAGCACCTGCTGCTGCCCGCAAGCGAGGCGCTGCTGTCGGACGACACGATCAAGCGCTTCCGCCTGCGCTATCGCGAAATGTTCGGTGCGAATGCGACCGGCGACCCGCTTTATCAGGCGGTCAGCGAAGGGCGGCGGCTAGCAGGCATGGAGCACTGGCTGCCGCTGTTCGAGGACAAGCTTTCCACCCTGTTCGAGCATCTGGGCAAGAACGACACCGTCATCATCGACGGCGGCGCCATGCGCGCAGGCGAAGAGCGGTTGGAAGAGATCGCCGACTATCGCAAATCGCGCGTTGCCGCAGCGGGGCAGAAGGCAGGCAGCTATCGCCCGCTGGCGCGCGATGCGCTTTACCTGTCGGAGGAGGAATATAGCGCGGCGCTGGAAGACTGGCCCGCGCACCGCACCTCCATCTTCGCAGAGCCGGAGAGCGAAAAGGTCATCGACTTCGGCTTTGCCTCGGCTCGCGATTTCACACCGGAGCGTTCACGTAGCGAGAACATCTACGAAGTCGCGGCCAAGCATTTCGAGAAGCAATCCAAGGCGAAGAAAACGATCCTCGCCTGCTTCTCCACTGGTGCGCGCGGACGCATCGTTTCGCAGCTGGGCGAAGCGGGCCAAGGGAAGGCAAAGGGGCGCGCCCCGGCATTGGCCGACAGCTGGCAGGAAGCCTTGGGCATCGCCGCCAAGGGCCGCACCGCCGCCGTCGTGCTGCCGCTGGAATCAGGCTTCGACAGCGACGATATCGAACTGCTGACCGAGCGTGACCTGCTGGGCGACCGCCTCGTCCGCCGCAAAAAGCGCCGCAAGGATGCAGACGCGTTTCTGGCGGAATTGCAGGCGCTCTCGCCGGGCGACCTCATCGTCCACATGGATCACGGCATCGGGCGTTATCTCGGCCTTGAATCCATTCCCGTCGGCAAAAGCCCGCATGACTGTGTGGCGCTGGAATATCACGGCGGGGACAAGCTTTATGTCCCGGTCGAAAATCTCGACGTGCTCTCGCGCTATGGGTCCGAGAATGAGAATGCCGCGCTCGACCGCCTCGGCGGCGAAGCGTGGCAGAAGCGCAAGAGCCGCCTTAAAGAGCGCATCCGCGAGATCGCGCATGAGTTGCTGGCGACAGCGGCCAAGCGTGCTCTGCAAAAGGCCCCCGTCATCGAGCCGGAATCGGGCTATGACGCCTTCGTCGACCGCTTCCCGTGGGAAGAGACCGACGACCAGGAACGCGCCATCGGCGATGTCATCACCGATCTTGGCGATGGCAAGGCGATGGACCGGCTGGTCTGCGGCGATGTCGGTTTCGGCAAGACCGAAGTCGCTCTGCGCGCCGCTTTCCTTGCCGCTATGGCCGGCAAGCAGGTGGTGATGATCGCGCCGACCACCCTGCTGGCGCGGCAGCATTATGCCGGGTTCACCGAACGCTTCGCTGGCTTTCCGATCAGGATCGGCCGCCTCTCCCGCCTCGTTCCCGCCAAGGAAGCGGCAGAGACCCGCGACGGGTTGGAGAACGGCACCATCGACATTGTCGTGGGCACCCATGCGATCCTGTCCAAGAGCGTCAGCTTCAAGAACCTCGGCCTTGTCATCGTCGATGAAGAGCAGCGCTTTGGCGTCACGCATAAGGAAAAGCTGAAGGCGCTGCGGGCAAATGTCCATGTCCTCACCCTGACCGCCACGCCGATCCCGCGCACTTTGCAGATGGCGATGAGCGGGCTGCGCGAACTTTCCGTCATCCAGACCCCGCCGGTCGACCGCCTTGCCGTGCGCACCTATGTCATGGAGTGGGACGACATGGTGGTGCGCGAGGCGTTGCTGCGCGAACACCATCGCGGCGGGCAGAGCTTTATCGTCGTGCCCCGCATCTCCGACATGGCCGAGATCGAGGACTGGCTGCGCGAAAATGTGCCCGAGGTGCGTTACGTCGCCGCCCACGGCCAAATGCCCGCGACCGAGCTGGAAGAGCGCATGAGCGCCTTTTACGAGAAGAAATACGAGGTGCTGCTCTCGACAACTGTAGTTGAAAGCGGGCTCGACATTCCTTCGGCCAATACGATCATCATCCACCGCGCCGACAAGTTCGGCCTTGCCCAGCTTTACCAGCTGCGCGGGCGCGTGGGCCGTGCGAAACTGCGCGCCTATGCGCTGCTGACGCATGAGGCGGGCGTTGCGCTTTCGGAAGTCGCGGAAAAGCGGCTGAAAGTTCTGGGCGACCTCGATTCGCTGGGCGCGGGGTTCCAGCTGGCCAGCCACGATCTCGACATTCGCGGTGCGGGCAATCTGCTTGGCGACGAACAATCGGGCCATATCCGCGAAGTCGGCTTCGAACTTTACCAGTCGATGCTGGGGGATGCGATTATGGCCGCAAAGGCAGGCGATCTTGGCGTGGTGGAGGACCGCACCGGCCTGTCGCCGCAGATCACCGTCGATGCCCCGATCATGATCCCAGAGGATTACGTCCCCGACCTGGCCGTTCGCATGGCGCTTTATCGCCGCCTCAACGATGCGGACGACAAGGATGCGATCGAGGGCATTGCCGCCGAAATGATCGACCGTTTCGGCCCACTCCCCTCGCCCACGGAAAACCTGATCAAGCTGATCGAGATCAAGGCGCAGGCGCTTGTCGCCAATATCGCCAAGATCGACGTCGGCCCGCGCGGCGCGCTGATCCACTTCCACAAGGACGAGTTCCCCGATCCCATCGGCCTGATCGGCTATGTCGAACGGCTGAAGGGCACCGCCCGCCTGAGGCCCGATAACAAGCTGGTGATCGAACGCGTCTGGGGCGATCCCAAATCGCGCCTCAACGGGCTGTTCCAGCTGACCAAGGGCCTTTCCGCCATCGTGCGCCGCGCGAAAAAGGCGGCGAAACAGGACGAACCTGCCTGAAGCGCAGACGATTGCCATCGCGCCGCCCCGGCAATAGGGTCGCGCGCAACACGTATCAGGGGGCCTGATGGCTGAGTTCGAAAAACTGGCGCTTGCCGTCTCTCCGACGGAGCAGGCCCAGCGTGCTGCGCAGCGTATCCGTGCGCAGGCGGAATTCGTGGACATGGAAGAGGCGGACGCCGTCGTTGTTCTCGGCGGTGATGGCTTCATGTTGCAGATCCTGCACCAGATGCTTGAGGCAGGGCGGATCATCCCTGCCTATGGCCTCAACCTCGGCACTGTCGGCTTTTTGATGAACAAGCTGCCTAGCGTGAACGCCCCCATCGCTGAGCGCGTCGCCAACGCCCGCGCCCAGACGGTTTCGCCGCTGGAGATGACGGCAGTGACGCAGGCGGGCGAAACCGTGACGGGCTTCGCCATCAACGAGGTGTCGCTGCTGAGGGAGACCCGCCAGACGGCAAAGCTGCAAATCAGCGTAGGCGGCAAGATCCGCATACCCGAACTCGCCTGCGATGGCATTCTTGCCGCGACGCCTGCCGGTTCGACCGCCTATAATTTCTCCGCCGGCGGTCCGATCCTACCGCTGTCATGCGGGCTGCTGGCCCTCACCCCGATCAGCGCATTTCGTCCGCGGCGCTGGCGCGGGGCGATCCTGCCCGATTTCCTGCCGATCACGATCCGGGCGCTGAACGCCTCGAAACGCCCGGTTTCCGCCGTGGCGGATCAAAAGGAAATCCGCGACATCGCCAGCATCGACATCAAGATCGCGCACGAGCGTGACCTGACGCTGCTCTTCGACAAGGGACACAGCCTGGACGAGCGGATCGTGGGCGAACAGTTCCAGATCTGACGTTCTTGCCCGGACCTTCGGGCGCGCAAGCTGTCGCAGGACCGGCAAAATTCATCCGATCCTGCCAATGAAAGCCATCCATTCGGCATCAAAGCGCGTCAAACGCTGCCACGTTTGCATCACTGCCGGGTTCGCCCGGCCTTGGACGCAGCCCTTCCGGCTGCCGTGAACTGGGGAGCATCAGCAATGAGCAAGTTCAAATTCCTTTCGGCCTGCGCGCTGGCCATCGGCACCATGGGGCTAGCCCCGGCAGCGATCGCAGCCGAAGGCGATGTCATCACCGATGCCCGCGAAATCGCACCCGATGGCCTGATCGGCATCTGGAAGGCCGACATGGAAGCATCGGGCTATGGCCACGCTAAGCCGCAGGCTGCCTATCGCACCTTCTACTACACCGAAGATGGCAAGATCCTGGTCTCGTTCCAGACGCTTGGCGCGACCGGCAACATCAGCTTCGGCCACTGGGCCGCGCAGCTAGATGGCACGCCGGGCATCGAATATCACAGCTCGGCCAAGTCGGTGCCTTATAACGTCGTGTCGTGGAAGCCGGGTGAAGACGGCCGCCTCTATCTCGACGTCAGCCGCCATGGCGAAACCTATATCAAGGCCATTTATGAGCTGTCGGCCGACAAGCAGACCCTCAAGTACAGCTATGGCGACACCACGGTCGTCTATCGTCGCTGGAACCTGAAGGACTAATCAATGAAGCCGGTCGCATATCTGAATAATCCTGCACGGCTTGCCGTAATCCCCGCCCTGCTGGTGCTTTTGCTGGCAGGCGCGGCGGGTTTTGCAAAGCCCGCCACCGACAAGGTAGCCGAAGGCAAGCGCGCTTTCGCCATGTGCGCCACCTGCCATGCGGTCACGGCAGATGCCCCGCGCAAGATGGGGCCGAACCTGTTCGGCGTGGTCGGTCGCAAGGCGGGGAGCATGGCGACGCCCGCTCCCTCGCCAGCACTCAAGAACTCGGGCATCGTCTGGGACGCCAAGACGCTCGACGCATTCATCGCCTCGCCGCGTAAGACGGTCCCGGGCAATCGCATGCCTTATGGCGGCATGTCCGACGCCGAACGCCGCGCCGCAATCGTGGCCTATCTTGAAACGCTGAAATAAGTCGCCTTCCCTTGGCGCAATCGACGGGCGGCCCTTCCAAGCAGGGTCGCCCGTTTTCGTTGGTTGCGCCCGGCATTCACCGCACCAGCGATACGATCTGCGGCATATCGCACTGCGATGGCGCCCGGATCGGGGCTATTACAAATGTTAACTTGTCACAATCGGGCTTATTCGGCGAAATCAGCTTCTTGTGTCGAGACACTCAGCGGTTTCACGCCCCAGTCGCCTCGGGTATCGGATTGTTGCTTTCAGTCGCACGAGTTGGTCGATCGGTAATAATTGCGACATTTGGCGAGGAAAAAGGGCACGATCTGCTGTGGCTTGTCCAAAAACGGTAACACAGCGCTTGGGTATCGCGACACGATCAGCGTCATTCGGGGGGTTTACGGGACGCCTCGATACGGACTGATCGAGGGTTGGGACAACAGCCCCGTATTGGACGGAGAGAGGGATCCAGGTTCAATCCAGAGGGGGATTGTCATGAACACGATTACCAGGTTTTCGACGCTGACCGCCACGAGCGCCATCGCGCTTTCCATTTCCACCGCCGCGATGGCCAACGAGGCCGATAGCGCAGCGACCGCTGCCGCCAGTGCAAGCGCGAGTGCAGACGCGGCCGCGACTGCCGCCGCAGCCGCCGTGCAGCCCGCGACCGAGACGCAGGAGCCGATCGTCGTCACCGGCCTTCGCGGCAAGCCGCGCACCGCGACAGATTCGCCCGTTCCCGTCGACGTCTTCGGCGAAGAGCAGATCCAGAACACCGCCGCGACCGACACGCTCGAGGTGCTGCAGACGCTTTCGCCGTCCTACACCGTCAGCCGTTCGCCCAACACCGACACCGACAGCTTCGTGCGCGCCCCCAGCCTGCGCGGCCTGCCGGCCAACAAGACCCTCATGCTGGTCAACGGTCGCCGCCGCCACAAGTCGGGCTCGGTCGGCATCTATCGTGACGCCTCGCAGGCCGCCGATGCTGCCACCATTCCCGCCATCGCCCTGCAGAACGTCGAAGTCCTGCGCGACGGCGCGGCCGCGCAATACGGTTCGGACGCCATCGCCGGCGTCATCAACTTCCAGCTCAAGGACGCATCGAGCGGCGGTTCGCTGATCGCCCAGGCCGGTCAGTACTACGAAGGCGACGGCGAGAGCGTGATGATCGCGGGCAATATCGGCCTGCCCCTCACCGACGCCGGCTTCGTCAACATCTCGGCCCAGCTGAACGACGACCAGAACACCGTGCGTTCGCGCACCTTCTCGTCCTCGTCGTGGGATCCGTTCGAAGCCTATGCGACCGACGCCGCCTTCGCCGCTGCCGTCGACGCCGCCGGTATCGACCTCAACGACCCGCTCGAGATCCGCGGCAAGCCCAAGGAGCGCGCCGCGCGCTTCGTGATCAACTCGGGCATCGACATCACCGACAACAGCTCGCTGTATGCCTTTGCCAACTATTCGCGTTCGCAGGGCACCGCTTACGGTTCCTATCGTACGCCCGGTGGCGGCCACAACGTGCTCGACAATCCGATCCGCCTCGATGACGGTTCGGTCTGGACCTTCAAGGAGAAGTATCCGCTCGGCCTGCAGCCGCCCTTCATGGGCGACGTGACCGACTGGAGCGCGACCGGCGGCTATCGCACCGAGCGCGAGTTCTCGAATGGCCACGTGCTCTCGGCAGACCTGTCGGCACGCTACGGCTACAACAAGATCCAGTACTCGATGAACGGCACGGTCAACCCGTCCTACGGCCCGTACTCGCAGGAAAACTTCAAGGCCAGCGCCTACACCTCCGACGAGTTCGCACTGAATGGCGACTTCGTCTACCAGATGCCCGTCGGCTTCTATGGCGATCTCGTCTTCAACTTCGGCACCGAGTTCCGCCGCGAAGGCTATCGCATCAGCCCGGGCGAGCTGGCTTCCTACTCGGGCGGCATCTGGTCGGAGCAGGATCCCTTCAACTTCTGCTCGAACGAGGCTGACCTGGCATCGCGCACGCTCAATGCCGGCGCGCCGACCGACCAGGGCATCGACTGCACCAGCTCGAGCGATCCGGTCTACAACATCCTGCAGCCCGGCTCGAACGGCATCACCGGCCTCTCGCCCGATGTCGCAGGTCGCTGGACCACCGAGAGCACCTCGCTTTACGGCGAGATCAGCTCGGAAGTGACCGAGAAGCTCTTCCTCGACTTCGCCGCCCGTTACGAGGATTACTCCTCCTTCGGCGACAAGCTCGTGTGGAAGGCTGCGGCCCGCTACTACGTCACCGACTGGGCGGCGATCCGCGGCTCGATCGGCACCGGCTTCCGTGCACCCTCGACCGGCCAGCTCTACATCACCCAGACGACCATCTCGACCCGGGACGGCGGCACCATCAACCTGGGCCTCTATCCCGCGACGCACCCGGTCGCCGAATATCTGGGCGCCACGCCGCTGCGCCCCGAGACCTCGGACAACTACTCGCTGGGCTTCACCCTGACGCCGACGCCGAACCTGACGCTGACGGTCGATGCCTATCGCATCAAGATGTATGACCGCGTCTATGCTTCCTCGACCATCATGGTCACCGACGAGATCCAGGACGCGATGTTCGCAGCCGGCGTCAACGACGCCTACTCGATCGACGGCATCCGCTTCTTCCAGAACGCCTTCGACACCACCACGCAGGGTATCGACGTTGTCGGCACCTACAAGGCGGACTGGCTGGAAGCAGGCTCGACCAGCATCACTGCCGCGTTCAACATCAACGACTACAAGATCGACCGCCTCAACGTGGACTCGATCACCTTCTCGGATGTGTCGGTCTACAACTTCGAGCACAACAACCCGAAGTGGCGCGCCAACATGACGCTCAACCAGGATGTCGGAGCGATCTCCTTCATGCTGCGCGGCAATTTCTATGGCCCCAACTCGCGCCAGACCACCAGCTCGGGCAACGCCATCCAGAAGTGGAAGACGCAGGCCATGGTCGACTTCCAGGTCTCCGCTCCCATCGGCGATGGCTTCACCCTCGCCGTCGGCGGCCAGAACATCTTCGACCACTACCCCGAGATCAACCTCATCGACGATCGCAACGGACGTACATACGTCGACGGTCCCGTCTCCTGGCAGGGCGGATACTACTACGGTCGGATCACATTCGACTTCTGATCGACTGATTGGCGGGGCGG
>NZ_LYWZ01000005.1 GCF_001661965.1 Croceicoccus mobilis
TGTCGCGTTGCCCTTAAATCTGAGACACGACGCGTTCGGGGATATTTTTTGCCCTTAATTATGAGATTCCACTGCCATCGCGCCTATGCTTTTCGCGCGCTGCCGGGCGATGTAAACAACCGCGGCAAGCAGACGTGGCTCCTTATCGAAGGCGCGCAATAGAGCAACCCTTGCATAGTCGTCGATGCCGGAGCTTGAGATGGCCGCTTTGACCAGTGGACGGGATTGGGCTGCATCAATTGCAGCAAGGCCAAACAGCCTTACTTCCAGCCTGTGGCCCTGAAGAGCGTATAACGGATCTCCGCGGAAGGCCTTTAATGATATGGCAAAGGTGACCGCGCGCATTGCGCGCCGAAATTGCTTGGAGCTGCGTAATCGCGCGGCGTATTCAAGCCGCGCGGCGCCGTTGCGCGCACGATTTATCAGCTTTTCGGGCATCTGTTCGCCACTGGCCTTGCCGAGCGTCGGCACAAGTCTCGTCCCACAAACCTGGCAGTCGAATGCCCAGGCTCGCCTCCAATGCTTGAGCGAAAGGCCCTCTCTGGAACATTGCAGGCAATGCTGGAATGGTATCTGGGCCGTCAGCGAGGCTTCTCGTGTCGTCATTGCTGGGAAGGTCAAAGATCGCACAACATCTGGGTCAATCCGTGCGGCGTTGGCAATCTTCGCCGCCGCAGCCGCGTCGACGTTGAAGTTCAAGGCGGTGCCATGCGCGGTATCGATTCTGAGATGAGCCAGTAGTTCCGCATCATCACAGTAGTTGGCCGCCGCCAGCCTAGACAACCAACCTGACAACAACTCGTCGGGCAGCGGCGCGACAGTCTTGGGCAGCGGGTGCGGCTTCACACCCCGGACTTCTCGAGCCGCCGATGGGGGGTTCGCATGGCGCGACCAAACCGGCGTCCATTTTGCGATTGCGTCATCGGTGATGCATTCATCACCTGTGACAATGGCGTCGATGGAAAGATCCTTGATCAGGGCGAAGATGCGCGAGGTCACCCCGCCGGTCAGCGCAAGTATCTGCTTTAGTGACTTGACCTTCAGATTGGATTTCTTCTCGAGGGGCATTGCCGCGATGAGTGTCTGGATCATGTCCGAGAACTCGGCGTCGTCGCGCCAGTTTGGAAGGTGATGTTCGTCCAGCCGCCTGGCAAGCTGGATATCACCACGGATGGCATCGACGGCCTCGCTGACCCCCAGGCAGACCAGCGACACTTCGAGTTCATTGCTGAGATACCGCAGAACATTGAGAAAGCGGCGCTGTTCGCGGTGGGTCCCGGCCAAGAGGTTGTGGACTTCGTCGATCATGATCATCCGCAGGCCAAGGTCGCGCAAGAGCGCGACGACACGGACTTCGAGGGAGGCCACATTTTGAGCGCGCGCGCTCAGTGCCGTGGCCGGTGCCCCGACGGTCGCCAGGATGTGCAGATAGAACCGTCGTTCGTCGGGAGCTGGTGGTGCTTGTAACAGTAACAGCGGCGTTCGCGTAATTCCCGATGCTGGGTCATATTCCGGTGCATATCTGCGCGAAAGATTGCGGGCGATCATCGTCTTTCCGATCCCGGACGCGCCATGCACAAGAAGGCCAGGCATACGGGTTTGCCTTGGCGCTTCGATCATACACTGCAAACGGTCCAGAACTTGTTCGGCCCGCGGAAAGCCAATCCAGATATCCGATTGAATGAGGGTGATCCGACCGTCTTCCTCTGTTTTTCCTGCCCTCAATTCACCATCTCTCCACCTTGAACAATGGGCGCGATGTATCACCCGTATCGATCGCGCGCAGCCCTTCGGTTGTTGAGACGGCCGAGTTGGCGCCCTCCAATGTCCCTTTTCTTTCACGGGATCGGCGTTCGGCCCTCGTCAGGCTCCGGCTTTCAGACTCGATTTGGCGTTGCTGTCGGATCAGCTCAGCCAGGACCAGCTCATTGGACCCGGACTTGCCAAGGGCACGGGCATTCCTCATGGCTTCGCGATATTCCCAGAGCGACACAGGCGGAATTTCCAGGTTTCGGTACCGAGCTTCGACGTATCGGTCATTATCCAGTTCGACCCAGATCACCGAGAGGTCGCGAGGGTCGTAGCGGACGACCACCTTTCCATCCCCGCGCCCGATGTGGCCTGCAAGCGCATCGGACCAGTACCGTATCTGGAACAGATGGATGCCGTCACGCCTGACCTTGCGCAGTTCACTTGGCAGAAAGCTCACCCGAAAGGCTTCAATCTCGAAGGGGATATCGCCCATCATTTGCTCTGAGAGCGCCTCCCATTTGGCAACGGGCGTGCAGCCAAGACTTGAATGAATGCTGTTGTTGTAGCGGCAGATTTCCAGAGCAAACCAGCGATCGAAGTCGCTTAAGGTCATCGTGGCCATGCCCTCGGCGTCATAGTCGCCCTTGGCCACGACCGAGGATTGCGTTGTTCCAGGCAACAGGTGCACGGCCCCCATCATCGTGCCGATCAATCGTTCGATGTGCCCTCCGAAATGAGGACTGCCTGGCGGCCGATAGACCAGATCGATCCCCCATTCTGCACATGCCGACCGAAAGGCATGCGACCGGAAATCGCGCCCGTTATCGACGTGGATGCTATGCGGTTTACCCTGCGCGGGCCAAGGAACATTGCGCACCAATTCCGCCAGAAGTTCCGCCTTGGGGGCCACAGCCTGTGTCAGGCAAAGCGCCACCGACAGACGCGAAGGTGCCTCGAGAGAGGTGTAATATCCGGTCACCATCCGCGTTGCGACGTCGATCGCCAGCGTGACCCAAGGCCGCCCAATTGGTTTGCGTTCAAAACTGTCGACGAGAATGATGTCCGCAGGCGTATGGTCGATTTGCACGACCTCCAGTGGCCGGTTTGCCTTGTTGTCGCCTACGACCGGCGCAAATTTCTGGCGGGCCGCCTTTGCGCCTTCGCGTGCCTTGGCAATTTCACGGGCATCCATTGCATCCAGCCTGCGCTGAACCGTCCGACGTGTCGGCGGTTGCAAGCCCTGCTGCCAGCACGCGCTTCGGATTTCTGTCACGATGCGCGACAGGCTTGGGCGTTCCCGCCGTAAGAAATAACGGCGAAGATGTTCTTCGATCACCGCTTCCACCTTGCCGGATATCAAGGTTGTACCAGTCGGGCGGCCCCGTTTCCGAGAAGCCAGCGCGCTGGTGCGCCCACCCTCTTCGGCCAGACGCTTTATCCAGCGCCAGACAGTCGCCCTGCTGACACCAAGCTCCCAAACGGCGTCATTGATGCCACTTTCCAGACTGCCAGTTCCTTTGAGATATGCCTGAACAAGCGGACGCAGAACGGCCGCCCTGCGCGCCTCCTCAGCACCAGCGGCAACGAAGTCTTCGCGATCATCATCCATCAATATTTGCCACACGAAGCTGCGAACCCTGTCTCAGGTTTAAGGGCAAAAATATCGGATTTAAAGGCAAAATATCATATTTAAGGGCAAAGCAAGGCCGTTGATTTCGTTGGATTTCTCATCTCACAATTAAGGGCTACGCGACATAGGGTGTCACCGAAGCACGATTCAGACCCGTTCGACCGCGAGCGCAAGGCCCATGCCGACGCCGATGCAGAGCGTGGCAAGGCCCAGTCTGCCGTCAGTATCCAACTGGACGTTGGCGGGCAGGTGCACCATCAAAGCCGTTGCCCCTGCCTCATTGGGAGGGCGAACATGGCGACACGCCCCAGGGAGAGTGCATTTGTCCAACAGGCCCGCCCAGCTCAATCCGGAATGGAGCCTTGGTTATCAGGTCCGGCGCTGCCATCGGCGGTTCGATCGCCTGCTCAATGCGATGCTGGCGAAGCACGATCTAAAGACGGGCTTCTGGTATTACCTTCGTGTGCTGTGGATCCGCGACGGCGTCACCCAGAAATATCTGAGCGACATGACCAACGTCACAGAAAACACGACTGTGTCGATAATCAACAACATGATGCAGCACGGGCTTGTAGAGCGCACCCGCGACAAGGTTGATCGCCGCAAGTTGAGCGTTACGCTGACCCAACGAGGCAAAGCCCTGGAAGCGGAGCTCATGCAATATGCGATCGACATTAACCGCATCGCCGTCGCCGGGATCGATCCGGCCGAGGTTGCGACGTGCGTCGACGTGCTTTCGGCGATCGCTTCCATGGAGCAACGGGGAATCGTTGCCCGGGTCCGCAACGCGGCGGACAAGCGGAAGATCAACATCTTCCTCACCCCTTACGGTCACGAGCTGAAAAGGAAGCTTCTGCCCATTGGCATCGAAGTTGGGGATATCGCTAAGACCGGCATTTCGCGCCGCGAAGCGGATCTCCAGATCGCCCTATTGGGCGAGCTGCAGACCAATCTAGAAGCTGCGATTCGGAGCCTCTCCCCCGAGGAGCCCGACGCGAAGCCGGGTCGGCGGCGCCGAGAGGACCGAGGGGTCGCCGGCATCACTCATGAGGCAGGCGACTGATGCGATAGTGGGTGTCCTCGCCACCATGGATGCCCCACATCAATGTTGCGCGCCGATACTTACATCACTAATGGTTAGATAACTAAGGAACTGCACGGTGGCGGTCTGCGACGTGAAGGTTGCGTGGAGAGGTGTGCTGATGGTCAGGCCTTGCCTCCGACCGAATCGTCGTCGCTCTCCACCGCGCGGTTGATGACTGCAATCGCTTAGGTGCGGGCCGCGTCCGGTCTGCGAGAGTATCGGGAGAGTTTGAACTTATGAGTTCATCAGCCTTTAAAGGCGCGGATGTGTCCGATCGCCTGGATCGCGCGATAGACAATGCTCTCGCCGACAATCGTTTGGTGGGAACGGTCGTGATCGTCGCCCGGGGCGGCAAGATCGCCTATCGCCGCGCGGCGGGATTTGCAGACCGTGAATCGCAAAAGCCGATGCAAACGGATAGCATTTTCCGATTTGCATCGGTGACCAAACCCTTTGTCACCGCCGCCGTGATGCGCCTGATCGAGGATGGTGTTGTGAGGCTGGACGATCCAGTGACGCGCTTCCTGCCCGACTTTCAGCCGCGCCTGTCCGATGGATCGGTTCCGGTCATCTCGATCCGCCATCTGCTCACGCACACATCGGGGCTCGGCTATCCGTTTCAGGAAGGGAGCGATGGCCATTATCGTCGCCTCGACGTCTCCGACGGGTTGGATCAACCGGGATTGTCGCTATCCGAGAATCTTCGGCGCCTGGCTGCCGCCCCGCTTACCGCCGCACCGGGGTCGGGTTTTCGCTATTCCCTTGGCATGGATGTGATGGGAGGGGTGGTTGAGAGCGTTACCGGTGGTTCGCTACGCGATGCTGTGCGCAAACTGGTCACGGATCCGCTGGGTATCGTCGATACCGGCTTTGCCGTTGCGGATGTTGAGCGGCTCGCGACGAATTACTTCAACAGCGAATCCGTTCCCGTCCGCATCACGGACGGCATGGTAGTGCCTCTGGATGCCTTCAACGGGTCGCTAACGTTCGCGCCGAGCCGTATCCTGGATCCAAACTCCTATCCGTCAGGCGGGGGTGGGATGGTGGGGACTGCGGGCGACGTCCTGCACTTTCTGGAAACCATCCGGCTCGGGGGTGGTCCGATCCTGAAGCCTGAAACAGTCGAGATGATGGCGACCGATCAGCTCGGACCTCAGGCTGCGGCCTGCGGGCCGGGTTGGGGCTTCGGCTTCGGCTGGGCAGTGCTTGCAGATCCGCACGCCGTCCCGTCGCCGCAGTCTCCCGGAACGCTTCACTGGGCCGGCGGATACGGCAATAGCTGGTTCATCGATCGTGCAAACGCGCTGACGGTCGTGGCCATGACCAACACGGCCTTTGAGGGTATGTCGGGGAAGTTCGTGTCCGACATCCGGGACGCCGTCTACAACTGATCCCCGCAAGGAATCCGCGACCGGCCGGCGTAAGCCGGCCGCGCCGCAGCGAAAATGCGGAGGCGCCGCGTCGATCGCGGCGGCCAGATCACAAATCGTTGCGGTGGCTCCAGTCGATGATCCCGTCGATACAAGCGCTGACATGTTCGGGCTGGCCCTGGTAGAAATGGGTCGCGCCCTTGATGCTCACAAATTCCTTGTTCGCAACGGTGAGCGCGTTGTGAATGATCGGATTATGGCTCGCGGGAACCGCGTCGTCCGCTTCATTCTCGATCTGCAGCACAGGGGTCCGATGGATCTTTGTCGCGTTAACGGCAGCCTTGGAGTTGGATAGGTCGTAGGACCATTGCGACAGCCACGAGCGCAGGGTTGAGAATCGCGCCAAACCAGCGGGTCCCACGTTCACCGTGCGTGGATTGCCAAGATAGGATGCCCCCGGCGCGCGTCCATTGGGGTCGATCGTCGGATCAATCCAGCGCACGTCGCACATCGTGCGGTGCGTGACGAAGGCGCGTTCGGTTTCGCCGTCGTTGCGACGACGGAGCGTGGCAAGCATTTCCTCGGCCCAGGCGGTAATTCTGCGATTGCGGGCCCGCTGCCTCTCGCGGAAGGCGGCGATGAAGTCAGCGGTGAATGGTGGTTTGTTCGGGCAGTCCGGACTATAGATATCGAATTCGAGATCGCGCGTGTCCGGGTCGAATTCGTCGATGACGGAGGGGTCAAGCCATTCGGTCAGCACTTCCGCCCGGCTGAGGTGGGCGGCGATGAGGACTATTCCGTCAACCCGCTGCAGCCGCGCTGCTGTCAGGTCATAAAGGTCGCCGGCGGGCGTGTGGGTGATTGTCGGATGTTCAGACTGGGCCGCATAAAACAGCGATAGCGAGCCGCCGCCCGACCATCCCACCAGGATCACCTTTTCATAACCCAGCGACTCGCGCGCGTGGCGCACCCACTGGCCCATGTCGTAGGCGACCTTTTCCATAATCAGCGCACTATCGTTTCTCGGGTAGCGACTCGACGCGCAAAGTACGTGCAACCCCGCATCGGCAAGCGCCTCAGGCATTGGGAGCAGCTGGACCGTGGCTGTGGGGTGCATGAACAAATAGACCGCCTTAGATGGCCGCGCTCTCTGCCGGAACAGCTGGCCTTCCAGCTCGGTCGTGCCCTCGGCGCCCGCAAAACTGTAGGTCTCCGTCATCCCCGGTTGATCGCGGAAGCGAACGATTTCGGGAAGGCGATCCCATAGCGCCTTTGTCGGCAATCCTCTCTCCATGGCCATATCCTTAGTTATCTAACTATAATTGCGTATTACCGTACTCCAGTCAAGGGAAGGGCTTCCCATGCGAAGGGGCGCGCACTGAGCAACCATCCCCTCCCCTGTTTGCCCAAATAGGTAGCGGTTTTCCGTTGTCCTCGGTCACGATAGGTACGTTTTTAGGGCGGTACAGCCTATAGAGGGTCGTGCGGCTGAGCGGAACAGGAAAGTGTCGTAAGGGGCATTATTTCCTTTCAAA
>NZ_LYWZ01000006.1 GCF_001661965.1 Croceicoccus mobilis
TGTCGCGTTGCCCTTAAATCTGAGACACGACGCGTTCGGGGATATTTTTTGCCCTTAATTATGAGATTCCACTGCCATCGCGCCTATGCTTTTCGCGCGCTGCCGGGCGATGTAAACAACCGCGGCAAGCAGACGTGGCTCCTTATCGAAGGCGCGCAATAGAGCAACCCTTGCATAGTCGTCGATGCCGGAGCTTGAGATGGCCGCTTTGACCAGTGGACGGGATTGGGCTGCATCAATTGCAGCAAGGCCAAACAGCCTTACTTCCAGCCTGTGGCCCTGAAGAGCGTATAACGGATCTCCGCGGAAGGCCTTTAATGATATGGCAAAGGTGACCGCGCGCATTGCGCGCCGAAATTGCTTGGAGCTGCGTAATCGCGCGGCGTATTCAAGCCGCGCGGCGCCGTTGCGCGCACGATTTATCAGCTTTTCGGGCATCTGTTCGCCACTGGCCTTGCCGAGCGTCGGCACAAGTCTCGTCCCACAAACCTGGCAGTCGAATGCCCAGGCTCGCCTCCAATGCTTGAGCGAAAGGCCCTCTCTGGAACATTGCAGGCAATGCTGGAATGGTATCTGGGCCGTCAGCGAGGCTTCTCGTGTCGTCATTGCTGGGAAGGTCAAAGATCGCACAACATCTGGGTCAATCCGTGCGGCGTTGGCAATCTTCGCCGCCGCAGCCGCGTCGACGTTGAAGTTCAAGGCGGTGCCATGCGCGGTATCGATTCTGAGATGAGCCAGTAGTTCCGCATCATCACAGTAGTTGGCCGCCGCCAGCCTAGACAACCAACCTGACAACAACTCGTCGGGCAGCGGCGCGACAGTCTTGGGCAGCGGGTGCGGCTTCACACCCCGGACTTCTCGAGCCGCCGATGGGGGGTTCGCATGGCGCGACCAAACCGGCGTCCATTTTGCGATTGCGTCATCGGTGATGCATTCATCACCTGTGACAATGGCGTCGATGGAAAGATCCTTGATCAGGGCGAAGATGCGCGAGGTCACCCCGCCGGTCAGCGCAAGTATCTGCTTTAGTGACTTGACCTTCAGATTGGATTTCTTCTCGAGGGGCATTGCCGCGATGAGTGTCTGGATCATGTCCGAGAACTCGGCGTCGTCGCGCCAGTTTGGAAGGTGATGTTCGTCCAGCCGCCTGGCAAGCTGGATATCACCACGGATGGCATCGACGGCCTCGCTGACCCCCAGGCAGACCAGCGACACTTCGAGTTCATTGCTGAGATACCGCAGAACATTGAGAAAGCGGCGCTGTTCGCGGTGGGTCCCGGCCAAGAGGTTGTGGACTTCGTCGATCATGATCATCCGCAGGCCAAGGTCGCGCAAGAGCGCGACGACACGGACTTCGAGGGAGGCCACATTTTGAGCGCGCGCGCTCAGTGCCGTGGCCGGTGCCCCGACGGTCGCCAGGATGTGCAGATAGAACCGTCGTTCGTCGGGAGCTGGTGGTGCTTGTAACAGTAACAGCGGCGTTCGCGTAATTCCCGATGCTGGGTCATATTCCGGTGCATATCTGCGCGAAAGATTGCGGGCGATCATCGTCTTTCCGATCCCGGACGCGCCATGCACAAGAAGGCCAGGCATACGGGTTTGCCTTGGCGCTTCGATCATACACTGCAAACGGTCCAGAACTTGTTCGGCCCGCGGAAAGCCAATCCAGATATCCGATTGAATGAGGGTGATCCGACCGTCTTCCTCTGTTTTTCCTGCCCTCAATTCACCATCTCTCCACCTTGAACAATGGGCGCGATGTATCACCCGTATCGATCGCGCGCAGCCCTTCGGTTGTTGAGACGGCCGAGTTGGCGCCCTCCAATGTCCCTTTTCTTTCACGGGATCGGCGTTCGGCCCTCGTCAGGCTCCGGCTTTCAGACTCGATTTGGCGTTGCTGTCGGATCAGCTCAGCCAGGACCAGCTCATTGGACCCGGACTTGCCAAGGGCACGGGCATTCCTCATGGCTTCGCGATATTCCCAGAGCGACACAGGCGGAATTTCCAGGTTTCGGTACCGAGCTTCGACGTATCGGTCATTATCCAGTTCGACCCAGATCACCGAGAGGTCGCGAGGGTCGTAGCGGACGACCACCTTTCCATCCCCGCGCCCGATGTGGCCTGCAAGCGCATCGGACCAGTACCGTATCTGGAACAGATGGATGCCGTCACGCCTGACCTTGCGCAGTTCACTTGGCAGAAAGCTCACCCGAAAGGCTTCAATCTCGAAGGGGATATCGCCCATCATTTGCTCTGAGAGCGCCTCCCATTTGGCAACGGGCGTGCAGCCAAGACTTGAATGAATGCTGTTGTTGTAGCGGCAGATTTCCAGAGCAAACCAGCGATCGAAGTCGCTTAAGGTCATCGTGGCCATGCCCTCGGCGTCATAGTCGCCCTTGGCCACGACCGAGGATTGCGTTGTTCCAGGCAACAGGTGCACGGCCCCCATCATCGTGCCGATCAATCGTTCGATGTGCCCTCCGAAATGAGGACTGCCTGGCGGCCGATAGACCAGATCGATCCCCCATTCTGCACATGCCGACCGAAAGGCATGCGACCGGAAATCGCGCCCGTTATCGACGTGGATGCTATGCGGTTTACCCTGCGCGGGCCAAGGAACATTGCGCACCAATTCCGCCAGAAGTTCCGCCTTGGGGGCCACAGCCTGTGTCAGGCAAAGCGCCACCGACAGACGCGAAGGTGCCTCGAGAGAGGTGTAATATCCGGTCACCATCCGCGTTGCGACGTCGATCGCCAGCGTGACCCAAGGCCGCCCAATTGGTTTGCGTTCAAAACTGTCGACGAGAATGATGTCCGCAGGCGTATGGTCGATTTGCACGACCTCCAGTGGCCGGTTTGCCTTGTTGTCGCCTACGACCGGCGCAAATTTCTGGCGGGCCGCCTTTGCGCCTTCGCGTGCCTTGGCAATTTCACGGGCATCCATTGCATCCAGCCTGCGCTGAACCGTCCGACGTGTCGGCGGTTGCAAGCCCTGCTGCCAGCACGCGCTTCGGATTTCTGTCACGATGCGCGACAGGCTTGGGCGTTCCCGCCGTAAGAAATAACGGCGAAGATGTTCTTCGATCACCGCTTCCACCTTGCCGGATATCAAGGTTGTACCAGTCGGGCGGCCCCGTTTCCGAGAAGCCAGCGCGCTGGTGCGCCCACCCTCTTCGGCCAGACGCTTTATCCAGCGCCAGACAGTCGCCCTGCTGACACCAAGCTCCCAAACGGCGTCATTGATGCCACTTTCCAGACTGCCAGTTCCTTTGAGATATGCCTGAACAAGCGGACGCAGAACGGCCGCCCTGCGCGCCTCCTCAGCACCAGCGGCAACGAAGTCTTCGCGATCATCATCCATCAATATTTGCCACACGAAGCTGCGAACCCTGTCTCAGGTTTAAGGGCAAAAATATCGGATTTAAAGGCAAAATATCATATTTAAGGGCAAAGCAAGGCCGTTGATTTCGTTGGATTTCTCATCTCACAATTAAGGGCTACGCGACACCAGCGATAGCCCGCAAAGATCGAGCCTGTGAAACTGTCATCGGCCAGATCATACGGCCCGCCAATATCGAACATGTCGCCCTGCGACAGGCCGACCGACCCACCGATATAGAACCCGCCCCAATCGGGGTCGGGCATCGGAACGATTTCGGGAACGTAAGGCGGCGGCGGGGCAATCGGGCCGGTGGCTTGCGCGGTCCCCGCCGACAGAGCGACAAGCAGCGCGGCACAGGAAATACTGGACTTCATGATGACCTCCTACAACGTGGGGCCGCCGAAACAGATCGGAAGCCGCAAAGCCGTGGGGCGCTTATGTGCCGCACGGCACTTCAGGTCTCAGGGTCCGCCTTTGGCCTACGAAAATCAACCATCGGATGCGCGACAGAGTGCCACGGCCCCGCGATGCGCAACCTGTGCGGGCATAACGGCCCCATGTCTGTGCGCCATGGTCGATGATTAAGCGCTCAGAGTGTCCGACGCAGCCAGTTGCTGATCTGCGTGGTGGCCTGCGCCCCTTGCGGCACGGCCCGGCGGGCCGACACGAAACCGTGGATCTGCCCCGAGTATTCGTGCAGATCAGACGTGACGCCCGCAGCCTCAAGCGCCTGATGATACATCGCCCCGTCATCGCGCAACGCGTCATGCCCGGCGGTCAGGATCAGCGCCTGCGGCTGGCCCGTCAGCCGGTCCGAAAAGATGGGCGAGACCCGAGGATCGCCGCGTTGCTCGACCGCCGGGACATATTGATCCATGTGCCAGTCGATGCGGTCGCGCGGCAAAACATAGGCCTTGGCCAGCGAGGTCATGGAGGGCGTTTCCCCCCGGCTGTCCACGGCCGGATAGATCAGCACCTGCGCCTTGGGCATCGGCAGGCCCAGCCCCGCCAGATCATGCATCAGCACGGCGGTCAGGTTGCCGCCCGCGCTGTCGCCGCTGACGGCCAGCCGCGCCGGATCGACGCCCCAGTCATCAGGCGCATCCAGCACGGCCCGATAGGCGGCCAGCACATCATCCGGCCCGGCGGGCCAGGGATGCTCGGGCGCCAGCCGATAATCGAGTGAAATGACGCGGATCCCCGCCTCGAGCGCGATTTGACCGCACAGCCCGTCATGGGTATCCAGCCCGCCCAGCACCCAACCGCCGCCGTGGATATAGATCAGCGTGGGGCGATCCTTTGCCTGGGGCTGGGTGTCATAGACGCGCGCGGGCCGCGGGCCATCTGCGCCCGCGATGCTGACATCGCGCTTGGTGACCTGCGCGGGGGACGGGGTGTCGAACTTGTCTGCCAGCACCACCAGCGAGCGGCGGCTGTCTTCCAGCGTGGGGATCACGCCCGGCACCCGCACCGCGTTGAACAGCTCGCCCAAGGCCTGCGCCTTGGCGTCGATCTTGCGGCCATCGACCACTTTGCGCCGACCGGCAAACCACAGCGCCGCCACGGGTTCGGGCGCGCGAACGATTGCCAGTTTCAGCAGCATCGAGAGCTTGTTCATCCTGTCCCCCCCAAAGGCTTTGCCCCAAGATGCACGAACATCCCGGCAGGATCAAGGGGGGCGTGCGCCTCAGGCCGCGCGCATCCGCCCCTCATTGATCCAGCTATACAGCTGCCCACCGCGCATGATCGCCCGAAACGCGATTTTCTGGCGCAACCGGGTGACCGGGCGACGAATGTCCAAAAGCAGGGCCAGCCGCGGGTTGGGGCCGGGATTGAGCACCTCGTGCGGAAAAGTGTCATCCCACAACAGCCCCTCGCCTTCGGCATAGGGAACACGCTGGCCATCCACCTCAAGCCAAGGGGCCTGTTCGCTGCCGCAATCGGGCGCTGTCGCGTTGCCCTTAAATCTGAGACACGACGCGTTCGGGGATATTTTTTGCCCTTAATTATGAGATTCCACTGCCATCGCGCCTATGCTTTTCGCGCGCTGCCGGGCGATGTAAACAACCGCGGCAAGCAGACGTGGCTCCTTATCGAAGGCGCGCAATAGAGCAACCCTTGCATAGTCGTCGATGCCGGAGCTTGAGATGGCCGCTTTGACCAGTGGACGGGATTGGGCTGCATCAATTGCAGCAAGGCCAAACAGCCTTACTTCCAGCCTGTGGCCCTGAAGAGCGTATAACGGATCTCCGCGGAAGGCCTTTAATGATATGGCAAAGGTGACCGCGCGCATTGCGCGCCGAAATTGCTTGGAGCTGCGTAATCGCGCGGCGTATTCAAGCCGCGCGGCGCCGTTGCGCGCACGATTTATCAGCTTTTCGGGCATCTGTTCGCCACTGGCCTTGCCGAGCGTCGGCACAAGTCTCGTCCCACAAACCTGGCAGTCGAATGCCCAGGCTCGCCTCCAATGCTTGAGCGAAAGGCCCTCTCTGGAACATTGCAGGCAATGCTGGAATGGTATCTGGGCCGTCAGCGAGGCTTCTCGTGTCGTCATTGCTGGGAAGGTCAAAGATCGCACAACATCTGGGTCAATCCGTGCGGCGTTGGCAATCTTCGCCGCCGCAGCCGCGTCGACGTTGAAGTTCAAGGCGGTGCCATGCGCGGTATCGATTCTGAGATGAGCCAGTAGTTCCGCATCATCACAGTAGTTGGCCGCCGCCAGCCTAGACAACCAACCTGACAACAACTCGTCGGGCAGCGGCGCGACAGTCTTGGGCAGCGGGTGCGGCTTCACACCCCGGACTTCTCGAGCCGCCGATGGGGGGTTCGCATGGCGCGACCAAACCGGCGTCCATTTTGCGATTGCGTCATCGGTGATGCATTCATCACCTGTGACAATGGCGTCGATGGAAAGATCCTTGATCAGGGCGAAGATGCGCGAGGTCACCCCGCCGGTCAGCGCAAGTATCTGCTTTAGTGACTTGACCTTCAGATTGGATTTCTTCTCGAGGGGCATTGCCGCGATGAGTGTCTGGATCATGTCCGAGAACTCGGCGTCGTCGCGCCAGTTTGGAAGGTGATGTTCGTCCAGCCGCCTGGCAAGCTGGATATCACCACGGATGGCATCGACGGCCTCGCTGACCCCCAGGCAGACCAGCGACACTTCGAGTTCATTGCTGAGATACCGCAGAACATTGAGAAAGCGGCGCTGTTCGCGGTGGGTCCCGGCCAAGAGGTTGTGGACTTCGTCGATCATGATCATCCGCAGGCCAAGGTCGCGCAAGAGCGCGACGACACGGACTTCGAGGGAGGCCACATTTTGAGCGCGCGCGCTCAGTGCCGTGGCCGGTGCCCCGACGGTCGCCAGGATGTGCAGATAGAACCGTCGTTCGTCGGGAGCTGGTGGTGCTTGTAACAGTAACAGCGGCGTTCGCGTAATTCCCGATGCTGGGTCATATTCCGGTGCATATCTGCGCGAAAGATTGCGGGCGATCATCGTCTTTCCGATCCCGGACGCGCCATGCACAAGAAGGCCAGGCATACGGGTTTGCCTTGGCGCTTCGATCATACACTGCAAACGGTCCAGAACTTGTTCGGCCCGCGGAAAGCCAATCCAGATATCCGATTGAATGAGGGTGATCCGACCGTCTTCCTCTGTTTTTCCTGCCCTCAATTCACCATCTCTCCACCTTGAACAATGGGCGCGATGTATCACCCGTATCGATCGCGCGCAGCCCTTCGGTTGTTGAGACGGCCGAGTTGGCGCCCTCCAATGTCCCTTTTCTTTCACGGGATCGGCGTTCGGCCCTCGTCAGGCTCCGGCTTTCAGACTCGATTTGGCGTTGCTGTCGGATCAGCTCAGCCAGGACCAGCTCATTGGACCCGGACTTGCCAAGGGCACGGGCATTCCTCATGGCTTCGCGATATTCCCAGAGCGACACAGGCGGAATTTCCAGGTTTCGGTACCGAGCTTCGACGTATCGGTCATTATCCAGTTCGACCCAGATCACCGAGAGGTCGCGAGGGTCGTAGCGGACGACCACCTTTCCATCCCCGCGCCCGATGTGGCCTGCAAGCGCATCGGACCAGTACCGTATCTGGAACAGATGGATGCCGTCACGCCTGACCTTGCGCAGTTCACTTGGCAGAAAGCTCACCCGAAAGGCTTCAATCTCGAAGGGGATATCGCCCATCATTTGCTCTGAGAGCGCCTCCCATTTGGCAACGGGCGTGCAGCCAAGACTTGAATGAATGCTGTTGTTGTAGCGGCAGATTTCCAGAGCAAACCAGCGATCGAAGTCGCTTAAGGTCATCGTGGCCATGCCCTCGGCGTCATAGTCGCCCTTGGCCACGACCGAGGATTGCGTTGTTCCAGGCAACAGGTGCACGGCCCCCATCATCGTGCCGATCAATCGTTCGATGTGCCCTCCGAAATGAGGACTGCCTGGCGGCCGATAGACCAGATCGATCCCCCATTCTGCACATGCCGACCGAAAGGCATGCGACCGGAAATCGCGCCCGTTATCGACGTGGATGCTATGCGGTTTACCCTGCGCGGGCCAAGGAACATTGCGCACCAATTCCGCCAGAAGTTCCGCCTTGGGGGCCACAGCCTGTGTCAGGCAAAGCGCCACCGACAGACGCGAAGGTGCCTCGAGAGAGGTGTAATATCCGGTCACCATCCGCGTTGCGACGTCGATCGCCAGCGTGACCCAAGGCCGCCCAATTGGTTTGCGTTCAAAACTGTCGACGAGAATGATGTCCGCAGGCGTATGGTCGATTTGCACGACCTCCAGTGGCCGGTTTGCCTTGTTGTCGCCTACGACCGGCGCAAATTTCTGGCGGGCCGCCTTTGCGCCTTCGCGTGCCTTGGCAATTTCACGGGCATCCATTGCATCCAGCCTGCGCTGAACCGTCCGACGTGTCGGCGGTTGCAAGCCCTGCTGCCAGCACGCGCTTCGGATTTCTGTCACGATGCGCGACAGGCTTGGGCGTTCCCGCCGTAAGAAATAACGGCGAAGATGTTCTTCGATCACCGCTTCCACCTTGCCGGATATCAAGGTTGTACCAGTCGGGCGGCCCCGTTTCCGAGAAGCCAGCGCGCTGGTGCGCCCACCCTCTTCGGCCAGACGCTTTATCCAGCGCCAGACAGTCGCCCTGCTGACACCAAGCTCCCAAACGGCGTCATTGATGCCACTTTCCAGACTGCCAGTTCCTTTGAGATATGCCTGAACAAGCGGACGCAGAACGGCCGCCCTGCGCGCCTCCTCAGCACCAGCGGCAACGAAGTCTTCGCGATCATCATCCATCAATATTTGCCACACGAAGCTGCGAACCCTGTCTCAGGTTTAAGGGCAAAAATATCGGATTTAAAGGCAAAATATCATATTTAAGGGCAAAGCAAGGCCGTTGATTTCGTTGGATTTCTCATCTCACAATTAAGGGCTACGCGACA
>NZ_LYWZ01000007.1 GCF_001661965.1 Croceicoccus mobilis
TGTCGCGTTGCCCTTAAATCTGAGACACGACGCGTTCGGGGATATTTTTTGCCCTTAATTATGAGATTCCACTGCCATCGCGCCTATGCTTTTCGCGCGCTGCCGGGCGATGTAAACAACCGCGGCAAGCAGACGTGGCTCCTTATCGAAGGCGCGCAATAGAGCAACCCTTGCATAGTCGTCGATGCCGGAGCTTGAGATGGCCGCTTTGACCAGTGGACGGGATTGGGCTGCATCAATTGCAGCAAGGCCAAACAGCCTTACTTCCAGCCTGTGGCCCTGAAGAGCGTATAACGGATCTCCGCGGAAGGCCTTTAATGATATGGCAAAGGTGACCGCGCGCATTGCGCGCCGAAATTGCTTGGAGCTGCGTAATCGCGCGGCGTATTCAAGCCGCGCGGCGCCGTTGCGCGCACGATTTATCAGCTTTTCGGGCATCTGTTCGCCACTGGCCTTGCCGAGCGTCGGCACAAGTCTCGTCCCACAAACCTGGCAGTCGAATGCCCAGGCTCGCCTCCAATGCTTGAGCGAAAGGCCCTCTCTGGAACATTGCAGGCAATGCTGGAATGGTATCTGGGCCGTCAGCGAGGCTTCTCGTGTCGTCATTGCTGGGAAGGTCAAAGATCGCACAACATCTGGGTCAATCCGTGCGGCGTTGGCAATCTTCGCCGCCGCAGCCGCGTCGACGTTGAAGTTCAAGGCGGTGCCATGCGCGGTATCGATTCTGAGATGAGCCAGTAGTTCCGCATCATCACAGTAGTTGGCCGCCGCCAGCCTAGACAACCAACCTGACAACAACTCGTCGGGCAGCGGCGCGACAGTCTTGGGCAGCGGGTGCGGCTTCACACCCCGGACTTCTCGAGCCGCCGATGGGGGGTTCGCATGGCGCGACCAAACCGGCGTCCATTTTGCGATTGCGTCATCGGTGATGCATTCATCACCTGTGACAATGGCGTCGATGGAAAGATCCTTGATCAGGGCGAAGATGCGCGAGGTCACCCCGCCGGTCAGCGCAAGTATCTGCTTTAGTGACTTGACCTTCAGATTGGATTTCTTCTCGAGGGGCATTGCCGCGATGAGTGTCTGGATCATGTCCGAGAACTCGGCGTCGTCGCGCCAGTTTGGAAGGTGATGTTCGTCCAGCCGCCTGGCAAGCTGGATATCACCACGGATGGCATCGACGGCCTCGCTGACCCCCAGGCAGACCAGCGACACTTCGAGTTCATTGCTGAGATACCGCAGAACATTGAGAAAGCGGCGCTGTTCGCGGTGGGTCCCGGCCAAGAGGTTGTGGACTTCGTCGATCATGATCATCCGCAGGCCAAGGTCGCGCAAGAGCGCGACGACACGGACTTCGAGGGAGGCCACATTTTGAGCGCGCGCGCTCAGTGCCGTGGCCGGTGCCCCGACGGTCGCCAGGATGTGCAGATAGAACCGTCGTTCGTCGGGAGCTGGTGGTGCTTGTAACAGTAACAGCGGCGTTCGCGTAATTCCCGATGCTGGGTCATATTCCGGTGCATATCTGCGCGAAAGATTGCGGGCGATCATCGTCTTTCCGATCCCGGACGCGCCATGCACAAGAAGGCCAGGCATACGGGTTTGCCTTGGCGCTTCGATCATACACTGCAAACGGTCCAGAACTTGTTCGGCCCGCGGAAAGCCAATCCAGATATCCGATTGAATGAGGGTGATCCGACCGTCTTCCTCTGTTTTTCCTGCCCTCAATTCACCATCTCTCCACCTTGAACAATGGGCGCGATGTATCACCCGTATCGATCGCGCGCAGCCCTTCGGTTGTTGAGACGGCCGAGTTGGCGCCCTCCAATGTCCCTTTTCTTTCACGGGATCGGCGTTCGGCCCTCGTCAGGCTCCGGCTTTCAGACTCGATTTGGCGTTGCTGTCGGATCAGCTCAGCCAGGACCAGCTCATTGGACCCGGACTTGCCAAGGGCACGGGCATTCCTCATGGCTTCGCGATATTCCCAGAGCGACACAGGCGGAATTTCCAGGTTTCGGTACCGAGCTTCGACGTATCGGTCATTATCCAGTTCGACCCAGATCACCGAGAGGTCGCGAGGGTCGTAGCGGACGACCACCTTTCCATCCCCGCGCCCGATGTGGCCTGCAAGCGCATCGGACCAGTACCGTATCTGGAACAGATGGATGCCGTCACGCCTGACCTTGCGCAGTTCACTTGGCAGAAAGCTCACCCGAAAGGCTTCAATCTCGAAGGGGATATCGCCCATCATTTGCTCTGAGAGCGCCTCCCATTTGGCAACGGGCGTGCAGCCAAGACTTGAATGAATGCTGTTGTTGTAGCGGCAGATTTCCAGAGCAAACCAGCGATCGAAGTCGCTTAAGGTCATCGTGGCCATGCCCTCGGCGTCATAGTCGCCCTTGGCCACGACCGAGGATTGCGTTGTTCCAGGCAACAGGTGCACGGCCCCCATCATCGTGCCGATCAATCGTTCGATGTGCCCTCCGAAATGAGGACTGCCTGGCGGCCGATAGACCAGATCGATCCCCCATTCTGCACATGCCGACCGAAAGGCATGCGACCGGAAATCGCGCCCGTTATCGACGTGGATGCTATGCGGTTTACCCTGCGCGGGCCAAGGAACATTGCGCACCAATTCCGCCAGAAGTTCCGCCTTGGGGGCCACAGCCTGTGTCAGGCAAAGCGCCACCGACAGACGCGAAGGTGCCTCGAGAGAGGTGTAATATCCGGTCACCATCCGCGTTGCGACGTCGATCGCCAGCGTGACCCAAGGCCGCCCAATTGGTTTGCGTTCAAAACTGTCGACGAGAATGATGTCCGCAGGCGTATGGTCGATTTGCACGACCTCCAGTGGCCGGTTTGCCTTGTTGTCGCCTACGACCGGCGCAAATTTCTGGCGGGCCGCCTTTGCGCCTTCGCGTGCCTTGGCAATTTCACGGGCATCCATTGCATCCAGCCTGCGCTGAACCGTCCGACGTGTCGGCGGTTGCAAGCCCTGCTGCCAGCACGCGCTTCGGATTTCTGTCACGATGCGCGACAGGCTTGGGCGTTCCCGCCGTAAGAAATAACGGCGAAGATGTTCTTCGATCACCGCTTCCACCTTGCCGGATATCAAGGTTGTACCAGTCGGGCGGCCCCGTTTCCGAGAAGCCAGCGCGCTGGTGCGCCCACCCTCTTCGGCCAGACGCTTTATCCAGCGCCAGACAGTCGCCCTGCTGACACCAAGCTCCCAAACGGCGTCATTGATGCCACTTTCCAGACTGCCAGTTCCTTTGAGATATGCCTGAACAAGCGGACGCAGAACGGCCGCCCTGCGCGCCTCCTCAGCACCAGCGGCAACGAAGTCTTCGCGATCATCATCCATCAATATTTGCCACACGAAGCTGCGAACCCTGTCTCAGGTTTAAGGGCAAAAATATCGGATTTAAAGGCAAAATATCATATTTAAGGGCAAAGCAAGGCCGTTGATTTCGTTGGATTTCTCATCTCACAATTAAGGGCTACGCGACACCCGAAATTTGAAAGGAATAGACCTTGACCGGATAAGCATCATACAAGTCGATCTTCATCATCACGCGGTGTCCGTCGACTTCGAACCAGGCCATGTCGCGTTCGGGACTGTCTGCCGAGAACGTGCAATTTCGCATGGCTGCCACGATTTTGGCTTGTGCGGCAAGGTCGAGGTCGGTTCGTTCGGGATTGAGCGTTGCCAGCAGGTTCGTGGTGAACATTGTCTTTGCGGTCTTGTCGCGGCCCATGCGGGCTTTGTCGTTGAGCAGAGCGACGGCCTCGCTGCGCGATGTTGTTGCGGTCGCGATGTTTGGGTCAGTCATTTACGAGGTTTCCTGCGTGAAAGCGTTGAAGCCAGCTTGCCATTGGCATCCTGTCGGCGAGAGGTAGCGCGGCGGCGCGCTCCTGAAAGGCGATCAGATCTGGCGGCGCGTCGTTGATGATGCGGTCGATTTCGGCGGCAGGGAGAAGACATTCGTTGCGAATGAATTCGGTCATGTTGCCCGGCTTCTTGCGTGTCGATTTGCGCCATAAGCCTTCGACCGTTTTTAGCCGCGGTGCTGCACGCGCTTCGATCAGCACGATTGTACGAAGCCATTGGGCAGGTAGTGCCCGGACTTCGTCCGGCTTCATTGCGGTGCAGAATACGCACGATGATTTTGGGGGCACTGGCAGTCCGGCCTTGGCGATGCGCGATGTGCAGGCAGCTCGATCCCAACCCCATTCCCTTAGCGGGTATCGATTTTCGAATAGCGGATCATCGATCGTGCTTGCGTGAGCGTATCTTTGCCCGTCGCGTGGTGACGCATCGTAACCGATGTACCTGATTACTTTTTCGCCGGCCGCCCAGGCATCGATCGCTGGCTCCCATGTCTTGATGAATGCTTCTTGTGGCGCAGCCTTGTACTTCAGGGAGCAGCTGCTTCTGCCGAATGCGATCGACGGGAGGCAGCCATTGGTTAGCAATGATTCCGTCAAGTCTCGGTATGGTGGCCAGTTCTTGAAGCGTTTTGCCTCGTAGCGCACGACTTCATATCGGATGCCGTGGTCTGACATCCATTGCCGCATGAGCTCTTGGAATGCGTAGGTTTCAGGTTTTTCCGCCCCGGTATCGGCGGTAAGGACGAGATCGGGCGCTTTGCCGCGGCTTTCGAGTTCGAGGAGCAATGCGGTGCTATCGACACCCATTCCGTAGCTGAGGACACGCGGGCTCATTATGCTGTTTCTGGGCAGTCCGACACGGATACCTCCATCTTCTCGTCGGCGATCCGGATCGAGACGATTTTCCCTTTGGGAAACATCCAGCGAATGCGGTCGAGATGATCGGCGAATTGGGTGCGGATCGCAGCGTTTTCGCCGTGGAGCAGCCGTGTTGCTAGTTCGCGCGCATCGCGCACGAAGCGGTCGTGCTGGGTGTCCCAGGAGTCGGCTTCGCAATCGTCGCTGGCACAGAAGAAAGCTTCCTCGAGCAGGTCGGCAAGATCTTCGGGCGTCAGGCTGTCGGAGCAGACATAGGCGATGGAGATGTTGTCGAGGTCGTCCCCCCATCGGTCGTCGGGAGAGATAAAGCTGACATCGGCAGGAACGCGGAACTCCCGTTCGGTTTCACTTGCCGCGTGGGTGAGGTTGTAGCGCAGCTCGATGCCGGTGGCTTCGATGTGCGTGTCGAGTGCCGGGCAGCAGCCGTTCTCGCCATTGGCGTAGTTCGATCCGCTTGCGTCGATGTAAAATCGCGGATTGCAGAATTTCGGGAGGCGGTCGTACCAGCTGTAACCCTCGTATGGCGTGTGTTGCTCTGCCATGTTTTCGCGGATCTGGTGCTGATGGATGGCGCGAGCGATCGGGGCGGCGATATGGGGTTCGAAATTGTCGACGATGGAGGTCTTCTGTGGGTCGACTGAAAGCACTTCGCCGGTCGGGTGCCCGTTGTCGTTGTCGGCAGTCGCCGGCATCCATGCGTAAAGCACAGGTTCGGCCTCGGGTAGGTCGATGCCGAGATCGCGGGCGCGCTTCCAGCTGGCGAAGCTCAGTCGGTGTGACGGTTTTTTGCTGATCGCTTCGTAGATGGCCTTCCGGCAGGCAGTGACCAAGTCGGCAAACAGGTCATTCTGGACGAATTCCTTGCGAGCCGGGAGGACGAGCTGGAGGCCTGGCGTCGATCCGATATCGAGGCGTGCGTGGTATTCGGCCCGACCGAAGCTTTCGGCTATCTCGGCCAGTCGCGCCGTGATGGTCAGGCCGTGGAAATTGACCGTCGGGGTCTGGTGGTAGCGACTTCCCGTGAATACGCCGATCCTGCTGCCGTTCCATTCGACGATGTGGATTGCCCCGTCGAGGAAATCGGCGCGCGGTAGTTCTTCCTTGTTGAAATAGACCGGCGTGGGGCAATGCTTGGCAGCTGCCGCGAGGATTCGTTGGAAACGATCGAGCGTTGCGTCGGTGTCAACGAAGTCGATGCTGGTTCCGGGCATCATGTTATCGCTGGTGACGTGAATGTCCTTTTCGCCGGTCCAGGCGTCGGCATCGATGGTCATTTTCCATCCGAGGCCTTTGTTGCGGGTTCGGGAACTGATCGTGATTTCGCGGCCGCTGAGGCTGAAGACGCCCATGCCGGCAGCATCTTCGGCCTGGGAAAGCTCAGGTGCCCATCCCGAGGTGCCGAGAGTGAGGACCTTTGACGGGTGGCTGATTCCGGAACCGTTGTCGTTGAAGCAGATGGCAAGCTGATCGCCATCCTGACGGGCTGTAACGCGGATAATGGTGGAACCTGCACGGCGTGAGTTTTGCAGAAGCTCGTTGGTGATGTCTTCGAGCGTGCCGTTGAAGAGGCGTGTAACCTTGGTGATCGTTTCCGGGCTGACGGCTGTCCGGATGGGAGTGTACTGCATTATTGCCTCCAATTTGGATTGAACACGACCAACCCTCCCCCTCCCCTTTTCAACGGGAGAAGGATGTCGGTTCCATTGTCTGTGCTAGGTTGCCGGAGCGCGATCAGGTCTCGATTTGTATGACCTCGTTCTCGAGCGACCAGTGATCTTCCCAGGGGTCGCTTGAAGAGGGGCTATCCCTCTCGTTAAGCGTATCGATCGCCTCTTCTTCGTCCTCGGCCTCGATGTCGATCGTGATCCATTTTTCGACACGGTAGATCTGTGTGATTTTCGCTTTGAATACGGGCATGGAACACCTCTTCGGATTGTGTTTTAGGAGGACTGGCAGTTCGCGGCCCGATAGGCGTCGTATCGAGCCTGTTCGTCGGCGATGAATTCGTCGATTGCGATGCGAAGATCGGGACAGGGTTTTTCGGCGACTTCGTTCCTGGCTTTGAGCCAAAGAGCGTCGGCTCGCGTCAGTCGGTTGCCGCGCTGTCGTTCGTAGACTTGCTCTGCGTAGTCGGGCTCGCCGGAGATGCCTGCGAGTGCCGCCTGCATCACCTCTTCGTCGGCGCCGTTGACGATCTCGTAGTTCGGTTCGATCTCCTTGAAGCTGGCGATGTTGCCGGGCGACGGGGCCATTTTGAAGCTATAGACCTTCTTGTCGGGTCCGATCGCGACGATGTTGCGTGCCGTTTTGCGCGCCAGGGTAAGCTTGGCTTCGTGCGTGGTGATGAGCCGCGAGACGTAGGTTTCGAGGTCGCATTGAATACCGCGATCCCATGCTGCGCGGTGCGCAGGATCGGGTTCGAACGGACCGCAGGGTGGCTCGGTCTCTTTCAGGTATGCGTCGACGGCTGCCAGCGTTGGCCCATCGTAATCCTGCAGGGGGTAGAAGTAATCTGCGCCGCCTGTGCCGCGGTTGGAGGCATGGAAGGCCTTCGAGCCATCGATCAGGATATGAGCCGTATAGGCAGTCGTTTCCTCGGACATGGAATCGACCACCTCGAGGTCTGCGATGGTGATTTTCATTGCTGATATTCCTTTTCGGCCTTGCGGCGGTGGGTTGAATGCAGTTCGGCAAATCGCGCCCGAATGTCGCTTGGTGTCGGATAGAGGTTCGATATCGAGCGGTCGGTGAGGATGGCGTTGCGCACGGTGGCGATAGCTGTTGCCTCATCGATGGTTGGGACGCGTGGAGGCCAACCTCGCTTGAATCGGAGGTCCGGAGGGAGAGAGGTTTCGAGTCTTCGCCTCAGCGCGGCGCTTTTGATTGCGGCAGGCAGGTGGCGAGCTTGCTCGGGGGAGAGCAACTCGGGGGTCACCTGGGCAAGCCATCGGCCAGGTTGAAAGGAAAAACCTGATGCCAGTTCGAGATCGACGATGTCAGCGTATGAGGCGTGGTTTCCGGCGCACAGCGACGCGGTCTGCAGATTGTGCAAGCTTGCGAGGACGCAATAGGAGCAGCTCAGGCGCGTAGAGCCCATCCCGTAGGCAGGGTGGAGAGGCAATCCGTTGGCGGCGTGGTATTCGTAGACCTGATCGTCAGTCCACTCGATGATCGGGTTCCAGCTGAAAAGGCGCGTTCCCGCTCGGTTGTTGACCGGTGTGTGCGAGGCCTCGAATTTCGATATCGGTGCTTTGGCTCGGCCGAGACTTTCTGCGCGTCGGACGCCGATAACGGAAATGATCGTTTTCCCGTGGTGGCGTCGTTTCAATTCGGCGTTGATCGGTGAGACTTTGGCTTCGCTGGTGCAGAAACGCAGGGAGGCTGATGAGAAGGGCGATATCAGCTGGTAGGTTAGCAAATCGCGGTAGCGGGCTTGTGATCGCGACCAGCGGTCCTGCCAGCGCTCGATCAGGCCGCCGGCCTTTCGCCGGACCACGGTGAGCTCGACGGCTAGATTGTCGGCGACCTGTTCGACGAATTTTGGCGTCTGCTTCCATTCGATCTTGCCGAGGTCCGCGTGTATCGCGTGGCGGCGGGATTTCGGATGGCCTATCGAGTCCAGATAGACGTCAACCCGGTGAGCGGCGGCACTTGAGTCTTTGCCGCCCGACAGGCTGTAGACGATCTCCGTGTCTGTGGTGATTTCCTTGGCAATGGTCGGGTCGATGGCGAGCTGGGGTGCATCGCGTGTCATGCGATCTGCTTGGGCCGCATGTCTTCGGGTGTTTCGATGATTTCGTGCGGGAGGTCATCGAGAATGCAGACGCTGGATCTGGTTTTGTAGGCTTCTGCGTCGACAAGGGCGTAAACGGCCTGGCCGGTGTGGGTGGGCCTTGCGAGGTGGTTTACACTGTCGATCTGGTGGGCGACGACGCCGGTCTTGCCTTCGGGAACCCAACTCGCCCAGGATCCCCACGCGCTGGTGACTTCGAGTTTGCCGATTGCGGCTTTGTAGGCGTTGCGGTCTCGCAGAATGTGGGACTGGTTCTCCTCGACGGGAACGCCGGTGAATTGGCCGTAGCGATCGGGGTGCCAGCACCGAGCGGTGTCGTGGGCGAGTTCGATCCAACCTTTGAGCGTGCCGGGAGCCGAGCGAAATTCCTGCTCGAATGCCAGGACCGGAAGGGCCCAGTCGCAGTCCTCTTCGTAGCTGGGGCCTGGGAGGGAAAGCGCCTCCGGCATGGCCGCCTGGCGTTGGTCCGAGAGAATAAATCCGCCGTGACTGGAGGTAGATACGGACCACACGCCGGGGATGATCTGTTCCGCCTGCTGGATCGAGCCCCAGATCGTATCGTCGGGACGCGGGGAAGGAAGATAGGTGGACATTCGCAAACACTCCTCGTTGTTTACGCGTCCCCTCCCCCTTTTCTTTGCTCCAGAATGGATGCAATTTCCTCGGCAATGAGGTTGGCGTCAAAGTGTTCGAGAGCAAGGCTGATCGTGGGCCATGCGGCGATAAGACGCTCGTACTCAAGCTGGCGCAGCTGCAGATAATTGGGATCGTGGCTGCGCAGGACCTGCACGGCCGCGTATCCTTCAGCGCCGGTTTCGGTGTCGTGAAAGGCAAGCATAAAGTCCGGCCTTACCGAACCTTGCTTTGTCTGGATGTCGAAGACGAGCTTCTTGATAGCGAGCTTAATACCTCCAGAATGGAGCATTGATTGCGTCGCCTGGAGGGTGCGAAGGAGAGATCGATCGTCCTCCCGATCGGTTGGGATGAATTCGTTGCCGGAGAGGACTGGCTGTGCATAGGCGCGGAGCGCGCGGTAACCCTCGCGCTTGCTGTGTTCTCCGACCACGGCCAACACCAGAAATGGCGGCTGCACTTCCGCACGGATGATGCCGGTGTGCTGAATGCGGTTGCGGATCTCGATCGTGCCAAGGCCGGTGACGATTTCGCTACTGGATATTTCATTGGCTTCGAGCAGCAGGAAGGCTTGCGGGGCGTAATCTTCGGGCCAGGTTTCCGCAGCGGCGCGCAAGCGCGCGTGGGTGCGCTTTTTCTCGAAATCGATTGCGGTCGTATAGATGTGGTCGGAGAGGGCAATGCCGGGTGCGATCTGAAAGTCATGGGATGCTTTGCGCAGGCGGGCCATCTCGGCGCTGATCGAGTGCTCGGCTCGCCCGCTGGGCGGTAGCGCGCGAATGACGTTAGTTTGCGCGGCTTCGACAAGCTGCCAAAGCAGGCGAGCGAGCCGCGGGATGGCAACGCCGCGGCTACGGTCGTCAGGGTCTGTGTCGAGCGGCTTCTGGGCGAGTTTTTCGGGTGCTTTCTGGTGGGCAAGGAAGAGACCCTTGGGCGGATTCACTTCATAGAGAGCATCCTTCGTCGTTTCGCGAAGGCGCTGGGGCGCCTGCGGCATGTAGAATGGGCAATTGCGCTTGTGCTGTGGCCGTGAGGTAAGTCGGCGCAGGTAGTAGGTTTCCTGAAAACTGAGATAGGCGGGGCTGAGAAGAGCGGGCGGGTCGTTTGCCGGCCTGCAGTCGCAGGCGATCCATTTGTGGTTTTCGCGTGCGGTTACGACGAGGGAGACGGAGGCGCGGTGGTCAGCTTCGCTGCCTTTCCCCGTATACCAGCGAATGAGTCCCTGCTTGAGACTGTCTGGGATCGGGTGCCGAGCGGTCCTTCCCGTAGTGTCTTTGGGCACCAGCCACATGGTTATAAAGTCTGTTGACCCTCCTGAATGTTCCACATATGTTCGACCCGAAGGAGCTCTGATTATGAAACAAGCATTTGAAGTTGGGAAGTTCGATCTGGACATTGCGCTGCGCGATGCTGCGCTTGATGAGACAAATCGACCGACCCGCCGGATGCTCGCAAATGCTTGTATCGCGGTTGAATCGTATGACGCTTATTATTCAGCGCGTGAGCTGATCGAGGCGCTTGAAGCGATGCACGAGGGCAAGGCGGGCGCGAAGGCGAAGCTTGCCGAGGTGCTTTCGAACGCGTGTGATGATTTCCAGCGATGCCTGTATTATTGTGTGGCTGGTCGCGGTGTCGTTCAGATGCTCGATGATCTGGCCTGGCTGTCCGATATACTGGAGGCGAGGACCGTGCTGTCAGCGGAGCTGATGCGGAACAATACGCCGCCGATGATCCAGATCAATCCGTATGTCGCGCCTGAGCCGGACGGTCCTGTTCCTTCGAGGGATGCCGAGTTTGTCGAAGGTGCGTCGTGGTATCTCGATCCGCAATTGGGCGGTGAGATCGCGGACTAAAGGATCACGACCTCCAGTTCGGTATCGCATGGATCGGGACGGGATGCGCTTTCGATGACCTTGTAGGGTTGCAGGCTGCATCCCGTTCTGACGACGGAATAATCCTTGCCCGTTTCCTCGCACATCTGGAGTGCTATGCGCTCCGCGTTAGGCCGACCACAGAGCGACCATCGGCGTTGATCGAAGGTATTGAGGGGCATCGCGTTGGTCTTTCAGGCTGCGGGGAAGAAGGTTTTTGCGATCTTGGGTTCGCGCACGATTTCGAAGTGGCGCTCCATGAGGCGGCTGACGTGAAAACGGCCATATCCGGACGGTGGAACCAGGACCGTCTTGCGGCCCTCCTTCTTGACGCGAAACTCGCTGTGTTCGCTGCCGTCGGTGAATTTCATCGGTGAGGGGAAGCGGATCAGGCAACCGTCCGGCAGATCGCGTTTCTTCAGCTTCAGGTTGCGATAGCACCGACGCCGCCAGTCGAGCGCCCAGGGGTGCTTACTCGATGTGAGGAGTTCGAGAATGGCTTCGGAGGCTTCCGCTTCAACGGGACCCGACTCTTCATCCATGTCCTTGTAACCGAAGATATATCCATCGGCGGCGCGAGGATTCCATTGCACGAGACACACGACGGCTGTGACGTAGATGCGCTTCCCGTTCTCGTCGAAACGCTCGATTGCGGCGTAGTAGGTCCTGTTTCCAGGGCAGATGCTTTTGAGCACCCGGCATCCTTGGAAGGGCGCATCGTCGGTAGCGGGGCGCGTGTAATTGAGCTGCGCATCGAGATATTGTTTCGGAGTTTTGTGCTCGCCCATTCCGGCGGCGGTCATCGATAACCATCCCATGTTTGATTCCTCAGATAAGTCTTGATTGTGGCGGCAGCTTCAGATCGAGGTCGCGCCGGATTTTGTTTGCGAGTTTTGGTATGTCCCGCAGTTCTGTGATCGGTGCCTTGCGCATGACGTGGCCGGGTTTTTTCCAGTGACGGTTGCGCCATGCCAGGCCTGGTTCGCCGTAGCGTTCGGGCGAGATCCGCACGAAGAGATCGCCCACTTCGAGAGTGTGATCCCCGGCGAGTGTAGAGTTGGGCGAATTATATTCGATCCGGCATTGTGCTGACGGCATCTGGAGGTGCGCTGCAATTTGGCGGAGGGCCCGATAACCTTCACGCCGGTAGTGACGCAGTTCTTCTGGGCGGTGGTCCAGGCCGCGCAGGACCAGAGCGATGATCGCCGGTTTGTTTTTCAGGTCGGCGATGCGCTCCATGCAGCTTGCGCGCAATTTCCGGTGCTGATCGTCTTGATCCACCGGGATCTTGTCGCACATGCTGGCCATGTGACGTCGAAGGAGGGCGATGGCCGGACATTTGCCCGGATCGATGCCGGCAAGGCGGGCATCGGCTACGGCGTCATTTATGGCTGAGAGACATGTTTCAAAAGTGGTGAGCCCGTCCGGTTGGAGGGCGCGCCGGTAGCGGTAATCGATGTCGATCATCTTCACCTCCTATTGCTCTTGCAAAGAGCCCACCCCCTCCCCCTCAATGGAGGGATTGGGTCGACCTGGGCGCGACGATCGGGGTGTCGTCGGGGACATATGTCATGGGCCTGGCCAGCGCTTCGGGAGCGATGTATTCGAGGATACGGGCGACAGCTGAGAGCGCTGCACCATCAGGCGTTGAGACGATTGCTACGGCTCCATCAGGACCAGCATCAAGATTCCATCCAAGCTGGCCGTTGGCGGTCAGGGATGAGGCGAACTGTTCCGGGCCCGATCCTGGGAAGGTCTGCTCGATGTACAATTGGAGCTCTCGCCCCAATGGGGCCGAACTGCCGGAAGCCTGATGAAAGGCGTGATCGTGAAGCTGGGCCAGTCGGGTGAGAGCGGCTGCTCCCGGTTCAAGCGCAAGCTTGAAGCGACGTCGTTTCATCGTCGGTCTCCTGCGCTTCTTCGTCGTATCCGGAAAATGCCGCCAGGTATGCGAAAGCCTGTTCCGCTTTTGCGGCCGCGGTGATGATCGCCGTCTTGTCGGCCTTCAGCATGGTCAACCAGTGGTCGATGTAGCTGGCGTGGCTCTCGTGGAGATCCGCAGGCAGGCTGAATTCGTAGCAGATGCGGGCACTGACCATTTCAGCAACGAGTTCTTCGAGTGCGTATGCGTGATCGCCAAAGCGTTTCCCGAAGGTACGGCCGAGGCGGCTTGCGTGGCCGGTCCAGTGGCCCGTCTCGTGAGCGAGAGTGGCGGTGTAACCGTCCTCTGTGGTGAAACTGTTGAGGTGCGGCATCTGGATGTAATCGCCGCCAGGCGAGAAGAAGGCGCGGTCGCCGCCGTGACGCAGTTCGGACGGGATCGGATCGAAGAAAGCCTTGATCGCCGCCCGTTGGCGTGAAGGCGGTGGCGGAATGTCGGGAACCGGGTCGGGATAGTAATGCGGGGGAAGGCCAGTAATCTGCGAAGCGTTAAAGACGCTGTAAGCCCTCATGAACCGGATCGTGCGCGTGGACTCTTCGCCCGTTGAGTGATCGGTGTCGGTCTTCTGTGTCGTGTTGAAATAGATGCTGGGTTCGGCGGTCTCGCCCTTGCGGACCTGGCCGCCCAGCTCCTGAGCCTGACGATAAGTCATCCAGTATCGCGACTGGTGGCCATATGCGTCGGCAACCGCCCAGAGGTAGAGGGCATTGATGCCGGAATATCTTTGGCCGTTGGCCCGTAGGGGTGCGCCCCCTGCCCCGGTTTTCTTCCAGGGGCGACGCCAGGGAAGGACGCCGCTTTCGATCTTGCGGATGATGAGATTGGTGATGTCTTGCGCGACGTCGCGCTTCGGGCCTCGTGCCATCGGGTGCCTCCGTCGAAAAAAGTGGCCCGGAGGATGAACTCCGGGCCGTAGGTGCATCAGGAGTCGAGGTTGCCGTCAGGCGTCGACTTCGGCTTCTTCGGCCGTTTCGGGTTCTTCGGTGGCGGCCTCCGCGGGCTCGTCGACATCGGTGGCGTTTTCGCCTTCGATCTCGCCATCGGCCGCTTCGCCGTCGAATTCGTCGTCATCGAATTCGTTATCGGCCGTGTCGTCATCGGCGACGACGGGAAGGTCGAAGGTCATGGCCTTGGGCAGCCAGGTGACAGCGCGTTCCTTGACCTCTTCTTCGACGATCGCATCGCCGCTGAAGAGTTTCTCGCAGGTCATCGACAGGTCGGCCTTCTTCGATGCCGAATAGCGGGCGGCGAGTTCGCTGCCACCGACTTCGGTGAGAGCAGCGAGGCAGGCACCCTTCGGAATCCTGTCGAAGAAGTTCTCCGACGTCGGTCGCCACATCGAGGCAACGTCGATGTCGAGGAGGTTGCCGAGAACGGCGTGGATGGGCTGGTATTCGGACTGGTAGCCCTTCTTCGCTTCGAGCGAGATAGCCACGACATAGGCAAGCCAGGTCGCCTTGGCATCGTCGCCGAGGGCACGGAAGGCATTGAAGCGTTCGACCAGATCGCGATGTTCGGTCCAGCCCTTGTCGAGGTCGTCGTAGGCCTGAGCGATGATCGCTTCCGCGCTGGAAGTGGGGATGTCGCCGTTGACCGGATCGTGGGGCTTTCCGCCCTTGATCGTGGTTCCCTTGCTCTCGTAGCTTTTCGTGTCGGCAAGTGCGAAGATGGCATAATCCAGCGCGAGGCCCGGGTTGCCCAGAAGGGAGGCGGACAGGATGTTGCGGCGCTGGACAGACAGCTCGTCGAAAAGCTTGGCGCTGATCGGCTTGGCGCCGCCGGGGGCCTCGGCTTCGGTGGAAGAAGGTGCTGCGGGGCGGCTCGGGGAGGCGGGCTTGCTCTCGGTAAAACCGCCCGTGAGGTTGCCTTCGTCATCCTGTTCGAAAGACAGGTATTTCTCACTGAAATAGTCGCTGTCCAGGATCATGTCGCCGGTGTTGGTCAGAATCAGGAACCGACCGACTTCAGGCTTCCATTCTTCAGGCAGTTCCCGGGTGGGATTCGACAGCTCGTCGCGTTCGTCCTCGAGCTTGGAGAACTCCGTTTCCAGAGCATCTTCGTCGAAGTCATCATCGGGATCGTGTTCCTGCTTGTCGAAGATCTCGTTGATCTCGTCGGTGCGAGCGTCGATTTCGTCGATGCGCTTGCGCGCTTCTTCGGTGATGGGCGCCGCAGGCAGACGGACGACATTGAGGTTCATTTCGTTGCGGGCGTGCCAGGAGCTGGTCGATGCAACGGGGTTGATCCAGGCGAGTCCGGTCTCGCTGGCGAGGCGTTCGGCTTCAGCTTCCATCTTGGCCGCAGCGAGTTCGTGAGCGATCGGAATGTCGATCCAGCGATCGTCGGCGCTGTCGCTGAAGAGGTCGCGCTCGATTTTCCCGCCAGCGGCGATGTATGCTTCTTCGCCGACGAGGAGCGCGATCGGATCGTTGCCGCGCATCGAGCCATCGGCGATCGCGCGCCGGATGGCGTCAGCATTGGCGTAATACGAGTGGCGGAACTGCTCGAATACCCGCAGCTGCACTTCGTGCTGATCGGTTGCAGCATAGGCCTTGGCGATTTCAAGAGTGAGTTCGCCGGCGGCCAGCTTCTCGAAGATGGGTTCCGCGAGATTGGCGAGGCGCAGGCGGCCTTCGACGAAGCGGCGGGTCAGGCCGAAGCGCTTGGCGACCGCGGCGGTATCGCCATCCTCTTTGATGAAGTGCTGGAAAGCACGGCATTCTTCTGCCGGGGTCATGGCGAGGCGCTGGAAGTTTTCGGCCAGAGAAATTTCGCTGGCGTTGTGAACCTTCTTGTCGATGACGAGGCACTGGACCTCGAAGTCGGGCTGCATTGCACCGCGTTCGACGATCATGTGCATGGCGCGCATACGCTTGCCGCCTGCGATAACTTCGTAGCGGCCGCGCTTGCTGCTCTTGGTGACGATGAGGTTCTGAAGGACGCCGCGCGCTTCGATGTCGTGGGACAGGCGTTCTTCGAATTCGGGGTTGGGGGTCTTGCAGACGTTGTCGTCGCTCTGGTCGAGCTTGGAAAGGGGAATAAGGTCCATTGTGGTTTCTCCTGATGATCGTCCGCCATCACGACGGACAATCACCCCCCTCCCCCTCCCCTTTATTGAGGGTCAGCTCGATCCCAGGATGCTGGCAATGATTTCGGCAGACCGGCCAACGGGTATGAAAAGGCGGGTCCGGTACTGGATGATTTCAGTGAAACATCCGAGTGATTTGAGCCAAGGCAGTCTGTCAGCCGGCGCGCCTACGAGTTCGATACGATGCTCGCCGGCGACGAGAGAGCGTTTGAAGCTCGCCTGAAACGGCTTGTCGATCCCGACAGGGCTGTTCCGACGGAGGGATTCGAGAATTGTGTCGGCCGTGGGAACGAATGTGCTTTCCATGCCGAACGTCTTGAGGAGATTGGCGACGTCGGAGTTATGGACAATTCGGCCGAGCCAGCTGCGCCCTGAACCGTCCACGATGCGGTTGACTGCGAGATAATCCTTCGGAAGCGCGGACCAGATCGGCAGGAGGAGGCCGGTGGCCATGTGGATGGTTTCGCTGTTCAGCTTGTCGGCGGACTCGTTGACCTCTTCCTGCCAGAGCTCAGCGAATTTTCGCTTGGAGCAGGGTTCCCAGGCCGTCTCGCGCAGCTCGTCGAGAAGGTGATATTCGCGGCGAAGTGGTCTCGATAGCCGAACCCGGGGAATGAGGTCACCCTCTTCGGTCATGTAGGACCTGGATTTTTCCGACAGGGCGACTTTGCCGCTCTTGTTGTTGAAGAGAAATTCGGCGTCCGAGGCCCATTCGGCGACTTCAAGGATGCGCTCGAGGCTGGTGGGCTTGGCCTTGGTCGTGAGTTTGATAGTCAGAAGATGTGATGTTGCTCCGGTGAGGCTGTCAGTGCGCAGGATCTGGTCGTCGGTTATCTCGGCGTGTTCGACCAGGATGGTTTCGACACCGGCGTCAAGAGAGCCTGCGTCTCGGGCGGCGGAAACGCGTGCTTCGACAAGGGCGAGGAATTCGTCGAAGATGTCGTTTTGCATTGCGATGGGTAATGCGAGTATCCGGTTCAGCCAGCGTTGGATGGGCGGGAGATCTTCTTCGAGAATGCCCCCTTCCCCGGTGATCCGAAGACCGGAACGCTTCTCGAAATCGTTGAGGGTTGTGCTCTTTAGCTTGCCTGCAGCCAGCAGGGTGAACCAAGTGACGAGCGCAGCCTTGGCATATTCGCTTTCAAGATTGTCGGCCGGATCGAATAGGTTCTGGCCTCCCGTCTGTCGTTGGCCGCGCGTCAGGGCGCCGAGGCTGTCGAGGCGCCGTGCGATCGTGCTGGTGAAGCGGAGCTCGCCCTTGCAGTCGGTCGTGACGGGGCGGAACAGCGGTGTAGCTGCCTGATGGGTGCGGTGTGTCCGGCCAAGACCCTGGATCGCACGATCGGCGCGCCATCCCGGCTCGAGGAGGAAGTGGACACGCTGCTCTTTGTTCTGTGCGTCGAGGCTGGCGTGGTAGGAACGGCCGGTGCCGCCGGCGTCGCTGAAGATGAGGATCTTCTTGCGCCCGTCCATGAAATTATCCGTTTCGGACTGGTTTGTTCGGGCGGAGCGCGTCTCGATCTTCTGGGTGCCGTCAGGCTGATTGATGAGGCGCTTCGTTCGGCCGGTAACCTCGGCGACCTTGTCGGTGCCGTAATGCTCGATGATCCCGTCGAGGGCAGGCTTGATCGGTGGTAGCGAACACAGATGTTCGATCAGGTTGGCGCGTTGTTGCAGCGCTTCGTGGTTGTGGACAGGCGCGCCCTGGGCGTCAAACATGGGCATCGAGCGTGTTTCGCCGGTGTCGTCGGTATAGAATTGCATCTGCTGTGTCGGAAACGCGCGTTCGAGGTACTCTATGACGTTCTCGCGCGGGGACAGGTCGATATCGAGGTTGGCGCGCTCTTCGGGCGTGAGCGTGTCGAGGCGGCGATCAAGGATGCTTTCCGCAGTGGACACGAGCTGGATGACGACCGACTGCTTGGCGTCGAGATGTGTGTTGATGGCACTGATGAGGCTCGGCAGCTTCATCGACAGGAGCACCTGGTTGAAGAAGCGTTGCTTCGAACTCTCGAAGCGTGATCGTGCAGCGGCGAGCGCGCCGCTATTGAGCGTCCCACCTTCGATGTCGTCGATCACACCTGTCGCACGAAGGGCTTCTTCAAGGTTGGAATGGATGATTGCCCATGCGTCGGCATAAGTGTCGTAGATGGCAATCTGTTCAGGCGTGAGCTCGTGCTTGAGGATCTCGTACTCGACGCCGCTGAAGCTGAGCGCACGCGACTGGTAAAGGCCAAGTGCCTTGAGGTCGCGGGAGACCAGTTCCATCGCTGCGATGCCACCGGCGCGGATCTGGCTGATGAAATCTTCTCGGTTGGAAAAGGCAGTTCCCGGACCCCAGAGGCCGAGGCGAACCGCATAGGCCAGATTGTTCACATCCGATGCGCCGGTTGCCGAGGCGTAAAGGACGCGGGCTGCAGGCAGGTGGTTCTGCAGGAGAACGCCCGCGATACCCTGAAGGGAACCGGCTTTCGTTCCCTTCATGCCTTCGCCGCCTGCCACGCCTCCCATCTCATGGCTTTCGTCGAAGGCGATGACGCCATCGTAATCGTCTCCTGCCCACTTGAGGAGCTGGCGAAGTCTCGTGGCGTCCTGGCGCTGGCTTCGCAGGGTCGGGAAGGTGACGAAGATGATGCCGTCGTCAAACGGGACGGGTTCATCGATCTTCCAGTTGGAGAGGGGCTGTATGTCGGCCGAAAGCCCGCCGAGCGCCTGCCAGTCGCGGCGAGCGTCTTCCAGCAAGCTCTCGTTCTTCGATACCCAGATGGCTTTCTTGCGACCGGCGAGCCAGTTGTCGAGGATACATCCGGCGATCTGCCTGCCCTTCCCTGCCCCCGTGCCGTCGCCGAGAAAATAGCCCTTGCGGTACTGGTTGCCTTCTTCGCAGAATTCGAGGCCGACACCCTCTTTCGCCGGGCGGAAAGTGCCGGGGAGGAACTGGTTCCAGGCGTTGCCCGCATAGATGACGGTTTCGAGTTGCGCTTCGGAGAGGCGCGCCTCGGCGATGATGCGCTCAAGCAGTTTCGGGGTGTATTTCGGGATGGGTGCGGGAATCGAGCCCATCGCAACAGATTCGACCAGAGGTGTCGGGTGAACACTGGCTCCAGCGATGTCGATCCTGCTCGGCCGATAGGGCAGATAAACGCCGGTCTGCTCTCCGAGAGGCCTTGGTGTTTCAAGTGCGGCGTAGGCGAGATCCTTGACGGTGTGGCGGGGCCGAGTGGTTTTGGGCTTCGCGCGCGTCTTGGGCGCTGTGCGCATGGCCTTGAAGAGAGAGCCTCCGGATTGTTTCGGCTTCAATTCTGGTTCGGGCTTGTTCGGCGCGGGCGCAGGACGTGCGGGGATCTGGATTGCGTCGGCAAGTTCGCTGACGGTGTCGCGAGCGATGACGGCCGGTTTGATCGAGCCAGGCACCTTGTCGATGACCAGGAGTCTGACGGCGACAGATGTGCCTTGCTTCGCATAACAGCTCGACAGGCGACAGGAGAGCGAGACGGTGCAGTTAGCGAGGGTCTCCTGATAAATCCGATCCATCGTGGCCGAGGTCGTGAACCAGTCGGGCATGATGGCGACGATGCGTGCCGTTGGCGCAGCACGAGCGATCGCGGAGCGCAGGTGTCGGATGGCGGCGTAGTGGTCTGCGCCCCGCCCTTCTGAACGGGAGAACGGCGGATTCATCAGGACGACAGTGGGGCGCCTCGCCGTTGCACCGACAGACGTGAGCATCGCACCGTCGAGATTTGTAACGGTGTTGTTCGGAAAGAGCAGCTTGAGCTTTGCGAGGCGCTTCGGATCGAGTTCGTTCAGCTGCAGGTCGATGTCATTGGGCAGCATCGATACAAGGGAGCCGTGGCCTGCGCTCGGTTCCAGAACGGTGTCTGTTGGCCTGACCTTGGCGAGGGCGACAACAAGCGCTGCAAGATCGATCGGTGTCGAGAACTGCTGATATCGGATTTGATCCTCGCTCCGGACGGTATGTGTCGGGAGCCGGGAAAGGAGTCGCTGGAGCTCGGGAAGGTCGCGCAGTGACCATTCACGGTCGGTGGAGCGAAGGTAGTGGGTGACAGCGCTTTCGAGGAAATCGAAGGCGTCGCGCTGCGACCAGGCTCCGTCTGCCGAGCCTGCACCATGAAGCTCGATCATGGCGGTGTGGAGCGATTTCTTGTTGAGGGTTTCACTCGCGATTTGCGCGGAGAGGTCAGCGATTGTTGCCGCGATACGCTCGTCGGCTGCGTGGAAGAGATCTGTCACAACTTGCTCCTGATGCTTGTGCATCAAGAACCCTCCCCCTCCCCTTTAACTGGTGCCGTTTTGGCCTGGTATCGTTGGAATCAAGCTTGAGCGCGCTCGTTGGCCTCAGCCCAGTCTTCGTAACCTTTCGGAGGGTGGCGACGGATGGTGAGGCCTTGGCGGGCGTGGGCAGCAATGGCATTTCGGGCCCCAAGGCGCCCTGCCTTGTTGTTGTCTTCGGCGATGATGAGAGTTTCGATTGTGTCTGGCAGCCTGACAAGAGGAAGTCGCTCCGCACCGAAGGACGACCAGCATGTGACCCCGTTGAGGTTCGTGTAAGCAGCTGCATCTTCCAGGCTTTCGGCAATTGCCAATGTGGTCCCGCTGAAAGGCGGGCACCATGCGCTTCCGGCAGGGTGGCCGAGCATGAATTTTCCGTTGTGACCGAGCCCATCGGGGCGAATGACGATGCGCTGGATCGCCTTAATTGCATGACCCTCCCTGAGCGCAACGAGGAGTGCTGGCAGGTATTTGGTGTCGGGCTTACGACCGAACGGGCAGCGGCGATGGAAGCGAATATCGCGAAGCGCGGAAGGAAGATTGCGCGAACGGAGGTAGACTTCGGCCAGTGTATTCGGGACCTCCCTGCCCTCCTCCCAGAGCCGCAAGGCGCTGGCGCGGAAGTTGTTCGCCTGAAAGTCCGGCATCGGTGTGTTCGTTTGCGGCGAACCGAGCCCGATTTCGCGCAGCACGTCGTCGTTGCTGCATCCGGCGAAGCAGTGGACGAGAATACTCTTGCGCCCCTGCCTGATTGATAGCGACGGTGTGCGGTCGGAATGTGCCGGGCACCGGCACATCGCGAAGTATCCGTGCCATCGTCCGCCGAGTGACGCCACAATGTCGACTGTTTCCTGCGTTGGTCTGAGCGCGGTGAGCGTCATTCGTAATTCCTCTTGTTCACCGTTGCCCCTCCCCCTTTCCTTCGCCGTTCTTGATACCTGAAGAATCTAACGGCGGTTTCTCAAAAATCTCAGGATTTCCACGACGCATATATATTGCATATGGTCTGCATATGCAAAGCCTATCGACTGCCTATAACATTGCCATGCCATGCAAATGCAAAGGCTATAGACAGCCTATGGCATAGGCTGCTAATGCCAAGGCGAAGCCTATAGTCTTGGCATTAAATTGGCGGAGAATATCAATGCCCGTAATTGCAGCGGCGAATTCGAAGGGTGGAGCGGGTAAATCGACGCTCATCATGGTTTTGGCCTGTGCGTTGGCTGAGCACGGCGCGTCAGTGACAGTGATCGACGCAGATCCCCAGAGGACGATCGGAGGGTGGTCCGACGCCGCGGACAAGCTCCCAGTGAAGGTGCGATACGATGTCGACGAGGACTCGATCCGAAAGGTGATCGAGGAGGAAGCACGAAAAGCACAGTTCGTTCTGGTTGATATCCAGGGGCGGGCCAGTCGGCTGATGAGCAGAGTGTTGATGGCGTGCGATCTCGCGCTGATCCCTCTGTCGCCAAGCGAGTGTGACGCAGATCCAGCTGCGCGGACCGTGGAGCTCATAATGGAGTGCGGAGCTGACAGTCGCAGGGAAATCCCTTTCCGCATCGTCTTCAACCGCACGAACCCGTCGATCGCGACAACATCTGAGCGTGAAATTATCGCAGACATCAGGGAAGCGGGCTTTCCGCTTCTCAAGGGTCACCTCCACGACAGGCAGGCGTATCGGCTGATGTATAGCCGAAAGTGCAGCTTGTTCGATCTCGATGAAACCAAGGTTTCGAATCTCGATAAAGCGAAGATCAACAGTCAGGAGCTTTTGGAGGAAATCTTGACGGTACTTAGGGAAGGTAAGACCGAGGTTGTTCCTGTGATCGGTGCCGAAGCGGAGTAGGACAGTGGGAAAATTTTCGGATATCAAGAAGACGATTGATGACGGGGCAGGGGAGGGCGCCACCCGCAAGATCGACGTCAGTGATTTTGCGCCCGTCAGCGGAAGCATTGGACGCGATCCCTCGCGAGACGATGAGATTGCCGATCGCATTGCCCGCAAGCACGGCTTGCCAGGTGAGCCTGTCAGCAGGGTGAAGTTGGTCCGCGGCAGCGTGGTCATGGATAAGGTTTTTGTCCAGGGCCCGATCACGACGATCAATCGGTTCAAGGAGCTGTGTAACGATAGGGGCGGGATTACCTATGCCGAGGCATTGAAGCTTCTGCTCGATCGCTACGATGAGACGAATTGATAAGGTCCATCCAGTGTCGGCTTGACGTTCGGGACCATCACTGGCACCTAAGGGCTTCGATAAGTCGTCCACGCATTCAAACTGGATGCGTTCGATGAAATACTTTCCGCTACTTGTGCTTGGGGCTCTTGCTTCAGCTGCTCATGCGCGCGAAGCGAAGCTCACAATCTTTGATGCTGGCTCTGACGCCGGGTTTCAATTGCTCGTGCCTGGCGCGCGGACTATCGAAACGGACGTTGTCGAAGATGGCGGTGATCGCGCTGAATCAAGCGATCAAGCCGATGCTGGAATCGGCTCGCCTGTGGGTCGATCAGATGCTCTGGCGCGGGATTTCGCGCAGCTGTTGCCGATCGAGCCCGTCGTTTACGAAACAGATGGGCTGCATGTTCCGGCCTGGCTGAGGCGAGGGGATAACCCGTTCCGCAGGTACTCGCTCAAGCGAACAGTGACATGGTCGAGTGGCAATTGCGCGACTTCGGGTTATCGACCTTTCCCGGGCATTTCTGCGGAAGCGCAGGCGCGTCGGCGTCTCTATTATCCGAAGATGGTTGCTGCAGCCTGTCAGGCCGGCGTGCCCGTGGATCTTCTCGATGCTCTTGTAGTTCAGGAAAGCAGGTATAATCCGCGGGCGAAAAGTCATGCGGGTGCGATCGGCATGGCGCAGCTGATGCCAGGGACTGCGCGCTATCTGGGCGTTTTCAACGCGTGGGACATAGATGAGAACCTTCGAGGCGGGGCCAGATACCTTCGAGAGCAGCTCGACGAGTTCGGCAGCTGGCATCTTGCGTTGAGCGCGTACAATGCTGGGCCGGGAGCAGTGAAAAAGCATGACGGGATCCCCCCGTACCGCGAGACGCGAAATTATGTTTCGACAATCCTTGGCAGCTTGAAGGCGTATTCGATACAGCCGGTTCGGGTGGCGAGCCTGTCGTCCTTCTGAGGGTTAGATATCCCAGAAGACGTAAAACCCGACGTCGGAGGCGTAGTAGAGAGCGACGGCGAGAATCACGGGCGCACCCTTCAAGTAGTTGATTTGCCATCGCAGCCAGATTTTCGGTACAAGCAGGACGAAGTCGAGCTTGCGGGATAGGGCTGGGCGCCAGGTCCGGGTATACCAGTCTGAACCTGTCACCACGACGGCGAGCACCGCGCAGATTAGCGCCATCGATCCGACGGCGATGTACATCGAGGTCCATGCGATGATCGCTGATTCCTTCATGTGACGACCATAAATCGAATATCCTTCCGTTATAGTTAATTCGGAATTGACGGTTTTGGTTTCACGGTTTTCTCGCGGCGGCCGAAAATTGTATGCCCGAGGTTGAGGTCGCCCTTGCGCGCCTTCTTCATCATTCCCTTGAGATAAGCCTCTGTCGAGACCGTGATTTCGCCGTCAGCAAAGTGCTGGCCGGCGACCAGGAGAGCGATCGTGGCGGCCTCCAGTCCGAGCTGGCCAATGATTGTTGCGGTAGTGCGTTGCGTCACCTGAAGCGAGGCGCCCAATAGATGCGTGTGGTCGAGGGTGGGGCGGGGCTCGAAGGAGAACATGCCGCTGGAGAATGGGAAAATCCTGGACGTCTCGTGCCATGCAAAGCCGGAGCGCTCGATGCCGAATGTGTCTGCCGCTTCGGCCTCGAGCCCTTTGCGCTGCGCTTCAGCCCTATGGTCGGTTTGATGGGTCGAACCACGATCCGTCCTACGCCCCTCTGCCAAGCCGGAACTACTATCCAAAGAGGATAGATTCCCGGTATTATGGTCGGGTGCCTCTGTGTCCACTAGACTGGACAATTGCTCACCCGACGGCTGCGCGATCGAGGTTTCTGAGGACAGGTTGCCCACAGCGCCTTCGACATCAGCGAGGAGTGAATCGGCGTCATCGCGGATCGCGGTGAGGGTTTCGGCCGCCGTGGCGTTCTCCTTTCGCTTGGCGAGGGCATTGAGGGCGTCAGCCAGCTCATCTGCCCAGGCGGCGCCCCTGAATGGCTTCAGCAGCCTGCGTGCGGCGCAGATCAGCGACCTGATTTCGGTTGGTAGCTGGGAGCGCTCTCGCGCGATCGAGCGTTCGCGTTCGACCAGGCTCTCCAGATCGTCGATTGCAAGGCAGAGTGGCAAGAGAGAGAAGCCTGATCCTGTAGCTGGTGCGTTGCCGCACGCGGGGCGGTATCGTCTGTGTCCGTTAGCCCTGGGGTTGAATGGGACGATCATGCCGTGCCGGCGAATTGTATCCAGCGCGCGGCCGGCTTTGTGCTCGATGCCGAGTACCTCGCGGATCTTCCGGTCGCTGGCGCCGATAATTGGTCCGGATTTCGCAGCCCAGTCGACGTCCGGAGCGCAGAAGAGTGCGAGCTGGTAGGTCTTTGTGAATATGCTTCTGGGGACGCTGGTCGTGACCAGTGTTCGAGATTGAAGGTAACTCAGGGCGCGGATCACGCGGCCGCGCATGGCTTGACCGCGCTGTTGGTTGCCGAGTGGCTGCAGCGTGCGCTGGATTTGAAGGATTCGCGCTTCGTATGTGGCCAGGGCAGCGTCGTTAGGGAGTTTGCTCCGTGGCAACTCGACGTCAGTCGGAATTTGAGGGCAGGGGAGCTTTCCGAGGATGTCGGAAAGCGACTTCGCGTCCTCATTCTGGCGCGGTTGGCCAGACTGGTTTTGATCGAAATTGGCAATACTCATTCGTTCACTCCCTCGCAATTCGAGGAGCGCTCCAGACAGCAGCCAACGCCGCGAAAATGACGCGTTTTTGGCTTGCAAGTTGTCAGGGTCTGGCTAGTATCGCCGGTGTGTTTGTTGCCGGTTCTTCGTTGGCCCGGCGAGTTAGTTACCCTTCATACGGCCCGGGCATTGCCCGGGTTTTTTTTGGTCTGGAAGCGTCTCCCTTCCTGGTTTCAGCCTGCCGACAGTGTCGGCGGTTTTCTTCTCACAATGCTGGCGCGCGGGTTCGCGCGCAAAAGCGCTTGCTCGAAGTTCGGTCTGTTGCTAGGGAGGGCTTAGACATTCGCCATCCTAGAAACAGGATTTGAAAAAAGGGCTCGGTTGGCGCCGAGCCCTTTTTTGTTGTCAGAGCAGCGAAAGCTGGCTGCGCGATTGCACGGTAGTCCTCTCTTCGTGGAGAGTTCCGGCGATCAGCGCGCTGAGAACAGCTTCGCGGCTCGGTATTTCGTCGGTCTTCATCTCATCCAGTCGGCGGATGAGATTCTCGTCGAGCCACACCTGGATTGGGGACTTGCCTTTCGCGCGCTTGTTATCCCTGCTACGAGATTGGCGTTCTTTCGCGATTACGGCCATGAGTGATCCCCGTCAGATGCGATGTCGAGTCGCTTCGATTCGTGACATGTCACGAAACTTAGCGGGGAGTGTGGTGGTTAGCAATTGAGAACCGTCGACTTATTCGCCAGCTAAGAGAGATATTAGCGTGAGGCGACGAGCGGGAACTCGTGGTCGTTTTCATGGACTTGCTGCATGGTAAGGGCAACTGTCCGGCGGTGCTGTGCGATTATTTGGCGAGATGTCTTTCTGGCCAGCGCTACGCAGAGCTCGTCGCGCAATGGTTCGAAGTCTCCGTCACAGGCAGCAATTGCAGCCTTCAGATTGAGGACTGTTTCCTTGGTGAATCGGGAGACGACCTTGCAGCTGTCGTCGTGATAGCCTTGCGGATCTGCGAAGCATGAAATCGCCAGATCTGCTCGTATGGGGTCAATCTCTAGATACTCGAGAATGCTGTGAAGCTCTGCAGCGCTGATGTCGCCTGCGAAGAGCCGGTTGGTGAAGTCCTGGCGGGTACATTTGCGGATGACGCCCTGTCGGAATAGTTCAGCCTTTGTAACGCCTTTGTCATTCATAACATGAACGATCAGCGACGCATAAGCGGCTTGCCGCTCTGAAGCTTTGATCTTGGCTGAGTTTTCCAATCCCGTCATAAAGCACCCCTGCCTGCATGTGCGTAGCCGCTTAGTGGCCTATGCGATCGCATAAGCCTTTGGCAAGATTCAGCGAGCGGGGCAAGGAAAATTTAAGTTTTAACGGAAACCAAGCAGGCGAAGCAGACTGCATCTCGAACGGAGCAAGGCGCCTTGTAAGCCTGGCACATTTTATCGCGGAAAGTGTCGAAGGCGTTCACCGCGTCTCCTGTCAGGCGGAGCCATACCTGTATGGTTCCCTCCATCGAGCCGATATCGCAATACCGCTCGATGTCGTTTGATCGAACAGGGAGGTCCTCGTCTACGACAGCCATAACAACATCGCGTAAGTTGGCGAACTTCCTAGTTGCCCGGCTGTGGTCTGCGATCGACCGAATCATGATTTCGAATGCTTTGTCGCTCACCAAAAGGCGGTGAACGGTATTTGGCTCGTTGGCCATTGCGCCCTCCGTTGACCGCCTTTTGCAGGATGTGGGGGACCTGAAGGCGTGCCTAATCGCAAAGGAGAAGCGTTCGGCACGCTCCTCGCTTGAAAAAAAACCTCTTAGTCCGAAAACGGGTTGTGTGGAGTCCCAAATCGGGAAGGCCGCGTCCGATTTTGGGATGTGCCGAAACCCGAAACGGGTCGTGCCGCACCCTGTTTTGGGATGCGGTGAAACCCGAATCGGGTCGAATCGATCGGCTGAGTGGGCAGGGGGGCCGATTTCAACCACAAGCTCCAACACAATCGTTGAGATTTGGTTCCCGACCGGACGAGTTTGATCTCGGCGCCTCGGCGTCTTGTTCAACTCAAGAGGGGGAATTCCCTATGAAAGCTCTGAAGATGAATCGCGACCTGGGCGGCAAGCTCGCCGTCGCCGGCGCGGTTGTGGCGTTCGGTTCGGTCGTCGGCGTGGAAGCGGCGATGGCCGGTGCGGATACCACGTTCAACACTGCCCTGACGCAGTTCACCAACTTCCTCGAAGGTTCGGGCGGCAAGATCATCACCGTCCTGTCGCTCGCCGGCGGTGTGGTGGGTCTTGCCTCGGGTCGTTTCTCGCTGAGCCAGGTCGCCATTCCGGTGGGCGTCGGCGTCGGCGCCGGCACCGGCGTTCCGATCGTCACGTCGACGGTTACCGCGACGATCTGACCTTCGGGTCGCAAGTACGTGGCCGCACCTGACGCCCCTGCTGGGTGCGGCCACCAACTTCGCGGAGCGATTGATGGACCAATTTTCGATCCCCAAGCACTTAGACGACCCCGAATTGATTGGGTTTTGGACGCTCGATGAATTTCTTGTGATGCTCATCCCCTTTGTCTGGGGAATTCTGACGCAACACATCGTCATCGGACTCGTCCTGAGCCTTGTTGCGTGGGCGACTTATCGAAAGGTGCGCGCGGGACGGTCGATGTACTGGATTCTCCACTTTGCCTATTGGCATCTGCCCGGAGAATTCTTCGGTCTCAAGGTCGCTCCGCCTTCTTCTTTCAGGGTGATGGCGGGCTGATATGGATATCTCGATTGCACATGAAACGTCCCAGCGGACGCTGAAGCAGCGCAATCTGCTGGCGTTGGCGTGCCTGGTGCTGGGTGTCCTCCTTGTCGTCATGTTTGTGGCGGCGAATACGCGGGATCGTGAAGTGATCCTGCAGCCGGTAATCCCGCAGGAAATGCGAATTTCGAATGGCGAGGTATCTCCCGAATATCTCGAGGCTGTGACGCGTGATGCAGCGCAACTTGCGCTGAACCGCTCGCCCGAGACGCTCGGCTACTGGGTAGATTCGCTGGTGAAGATCACTGCGCCGGAAGACCAGGGTAAGCTCAAATCCGAGCTGATGGGGATCGTGGCCAACCAGGAAGGCTCACAGGTTACGCAGTTCGTCACGATCGACTGGATCAGGGTCGATCCGGAAAACCTCACCAGCAAGGTTGGCGGTGTTCTGCACACGGTCGTCGGGTCGCGCGATGTGCGTCAGGAACACAAAATTTTTCAGTTCAATTGGAAATACACCGGGCTGTCGCTCAAGCTGAAAGGGTTTGGCGTCGTCGTCCGGAGTGAGGAGGACGAGGGCTGATGTTCGGCTTGGAGGATCTGGGCACCGCCCAATACGTCGTGTTCGCAATTCTGGCGGTTGGCGTGGCTCTGTCGCTGGCAGCTTTGCTGTGGGTGCGGATGACAGGCTTTAGCCTCGTCGGACTTGCGATGCTCCTTGTGTCGGCGCCAGCCCACGCAGATGAGTCCATCCTTGCGGTGGATAATGGAGAAGTGCGCTGCACGGCGTCGCAACGGGATCTGACAAGGATCTCCTTGAAGGACGATCAGTTTGTCGCCGTATCGAAGGTTGAGACGGGCAATCCACTCGAGGAATTCTCGCTCGTCCATGAGCCGACGCGCGGCGATATCTATATTTCCGTCCCCGAAGGTTATCTGCGGCCGAATGTGTCGTTCTTCGGAACGACACAAAAGGGCTTTGTCTATAAGTTTACCTGTCGTGTCGAAGGCGACGAGGCCCGTCAGGTGTTCGTGGCGAACGCCGATGTTGAGCATCCGCAAAGCCCTGCGACACAGTTTCCGTCTCAAGCATCGGTGAACGAGCGCGCGGTTGGCCTGGTCAAGGCCATGTTCGAGCAGCGGCGTGTTGAGGGCTTTGAAATTTCGGATGTTGCACGCGCGCCCGTCAATGTCGGGGCGATGAAGGTGCAGCTCATCACACAGTATCAGAGCCCGACAATGGCTGGTCGCGTTCTCCGGATCGAGAACACGGGGAGTGAAGCCATCACGCTGACCGAGGAACTGGTCGCCCAAGGGGCGATCGCTGTCAGCATTTCCAATCGCAATCTGCAGCCGGGTGAAGCCACGGCCGCCTACGTCGTGGTTCCTGGTCGGGAGATCTGAAATGGATATTTTGAAGCGTAAGCAAAAGGATCTCGATACCGACGTCGGCGACGAACACGATTTCGTCGATGAAGACGGCGGCATTGCCGAGAACACAGCGACGCAAAAGAAGCAGCGGATGTTGCTCATGGGCGGAGCTGGCCTGATCGCGATCTTGTCAGTCTGGTACGTCATGGACGGGACCGAGGAAGCGATCGAGGAAGCGACTGGTTCTGAAACCGAAATGACGGTTTCGACGGATGCGCTGATGAATCGTCAGGTCGCCGATCAGAATTGGATGAGCGTCTACGAGCATCAGATGAACGACCAGGATCGCCGCCTGCAGGGCGTCGAGCAGGGCGCTGGCCGGATGGCCGAGTTGGAAGCCGAGATTCAGGCGTTGCGTGGCGAGAACGCTGCGATGGTGTCAGATGGCACTCGCGTTCTCGATGCGTATGAGCGTGAGAACGCTCAGTTGAAGCAGCAGCTTGAGCGGGCAAGCACCGCACGTCCGAGCGCTCCGGGACCTGCAGCTGCGGCGGCCGCTCTGGGTGTTCCGCAAGCAGGAACATCCGGTGTTGTTGCGGCGCCGATCTCGCGGAGCAAGGAAGTGAAGCTCGTATCCTTCGGGGCTGCGAGCGGTACGGCGGCGCGGATCGATCCGGCGAATGGCGCAACGACGTATACCGACAGCCCGAATTATCTTCCTCCGAACTCGATTGCGAAGGCGACGGTGGTGGTCGGGGTCGATGCTACCACGAACACGCGTAGCCAGAGTGATCCGCTGCCGGTGTTGTTGCGTGTGACCGGGCCTGCCCGGAGCGTCTTCAGTGACGGGAAATTGCTCGCAACGCGTGTTCAGGGCTGCATGGTGAACGGAGCAGCTTACGGCGATCTCTCCTCCGAGAAGGTCTATGTGAAGCTGCAGCGCATGACCTGTCCGCAACCTGGCGGCCGATATGCGGTTTCCGAAGTGAAAGGCTTCCTCGCCTACGGCGGCAAGGTGGGCATTCGCGGTCGCGTGGTGAGCCGTGAAGGCGGGCTTACGACACAGGCGTTCCTCGCTGGATTGCTTGGCGGCGCTGGTTCGGCGTTCGAGAATTCCACGAGGCTGCCGACGATTTCGGATGGCGATGTCGAACTGCCGTCGGCGTCGACTGTCGGGATCATGGGCCTTGGCGGCGGCGCGAAGGAGGCGGGGACGACCCTGTCCGATTATCTGATCGAACGCGCCGAACAATATCAGCCGGTCGTTGAAATGCCGACGGGCGCAAACGTCGAGGTTGTCTTCCTCGACGGCACTTTCATTCGCAATTGAGGGGCGGTCTGATGAAGAACTCCGACAGGTTTTCGTGGGTAAAGAAGCCGGTGCCTCGCGGGCTCCTGGTTGGTGCGGCGGTGGGTGTACCGTCGCTATTTTTCGGGATTGCTGCTCTGGCTCAGTCCAGTCCGGACATGATGAACGTCCTCGCCAAGCGGCTTCCGAAAACCGAGGTCACTGCTGTCGATTGCGAGAAGATCGACGGGCTTTGTGAAGTCCAGGCTGGATCGAACCTTTTCTATACGGATCACGACGGCAGGTATCTCGTGATCGGTCGCGTTTACGACATGGAGACAAAGCAGGATCTGACAGCGGCGCGTCTGCTGGAGATCAACCCGGACATGCTTGTGGGCTCGTCGGCGTCGAATGGCGCGCGCGCCGGGGCTGGCGAAGCGCGCGTTCGGGCTTCCGCGGAGACTGATACGGCCCGCAAGATCGATGTGGCGGAGCTGACCGGTCTCCCGAAAGACGGTGCGATTGAATGGGGTCGCGGGAGCGCGTCCGTTACTGTCTTCAGCGATTTCCGGTGCGGGTATTGCAAGCAGCTCCACCAGACCCTCGAAACGATGAACGTAAAGGTCATCGAGCGTCCGATTTCGATCTTGGGCACTCGGGCAATTTCCGACGCTGTTGTTTGCTCTTCAGATCGCCGGCGCGCGGTGCGCCAGGCCTATGAAGGCGGGGCGATCACAAGCGGTGGAAGTTGCGATACGAGCGGGCTCGATGTGAACGAAGCCTTTGCGCGCAAGCACGGCTTCACCGGAACGCCGGTAATGGTTCGCTCCGATGGCGAGGTCATCCAGGGATACCGCCCGCGCGAATTTCTTGAGGCATGGTTGAAGGGAGGCAAGTCATGACGCGGTCTGTTCCAATCGGTAAGGCTCAAGTGGCGGCAGCGTTGGCGGTGCTGGCGGCTACGAGTGGCTGCACGACGTTCGGGACGAATGTTAACGGCAGTTTCCGATGCGAGGCTCCGGATGGAGTTTGCGCGCCGTCGACTGTGATCGACGATGAGGCGCTTGCCCGGATCGATTATACGTCGACGGATCTTCTGTCTCCCGCCGGGCCCTATCAGATCGATGAGGGCTTGCCCGCGTCGGGAGTGATTGTCGCCGATGCCGCGCCGGTAAGTAGAACCCCTCCGAGTTATACGCTGGATGTGGTGTTTCCCGGCTACGTCGATGTTTCGGGCCAGCAACACGCGCGCTCGTCTGTTCAGACCGAGGTTTTCCTTCCCGGTCGTGGTGACGCAGTCGATGCGGTTCTTGCTCGCGCCGATCGCGGTGGTCCGGCCGGGTTGCTGGCTGCTGCAGAAAGTGCGCCAAGTTTCCTGGCCATTGCCCCCGTGCGGGAGCCCGCTCAATCGCCGGTGGCGGTAGCGCAGGCAGAGGTGCGCCCCGATCCGGTCGAGCGGATCAAGTCTGAGGTGCAGACGACGCTGGCAAGCTCTCGGGCTCGCAAGCAGGCTGCATCGTTTCCCGGCATTGTGGAGTAACGGAGATGTGGAAGGGCATCAGTGATTTCGTCGACGCCTTGGTGGGCGACGCGCGCAAGCCTGAGAAGGGCGCTCGCGCGGCTGCTGTACCGATGCTCTCGAATTTCCTCAGTTACCGTTCGTTCGATGAAGACAAGCAGATTTTCTATCAGACGCGGTCCAAAGGTTTCATCCTTGAGTTGGCGCCGCTGGTTGGCGCTAACGAACGCGTGTCGGAAGTCATCGGTTCGATTTTCAGTGACATCCTCCATCCGGGGGCGAAGTTTGCGGTAACAACCTACAGCTCGCCGCGGGTCGCTGACAAACTGCAGGATTGGGCGTTGCCGCGCTTTCAGGCGGGTGGTGTGTTCCAGACCCTCGCGCGTCATCGTGTGGACAAGCTGCGAAATGGTGCGTGGTCGTCACTAGCGTCGGACGGTCCGTTTTTTGTGCGCAACTATCGCTGCATTCTCAGCGTCGGTGCGACTGACGGTAGCGGGCTGAAGGTTGGTGATCTCATCACGATGCGGGATGGGATCGTCGCGGCTCTCGAATCGATCAACGTGCCCGCGCGCGTATTTACCCCTGTCGAGCTGATCCGACTTTTCGACGAAGTCTTGTCACCTTCGACCGGGGCGGGCGATGACGTCCCCGGGTACAATCGGTTTGACCCGATCAACGAGCAATGTGTTCGCCGGGACTTGGTCACTCATATCGAGAAGGATCGGTTGCTTCTGCACGCCCAGTCTCTGCGGCCGAGCGGTGAAACGGTCGAAGGCGTACCGGAGATGAAGGATTTCGTTCCGGAGAGGTTCGACGTTCGGACGATGTCGGTTCGCAATTTCCCTGATCGCTGGGCTCCGTGGGACACCCAGAAGGTGATTGGCGACGTGTTCAACGCGAAGCTCAACCTTCCGTGCCCTGTGCTGCAGACGATTTCCGGCATCATCCCGAGGGTCGAGGATTCCGAATCGAAGTCTGGTTTCAAGTTCGCGCGTTCGCGGTCGCTGGCTGACGGGCAGGGCGTGAAGCTCGTTCCGAAACTGCGCGACCAGGCCGCCGAGTGGGAGTTTGTGCAGGCGCAGGTTAAGGCCGGCGAGAAACTCATCAGCGCATATTACAGCGTGTCGATGCTGGCTCCGCGGGGGCGAGGTGAGGCCTGCGAACGGACGATCAAGTCGATCTACAAGGCATCCGGGTGGGACCTGATCGATGAAACGCACATCCAGATGATGGCGTTCATGAATCACTTTCCCCTGCAGCTCGCTGATGGGCTCGATGCAGATTATAAGCGTATGAAGCGCCTCAAGCTGATGCGCTCGGCAAACGTCGCGGCGATTGCCCCCGTGCAGGGGGAATTCATCGGCGGACACATCCCGCACCTGATGTTCATTGGACGCAGGGGGCAGCCGCAGTTCTGGTCTCCTTTCGAGAACAGTGCGGGGAACCACAACGTCGCGATCGCCGGTAAGTCTGGGTCGGGCAAGTCGGTTTTGCTTCAGGACCTCTGCGCGAGCTTCGCCGGGGTCGGCGCCAAGACGATCGTTATCGATGATGGTCGGTCGTTCGAGCATATGGCCAAGGCGCTGGGAGGCACGTTCACCGAGTTCAAGCTGTCGTCGGGCATTTCGATCAATCCGTTTCGGATGATCGACGAGGAGCTCGCCGCGAGCGAGGAAGGTCAGGATTACCTGGTTGATTGCCTCGCGATGCTGAAGGCGATTGTTTCGCAGATGGCTCGGCACGAAAACCGGCTCAACGATACTGAGCGGGGGCTGATCGACCGGGCGGTCAACAGTGTTTGGGAAGAACACGGGGCCAACGGAACAGTCGATGCCGTGATCGATGAGCTTAAGAAGGAGGAGCATCCTTACGCTTACGATCTTGCGACAGCACTTCTGCCGTTTGCGTCATCGGGCACGTTTGGCCGGTTTTTCATCGGCGACGCGAATCTTGATCTGTCCAAGGATCTGACCGTTTTCGAATTGTCGGATCTTGCGACCAGGGAAGAGCTTCGCGGTGTTGTCCTGACATCGATCATGTTCGTCGCGTCACAGACGATGCGCCGCATGGATCGCTCGATCCCGAAAGCATTGCTGATCGACGAGGCGTGGCAGATGCTCAAGGGCGGCTCAATGGCCGACTTTGTCGAGACCTACTCGAGAACGTGCCGAAAGTATGGGGCTTCGCTCATCACTGCGACGCAGTCGATCAACGACTATTACAAGTCGGATGGGTCGCGTGCTGCGCTGGAGAACTCCGACTGGTTTTTGATCCTTCAGCAGAAGGCGGAAACGATTTCGGATTTCAGGAAGAGCGACCGTTTCGAGATGGATAATTTCACCGACGCGTTGCTCCGCTCGTTGAAGCGCAACGGGACGGATTATTCCGACATCTTCATTCGCGGGCCGGACACGCAGGCTGTGAGCAGGCTTGTTCTCGATCCGTATTCGGCAACGCTCTATTCCTCGAGCCCGAAGGTCTTCGCTGATATCGAAGACTATGTGCATCGCGGTTACAGGATGGCCGATGCAATCGAAGCCGTTGCGTTCCCCGAAAACGATAACATGCTCGAGGCTGCAGAATGAGCGCTGCAACCCTCAACAGCCGTGCTTCGCATTTCGTACGGTATTCGCAATTTGGCGCAGCTGCTGCTTTGCGTCTGATTGGCTGGCTTTGTGTGACGCTTCTGGCATCCCTTGGGGTGATCGCATTGATGGCGTTCGCCATCGGCAATTTCACTGTCGATGGCACGATGTTGCAGCTCGATAATCTCGCTTCGAGGTACGTCGATGCAGACGTCGGCCGCCAGGCCCAGTTTCAACATTACCTGCTGATCGTGTGGGCGATTGCGCTGACGGCGATCGGCTTTTTTCGGCGCGGAAGCCTCGCGCAGGCGGTTCGGGATTCGGAGAAGAACGATGGATGATCTCTTTGAGGGTGGGCGGGAGCGTCCGGCTCGTGCGGCGGCAGTTAAGAAAGTGCCGGAGAAGAGGTTCATGGGCTTCAGGCCTCGGGAGCTGGTCCTCGGGGTGGTTGCGGTTGCTGCTCTCGGGTGGGGCGCGTGGGTGACAAAATCGCTCGTTGCAGAGCCGCGCGAGCAGGAGTTCGTGCAGCTGCAGCTGCAGGGGATCATCAGCGAATATCTCCAAGCCCAGGCTCGGTCTGAAACTGACCAGAATATGGCCGCGCAGCAGACGGCGATCTTCATGGGAAAGCTCGATGAGACTGTGGCTGCGCTGTCGAAGCAGGGGAAGATCGTTCTCGTCCATGAAGCGGTGATCGGCGGCGATATCCCCGACGTCACGGATCAGGTTCGCAAGGTGGTGTACGCCCAGGTGGCGATGCCGAAGATGGGCGCTGCGCCCGGCGTCCAGGGGGAAATGGAAGCCTACCTTGCTGCTAATGGAGGGGGCAATGTTCCAGCGCGCTGAGAAACGTCGGCTTAGTGCGCGGAGCAAAGTCCTCGCGATCGCTGCCCTTGGGATTGTGGTGACAGGTTATCTGTCGCTCAAGGAGTGGAGCGAGACGCACGCGTTCATGATTAATGCGACAGAATCGCTGCCCAATTGGGGGTTTTTCGTCGAGAGCGGAAAGTTCCCGAAGAGGGGTGAATATGTCGTGTTCGACCCCGGCCACGACCCGCTTACTGAAAAGTATTTCGGGAAGAATCCGTCTGCCTTTGCGAAGGTTGCATACGGCGTTCCGGGCGATGTGGTTACCCGTGAGGGACGAGATGTTCTCGTGAATGGCGAGATCGTGGCGCGCACGAAGCCGCTGACCCGCAAAGGCGATCCGCTTGCGCTGGGGCCGACTGGGGTCGTCCCTGACGGATGCGTTTTTGCTGCAACGGAACACAAGGACGGGTTTGACAGCCGCTATGCGGCGATCGGCTTTGTTTGCCGTGACCGTCTCGTGGGAGTGGGGAGTCCGGTACTGTGAGAAGCATCCTGATCGCGTGCGCTGCTGGTCTCATGTTGGGTCCTGTTGTGGCAGGAACAGAGCCAGCGCGGGCCGTGGACCACGGTCAGATGGGGCAGACTTGGCCTATTATCGAGCCGGATCTGATGTCCGTCATCAAGGCGAAGCTCGATGAGGCTCAGCGGACAGGCAAGATTGACGATCTGAACCGCGAGTTCGCCAGAAAGGCTGAACAGCGAGTGATGCGCCCTGTCCCGGTTGCCGGAATTCGTGCCGCAGAGCAGGACCGAAGCTGGGAGTATGACCCGGCGATCGTCGTCGAGAACGACATTCGAGACCACAAGGGCAACCTGATCGCGGCTGCAGGCCAGAGGGTGAACCCCTTCGATACCGTCAGACTTACGAAGAAGCTGATTTTCATCAATGGCGACAGCCAGGCGGAGCTTGATTGGGCTATGGCGCGCGGGACAGAGCGTGATGCCAAGATCATTATGGTCAACGGTTCGCCCTTTGAGCAGATGAAGGCGCACAAGCGCCGCTTCTATTTCGATCAATCCGGCGTTCTGACGCAGCGTTTTGGCATCAGGCACACGCCGGCGCTTGTGGAGCAAGAGGGGCAGATCCTTCTGGTGTCCGAAAAGGCGATTCCACGGGGGAAATCGTCATGATCGTCGAGAAGCTGAAGGATCTCGCTCCGGTCCCGTTGGCCGCTCCGGAGAGCCGGCAGCTCCTCGCAGCGAGGAAGCGGGTTATTTGGGCTGGCGGAGCGCTTGCCGTGTTGGTCGGGTTTTTTCCGATCCTTCATGCGCTCGCTGGCGTTTATGCTGTGGCAGCTGTGGTGGCTGCCGGGGTGTTCGCGGCGATCCAGGTTCCGATCTGGGCGCGCGCGAAGAATGCCGCGGATGACGAGTACCTCTTCAGGGATCGAGGAGGTGATGATGCGCAGGATTAGGGTCTTGCTGGCGTGTCTGGCGCTTTGGGCATTTGGTGGAGTTGCTTCTGCTCAGACGTTGCCGGAGGCTACGGGCGGCCGGTGTACGGGGAGTTTCGTCAATCCGATTACGGATGTTTGCTGGGGCTGCATGTTTCCACTGTCCGTTGGCGCGTTGAAGATCTGGCCGTCCAGTCGGGCCGACACGAAGAATCCGACGTTGCCGATTTGTGCCTGCGGGTCGCCTATTCCGCGGATCGGCATCGCGGTAGGCTTTTGGGAGCCGGTGCGGCTCATCGATGTGACCACGCGTCCGTTCTGCTTTCCGAACCTGGGCGGCGTAAAGCTTGATCCCGGGTTCAACATCGGCGGTGGCTATGCGTCAGGCCCTTCCCAGATCGGGGGGAAGGGCCAGAGTACGGCGAAGTATCACGTTCACTATTACATCTATCCTCTTCTCTACTGGTTGGAGATTCTGACCGATTTCATCTGCTTCGAGCAAAGCTCTTTCGATGTTGCCTACATCACGGAGATTGATCCGCTTTGGCAGGATGACGAGCTCACGACGATCCTGAACCCGGAGGCGGCGATCTTTGCCAATCCGCTCGCACAGGCCGCCTGTGCTGCCGACTGTGTCGCAGCGACGGCCAAATTGCCTCTTGATGAGCTGTTTTGGTGCTCAGGTTGCCAGGGTCCGATGTACCCGATGAACGGCAATGTCGGCGCCAATATCGGCATGAAACAGTCAGGCAGACTGGCGGCTGAGCGCATGGTCTACAAGATGCACAGGACGGGCCTGGCTTACGGCACGATGGGAAGCAAGGGCCTTTGCAGCAAGTACCTGATGCCGGTCTTGAAGAAGAGCCAATATCGCCTGCAGCAGGTCAATCCGACACCGATGGTGAGCGGCCGCGAGTCTTGCTCGCCGATTGGAGCCACCACGATCTTGCCCAAGTCCGGACAGGTCTATCCGGTGAAGGGTGAGGACATGGGTTTCCTGTTGTGGCGTAAGCGCAATTGCTGCGTGTTCTGAGGAGAGGATGATGAAGAAGTTTGTTGGTCCTCTCGTCGCGTTGCTCGGGTGCGGAGCATTCTCGGCTGTCCTTGCACAGAGTGTCGAAGGGCTCGATCTCGAGGCGATCGAGAAGCGTGCCGAGAGCAAGCTTGAAGAAGCGCAGGAGCTTTTCGATTTCGCGATCGCGAACGCTGAGCAGCATCAGGAGGCGGCTACAGAGGTCGTCGATAATGGATTTCAGGCTGCGCAGACTGTGGATGTGTCCCATATCGCAGGTCCGGACGGGGCGATCGATCTCGACGAGATGTTGGCTGGATCGCAGCAGGCGATGTCTGCCCCAAAGGGCGCGCCGCTTTTCATAGCATTCGCCTCGCTGTCTATGCCTGAGGATGCGCTGGCACGAATGATCGCCGATACGACCCGTGCGGGTGGCGTGATTGTGTTTCGGGGCTTTTCGGCCGGCAACCCGCAGGACTTCGTAACCGGGATCCAGAAGGTTGTGGATCAGCAGGGCGCCAGCAACGTGGCTATCGATCCTCGCCTGTTCCGGGCATTTGGTGTCGATCGTGTACCGACATATGTCGCGCTCTCTCGCGATTTCGAGCCGTGCGATCAGCTGGAATGCACGAGTCAGACGCCTCCGCACGATAAGTTGTCCGGCAATGTTTCGGCAGAATATGCCCTGACGCTGTTCGCGGAAAAAGGCGGTCCTGGTGCGTCCGTTTCGACGGTGGCGCTGAAGAACCTCAAGCGAGGTGGCTGATGCGCTGGGGGGCTTTTCTTGGGGTGATGTGCTTGTCGTTGGGGAGTGCTGCAGCACTCGCTCAAGCGACAATGGCGGACGGTCGTTCGGACGGTGAAGACCTGGCTAAGGCCATTCGCGATGCCACTTCGGACAGTATCCTTGCTGATGGGGCAGAGGCTGGTGTTCCTGGCTATGCCGGGACGGATTTCGCGGAAAGCGCGATGGTCGACGATGTCGCCGCGCTCGATACTGCTGGTGAGTTACAGAGGTCTACCAATCCGACCTATTCCGTGGTGGTCGACACCACCCGGCCGCGGTTTGATCCGACAACGATAGATCTTTCGGCGGCCGACGCGATCGAGGATGATCCGGACGCGTATCTTGGCACCGGCTTTACGCTGGATGGCTCGACAGGTGAGTGCGAGGCATTGCCGGGAAGCGGAACCGGCGTCACCGAGTATTTCGAGAGCTGCAATGACGGGTCGGTGGTCGAGGAATTCCCGCTGACCTGTTCTGTGGTGGCGGTCGATAATTCGCAATATGGCTACACCTGCCAAGAGGTGCAGATCTACATTCCCGCGCACCGTGTTTGCGTCAAGCCGACGAGAGTTGGGTGCCAGGAATATGCCGACGTCCCCGAGCAAATAGTCGAGACCGTTAATTCGTGCGGTAACATCGATGCAAGCTGCACCGCAGGCGCGACGTCGACGACTGAGCTCGGCACTCATGAGACCTATGAATATTACGGCAAGCGCATTCCTCGAGACGTGAGAAGGATCTCGAAGCAGTATGTCTGCGATAGCGAGCATAGTACGTCGCCGGCTGTTGATTCAGCGATGGAATTTTTCACGGAATGGAGGCGCGTCTCTAAGACGGCCTATTACGTTCCAGACGGTCCTGCTTATCACATCCCCGCTGTAGCGGAGACTTATGACGGCCGTGTTGGCTCGGGTTCGTATACGATCGATGAGACCGACTGCCTCAACAAGACGGCGACCTTGCAATGTACGCAAAGCTCCCAGGTGTGTGTTGCCAATGATGCGTCGGGAACGTGCGTCGAATGGGAGCGGACCTATGATTGCACGCGTCGGGTCAGCAAGAACGATTGTTCGGTGCTGGACGCTCGGCCGGAATGCACGTTCGATCATCGCGAGTGTTTGAGCGAAGACGCTGACGGCACCTGCAATATCTACGACGAGTGGTATCGATGCACGACAGGCGAGCCGGTGGACCCGGATGCGGAGGAGTTCATCTGCAGCGGCGATCTGTACTGTCTCGATGGTGAATGCACAGAGATCGAGCGCGAGGCATCTACGGAATTCAAGGATGCAATGGTGGCCGTGCAGACGATGGGCGAGCTGCGCGATGATTTCGATCCGGATACGCTTCGGCTGTTTGGCGGTGAGAACCTGAAATGCACCAAAAAGCTTTTTGGGATCTCGAACTGTTGTTCAGGCAAAGGCGTCCCGCTCATCACGCCGTTCCTTTGCAGCGCGGAAGACCGCCTGGTTGATGAAAAGGACGATGCGGGTCTTTGCGCTTATGTCGGATCATATTGCTCGGACAAGGTGCTTGGCGTTTGCGTCACCAAGAAGCAGTCCTATTGCTGTTTTTCGAGCAAGCTGACGAGGATCCTGCAGGAGCAGGGGAGGGCTCAGCTTGGGCTCGATTTCGGAACGCCCAAAGAGACGACCTGCGAAGGTTTGACCGTCGAGCAGTTCCAGCAGCTCGACCTGTCCCTCATGGATTTCACCGAGGTCTATGAGGAGTTTACCGAAGCGGCAAAGCTCCCCGATGAAATTGAGGCGGGCATCCTGATTCAGGAGCGCATTGCCGAATATTACAACCTTCACACCGCGCCATGAGTAACGGAATGACAAACGTCGCAACCATCTATTGCGAGCATGATTTGCCCTCGATGACTGTGTTTGAGCTCGCGGTTGCCAGTGCGATCGGGCGGCAAGAGTTGAGCTCCAATCAGGATCTGATGGAGATCCTTGGGGACTGGTTCCAGAGGTCGGTAGACGACAGGGACGTTGTCTCCGCGCTGTCGAAAATGGAGCAGCAGGGCTGGGTCAGGCAAGCCGGCGAGACCCTCGTCGCTTATCGTCTGACCCCGATGGGGATCGACTATGTGACGACGCTTTATGGCGGCTGCATCAGGATGATCGACCGCGGTCTTGGCATTCTGAAGGTCTCTTTTCTTTTGCAGGCGCTCGAATTTCCGAAGGAGGAAGACAATGCTTAAACGATCATTCCTGGCGGCCGGTGCAGTGTCTGTCGTCCTTGCGTCGGTTGTTCCGGCGGTTTCGCTGGCTCAGTCGCGACCCTCCGAACGCGATCAGTTTTACTGCGAAGAGCGTCAGCTCGGAAGCTGGTTCTATTGCGATCCGGAAAAGGCGAAGCCGACTGAGGCTGTTGCCCAGGTCGAGCCGGTGAGTGCCATGAAGAGGATGGCGGCGATCACGGAGGAGCTCGATGAACTGAAGGCGAGGGCGGTACTCGAACCGACCACCGAGAACATCACCTCCTACATCAAGTTTCAGCGTCAGCAGTTGGATCGGGCCTCGACCTTTGCCGACGTGTGGAGCCGCACGGTCTGGCAGAATCCGGAGCTGGACTACACGCTGCAGCGCCCTGTTAACACGTTGGGCAAGCAGACATGGATGGAGGGCCGGAAGGCGGAGCAGGCATCAACGATGCAGATGCTCTCGGAGCGCTACGGCTTGTTCTATTTCTATTCGTCGAATTGTGCGGCGTGCAGAGTGTTCAGCCCGATCATCAGAGCGCTTTCGGATCAGTACAACCTCGAAGTTCTACCAGTTTCGATGGACGGCGGGCCGAACGAGGCATTTCCGAACTTTGTGACCGATTCCGGCCAGTACCAACGCATGGGCCTGCAGGGCAGTACGGTGCCGGCGCTGGTCCTGTTTGACACGCACACGAAGCAGCCGATCCCCATCGGATATGGGCTGATGGCAGCCGACGAGGTGATGCAGCGCATTTACTACCTTACGGAACTCGAACCGGGGAGCGATTACTGATGACAAAGCAGATGAAGTTTCGTCCGAGAATTCGTCGGATTGTCGGTGTCGCACTTTCCGCCCTTGCCTGCGGTTCGATGGCGGCGACGCCGGCGTATGCGAATGTGGAAGGCGAGCTGAATTCGTTTTTTAACGAAATGGGCGTTGCGGGGAATGTGACGGGCCCGAGCGCCTATCAGGGCCAGGCAGCAGGCTATTACACGGGCGGTGGAATCTGGAGCAGGTTCCCGCAGAAATCGGTGAGCCCGGTCAACATCCAGCTTCCGTCGGCGAAGGCTGGTTGCGGTGGCATCGACCTTTTCACGGGGAGCTTCTCTTTCATCAACTCGGACGAGATCGTGTCGATGATGAAGGCTGTCGCTAACAATGCTCTCGGCTTCGCGTTCCAACTGGCGATCAAGTCGATCAGTCCGCAAATCTCCAACGTGATTGAGGAAATGTCGCAGAAGGCGCAGCAGCTCAATCAGTTCAACATGAATTCTTGCGAGATTGCTCAAGGCCTGGTTGGCGGGCTTTGGGGTAAGAACCAGGGTCGGGATTCTGAAGTCTGTAAGGCTATTGCGAACAGCCAGGGCTGGGCGACTGACTGGGCAAGATCGCGTCAAAATTGCAACGCCGGTGGCGAGCGCGAGTCGACGATCGCCAAAAACACCGACGCGACGATCCCGGCAAAGAGCTACAATTACACCTGGGACATGCTGAAGCAGAATTATCCGTCAATGGATAAGGAGTTCCGCGAGTACCTGATGAGCCTTGTCGGAACGGTAATTTACATCCGCCCCGCGACCGATGCTGACAGCGCCACTTACAGCTTCAAAGGTGTCGGCGATAAGGCGCTTTTGACGGCTCTGATCGACGGGACCGGAAGCACCACCACTCAGATGCTCAATTGCCCTGATGATGATTGCCTTACCCCAACTATGAAGAACCTGAACGTCTCGACGACCATCGCGCTGAAAACGCGGGTCTATAATATGCTCGTTACGATCCACGGTAAGATCAGGACTGACAGCGCGCTCGATGGCAACGAGATCGGTCTTCTCGGCGCGACGAGTCTTCCTCTCTACAAGATCATGACAGTCTCGGCGGCTTCTGAGTTCGGCGGAATGTCGGATTCAGATCTTCAGATGCTCGCGGAGGTCGTTGCTGTCGACATGGTCGAGACGATCGCCGACGTTTTCTACGGGTATGTTCGTGCCGGGCAGGGCACGTTCCATAATGCGGACGAGGAAACGCTCGGCCAGTGGCGCGATCAGATCAGCAGCGTTCGTGATGCCCTCAAGGGATACGGCGAAAACACGTCGCAGCGGATGGCGCGAACTCAGGTGTTCCTCGATCGAACGGTTTTTCTGGAACGTACCATCAGAAACCGCCTGTCCCCGCAAATGTCAGCAGCCCTCTCGTTTAGCACAGCCATGAGCAAGCAGGGCGTTCAGTAAGGATCGAGCGATGTTGGAGGTCTTCACGACTGGCGGCGGCGAATATATTGTCAACGTATTCAATGCTGTTGCAGCATGGACAGGGGGAGGGGGCTTTCGGTCCCTGCTCCGCGTCGTGATGGTTATGGGCTTGATCTATGCCCTGCTTGTCGTGGCGTTCAGCATGAACTGGAGGGCGTGGCTTCACTGGTTCTTGGGCGCGACGCTGATGTATGGAGCATTGATCGTCCCGACGACCAGCGTGAAGGTCACAGACAGACTGAACCCCAGCCTCGCTCCGGCTACCGTGGCCAACGTCCCGATTGGACTGGCCGCGATCGCTTCGGTTTCCAGCACTGCGGGCGACTGGCTGACGAGGACCGCCGAGACCGTATTCGTGATGCCGGCGTCGCTCCAGCTGAGCAATAACGGGATGATCTATGGCGCGCGGCTGTGGGACAAGACCAGGGAGTATCAGATCAGGGATCCGCGCGTGCGCGCGAACACTACCGAGTACTTCAAGCAGTGCCTGTTCTACGACATCATGCTCGGGCATGAGAATTTTGCGGATCTCGCCAATTCGAATGACATTATGACTGAGATGGGTGACGGTTCTCCAGCTCGAGGAATGAGGTGGCTGAATGCGTCAGGCGCCTCTACGTTTGTTACGTGTCAGACGGCCTATGGCTATCTGAAAAATACGGATTTGCCAGCTGAGACGGCTGCTCAATTGACGCGTGAGGGCAAGCGTTCATTCCCGGGCCTATCTGACGCAGCGGCCAGGGCGAAGCTCGAAGCGGATCTTCCGGTGATCGGCGCAGCATTTCACGGATCGTCGCAGACGGCGTCACAGATTTTCCAGCAAAGAGCGCTGACGGATGCGTTCCTCGAAGCCAGAGCCAATTTGAGCGGAGCAGACGGCGATACCTTCGCGATGCTGCGCGCTGAGGAACAGGCTCGAAACACCTATTCGTCGATCGCGCAGCAGGCGATGACCTGGGTGCCGTTGCTGAACATTGTTCTTACGGTCGTTTTCTATGCGATGTTCCCGGTCATTTTTCCGCTGTTCTTGTTTCCAAAGACGGGGGTTACGGCGGTCAAGGGCTATTTCACAGGGTTTTTCTATCTCGCGGCGTGGGGACCGCTCTATGCGGTGCTTCATATGTTCATCATGGATCGGACGGCCGATGCGATGAATGCGGCAGCACCTGGCGGGATTACGATGGCGGGAATGGCGGGGATCGATGCGGTCAATCAGGACACGGCGACGATCGCCGGGTTCTTGATGATGTCGATCCCTTTCCTCGCTGCAGGCATGGCTCGCGGAGCGATGGCTGTATCCACGCAGGCAACATCGATGTTGGCGCCGGCACAATCGGCTGCTGAGGCTGCAGCTGTCGAGCGCACGACAGGGAATTATGCCTATGGCAATCTGAGCTATCAGAATGAAACCGGGAATGTTGTCCAGCGCAACCAGTGGAACACCGCACCCTCATTCAGTGGCGGTTTTGCGACGAGTCACTTCCGGCGGGATGATGGCATCGACAAATATGGGTTTGCGGACGGTGGTGAGGCCTATGATGCCGGTAGAGCAATTGGTCGCTTGGCGAATACCCCGACAGCGTCGAGTGGTTTCGGAGCGGAAGTCAGAGGCGTGCTTGCCCAAGGATACAATCATGTTCAGCAAGTGAGGCATGAAGAATCGATCAGCGCCGCTGCGACTGAAAGCCGCGGTAACGATTTGATATCGGCTGTTGAGCAGTCGCGTTCGTCCGGGTCCCAGACTGGCTCTGGTGTATCGAGTAGCTTGGCAAATGTTTATGAGGCAAGCAACGGTTTGTCGAACAATCTGCAGACTCAGTTTGGCCTGCAGCAGCAAGATTCAGACAATATCTCAAGATCTTCGATCCTTTCCGGGAACGCGAGCGCATCGCTTGGGACACCCGGTGGTGCGTTGAACCCAGCCCAGCTGCGCCTTGGGGCGCAGGTAGCAGCTAACGCTCAACGTGCGACTGGCAGGACGATCACGGCTGAGGAGGGCTTCAGGGAGCTTTATGGCTATGTCGAGCAACAAAGCTCGTCGATGAGGGCCCAACAGGTCCGCGATGATTTTGCTAGGACGACCGCCGGCAGCCAGGATAGCGAGGTGCAGCGCGCGAGCGAGCGTTGGTCAACGTCTTTGAGCGAAACGAGGACCGCGAGCGTGGCCTCTTCGAATGCTGAAGATAATTACGAACGCGTCTCCCGTGATGTTAGCAATTGGGAGAGCGAAGGGTTCACGATCAACCGTGATCTGAGCCGAGAGTTCACTGATTTCGAGACGGCCGAGCTTGCAAAGCCTGAAAACCGAATCCTCGCAGACACGGGATTGAGGCCCGGCATGGTTGTTCAGAATGCGCAGCAGGCCGCGGCCGAAAGCATCCTGATGCAGAGGTTCTCCGAGCAACGGTTGGATCAGATTCGGGACGAGTTGGGGGTAGTTCCTGAAGCTCCATCGGTAGGGTTGGCACGACCTGGGGTCGGCGGACAGGCTGGCGTGATCGATTGGGTGACCGAGAGGTCGGGCGCGGTTCGTGGAGCTGGCCCAGACGTCGATGTTCGGTCCGCTGCCGGAAATGAATCGCTTCGGAAGGATGTAGAAGGACGTATTTCAGGTGGCGATGACTATGTCCTGGAAGGGGGGCGACAAATTCGGAGTGAGGGCGTTCCGCGATATCGACAGGCCAGAAATGTGCGCGATACCGTCGATAACAGGAATCATGCGACTCTGGGCGAGACGATGCCAATTGTGGACCGCACAGTGGCTCCTGTTGTCGGTGGAGTTATTGACGCAGCGCGCGGAGCGTTTGGAAAAGGCGAGGGAGGTCCGGGCGGGAGCCCGGATACCTTTCCCGGAGGACAAGGATCGCAGTGGGCGCGGGAACTAGGATTACCGGTTAAAGCCGGAGCCCGGATCGATAATTTAGACCGGTCAATGTACCCAGCGATGTCTGCCGTCAGCGAGGAATCGAGACGGCTAGGGATATCGCCTCGAACCGTGACTTCAGGGAACGATTCTCGGCATGTGAGTGGCAGCCAGCATTACGAAAATCGCGCTTTAGACTTCCGCGGGCGTGACTTGACCGTTGAGCAAGGAAGGGCTTTGGCGCGAGGTGTGCAGAGTAGACTTGGTTCGGGCTATTTCGTGGACTTTGAGGTCTTCCCCGACAATCCGGGGAACAACCATCTTCACATTCAGCGGCGGCGCGGGCGTTGACAATGTCAGTAATTGGTTTCCGATGTGCGATCACCGCCGGTGTGTTGGTCGCATGTCTTCCAAGCATCACTTGCGCTGAAGGAGCCAACAGTGGGCCGTTGCTTTCGCCAGCTGGTGCGTATTCATGTAAGGTCGAGGGCGACGTCGCCACTGGACATTCGTGGAGCGAATTGATCGAGTGGGCGCCATGTTCTGAGTTGGCGGTTTCGTTTGTGACCGTTTCCAGCCTTGAGGATGCTGGGCAGCTGGCGGATCTAACGGCCGAAGATCAGCTTTGCTTGCGGAAGGCCAGGCAGATTGTATTGGTTTCGACCGAAGTGAGCGCTGTCGCCATCTGCATAGCCGCGGATGACGACAGCACTGTTATTGTGATTGCCGATTAGCGGTCAAAGAACCAGGATCATAAAGACGGACGCGGCAAGAAAGATTGCGATCTCGGCGCAGAGGCGTTTCCAACTCCAGCCAAAGATCGTGGTTTGCACAGGAGCGTCGTCTGATGGAATGACATGCTCGTTCCACCACATCCAACCGTGATTGGTTGTGACGTCGGTGAAATCGACATTGTGAACATTCTGGTCGATCGTCTCGACCGTGGGGCCGATCCAATCAGAAGAATTGTCAAAACTTTCCATCACTTTTCTCCAAGCTCAGTAGTACCAAAAAACAGGGACCGGCACAATGTTCGGTTTTTGTACTACTGAGCTTGGGGATGTGATGATTGGCGCCTGATCGGAGAACAGCGATCTAATGGTTCCAAAGGTGACCATTTTCGGATAAAACCCGCGCAATTTTTGGCAAGTCGGACAAGGCTAGAGGGCGCCAGAGGAGGAATAACGGGTGTCCGAGGTGGATGATGCCTATTTGGCATACAGGCAAAAAATCCTGTTGGGGCAGATTCTTCCCGGCAGTGCAGTCGATCCGTCGGAGTTCGGGGCCGAATATGGATTCGGAGTTAAGAAGGCACGCCAGATCCTCAATTCCCTATGGCTCGATGGCTATTTGACAAAGGGCGGGCGAGGGTACGCGGTTGTTCTGCATACGGCCGATCAGCTCGACGAATGGCGAGAGATGGTCCTTGTTTTCGCGGAGATCGGCGCCGGCAGACTTGCTGTCCAAACCGAGGGAGAGGTCGCGCGGCTCGAAGAGTTTTACGAGATAGCCCTAAAGGGGCGCACCGTTGATGACGAAGAATTCTTCATTTCGGCGATGAAGTTCGTGGGCATGTTGATGGGTGGTCCGACGGCGGGCCTGGCTCGAATTATGAGCCAGCTCGTGCCGCAGGCGTTTTATCGACTGATGTGGCTGGCAGATGCCCGATCAGGCGGTGGCGAGGGTTATCTTCTGCGCGCGATTGAGGCAATGTTGGCGGCCGCGAAGGAGCGAGACGTCGTGAGCGCGCGTGCCGCCTGCAGGATCTATTCGGAGGGTGTCCGGAAGGAGCTGCTGGAGCAGCTTGAAAAGCGCAATGCCGGCGTACAGCCAACCGATGGCGACCGAGCAAGACTGAATGATGTTCTCGAGTTCCGTTTGACGGGAGAAGAGCTTCAGCCCGGAAGGGGGTTGGGGCGGGAGCAATTGCTCGATCCGTTGCAATCAGATGCCCAACCGAGATCGATCGCCTGGCTAAGCTAAGAGAGCGTGATGGCGTCTAGCGTTTGGACGCATGGCAGGAATTTGGGCGCGGTGAAGGCCCTGACGGCATCGAGGCTATCTGTGTCTCCCAGGTGCCGGATGGCAAGCTCTGCAGCATCTACAGCGCGCGGAATGATTTCGCGGGGCATATGTGCCGCCCAGGCATAGCAAGCCCATGTGCGGCCGATATCGACGTATTCCGCCAACAGGTCCGCACTTCCGACGGCGGCGATTATCGTAAGGGCGAGCTTCTGGTACGATAGAGTGACTGCCAACGGCGATCGGCCCTCTGCCAAGCGTAGCAATTCATCAATTCGGTAATGGAGCTGAGCGTGCAGGTGGCTGATATTCTGGCGGCGAAGCCTTATAAGTGCGGCCGCTTCGAGGGCTGACATGGTGTCCATGATTTCGGCAAGATGCGCATGGTCGCAAGTCTGCCAAACGAACGCGTGAATGTCGTTCTCGATGAAACCATTAACACGCATGTCGAGGAAGGCGTAATTGGCCCATTGCCGACTGGATTGCGTTTGCTGCGCGATGTCGTCGGGAGCTGCATGTCGACTGGTGAGATCACCGTGAACGATTTGCCAGCGAAGATCCTCTATCGCCGGATCTGCTGAAGGGCAGAGGCGGTCGAGTGCGGTTTTGAAGAGGAGACGGATATCATTGTGCGGCACGCGTCGCGTTGTAACTGATGGGGTTGTCAACTCAAATACACATACGTCAAGTATCTTGTTGATCCCCGGAATTTGAATCGAGCGAAGCCGATATTCTTTGCCATCTCCGCGCCGATCGTTCGAATGGATCAATGCGTAGGACTCTCGTGGCCGAACTTGTGATCTGCGATGCGTTTGTCGGTAACTCTCCAGATGCGTCAAAAGCCTGGAGGCCGGAAAGAATCAAACGCAGATCGCTATGATATCTCACCCTTCGTTGTCCCGTCTGAAGCCAGCTGGCGAGTATACGGCTATAATATAATGCAGTGCAACATGGTATGGTTCCACGCATTACAAGCTTGTAATGCGCCGCAAATGATTGATACCTTTCGCCCGATAAACGGTGCCTTTTGTCAAAGGAAATCATCCCCGGCGTGATTATCGAATTGTTCAGCAGTACGAACGTAGCCGGCGACGGTATCGAGAGATTTGTGGCGGGCGTGATCCATCATCCGGAAGGGACTGGCGCGGTTTGCGGCCGCTTCGGTCAGGAATCCTGCTCGAAGGGAATGGGCTGAGTACCTGGCCGGGTCAAGGTTCGCGGCCGCTGCACTGGCCTTGACCAGACGGGCTACACTCCGATCGTTCATAGGGTGTTCTGTCAGACGGCCCGATCTCGTCAAGCGGCGAAAGGCATACCCGTCTGCGATGCCGGCAGCATCGAGCCAGGCTCGCATTGCTGCCACTGGCTTGATGTTGGTCCCCTCCGGCACTGCAACGGACTGGCCAGAGCCTTCCTGGTCGGTCTTTGACGATGTGATATCGATCACGAGACCCTTGTCGGTAAAATGGAGGTTTGAGACGTCGATTGCTACGAGTTCCGATCGGCGGAGAGCGCTCGCCATACCGAGGGCAAGGATGGCCCGGTTACGTATAGCGCGCAGATCTTCGCCTTGTATTGTCTCGAGCATTTGGAGAAGAATGCCGGCGTCCGCGGGGGCCTTCTTGTCGATCTTCCGTTTGGTTTCATTCTTGATCCCTCTGAGCATCCTGGGAATGATCCCAACAATGTCGTCGGCTGCAGGGGTGCGGTGACCGTTCTCCTTGTGATGGTAATTGATCGCCGCCATTCGGCGCTCGATGGTGGAGGGCGCTTTGCCGCTCTCTTTCTGGTTGCTGAGGTAGAGAACGACAATGTCGGGTGAGGACGGAAGTGCCGATAATTGGCGCGCTTCGCAGAAGTGGCAGAAATCGATCCAGTCTGTGGCGTAGGCTTTCAGGGTCGAGCTGGCGTGAGATGCTGCGAGGGTTTTTCTTGCCGCCTCGATCTCGGCGCGCAGCTGCTCGGCAAGTGCATTGCTGGTCGACATTAATTCACTTGGCATTAGGCTCTCCGGACGTCGGCCGTCGCGCAAGTCTGCGGGATGCCTGATAGGCCTGATTTGGCAAAATCCGTCGATATCAGGAAATTTCCGTTTTGTCCAGGAAGTCAGGTTATCGGACACAACGGACGCTAAATCGTTGAAAAAGGACCGTTTTGAAAAACCTACCACCAATGTTAAGCTAAGTGCGATTTCACTTAACAATCGAGGTTTTGTGGCCGCGGTCGATCTTGCCTATGCTTATGGTCGTTTGTCAGCAGCGCCGCGCAACGCCGGTGCTGCAGGTCAATATGTTCTACTGGCGTTGCTCTGGAAGATTTTCCTAAGGGATGCCGGTAGGTTAAACCCAGACACTGTCGACATACCGGCGGACGATGATCGTGTCTTACTCACCCACGACCATAGAGCCAAGGTGGTTCTCGCATGGCTTTCGGAGGCTCCCCTCAGGGGCCAGAAAACGGATCAAATTAACCCGCGCTCTATTGTCGGTCCGCGCCCTACGGCGAAGATCGGGCTAATGGACGATGTGTCGACGGCATTCTCGAATCCGGAAAGCGGGTCGATCACGGATATTGTGCAATCGGCGTTGGGCGAAAGCTCGTGGAGCGAGCCCTTTGTCGGGCTCGCGAAAGTCATCGAGACCTTGCGGCGCTACGAGGCGCGCGATTTTAAGGCAGGTGGCTCCATTGTCAGCGACAGCGGCCGAATGACCTATGCGGTCAATTCATGCTGGGCATTGAATCTGGCGCTTGCAGGTCCGGACAATCCCTTCCCCTTCCCAGTCATCGGTCTGGCAAACCAGGTTTGTTTCCGCATCGATCTGGATGCTGAAGAAGTTGCGAGCGCTTACCTCTCGAGCTGCAGAACCGCCATCAACACACAAGCCGACACCCTCATCCGCGTATCAAGGCAGATCGAGCAAGCCAGGGGCGCGCTCGATGGCGCGCGTGCTGGTTCTAGGGCGCTGGAGGCGTTTGAAATCATATGCGGATTTGGCGGCATTCGAAGGCCGCAGTTGTGCGCGGTGATGGGTATAAGCAGGGCTGGTGCTGGCGTTGTATTGCGCGAACTGGACCGCCAGGGTTTGATCGTGATGGAACGTAATGGCCCGATAAAGGCGAGGCAGCGACGGCGCGGCCGTGATACTGGATTGTCGAATGCCATCAGGCTGGCGAAGGCCGTGCCGGCGTTCTCAGCTGAGACCCTGAAGGAGCTCGATGAGGCGACGGCCGATGCCGACAGACTTAATCGGAGGTATGGGGAGTGAGTTCGAAAAACGAGGCGGTGGTGAGCGCCGGGCCAGCGTGGTTGGGCGTAGTCGCGGCAAATGCGGTTTGGGGAACTGCAGTATTGGCCGCAATCCTTTGCTTCATCGGGCAAAGCTACGCATATTTTTTGTTCGCGCATTTTGGTCTCGATGCGGACGTCATAGAAAGAGGGGAATTAGCGACGTCGACGGAAGGCCTCATCAATCTGATTGTATATTGGGTAGAGGCGATCTCCCGGAGCTTTTGGAGCACTGCCATTACGACTGCGATTAGTGTGGGGGTAATCATACTCGCTGTTGTCGCTGTTAAGCGTGGCTGGGCTGACAAAGAGAGGATGATTCAGAGATTTGAAAGTGGGGCAGTGGTAGCGCGGTGGGCTTCCTACGGTTGCATCGTGTTCGCAATTTTTGCTTCAATAGTGGCGGGTTTCGCGGGCGCCGACCGCAAGATTAAGTGGATTGAGGCGACGTTGAATGATCCAAAGTCTCTCATGTGCTATGAGACGGCCGAGGACTCAGCCTGTGGCGCCCTTCTTGGCCAGAACGATAAGCTGACGGTGGTTGTGACGCCTGAAGGGGTGAGGATATTGGATACGACGGCGTTGCGCGGAATGAGGCGGAATCGCGCCGAGCAAACAGCGTGATCGCGACGATGTATATTTGGAGGGTCGTTGGTGGGTTTGCTCTCGCTGGCGGGCTTGTGGCCGTTACCGGGTGCGCCCCATCGTCAGCTTCGGCAGCGGACGATTGGCAAGCTGCCGAAACCGAGTTCGTTTGTACGCCGGTGGCCGTGTGGGATGGAGATACCTTTCGCTGCGAGGAACGACAGAAAATCCGGATCGCCGGCATCGCAGCGCGTGAGACGGATGGAAGCTGTAGCCCTGGCCACCCCTGTCCTGCCGCGTCTGCGGAGGCCGCGCGGGATGCGCTGGTGGGATTGTTTGGCGGACCGAGGGGACGTTGGAAGCACGGCCACATCGTTGTCCAGGCGCCTCCAATGAGGTGCGAGAAACGCGGAATGAGTTATGATCGTGTAGTGGCTCATTGTCTATTGGCTGACGGGCGCGACCTATCTGAAGCAATGCTTGCCAGTGGGACGGTCCTTCCGTGGCGATAGCGCGTTCGCCGTAAGCCTGGCGGGGGATTACTCCCTTTCCACTCAATTAGTCTCAGCGTGTTGTGGGTATTTTTCGGGCCAAAGCTGGCTCGGCTTCAACCCTGTCGCTTCAGCAATCGCGTTTTCGACTCGTTTTGAGCGAGCGCGTCCCTTGGATACTTGAGTTACACCCGTTGGGGATAGGCCAAGCGACTTAGCGATCTCCGATAACGAGGTTCCTTTTGTGCGAAGTAGCCATTTGATGTGGTCGTGCTGTTCCATCGGTAGTTTCCGCTGTTCGGTGTTTTTGGCGCGTGGCTCCGTCTCGTAAATCGTATTCGAATTGCAATTCGTATGCTACCCGGCGAGGGCTCGTTCCTGGGGACACTCGTGAAGATCGAATTCGTCATCCTTTTAGCCATGCAGTTTCTTGCGATGGCGAGTGTCGCCTATTCCCTGCTTACCTAACTGAAATAGCGCCAGTTGGATTAGAAGGCCGCCCCTCACGTCGTCTTTTTGCGGCGGCGGCGTGTCACAGGTTTCCGGCCAAGACCGATCTTCTTGGCGAGCTGGCGACGCGTTTCGGCATAATCTGGAGCGACCATCGGGTAGTTATCTGGTAGCTGCCATTTGGCGCGGTATTCGTCGGGCGTCAGGCCGTGGTCTGTCATCAGATGGCGTTTGAGCATCTTCATCTTTTTTCCGTCTTCCAGGCAGACGATGTGATCTTTCTTGACCGATGCCCGAATTGACACCGCGGGTTGAAGGGGCTCTTCATCGGCGCGCGACTGTGAGCCAAGATTCGACAATGCGGCATAGGTAGAAGCAATCAGGGCGGGGACTTTTGTGTGTTCGATCTGATTGGCGGAGAGATAGGCGGTCACAATCTCGGCCGTGGTCTCGATAAGATTTGAAGGCGGTTGTTCGGTCTCGGGCTTCATTTGGAGGTTCCCCTGTCATTTAATTTTGCCGGTGGTTGGCCAATTGATGGGTCGAGATCTGTGGGTCTTAGATCGAGCTGCTCGATATAGGTCGCATGATAGCTATCAAAGCTAGCGAATGCCCCCGGTTCTGCGTCAGGGTGCCGGCGCAAACTTTCGATGAACTCTGCAAGATGGATGGAAGAGGTTGTCAGGTGGTGTTCGTCACATGAGCGCAGCAACTCCAGCGCACCGGCGACCAGCGCCTCTGTCGGCAGCGAGGCTTCCTTTCGGTCTCGAACGTCAGACATCAGTCACGGTTTGAGAGGCACTTTCGGTCTCGATTGTCGATATGTGAGCATCGTACTCGGCGAAGTCGGCAGAATTTGCCTCCGAGTGATTGCGCATAATGTCCATGAATTCACGGGTTTTTACGGACGCCTGTTCCCATCCCAGCTCGTCAAATTGGCGGAGCAGCTGAATTCCGGCGCTGGAGAGAATGGAAATGCGCTCGGTTGTGAGTGGTTGCTTGTCGGATAGTTGTGTCATCGGACGCTGTTTGTTGCTGTTCAGGATCTGGTTGTCGGGAGGTGGCTCGGCAGCCAACCTATGATGATCTTCCGTGTTGGTTTGTCGTAAGTGTAGTAGATGCGGATCATCTGAGGAGAATTGAACGCGGAAGAATACGAGGCGAGTTTGCGGTCGAGGAGGATCGTGCGGGTGCCATAGCGCGCAAGATAGGCTTCTCCCGTTTGACCTTTGAGGCGCTCAGCGTTCGAGAAGCCGTCATGAAGATGAAGGCTGGAAAGGCCTTCGGTAAAGGCGGTGCAATATTCGCCTGGTTGCTTCTGCGTATATTTGGTTGTTGCGAGAAGGGCGATTGCCTCTGCGATGCGCTGTGGATCTGGATGAGCCGATTTACGAAAAGCCCTCTTGGCCTTTGGGAGAATGATGATCTTGTCGTCGAAGTTTGTTTCGAGCCAGGTTATGACGTCGGGTATTTGAGAGAGATCGAGGGACCCCGGTTTGCTCGTAGGAGTGATGAGCTCGTGGTCAGCTTCGGGTGGCGTGTCCGGATCGAGCGGACGGCCGGGGGGACTGTCTGGCGCGGTCTCCTGTTCATGTGCGGGTTCGTGTGGGATATCGCGGGAGGTGATGTCTTTCCATTGATCCGCGAGTCTGGTCGCTCCGGCTTCCATGAGCTTCAGAAAATTACGGGGCGGACGTGTCGCGCTTGATGATAGAAAGGTGCGTGCGTTGGCCTGCAGGGCGGATACCTGTTCGTCGAGCCAGTCGCTGCCGAGTAGTGGGGCGTCGGCAGCTTCCTCGCTCAGCCCCTCGAGCTGGCCGCTGGCGCCGGTGTAATACAGAGAGCCGACCGCGCACGTCTTGGGGTGAATAATGATTGCGTCCATGCGCCCCAGATCCTCGTAGATCTGGAACTGTTCGTAGAGGTCGTTATTGACGATCACCGGCCCATAAGCGCCAAGGCGCTGCCGCGCGACGGTGTAGTCGTGCTTCTGGACGGCAGTCATTGTCGGTGATTTTCGGCGCATGATGAATAGAGGGCGCCGCCGGCGTTCCGAGCGTTGATATTCACGGAAGCCCTTTCCGGTCTGGGATAGGCCTGTTTCGTCGATCAGGGCTGAATCCGGGTATGCAATCGGGTCGTATAGTTCAGCAATGGATTTGAGCGTGACAAGAATGTCGGTCGCGTGAGCCGATGTCGTGAGGAGGTGTATTGACAGCAGATACCGGGTTTCATCGTGCCGGGTGTCGTCAGATATGGTGATGAGGGCGACCACGCTTTCGTCGGCCGAGATAACGGCGCAGTCGTCACTCATGTAGGGGGTGAGTGTGGCGAAGTCCTGGTGGAGAATTGCGACGCAAAGCTGCTCGATAGTCGGCCGGCGGCCCAATAGGATATGGTCGTCAGCCACGGGTGGGACGAGCATTGCTTTCAGGATTACGGTGTCTGTGGATGATTGAAGGTCGTCGTTCTCGTAGAGTTCATACGCGGATATGCTTCGGTCCGGAACGCAATCCTCATCGATGAGGACGTCGCCGTATGAGTATGTCGCGTGAAGACTTCCCTGGGTCGTGAGAGCGGTATCGTTTATCGTCGGTTTTCGCATGAGGCTGGGCTCCTTGATACTTCCGATCAGGGTTCTTCGGTATTTTCGTCGTTGCTGGGTAGAACCTGCCAACCATTCTCCCAAGGGCGTTCTGTGAACGCCGGCTGACCTTCAACATAGTCGACAGTAGCATCGGTTTGCCGGTGAACCTCGCGCAGGAGGTCGACGATCGTCTTGTTTGTCCAGTCTTCCGGATTGCCGACGATCGCGCCAGCGATCAACCGACCAAGCCGTTTGCTCAGGCCCCCGCCTTTTTCCTCGGTATCGAGCGCGTAGGCATCAAGGTGGTATCCGCGCGCATCATCGTTCGCGTAGGGAAAGAGGCAGAGAGTCAATCGGAGGGTTTGCGATCCCCGGATGCGGCGCTGTGCGGTGGCGATCCAGACAGCGCCATCACACTTCACCTGCTTGATCTGCGCTGCTTGCGCAGCACCGATCAGTGCACCAAGGCCGCCAAGTCTTCCCTCGGCGAGCGGATCGACCAGCTCGAACGTGCCCGGTTCTTCGGGCGGGGTGCCACGAACCAGCGGCGTAATGGTCTGGGAATCCGAGACGTTGATGTTCATGCCGTCCTTGACCGCTTTGACCACATCTGAGCGGGATGCTTCGGTCTGAATGTCGAAGATGTGGTAGAGTTCGCGCGTCCGGTCTGCCTGCTGGGCGTTGGCTGGCAACGCGCCACTAAGTCCACCGGCGATCGCAAGCATGGTGAGAAGGGAAGTTTTCGTTTTGAGCATGTTAGTCTCCAAGATTCATTTTGATGTCACTGGGCTTGGGAAAGAAGGAGGGCGTCCGTGCTGCATGGAGAACGACCGTCGTTGTCGATCCAGGCAGAACCGTTATCGGCCGTACCTCAGGTCCGTCGACGGTCTGATCGTCCTCATGGAAGCTCCCGTCCCATGTGGAAGTTTCGGTGACGATCATGCGCCAGGATCCGATCGGGATGGGTAGTTGCGCTGTGTCGCGTGCCCGCACGAAGCCGATGAAGACAGGATTGCGCGCTGGGTCGAACAGCTCGACGATCGCGTTGGTTTCTCCTGCGGTTATGGCCAACATGCCGGTGGCGCCATGCGCTTGGGCCGGTTTGACCTTGAAGGTGCCGTTAGGAGGGAAGTCCCCGCCGGAGTAGTGCGTGTCCCCGCGGAAGATGGCAAAGCACGCGAGCGCGGCAATGATAACGGCGAGGAGTATGATCCAGCGTGAACGGGTCATCACTGGGGGGCCTGGCTCGATCACCGCACCAGTCGGCAGTTCCATGCGTGCCTTGTCGCCGCGCCTGGTTGGCACAGAGGCTGAAGCCCCCCTGCCGCGCGTCCTTTCGTGCATGTAGTCGCGGTCAGAAATACCCATAGGTCATCCAATCAGTATGAGGCCGGCCGCGCCGAGGGCGAGCGATGCGGCTCCGAAGATGGTCTTTGCTACGGAGAGGCGCCGGGCGGGCTTTCCGGTGTAGATGGACCGTCCACGCTTATCGATGCCGCTCTCGAGGCCGGCTGTGCCGTCCCAAACGTCGATTACACCCCATGCAAGCAGGACGAGGGCGACGGTGTAGGCAAAGGCGGATGGAGTCATCCTCGCGAGGCCAAAGGCTACAATCGCACCACCAACGACAGGCAGAAGGACAATCTTGGCGGCATGAAGCACGCTGAAGATCCGGAAACGCGCAACCGAGATTGATGCGGGTACGAGCGCCAGCGGCCGACTGCACCTTGGGCAGATGGAGGCTATGGCCCGCGAGGGCCAGAAGGGCAGAAAATCTCCGCAATGAGCGCAGCGAGGCTTGGGCTGACTTAGCATTTCCTACCCTTCTGGCGACCGGATGCGATTATACCGCTTCGGGGCAGTCGGCTTCGTCGCAGTCGACGCAGTTGGCCGCGGTCTTTTCATGCTCCGGGCAGTCGGTGCATTGGCCGTGTTCGTCGAGATGGGCGTCGCCATGTTCGCAGGGGTTGCGCTGTTCTTTGGCGTATGCCGCGAGTTTCTTCTTGATGATCGCTGCTTCGTCGGTAGTCGCGCGATCGTTGAGTTCGGCAGTCTGCATTTCACGCAGCTTGCGGGCTTTCTCTTTGAGATTGAGGGTCTGGCGCAGTTCGGCCGAGTTTTCGGCAAGGCCGGGCTTGTGCATCTGAGCGCACTTGGTGCCTTCGGGACACTTGTGTTGCTGGGCCATCGCCGGCGTCGCCGCGAGCGCGATCGGCAAGGTGATCGCCGCGAGGAGGTATTTCGTCATCATATTGGTCCTTGATGTTGCCCTGCGTCTGCAGGAGTGGTTGAGCCTCATGCGAGGCGGGCTATCGGGCGTGGCCCGAATTTCGTGTGGGAGATCAGCGGAAAAAGCCGTCTTTGCGGCCGCCGTGGCGGTTGTTGTATCGCTCGTCCTTGTCGTGCGCGGACTTGTTGACGCCAACCTCGACACCGCGAGCGGTGTCGCGGATGTGCAGGTCACGCGGATCGATGTTATTGCGCCTGGCCCAATCCTCGGCCGCGCGGCGGTCGCCGAATTCTCCGACGTCTTCGTATTGAAAGCTCATAGGATACTCCTCATGCTGAGCGTGGTTGGGGGCTGCCGTGTTGCGACAGCTTTCGGGTTGAGGGGGCTGGTTCGAGCGCCTGATGGAGGCGAGCTCGAACGGATTGCGCGGTGTGGCGCTCATTCGCTGGCAAACGGGCGGTGATATATCCGGCCGCGCGGGTGAGCCGATCGCGATCGGCGTCCTTGCGCTTGTCATGGCTTCGGTCGTCGAGTTCCACGATGAGCAGAACCTGGCCAGTTGCGCGGTCTTCGACGATGTAGTCGACGCGCTTGCTGCTGAAGCGATTGAAAGTACGAAACCAGTCGGACTTGTTCAGGCCCTTCTTCGGCAACATAAGCGCGCCCATTGAGACCTGGGCGTGTATGCGGGTGTTGGGGAGCGCATTCTCGATGTACCGGATCACGCGTTGTTCGGCGGCCGTCATCAGCGGGCGCTTTGTCACTGGCAGCGAACCAAGGCTTTTGGGTCTGTTCGTCAGGTGCAGGACAATCAGGAGCAGTATGAGGCCCACGATGCCGAACAGGACAGGCCCGAACAGATTGAACACCGAATTGATGAGAGAAGTCAGGCTGGAAAGGGTCGTCTGGTTCATGCCGCCATCTCGCTTATCGGATCGTGATCGTTGGCAGGGACAAGCGTCGGCTGTGCCCGTTCTCGCCGCAGGGGGCGGATCGCGCGCGCCAGTAGGTGCGTGAAGGTCACCGCGAGGGATCCGACCAGAACGGCCACGAGGAGCATGAGGCCGATCGCGCAGGCATCGGCCATCAGTTCCTGGCGCTGGAGTGACGCGCGCATGTCAGCGCATCCCTGAACGCCGTGAGTGGACAGGTCGCACACGACGAACGTATCGCCGGCGATGGAATCGGAGAGATCGCGCAAGCCGACCGAATTGACGGCCGAAGCAAGGGTGAATGGCTGATCGAAGACGATCTTCCCGTTGGCGATGTGTGCGCCTTCGAGCGGGATGGGTTTGGTGTAATTCATCGCATGGGCTCCTATCGGCTGCGCTCGATGTTCCGCTCCGGAAGATCCAGAGAGGGGACGGGTCGCATGTTTTCGAGGTTCGCTTTGGGCATCGGCGGGAGGCTGTCGGAGCCCCCTTTCAGATGGTCGGGGACTTTCGGGTCGAAGGTGTCGCTCCGGTCAGCTCGTGCAGCCTTGTCGACTGATTTTTCGCCGATTGCTTCGAGAGCCGCGTGCTTGTCTCCCGGGTTGCGATCGATCGCTTTCAGCATGGCGTCAGGATCGTTGCTGACGATGGTGATGTCCTCACGGACACGCGTGAGCATCACGAGGGCGAGGCGCTCGTTGGTAAGGTGTCGAGAGCGAGAATCGATCTCACCGATTGCCTGGTCGCGGGTGTCGCCCTGGGCCTGGTGCATGTTGATCGCATAGGACAGCCCGAGCCGTTCAAGCATCCGGTCGTTCTGCTTCATTTCGACGATGTCGCCCTTGGCGTTCTCGAACTTGACGATGCCGTCGCGTATCTCGAGGACCTTGGCTTCTTCGGATTTGTTCAGGCCCCGCTCTGCATCCTTTTCGGACCAGCGGATCTTGTCGCCCTCGTAGATCTTCTCTTCGTGCTTTTCGTAGAGGCGCAGATTGTCTTTGGTCTCGCCCGGTCGGATTTTTGATGGGTCGAAGGTACGGATGCGGTCTTTGTGATCCTGCAGCTGCACCCTGCCCTTCTCGTCAGTGCCGGTAACCCTGTAGGTGCCCGGCCGCAGGCCCGGTGGCGTGCTGCCCCGCGATACTTCGAGTAGATGACCTGGTTGGTAGGTCGCTGAGTGCCGGAGATCTTCGCGCGTTGCGTGAGCGGGTAGCAAGGTGGTGAGTTGCAGTCCCTCGCCCCTGAGGACGCCCTCCGCTTTCAGGCCAGCCTGAACGGTGGAGTTCATTTCCGCACGGGCTATCCTGCCCGACGAATAGATTGCAGTGCGGTCCCTATCCTCAGGCGAAAGGGCGAGCCATTTTTCGGCAGCGACCTGCAGATGGTTTGCGCCGCCATTGACGACGCGGTCTCCAAGGGAGCGAATGGCGTCTGTGACATGGCCGGATCGGGCGAGGTCGCCGGCGACAATCATATGCTCTGTCGTCTGACGTTGACTGGTGTCCATGCGAGCCATGTCGGGGTTGTGGCTCTGGACCAGGGCGAAAGCCTTACCGGCTTCAACAGCAAGCAGCTGCTGCCGGTCGCCGATCATGACGAGTTTTTCGACACCGAGCTTGTTGGCGATCGTGGTGACGGCGAGCATCTGCTTGTTGGAGACCATTGAGGCTTCGTCCAGCACGACGATCTTCCCGGCCAGCGCTTCCCGCGATTGCTCGAAGGCTTCGCCTTTCCCGCTCAAGGCACCACGGATATGCTGGTTGACGAAGGATGAGAGGCTTTGCGCTTCGATACCGCCCTGGACGAGCTCGCCCGATGCGCTGCGGATTTTGGTGCCATCGCGCAAGTCGTTGACCATTTTGTTGGCAACGGCGATTCCGATGACCTCTTTGCCTTCTTCGTGAGCCACGCTGGCGATCGCGGAGATGAGTGTTGTCTTACCGGCGCCGGCGACACCTTGAATGACGACAGATCGATCCTGACTGGACAGAGCAAGCGTTCCAGCGGCAAGTTGCTCGCCATTGAGGGCAATGTCCCCCGAGACAGCGTTGAGGCGCTCAGCGGCGCTCTCCGGGGCCACAATGGGTTGCGCCTCTCCCCTGCCAGCATCGATCTGGGCAAGGACGGCGCGCTCTGTCTTCAGATGTTCCGGAGTGGTGAGCAGTTCGACTTTGCCATCGAGCCTGTCGCTGGCGCCAGGCACGAGCTGGCCGCTCTTGATGAGGTCTGACAGGCGGGAGTCGATCTTGTCAGGAGTGACGCCGCTCAGCCCATAGTCGAGCGCCGTCTTTGCCAGCTGGCCCGGGCTGAAGGCTGCCTCGCGTTCTCCAATGCTTCGGATAGCGGAGGCAAGGGCTGCTTCAGTCCGCATTTGAGCCGGCGTCAGCTTTATACGGTTGATGCCGTTGGTGGTTAGTGGATCTGCAGGCTGAAGGTAGGCACCGACTGTTTCACGAATCTCGGACGCGATGGCATTCACGCGGCCGATCGCGCCGATGGGCGCGTCGCGGTTCTGGCCTGATCGTGCGATTGCGGCGTCGACTAGAGCCTGCCCGTCGAACCCGCGGGCGGCGGCGCGCTCTTGCCATTCGGTCCTCAGCTGAGTTTTGTCCTCCGCGTTGAGTTTCGGATCGCGCGTATTGATGACGACGGCGTCTTGTCCCTGCGGTGTTGTGATTCCAAGCTCAGCAGATTTTTCGAGGATCTCTGTTCGACGTTGGCTGAACTCCTTCAGCGTCTCCTTGTCGACACCGCGGATTTCGAACTGACCGTGCTTGCCAGTGATTTCGGTTTGATAACCGAGCTTCTCGATCTCGGCGCGAAGGTAGCCGTGGTAGCGCGATCCTATTTCAGCGTTGTTGGCCCAAAGCTGACGGTTGTGCAGAGCTTGCCATTTGCCGTTGGGCGCTTGGGTGACTGCGGCAACGACAGCGTGAGTGTGAAGTTGTGGGTCGAGCTTACGGCTCGTGTCGTGCTGGAACAGGGCGTAGGTGAGATTGCCCGTCTGGACTGGTTCGCCCTTGCTGTTGCGAGAGTAGTCTCGGGTCTCGGCAAACTTGTTTTGCACATCGATCATCGTGGCGCGGACGGCCGCCAGCTGGGCTTCGCCAAGGCGCTTATCGCCAGTGACGAGCGCGAGGATGCTAACTGATTTTGGAGCGGAGAATGTGAGGTCGGTTCCGTTCTGGCGTTTCTCGCTGGCGTTTATGACGGTTCCGTCGGGCATCTTGCCGTCGAGGACATTCTGGAAGTCGGATTTAGATACCGATCCGTCGAGGCCGAGCCTATCCGCGCCTGCTCCGCCCCACTCGCTATGTTCGGCGGTGTCATCGCCGATGTAATAGTCATCCTGCGCGAAGTAGTGGGCAGCTCCGCCTGCAGAGCCGACAGGGGCGACAGATGCCGTCACAGGCCCATCTCCTGATCGTCGTCGATCGCGATCTCGGGCTCATGGTCTTTGTGCTGGTGGCCGTGCTTTTCTTCGATGCCAAAGCCCTGCCGGGTTTCTCGTTGAATGACGCTTTCCTGGTCGTCGCGGTTGGAGGTGTTGCGATCGGCCGCAGGCTGCTTTGAATCTATCCTGCGCTGACCTTCCACCAGCTTGTCGCGAACGCGCTGCCGTTCCTGCGATTGCTCCTGCTCGCTGGCGTCAGCGTTCGCATAACGCAGCTGTGAACGAAGAGGTTTGCGGTCAGATCCTTTCGTAAAATCGGCCGTGATAGGGCGATCATCCTGGGTCTTCTCGATGGCCTGCTCGCTCTCGTTATGCTGGACCTGTGACCCCTGCTCCACGGCATCGCGCAACAGATCCGCCTGCTGTTCTGCTTCGGACTTCTCGCCCTCCTTCAGATCGAGCTGCTGGATGGGCTCGTTTTCAGGCGCATCCCCTTCTCTGCCGCCCTCCCCCATATCCGCGTCTTCATCATCGTCCGGGGGCGTAAATTCGGCGGCGCGCATCGCCGTGACGCGCTCGAATCCTTCCGCAACTTGCTTGTAATCGCTCCACTCGAGTTTGATCCGCGTAGCGGGGAAACCGTCAGGGAATTTCACGAAGCCGTGCAGCGATGGAAGATTGGTGATGTCATCAGGCATCACGAGGTTTTCGATCTGCTTGCGCGGCGTGATCGTGGAGGCGTCTCGCGTGTTATTGTAGCCATAGGAATAGGCTTCATCCATCTGGCGTACCTCACGGCTGCCGATGTAATCCGAGCAATGCTTTGCGGTCTCGATATCGGCGGTAGCGAGAATGAGTTTGGTACGCGCAAGGGAGGCCAGGTTGATGGCTCCGTTTTCGCCGTAGGTCTCCGCCAGCTTGTCGAATGAGTGCATCCCGAGGACGAAGGCACCGCCGACCGCACGAGCGGTCTGGAGGCCATGTTCGATGGCGGGAAGTCGGTGCAATGCGTGAACCTCGTCGAGGAGGAACCATGTGCGAAGATTGCGGGTGCGGCCCATGCGAAAAAGGGCGTTGACCGCGAGGTCCATCCAGAGCGTGAGCAGAGGACGGTTAAGCACAAGATCGGTATGGCTGGACGTGATAAAAAGGATCGATCCTTCCTTGACGTCCTCGGTCATCCAGCGGTTGATTGAGAAGCCGGGATCGCCGTCGGGCGGTTCGGGCAAAAAGCGCATTGCATTGGCGTTTGCGGTGAAGGTCGCGCGGATGGATTCCGCCATCTTGGCCGCCTGGGTCGCGACGAGTGAAGCGGCGGCAGTTCCTTCGAGCTGATCGCTGATCGACTTGAGGTTCGCCTGCATCAGATAATAGGCCAGGCCACCATTCGAGCGGACGCCCATTTTGACCATCTTCATGCACATTTCGACGAAGAGCAGGCGCGCTGCTTTTTGCCAGAAGTCATCTTCGGCATTGTGGCCGGTCGGGATGAGCGCATTGGCCGCGCTCATGAAGTCTGCGTAGGTGTCGCAGTCGTTGAAAATGGTCCACGGTTGACACCGTTGATCCATCGGATTGAGGATCACGTCAGTCTTGGGATTGTAGAAGCTTTCGACGAAGCTTCCGGTTAGGTCGAAGATCACGCAGCGATGGCCGCGACGACGGGCTTGAACGACAAGCTTTTTGAGCTCGGTTGTCTTACCTGCGCCGGTCGTACCGATGAGCATGGCGTGGCTTTGCTCAAGCCGCCAGGGATAGGGCAAAGTAGCGAACTGGTAGGGAACGTGCAGCCCTGCCCTCACACGGTCTCTGACGGGCATCTTAAGCACTGCCGAGGGATTGAGTGGCGGCTCATGGCGGGCGCAGTCTGAGGCGTGTTCTTTCGCGTTGTGTTGGGCGATATGCTCGATCAGTATCGGGCGATCGACGAGGATGGCCCCGCGCTCGTGACGCTCCTTCAAAATCTCGCTGCCGCGACGACGGGAATAGTCGACAAACCAGATGGTGAGCGGGACGCAAATGAAGGCTGCAGCAATGGTTGAGGCGAGCGTGATTTTCTTCGCGGTTGCCCATGCTGCTTCGACTGCCGGATGATGTGGCACCCACACCATTTTTCCTTGCACGACAGAGCTGTCCGGCAGGGTCAGATTGACGGTCTTTTCAGCGTTCAAGCCGACCCAGTTCCAGAGGGTTGCAAGAAGGCGCATGAGGGCCAGCTGGATCTCGTGTTCGCGGAAGTATGCGAAGGCGAGAACGCACAGCATTGTAAGGGCCGTGAAGAACCATATGAGGAGGGGCAATCGGACCCCTGCCCAGGTCATCATAACCTGATGGTGAAACAACTGCGATCCGCGCGTGAAATTGTCCGAATTTCGGACGACTTTTCCGCGTGCCGAAGCGTGTTCGAGCGTGGCAGCTTTCTTGCTGAAACGGATATCGTCAGCCATGAAATTCGCCCAGGTTGCGGATGGCCATATCGAGGACCGGCTCAGCGTCGTCGGGGAAGTTTCGCTCAACGAGGAGCGAGAGCGCGAGCTGGGTATGCTCTGCGATCGTGATGAGACGCCCGATGTCGGGAGTGATATTTGCTTTGATTAGAGGAAGAGCGAGGCGAACGCAGGAACGAACGATTTCCGCGCGCGAGACATCCTTCGCTGAAGCGAGGTTGTCGATCTCTTCCATGAGCGGGCGTGGGAATTGAATCCCTACAGCGCCGCAATTCTGTTTGGTCATGTCACACACCTTCGGCAGGTGCGTGAGCGACTTATCGAGCGGCCAATATAGCACGTTAGCTGCATGTAGCAACGCGTATTGTGCAGCTAGATGCAGCTAGGGCTACCCGTCGGTTTTTACAGGGAAAAACGTCCTCTATGGGCGACGTAGCTAGATATAGCTAAGGAGCAATATCGCTAACCTGCTGAAAAGGCAGTTAAAAGACCAGCGGCGTGCCGCATAGGGTGTGCATAAATCAGGAACTTCATAGCCTGTGCTATGTGTTCCTTCAGAACTTCAGTTCTGGGAGGTGTAAGAGATACCTGTGGCAACAGGTCGGACGATAGTCCGCACGGGTCGCAGGGCCGTTCCAGGGCGGGCCAAAGGCCGTCCATAGCCGCAGGCCAGGACGGACGGCCTGCCCCTGCCCCGGCATCGTCTTGGGGTAGAAAAACCGTGTGCGGTTTTGGTCCCGAAAGCCGGATGGTAGCCCGCATGGGGCGAGACAGGCCGCAGGCCTGGCTCGATTTAGCTTAGCCCGCCGGTCGCCCGAAAAGGGTGGCCGCCGGGCTTAGCGATACTCAGCCGCGGTCCGGAGGCGCAATTGCGCCGCAGGATGAGCAAGCTGATCCAACACCAGAAAACCTGCCAGCAGCTTGCAGAAAAAGAGCCTCAGAAAAGGCTCGAAAAATGATCGGAAATCCGTATGGATTTGAACCGCAGCGGGCGATCAAAATGGAGAATGGAAATGGTGTCGAAAGTGGAGCGCGAAAGAGCAGCGCTTGAACAGGCCGAACAGGACCTTGCGGAGCGCAAGAGACGGCTCGCGCAACTTGAGAAAGAAGAGGCTGAAAAGCAGCTTCAACAGCTGGTCAAAAAGGTTGGCCACGAACGGGCTGTGCGCCTGTTGGAAATGGCGGTTTCATTGAAACCGAAGGTGGCGTTGGAGCTGCTGGAAAAAGGGGGCGCTGTCCCGCCAGTTTCGGCAGGTGAAGAGGGCGCTTGATGAGGAGGCTATCAGCGCGGGCTTTTGCGCTTATAGCTTGGGAAGGCTGCGCTCCTCGACGTCTCGTTTGAGAATGTCAGTGATGCGCTCAAGTTCCGAGATAACATCGTTGAGTTCGAGGGGCGCAGCCTGGGCATAGTGGATGAGGAAGTCAGACAGGTTCATTGTCCAGTGCGGCGCGGTCAGGCCGGAGAATTGGGCGAGTGCCGGGAGCCAGAGGTGAACCTTCATGTCACCGTCGATATCGGGTCGCATGACCGGAGGGTGATCTTCGAAGATGTCGGAGAGGGTTTCGCAGATTTGGGTGACCTGATCGGCGTCGAAATGGTCGCTGAATGCCCAGTCGGGTTCGATGGGTGCGTCGGCGAACGCGCGGTCGCGGATGACTCCGGGAAGCGGGAAGGTTTCTGCTGACGATGACATGGTAAGGACGACCTCCGGAAGGCAGCGATAATGAGGGGCGCGAGGCCCCTCTAGCGGCGTCAGTATTCGTCGTCCATCTTGCCGACGGTGGTGTAAACGACGCTGTCGATCAGATGGTTCGGAAGGTTGCCGTAATCACCTTCTTCAAAGACGCTGTAGGTGTAGTCGCTGTTCTCGATGACATGGACGTCGAAGAAGGTGTGATAGGAGCGGCGTTCGGCTTCCATGATTTTCTCATCGAGGCACAGCGAGCGCGCCTGAATCATGTCGTGGGTGAGAACTTTGTGGTCGGCGTTATGGATGGTGCGATACATTGGGTGCTTCCTGTCGTTGGCGGCTCGTCCGCCATGCCATGTGAAAGCGCGCCGGCAGGGTGCAGGTCACCGCCCAACGGGCGGCTTGATTGCTAATTTTCGAGTGGTGCGGGAGGAGCTTGCGACGACCCGGTCGGAAATTAGTAATTGACCTGTGCCAGGCCGGTGGGCTCATGGCGATGGTGGCGGACGGGCCATCGGCGGGAGGTGCCCTGTCCATGTCGCACCAGCTGCTGGCCGCGAAGTTTTGGGACGCAGGTTGGCGCGCTCGCGTCTTGCATGAGAAAGGGTGCCGCGACGGTGGTCCGCCGGGCACCCTTCCCCATGTTACCGAAGCGACGGGAGGCTATTCGTCTTTCGGCAAGGTGTAAGGCTCGAAGGGGCCCTCGGTCTGAGCGAGACAGGGTTTGCAAACGCTGTTGCCAGTGGCGGGATCGACCGAGAATTCATGCCCGCGCCCGGTAACGCAGTTGCCGGGAAATCCTTCATCGAGAACGGGCTTGGTGACGGCGCGCGTTTCTATATCGATCCGCTCGAAGACGAAGTCGCCTTCGTGTTCGCAAGCGGCGCACGTTTCATGATCGTAGACGCAGGTGAGTTCCCAGCGCTGTGTGTCTGGGTTCCAGCTCGCACAGGCGTCCTTCAGGACTTCGTTGCCGCCGCATTTCGGGCAGCGCATTTCTATCCGCGTTTTGGCGGGCGGTATGCTGTCGGTCATTGCCATTCCAGTTCGGGCTGCTGCTCGCCGCAGTCGAGGAATGCGAATTGAGCGAAGTTGTTGTAGACGGCTTCGATCTGCGCGGAATCGAAGGCGGCGAAGACAGCGGGGTTCTGCAGGAGAGTGCGCAGCTGGTGCATCGTGATCGAGCGTGTCTTGCGGGGATCGATGCCAAGGGCGTGAAACGCCTTGGCGGCAAGATCCTCGGCCATCGTGAACGTGTTCGTGAACGCGATGTGGTTGCTTACGCGAAGGACGATACTGCTGGTCGGTGTCACCCTTTCGACGCGAAGAGAACGGCCGAGCCATTGCGCCTCCTCGACTACGGCGATGACGTCAGCGCGGAAGTCGAGAGCGGTAGCGAAGGCGGCGAGAGGAACGCCATTGGCATTGACCTCGAAGTGATATGCGGTGCCTTCGATTTCGCCGGGATCGGGATCGATCGGAATTCGCTGATACTGCATGAGACGGCGGAAGGCTGCGAGCTCGCGGGCAGTCAGGACAGCGGGGGTCGAGTGCAGCTTGGTTTCGGTGTCGATCACGCGGAAAGTGGTGAACATCTTTGCCTCCATCGTTGTTCGCCAATCTCCCTCCCCCTCCTCTTTCCGGGCAGACCTTCTGGTCGCCCGGATCAGGCGTCGTGAGGCGTTGAAAGAGGTTCCTGTGGGTGCTTGGGTGCTCAGGAACTGGGGCCGTGACCGAGAAGGTGGTCCATGCGGCCCACCGGGGCCGCTCCTGCCCTCGCCTCAAGCGCGTCAGAGGATCGGCGGCGATGCCAGCCCGGACCGAATGGTCCATAGCTGGCGAGCAACGCCGACCGGTCCCGGGCGCACGGCACACCGAACGAAGCTGAGGCGAACGTATGTGAGCGAAGCCAGTGAGGGAGTGCCGGTGCCTGCGCGCTGCTGCTGATCCACGCTGCCGCCGCACGACGGCGGCTCGACCTGTCGGAGATCGCAAGGCAGGCGCGCGTAGATGCCAGCGAGCTGCGAATGCAGCCATGCTGGCGAGCAATGCGCGCCGGTGATCGGTCGAGGCAGACCGCGCGAAGCCGAAGCGGACGGATGTCCGCTAGGCCAGCAAGGGACTGCCGGGACAGCGCGCGACGGATCGGCATCGATGCGGCCCACCGGGGCCGCCCCCGCCCTCGCCTCAGGCGTGAGAGAGGATCGGCGGCGATGCCAGCCAGGACCGAATGGTCCATAGCTGGCGAGCAGCGCCGACCGGTCCCGGGCGCACGGCACACCGAACGAAGCTGAGGCGAACGCATGTGAGCGAAGCCAGTGAGGGAGTGCCGGTGCCCGCGCGCTGCCGCTGATCCACGCTGCCGCCGCACGACGGCGGCCCGACCTGTCGGAGATCGCAAGGCAGGCGCGCGGTGATGCCAGCGAGCTGCGAATGCAGCCATGCTGGCGAGCAAGGCGCGCCGGTGGTCGGTCGAGGCAGACCGCGCGAAGCCGAAGCGGACGAATGTCCGCCAGGCCAGCAAGGGACTGCCGGGACCGCGCGCGACGGATCGGCATCGATGCGGCCCACCGGGGCCGCTCCTGCCCTCTCGTCATGCGCTACGCAGGATCGGCGGCGATGCCAGCCAGGACCGAATGGTCCATAGCTGGCGAGCAACGCCGACCGGGCTGTGTTATCTCGTGTTCGGTAGCAGGATGTTGTCCGCGTAGGCCCATGCGAGGATCTTGTCTGATCCGCTGTCGCTGATCGCGTCGCCGGATATATCGCGCCAAGGCGAATTCGGGCGGTATGCTGGCATGTAACGCGCTGTGATGACCTCGATCGCGCAGCAGTTATAGGAGCTAGGTCTGATAGCCAGTACCGGGCGATCGTTTTCGGGTACGGCATCGTTGATATTGGTGACGGTCAGGGCGGCGTACCGGAGGGTGAGTTCGGACATTGGACGTCTCCGATCAGGCTGCGAGTGGAATGCTGGCGGCGATTTCGGCGCGCTGTGTTTCGAGGGTCGCGATGTGGTGGATGTAAAGTTCACCGAAGGCGATGTTTTCCGCCAGATCGTCGTCTTCCTGCAGGATGGCGAATGCGGTTTTCGCATCGAGGGCGTCGAGGTCGAGGGCGTCGATGAAGCGGTCGCGGCGCTCAGCGTGGCGCTTGAGCTGGTCGAGCTTTTGATTGGCGCGAGCGATATCACGCTCGGCGAAGAGGCCGAAGTCGGTCATGTGTCAGATCCTTTTTGAGAGGCGGTGGGGCGACGCTTGCGCGCCGCCCGTCCGGTGTCGGTCAGATGAACTCGACGTTGTCGGCGATGATCTCGCAGCCGTAGCGGTCGTTGCCGTCCTGGTCTGTCCACTTGGTGTAGTGGATGCGGCCGGAAACCGCGAGCTGGTCGCCCTTCTTCTTGTGCTGGCGCGCGCCCATGCCGGTGCCGTTGAAGGCGGTGATCTTGTGGAACTCCGCGTCTTTCAGCGGGTAGCCGGTTTCGGGGTCCTTTTCGACCTTGTTATCGCGGATGCGGGGGCGTTCGGTTACCAGGACCATCTCGGTTACCTTGGTGTTGCGGCTGTCGCGGGCGATAGGATCACGAGCCAGGCGGCCGACGAGGTTGACGTTGTTCATTTCTAAAACTCCCGTTGTTTCGGCGGACCGTCCGCCGGTGCCCTTAACGAGCCCCGCCGGGAGGGATGGGACACCGCGACGCAGGAGCGGGGAACCTCAAAAGTCGAAGTGGTGCGGGTAGTGAGCGCAGCGAACGAACCCGGTTCGATCTTTTGGGGTTGGCCCTAAGCCCGACCAGAGGGGCAGGGGCACTTGGCGGCGGACGTCCTGACGAAGCAGCGGGCGGTTTTTGCGGGAAATGAACCGATAGGAAACCGAAGTCGGTTGCTCTGGCCGGGATACTCCCGCGACGGCCCTGCAACACCAGCATTTACCGACTGGCCCGGCCGAACGTCTTTCCGCAGACGCTTATTGATGGCAAGGTCGAAACCCGAACCGGCCCGTGAAATCGCAATGGAGTTCCCAAGGAGCCTGTTTCGGCATGGGCCGGTGTGCGCCAGGACCAGAAGGGCTCGCCGCGGTTACTGGTTCCAGCCATGCCAGTGGACGGTAGGCAATGACCGTGTGCGGCTGTTGGTCCATCGCTCGTCGGGTTCACTCCGATGCCGGCAGGCGTGCAGGCGTTGCCCTACTGCCTGATGGGCTGACACGTCGGATTGATGGCTTTGCGGTGCTGAATCTCGCTCTCCCGCTTGCTCAATTCGACGGCTCCCTCTCCTCTTTCCGGGCGGACCTGTTGGTCGCCCGGATCAGGCGTCCTGAGGCGTTGCAAGATGGTCCTGTGGGAGCGCGGGTGCCTCGGAACTGAGGTCGTGACCGAGAAGGTGGTCCATGCGGCCCACCGGGGCCGCTCCCGCCCTTGCCTCAGGCGTGAGAGAGGATCGGCGGCGATGCCAGCCAGGTGCGAATGCACCGCGCTGGCGAGCAGCGCCGACCGGGCCCGGGTGCACGGCAGACCGAACGAAGCTGAGGCGAACGCATGTGAGCGAAGCCAGTGAGGGAGTGCCGGTGCCCGCGCGCTGCTGCTGATTCACGCTGCCGCCGAACGACGGCGGCCCGATCCGTCGGAGATCGCAAGGCAGGCGCGCGGCGATGCCAGCGAGCTGCGAATGCAGCCATGCTGGCGAGCAATGCGCGCCGGTGATCGGTCGAGGCAGACCGCGCGAAGCCGAAGCGGACGAATGTCCGCTAGGCCAGCAAGGGACTGCCGGGACCGCGCGCGACGGATCGGCATCGATGCGGCCCACCGGGGCCGCTCCTGCCCTCTCGTCATGCGCTACGCAGGATCGGCGGCGATGCCAGCCAGGACCGAATGGTCCATAGCTGGCGAGCGGGCGCCGACCGGGCAGGTCAGCTAGGCGGTGACCAGTAGCCCGGAGCGGTTTCGGTGTAGCCACGCACGGTGAGAAAGGCTGCCACTTCGCGTTCGCCCAGATTGTAGTTCCGGCTGCGGTTTGCCTTGTCGTCGGTGATGAAGGATGCTCGGGCGCTAATTGCCTTGTTGATCTCGACGAAGTCCGGAGCCTGTCGATTGGAGCGCATTCCTTCAGCCGAGATCATCACGACATCACTGGCATCATAGCGCCCTGAATTGGCCCGATCACCAGCTGCAATGGCGTAAGCGCGGGTCGAACTGCTTGCACTTCCGCGACCTATGAATTTTGTGCTGCGAGCCGCCTTGGCCTGATCCTTGTGAAAAAAGCGCGTCTTGCGGGTGGAGTTGGACAGATCGATCATAAAAGCCTCCTGAAATTGAATTCTCTCATCTGGCTGACGAAAGTGATGCGCAGGGGACGCGGACGTAAGGTTGTCAGGGATGACCGGAGGGAACCGGCTTGCCGGGCGACGGGGGAGCCGATTTTCGAGGAACGAGAAAATTGGGGGGACCGGCGATCCTTGACGGCCGCTAACGGCCCAGCGTCATACTATGGCGATGCTGAGTTCTTCAGCCACGGAGATGAGAGAGTAATATGGTTCCCGCCCCCGACGCGCAGCTAGGGGTTAACAGCGGGAACACTCCCAGTCTTGAAGCCGGTTCGTTGGCCCTGTTCGGGTGAGGAGATGGCTGTCAGGGATGGTCGCGCAGCGGCCACCGCATCGCGGGCGGCGAAGCCGATCCTTGACCGGCAGCGACGAGGCGAATGGGCCGGGTTGAACGGCGGAAAGCCCCGACCGCGAACGCCTTCCCGAAGGGATATAAGGCGCGTTCGCGGGTAAGGCCGTCACCCTTGCGAAGCGGGTTACGGAGGGGAGTTGTCGGTTGGTGCTCGGCTTGAAGCACCGCGAGACCGGCAGGTGCTTTTGGCACCGTCGCCGGGCCGCCGTGCAGGGCGCAAGCGGTCGTTGGGAGCAAGTCACCGCAAGGCGAAGCGAACGATCGTGACCCGAATGGGCCGAGACCTGCTTGCAGGGCTCGGTGGAGCTCGGTGACGATGGCCCTGGCTCTGCCAGTGCCGAGGAACCTAGCGGAATAGAGCGCGGTCCCGGTCGCGTAGCGGACACGGGATGCGGCATGATCGTTGATGCTGACCGGGGAGCGGCGCTCAGTTGAGGGCGTTGCTTATGGCAACGACAAGCGATCCGACGATCAGGGCGATGGATACGGTCCATCTGATCGATGAGGCTTCGCTTGTGAGCTTGCTTTCAAGCGCGTTGATGCGTTCGATGAGCGGGGCATTCGCTTCGGATATTTTCATCGCGATGTGGCCCTCCAGTTCGGTTACGACAGCTTCAGCGTCGTCTGCGGGAATTTTAGCACGGCGGAGGGCTGCGAACAATCGGATCTGAATTCCCATGATGATGCCTTTCGGTGGGAGTTGATGGTCACTGGACGACTGCGAAGGGAACGAGCGTTTCGTCGGTGCCGGGGTCGCGGGCGATCCGCGCGCGGACCATCTGGTCGACAAAGCGCGGATCGATGCACTCGGCTAATGGGATACCGCCACCTGCGTTGGCCAGTTTGGCGCAGTGCATGGCGGTCCAGTCGATCTTTGCGAGAATGTGTGAAGCGTCGCTGGTGAGCCATTCGAAACATTCATCACCGAGGAGTTCGCGGGCGTAATGCTCGACATAGTCGGGTAGGGCGTCGGCGAACGTATCGTTGCGACCAAAATCGGTGCAATGGCGGCGAACCTTTAACAGGCGAATGTCGTTGCCGTCATTGTCGCTGGTTGTGGCGAGGGTGATCTCGACGGTGGGTCCGTAACCTGGTGCAGCATTGCAGCGTTCGGTGAGGAGCAGGCTCCAGCTCCGCCAATACGCGGAGAAGTGAAAGCGGGCGCGGCGGTGGGGTGAGTTAGTCATGTCGATAGCCTCCGGTTGTTCCCTGAAACGGGAAGTGAACGCCTTCACCCTCCCCCTCGTCTCCCGGCCATTGGGCCGGCGTCCCAATCGCGCCGAAGGGGTTCGATGCCCCTGAGGCGCGCCGTGTTGGAAAAAAAGAGAAGAGGAAGTGAGGCTCCGGCGGATGCCGGAGCCTCACGGTGGGCGTTATGCCCACATCTTCGACTGTTCGGTCTGCGCCATCTGATCCTTCAGGCGACGGACGTGCAGCGGTACGCCAGCGGCGCGCAGGCGCTGGGCGAGGTTCGACTGGATGCCCGATCCTTCGCAGACGATCGCTTCAACCGGCTGCAGCTTGACGAGCTTCTCGTTGCGGAGGAACGGCGCGCGATTGCCGTGCGACCGATCCGGCATGAAGGCGACGGTATTGACGCCGTTCTTCTGGGCCCATGACGACGCCATGCGATCGACGCCCTTGCGCATTCCGGTCGTGCCAAGGACCATGTTCGGGATGCGAGCCTTGATATCGTCGAGGATTTCCCAGATCATTTCGTAATCGTGCCAGCCTTCCTGACCGCCGGAGACGACCACCATCGGTCCTTCGGGAGCCAGACGGTCACGCTTCTGCTTGGCGCGGGCCGCGAGGTAGTCACGGCCGTTGACCTGCGAAGCGGTGACGCCGTTGTTGCTGACCTGCGATCCGCGGGTTGCCGTCCATGCCCGGCCAGTCTCGACGTGGTAGACGTCCGAGGCGTGGTCGCGCATTGCTTCCAGCGATTCCCGGCATCCCTGCAGGGTCTGGCAGTGCTCCTGCGTTTCCTCGAGCTCGACGGCATAGATCTCCGAGGGGTCGAAGTGACGGACCAGCTCACCCAGCTTCTTGGCAGCGTCGTCTTCGCGACGTTCGACTATGCGGGCGGTCATGTGGAACGAATTGACCATGCCCCAGGCGATCTGCTGGGCGAATTCCTCCATCCTCGTATCCTTCAGGACATCGAAGATCGTTCCGATCGCGAGTTCGACGGCGCCACGAACCATGTCAGCATCCGGCATGTCGGCAGCCATCGGCTCATCGACCATGCTCAGCTTGGCCATATCGGTATGTTCGATAAAGGCGCCATCATAGGCTTCAACAGTGTTTTCGCGGGCGTCAGCCATCTGGATGCGTGCAGCAGCGAGATCAGCGAAGTTGTTGAAAGTAGTCATAAAAGCCTCCGAAAGTAATCGTCCCCACCATTGGGAACAGCCATTCGGGATCAGTCGGGAGGCGTGCAGTCAGGGACGGGCGCGCTTGCGCGGCCGCCGCCCCAGCGGGCGCGGGGGAGCCGATTTTTTCGGGCTTCAGCTTGCTGGAGCGCGGGAAAATTGGGGGGACCGCGATCCTTGACGAGCGCCGAAGACTGATAAGTTTCGGCAGGTGTTCCTGTGTGTGTGTGTAGAGTTGTGAGCGCCCCTGAGCGTGAGAGACGGGCGCGGACGAGCCAGCCTGCTGGATCGCCCGCCCGGCCCAGCGACAGGGTTGCCGGCGGCGGCGGGCTTTAGTGGATCTTCAGATCCACTTGCCCGGGGTCGCCGGTGCGCGAACTCATCCAGTCTTGAAGCCGATTCGTCGGCACTGGTCGCTGAAGGAGCTGGCTGTCAGGGATGGTCGCGCAGCGGCCACCGCATAGCGGGCGGCGAAGCCGATCCTTGACCGGCAGCGACGAGGCGAATGGGCCGACCTGGCCAGCGGCCAGTAATCGGCGGAAAGCCCCGTCCGCGAACGCCTTGCCGAAGGACAAAGGCGCGTTCGCGGGTAAGGTCGTCACCCCTGCGCAAGCGGGTGACGGTCATGCGTTCGACATATCGGGAACGGTTGGCACCGCGTGACCGGCAGGTGCTTCTGGCACCGTGGCCGGGCCGCTGTGCTGGGTGAAAGCGGACCTAGAGAGCAAGTCACCGCAAGGCGAAGCGAACGATCGTGACCCAAATGGGCCGAGACCTGCTTGCAGGGCTCGGTGGAGCCTGGTGACGATGGCGCTGGCTCTGCCAGCGCCGAGGAACTGGGCGGAATAGAGCGCGGTCCCGGCCGCGAAGCGGACACGGGATGCGGCATGTTCTGCGAAATCGGTTGTGCGAGGTTGTCATCTCTTGACGTGGCGTTCTGGCAATGTTCCACGCAACGGATGGGCTCAAAGAGACTTGATACGGTTGCCGACCTCGTTCGCAACGGCTTGAATGCGAAGATCGAGTGTAAGCACTGTCGGCGCGTGGTGATTCTTTCATCGGTGAAGCTCCGCGACGAATGCTTCGCCCGTTCGGTGTCGATGCGGCTGACTACGGTCGCGCGGCACATGAGGTGTCTCTGTGGCCATCGCGGCGCGTTAATTCGTCCTACCGGTATATGACTTCCACGCCGCGCTGCTGCAGCGCTTTGTTGGGATTGACCCATGCGATGATTGAATCCGAACCGCCACTACAGGAACGCATGAGCTGCTCGGCTGCCAGATAGTTTTCGGCCGTCACGATGTAATACCGGGATGCGGCGGGACCATTGAATTCGGCGTTCAAATCGTCGGCTTTGGTCTTGGCCGCACCCGCGTCGATACCGTTTTCGATGACGGGATTTCTGACATTGTCATGTGCGAAATTGTCGGTGGGGATGACTGGTTCTTTTCCCTTTGGGTCTGCGTCTTGGCGGCGCAGGATGGGCAGGCAAAAAAAGGCCCGCCTCGCCGGGGGAGCGAAGCGGGCCGAGCTGGGCCGGTGCGACGGGAGAGCACACCGGCCTTCGGGGGCATCGTCAGGCGTCAGCGGCCTCTTTCGTCTTGGCACCGCTCTTGCTCTTCGGGGCGGGCGCCGTGCTGTCGCCGAGGCCGTCGCCGGCGGGCGCGGTGTCGTTGCCGGTCGGGGTGTCGTCAGTGGCGTTCAGCGGCGGCAGGCTGTCTTCGCCAGCCATCGCGGCCGGCAGGGTGCGCTTGCGCTGCGGGCGGCGCCAGGCGACGTTGTAGCTGCCGTCGTTCTGCTGGAACATTGCGACATCTACCGGTTTTTCCAAAGACGGGTCATCGATGCGGCCGCTGAGGAATACCTCGCCGGTGTCGTTGGAGTGGTATTCCCACACCGCGCCGACCTTCACCCAGCTGCGGCGGTCCGAAGAAAGCGCCATGATGTCGTAGGCGGGCGCGCGCTCGTTGTTTGAGCTGACTTCGCGCAGCGCGATCGTGATGCTGAAGGCCAGGGTGGTCACGCGGCCGATGAGGATGCCGTCGTCGTTCTGCTTGATGGAACCGATGTTCATGGGGTGTTCTCCTGATGTCGTTCCGAACCCGATTGTCCGGACACATCATTCCCCTTCCCCCTCCCCACCCGGCCGCAGGCCGGAGCGCGCGAACGCGCGCAGCCGCGCGCCCGATAGGGCAGCGCGTCAGTTCCTTGTGGCGCTGATGGTTGGTGCAAAAAGAAACCCCGCCAGCCCGGTAGGGCGGCGGCGCGCAGTGTATTACGCCTGGGAGGTGGCGGGCAGTAGGTTTAGAGTTCCAGCAGGTGGTCGAGGATGACAGATGAGATCGCGTTTGCGGTAGCGATGTCTTCACTGGCTATGGAGGTGTCAGATTTAATGACGGATGTCACATTACGCGGGTTTTCCCGCGCTTCTTGAAGTTGCAGTGCGTGAAATCGGTCGGCGGCATGGATGCAGGCGGCGGTGATGAGCATCGCGAAGAAGTGCTGGCGCTCGCTCTTCCTATGACTGTGAATTGTGAAATTCGAGAGGTTCATCGCGATGGTTATGTCGTCGTCGCTGATGGTGTTTTCCCGTTCCAGGATGAACGACGCATCGGACGCGTCCAAGTTGTCTCCCGCGCTGAGCAGGACTTTGCGGCGTGGGTCGAGCGTGTCGATGAAGTCGTCGGTTGCCTGAAGGATCTCGATATTGCTCTCGGTGTTCGCGAACAGGCGTTGGTTGGATTTTCCTCCGCAATATTGGTGGAGCAGCTGGAGGTAGATATTGGCATCGTAAGTCGGTGCGAATTCGCTGAGGCCGACCCATCCGCGACTGTTGAATTGGGTTATGAAACGGGCATCGACAGGGCGCGGTAGATCGATTTGTGCTTCAGGGAGTTGGTCCAGGCGTGCGGCTTGATCGGAACCTTCTTCAGCCGGATTGAAATCGGGATGGTTTGGCGCGATCGGAGCGGTCCAGTTCACGCCGCCTGTTGCTGTGTAGATGAGCTGGCATGGTGCGGGAATGAGTTCGAGCTGCCCAGCGTTGATTTGGGCGCCTGCGAGGATTTGAGCCTTGCGGTGCCCGAAGATGATGTATTCGAATCCTTTGTCGATCGCGCCCATCATTCCGTGGTCGTTGTAGGAGGGGCTATATTGAGCAACTAGATCTGTCATGGCTGCGTAGAAGCCGTCGAAATCTTTGGCCCATTTGGGTCCACGCTCGACCTCAATCTGGAGATCGACGTCGCCGACGGTAGGCTCGTTGCGCATGACGCTGCCGTAGAGATAGACGCGTTCGACGGTGATATCCCTGTCAGGATCGGCGTTTATCGTTTTGATATGCTCGATGAGTTTTGCGAGAGTGTCGCGGGCCCTTTTAACGGGTTGTTTGGTGACGCTGCGTGATCTGGCGACAGCCAGGCCGACGTCGGTAAGCGCGTATTCGTCCGGATCAATGAGGTCTGTTGCGATCGCTATTTCATAGGCGTGTCCGCCGTGAACGATAGAAGGAAAGATCGACTTTTGTTGCAGGAAACGTCCTGGGTGATTTCCCTTCGAGAAGGCGCGCAGTGCCGTTTTCATGGTTGTGGCGGGCACGCCAAGGATCCGGTGGCCGCGGGGGAAGGTGAGCGCCATGTGAGTAGTCCTTTCTGGGGTTCTGACTGAGTCAGTGAGCCTCCTCCCCCTCTTCACCCGGCCATTGGCCGGATAGCCCTCAGGGCTTAGTCACGATCGACGGACGTGGCTTTGCGGGCTTTTAGTTCGGCGATGATCTTCTCGGTGAAGCGTGGGGACAACCGTCCGTGGATGTAACCGGGCTGGTCCATCAAAGGGCGAATGTCATATCCAGGGAAGGTGAAGCGGTTGAATTCCGTGACGACGATTGAGCTGTCGTTGGAGAGACCTGCTGCGGATGCGACGGGGTCCGGGAGCTTGATCGCTCCCTTGGTCTTTTCGCCTTTGGTTGTGATCGCGAGAACGCGGTAGACGTTGCCGATTACGCCGGCGACGAGAACGTAGCGTTCCTTCACGCCTTCGTCGCGCCCTTGGGCCTGTTCTGATTTGAAGAGGTAGACGTACCGGATTATGTCGCCGCGCTTGGGCCGCTCAATCGTTCCAGCGGTCATCGGCGAGTTCCTGCGGTGTTGGTCGACCGGCATCGAAGGCGGCGAGATCGTCGTCGGTCATGTCGGCGGCCGCCACGGCTTCGATGTTCATGTCCTTCAGGAGCTGGCCCCTGGCAGCCGCTTCAAGGTGCCGAAAATATTCGCTATCCGCGATGATGTGGCGTTCGCGGCCGTGGCTGGTGAGAACTACAGGCTGGCGACTGGCGAGATCGAGAAACTCGCCGGTGTTGTTGTGGAAGCGGGTGAGCGGAACCTTGGGGTGATCGATCTGATGTTCGGTGGCGGGCATTTCGAGCTCCTTTGAGCTATAAATAGCAATAATTGCTAGAATGGCAATTATCGGTCACGCATTTTCGAGTTCCGCTAGGACGGTCTCGACGTGGACTGGCGGGACGAACCAGGCACGGTATTTCGGTTTCCAGGCTGCGCGTCCTTTGAGGATGTCGGCAACGAGGTCGGCTTGCTCCGATCGAGGCGGGCTCCAGACCGAAATGTCGCCGTTTTCGAAACGGGTTATCCAGACAGGGCCGAGGCTCGTTTCGATCTGTGATTTGTCGCTCATGGAGCAGATGTTTGCTGCGGCGCCCATTATCGTCAAGCTTTCCGGGCAAGCCTGGCTGATTTCAGGTGATATGCGGTGATGGCATTGTTTTGCCGCGCTAGTTTGCGTTCGAGAGCGGCAAGCTCATTGTGACGCTCTCCCAGCTTCGTGGTTGTCCAGTGTCGATAGGAGTTCTCGTGTGCGCTGGTCCAGCTGGTCGAGTGCCTGCCGTGGGTATACGGCAGGGCTTTGCTGGACCGGACAATGGATTCGGCTTCGCGTTGGGCGGCATTGCGGATCATCAGAATACGGCTCGCGGTTTCGTCCCGGCGTTGTCGCATTCGCTTCAGGTCGGGCTGTGTCACAGCGACCACCGGGGAGCAGTGAGCCATTCGGGCTCGTCGGCGGCGATGACTGCAGGGGCGTTCGCGGCCTCCCGGGGAGTGAACACCGTGGCGTCAGCGAGGCGGCCAAATCCTGTTTCGTTGTTCCAGAAAAGGAGGCCGTCTTCGGCATCGCGCGTGGTTAGCACGAGCGGACGATCGTCTTCTGAAACGGCGTGTTGGAGTTCGCGGTCGAGCATGTGGCTCGTTGAGCGGAAGAGAACGTCGTCCTGTGTGACGATAACATATCCGCCGCCGAGTTCGTCGGGACGAAGTTTCGAGCAGGTGAATGCGTAGGCGAAGCCCGTGGGCAACGCGCTCGGAAGGGCGGTGTCGCGTTGCCCTTAAATCTGAGACACGACGCGTTCGGGGATATTTTTTGCCCTTAATTATGAGATTCCACTGCCATCGCGCCTATGCTTTTCGCGCGCTGCCGGGCGATGTAAACAACCGCGGCAAGCAGACGTGGCTCCTTATCGAAGGCGCGCAATAGAGCAACCCTTGCATAGTCGTCGATGCCGGAGCTTGAGATGGCCGCTTTGACCAGTGGACGGGATTGGGCTGCATCAATTGCAGCAAGGCCAAACAGCCTTACTTCCAGCCTGTGGCCCTGAAGAGCGTATAACGGATCTCCGCGGAAGGCCTTTAATGATATGGCAAAGGTGACCGCGCGCATTGCGCGCCGAAATTGCTTGGAGCTGCGTAATCGCGCGGCGTATTCAAGCCGCGCGGCGCCGTTGCGCGCACGATTTATCAGCTTTTCGGGCATCTGTTCGCCACTGGCCTTGCCGAGCGTCGGCACAAGTCTCGTCCCACAAACCTGGCAGTCGAATGCCCAGGCTCGCCTCCAATGCTTGAGCGAAAGGCCCTCTCTGGAACATTGCAGGCAATGCTGGAATGGTATCTGGGCCGTCAGCGAGGCTTCTCGTGTCGTCATTGCTGGGAAGGTCAAAGATCGCACAACATCTGGGTCAATCCGTGCGGCGTTGGCAATCTTCGCCGCCGCAGCCGCGTCGACGTTGAAGTTCAAGGCGGTGCCATGCGCGGTATCGATTCTGAGATGAGCCAGTAGTTCCGCATCATCACAGTAGTTGGCCGCCGCCAGCCTAGACAACCAACCTGACAACAACTCGTCGGGCAGCGGCGCGACAGTCTTGGGCAGCGGGTGCGGCTTCACACCCCGGACTTCTCGAGCCGCCGATGGGGGGTTCGCATGGCGCGACCAAACCGGCGTCCATTTTGCGATTGCGTCATCGGTGATGCATTCATCACCTGTGACAATGGCGTCGATGGAAAGATCCTTGATCAGGGCGAAGATGCGCGAGGTCACCCCGCCGGTCAGCGCAAGTATCTGCTTTAGTGACTTGACCTTCAGATTGGATTTCTTCTCGAGGGGCATTGCCGCGATGAGTGTCTGGATCATGTCCGAGAACTCGGCGTCGTCGCGCCAGTTTGGAAGGTGATGTTCGTCCAGCCGCCTGGCAAGCTGGATATCACCACGGATGGCATCGACGGCCTCGCTGACCCCCAGGCAGACCAGCGACACTTCGAGTTCATTGCTGAGATACCGCAGAACATTGAGAAAGCGGCGCTGTTCGCGGTGGGTCCCGGCCAAGAGGTTGTGGACTTCGTCGATCATGATCATCCGCAGGCCAAGGTCGCGCAAGAGCGCGACGACACGGACTTCGAGGGAGGCCACATTTTGAGCGCGCGCGCTCAGTGCCGTGGCCGGTGCCCCGACGGTCGCCAGGATGTGCAGATAGAACCGTCGTTCGTCGGGAGCTGGTGGTGCTTGTAACAGTAACAGCGGCGTTCGCGTAATTCCCGATGCTGGGTCATATTCCGGTGCATATCTGCGCGAAAGATTGCGGGCGATCATCGTCTTTCCGATCCCGGACGCGCCATGCACAAGAAGGCCAGGCATACGGGTTTGCCTTGGCGCTTCGATCATACACTGCAAACGGTCCAGAACTTGTTCGGCCCGCGGAAAGCCAATCCAGATATCCGATTGAATGAGGGTGATCCGACCGTCTTCCTCTGTTTTTCCTGCCCTCAATTCACCATCTCTCCACCTTGAACAATGGGCGCGATGTATCACCCGTATCGATCGCGCGCAGCCCTTCGGTTGTTGAGACGGCCGAGTTGGCGCCCTCCAATGTCCCTTTTCTTTCACGGGATCGGCGTTCGGCCCTCGTCAGGCTCCGGCTTTCAGACTCGATTTGGCGTTGCTGTCGGATCAGCTCAGCCAGGACCAGCTCATTGGACCCGGACTTGCCAAGGGCACGGGCATTCCTCATGGCTTCGCGATATTCCCAGAGCGACACAGGCGGAATTTCCAGGTTTCGGTACCGAGCTTCGACGTATCGGTCATTATCCAGTTCGACCCAGATCACCGAGAGGTCGCGAGGGTCGTAGCGGACGACCACCTTTCCATCCCCGCGCCCGATGTGGCCTGCAAGCGCATCGGACCAGTACCGTATCTGGAACAGATGGATGCCGTCACGCCTGACCTTGCGCAGTTCACTTGGCAGAAAGCTCACCCGAAAGGCTTCAATCTCGAAGGGGATATCGCCCATCATTTGCTCTGAGAGCGCCTCCCATTTGGCAACGGGCGTGCAGCCAAGACTTGAATGAATGCTGTTGTTGTAGCGGCAGATTTCCAGAGCAAACCAGCGATCGAAGTCGCTTAAGGTCATCGTGGCCATGCCCTCGGCGTCATAGTCGCCCTTGGCCACGACCGAGGATTGCGTTGTTCCAGGCAACAGGTGCACGGCCCCCATCATCGTGCCGATCAATCGTTCGATGTGCCCTCCGAAATGAGGACTGCCTGGCGGCCGATAGACCAGATCGATCCCCCATTCTGCACATGCCGACCGAAAGGCATGCGACCGGAAATCGCGCCCGTTATCGACGTGGATGCTATGCGGTTTACCCTGCGCGGGCCAAGGAACATTGCGCACCAATTCCGCCAGAAGTTCCGCCTTGGGGGCCACAGCCTGTGTCAGGCAAAGCGCCACCGACAGACGCGAAGGTGCCTCGAGAGAGGTGTAATATCCGGTCACCATCCGCGTTGCGACGTCGATCGCCAGCGTGACCCAAGGCCGCCCAATTGGTTTGCGTTCAAAACTGTCGACGAGAATGATGTCCGCAGGCGTATGGTCGATTTGCACGACCTCCAGTGGCCGGTTTGCCTTGTTGTCGCCTACGACCGGCGCAAATTTCTGGCGGGCCGCCTTTGCGCCTTCGCGTGCCTTGGCAATTTCACGGGCATCCATTGCATCCAGCCTGCGCTGAACCGTCCGACGTGTCGGCGGTTGCAAGCCCTGCTGCCAGCACGCGCTTCGGATTTCTGTCACGATGCGCGACAGGCTTGGGCGTTCCCGCCGTAAGAAATAACGGCGAAGATGTTCTTCGATCACCGCTTCCACCTTGCCGGATATCAAGGTTGTACCAGTCGGGCGGCCCCGTTTCCGAGAAGCCAGCGCGCTGGTGCGCCCACCCTCTTCGGCCAGACGCTTTATCCAGCGCCAGACAGTCGCCCTGCTGACACCAAGCTCCCAAACGGCGTCATTGATGCCACTTTCCAGACTGCCAGTTCCTTTGAGATATGCCTGAACAAGCGGACGCAGAACGGCCGCCCTGCGCGCCTCCTCAGCACCAGCGGCAACGAAGTCTTCGCGATCATCATCCATCAATATTTGCCACACGAAGCTGCGAACCCTGTCTCAGGTTTAAGGGCAAAAATATCGGATTTAAAGGCAAAATATCATATTTAAGGGCAAAGCAAGGCCGTTGATTTCGTTGGATTTCTCATCTCACAATTAAGGGCTACGCGACA
>NZ_LYWZ01000008.1 GCF_001661965.1 Croceicoccus mobilis
TGTCGCGTAGCCCTTAATTGTGAGATGAGAAATCCAACGAAATCAACGGCCTTGCTTTGCCCTTAAATATGATATTTTGCCTTTAAATCCGATATTTTTGCCCTTAAACCTGAGACAGGGTTCGCAGCTTCGTGTGGCAAATATTGATGGATGATGATCGCGAAGACTTCGTTGCCGCTGGTGCTGAGGAGGCGCGCAGGGCGGCCGTTCTGCGTCCGCTTGTTCAGGCATATCTCAAAGGAACTGGCAGTCTGGAAAGTGGCATCAATGACGCCGTTTGGGAGCTTGGTGTCAGCAGGGCGACTGTCTGGCGCTGGATAAAGCGTCTGGCCGAAGAGGGTGGGCGCACCAGCGCGCTGGCTTCTCGGAAACGGGGCCGCCCGACTGGTACAACCTTGATATCCGGCAAGGTGGAAGCGGTGATCGAAGAACATCTTCGCCGTTATTTCTTACGGCGGGAACGCCCAAGCCTGTCGCGCATCGTGACAGAAATCCGAAGCGCGTGCTGGCAGCAGGGCTTGCAACCGCCGACACGTCGGACGGTTCAGCGCAGGCTGGATGCAATGGATGCCCGTGAAATTGCCAAGGCACGCGAAGGCGCAAAGGCGGCCCGCCAGAAATTTGCGCCGGTCGTAGGCGACAACAAGGCAAACCGGCCACTGGAGGTCGTGCAAATCGACCATACGCCTGCGGACATCATTCTCGTCGACAGTTTTGAACGCAAACCAATTGGGCGGCCTTGGGTCACGCTGGCGATCGACGTCGCAACGCGGATGGTGACCGGATATTACACCTCTCTCGAGGCACCTTCGCGTCTGTCGGTGGCGCTTTGCCTGACACAGGCTGTGGCCCCCAAGGCGGAACTTCTGGCGGAATTGGTGCGCAATGTTCCTTGGCCCGCGCAGGGTAAACCGCATAGCATCCACGTCGATAACGGGCGCGATTTCCGGTCGCATGCCTTTCGGTCGGCATGTGCAGAATGGGGGATCGATCTGGTCTATCGGCCGCCAGGCAGTCCTCATTTCGGAGGGCACATCGAACGATTGATCGGCACGATGATGGGGGCCGTGCACCTGTTGCCTGGAACAACGCAATCCTCGGTCGTGGCCAAGGGCGACTATGACGCCGAGGGCATGGCCACGATGACCTTAAGCGACTTCGATCGCTGGTTTGCTCTGGAAATCTGCCGCTACAACAACAGCATTCATTCAAGTCTTGGCTGCACGCCCGTTGCCAAATGGGAGGCGCTCTCAGAGCAAATGATGGGCGATATCCCCTTCGAGATTGAAGCCTTTCGGGTGAGCTTTCTGCCAAGTGAACTGCGCAAGGTCAGGCGTGACGGCATCCATCTGTTCCAGATACGGTACTGGTCCGATGCGCTTGCAGGCCACATCGGGCGCGGGGATGGAAAGGTGGTCGTCCGCTACGACCCTCGCGACCTCTCGGTGATCTGGGTCGAACTGGATAATGACCGATACGTCGAAGCTCGGTACCGAAACCTGGAAATTCCGCCTGTGTCGCTCTGGGAATATCGCGAAGCCATGAGGAATGCCCGTGCCCTTGGCAAGTCCGGGTCCAATGAGCTGGTCCTGGCTGAGCTGATCCGACAGCAACGCCAAATCGAGTCTGAAAGCCGGAGCCTGACGAGGGCCGAACGCCGATCCCGTGAAAGAAAAGGGACATTGGAGGGCGCCAACTCGGCCGTCTCAACAACCGAAGGGCTGCGCGCGATCGATACGGGTGATACATCGCGCCCATTGTTCAAGGTGGAGAGATGGTGAATTGAGGGCAGGAAAAACAGAGGAAGACGGTCGGATCACCCTCATTCAATCGGATATCTGGATTGGCTTTCCGCGGGCCGAACAAGTTCTGGACCGTTTGCAGTGTATGATCGAAGCGCCAAGGCAAACCCGTATGCCTGGCCTTCTTGTGCATGGCGCGTCCGGGATCGGAAAGACGATGATCGCCCGCAATCTTTCGCGCAGATATGCACCGGAATATGACCCAGCATCGGGAATTACGCGAACGCCGCTGTTACTGTTACAAGCACCACCAGCTCCCGACGAACGACGGTTCTATCTGCACATCCTGGCGACCGTCGGGGCACCGGCCACGGCACTGAGCGCGCGCGCTCAAAATGTGGCCTCCCTCGAAGTCCGTGTCGTCGCGCTCTTGCGCGACCTTGGCCTGCGGATGATCATGATCGACGAAGTCCACAACCTCTTGGCCGGGACCCACCGCGAACAGCGCCGCTTTCTCAATGTTCTGCGGTATCTCAGCAATGAACTCGAAGTGTCGCTGGTCTGCCTGGGGGTCAGCGAGGCCGTCGATGCCATCCGTGGTGATATCCAGCTTGCCAGGCGGCTGGACGAACATCACCTTCCAAACTGGCGCGACGACGCCGAGTTCTCGGACATGATCCAGACACTCATCGCGGCAATGCCCCTCGAGAAGAAATCCAATCTGAAGGTCAAGTCACTAAAGCAGATACTTGCGCTGACCGGCGGGGTGACCTCGCGCATCTTCGCCCTGATCAAGGATCTTTCCATCGACGCCATTGTCACAGGTGATGAATGCATCACCGATGACGCAATCGCAAAATGGACGCCGGTTTGGTCGCGCCATGCGAACCCCCCATCGGCGGCTCGAGAAGTCCGGGGTGTGAAGCCGCACCCGCTGCCCAAGACTGTCGCGCCGCTGCCCGACGAGTTGTTGTCAGGTTGGTTGTCTAGGCTGGCGGCGGCCAACTACTGTGATGATGCGGAACTACTGGCTCATCTCAGAATCGATACCGCGCATGGCACCGCCTTGAACTTCAACGTCGACGCGGCTGCGGCGGCGAAGATTGCCAACGCCGCACGGATTGACCCAGATGTTGTGCGATCTTTGACCTTCCCAGCAATGACGACACGAGAAGCCTCGCTGACGGCCCAGATACCATTCCAGCATTGCCTGCAATGTTCCAGAGAGGGCCTTTCGCTCAAGCATTGGAGGCGAGCCTGGGCATTCGACTGCCAGGTTTGTGGGACGAGACTTGTGCCGACGCTCGGCAAGGCCAGTGGCGAACAGATGCCCGAAAAGCTGATAAATCGTGCGCGCAACGGCGCCGCGCGGCTTGAATACGCCGCGCGATTACGCAGCTCCAAGCAATTTCGGCGCGCAATGCGCGCGGTCACCTTTGCCATATCATTAAAGGCCTTCCGCGGAGATCCGTTATACGCTCTTCAGGGCCACAGGCTGGAAGTAAGGCTGTTTGGCCTTGCTGCAATTGATGCAGCCCAATCCCGTCCACTGGTCAAAGCGGCCATCTCAAGCTCCGGCATCGACGACTATGCAAGGGTTGCTCTATTGCGCGCCTTCGATAAGGAGCCACGTCTGCTTGCCGCGGTTGTTTACATCGCCCGGCAGCGCGCGAAAAGCATAGGCGCGATGGCAGTGGAATCTCATAATTAAGGGCAAAAAATATCCCCGAACGCGTCGTGTCTCAGATTTAAGGGCAACGCGACAATTGTGCTGCCATGAGCGAGGCAGCCGACGATAAGCCTGGGCGCACGATGGAAGTTGCGCGGATCGAGAAGGAGCGGGGTTCCGACACGATCGTGCAACCGCGCGAACTGGTCGAGGTCCGCTATGCTCGCGGTGCTTCGCTTACCCTCTCGGCTCGCAAGATTCTCGCCCTGATGATGCACCAGGCCGCTGGCGACGCATGGCGCGACCAAGAACATCGGATCGCCAAGCGCATGCTGCGCGGCTCCCACAATTCCAATGATCGCCTTACCGATACGATCGACGAGCTAATAGGTATCTTTTTTGCGATGCCCGATCAGGTCGAGGGCGACCAAGGGCGGCGCACGTTCCAGATGATCGAGGAGACATTTGAGGGGGGAGAGCAGGGGTGGCTGATCTACCGATTCACTCGCCGCGCCCGCGATCTTCTGAAAGACAGCGAAGCCTATGCCCTGCTGCACCGGGCAACAGTGCTAGCGTTCGATAGCAAATATGCCCTCGAACTCTACCAGCTCGGAGCGTTGCTCTATCGCCGCGACGTGCCGATCTGGCGGGGGGACGTCGCCACGCTACGGTCCAAACTCGGCGTTCCTGAAGGCACCTATGGGTCCTTTGCCGATCTGCGCCGCTTCGTCCTCGATGCAGCGACGGCCGAGATAAATCAGCTCGTTCCTCAATTCTCGGTCGCCTGGGAGGTCGCAAAGCGAAGGGGCCGCAAGGTCACCGAAGTAGCGATCACATTCCGCCGCAAAGCTCCGATCGCTGTCGTAGCGGCAGAGGAAGAAAACGAGCGTCACCGCGCCGGCCGACGCGCACGGCGCGAAGGCACGGTAGAGACGGTCGTTGATCCTGCTGCGATCATCGCTGCCACAGCCGCCAGCCTTTCGGTTTCGGACATACTGCGGTGGCCTGCTGACGATCAGGTGTCGGAATATCGGACGCCAGACCTTTATGCGATCGGCCTCGCCAACGGCGGAGGCCATGCAATTCAACGGCTAGCGGATCAATACGTCCGCGTCCGATCTGACCGGCGACGGCAACTCCGGGGTGACGCTCTTCGCGATGATTGGACCACATGGGTGAAGGGTTGCGCGGAGAAGTGGGCGAAACCCTGATCCTTGTCTCTGGCAGGGTTGCGCGATACCCTATGGCAACCGGTCATGGTTCCCCGGTTGGAAACACGGGGTAAACCTATGGCTACGGTGTCGATGACGAAGGGTGCCGAGCTGGCCGGTGTCAGTAAGGGAACCGTCTCGAAAGCCCTTAAATCGGGGCGTCTTAGCTATGCCGAGAAAACCGATAATGGCTACCTGATCGACACATCCGAGCTGTTTCGGGTGTTTCCCCCGAAACAGCCGGAAACCGTTGAAGAAGCCCGCCTTGATACCCCTGTTGGAAACAGGGAAACCCTAATGGAAACAGGGGGGTTGCTCCGGGAAGTTGAACTGTTGCGTGAACAGCTTCGTGATCGCGATGGTGTGGTCGATGACCTGCGGCAACGGCTCGATAAATCCGAGGACGAACGCCGGGAGGCACAGGCCAGAGTGATCGGCCTGCTGGCGGGACCTGGCCCTACCGAATCCAAACGCGGGTTCTTTGGTCGCCTGTTCGGCCGCACAGACGAATGACAGGAAGGATCAATCGCCGTTGCAAACGTCGCATAGTGAGAAGTCGTCGGTGACCACTCCCGCACCCGAGCTGAACGGGTTGCCGCAATGCCCACAGGTTAGGGATGGGGTATAATCGTTATCCGTGGATTTCCCTGCTCGACGATCGGCATGCCACTGCTGCTTTTCGGCCTCGGTAAACGCCATTTTTAGTCTCCTCGGGGTTACTATGGCTCCAGTGCATTATTGGGACACAGATTCACGGTAGGGCCTTAAATACATCTGTCCTGCACATTTTGGCGAGCCTTATCTCCGTTCGTTTTCCACGCCGAGCTCACGCCATAGCCAAGAATAATCATACGTTGCCATCGGGTCGGTATCGTCGGGCTGTTGGGCACTTCGATTTTCGATATATTTCAGCCACTCTACAAGTTTGACGCGCCCGTTCGCCGACTTTGAGGCTGCGCGCGGGGTGATATCCCCAAGCATGCCGACTGGCTGATCGAGTGTTTCTCGATATGATTTGTCGAGCATCTCATGAACAAGCTTCGTCGCAATCTCTGGCGGGACGACCGATCGGGGCGCGTCATTTCCTTCATGATCCGCACGCATTTGATCGATGGTTTGAATCTCGGTTAGCGGCGCGCGCACCAGATTTCCAAGAGCTTTAGTAAATAACGGCGTGCCTGCTTTCGCACGTTCTGCCGAATTCACCGTCAGGGTGACGAACCGTCCTTTCAGCTCAATATTGCCCAGTATTGGGGTTCCGTCTTCCATCGTGCTGTTGAACGCCACACCGTCAGCTTTCTTGTCTTTCCGTTTGGTTGGCTTGGTGCCCAACCAATTCCAGAAGGTCGCGCTTTCTCGATGCAGCGCTTTGACGGTATCAAGCTGTGCGCCAATGGCCTTTTGGGTGACACCGGTGGCGAGTGGGAAACGCACACTATGGAAGACCAGTTCGTCGCCATCGCTGTTGTAAACCATCGGCGCAATGAGACCCATGGCCTTGGGCAAGGTGTCGAACAGCCAGACATTGGTGAACAGCGACGCCGCGTCGGCGAGCAGCACATCACGATCGGCATGAATACCTTCATCCCGACTTTGCCGGTAAAGGTCATCAAATCCCTTCTGAAACAGCGTTGTGCCTTCCAGGGTAAAAGGCAACACACCACCAGCCAGAATATGCTTGCCGTTCATTGGCACAACGCGTGCCGCGATCCTGTCCCATTTTTTGAGTGACTGGGTCGCCGAATGTTCATGCACGAGCAGCGGCTCGCCGCCGCGCACCATGTCGCGGAGCGTCATCGATTGGCCCGGTACAATTTCGCTGGCTTCATAAAGGCTCATCACCGATGTGCTCAGCGCCTTCATATAGGCTTTGCTCTGTACTTTTTCGTTCCAGCCCCGCCGTTTGATATAATCATCGACGATGTTGATGCCGTCAGGATCGAAGCTCTGTGTCAGAAAATCCTCGAAAGCGCAGCCCCAAAGCGTGCGATCCCAGTGTTCCCCTAGAATTTCACCAATCTCTTCATATTCGATGTCAAACGCGGTCATTATTGGCGCAAAATGGTCGCCCATGACATCTTCAAGTCGGTCGTGCCACTCGGCACGCGACAGATATTTGATGAGTCCGCTCAAATCATTACTGGGTTTCATGCGGTCATTCTCCTCACAAGGCGGCCTCCTGCCGTGCAGCAGCGAGGACCCTGCTGATCGTTGGTTCGCTGACTCCATAGAGCTTGGCCATCTGCGCTGCGGTCTTTCGGCCGGTTATCACGTTTTCCACGACATCGCCGCGCTGTGAGGGTGTGAGTTTCGGGCGACGCCCACCTACACGGCCCTCAGCACGGGCTTGAGCAAGGCCAGCGGAGGTGCGCTCGCGGATCATCGCGCGCTCGAACTCCGCGAAGCTGCCCACCATTTGCATCATCATCCGTCCTGCAGGGGAAGTCGTGTCGATGCTTTCGGTGAGCGAACGAAACCCACCGCCTGCGACTTCGATGCGGTCGAGGATGTGAAGCAGGTCCTTGAGCGAGCGCGAAAGCCGGTCGAGCTTCCAGACGGTCACGACATCACCGGTGCGGAGCTGGTCAATCATCCGGTGCAGCTCGGGACGATCCCAGCGTCCGCCACTGGCCGCTTCCTCGAATATGCGTTCGCACCCAGCTCCTTTGAGCGCGCGACGCTGGAGCGCCGTGCTTTGATCGTCGCCTTTCGAGACACGGGCGTAGCCGATCAACACCTATTGTCCCTTTCACAAACGAACGTTTGTGTTCCCGATTTTTCCGCGACACAAACTGTGGATGTCAGAGCTAATTGGCATGGTTCTGTCAGCGGTAAATGTCATCACGGCCAAGCTATTGCGACTGCCCTTCCGAAAGGCCCTCGCCGAACACCCATTCGGCGAACAGCGGACGCAAGTCCCGGCCGCTCGCTTCCTCCATCGCCCGCTTTAGGTCTATGCTGGTGACCGTGCCGCCCGCATGGTCACGGGTGTAGCGGCGCAGGCCAGACCAGAACGCGGCATCGCCGAGCGTGACCCGGAGCTGCGCCATGAACAGCGCGCCCTTGCTGTATTGGATCGCGCGTCGGACGCCCAATGTCGGGTAGGTGCCGTTCCAAGCCAGCGGCTTGTCAAAACCCATCGCTCGCGCCTTTTCAAACCGGCTTCTGGCTTCATTGAGTTCGGCTTCATACGCGGCGCGACCGTAGCGATGCTGCTTCCATGCGGCCGTCATGAATGTCGTGATGCCCTCGTTCAGCCAGAAGTCCTTGAGGGTTTCGCATGTGATCAGGTTGCCCCACCATTGATGGGTAAGTTCGTGTACGATGGCCCAATCCTGCGACGGATCATCTGGCTGCCTCGGCAGCGCATCGCTGCCGAGGACGGAGTATGTCGCCGCCTCCTGCGCCTCATCGCCTTCGACCAGAAGCTGGCTGTAGTCGGCAACCGGAAGCGGCATGCCCGCCTTGGCGGAGAGAAAGGCGACCATATCCTTTGTCCCTGCCAAGCGTCGTTTCAGCTCGCCCGCGTCGGCAGTGTTGCTCAGATAGGTGAGCCTTTTTGATCCGACCCGTTCGCTGACCCGCGTGAGTCGACCCACCGCAAAGCCGTAAAGATAGGCCGAGTAGGGCCGAGGCGCTTTCCAGGTATGGATCTCGCTGCCGTCCGCTCCCGGTCGCCGCACGATCATGTTGCCGACTGACAGGCTGGTCATCCCGGCCGGAACACGCAGATCGAGCGAGAAGGCCGCTTTCTCGCCGAACTTGTTCTGGGAACACACCATCCAGTCGCAGGCAAAATAGCTGGTGTAGAGCGTCGTCGCCGAGCCGGCGAACCCACGTGCAGGGCGGCCATGATAGGACAACTCCAGCTTGACCGTGCGTCCACGCCGGAGCGGCCGGGGCAGATCGAAGCCGAGCACATCGCCTTCCACAGTATGAGCGAGCGCCACGCCATCGAGGGTTGCACTGTCGATGCCGAGAGTGTTGGCGGAGAAATTCAGCCGCCGGACGCCATCCACCGTCGCGCGTAGCGTGATCTTCTCACGTCCCGCGACGGTCCTGTTCTCGATGTCCGGGGTAAGCGCGAGCCTGTAGCTCGCTACCTCGAATCCATCCCCAGGCCTGTTGGCGGCGAACGCAGGGCTGCACAGCAACCCCAGAGCCGTCCCGGCTAACGGTGACGCCAACATTCTGCGGATCACTGATGCCCCTTTATACTCATAGCTTCTATCGATGGGGCCAACACCTAGGCGCGGTCGTGGTAGGATCACGCCGGCTTTGCCGCAGGCGCGGAAGATTGGCGTCCAAGCGTCCGATACACGGTTGGCCGCGATATCGAGAACACCTCGGCGAGATCGCTGATCGAATAGTCGTCGGTGTCGTACATGCGGCGCAACTCCTTCTGCTGGCGATCCGACAGCTTGGGCTTCTTGCCGCGCAGCTTCCCTTTCGAACGTGCGACCACCATGCCTTCGCGGGTCCGCATCCGGATCAGGTCGGCCTCGAACTCGGCGAAGGTGGCGAGGATGTTGAAGAACAGCTTGCCCATCGGGTCGGACGGATCGTGGACACTGGCCCCGAGCTGTAGCTTTACGCCCCGCATGGCGAGGTCGTCGCCGATCGCGCGCGCGTCGGGCACCGACCGCGCAAGACGGTCGAGCTTGGGCACCACCAGCGTGTCGCCGCTTCGGACCGCCGCGAGCGCCTGATCCAGACCGGGGCGGGTCCGGTTCGTCCCGGTAAAGCCCTTGTCGGTGTAGATGCGATTGGCCGCGACGCCGAGTTTGACCAGCGCGTCCTGTTGGGCGGCAAGGTCCTGTTTGTCGGTGGAGCATCGGGCGTAGCCGATCAGCGTGTGTGTCATGGTGAAATCTGTAACGTAAAGGGGTCCCTCAACGCAAAAGATATAGTACCATCTATATGAGACTCGGCTTTTGGCGGTTTCCCGTGCCTCGACAGGTCAGCTGGCGACCGTCCGCTGAACGATCCTCTTTCGGACGGGGCAGATCACCATGACCGATGATCGTAAGTCGGAATCGGGAAGTGCCGAAGTCGCGCCACGGATGGCTGTGCTCCGTCGGCACCTCCATGATGCGGTGCCGCTGGACCAAGCCGCGACCGACGCCGGCATCTCGCTCCGCACCGCTCGCCGCTGGCTCGCCCGCTACCGCGCCGATGGTCCGGCGGGGCTGGCGCGTCCTACCCGACCCGAAGCCGGCAAGCGTACCTTCCCGAAAGAACTAGTCGAACTGATCGAGGGCATGGCGCTGCTCAAACCGCCGCCATCGATCGTGACCATCCATCGCCGTCTCGCCGCCATCGTCGGCGAACGGCAATGGCGAATGCCGTCCTATGGCAGCGTGCGCGATATCGTGCGGCGGATCGATCCGGCGATGCTGACCTTGGCACATGAAGGTGCTGCCGCCTTCCGCGACAAGTTCGAGTTGGTGCATCGGCACCGCGCCGAACACCCCAATGCGATCTGGCAAGCCGATCACACCCAGCTCGATATCCTGATCCTCGATGCCGGCGGTCGCCCGGTGCGGCCGTGGCTGACGACGGTGCTGGACGATCACTCGCGCGTGATAGCAGGCTACATGGTTTTCCTCGGCGCGCCCTCCGCGCTCAACACGTCGCTCGCGCTGCGACAGGCGATTTGGCGCAAGGCCGATCCGACCTGGCCGGTATGCGGCATTCCCGACGTCCTGTACGTCGATCACGGATCGGACTTCACCAGCCTTCATCTCGAACAGGCTGCGGCCGATCTGCGTATCCGCCTGATCTACTCTGCCGTCGCGCGTCCACAGGGGCGCGGCAAGATCGAGCGGCTGTTCCGCACCATCAACACCGAACTGTTGGCGGAACTGCCGGGCAATCTTCGTAACGGCAAACCGGTATCGCCCCCGCGCCTGACGCTTCCCGAACTGGACGCTGCGATCGGCACATACATCGTGGCGACCTATAACGTCCGCCCGCACAGGGCGATCGGCGTACCGCCCGTCGATGCGTGGCGCGGCGATGGCTGGCTGTCCCGGATGCCGGAAACGCTGGAGGAACTGGACGCGCTGCTGGTCATGGTCGCCAAGCCGCGCATCGTCCACCGCGACGGCATCCGTTTCGAGGGGCTGCGATACTTCAACCCTACGCTCGCCGCCTATGTCGGCGAGCCGGTGACGATCCGCTACGATCCTCGCGACGTAGGCGAGGTTCGGATATTCCATCGCAACGTCTTTCTGTGCCGGGCCGTCAGCCCCGACCATGCCGGCCTGAGTATCACTCTCAAGGACGTGCAAGCCGCCCGCATCGCCTATCGTCGTCGCCTGCGGAGCGAGATCGGAGAGCGGAAGGCCCGCGTTGCGGACTATCTGCCCGCGATCTTGCGCCCGCTGGGTTCCGGCTCGGTGCGCGCCTCAACGCCAAAACCCACGCCTGCCACGTCCCCCGAGGTGACACGGAGCAAGCCGCGTCTCCGCACCTATTACGAGGGCGAGTGATGGCAGACGGCAGCGCTCGCGCCACCAGCTTCATCTCGACGCAGGAACATCGCCGCTTCACCGAGTTTGCCAACGCCGTCCGCAAGCACCGCTACATTGGCTTGTGTCACGGCACGGCCGGCGTCGGCAAAACCCTTTCCGCGCGACGCTACGCGCGCTGGGACGGCGCAGTCGATCTGCTCATGACCTGGGGTGCGCGGCAGGCGTCCGATCTCAAGATATATGCCGACCTCGCCCGTGCGCGTGCCGTGTTCTATACGCCGACAGTCGGCAGCACGCTGCGCGAGCTTCGTCAGGACCTGCCCCGCCTCATCGATCGGGTCGATATCTGTATCGATCAGCATGTCCGGCCCAAGGATCAGATCGTCGTTTCGCCCCGGAAGCATTTCGTCGAACTGCTGATCGTCGATGAAGCCGACCGCCTGTCCAACACGGGGCTGGAATATCTGCGTGACCTGTTCGACCGGCAGGGCATCGGCCTTATCCTGATCGGGATGCCGGGCATCGAAAAGCGCATGGAGCGATACGCACAGCTTTTCAGCCGTGTCGGCTTCGCCCACCAGTACCGGCCCTTGCAGGATCAGGAGCTGACCTTTGTCCTCACGCGGCGCTGGCGCGACCTCGGACTCGCGATGGACGAAGCGGACTTCACCGACGCGCAGGCGGTCGCCACCATCGTGCGGATCACGGGCGGCAACTTCCGTCTGCTCCACCGGCTGTTCGTTCAGATCGAGCGCATCCTGAGGATCAACGGCCTGAACGCGATCACTGACGACGTGGTGGAAGCTGCACGCAGCACCCTCGTGATCGGTGTCACTTAGCGCTGACAGAACGGTGCCAATCAGCGCTGATATCTACACCGCAAAGCCGGAAAAATACGCCAGAAGCTCATCCCTGCGGGGAAAAGTGGAGCTCCAGTTAGGGTTCCGATCGAATGAATAGCTGTAGATATGGCTGTGAACGTCACAGCACAATCCGGGATAATTGTGACGCTTCCAGGTTCCGCCGACCGCATCGTCCTTCTCGAAAATTGTGAAATTCTCGAAGCCCGCAGCTTTCAGCTTGTAACCCATCACTAGTCCGGCGGCGCCAGCACCCAGAACCGCGATGCTGGCGCTTTTCTTCATATCCACTGCCATTTCATCCTTGTTTTCTACTCGGAACTTTCTGCCGAGTGGTTCTAATTTCCGTAGCGCACGGTAAGCGAGACGCCGTAAGTGGCAGGTCGCCCGGTGTAGCGGTAGAGCACGTCGCTGCCGGAGAAGATCGTGGTGGCATATGTCTTGTTGCCCACGTTCCGGCCGAACACCGACGCCTTCCAGCTCCCGTCAGCACTTTGAATACCGGCTCGCAGATCAAGCAGCGCATAGGCCGGGATGCGATACTCGTCCGCCTTCAGCACCGCCGTTTCAAACGTGGCATTCGTCTTGTCCTGGTAGGTCAAGGTGCCACCGAAGAACGTCTCCGTGCTGGCCGAAACCGGGAACTTGTATTCCGCATCGACAACGGCCGAATACTTCGGCGTGAATGGCAGAGTCGAGCCGTTGTAGTCCCCCTTGTAACCTGCCTGGTTGTAGATCGCGAGGCCGGCAATCGTCTTGTCGAACTTGCCGTTCACCTTGGAGTCGAGATAGGAACCGCTCAGCGAGATGTTCAAACCGTCGACGGGGTAGAGCTGAAGTTCGGCCTCGACCCCAAGGACCTTGGACTTAGGCACGTTGAGAATGTTCTCCAGCAGTCCGAACACTGGATCCGAAGTTTTAGCACGAACCTGCTTGTTAGCGTAGTCGTAGTAGAATGCCGCGGCATTGAACTGGGCACGGCGGTTAAGCAGAGGTGCCTTGAAGCCGAACTCATAGGCGCGCAGGCGCTCCTGCTTTGCCGGCTGGAACTGCGATTGTGCAGTAGCCGCAGCATTGCCAAAGACGCCGGCTTTGTAACCCTGGCTGGCACTGACGTAAACCAGGGTTCCGCTGTCGAACTTGTAGTTCGCGCCCAACCGCCAGGAGACATTGTCTTCATTAAGAGATCTCTCAATCGGGGTGATCGCCGGACGAAAGAGGTCGGCCCCCGCCGTCGGACTATCATTAAGCGCGATGCACTGCCCCGGCTGCACGACCACGTGACCGGCCGGATTGAGTCCGAACGCTGTCTGCAGATCGTAGAAGCCGAAGCCCGGAACCACGTCTGCGTTACCGAACGTCTTCGAGAACAGCTGCTCCGGCGTCAGGTCATAACCGCAATAGGCGGCATCGCGCTTCGACTTGGTCCAGCGGGCGCCTGCCTGCAGGGTCAGGTTGGGCGCAACCTCGATATCGGCATTTCCAAACACCGCGAAGTTCGAGATCTTCTGCTTAAGCTCATGGCTGTTTTCAGTGAAGCGCAGGCCTGGCAGTGCTTCACCCACGGAAAGGTCGAAGGCACTGAGGGACCGCTGGGTGTCGTCGACGCTGGCGTGGTCATAGTTGACACCGCCAACGAGGTGGACACTCTCACTGTCGTGGGCCAGCCGCAATTCCTGGCTGAAGAACTCGACGCCGCCGAACACCCGCACCGGAAGCGCCGTGGCCAAGGTCGCATCATTGTCCTGCGCCCTGTTGATCTTCTGATCAATGTAGGAAGTCAGCGAGGTCAAGGTCAGCGTATCGCTGAGATCGACTGAAGATCTTAGCGCAGCCTGGAACATGCGATCGTTCATCTGATGCGGCCACTCAGGGCTCCACTCTGCCACTCGCGCGTTGTCGCCAAGGCCGATCGGCGTCATGCCGAGATAGGAGTTCGTGCCCGGCTCGCCGATGCGACCGGCGACCTTCGCCTGCCGAGCAGCCAGGCTCGCGTCGAAGTTCGGGCTCGCCGGGTTCGTGAACGCGGCATAGGCGGCCGGATTGACCACCTCGAACGGATTGCTCCGCGTGGCTCCAGCCGGGATGAATCCAGCTGTCGGGACAATGTTGAGCTGGTTGGAGATGAATTGCGCCTGCTGGGTATCCGACTTGTCCTGATAGCCCGAAAGCGTGAGCTCGAACCTGGCGTTGTTCGTCGGCTCCCAATCGAGAATGGCGCGCCCGATCAGCTGCCGGCTCGCACCGTTCTTGTCTTCCCGGCGAGAAAGGCTGTACTGCCAGTCGCCGCCCTGAACCGCGCGGACCGCGATGCGGCCCTTGAGTGTGGACGACAGCGGGCCGCTGACAAAGCCGGAAACGTCGAGCTTGTTGAACTTGTCATAGGACAGATCACCGCCGGCAGCCAGCGTGTCGGTCGGTTTGTTGGAGATATAGTTGATGGCGCCGCCGGTCGAACTTGCACCATACAATGTGCCCTGCGGTCCCTTGAGCACCTCCAGGCGCTGCACGTCGAGCCCGAGGCCAAGGCTCATGGTCGGAAAAGGAATCGAGAATTCGTCCTGGTACAGCGCCACGGACGGCGACGCGCCGAAGCTGTACTCATACAAGCCGACGCCGCGCAGCGTATAGACCGGCGTCGCATAGCCCGAAGCGGTGAACGTGAAGCCCGGAACAACACGCGTGAGGTCAGCGGGGCCGGTCACGCCTCGGGCTAACAGGGTGTCGCCGGACGCAGCCGTGATCGACATGCCCACGGAATTGATAGACTGTTCGCGCTTCTGCGCGGTCACGACAATTTCGTTAGAGGGCGCACTATCGGTCGCCGGCTGCTCGTCCGCAGCGTGTGCGGTGCCTGCAAGTAGCGCAACAGTAGCCGCTCCGCAAAGTAGTTGATTAAAAGCTTTCATTTCACACTATCCCCTCATGTTGATCATTTGTGATCATGCCCAAACAAACTTGTTCTTTTATTTTTGGAAACATAATGCATTCAGCGCAGGAATTTAGCAATCTCCACGCTTGCCTCTTCTGCTTCGGGTAGAAAGTTCGCAAACAAATGCCACACGTGCGGCAGGTCCGGCCACACACTCAGCGTCACGCGCGCGCCGGCGGCGGCTAGACGATCCGTAAAGGTCTTCGCATCCCAGTAGAAAAACTCGGCTCCGCTAGCCTGGATCAGGGTGGGCGGGAATTTTTCGAGCAGCTCGGCCGGGGCGTGCACCGGCGAGACCATGGGGTCGGCAAGGCGTTCTTGATCGATCCCATAGATCTACGGCACGTAGATGACGCCGGCGTTGCTACCCACCGGGTCGCCTTCGCGGTCATGTCGATCAGGATTGCACGACGCCTCCAGCATCGGCGAGATCAGCACCACCTTGTCGGGCAGGCGCCCACCATGCTTGATCAGGTGAAGACAAGTGGCTGCGGTCAGGTTTCCGCCACAGGAATCACCGGCGAGGAAGATACTTGCCGCCTTTGCGAATCCTTCCGGAGCATTGGTCTCCGCCCACTTTAGCGCCGTGACGCAGTCTTCCAGACCGGCGGGATAGGGATTCTCCGGAGACAACCTGTACCCGACGCTCAGGATGGGCATGCCGGTGGCCTTGGCGAGAACCGAGATCATAGGGCGATGGCTGTTGAGCGAACCTGCCGCCCATCCGCCACCATGGAGATAAACCGTGATAGCGTCGGACGTAGCCCCGTCCGGAACGATCCACTCGGCTGCAACGCCGCCCGCGTCGACGGATATGCAATTTACGCCGGTCATTGGCGTGCGTGGCACTACGTCGCCGTAGGTCTCGGTTGTGCTGCGCAGAAGATCGATCATTTCCCCGATAGACTGGGGCGGGGGATCGACGTTCATGCTAGCCGACAAATGCTCGAACGCCCTTTGAATATCCGCTCTCATCGTCCGCTCCTGTTCTAGTGACCGCACTCGTTCGGGAGGCGGGACAGACTTGATGCGCGCACGCGCCTCTTCCGCATCTTCAAAGCCGATCACGGAGATGACTGGGCCGAAGATTTCCTCGCGGGCTATGCGCATGTCGTTGTGCACATTCGAGAAGACAGTCGGCTCGACAAAGTTGCCATCGGCGAGGTTTCCTCCGAGGCGTTTGCCTCCGACGACCAACTGGGCACCTTCCTGGGTGCCGAGCTCGAAATAGCCGGTGACGCGCTCGAGCTGCTTGCGGTTGACCAAGGGGCCCAATTGCGTTGACGGATCGATGCCGGGCCCAACCTTCAGCGTCTTTGTGAAGGCCTGCAAACGCTCAAGGAATTCTTCCTGAATGGACTTCTGCACGAAGAGGCGCGTGCCGGCAAAGCAGACCTGCCCGCTGTTCGCAAACACAGCCATCGCCGCTCCGGGCACTGCCTTATCCAGATCGGCGTCGGCAAAAATGATGTCCGGAGACTTGCCGCCAAGCTCCACCTGCACGCGCTTGATGTTGGTGGCCGAGGCCCGGATGATCCCCTGGCCAGTCTGTGTGGAGCCAGTAAACCCAATCCGATCGACGTCGAGATGCTCGGCCAGCGCCTGCCCCGCCGTCGGGCCAAATCCTGTGACCACATTCAACACGCCCTTGGGAAGGCCTGCCTGTTCCAGCAGTTCCGCCGTGCGGAGCACCACTAGCGAAGCATCTTCGGCGGGCTTCAGGACGAGCGTGCAACCCGTAGCCAACACCGGACCAATGAGCCACCATTGGCTCAGGATCGGGCTGTTCCAGGGTATGATGCCGCCAACCACACCGACAGGAGCGCGCAGCGTGAACGTGCGAAAATCGCCAGGCAGGGAGTTCGGGCGAGTATTGCCGGCGGTGTTGAAAACTTGCGATGAATAAAACCGGATCGCCCCGACAATCATCTGCTTCATGAATGGGCCCCGCGAAATGGGAGCTCCCATTTCCAGAGTGTCGATGGTGAGGAGTTCTTGAAAATGGCTTTCGATCAGATCGGCGGCACGCAGCAGCAGCGCCATCCGATCCTGGGGTGTCCACTTGGACCACTCGCCTTCAAATGCCTTGCGCGCGGCGCGGACCGCACGGTTGATATCTTCTAAATCGCCCTCGGCTATATGGCCAAGCAAATCGCCGTTTGCGGGGTTACTGGTCTCGAAAGTTTTGCCCGAAGCCGCTTCGACCCATTCACCCCCAATGAACATCTTTTTCGGCTTCCCATCGAACATGTGGGAAACAGATGCATAATTACGCACGTCTTCAACGGCTGCCATCGCTTGATCTTTCCTCTCGTGCACCCGGAGATTTCCTTTTCGGCAGTTGCCTCGACGATAGCGCCGAAGCGAAGTCTCCGATTCAAAACTCTGCCGATCGTCTCATTTTACAGGACGCAATTCCGCTTGTCAGAACGGGTTTTACTGCACCGCGCTTTGCTTGACAAGGGGGGCTTTCAGTCCGCACGGTAAAGTCCGGTTCGACATATAGGCGTCGTGACAATCGGGGTGAACGCTTTGGCACGCCACTTGCTTTGCCGGGCAATTTTTATCGACACGCAATCCCGTATCGGCACCCCGATGGCACGTTGCGAGTGAGTGATTCATTAGGATTTCTGCCGCGCGTCTGTGCTGGCCAACCAGCGATAATGTCTCGGACAGCCACGCCATTTGGGAATTGGAGGCTCGTAAAATACCTGACGGAATCGACGATGTCCGGGAACGGTATGCAAGTGAACGCAAGCGTCGGATGCAAGGCGGGGCGGGCCGCTACATGGAACTGGAAGGCCGCTTCGCCGAAATGTTCGCGGACCCGTATGTCGACTTGGCTGCACGTCGCGATCCGATCTCGCGAGACGTCGATGTTCTAATTGTTGGCGGCGGCTTTTCCGGACTGCTTGCGGCGGCAAACCTTCGCCGATCGGGAATTCAGGACTTCGTCATAGTCGACAAGGCCGGCGACTTCGGCGGAACCTGGTATTGGAACCGTTACCCCGGGGTGATGTGCGACGTCGAATCCTACATTTACTTGCCGATGATTGAGGAAATTGGAACAATCCCATCCAAGCGCTACGCTCCGGGTCACGAAATCCTTGAACATAGCCGCGCCATTGGTCGTCACTTCGAACTCTACCCCAATGCCCTGTTTCAGACCCAGGTCACGAGTCTCAAATGGGCTGAAGACCAGCAACGTTGGTGCGTCGAAACCGCCCAGAACGATGTGATTCGCGCACGCTTCGTGATCCTTGGCAGTGGGCCGCTCAATTTGCCCCGCCTGCCAGACATACCGGGGATCGAGAGCTACACCGGTCACATGTTCCATACCTGTCGGTGGGACTATGACTATACCGGCGGCAGCCCGACCACCTCGATGGACCGCCTGGCCGACAAGCGCGTTGCGATTGTTGGTACCGGAGCGACTGGCGTACAGGTAGTCCCCGAACTCGCGATCGCGTCGAAGGAGCTTATTGTCGTGCAGCGCACCCCGTCCGCCGTCGGGGTGCGCGACAACGCGCCGACAGACATGGCGTGGTTCAAGAGCCTGAAGGCCGGATGGCAGCGCCAGCGCATGGAAAACTTCGATGCGATTCTAGCGGGCATACCTCAGACCGAAAATCTGGTGGGCGACGAGTGGAGCAATATCTGGTCACCGGAACCAGTCATGCTCGAGGGCGAGGATGCGGGTGCAATGTCGCTGGCCGAAGTCTACGAACTGACGGACTTCCGCCGCATGGAACGCGTACGTGGGTCGTGCGGCTGAGCGGAACAGGAAAGTGTCATAAGGCACTGTTTGGCTCGATACAGCGATAGATGGTGGCCGGGTGAACGTTGAAGGTCCTTGCGACGGCGCTAATGGACTTACCCTCGAGAACGAGTTGGCGAGCGAGCTCCGCCTGATCTGGGCGCATTTTCTTTGGGCGTCCGAAGCTCACACCGCGCGCCATCGCCGCCTTTCGCCCCTCCTCGGTTCGGCTCAATATGAGAGTCCGCTCGAACTGGGCGATCCCAGCGAATACGGTCATGATCATCACGCCAGACGGGGACGTGGTATCGGCCCAAGGTTCATCAAGCGATTGTAATCCTGCCTGCTTTTCCTTGATGCGTTCCGCGATGTGCAGGAGTTCGATGGTGGATCGCGCCAAACGATCGAGGCGGGCGACGACGAGAACATCGTCTTTGCGCAGGTGACCCATCAGCTTTTCAAGCTCGGGCCGGCCACGAGCGGCCCCCGATATTTTCTCTTCGAACATCATTTCACAGCCCGCCTCCGAGAGCCGACCGCGCTGGATTTCCAAGTTCTGATCCTCGGTGGAAACGCGCGCGTAGCCGAGCTTCATGCGACTGCTCCAGATATTGTGCGAAAGTTACTGCAAAACAATTTTGTTTCGCACATATGTTTTGCGAAGAAATTCGCCTTGTTTATCGGCATGGGCCGTCCCCTTCGCAAAAGTTGAAAGTTTCGCACGGTATGCCCACCCGTCACCTCACTGACGCCCAGCGTCAGGGCTTTGCCCGCTTTGATGGCGAACCGTCGGCCGATCAACTCGCGCGATATTTCCATCTGGACCAAACTGATCGCGACCTCATTGGAACTCTGCGCGGCGACCACAATCGGCTCGGCTTTGCCGTGATGCTGACGAGCGCCCGGTTTCTGGGCGCATTTCCAGTCTCGCCCGCCGAGATCCCAGCGTCGGTCCTGGC
>NZ_LYWZ01000009.1 GCF_001661965.1 Croceicoccus mobilis
TTTGAAAGGAAATAATGCCCCTTACGACACTTTCCTGTTCCGCTCAGCCGCACGACCCTCTATAGGCTGTACCGCCCTAAAAACGTACCTATCGTGACCGAGGACAACGGAAAACCGCTACCTATTTGGGCAAACAGGGGAGGGGATGGTTGCTCAGTGCGCGCCCCTTCGCATGGGAAGCCCTTCCCTTGACTGGAGTACGGTAATACGCAATTATAGTTAGATAACTAAGGATATGGCCATGGAGAGAGGATTGCCGACAAAGGCGCTATGGGATCGCCTTCCCGAAATCGTTCGCTTCCGCGATCAACCGGGGATGACGGAGACCTACAGTTTTGCGGGCGCCGAGGGCACGACCGAGCTGGAAGGCCAGCTGTTCCGGCAGAGAGCGCGGCCATCTAAGGCGGTCTATTTGTTCATGCACCCCACAGCCACGGTCCAGCTGCTCCCAATGCCTGAGGCGCTTGCCGATGCGGGGTTGCACGTACTTTGCGCGTCGAGTCGCTACCCGAGAAACGATAGTGCGCTGATTATGGAAAAGGTCGCCTACGACATGGGCCAGTGGGTGCGCCACGCGCGCGAGTCGCTGGGTTATGAAAAGGTGATCCTGGTGGGATGGTCGGGCGGCGGCTCGCTATCGCTGTTTTATGCGGCCCAGTCTGAACATCCGACAATCACCCACACGCCCGCCGGCGACCTTTATGACCTGACAGCAGCGCGGCTGCAGCGGGTTGACGGAATAGTCCTCATCGCCGCCCACCTCAGCCGGGCGGAAGTGCTGACCGAATGGCTTGACCCCTCCGTCATCGACGAATTCGACCCGGACACGCGCGATCTCGAATTCGATATCTATAGTCCGGACTGCCCGAACAAACCACCATTCACCGCTGACTTCATCGCCGCCTTCCGCGAGAGGCAGCGGGCCCGCAATCGCAGAATTACCGCCTGGGCCGAGGAAATGCTTGCCACGCTCCGTCGTCGCAACGACGGCGAAACCGAACGCGCCTTCGTCACGCACCGCACGATGTGCGACGTGCGCTGGATTGATCCGACGATCGACCCCAATGGACGCGCGCCGGGGGCATCCTATCTTGGCAATCCACGCACGGTGAACGTGGGACCCGCTGGTTTGGCGCGATTCTCAACCCTGCGCTCGTGGCTGTCGCAATGGTCCTACGACCTATCCAACTCCAAGGCTGCCGTTAACGCGACAAAGATCCATCGGACCCCTGTGCTGCAGATCGAGAATGAAGCGGACGACGCGGTTCCCGCGAGCCATAATCCGATCATTCACAACGCGCTCACCGTTGCGAACAAGGAATTTGTGAGCATCAAGGGCGCGACCCATTTCTACCAGGGCCAGCCCGAACATGTCAGCGCTTGTATCGACGGGATCATCGACTGGAGCCACCGCAACGATTTGTGATCTGGCCGCCGCGATCGACGCGGCGCCTCCGCATTTTCGCTGCGGCGCGGCCGGCTTACGCCGGCCGGTCGCGGATTCCTTGCGGGGATCAGTTGTAGACGGCGTCCCGGATGTCGGACACGAACTTCCCCGACATACCCTCAAAGGCCGTGTTGGTCATGGCCACGACCGTCAGCGCGTTTGCACGATCGATGAACCAGCTATTGCCGTATCCGCCGGCCCAGTGAAGCGTTCCGGGAGACTGCGGCGACGGGACGGCGTGCGGATCTGCAAGCACTGCCCAGCCGAAGCCGAAGCCCCAACCCGGCCCGCAGGCCGCAGCCTGAGGTCCGAGCTGATCGGTCGCCATCATCTCGACTGTTTCAGGCTTCAGGATCGGACCACCCCCGAGCCGGATGGTTTCCAGAAAGTGCAGGACGTCGCCCGCAGTCCCCACCATCCCACCCCCGCCTGACGGATAGGAGTTTGGATCCAGGATACGGCTCGGCGCGAACGTTAGCGACCCGTTGAAGGCATCCAGAGGCACTACCATGCCGTCCGTGATGCGGACGGGAACGGATTCGCTGTTGAAGTAATTCGTCGCGAGCCGCTCAACATCCGCAACGGCAAAGCCGGTATCGACGATACCCAGCGGATCCGTGACCAGTTTGCGCACAGCATCGCGTAGCGAACCACCGGTAACGCTCTCAACCACCCCTCCCATCACATCCATGCCAAGGGAATAGCGAAAACCCGACCCCGGTGCGGCGGTAAGCGGGGCGGCAGCCAGGCGCCGAAGATTCTCGGATAGCGACAATCCCGGTTGATCCAACCCGTCGGAGACGTCGAGGCGACGATAATGGCCATCGCTCCCTTCCTGAAACGGATAGCCGAGCCCCGATGTGTGCGTGAGCAGATGGCGGATCGAGATGACCGGAACCGATCCATCGGACAGGCGCGGCTGAAAGTCGGGCAGGAAGCGCGTCACTGGATCGTCCAGCCTCACAACACCATCCTCGATCAGGCGCATCACGGCGGCGGTGACAAAGGGTTTGGTCACCGATGCAAATCGGAAAATGCTATCCGTTTGCATCGGCTTTTGCGATTCACGGTCTGCAAATCCCGCCGCGCGGCGATAGGCGATCTTGCCGCCCCGGGCGACGATCACGACCGTTCCCACCAAACGATTGTCGGCGAGAGCATTGTCTATCGCGCGATCCAGGCGATCGGACACATCCGCGCCTTTAAAGGCTGATGAACTCATAAGTTCAAACTCTCCCGATACTCTCGCAGACCGGACGCGGCCCGCACCTAAGCGATTGCAGTCATCAACCGCGCGGTGGAGAGCGACGACGATTCGGTCGGAGGCAAGGCCTGACCATCAGCACACCTCTCCACGCAACCTTCACGTCGCAGACCGCCACCGTGCAGTTCCTTAGTTATCTAACCATTAGTGATGTAAGTATCGGCGCGCAACATTGATGTGGGGCATCCATGGTGGCGAGGACACCCACTATCGCATCAGTCGCCTGCCTCATGAGTGATGCCGGCGACCCCTCGGTCCTCTCGGCGCCGCCGACCCGGCTTCGCGTCGGGCTCCTCGGGGGAGAGGCTCCGAATCGCAGCTTCTAGATTGGTCTGCAGCTCGCCCAATAGGGCGATCTGGAGATCCGCTTCGCGGCGCGAAATGCCGGTCTTAGCGATATCCCCAACTTCGATGCCAATGGGCAGAAGCTTCCTTTTCAGCTCGTGACCGTAAGGGGTGAGGAAGATGTTGATCTTCCGCTTGTCCGCCGCGTTGCGGACCCGGGCAACGATTCCCCGTTGCTCCATGGAAGCGATCGCCGAAAGCGTGGTCGGCTCCATCGTTCCAACAAGGTCGGACAGTTCCTTCTGGGTTAAGCCGTCCTGGTCCCACAGGACGCGCAAGAAGTACCACATGCCCAGGGTGACGCCGAACTGCTCGATCTTCAGCTGTAGCAGCTTTTGCATAAGTCGATGCGTGAGTCGGATTTGATATCCGATACTCAGGTCGAACGGCAGGTTGATTTCCCCGCTATCTCCGCTCATCGAAATCGGCCCTGCATGACCCGAACCATCGGGCCTGTTGAATGTCGAAACCAGCGTGCATTCCTTCTTGGCAACCGCCCCAGCCGCGTGGGTCGGTTGACTTGTTAATGGATTATGACTTGACGGTCCCGCGGTTTCTCATCCGGGTCGAGGGCGAGATTCCGGCGTTCGTTCGGCGGCCTTGATGGTCGTGACTGCCATATATTCAACCGACGTAAGGGCACGAGGGCCACCCTAGTTCGGGCGGGATTCAAAGGGCCGGAGAACCCACGCTCAATCCGCGTGGAATAGATAGGGTGTCGCGTTGCCCTTAAATCTGAGACACGACGCGTTCGGGGATATTTTTTGCCCTTAATTATGAGATTCCACTGCCATCGCGCCTATGCTTTTCGCGCGCTGCCGGGCGATGTAAACAACCGCGGCAAGCAGACGTGGCTCCTTATCGAAGGCGCGCAATAGAGCAACCCTTGCATAGTCGTCGATGCCGGAGCTTGAGATGGCCGCTTTGACCAGTGGACGGGATTGGGCTGCATCAATTGCAGCAAGGCCAAACAGCCTTACTTCCAGCCTGTGGCCCTGAAGAGCGTATAACGGATCTCCGCGGAAGGCCTTTAATGATATGGCAAAGGTGACCGCGCGCATTGCGCGCCGAAATTGCTTGGAGCTGCGTAATCGCGCGGCGTATTCAAGCCGCGCGGCGCCGTTGCGCGCACGATTTATCAGCTTTTCGGGCATCTGTTCGCCACTGGCCTTGCCGAGCGTCGGCACAAGTCTCGTCCCACAAACCTGGCAGTCGAATGCCCAGGCTCGCCTCCAATGCTTGAGCGAAAGGCCCTCTCTGGAACATTGCAGGCAATGCTGGAATGGTATCTGGGCCGTCAGCGAGGCTTCTCGTGTCGTCATTGCTGGGAAGGTCAAAGATCGCACAACATCTGGGTCAATCCGTGCGGCGTTGGCAATCTTCGCCGCCGCAGCCGCGTCGACGTTGAAGTTCAAGGCGGTGCCATGCGCGGTATCGATTCTGAGATGAGCCAGTAGTTCCGCATCATCACAGTAGTTGGCCGCCGCCAGCCTAGACAACCAACCTGACAACAACTCGTCGGGCAGCGGCGCGACAGTCTTGGGCAGCGGGTGCGGCTTCACACCCCGGACTTCTCGAGCCGCCGATGGGGGGTTCGCATGGCGCGACCAAACCGGCGTCCATTTTGCGATTGCGTCATCGGTGATGCATTCATCACCTGTGACAATGGCGTCGATGGAAAGATCCTTGATCAGGGCGAAGATGCGCGAGGTCACCCCGCCGGTCAGCGCAAGTATCTGCTTTAGTGACTTGACCTTCAGATTGGATTTCTTCTCGAGGGGCATTGCCGCGATGAGTGTCTGGATCATGTCCGAGAACTCGGCGTCGTCGCGCCAGTTTGGAAGGTGATGTTCGTCCAGCCGCCTGGCAAGCTGGATATCACCACGGATGGCATCGACGGCCTCGCTGACCCCCAGGCAGACCAGCGACACTTCGAGTTCATTGCTGAGATACCGCAGAACATTGAGAAAGCGGCGCTGTTCGCGGTGGGTCCCGGCCAAGAGGTTGTGGACTTCGTCGATCATGATCATCCGCAGGCCAAGGTCGCGCAAGAGCGCGACGACACGGACTTCGAGGGAGGCCACATTTTGAGCGCGCGCGCTCAGTGCCGTGGCCGGTGCCCCGACGGTCGCCAGGATGTGCAGATAGAACCGTCGTTCGTCGGGAGCTGGTGGTGCTTGTAACAGTAACAGCGGCGTTCGCGTAATTCCCGATGCTGGGTCATATTCCGGTGCATATCTGCGCGAAAGATTGCGGGCGATCATCGTCTTTCCGATCCCGGACGCGCCATGCACAAGAAGGCCAGGCATACGGGTTTGCCTTGGCGCTTCGATCATACACTGCAAACGGTCCAGAACTTGTTCGGCCCGCGGAAAGCCAATCCAGATATCCGATTGAATGAGGGTGATCCGACCGTCTTCCTCTGTTTTTCCTGCCCTCAATTCACCATCTCTCCACCTTGAACAATGGGCGCGATGTATCACCCGTATCGATCGCGCGCAGCCCTTCGGTTGTTGAGACGGCCGAGTTGGCGCCCTCCAATGTCCCTTTTCTTTCACGGGATCGGCGTTCGGCCCTCGTCAGGCTCCGGCTTTCAGACTCGATTTGGCGTTGCTGTCGGATCAGCTCAGCCAGGACCAGCTCATTGGACCCGGACTTGCCAAGGGCACGGGCATTCCTCATGGCTTCGCGATATTCCCAGAGCGACACAGGCGGAATTTCCAGGTTTCGGTACCGAGCTTCGACGTATCGGTCATTATCCAGTTCGACCCAGATCACCGAGAGGTCGCGAGGGTCGTAGCGGACGACCACCTTTCCATCCCCGCGCCCGATGTGGCCTGCAAGCGCATCGGACCAGTACCGTATCTGGAACAGATGGATGCCGTCACGCCTGACCTTGCGCAGTTCACTTGGCAGAAAGCTCACCCGAAAGGCTTCAATCTCGAAGGGGATATCGCCCATCATTTGCTCTGAGAGCGCCTCCCATTTGGCAACGGGCGTGCAGCCAAGACTTGAATGAATGCTGTTGTTGTAGCGGCAGATTTCCAGAGCAAACCAGCGATCGAAGTCGCTTAAGGTCATCGTGGCCATGCCCTCGGCGTCATAGTCGCCCTTGGCCACGACCGAGGATTGCGTTGTTCCAGGCAACAGGTGCACGGCCCCCATCATCGTGCCGATCAATCGTTCGATGTGCCCTCCGAAATGAGGACTGCCTGGCGGCCGATAGACCAGATCGATCCCCCATTCTGCACATGCCGACCGAAAGGCATGCGACCGGAAATCGCGCCCGTTATCGACGTGGATGCTATGCGGTTTACCCTGCGCGGGCCAAGGAACATTGCGCACCAATTCCGCCAGAAGTTCCGCCTTGGGGGCCACAGCCTGTGTCAGGCAAAGCGCCACCGACAGACGCGAAGGTGCCTCGAGAGAGGTGTAATATCCGGTCACCATCCGCGTTGCGACGTCGATCGCCAGCGTGACCCAAGGCCGCCCAATTGGTTTGCGTTCAAAACTGTCGACGAGAATGATGTCCGCAGGCGTATGGTCGATTTGCACGACCTCCAGTGGCCGGTTTGCCTTGTTGTCGCCTACGACCGGCGCAAATTTCTGGCGGGCCGCCTTTGCGCCTTCGCGTGCCTTGGCAATTTCACGGGCATCCATTGCATCCAGCCTGCGCTGAACCGTCCGACGTGTCGGCGGTTGCAAGCCCTGCTGCCAGCACGCGCTTCGGATTTCTGTCACGATGCGCGACAGGCTTGGGCGTTCCCGCCGTAAGAAATAACGGCGAAGATGTTCTTCGATCACCGCTTCCACCTTGCCGGATATCAAGGTTGTACCAGTCGGGCGGCCCCGTTTCCGAGAAGCCAGCGCGCTGGTGCGCCCACCCTCTTCGGCCAGACGCTTTATCCAGCGCCAGACAGTCGCCCTGCTGACACCAAGCTCCCAAACGGCGTCATTGATGCCACTTTCCAGACTGCCAGTTCCTTTGAGATATGCCTGAACAAGCGGACGCAGAACGGCCGCCCTGCGCGCCTCCTCAGCACCAGCGGCAACGAAGTCTTCGCGATCATCATCCATCAATATTTGCCACACGAAGCTGCGAACCCTGTCTCAGGTTTAAGGGCAAAAATATCGGATTTAAAGGCAAAATATCATATTTAAGGGCAAAGCAAGGCCGTTGATTTCGTTGGATTTCTCATCTCACAATTAAGGGCTACGCGACA